>CBDCDB010000008.1:2135000-4020199 GCA_965215315.1 Truepera sp. | reverse complement strand
TGCTAGAGCAGCATAAAACGAGCCTGGGTTATGGGTGTTGAGATTATCCTGCACCAGCCTGATTTTCTGCGCTTGAGGGAACTGTTGCGTTAAGTACTGCATAAAGTCGGTGTATTCCTGCCGTCGGCGGTGGTCATAGAGCCTAGTCCAACGCCTGCCGGTAAGCGGCTCGACCGCTAAGAGCACTGAACAACTTGCCGTGACTTTATAATGGTAGTCCTCGCGTTTGACCTGGCCTGCTTTCATCGCTACAGGTTGTAAGGTCTGTTCAATCAGATAACAAGGTCGTTCATCAAAACAAAGTACCGGATAGTCGGGGTCATAAGGCTGAGCGTAAGTATCAAGCACCCGCTCCATTTGCCAAATGAACGCAGAGGTGAGCTTGCCCAAACACCAACACCGCTTTAGGTGGGGTTTGAGCTCGTTTTTTTCAGTATCTCGCTGACCCCCTCATGCGAAACAGTCTCAACCAAGCCCAGCTCGACAGCTTTATCCGCTAACAGTCTCAGTGTCCATCTGCTTCTGCCTTCAGGAGCCTCACTACATGCTAAAGCGGTAATCTTCGCTCGCTGTTCACCACTAAAGCGACTTGGGCGTCCTGGTTTGGGCTTGTCCGCTACTACCTCTTGGACGTTACTCTGGCTTTCGCAAAAACGTTTGCGGATCCTCTTGAGCGTTGCCAAACTGATATCTGCTTGCTTGAGAATCTCGGCGTCACTTACCCCGGCATCCGCCAGTAACAGTGCCCTAGCCCGTTTGTACACCCTCACCCGGCACGCTCCCGCTTTTGTTAGCCGTTCGAGCTCTTGCCTTTGTATTTTACTCAGCTTGATTCCATAGCGCTTTTTCATTCGCTTACTTTAGACACTGTGTTGCTATGGGTCAACTCTTCGCTGACAATGTATTATAGCACTTCCAACATTTGCTGACCCAGAGTAAGCTAGCTGAATGAGAGGCTACTCACTGGATTTACGAAAGCGGATTGTGGCAGCGGTAGGTGCGGGGCAAAGCGAGACAGCCGTAGGCGAACGATTTGAGGTGAGCTTGTCTACGGTAAAGCGCTATCTTAAGCGACAAGCGCAAGGAGGGCTGGGCCCGAACCGACATCCTGGACGACCCCAACGACTAAGTAGCGGCGACTGTGAACAGTTGCGGCGTCAGGTTGAGGCACACCACGACTGGAGCCTCGAGCAGCACGCCGCTGAGCTTAGTAGAGAGACGGGTATAGAGCTTAAGAAGTCATCATACGGATTTACGTTAACCGCTAAGTGATGACAGACTGAGGCATGCCACGAACAGCGAAACTCGAAGGACATCTCAGCAGCGCTGAGTTGCAGCAGCGATATCTGCGGTGCGGGCACCGGGCCGACCGTACGCGCTGGCACGCACTTTGGCTGGTGTCAACGGGAAAGTCAGGCAATGAGGCAGCACATCTGGTAGGCCGCACAAGCGGTTGGGTCAGCGTGCTGGTGCGGGCGTACAACGAGAGGGGCATTGAGGGTGTCGAAACCGTCAAGCGTAGAGGCCAGCAGTGGGGAGGCCATGAAGCGGCCTTACGCTGGGGCACCGAGGAAGAAACGGAACTGCGTGAAGCGCTCCTTAGACCTACCACTGAGGGTGAAGTATGGACGGCTGTAAAAGTTGCCAGCTGGCTCAGCAAACGCCGCGGTCGTAAGGTGCACCTCGTGACCGGCTGGCGGACCCTGCGACGCTTGCGTCAGTCGATGCAGCTGCCGCGCCCGGAACATCCTGGAGCGGCCAGTGCTGAGGATCAAGCCGCCTTCCAAAAAAACACTCGAGACGCTGAGGAAGTTGCGCCAAGCTGAACCCGATAGGCAGGTCTGGTTGTGCTTCCAGGACGAAGCACGCTTTGGCTTGAAACCGACCTGTAGGCGTGTCTGGGCACCTGTCGGCCAGCGTCCTACCGCACCGAGCCGCGCCAGATACCAGTGGAGCTGCGTTTTTGCTTCTGTGCATCCTGAGACGGGCACCACCCACGCTCTGATCCTGCCTGTCGCTAACACCCAAACCATGCAGCTTTATCTTGATGACTTTGCGGCTTCACTACCCATAGACGTCGTCGCCCTACTTGTTCTAGATGGCGCTTCTTGGCACCGCTCGTCCAAGCTAGCTGTGCCGAACATTCCGGCTCGTGATCCTGCCGCCTTATACCCCTGAACTCAATCCTGCCGAGCACCGCTGGCCGCTGCTGCGCGAAGTTACCGCCAACCAGGCTTTCGCTGACATTGACGCGCTCGAGTCGCGCCTTGCTGAGCGCTGCGTCTGGCTCACCGACCACCCTGATAGAGTTGCCAGCTCAACCAGCTTCCACGGCTACACGTCATTGCCCAATCCTTAACCTTCAAAGTAAACCCGTATAAGACACCTACACGCTTCTCCCGCTATCCGTAACGGTATGGACGCGAAAGTCTTAGCTGACCGCTTAGGGCACAGCCGCACAAGCCTGACTCTAGACGTATATACGCACCTTTTTGAAGAGCAGCGGGCAAATAGCGCAGTGAGCCTAAATGTACTTTTGGGAAGTAAGGAGCCGAAAAACTAGAAACGGTCTTAAAATGGTCTTAAACCTGTACATAAAGCGACAGCCCCACACTCAGCGGGGCTTCTCTTTCACGTGCTACACTGTGTTTCTCTTGGTGGAGCTTATCAGATTTGAACTGATGACCCCCTGCTTGCAAAGCAGGTGCTCTCCCAGCTGAGCTAAAGCCCCAAGACAGCAAAGATTAGGATAACGGGTTCTCTCGCCGACGTCAAGCATTCTCTTGCCAAAAGCGTAAGGAACTCGAGCCCCCAACAAAATTTTGGCAGTACGGGGCTTAGTACAGCGAAAAACTACCCTCAGCGAACCTCATGATATTTAGCAATTCTTCACGAACCACACCATACCGGCCCGGTACAGCGTAAAATTGTCTTCAGTCTGCGTGCGCTCACCAGCCGAGTTTGCTAGGCTGAACCCTAACACAGCTGGATTAAGCTAAGATCTACAATGATGAGACCTGTAGCAAACCGTCCCGAACGGACAGCTTGCGAAAAACCAAAGGAGAAACGATGAAGTATCCTACCCGCCTCGCCCTCGCTGCTCTGACTGGAGCTCTACTCAGCGCCTGCGCCGAGCCCATCGCCGCGCCACCTGCTGCTAGCGGCCCGCTCGACCAGCAAGACGTTACCAAATCTGCCAGTAGCCTTTCCGAGCAGCTTCTAGGCGTGCTCGGGCGCGCCGCGAAAGATGAAGGTATTGTCGCTCTACAAGGGTTTCCGCAGAACAGCGTGATGACCAATCCATTTTTCGGTTACGGCATGAATGTTGGACAAAACCATCACCCGGAGCGGCGTAACCCCATGCTCGGCGCACTTGCTACGAACGATCTGCCTACCGGCAGTTACAGCTACGAGGTTTCAGAAGAAGGCACAGAAGCGTGGGTACGCACCGGCGATTCGGACGATCTCAGTCTTGTCTGGCCCTACGACGCCGCCCCCCAAACCCCTGCGCCGGACACGGCAACGGCGACCGCTACGTTCGACTGGGACGCGCTCAGCCCGACCGTCCGCGCCGACGCTTACGGTGAGTCTATCGAAGTGCCGACCGGCCTCAACCTGGCGCTTACGGCAAACGGTCAGAGTGCCGCCGACGTCGACGTCGCCACGACCTATTACACAGGTTGCGGTGAGGCGACCCTCGAGCCCACCTCTCTTACACTCAACGGTACGGGCAGCCTGCTGAAGCTCGAGAACGTCGGCTACGGCGTCAGCGAATCGGGCGCAGGCGACTCGGTAACGACGCAGGGCAAAGTCACGGTAGTTGACGAAGGGATCGCGCTCGAGTGGAACGTCGCGGTCAACGGCGAGTTGACCCGGCAAAACTGCCTGACCGAGAGCTTCGTCCCCGAAGGCGGCGCAATCTCCCTGAGTCTCGGCGGGTTCCGGGGCGATACGAAAAGCGTCGCGCTCAATGTGGAATTTTCCGGCACCGCTGAGCCTAGTGTAAACGGCGCACTTACCGTCAACAACGACGAAGACCGCGAAGTGACCTTTTCCGGCACCCTGTCAGACGCGAACGGCAACGGCGTTCCCGGTGAAGACGTGACGGTTCGTTTACCCAACGGCAACAGTACGACCCTCGAGCAGCTGCTCGAGTCGCTGGGCACGGTAACGGCTCTTGGCAATTTGCGTCACCGTTAGAGACTGAAAAATAGAGGAGGCTCGAGTAGATGTACTCGAGCCTCCTCTATTTGCCACCTGTTTTGTTATTTGCTACCCCCTGTTTTCTCCAACTCGTAAAGCACCCGGTACTTGACCGCTTCGCCAAAACAAGCCACGCCGCTGTTTAAGATGATGAGTCCCGCCGTCCCCCACCAAAACCACGTCCAAAAGGCCGCGTCTAGCGTCCGCAATTCTATGGCGTAACCTGTCACACTCGCACCAAACCCGATGAGCGCAAGTCCGAGCGGCGCGAATATCATCCACCTTTGCCTGTGCATCCTGACCTCCTTGCTGAAGTCTCGCATAAGGCAAAACGTCTCCAGCGTGCCCCAAGCTTAATTAAACGCTGAGATTAAAGCTGAGAGCAGTTGGCACTAGGACAATCTTGGGGTTGGTTCTGTTTTGCGTCTTCCTCGCGAGTTCGACTCGAGCAAACTTTTCTGCGGTATCAACAGCTTGCATAACGCCGAATGACCTGATACAACCGAATATGAACGACTACGGAAAGCTGTTCGACCTTACCGGCAAACATGCGCTCGTTATCGGTGCGGGTTCAGGGATCGGCGAAGCTGTCGCGCAAGGACTCGCGGCGTTCGGTGCAAGGCTCATCTGTGCCGACGTAAATTTGGAAGCTGCCGAGCGTGTCGCTGAGGGTATCGGTGAAGCTGTCAAACTCGATATCACCGACGCGGGCGAGGTGGAACAGGTCATCGGTGGCCTAAACGCCCTTGATATTTTAGTTTCAACACCTTCAATCAACGTCCGCAAACCGCTGCTGGACTACACCGAAGCCGAATTTGAACGGGTCGTCACGCTCAACCTCAAAGGGAGTTTTTTCGCACTTCGGGCTGCCGGTCGGCGGCTGGCGGCGCAAGGCGGCGGGAGCATCGTGCTATTTTCCTCGATTCGCTCACAGGTCACCGAACCGGGGCAGGGCGTTTACGCTGCGACCAAAGCCGGAACGCTGCAACTCGTCAAGACGCTCGCCGCCGAGTTAGGGCCGCAGGGTGTCCGGGCCAACGCCATCGCACCGGGCGTCGTTGAAACCCCGTTGACCGAACCGATTAAAGCCAATCCGGAATGGTACCAAGCCTACGCTGAAAAGGGCGCACTCGGGCGCTGGGCGACGCCGAGCGAGATGGTCGGAGCCGCCGTATTTTTAGCAAGCGACGCAGCCTCATACGTGACGGGAACGCTGCTCGTGGTAGACGGCGGTTGGACGGCGCAGGACGGGCGTTTTACGCCGCCGCTGTGAGTACAGAAGAGCTTGCTAGCCTCGCCGCCGACGCCGTAAACGGTGAACGCGCCGTTACGCTGACCCGGAAACTCGTGCAGCTTCGCAGTGTTTTTGAACCAGGGAGTAGTGAGACCGAAGCCGCAAACTTTGTCGCAGACACTCTGCAGGAGAGCGGTTTTCACGTCACCGTAGAAGAAGCTGCGCCGGGTCGTCCGAACGTTATTGCCGACTGGAGCGGGTCGGGTTTTGACGAGACAAGGCATAAAACGCTGATGCTCGAGGGTCACACCGACGTCGTGACCGAAGGTGACCCTAAACGCTGGAGGTATCCACCGTTCTCTGCGGAGTTAGTAGACGGACGTGTCTACGGGCGCGGCGCGTGCGATATGAAAGCGGGCGTGGCGGCGGCGATTGTTGCCGCAGAAGCCGTTAAACGAACCTTTCCTGAACTGCCGGGGCGCATCCGTCTGGGTATCGTCGCCGACGAAGAGGGCATGATGCAGGGCATCAAACACTTTATCCGGCAGGGCTGGGCCGACGCCGTAGACGGGGCCATCGTCTGCGAACCGGAAGACCTCGAGCTCTGTCTCTGTCAAAAAGGTGCTTTACGGGTTGAAATTTTAAGCACCGGTAAAATGTCGCACGGCGCGATGCCCTACGCCGGTATCAGCCCAATTGCGCCGCTGCTCGAGTTTTTAGCTCGAGTGCGCAAGTTAGAAGCCTCTGAACAAGCCCGCTTGGAAACTCACGAATATCTGGGACTGCCGTGGTTTACGCCGACCATTCTACGGGCACCCGCGCAGGGCGAAGCGCAGCTCAACGTCATGCCTGAAACCGCCTACGCCGCGCTCGACGTTCGCACCGTACCGGGGCAAGACCACCTACAGCTTTGGCGAACGCTGCAGAGTTTGGCGGAGGCGTCTCGGGGAAAAGCCGAGCTTTCTCTGACGCTGTTAGAAGACAGACCGTGGACGCACACCAAACCGGACGACCCGCTCGTCCGGGCATTGGGGCGCAGCTATCCCCAGGTTTTGGGCTCAGAGCCGCGTTACGGCGGCGTGCCGGGGGCAACCGACGGCACTTTTTTGGCAGCGTGGGCCGGTGTTCCTATCGTTACGGTCGGGCCGGGAGCGCGGGAGGTACCGCATCAGCGCGACGAATATGTCGAGGTTGAAGATATTGTCAAGGCAGCCAGACTTTACGCCGCTGCCGCAATTTATTTTCTCACCGAGTAAGCGTCAACTCGAGCACGAACGCGTTACACTTTCGTTAGACATTTTTACGGCGACTAATTACGGCAGCTAACTTTTACGGCAACAAGGAGGATAAGTATGAAGAGGTTTATCTTAGTTACGTTACTACTCGGCTGGACGGCAATAACGGCGGGCTTCGCCCAACCCGAACCGCAACCGGGCGGCAGCATCACCGTCTCAATCGTTGCCGAACCGCCGGGTTGGGACCCGACCGTCTCAACTTCGCAAGAGATTGCCCGCGTGATGTATCACAACGTTTTTGAGGGGCTCGTAAGAATCGACCAGAACGGTGACATTGTTCCGGCACTTGCATCATCGTGGGAGACTTCAGAAGACGGCCTCACCTGGACATTTACGCTGCAAGAAAGTGTGACGTTTCATAACGGCGACCCGCTGACCCCGGCGGATGTGGTGGCTGCGCTAAAACGCGCCGCCGACCCCGAATCCGGACATACGCATCCGGAATACTACAAAGCGATTGAAACTGTTCAAGCTGAGGGTAATACTGTGGTATTGACCTTGAGCAAGCCGACCTCGAGCCTGCTTTACAACTTGGCCCGCCCCGACTCCATCATCTATCAGGCTGGAACCACCGACAGCCAAGCGAGTGAACCCGTCGGCACCGGCCCCTTCAAGTTTGCACAGTGGGTACGCGGCAGCGAAGTAAGGCTCGAGAAATACCCAGACTACTACGGCACGCCCGCGTATTTGGACGCCGTAACCTTCCGCATCATCGAAGACACCAACGCCCAACTTGCCGCGCTTCAAGCCGGAGACATTGATATGGTGGGCGTCGGACTCAGCGCGGAAAACGCGATTCAACTTCAGAACAATCCTGACGTCAAAGTTACAGAAGGTTCGGCAACAACTGAATACACCTTAGCCATAAATAACGCACGTGAACCCTTCTCAAACCCACTCGTTCGGCAGGCCATTACCCATGCGGTTGACAAAGATATTATTGTTGAGGGTGCGAACTTCGGCTATGGCACCGTTATCGGCACCCACGCCAGCCCCATCGAACCTTACTACGAGAACCTCAATCCATACCCCTACGACCCAGATAAAGCGCGTGAACTTTTGGCTGAAGCAGGGTATCCGGACGGTTTTACGGTAGATTTTGAATTACCTCAACCCTATACCACTGAAAGGCGTACAGGTGAGGTGATTGCACAGCAGCTTTCCGAAATAGGCATCACTACAAACGTCACGGTTGTTGAATGGACGACCTGGTTAGACCGCATCTTTGCCCAGCACGACTACGACATGACGATTATCGGGCACTCCGAACCCCGTGACATCGGGATTTACGGCGACCCCACTTACTACTACAATTACGACAGCCCCGAAGTTCAGGATCTGCTCGCCCAAATTGAAGCGACAAGCGATGAGGCGGAGCAGATGTCGCTCTACAAGGAGATTGAGCGCACTATCGCCGCCGACGCCGTAAACGTCTGGGTCTTTTCGCCGCCGTACCTGGTCGCCGCGCAAAACAACCTTTACGGTTACTGGCAAGACCAACCCATCGTCGCCATCGACCTGACCGAAGCGTATTTGGCGCAGTAAATCACATTTTCTAGCTGCTGATGCTGGCTTTTATCCTCCGCCGTTTTCTCTTAGCCTGCCTCAGCGTCTTTTTGGCGGCAGTGCTGGTTTTTTGTGCGCTGCTCGCTATTCCCGGCGACCCGGCAACCGCCATTTTGGGGCTGAACCCGAGTCCACAGGCGTTGGGGGCCCTCCGGCAACAACTCGGCCTAAACGAACCGCCTGTAACGCGGTTTCTAAGCTGGTTCGGCGGCGTTTTACGGGGTGACTTTGGCACCTCCATCAACTACCGCACGCCGGTTCGGGAACTCATTACCGAACGGCTGTGGGTTTCGCTGCCGCTGGCACTTGCCGGAATGCTCGTCGCGTGTGTGGTTGCCCTGCCACTCGGGATTTGGGCAGCTTTAAGACGCGGCAGCTGGCTCGACCCGGTGGTCGTGAGCGCGGCGCAGCTCGGGGCGGCGGTGCCGTCGTTTTGGCTAGGACTCTTGCTGATTCTACTCTTCAGCGTCCGGCTCGGCTGGCTGCCGTCGGGCGGGTTTGTGCCGTGGAATGAAAACCCGCTCGGAACGGTTCGCAGCTTAATCCTGCCCACTCTTGCACTCGGGCTCGGACAAGCTGCCGTGATCGCCCGGATGACGCGTTCGGCGATGCTCGAGACCCTCGCCCAAGATTACGTCCGCACAGCTAGGGCCAAAGGTTTACCGGAACGTAAAGTCGTCCTCAAACACGGGCTGAGAAACGCGCTCGTGACGATTCTGACCGTGTTGGGGTTGTCGTTTTCACAAGTTCTGGTCGGCGCAATCGTCATCGAACAGGTGTTTTCGCTACCGGGGCTCGGGCGCTTGGCGCTGACTGCTATCGGCACGCGGGATTTTCCGCTGCTTCAAGGTGAAGTTTTGGTCTACGCCAGCATCATCGTCTTTTTGAGCTTTCTAGTCGATTTGGCCTACGGCTTACTCGACCCAAGAATTCGTTATGACTAACCGTAGTGTACCTGTCAATCTCGTTGTCGGCTCGCTCCTCGTTGGGCTGGTCGTGGTGTCAGCACTTACAAGTCTTTTCTGGCTCCCGCAAGACCCCAACACGATGGATTTTACGGCGCAGCTCTCCGGGCCAAGTGCGGCGCATCCTTTAGGCACCGACCAACTTGGTCGGGATTTGCTCAGCCGGGTGTTGGTGGGCTCGAGGGGTGCCCTCCTAGTCGGTTTCGTCGCTGTCGGGATTGCTCTCAGCATCGGTTGTCTCGTCGGAGCACTCGCGGGTTTTATCGGCGGGCTATTCGATGACGTACTCATGCGCTTAATTGATGTTCTTTACGCCTTCCCGCCCATTTTACTGGCGCTCCTTTTTGCCGCCATCTATTCCCCCGGAACGTTTACGGCAATGAGCGCTATCGGGATTGCCACCGCGCCGGTTTTTGCGCGGCTCCTCCGGGCGTCGGTGTTGGAGCTTAAAAACCGCGATTTTGTCGAGGCGGGGCGGGCGCTGGGGTCTACGCAGGGGCGGCTTTTACGGCGACACATCCTGCCGAACGCCCTCTCCCCTATTATCGTGCAGGTGAGTTTGAGCTTGGCGGTTGCGGTACTTGCTGAAGCTGCACTGTCGTTTTTAGGGCTTGGGACGCCGCCGAGAGTGCCGAGTTGGGGCAACATGCTCCGCGAGGCGCAGGGGTTTTTGCAGCTGAGCCCATATCCGGTGCTGGTGCCGGGGTTGGCAATTGTGTTGACGGTGTTGGGGTGGAGTTTGTTGGGCGATGGACTGAGGGATTTGCGCGACCCAAGGGGGCATTAAGACTCTCGCGTTACGGTTGTGTTTGCGGGAACCTCGAGACTCTCCGAATAAGTATAGCAGGTACTATCTGGTTTGAAACGCTCTGGGAAAGTGATTGTCGTCTATCACGCACCCCTAAGAGATGATAGCTGCGAGCTTCGCGCTCAGTAGGTGTTATAATCGCTATATGAGCAAAATGCAGAAGTTCAACTAAGCGTTCGTGTCCGCTCATAACCTTAATTTAACGTTACTGTTAGATGGTGGAACCTTTGACCCCTCGAGCCTTGGAGCGTCGCCTTAAACGTTACGTCCTCAAAGAAACACACGACTTTTTAGCCGTCGGTGCGCCCGGTTTTGAAAGGGTTTTGCTGGAGGAAATTCAGGCATTACCGAACGTGAGCAACGCAAAAATTGTACGCGGCGGGGTTGAGTTTCGCGGGCCGTTCACGACCATCTATCACGCCAATTTGCAGCTCGCCACAGCGCACCGCGTTTTGTGGAGAATTGCCGAGTTTTTGGCGCAGTCGTATCCGATGCTCTACAACAAAGCGTCAAAAGTTCCCTGGGAACGTTTTATCGGGTTTGAAAAACAGGTGCGCTTTAGCGTCAGCAGCCGAAGCTCACGACTTCATTATCCACCAAAAATTGCCGAAACTATTTCGAGCGCGTTACAGGACGCCGTTCTGCCGTTGGGCCTTCAGCCGGTTGTGTCAGACGATGCGGTCTTAAATATTCACGTCCGGCTGTTTCAAGACCGCTGCACGCTGAGCTTGGACACCAGCGGCGAACACCTGCACCGGCGCGGCTACCGCACGCATGTCGGCGACGCTCCGCTGCGTGAAACACTCGCCGCCGCCATCTTGAAAACGGTAGATTTGGAAACGTTTGACCTGATGGTAGACCCGCTGTGCGGAAGTGGGACGTTTTTGCTCGAGGCCGCCCGCCTCTTAAAAAATATGCCACCGGGCAGCTACCGAACCTTTGCCTTTGAGAGGTTTCCGGCATTTCAGAAAACCCAGTGGGAACGGCTTAAACGTGAAGCCGGGGCAAAAGAAACCGACTCGAGCGCCATACTACTCGGTTTTGACAAAAACCCTCAGATACTAGACGCCGCAAAAAGCAACGCCGAACGCACAGGTATCACGAACGCCGTAAAATTCAGCCCTGCCGACGCCCTGACGCTCCCTTACGACGCCCTCAAAAGCAAGTATAAAAACGCACTTTTAATTGCCAACCCACCTTATGGTAGACGCTTAGACGCGCAGAACGTCCGCAAACTCTACACTGAATTGTCCGCTGCGCTCTCACAGTCGCCGGGATGGACATTTGCGCTGCTTACGCCCGACCCGGCTTGGGTTGCGCTGGATGTGATGGACAGGCTCGAGTTTCAAAATGGCGGCGTCAAGGTCACGCTCCTCGTTGGGCGCACCTAAAGACCGGTTCTTAGATGGGCAATTTCGTAGGCTACCCTTACGCAACCCGCGCGTATTCTGCTACACTTATAAAGACACCCACTCCCACACCGTATTTGCCTGTGGTTACGTCACCCGCCTCAGCTTGTTTCTTGCTTTCAGGTCAGGCTGGAGTAAATACCACACATCTTGTACACGGCAGGGATTCGTGCTTAAATAAGAATGTTGCCACAAATCAGGCAAGGAGGAACTCCCCCAACATGGACGAAAAGGAAAACCAGACCGGATACCCTGAATCCGGCACCGACCAAACCCAGCACCCCGGTTCGACCGAGGCTCCGAACGCCGCGCCCACTCAGGGTGAAAGCGCTGCGTCGGCTGAGACTACGACCTTCTCAGCATCTTCTACCCCAGAGGACGCCAACGCCGACACAAACCCCGAGACAGCAGTCGAAACGGAAACGACTCCGGTAGATGACGCAGCTGCACCTCAAGAGACGGCGGACGCCACCCCCCAAGATGCACCCGATATAGAGGCTGGTCAGGCTGGCGGTCAAGTAGACGTTCAAGCCGAAGCTCAAACTGACGCCCCTCAAGACGATGTTGCACAAGAGGATGTTCAAAACGTCTCTACAGCCAGTGAGGACGACGACGGCTCAAACATGACTATGGAAGAAGTGATGGCCGCCTCGGACGAACAGCTCGCCCGCAAGCCGATTCACCGCGGGATGCTCACCACCGGCACTGTTATTATGTTGTCGCAAGAGGGTCTCGTTGTCGACGTAGGTCAAAAAGTTGAGGGTTTGGTGCCTTACAACCAGCTTTTCGAGTTTGAAGCCGACGCCGCTGAAGCCGCGAAATACTTCAAGCCCGGTGATGAGCTGCAGGTTTACGCCATCCGCGTTGACATCGCCAATAGCACCATTATCTTGTCGAAAAAGCGGGCCGACCAGGAACGCGCCTGGAACCTCTTGCAAGATATTTTCGACAAAAAGCTTCCGGTCGAGGTTGAAATCGTCGAAAAAGTTCGCGGCGGTTTGGTCGCCAACTTGGGCGTGCGGGCTTTTTTACCTGCCAGCCAGGTTGACGTGCGCCGGATCAACGATCTCTCGCCCTATGTTGGGCAGCGGATGCGGGTTCGGATCATCGAACTCAACCGCCGCCGCAACCGCGTTATCATCTCGCGCCGTTCGATCATGGAAGAAGAGCTCGCGGGCGTTAAAGAAGAGACGCTTAAGAAGCTCGAGCCCGGTGCGAAGTTGGAAGGTGAAGTTGTTGAAATCACCGATTTTGGCGCGTTTGTCAACTTGGGCGGCGTTGATGGCCTCGTCCACCGCAGCGAGATTACGCACGGCCGCTTTAACCACCCGCGCGAAGTTTTAGAGGTCGGGCAAAAAGTCCAGGTCGAAGTCATGGACATGGACTTGGAGCGCGAGCGTATCAACCTGTCGATGAAGTCGCTTAAGGGCGACCCGTGGGAAAACGTCCTGGCGAACTTTCAGATCGGGCAAAAAGTTTCCGGAAAGGTTACAAACATCACGCCGTTCGGCGCGTTTGTCGAGATCGAGTCGGGACTCGAGGGTCTGATTCACGTCTCGGAAATGAGCTGGACGAAGCGCGTTCGGCACCCCAAAGAGGTCGTCGAAGAGGGTCAGGAAGTTGAAGCGATGGTCTTAAAGATCGACGTGCCGCAGCAGCGGATTTCACTCGGTTTGCGCCAGACCCAACCCGACCCGTGGTCGAGCCTACCTGACCGTTTCCCGCCGGGTACCGAAGTAACTGGCCCGATTACCGGCATGACCGATTTCGGCGTCTTTATGGAGATTGAAGAGGGCATCGAGGGTTTGGTTCACATCAGCGAAC
Organism: Truepera sp.; assembly: GCA_965215315.1. Taxonomy (GTDB): domain Bacteria; phylum Deinococcota; class Deinococci; order Deinococcales; family Trueperaceae; genus Truepera. The sequence goes on along the minus strand of CBDCDB010000008.1, from coordinate 4,006,895 downwards.
TGGCTCACGAACACATCGAGGACATCTCGCAGCACTTCAACAAAGGTGACGAGATTACCGCTGTGATCCTCAACATCGACCCCATCGAGCAGCGCGCAAGCTTGTCACGCAAACGCACCCTGCCATACAGCGCAGGCGAGGGCAGCTACGAAGGCGGCGCACCGCTCGGCGCACCGCAGAGTCGTGGGGGAGCCCGCAAGGGTGGTCGCCGCGGCGGTCGCCGGAGCCAGGGTATCGATTACGACTACTCGTACGCCTCAGCCGACGCTGGCAGCAAGACCACGACCAAGTTGGGCGACGTGTACGCTGACCTGTTCGCCCAGTTCGGTTTGAGCGACAACCAGCCAGCTGACGCGCAGGACTCGAGCAGTAACGCAGCTACGGACAACTCAAACGCAGACGCCGGTGTTGAGACCGACGCTGCACCCGTGGAAGCCTCTGCACCAGCAGCTGACACGGTGTCTGACACAGCACTTCAGGCCACTGAACCAGCTCCAGTCGAGCAGACGGAGCAAGAAGCGCCTACGCCAGCAGAACCGCAACAGGCCGAAGAGGAACCGGAAAACGCTATCGATGCAGCAGAAGCGGCTGCGCTTCTGACCGCCGCGTTCCGCCAAGGCCGCCGCCCCGCACCCAGCGCACCTGAAACTCAGAGCGAAACGCCCGAAGAAGCTCAACTCGAAGAGGAAAAAGAACCCTCCGCCTAGTTCTGGCCTAGAAATTAAATCCCCGCGCTCAGCAAGTGGCGCGGGGATTTTTACTGGACTGCTGCCAAGCTATTTTCTCAAGTTGCAGTTGAACTAGCAGGTATCATCGGGTCGGAAACGCTCGATGTAAGATTTTTTCAGTCTAGCACGCACGCTCTGGGATGATACTGGTGTCAATCTCTTATGCAAATGCTAAACATAGGTGCGGTGTATTGAGCGTACCGTAAAAACCTGTCAGGTAAGTTTAGGCCAAGTCATTCAAGCGGTGCGCCGTACTTTTTGCTCTCGAGTTGTTGTTCTCGAGACAGTCCATACACCGTTTTATGGGCTCTAACTAAATGACACTTTGGGGACAGCCCGCTCCGTTTCAGGCGTCTCCAACATCACCTGCGGCGTCTTGCCCATCGGCCCCGCAACAAAGACACCAGGAACCGTCTGGATGGCGTTGTTAAACTGCAGCACCGCGTCGTTATAAAACTGCCGCGCGTAGGCGATTTTGTCTTCAGTTTCGGACAATTCAGTTTGCAGGGCTAAAAAGTTTTGATTGGCTTTGAGTTCAGGATAGTTTTCGGCGACGGCAAAAACACTCCGCAGGGCACTTGTGACCTGATTCGAGGCTTCGGCCTGTTCAGGGACGGTCGTCGCCCGGAGAGAGCGTTCACGCGCTTCACCGAGTTTGGTAAACAGCTCGCGCTCATGGCCAGCGTAGCCTTTGACGGTCTCGAGCAAGTTTGGAATCAGGTCGTTGCGGCGTTTGAGCTGCACATCAATTTGCGCCCAAGCGTTTTTGATACGGTTTTCCAGAACCGTAATACGGTTGTAAAACGTGACCCCAACAAGGGCAACGACTACGAGTAGAGCAAGTACGATCCACAGCACAGTAAGCCTCCCGCAGTCAGTGTAGCGCAGGTCTGCCAGGAGCGTATCTGTTTAGCGCAGAAACGCCTCTCAAAAGCTAAAAGCCGCACCTCCGACAAAGTGCAGCTTTCTCTGTATCGTGCTGAGCCGAGCTTTTCCCTCTAAAAACGGGACAACCACCACAGCATAGCGGTTCACACAAGTACTGGGGGCGAATCTCGCAGGTATCATCTCAAAACGTGCGTGCCAGACTGTACCTTAGCCATCTAAAGCGTTGCTTCGCAGAACTTCGTCCATTCAAATCAGAGAATACCTGCTGTATTTCCGCCGGAAATGGCTATAGGTATCTTTATGGAAGCTGCACGGTACTGAGCAGAACTTTACTGGACGCCACCCGTAGTTTTGAGGCGGTTCTACGGCGCTCACGGTACCGTTTTCGATCTCAGCGACGGTGTGCAAAAGTTCTCAACTCTAAAATATTGATGAATCTAAAATAAATAAATGTTTGCCGTAAACTTACATAAAGCTCATAAATCTCTTATCCGAACGGGCTCGAGCTCAACCTATAGTGAAGCAGTTGAAAGCAGGATCACATTTCCGGGAGGCAACGATGCAACGTATCTTCGTCATAGCAAGTATGACCGCGACACTTTTTATCATCAACAGCTGTAGCCGCACGGTACCTGAAGAATCGCTGACTGTAACCGCTCTGACAGCGGCAGCCTTTAGCAGCTCTGTAGTTTCGGTGCATAGCAACAAATGTATTGAAGCGGGAGAGGTACGCGCCGATGGAGCCGTACCTTTGGTGCAAAAAACGTGTACAGAGCGCGCGGCTCAAACGTTTGACTTTCACCCTGTCCCGGGGAAAGAAAACGTTTACGTGCTTGAAAACACCGAGACGAAAACGTGTCTTGATTTTTCTTTAAGTCGTAAAACGGACGAAGGCTCTCCCATCGTCCAGCAGTTTGGGTGTCACGGAGGGGAAAATCAACAGCTCGAGCTTAAACCTCAGGGGGACGCTTATGCGCTGGTCGCGCAGAGTGACCAAAAGTGTGTAGACGTCCAGCGTAACAGCCAAGCTGACGGCGCAGCTTTACATGCCTGGGACTGTCACGGGGGCGACAACCAGGCATGGCAGATCGATACGACCCTGTTACCCGCTGACCCGACGCCCGCCGAAGATAGTGTCGGTCTGGACGCACGCCCAACAAACACCACCTGTTTGGCACCGAAGAAAGTTGCAGCAAAACTTGGGTTGCAGCGGCGCTTTACGGGACTCAGCTTTGAAGCGCTACTCGGGCTAGAGCAAGCACCCGACAGCACGTCTTACTGGTACGCGCTCGAGAAAGCGGGGCGAGTTCTGCGTTTTCCTAATAGCGACGACGTAAAGCAGAGCGAGGTCGAAACCGTCATTGACTTGCGCTCAAAAGTCAGCGACCCGTCCGAGGCAGGACTGCTCGGGCTGGCATTTCACCCCGACTTTGCTGATAACGGTTATGTGTTTTTACACTACAACTACGGAAACTTACGCTCGCGTATCGCACGCTTTACCACTACCGATAACGGACGCACGCTAGCACCCGGTTCGGAGAAAACGCTGCTCGATCTAGAGCAGCCTTACAACAATCATAACGGGGGCGACATCACGTTCGGGCCAGACGGCTATCTGTACATCGCTTTCGGGGACGGAGGCTCGCAAGGCGACCCTGGCGGCAACGCACAAAACAAAAATACGTTGCTCGGTTCTATCTTGCGGATTGACGTAAACGGCGACCCCTACACCATTCCCGCAGATAACCCCTTTGTTGGTGACGGCGGCGCTGAGGAGATTTTTGCCTACGGTCTGCGAAACCCGTGGCGGCTCAGTTTTGACCGCGAAACCGGCGCGTTGTGGTCAGCCGACGTGGGTCAAAATGCCTACGAAGAGGTCAACCTCATCGAATCCGGTAAAAATTACGGCTGGAACGAGCGCGAGGGTTTGCAATGCTATAAAGGAAGCTGCTCTAACGCAGGCTTTACCGACCCTGTTTATGAATATAGTCATGATGTAGGCAGATCCGTGACCGGGGGCTACGTGTACCGGGGCGAGCAGGTCGCTGACTTGGTAGGCACCTACGTTTACGGCGACTATGTGTCCGGCACAGTTTGGGGGCTTAGTCCGGACGGGGACGGTTACAGCAACCGCACATTGCTGGAAAGTGGCTTTAATCTCTCGAGCTTCGCCGAGGACAACGGTGGTGAACTGTACGCGCTCGACTTCGGGGGCGGCATCTATCAGTTTACGGCGAGCGCTACCGAAGCCTCGTTGCCCGAAAAACTCAGCGAGACGGGCTGCGTTGACGCAGCCAACCCCACAGAGATGGCGAGCGGCGTGATCCCTTACGAGGTCGCCCTACCCTTCTGGTCGGACGGGGCCGAAAAAAGTCGCTGGTTTGCCCTGCCTGACGGCGCTGATTTTACGGTAGACAGCGCAGGTGACTGGGAGTTGCCTCCGGGCGGCGTGAGCATCAAGGAGTTTCGCTTGGGCGGTAAGCGTATTGAGACCCGTTTTTACGTGCGCTATACCGACGGCAGCTATTCGGGTTACACCTATGAGTGGAACGACGCTCAAACCGACGCGACTTTGCTCACTGAAGGCAAGGAGAAGAACATCGGTGGACAGACCTGGATTTTCCCGAGCAGCGCCGCGTGTAACTCGTGCCACACCCAGGCGGCAGGGTACAGTTTGGGGTTAGAAACGCGCCAGCTCAACCGCGCCGCGACGTATCCGAGTACCAACCGCACGGCCCAGCAGATCGCCACACTCAAGGCTATCGGTATTTTGCCAGCCTCCACTGAGGACATCGCCGCGCATCCTGCGCTAGACGACAGCAGCGTATCCGCTACGGCTCGAGCGCAAGCTTATCTAGACGTGAACTGTAGCAGTTGCCACCGCCCCGGTGGGCCGGGTGGAGGCGATATGGATCTGCGCTCGAGTACTCCCTTTAGAAGCAGCAACACCTGCAACGTCACGCCCACCTCAGGCGACCTTGGGCGAGATAACGCCAAACTCATCGTACCCGGAAGCAGAGAAGACTCGGTGCTTTGGATTCGCCTGAGCAGTCGCGAAGGGGACGCCATGCCGCCTTTAGGCAGCAACGTCCGCGACGAGAGCGGCAGCGCGTTTTTGGGCGACTGGATCGATGGTTTGGCTACATGTAACGGCTAGGGCTCTGGTAGCACAGGCTGATAGTAAGAAGACCGGAGCGTTCAAACGCGCTCCGGCTTTTATACACTATATCTGGGAACAGACACCCTCACGTTCATCTGAACTGTCTAGCATGTACATTCTATAGTGGTAAGTGTAGCCTTCAACTGCTTGAGTGCTACAGCAATTATCACAACTACTAAGCGCGAATCTCGCAGCTATCACCTCTTAGGGGTGCGTACTAGTGTACGAAGTCCTCCGCAGGAGCGACCATCATTTTCCCAGAGCGGCTCAAACCAGATAATACCTGCTATATATCTGCTACTTGACTTGAAAAAGGCAAACCGTCCGACAACGTAACTGAGTTAAGTACGCTCACAGATGACGCCGCCACCCAAAAGGCGCGGGCCGTCGTAAATTACGGCAGATTGACCGAGGGTAACGGCAAACATGGGACGATCAAAACGCAGCTCGAGCCTACCCTCCACCAATTTTAGAGTCGCCGGAACCGGCGTCTGCCGGTAGCGCGCCTGTACCTGGACGCGCTCCGGTAATTCGGCTTCGCCCAGTAGAAAATTGACCTGTTCGGCGGCGAGACCCTGCCAGTGACACATCTCACGGGTACCGACGATGACCTCATTGGTTTCGGCGCGGAGTTCGGTAACGAAGCGCTCCAAGTGCGAGTGGTACATGCCGAGCCCGCGCCGCTGCCCAACCGTATAAAACTGCACGCCGTTATGCTGCCCGACCTTTTTATACCCGTCCGAGGCGTCGAGCACGTCGCCGGGGGAGATGGTGCTGAAATCGTTCAGGTAGTCCTTGACGCTATTTGTGACAAAACAGAGCCCGTGAGACGAAGGTTTGTCCGCAGTGATAAAACCTCTAACCTCAGCAAGTTCACGTACTTCGGGTTTGGTTTTATCACCCAGAGGAAAAAGTAGATGCGGCAGGACGTTTTGGTCTAGGGCCCACAAAAAGTACGTCTGGTCTTTGGAGTCGTCTGCGCCCCGGTGCAGTTCGACGCCGTTTGGCCCGTCGATACGTTTGACGTAGTGGCCCGTAGCAACAAATTCACAGCCCAGGCGCTGCGCTTTATGCAAAAACGTCCCGAACTTGATTTCGCGGTTGCACCACACGCACGGGTTGGGCGTCTTACCGCTCTCGTAGGTCGGCACAAACGGACTGATGACCACCTCGTCGAACTGATCTCTAGCGTCGAGCAGATAGAAGGGTACGTCTACCTTATCGGCGATGCGGCGCGCGTCGTAGGCTGCGTCAGGGCTACAGCAGAGATCGAACGCGCCCTTCGGCCTGTCGTCGGGCCAAAACCGCAGCATCGCACCTTGAACGTCAAAGCCCTGTTCTTTCAAGAGCGCCGCTGCCAGGGACGAATCTACCCCGCCTGACATGGCGCAGAGAACGCGGCCTTTTTCAGAAATTTCAGACATGGTTGCGGGGTAAGGCGATACACTCACAGTCTCTTAGTGTACGCGAAAGCGCAGATCGCAGAGCTAAAGCCAACAACAAACTTAGCAGGTATAGCAGGTATCATCTGAGAATGGATGCTCTCACTTTTAACTAAACTGTCTAGCACGCACATTCTGAGGTGATTACGGTAGCTTCTAACTGCTTAGGTGCTATATCATCTGGTTAGAAACGCTCTACGCAAGATTTTTCCAGTCGAGCACGCACGTCCTGGGATGATACTGGTGTCAATCTCTCGTGCAGATGCTACTCATAGACGCTCGAGCGTTTAGAGATACCGACATGGGTGATGAACCGAAAGCAGCTTACGCAGGTCGAGGCTGAGGTACACCTGCCTGTATCGGGCATTATCCGTATCGGCAACGTTTCCTAACTGATTATCTTCGACTAGCGCGCGCATTTTTAGATAATGCTTGCGGCGATCTTTTCTAGACAGCGCCGATACAAGAAAACTTCTACTAAAAAAGCAAGTACGAAAGACGCAAAAATAGTGTGAGAATTCCCCTTTACACCTGCAAATACGAAAAATCTAACACCGGTGATTATTAAGCCTGAATTAAGGTACATGACGAAGGGGGGTTCCCCACCCCTCGAAGAGCACTACCTTCTGTTCTTTTGGGCATTCCGAACAGAAAGACGCAATCGGCCGAGGGGAGTGAACTGCACTCCACCTCACACCACACAGCCCGGCCTGATCAAAGGTCCAACATCACTTGGGGTGGAGGAACAATGAAACTGACCGCCAGAAGTTATTTATTCGGTTCACTTGCGCTGCTCGCTGCGTGTAGCAGCGGTTTAGAGCAGCCCTTACCGGAACTGGGGACGCTAGCCAGCACGACGAGCTTGGTGGTTCCGCTCTCGAGCAACGCCGACGACGCTGAAGAAAACAGTCGCGGCCTAAGCAAAAGTGGCGAAGCGCTCGATTTTTCGCAAGACGATCAAACGGTCGCTCTACGCTTTGCGAACGTCAAGGTTCCGCAAGGTGCCACCATCAAGTCGGCAACGATCAGCTTTACCGCTATCTCCGACGATTCAGCACCGGTCAAGTTGCAAGTCAGAGCTGAAGCTTCAGATAACGCTTTACCGTTTGGCAGCAGCGTCAAAGACAGAGCCAAAACCTCAGCTGCGGACTGGAATCCCAAACCCTGGCGCAGAGGTCTCGCGACACGCACCTGGGACTTGAATGAGGTCGTACAGGAGGTCGTCTCACGCGGCGGCTGGGAGAGCGGTAACGCTTTAGCTTTTTATGTGATCGGCGACGGCAAGGCCGAACGTTCCGCCTACGCACGGGATAAGAGCAGCAGCCGCACACCTTTGCTTAAAATCACCTTTGAAGCGCCCTCAGTAACCTCACCCGGCGAAGCCCCTACGCCCAGCTCACCTGAGGTACCCGAAATATCTTCAGGTTCGTGTCTGAATAGGGGCAGCGCACCTCTGATGACGCTCAGCAGCAGCTACAACAAGTCGGTACTCATCCGCAACCAAAGCTCGGGTGTACGGGTCAACGCCCGCAACGCCCGGTTTCTGAACCGTGCTGGCCTTGGCAACCCTTCGTTTCTGGCGAACTACAACGCCGCTTCGTTTTGCCTTCACGGCGGTTTTATGGACATCGGTCTGAGTGATACTACCGACTGGAACAGCTTTCATAACGCAGCCGGGTTGATCTTTTACAACACCCCCAACGCCGTGATCGAAAACATGACCATCAATCAAACCAGCGACGGCATCACCTTTAAGAATAACAACCCTAACTGGGTATTCCGCAACTCATACATTCGTCATGCAGGAGACGACGGCGTCGAAAACGACCGTTTTAACAATGGTTTGGTCGATGACGTGCTGATCGACTGGGCGTTTACCGGCTTGTCGTGCCGTAAAGAGCAAAAGTCGGCGCGGGATGTGAACTACAACTTCAGGGTACAAAACACCCTGATTGCGCTTAAACCACAAGTCGGCACTTACGAAGCCTACCAGGGCCGTAGCAACGTTCCCGGTCACAACGAACTCTTTAAGGTGACGCAAAACGTTGCTAAGGGTTGCCGGTTGATCCTTCGGGATAACGTCTTTTTGATTTCCGGGTATGCCGGGAAAATCGATCCGTCCGAACACGCTGGAGTCAAGTACGACGTCCTCAACCGGGCGGCGTGCCAGGGGCACAAGAACACGATTGTCTACACCGGTACAAACAGGTACTATCTGAAAGAACTCAAAGCTGCTGCGCCCGAGTGTTTCGACGTTACGACCGACGTCGGTGTCTGGAAAGCGGCTCGAGCTCGGTGGTTTGACCGGCATCCTGAGTTCTCCAAGTACCGTAACGCAGAGCCTAGCGGAGCAAGCAGATAAACACCTTCTAAACTGTAGAAGCGTGCTGTGCAGGCGCTTCTTTTTAGGATAGGCGGAGGGGCGATAAGGGCCTTGCAAACATGGCAGAAGCAGGAGAATAGGGGCGGCTCGACCAAGGTTAAAGCGGTAAGGTGAGCCGTAGAGCTCGAGCCTCCACCCCCCATGCTAACCTCAGACGTATGAAGGCTGTAAAGTTTCTGCTCCTCAGCAGCTTGTTCTGGAGCACGTCAGGTATGGCGCAATCAACAACCACTTCGGCGACCCTCGAGCGCTGCCTAAGCTTAGGCGAAAACGACATTCGGAGCGAACTCAGAGGGGTAATAAGACAATTTTTTGACGCCGAACTAGGTGCGGTAGACCTACCCCAGATGGTCGAGAACAAGTGGCTCGAGCTGGGGCTGCCGAACCTTTTAGAGAATGAAGTCAACCGGGCAGTCGATAGCGTTAGCGAAGACACCGGGCCACTTCGACGTTTTACCTCGAGCTTCTCCCCTGCCCAGGCCACTGAACTCGCCAAACAGATTGCCAACAGAGCCTTTACGTCCGAAGCCCTTCGCACGCGCCTCGAGACGCTCGCCAGCGAAGTCGCAGACGACTTTACGAAAAGTTTTACGTCGGTCGCGGCGCGTAGCGCGTCGTCTTCTACAGAGTGTATCCAGACCTATCTCGGCAACACTTATGGCAACGCCGTAGCAACAGCCTACGAACAAGAAATTCGCGCCCAGGTTGAAAGCGTAGGTACCGAAGCACTCACGGGAGATTTTGAACCTGAAACTTTAGGGCTGAGAAGCGGCGTCGGCGTCGTCAGTATTGCCGGGGGTTATGTAGCCAGGGCCGTCGCACGGCGTCTTAGCGCACAAATTTCGCGCCGCGTCGCTGGAAAAATCGCTACCCGTATTCTGGGCCGCGCCGGGTCGTCGGTGATTCCGGTCGTCGGTTGGGTCGTTGGGGGTGGTCTCATCGTTTTTGACGTCATCGACAGCACCGTTCGTGGGCCGTTCCCTACCATTCGTCGTCAGCTTGCAGGCGAGGAGACCCAAAGGCAGATTCAAGGAGAGATTGCCACTTCGTTACGCGAAGATACTCCTACGGTCAGCACGGAACTTTCGGCGGGTATTGCCAACGAAATTTTTACGCAGTGGCAGAGCTTTACGCAGAACTTTGCACTTGTCCTTGACCTAGCCAAATGCGACGCAACTTTCCGGCGAGACCTCGGCAAAGTTCCAGAAATCGACCTCTATAAACTTGCTGAAGTCGTGCAAAATGTCCCTGAAAAGGCGGTGCTCGAGGCCACTCAAAAAGGTGAACTCAGGCGGATTGTTGAACTGCCGGAAAGTGCGCTCGAGATTCTTGAAACCTCCTCGTCCATCACCACTGTTTTAGCCTGGGCCGACCTTGCCGGAACCCGTTTGGACGAAGTGGTCAGCACCGAAGTTTACCGTTACAAAGCCCCCAAAGATTTCTCCCAGAGGACGCTGAACCGGCTTTTGACTACAAACAATGTGGTGACGATTGCTAAGGTAGCCGCGCTGCCCAAAGGAGATATGGAAACGTTGCTGACGCTCCCGGCGGCGAACCTCAACGCGCTCACGGACGAGTTCAATTCGGGTCAGCTGCAAACCGTTGCCTGGTACGCGGGCGCTCTCAATCAGGAACCCTTTAATGCACTCGTGACAAGACTGATTGAGCGGCCCTCGAGGCTCGAGAAGTTTACGCCGGAAACCGTAAAAGATGCGGTCGTTAACAGCCGTGAGTCGCTGACTGCCGTAACGTTTCTCGGCAGTGAACCAGCTACAGGAGTTGACTTTTTCCCTGCGTTCAACCGCGATCTATCACTAATCTTTGCCAGTAAGGTGAGCAGTACGCTTTTTCCTGCCAAATACGATATAGGCGTCTTAATCTTAGGCATTTTAGTGTTCGTCACAGCATTTTTTGCTGTGAGCTTCCTTCTATTCCAGCTATCTAGAATCTTCCGAAGGCGTAAACGCACCTGATGCTCTACACCCCTGAAACGCTTCCACAAGACACCGAACTCGGTGAACTCTTAACCGTTTGCACCGTAGGTGCGGCGAACGTCGTTAAAGACATCCGTGAAAACGTCCGTAATCTGGTCGGTGGTGAGATGAAACATTACGAGGTATTGATTGACAAGACGCTGGAGCGGGCGCTGAAAAAGCTCGAGCGAAAAGCCACTGAACGAGGCTACGACGGTGTGCTGGGCGTTAAAATCGTAAGTCCGAAGGTTGTTGAGGGAGGCGTTGAAATCATCGTTTACGGCAACGGCTTCAGGTTCAGGACGTAATCAGCAGCTTAGAAGCCGTAAACACCGTAAAAAGCTTTGGGAATGAGCACGAGCCGCTCGACCGGGCGCAGGTACGCTCGCCGCGTCAAATTATCAAACCCGTTTTGCCGCAATTTTTGCAAGATGCCTTCGTAGTTGAGCGCAGCGACGCCGACAGCGGTTGCCGCCGCCCCGTTCAGCTTGGGGATGCCCTGCCAGCCCTGCCGGTAGAGCGCCGACGCGTGGTCGGACAATTCTTCTAGCAGCGCGATATAGGCGGGTGTGACCTGCCCGGACTCGAGCATTGTGCGCGTCACCCCATATTTGTCAAGCAGTTCGCTGGGCAAGTAGCAGCGGCCCATCCGCAGGTCTTCGCCCACGTCGCGGAGGATGTTGGTCAACTGCATCGCCTCACCGAGCGCGAGCGCGCTCTGCAGGGTCAGGTCGCCGCCCCGGTAGCCTGCTACGGGCGCAACGAGCAGGCCGATAACGCCCGCGACCCGGCGGCAGTAGACCATCAGGTCACTCATGGTTTCAAAACACTGCTCAGTCAAGTCGGACTCGAGCCCCAAATAAAGTTCGTCAAAGGCACTTTTGGGGACGTCAAAACGCTCTAAAACCCAGTGCAACCCGACCTCTAAAAACGCGCCGGAGCGCGGGGTTCCGGCGTAGGCGCGTTCGACGTGTTCTTGCCAGACCAACAGGCGCGTGTAGGCGGCTTCGCTCGAGGGGGCTTCGTCTACCGCGTCGTCTCCGCTGCGGCAAACGGCGTAGACGACTGAGACCGCTTGGCGTTCAGTGGGCGGGAACAGGCGTGAGCCGAGATAGAAAGTACTCGAGTGGGCGCGGGTCAGCTGCGTACAGTACGCTACCGCGTCCGCCGTCGTCCACACTCGCGCCAGTTCTCCGGTGTTCGTCACTGAACTTCCAAAAGCTCTCATCTACACCCATGCTTTCACGTCATCCGCGCTCTGACAACGGCTCATCTCACGGTTCAGCTTGTCCCCCACAATTCTACCGTAAAAACCGGCACCAGAGCAGGAGCATATAGGTCGTCAGGAACTTTGCAAGGGGGTGTTCGCGTGACCGGTCTCCGGCTTGCCGTAACGTATCTTGACGTAATCGTCTAACAACTGGTTGAACTCCGGGACGATTGCTTTACCTTGCAATACGCCGACAAACTGACCGTCGCGGTAGACCGGCGCACGTGGGTCTTCACCAGTTCCCGGCAGCGAAATCCCGATGTCGGCGTGCTTGGACTCGCCGGGGCCGTTGACCACGCAGCCCATCACCGCGACCCTGAGCCCTTCGACCCCTGGATACTGCGCTTTCCAGCTCGGCATCTGCGCCTTGAGGTACGCCTGAATGTCACGGGCCATCTCCTGAAAGAGCGTGCTGGTCGTCCGCCCGCAACCGGGACAGGCGGTCACGGTCGGGGCGAATTTACGCAGGTCGAGCGCCGCTAAAATCTCCTGCGCGGCCTCGACCTCTTTTTTACGGGGCGCACCCGGTTCAGGCGTCAGCGAAACGCGGATGGTGTCGCCGATGCCTTCGGCGAGCAGCACGCTGAGGCCCGCCGCGCTCGCCACCACACCTTTAACACCCATGCCAGCTTCGGTCAGACCCAGATGTAGCGGATAATCGCAGCGCGCGGCGAGCAGCCGGTAGACCTCCCAGAGGTCTCGAGCATTCGATACTTTTGCCGACAAGATGATCTTGTCGTGACCTAGACCGTGCGTCTCGGCAAGTTCAGCGGAGAGGAGCGCGGACTGGAGCATCGCTTCGATCATCACGTCTCGAGCCTCTTTGGGCGAGGCTGACGCTGCATTGAGATCCATCAGCTTGGTCAACAGCTGCGCGTCTAAAGACCCCCAGTTGACGCCGATTCGCACGGGTTTATTAAACTCTTTAGCAACTGCGATCATCGTTAGAAAGTTTTCGTCGTGGCGTCGGCCGGTGCCGACGTTGCCGGGGTTGATGCGGTATTTGTCTAGCGCAGCAGCCGTCTGCGGGAACTCGCGGAGCAAGATGTGCCCGTTAAAGTGAAAATCACCGACGAGCGGAACAGCTGTCCCCTGGTCGGCGAGTCTTTGTTTGATTTCCGGTACGGCCTGAGCCGCAGCCTTGTTGTTAACGGTGATGCGGACCAGCTCGCTCCCGGCCCGGTAGAGCTGCGCGACCTGCAGCGCGGTTCCTTCGGCGTCGGCGGTGTCGGTATTGGTCATCGACTGTACGACGATGGGATGAGCCGACCCAACAGGTACATCCCCAACAGAGCAGGTAACGGTTTCTCGGCGGTAAGTCATAGTGTTAGTGTACCGAGCAGCGACCTCTAGAGGCGTCAGCTAAAGGTCGAGAGACTGCAAGCTGCGGTGAAAGGTCAATTAAGTACCCCCAAATGAAGACTGAGGCTTAGACGGCGGTTGTGAGGGGATCCCTAAACTTGGGCCATTTCGGATGTGAGTCTAGGCGTCTTTGTCTACTTGTTTTGAGTGTTTGATCCAACACCTGTTTTGGCGTTTGATAGCCGAGTGCGCCGTGAGGTCGGTGTTCGTTATAGTTCCGTCGCCACATCTCGCTGAGTACACGTGCTTCTAGCGTAGAGGTGAAGGCTTCTAAGTTCAAGAGTTCATCCCTGAAACGGCTGTTAAAGCTCTCGCAGTAGCCATTTTGCCAGGGCGAGCCGGGGTCAATGAAGAGCGTTTGGGTTTTGGCGTCGGCAAGAAAGCATCGGGTTGTCTTGGCGATGAACTCAGGACCATTATCGAAGCGGATGAAGCTAGGTGCTCCGTAGACAGTGATAAGACGCTCGAGTTCGGTTACGACGTTATGACTGGTCATCGTGCGCTCGACCTTAATACTCAAACACGAACGAGAGAACTCGTCAATAACAGTTAGGAACTTCAAACGCCCGCCGGTTAAGGTGGTGTCCATCAAGAAGTCGAGTGCCCAGATGTGGTGAGGGTATTCGGGCTTGCGCCGGTGACAAGCATTCTCCCCATTACCTAACCGGGTTCGTTTATGCGTTTTGGTCGGCACCTTTAGTCCTTCGGCACGCCACAGCCGCTGAACTCGTTTGCAGTTTACAGCCCAGTGCTCCGCCTTGAGCTTGGCAGTGATGCGCCGATAGCCATAGCGGGGATACATCAGAGCAAGTTCATGCAAGCGTTTGACCAGTGCCTTATCCTTCGCTCCCCGGAGGGGTAGGTACTGCTGCGTACTCCTGGGTTGGCTGAGTACCCGGCAAGCCCGCCTTTCACTCACACCCAGTTCGCACCGGACATGGGTCACGGCATCACGGTGCTGGCTGGGCGTCAGAACTTTCCCTTTAACGCCTCCTTAAGGATGTCGTTGTCCAAGTCTTTCTCGGCAAGCAGCTTTTTGAGCCTGGCGTTCTCCTTTTCCAGCTCCCGCAGCTGCTTAGCGTCGCTTTTCTCCATCCCGCCGTATTTCTGACGCCACCGATAGAAACTCCACTCGCTGATACCGAGGGTGCGACACGCCTCTGCCGCTGTCTTTCCCTGATTAGTTGCCTTCTCAACGTTACGCAGAATATCGATGATCTGCTCGGATGTGTGAGTCTTTCGCATGGTCATTCCTCTCAGCCTGACTCACATTCCACTTGGCTTGGGTTTCTGGGGTCACGGCGGTTGCTCCAAGCAGCTCGAGTGCTTGGGTAACAGCTTTGCGGAGGTCTCTGAGGGCATCGTAGCAACGCCTTGGGAGGAGCCAAGCCTTGAGCCGTTTCCAAAGACATTCGATGAGATTGAAGTGTGGGCAATAAGGCGGCAGAAAGCGTAGATAGAGTCCCTGAGCTTCCCAAGCAGCACGTTTGGATTGAACCATTTTAGCGCGGTGAAAAGTAGCGTTATCCAGAACCACAACACTCAAGCTGTCAGGCGAACAGCTATCAGCGAGGTGTTCTAAGAAGGCTAGGACATTGGCACTTCTGACCGATGTTTCTAAAGCTTCGTAGTGAAGCGTTTGCCTTGCTCCATAAACTTCGAGCGCACCGATAAGGTTAAGTCGTCCGTGACTGCGAACTAGGCCCAACGGGCCGGGCTTTGCCCGTTCTATCTCCAGCGTGTCGGAACTGCTAATGTGGTGTGACCAGATTTTGCCCAGGTGTACGTTGTGCCCAGCGCCAGACTAAAGCCTACTTCGTCTAGATAATAAAGCTTCAGCCTTTTTTCTGCCGCCCCCTTTTAAGCGTGTCTAAACCCGCTCGGTGCTGCTGTTCAAGCTCAGGGTCTACCGTTTTACAGGGCACGTAGCGCGTCCTTTTCCAGACATAGCCCAAGCGGTTGAGGTGCTGGCGTATCGCTTCAGCTGTGACCTTTATGTTGAATTTCCCAGCTATCTCAGCGGCAAGCTGCGAGGCTGTCCAGCTCCGTTCTTCAGCAAGGTATAGGGCCAGTTGGGTTCTTATTTCGTCCGTAATCAAAGGAGCTTGTCCCGGCGCTGTGCCGTCGCCCAGACCTGCCACGCCTTGCTGTTGCCACCTTTTCAGATCGCGCCTGATACTTTCTTCGCCTCGGCCCAAGTAAGCAGCTAGCTTCGGCACACGCCAGCCTTGGTTCGATAACCGTAGAACACTGGCTCGCAGACGCACCTTGGGCTTGAAGTGGGGGGCTTTCTCTATCTCTAGCAGCTTTCTGTCTTCTTGCTCGCTCAGCTCAACATAGAGGGGTTGCATCCCTCAAGTATAGCTTGGGGATACTTAAATAGCTAGAGGGTGTTTTGGAATAGGTTCACCGGTTTCTCCAGGGTGTGTGGTTAGTTTGAGCAAGGCGCTTGGTGATAAAGTCGCGACTTGCGAGATAGATAAAGGCTTCGCTCGAGGCGGGGAGGGTTTCATAATCTTTGCTGAGCCTGCGGTAGTTTCCTAACCAAGCAAACGTGCGCTCCACAACCCAGCGCCTGGCTTGTAGGCCAAAGCCTTTCTTAACACGACGAGCGACGATTTCAAGCACGATACCGAAACACAAAAGGATACGGTTGCTGAAAGCAGTGCCCTTATAACCCCGGTCGAGCCACAAATGCTACAACCTCGGTACATGAGGTTTGCTGTGGTTTAAGAGTAGTGACAGCCCTTTGCGTTCAGGTACATTCGCGCTCGTCACCAACACACTCAGCACCAGCCCGAGGGTATCCACCAGCAGATGCCTTTTCTTGCCGTTAACGCTCTTGGCTCCGTCAAAGCCGTTACCGTGCAAGCTTCCTGCTTTGACCGATTGGCTATCAGCACAACCGGCGCTCGGTTCTTCGTTACGCTCAAGCCTTTTCCTTAACGCACGCCGCAAGTGCTTGTTGAGCTTGCGCCACAGCCCCACCGCTCGCCACTTCGCAAAGTGGTAGTACACGCTTTGCCACGCGGGGAAAGTCGCCTGGTAAGTCTCGCTAGGTGCAGCCGTTTCTCAGCACATAGCGCATAGCATCAAGCAGTACTCTGAGTTCATAACCCGTCTTGCGCCCTCTTCTTGGTTCAGGCAGCAACTTGAGTGAGTAGGGCTCGAGCACCTTCCATTCAGCGTCTTTTAAGTCCGTTGTATACTGCTTTCGCTTGACCATTCACCCCTACCTAAACATAGGTGGGGGGATTTCCCAAACACCCTCTAGAGGCTGAGAGCAGAAAGTAGGGCAAACGACACGGAGCACTTTTCTTTATCTTTAACAGGTATCATCTGGTCGGAAACGCTCGACGTAAGATTCTTCCAATCTAGCACGCGCGTTCTGGGATAGTACTGAGGTCAATCTCTTATGCAAATGCTACTTTATTCTTGCTCGTAAATCTTCTCAAGCAGCTTTTATAGCCGGTATTATCTGGGAACGGACACTCTCACCTTCAACTAAGCCGTTTAGCACGCATATTCTGAGGCGACTACGGTAACTTCTAACTGCTTAAGTGCTATAGCATGGAACAGCTCTTTAGGAAGCGTTACTGCGGCGCTGAACCTGTGACCTCGAGCTGCGCTGAGCCCTGACCGGCACATGTTTCAGCCCTGAAAGCAGTCCGCCCGCCACCATCAGCCCGAAAATGAGCAGGGGGACAACCGTGTAGCGGTCGCCGAGATAGAGCCCCGCGACAGCGAAGAAGACACCCAAGATATTTGTGGTAGCTCGTTTACGCCTCATACCGAGCGCCAACACGACACCTGCAAAAACGCACAAGGAAAAAATCATACACGGCAGTACATAGTTGGCTAAAACCGCATTACGGAACACTACTGCAAAATCTTCTGGGGTCACGGTTAGACTTTACAATGGGCGGTCAGAACGGGCGCACAGATATTTCACAAAAACGCCTCACCTGAAGCTCAGATGAGGCGTAATTCACAGTGTAAGTTAGAACATTACAAGCTAAACGAGTTTGGCCTCGAGTTCAATTTCGAGCGCTGAGAGTGCTTGTGAGACCGGACAATTCTTCTTGGCCTCTTCTGCGTAGGTCTGAAACTCGTCGGCGCTCAGGCCGGGGACGCTGCCCTCAGTATGGAGCAGGACACTCTTGATCTCGAGGCCGTCCATCTTTACACTCGCCACTGTTTTAACGCTGTCGGCGGTGTGCCCCGCTTCAGCGAGCATGTTCGATAAGGCCATCGAATAGCAACCCGCGTGCGCCGCCCCGATCAGCTCTTCGGGGTTCGTGCCGGTGCCCTCTTCAAAGCGCGACTTGTACGAATACTGCGCGTCGAAAGTGCTACTTTGCACCGTCACGGTGCCTTTACCGGTTTTGAGATCGCCGTTCCACTCGGCTGTGCCTTTGCGTATAAGGGCCATCTTTACCTCTCTTTCTGTCAGAGTCTACCGTTAGCAGCAGCTAAGATTCTGTAGTTTTCGCAACACGGTGCAGCGGTAGCACGCTCAAAGTGAAGCCGCACCGAATCGTAAAGAATGCCTCACTATTTTATGAGTGAGGCACGCAAGGTTTGTGTTGTTCGTTAAAGGGCTGCGGGTTGCTGTACCTTTTGCAACAAGGACTCAAGCTGCCCCGCCCCAACCTCCGGCATATCGCCCCGACTCGGCGCGACCTTCCAGAACGACCCCAACACCGCCTCCCAGCGGCCCAAAAGGTCGGTGGCGTGAGCGCTGCCGGTCAGTGCTGCGTGCCGCGCGACGAGCGCTTTGAGCAGGTCTTTGTCAACCTGGGCCGAAAGCCGCCCCAACCCGACCATCTCACCGTTCAGACGGCCTTCTAACGTCGCCCCTTCATCGAACACATAGGCAACGCCGCCTGACATCCCGGCACCAAAATTACGCCCGGTACTGCCGAGGATAACCGCGACGCCGCCGGTCATGTACTCGCAGCCGTGGTCGCCACACCCTTCGACAACGACGCTCGAGCCCGAATTACGCACCGCTAACCGCTCCCCGGCACGTCCTGCGGCGAATAGACTACCGCCGGTTGCGCCGTAAAGCACGGTATTCCCGATGATCGTATTTTCCGAGGCCACAAACGTCACGTCGTGAGGCGGTTTAACGACGATTTCGCCGCCCGCCATCCCCTTACCGACGTAATCCTGCGCTTCACCCACCAGAGTCAGCTGCACGCCGCTGATGTTAAAGACGCCGAAACTCTGTCCGGCTACCCCGTCAAATGTATACTGAATCGTCCCGCTCGGCAACCCGGCGTCACCGTAAACGCGGGCAATCTCACCGGCGAGGCGTGCGCCGACCGAACGCTCACGGTTGGTGATGGCGTAACGTTTGGTGAGCGCTGCGCCGGTTGAAATGGTTTCTCTGGCATCCTGATAGATGGTTTCATCGAGCGGCAAGACGGGTTCAGGACGGTCGTTGTGCCGACGCTGCGAGCGGCGTGGTTTATTGCCGTCCGGATCGGCGTCGCGTAAAACAGCGCTCAGGTCGAGGGCAGCTTTGGCGTGCGGCGGCGTTTTGGCGCTGAGCAGATCAACGCGGCCGATCACCTCGTCTAGACTACGAAAACCCAGTTCAGCTAAAATCATCCGTACCTGCTGCGCGACGTAGACAAGAAAGTTGACGACGTGTTCGGGTTGACCCGGGAACTTGGCTCGTAGATCTTCGCGCTGCGTGGCGATCCCGACCGAACAGGTGTTGAGATGGCACGCCCGCTGCATTGTGCAGCCCGCCGCGACAAGCGCCGAAGTGCCGAACCCGTACTCTTCCGCGCCCAACAGTGCGCCGATCATCACGTCACGGCCTGTTTTCATGCCGCCGTCTACCCGGAGCGAGACGCGGCCCCGGAGGTTATTCTCTAACAAGACCTGCTGCGTCTCCGCAAGACCGAGTTCCCACGGCACACCCGAATGTTTGACCGACGACAACGGCGACGCGCCCGTACCGCCATCGAAACCGGAAATCTGGATGTTGTCGGCGTAGCCCTTGGCGACGCCCGCCGCAATCGTCCCGACGCCTGCCGAGGCGACGAGCTTGACGCCGACCCTGGCCTCTTTATTCACCCGTTTGAGGTCGTAAATCAGCTGCGCCAGGTCTTCAATCGAGTAGATATCGTGGTGGGGCGGCGGCGAAATCAGCGTAACGCCCGGCACCGAGCGGCGAATGGCGGCGATCTCCTCGTTGACCTTATGACCGGGAATCTGTCCGCCTTCGCCCGGTTTAGAACCTTGGGCCATCTTGATCTCGAGTTCTCGTGCCGACACCAGATATTCGGGCGTCACCCCAAACCGTCCCGACGCCACCTGTTTGATGGCGCTGTTGCCCCAATCACCCGCTTGTGGGTGCCACGGTGCGTGCGAGAGTTCGGGCATATCGCGTGTGTAGGGCTTGAAGCGTCCGGCGTCTTCGCCGCCCTCGCCCGAATTGCTCTTGGCATGGAGGCGGTTCATAGCGATGGAGAGCGTTTCATGCGTTTCGCGTGAGACCGAGCCGTGACTCATCGCCTGAGTGGTGAACCGCGTGACAATAGCGTCTACGGGTTCAATTTCGTCAAGTGAGAGGGGCGTGTCGGCCTTTTTGTACTGCAACAGGTCGCGCAAGTTACACGCGGGACGCTCGTCAACCAGTTTGGCGTACTCGCCGTAAGCCTCAAATGACGCAGTACGCACCGCCTTGTGGAGCGCCTTAAACACGAGCGGGTTGAGCGCGTGGTATTCGCCCGCCTTGCGGAAACGGTACAGACCCCGGTCTTTAAGTTTCGGGTCTTCGCCAAACGCCTCGGCGTGAAAATGTAGCGTATCAGTTGCAAAGGCTTCTAAACCCGCCCCACCGATGCGGCTCGGCGTCCCCCGGAAGTAACGGTCGATGACCTCTTGCGACACGCCTAGCGCCTCAAAAATCTGCGCGGCGCGGTACGAAGATACCGCCGAGATGCCCATTTTGGACATGATCTTTAAGAGACCCTTCTCGAGCGCCTTCAGATAGTTTCTCGAGGCCGTAATTGCGTCTACAGGTTCTTTGGCCTTCGCTGCCGCGTCCCTAGCCGACGCGAGCGCCAGGTACGGATGAACAATCGCCGCGCCGTAACCGACCAAACACGCGAGGTGGTGATCTTCACGCAGATCGCCTGATTCGACTACAATCGCCGTGCGCGTCCGCAAACCCGCTTCGATCAGCCGGTGATGCACCGCCGCCGTCGCCAGCAAGCTAGGCAGCGGTGCCCATTCCGGCCCGCCCTCACGGTCGGAAATAACGAGGAGCCCAGCGCCCTGTTCGACAGCCGCTACAGCCTCGTCACAAAGAGCAGTCACGGCGGCGTCCAAACCTTCTGGCCCTGACGCGACCGCAAATCGAGCTTGTAACACGGTCGGATTGAGCCACGTTTGCGCTCTAAGCCACGCGAACTGCGCCTCGTCAACCACCGGCGATTTGAAAACGATGATGTGGGCTGAGCCGGGGTCTTCCTCGAGCAACTTCCCCCGCGGCCCCACAAGCGTCTCTAGCGACATCACCAGGCGTTCGCGCAAGGGGTCGATAGGCGGATTTGTAACCTGCGCAAACCGCTGCTTAAAGTAACGAAACAAACTTTGCGGCTGCTCGGACAACACCGCGAGCGGCGTATCGTCACCCATCGACCCGACCGGAATGTCACCTGTGAGCGCCATCGGCCCCAAGATGCGGTCGTAGTCTTCCGCGCCGTACCCGAACACTTTTTGAGAACGTAACAGCGCCGCTTCGTCCCAGGGGCGCGTAGCCAGCTCATCGTCTGACTGGGTGTGCTCAGGCGCATGAACCTGCGCCTTTAACCACTCACCGTAGGGGTGCTGCGCGGCGACGCGGGCCTTGACCTCATCGTTACGGAGGAGTTTCTGGCCTACCGTATCGACCACCAAGATTGAACCGGGCTCGAGCTTCCCCTTCTCGATCACATCGGCTTCGTCCAGCGGCACCATCCCCGCTTCGGAACCCACCACGACCAACCCGTCACGCGTCAGCCAGTAACGCTGCGGCCTGAGACCGTTACGGTCAACGGCGGCCACCGCGTAACGCCCGTCGGTTAGAGCCAACGCTGCGGGGCCGTCCCAAGGTTCCATCAGCGTGCCTTGATACTCGTAAAAGGCGCGCAGGTCAGGCTTCATCTCAGCGAGTTCTTCATACGCTTCAGGGACGAGCATCATCACGGCCAACATCGGGTCGCGGCCTGAGAGAACGAGCAGCTCGAAAGCATTGTCGAGCGCCGCCGAATCGCTGCCGCCGGGGGCAATAACCGGCAGGAGTTCTTCAACGTCGTCGCCCCACAAAGCGCTCTCTAACACCGCTTCGCGCGCCCGCATAAAGTTGACGTTGCCCTGAAGCGTATTGATTTCACCGTTATGGGCCAAAAACCGAAACGGCTGCGCGAGCGACCACCGCGGCATCGTATTGGTGCTGTAACGCTGATGAAAAACTGCGATAGAGGTTTCAAAATCGGGGTCGGCGAGGTCTTGGTAAAAGCTCGGGAGTTGCGGCGCGACCATCAGCCCTTTGTACGAGATGGTGCGGTGTGAAAACGAGGGGATGTAAAAATTGCCGAGTTGCGTTTGGAACAGGCGGCGCTCGAGCCTTTTACGAGTTAGGTACAACAGCCGCTCGAAAGCGTCATCATCTAACCCCTCCGGGCGACCCATCAGCACCTGCCGAATAATAGGGAGCCGCACTTTGGCATCTTCGCCGAGCGCGGACACGTCCATAGGTGGGTCACGCCAGCCCAGCAGCGTCAGGTGTGACGCGTCAATTTCTTCGCCAGCGACGCAGTAGAGCTCTTCAAACTGCGACGCGTTTGAGACGAAAAAGACGCCGACGGCGAGGTCGGAATCGTGCTCCAAAGTGATCCCTTGAGCCGCCAGCTCTCGCCGAAAGAGTTTGTGCGGCAGCTGCGTCAGAACGCCCGCACCGTCGCCGGTTAAGCCGTCGGCGCTGACCGCGCCCCGGTGACTGAGGTTGTTGAGCGCCGTAAGCGCGTGCGTCAAAACAGTATGCGACTTGCGCCCGTGCGTGTCAGCGACAAAGCCGACGCCGCACGCATCGCGTTCGTCGGGCCAAGCTAAGGTGGCAAAATCAGACTTCATAAGGGCGCTCCTTTCGGGCAGAGGCAGATTAAACAGGGTCGTTACAGCCGTTACAGCTGCAAAGGTTAATTGCAGCAGTTGTTGGTGCCGCCGACCTGAGCTAGAGCGCGTCGGGATTCGCGTCGTTGGAGAACAACGGAAGGTAACAAACTGAGTAACGGAGGCTGACTAGCAGCGCTCCTAAGTTTAGCGGTTACGCCGTAAGCCTGTCAATTTTCATGCAGTAGCAGCACAACATTATGATAGGTAAAGCTTGCAACGCCCCGTTCAACGGTATTACCGCTTTATGGAAATGTATAAACTATCATTTATGCAGGTACCGTTACACAGATGTCGTTATAGCGTCTGGTGCTTGCGGCGCAACCTTGTCTTTGCTGAGCTTATATTCGATAGCGTCAATGAGGGCGGTGTACGACGCGTCGATAATGTCGCTGCTCGCGCCGACCGTACCCCAGGTATCGGTACCGTCCGTGGTTTCAACCTGTACCCGGACGACGCTAGACGTCCCGGTCTCACCGCCCGACAACACCCGCACCTTGTAGTCGGTCAGTTTCAGCTCGCGCACCGTCGGGTAAAACCGTCCAAGCGCCTTGCCGAGCGCCCGGTCGAGCGCGTTGACGGGGCCGTCGCCGGTCGCGGCAGTGTGCTCGAGCTGACCCTCAACCTCGAGCTGCACACTCGCTTCGGAATACGGATAGAGGTCGCTGTCGCGTTTGTCAATCAAAACCTTGTAGCCGTGCAGCGTAAAGTACGGCCTGTACGCGCCCCTCACTTTTTGGCTCATCAGCTGAAAACTCGCTTCGGCCCCCTCGAAGGCGTAGCCGCGGTGCTCGAGTTCTTTCAGCCGTTCGACCACCGCCGCCACTTCCGCCGGTGCGCTCCCCGCCGACTTCGCCAGCACATTGGCGCGTCCTGAAAGGTCGGACAAGAGGACTTGCCGGGTATTGCCGACTGTTTCCGGCGCGATGTGCTCATACGTTTCAGGATTTTTGTTGACCGCCGACACGTGCATCCCACCCTTGTGGGCGAAAGCAGCGTCGCCCACGTACGGCGCACGGATGTTGGGCTGCATGTTGGCGCGTTCGTCGATGTAGCGCGAAAGCTCACGGAGCTGCGTCAGGTCTTGGGGCTGAGCGTACCCGAGTTTGAGCGCAAGCGCCGGAATTACACTGATGAGGTTTGTGTTTCCCGCACGTTCGCCGTAGCCGTTAATCGTTCCTTGAACTTGCCGCGCCCCGGCCCCGATGCCCGCAAGCGTATTGGCGACGGCAAGCTCGGCGTCGTTGTGGGTATGAATGCCGATGGTGACGTCAAAAGTTTTGTGAACGTGCGCTGTAACTTCAGCGATATGCGCGGGCAGCGACCCACCGTTCGTATCGCAGAGAATCAGCCGCGTCGCGCCCCCCTCGGCTGCCGCGCGCAGCGTTGCCAGAGCGTAGTCGGCGTCCGCTACATAGCCATCAAAAAAATGTTCGGCGTCGTAAAAGACTTCACGGCCCTGTGCGTGCAGGTACGCGACTGAATCCCGAATCATGGCGAGGTTTTCGGGGAGCGTCGTCCCGAGCGCTTCAGTCACGTGCAACGTCCACGACTTACCGACTACCGTAACGATAGGCGTGCCTGCGTCTAGGAGCGCGTTTAAGTTGGTGTCGGCTTCAGCCACGCCCCCTTTACGGCGGGTCATCCCGAACGCGGCGAGTCTGGCGTGCGTGAGCTTCACCGACTTCATTCGCTCAAAAAAAGCAACGTCTTTAGGGTTTGAGCCGGGCCATCCTCCTTCAATGATATCGACGCCGAAAATATCTAACCGTTTGGCAATAGCGACTTTATCGTCCGAGGTGAGGCTGAAACCCGTGCCCTGGGTGCCGTCGCGGAGGGTGGTGTCGTAGATTTCGATGGTTTCAACTATTCGTTCAGGCATAAGGTCTCTCGAGCGCAAAATCTACCGCCGCGCGCGCGTGCAGCGTCGTGGTATCGAAAACGGGAACAGGGCTGTCTGGTTGACCGACGAGCAGCGTAATCTCGGTGCAACCCAAAATGATGCCTTCAGCTCCGCGCTGGGCTAATTCGTCTATGATTCTGACGTACTGAGCCTTTGAAGCGGGCAAAACTTTTCCCTGACACAGCTCGTCGTAGATAATGCGGTGAACCGTTTGACGGTCTGAAGCGTCGGGAACGATGACTTCCAAACCGAACTTCTCAGTCAACCGCCCTTTATAAAAGGGTTGTTCCATCGTAAACGCCGTACCGAGCAGACCGACTTTTTTGAGCTTTTCGGCCTGAACCTTCTGCGCTGTGGCGTCGGCGATATGAATGAGCGGAACGCTGACCGCCGCCGCGACCTGTTCGGCAAGTTTGTGCATCGTATTGGTACAGATGAGGATGCAGTCCGCGCCGCCCCGCTCGAGCCTCCTCGCCGCGTCCACCAAAACATCAGCCGCGTCGTCCCAGCGTCCTTTGTACTGCAACCGTTCAATCTCGTGAAAGTTCACGGTGTACATGAGGCTCTTCGCCGAGTAGAGCGGGCCGAGGCGGTCTCTCACGGTTTCGTTGATGATGCGGTAGTACTCGGCGCTCGACTCCCAGCTCATCCCACCGATAAGACCGATGACTTTCACAACTGCCTCCGATACTGAAGGGTGGTGCAAGTTTCAGACCTTATCATGGGCATCCTTGTCTACCGAAGAAGATTTACCCAAATCTTTCATAGAAGGTTTGCCTATTTCTTTCAACTTGTTGTTGAGTGCCTCTTTTCGTCTTTCTAGTTTCATAGGTTGCACAAAGACGAAATCGCATAAAGAATCGATAACCTCAATTAGCCATTCAGCCTCTTCCGGCTCGACATCTACGATTTCTCCTATATTCAAGTTTTTCGTAGGATGAGCAGCAAAATTGCCCACATTCCTTACTGCGTCTACTGCATCAACCAGATAAGAAGGAATACCCGGTAGATTGATAAAGTCTTCTATTTCTTGTGCAAGGTTTTTACTACTGATACCAAATTCATCTTGCAAAACACTCTGTAATATGCGTCTGCACAGAGCGGCACTTGCCTTTGGACTATCTTCTTCTATAAGCATTGCCTCGCGGAAGTCTTTATTGTACTTCATCGGAATCTCGGGTGCTAAGCTAATATTTCGCCTTCTAGGATAAATCTCAGTCAAACTCGACTCATCTAACTCTTCAGAAAATTCCGCTTTTGCGAAGATTGTTTGCTTGCATCTTGGACACGTACAGATTAAGTCAAAATTCCACCGTTCCCGTTTTAGACTTTTGTCTATCTTCATTGAAGCGTAAACTCCGCAGTGTGGACAATGGGCATGTAGGGAAGCTGGAGTTACGTCTTCCAAAACAGTATAAAAATTGTCGTACTCATCCTTATGTTCTTCGGTATGTAATTCGACTTCGAACTTTTCGGACATTGTTTTTATCCTTATAGAAGCTCACAATTGGCAACCGTGAGCTTCAGCAATCGAGTGATGATTCTTAAGTTTACGGCGTCGTCATCGTAATCTGGTTCGCCGCCGCCTTGTTACGCCCGACCCCCGCCGCAAGCTTGTTAAGCACATCAACATAAGCCAATACCGACGCGTGAACCACATCCGTCGAGATAGCACGTCCGTGGACGATTTGCCCTTCGCTGTTGACCCGAATCGAAACTTCACCCAAGGCGTCCGTACCTTTGCCAATCGCCTTGAGGTCATAAGATTCCAAAACAAACGGCACGGGCGTCAGCTTGGCTAACGCCTTGAACGAGGCGTCTACGGGGCCGTCACCCAGCGCTGTTTCTGCTAGCGTACCTTCGGGCGTATGAAGACGTACCAGGGCTGAAGGCGTCATCCCACCGGTGCCGGACTGAAACTGAACATGCTCGAGCCGGTACGTCTCGGCAACTTTCATGACTTCGTTTTCGACTAACGCGCGGATGTCGTCGGTATTTACGGCACCTTTACGGTCGGCTAAATCCTTAAAGCGTTTGAACAGCACGTCAACCGAATCGGCACTGATACCGTAATCGGGCACGTCGTTCTCTAAATCATAGCCCATATCAGAGAGCGCTTTTTTGAACGCGTGGCGGCCCGAATGCTTGCCCATCACTAACACGCCCGCCTCACGTCCGACGAGTTCGGCGTTCATGATTTCGTAGGTCTGTTTGTGCTTCAAAACGCCGTCTTGGTGAATGCCCGACTCGTGGGCAAACGCGTTGTCGCCGACAATAGCTTTGTTCGGGGGCACCATCATGCCGGTGTGCCGCTGTACGAGCCTCGAGACGTTGTAAAGCTCCTGCGTCTTAATCCCGATATCCGCGCCGTAGTGGTCTTTGCGGGTATAGAGCGCCATCACGCACTCTTCAAGTGAGGTGTTCCCCGCCCGCTCACCGATGCCGTTAATCGTGCATTCAATCTGCGTCGCGCCGTTTTCTACGGCGGCAAGGCTGTTAGCAACAGCCATCCCTAAATCGTCGTGGCAGTGCGTGGAAATCGAAACGTCATGGGCTTCAGGAACGTTGCTGAAAATATTCTTGATGAGTGCGCCGTACTCTTCAGGCGTGCCGTAACCGGTCGTATCGGGGATATTGACGGTCGTCGCGCCCGCCGCAATCGCCGTGCGAACGAGTTTATAAACGAACTCAGGGCTCGCCCGCATACAGTCTTGCGCGGAAAACTCCACGTCATCCGTAAACTGTTTCGAGTAACGCACCATCTCGTCGGACAGCTCCAAAACTTCATCTTCAGTTTTTTTGAGGATGTACTCGAGGTGTACTTTCGACGCGCTCGTAAAGGTGTGAATCCGGCCCCGTTCGGCGGGTTCGATAGCCTGCGCCGCCCGCTCGATGTCGCCTTTGTGCGTCCGGGCCAAGCCGCAAATCACCGGGCCTTTCACCTCTTTGGCAATCTGATAGACACAGTCAAAATCGCCGTCGCTGGCAATCGGAAAGCCTGCTTCGATGATGTCTACACCCAAGCGCGCCAAGGCGTGGGCCAGCTCGAGCTTCTGTCCGGTATTAAGCGCTACACCGGGCGACTGTTCGCCGTCTCGTAAAGTTGTGTCGAAGATTTTAACGTAAGCCATAGGGTTGTCCTTTCTGATAAGGATTGAGAGCATAAGAGCAGATAGCGAATTACGGTAGTCGCAAGTTGTTACCGGTTAAAAACGCGCCCTCAACCCACATCGGACTAACCTTTGTGGCCGATAAAGGGCATCATTTGCCGGAGTTTACCCCCGACTTCGGCCACTTGCGAGTCGCCAGTGGCGCGGCGTCCGGCCTTAAGCGTGGGTTGTCCGACCTGATTCTCTAAGAGGAAGTCTCGAGCAAACTTGCCCTGCTGAATATCCCGCAAAACGCGCTTCATCTCGGCGCGGGTTTCGTCGGTGATGATGCGCGGCCCCGTCACATAGCCGCCGTACTCGGCCGTGTTAGAAATCGAGTGGAGCATCTTTTCAAAGCCGCCTTCATAAATCAGGTCAACGATGAGTTTCATCTCGTGGACGCACTCGAAGTAAGCAATTTCAGGTTGATAGCCCGCCTCGACGAGCGTTTGAAACCCTGAAAGCATCAGCTCGGTCACGCCGCCGCAGAGGACAGCCTGCTCACCGAACAGGTCGGTTTCGGTCTCTTCTTTGAAGGTGGTCTCGAGCACCCCGCCGCGCGTCCCGCCGATAGCTTTGGCGTAGGCGAGCGCCCGCTGTTTCGCCGTGCCGGTTGCGTCTTGGTAAATCGCAATTAGACATGGCACGCCTGCGCCCTCCGTAAAAGTGCGGCGCACAAGATGGCCGGGGCCTTTAGGCGCGACCATAAAGACATCAACGTTTTGCGGCGGCTGAATCTGACCGAAATGAATGTTAAAGCCGTGCGCGAACAGAAGTGCATTGTCAGCCTCGAGATGCGGCGCAATCTGCTCGGCGTAAACTTTAGCCTGCGTTTCGTCAGGCAGCAAAATCATGATGAGGTCGCCCGCTTTAGCAGCTTCAGGGACTTCCATCACCGTAAGTCCGGCTTGTTCGGCTTCGGCCCAGCTGGGTGAGCTTTTGCGCAGTCCAACGATGACGTTGGCACCGGATTCTTTGGCGTTGAGGGCGTGAGCGTGGCCTTGCGAACCGTAACCGATAATTGAAACTGTCTTACCCTCTAAGTGAGACATATTTGCGTCGCTGTCGTAATAGATGTTGGTCATGTAGATGAATGCTCCTTTTAAGCGGCTTTGAATGTAGGTCGGCTCGCCGCCCTTGTTTCGGCGGCGCTGCGGGTGAGGGCGATACGCCCGGTACGGATAAGCTCAGAGATGCCAAACGAGCGCATCTGTTCAATAAATGCGTCCATCTTGCCCTCATCGCCTGTTACTTCAAACACAAGCGCGTCCCGGTGAGCGTCAACAATACGGGCACGGAAGTCTTGGGCAATCTGCCGGAGTTCTACCCGGTCTTCGGGTGAGCGCACGGACACCTTAATTAGCATCAGTTCACGGTCAACGAACTTGGCTTCGGAATGGTCGATAACTTTAATCACATCAATAAGTTTTTGCAGCTGCTTTTGTACCTGCTCGATGCTGGCGTCCTCACCGGAGACCGTAAAGGTAGTACGTGAAACACCCGGTTTTTCAGACTGCGCCACCGACAACGATTCGATATTAAAGCCGCGCCGCGCGAACAGTCCGGCGATACGCATCAGCACGCCCGGCTCGTCGCGGACGGTGACGCTCAAAACGTGCTGCGTCATCAGTCGCCCGCCACGGGCTCTTCTTCGGTCTTGAGAGCTTCTTGCGCCGTGATCTCTTCGGGTTCCTGGTCGCCGATAAGCATCTCGTCAACGCCTGCGCCCGAGGGCACCATCGGGAAGACCTTTTCAGCTTCATACACCACAAAGTTCATCACCGCAGGTTTACCTTTGGCTAAAACTTCCGGAATCAGCCGCGCGGCTTCGTCGCGGTCGAAAACGTTATACCCGTCTATCCCGTAAGCTTCCGCGAGCTTGGCGAAGTCCGGGTTCGAGTCAGCCAAGTAGACCTCGCTGTAGCGCTGCGCGTGAAACATCTCCTGCCACTGCCGCACCATTCCGAGCATCCCGTTGTTGCAAATCGCAATCACAATCGGCAGCTGATGCTTGTAAATGGTGGCGAGTTCTTGGATGTTCATCTGCACGGAGCCGTCGCCAGCGATGCAGACAATCTGCTTATC
This sequence comes from Truepera sp., assembly GCA_965215315.1. GTDB lineage: Bacteria > Deinococcota > Deinococci > Deinococcales > Trueperaceae > Truepera. Next base: position 3,977,378 of record CBDCDB010000008.1, on the reverse strand, counting down.
GGGTCGGGCGAACGCTGCGCCGATAGCGGCGGGTAGACCGAAACCCATCGTCCCGAGGCCACCCGAGGTGATAAAGCTACGCGGCGCGTTCGTGGCGAACAATCTTGCCGCGAACATCTGGTGTTGCCCGACTTCAGTCGTGACCACGCAGTCGCCGCCCGTAGTGCGCTGAAAGAGCTGAATGACCTCTTGCGACACGAGCGGTTTGTCTTTTCTGATGCGCTCGGGGTACATCCCTTTCCACTCGGAGAGCTGCGCCCACCAGTCGGGAATGGTGAGGTTCTCTAACATCCCCCCCAACCTCGGCAACACGTCGCGCAGGTCGCCGACAACTGGCACGTGCGCCTTAACGAGTTTGGAGATCTCGGCTGGGTCGATGTCGATGTGGACAATCGTGGCGTTGGGCGCAAAGCGTTTGATGTTGCCCGTCACACGGTCGTCAAAGCGTAAACCAGCCCCAATCACCAGGTCAGAATGCGTAATCGCACGGTTGGCGGTGACGGTGCCGTGCATTCCCGGCATCCCGAGGGCGTTGTCGGCCCCGGCAGGGTACGCGCCCAAACCCATCAGCGTGGTGATGACCGGAATGCCGGTGCGTTCGGCAAAGGCGGCAATCTCCGGCGCAGCGACCTGCCCGCCGCCGCCGACCATCATGATGGGGCGCTCGGCGGCGCGAATCGCTTCAGCCGCGCGTTTAATCTGTTTGCCGTGACCCACAGCAGTGGGTTTGTAACCGGGTAAAGAAAGTTCGGTTTCAAACGTTCCCGTAAATTCAGCCTGCTGAATATCTTTAGGGATATCAATCAGCACCGGCCCCGGTCGCCCGGTCGAGGCGATGTGAAACGCTTCGCGAACGACTTTCGGAATGTCGTTGACGCGTTTGACCAAATAGTTGTGTTTGGTTACAGGCAGCGTGATGCCGTATACGTCGGCTTCTTGAAAGGCGTCGGTGCCGATTAAAGTCGAAGGGACGTTGCCGGTAACAGCGACCATCGCCGACGAATCCATATGCGCCGTCGCCAGACCCGTTACGAGATTTGTTGCCCCCGGCCCGGAGGTTGCGAAACACACTCCGACCCGGCCCGAGGCGCGGTAGTACGCGTCGGCAGCGTGTGCGCCTGCCTGCTCGTGACGTACTAAGATATGTTTGATGGGCGAGTCGTAAAGGGCGTCATAGGTCGGCATAATTGCGCCGCCGGGGTGCCCGAACACGAGATCGACGCCTTGGAGCTCGAGCGCGTAAAGTAGCGCCGCCGCCCCGTTGAGTTTCTCCGGACGTTCTCTCGGTACCTTCTTCTCGACTGCGCCGCTCGGTGTAGGCACCTCTATGACTGCTGCAGACTGCGGGGACGCGCTCACGGATTCTCTATTTTCCATATGTCTCCCTTTCTGACCCCCAAAAAAAACCCCGCCGAGGTATTTGGCGGGGGCGCTTGCAAAATTCGTCTGTGACTAGACGACGCCCTGCCAACCTACAATAACTAGGTCTAGACCGGCTAGGTTTAGCGCAATTAGAGTTGGCGCAAAGCCTAGCGGACGGGTCAAGGTGTCTTTCATCTAAGAGTGAGTATATAGAGGCGCTCTAGGAGTGTCAAGCTGACACTTCACTCCGCCCCTTAACGCTGCCCCTTAACTCTGCTGCGTTCTGGACATGGGTTTTGGTATGAGGTGGGGCTCGAGCATCATCTCTCGCCAGCGCCAAACATCGGAAAAAGTCAGCCGAGACAATGACGTAAGGAAACTAACGGCAGCTTTAAGCACGTGTTCATTATGCTTTCCACTTTCTTTCATCTCCTCAAATGCTTCTTCGTTTGCCCCTCAGAGGTCAGCTGCTATGGCTTTTTGCGCCCCCTGCCGCTATGATTGCGAAAGCTGCTACTATGAGAACCGTTAAGGGGTGACCTAGCACAGTAGCCGCACTGCACCAGAAATAGCGCATCAGAAATACGGCACCGGAAGCACCGTGCCAAAATACCTAATATCGAGAGGGGTGCATTATCGAAACGCTACGTGTCTCGGGAAATTCCCGGCCCAACTCCGTCGCGGGGGCGATTGCGGCACTTTTACGCAGCGAAAGCGAAGTCGAGGTTCAGGCGATTGGGCCGCAAGCAGTCAATCAGGCGGTCAAGGCGATTGCCATCGCCCGGAGTTACATCGAACTAGACGGCTTAGACTTAACAACGCAACCCTCGTTTGTTAAGCTCGAGCTTCAGTCCGAAGAGCGTACTGCGGTGCGTTTTTATGTGCGTTCACTAGCGCTCGCCACGCAGGAATAAAACTTGGAGTCAAGGTTGTCGGAACAGCTAGAGTAAAGGGTGAAACGGGTACTTTAGAGGACGGCTGCCTTAAAACGCCGTAAAAGCCTGTAAGTTTAGATCGCGGGCCTTTCAGATAAATAAATCTTCATAAACTTGAGTACACTACACTCAGATTTATTGTGGTAAACTTTTCCTATTGGGTAGTAAGTTTTGGATGACTACCTCGAGGAGGCAAGGCATGTTTATAGGTGGAGGTTCAGGGATTTTCGGTTATTACCTTATTGGTATCGTAGCGTTTATCGCGTCGATGGCGGTAAGTGGTTGGCTCCGCTCAACGTACAACCGTTGGTCGAAAGTCGCCAACTCGTCAGGGCTGACGGGCAAACAGGTCGCCGAGGCGATCTTAAGTGAGAACAACGTCACCAACGTCAGCGTTGAATCAGTCAAAGGGCAGTTAAGCGACCACTACGACCCCGGCAAACGGGTTGTCAGACTTTCCGAAGGCATTTACGACAAGGCCAGCGTCGCAGGGATGGCGGTCGCCGCCCACGAAGTCGGGCACGCCCTTCAGCACGCCCGAGCCTACACACCCCTAGCGTGGCGCAGTGCGATTGCGCCCGTTGCTGGCATCGGCTCACAATTCGGCATCATGTTAGCGGCGCTCGGGTTGTTTATTCAGTTCAATGGGCTGTTGCAGATTGGCATCATTCTCTTTTCTGCCGCTGTAATTTTCCAGGTCGTCACGCTCCCCGTCGAGTTCGACGCGAGCCGCCGCGCCCTTGTACAGCTCAACAAGCTCGGTCTCGTCACCGACCGTGACAGCAGCGGCGCGAGGAGCGTGTTGACCGCCGCCGCGATGACGTATGTGGCCGCCGCTGCGACCTCGATTGCGTACCTGATTTACTTCATCTCGGCCAGCCGCAGATAAACGCTCGAGAAACTGCACTTCAAGTCTTGCGCCGCGTTCACCGCGGCGCATTTTCTGCGCCGTCGCTCGCTTCGGCCCTAGCAGAAAGCAAGCTGAGCGACCAAGACAAGGGTTTTGTTACAGCGCTCGTTTACGGTGCGCTGAGGCTCGAGCTGGCCTTAGACGCCCACCTAAAACCCCTCCTAAAACGCCCCGACAAACTTCCGGCTGAAGTCTTGGATGCGCTCAGGCTGAGTACGTTTGAAATCTTGTACCGAGGCACGCCCAGACACGCCGCGGCGAACGCCTGGGTGGACGCCGTAAAAGCGCAGCAGCCGCGGCTCACCGGACTGACCAACGCCGTTTTACGGCGGGTGGCGCGGCTCGAGCTCCCCCCGGCAACCGCTGCCGGACTCCCTGAATGGCTTTACAACGAATGGTCGGCGCGGTTTGGCGCGGAACGTGCCGGGGACATTGCTGCGGGCCTGAACGACGCCGACCCGCTCTGGCTCACGGCGTATCACCCAGAGGCGACGCACGCGCTTTTGGAAGACGGCTGCGAAGTTCAGTTCGGGCCGGTTGAAAGCACGTTGCGGGTACGGTTGGGGCGACCCCTAACCGAGCTTAAAGCTTACAAAAACGGCTGGGTGCAGCCGCAAAACCCCGCCTCAACCCTGCCGGTGAGGGTGTTGGGGCCCACCCCCGACGAGCGCGTTTACGACCTGGCGAGCGGCAGCGGGATTAAAGCTGCGCAGCTCGCGGCAGCCGGAGCCGAGGTGACGAGCCTCGAGCTGCACCCAAGCAAGCTGGAACGCGCCGAAATCAACCTGAAGCGTTTAGGGCTCCACACCAAAAGTATCGCTCACGACCTCCGCACCGTTCCCAACCTCCCCCCTGCCCCCAAAGTCCTGCTCGACGCACCGTGTAGCGGTACGGGCACCCTGCGCGGCAACCCGGAGCTGCGTGGGCGCGTTACCCAAGAGGAGGTCGCCTCACTCGCGGCGCTGCAACGCGACCTGCTGAACACGGCTGCCGCGCTGACGGCACCGGGCGGCGTGCTGGTCTACGCGGTGTGCGCCCTGACCGAAGCCGAAGGCCCGGAGCAGACGCGCTGGTTTTTGGACACCTTTTCCGACTTTGAGGCCGAGCCGTTCCTGTTCGACCTGCCCGCCGACAACGGCCCGGAAGGTTCGACGATTTTTCCTCTAGACGGCCTCGACGGGTTTTACCTCGTGGGGTTTCGCCGGAACTGATACGCGGTTCTATCAGGCTCGAGCGTTAAGCTCACCTCATGGCACAAGACATTTTAGAGCTTGGTAACGGCGTTTACTATCTGCCGGGAGCCGTCAATATGGCGTTGGCAGTAGGCGCGGACAACGAAGCTATTGTCATCGATACCGGCGGGGACAAAGACGCCGGACGACGCGTTAAACGAGCTTGTGAAGCACTTTCGGTAACGCCGGTGGCGATTCTCAATACCCACGCCCACGCCGACCACTACGGCGGCAACGACTTTTTGGTACGCAATTTTGGTTTGCCGGTCTACGCGCCGCCCTTTGAGGCGAGCATCATCGAAAACCCGTATTTAGAGCCTGTCTACCTCTTTAACGGAGCCAAGCCGCCCCAAGAACTCATGTCCAAATGGTTGATGGCGAAACCTGTCAAAGTCACGCATCTACTGGGGCCGGGTAGACTCGAGCTTGCCGGTCTCACCCTCGAGATTTACGACACCTCTGGACACGCCCACACCCACCACGCCGTAAAAATCGGCGACGTTTTGGTCGCTGCCGACGCGGTTTTTGGTATGAGCGTGCTGGACAAATATCGACTGCCGTTCGGTCAAGATATCGGGGCGCAGCAGAAAAGCGCAGCGCGGGTTGCTGAGCTGGGTGCGAGGGTCGTTCTGCCCGGTCACGGCGACCCGACTGAGGCGGTCGGCGTTCTGGTTGAAGAAAACCTCGAGGCGTTCGCTAGGGCTGCGGACGCTGTAGCAGCGGCGTGTACGGGTATCGGGACTGAAGGGGTGCTTAAAGCTGCGGCGGACACTTTGGGACTCGAGATGCAAGACTTGCCGCGCTACTACCTCAACTTGTGTGTGGTGAGCGCGTATCTGAGCTACTTGCGGGAAACGGGGCGGGTTGAGGTGGGGCTCGAGCACAACGAACTCCGCTGGCGGGCAATATGAGCATTTCCAGAAACGTTTTGGTCGTTGGCTCAAACGGATTTTTAGGTCGGACGGTGTTTGAACGGTTGCGTAACAGTAGCGGCGTAACGGTACACGGCACGCACCGAAACGAAGCTGCACATTCTGGTTCCATCCCCTTCGACTTTTGGCGTGATGACGTAGCACCTCTGCTCGAGCAGACAGGAGCTGACACGGTGACCTTTACAGCGGCGGTCGAGCCGGACGCCGCACCTCTAAAACTTAGAGCACAGGCCACACGCTTTTTTAACGCTTGTGCCGCGCGGCGCGTGGTCTACTTGTCAAGTGACGCCCTGTTCGACGGGACAAAAGGAAATTACACCGAGTCAGACGCACCTTCACCGGTTACGCAGTACGGCAAGAACCTGAGGCTGCTCGAGTCCCTCATCCATGACCTTTGCACAGACGCCTGCATCATCAGGCCGAGCTATCTTTACGGTTTTTCACCTGGAGAGCTTGACCCGAGGCTCTCAGGGGTGCGCCAGCGGCTTCTTTCGGGCGAAGCTGTTCACTACGCCGAGGACATGTTCAAAAGTCCGGTGGAGGTCACGCTGGCTGCTGAAGCCGTTGCCAGACTTGCGCTCTCGAGCTACGAAGGCACGGTTCACATCAGCGGACGAAGAACGAGCATCTACAACTTTTACCGAGACGCGCTGAGCTTTTTAGAGGTGCCCACAGCGGCACTCTACAAAAACCGTTTACCTGCTGATACAACCGTTGCGCGTGACACGTCGCTCGAGGCCACCTTAATGAACCGGCTTACCGGTGTTCCTGTTCTCAGCGTGCAAGCAGCGTTGACAAAAGCAGCGGGTTAGCTCGGAGTCGTTTTGTCTAAAAAAGTCAGATGGCGTCTTAGCAGTTCATCTACCACAGCAGATCATCTACTAAGAATCAAGATAAAAATGCTCTACAAGTCCCCACCTGTAGAGCGGTACAACATGTGTTGCAGATATTGCTCTGCGGCGCAACCGGCCAAGGGTGAAACCGCTAGGGGAGTGTAAGCGCATCGGCCCCCGTTACGATGTGAAAAATTACACTCTGAGCCCGCTACAGTTTCGCCAACAATCTACTTTCAGCGTCGGGTTGGTCGTCGCCGTAGACGAGGTGAAGATAGTAACCACCGTCCGGGTCGGCGGCGCGGCGGAGTTCGCGGAGCCTGAGCTCGGCGCGGCGGTAGATCAAGGCTTCGTTTAGGGGCGCACAAGGAAAGGTGTAGAGCAGCTCGAGCCTCTCCGATTTTTCCGGAACTTTGTCACGCCAGACTTTAAAGATATAAAACGCCATCCGGACGTTAGTGTAGCTTACTGGGCAGTCTTTGTGAACCTCTTAAGGTGCAGGCTTCGCCCCGCTTCCGGCAACCGACCTCACCGTAAAAGGGAGCGTTGTACACTGAAGTCATGCTTTCGGTTTACCTAAACCCTGATGTCTCCGCCCATAACGCGCGTTCGTGACTGATTTGTGACTGAACTGACTCAACCAGAGCGCCGTAACGGTCACAAGATCGTCATCATCGACGGTCACGCGCTCGCGTTTCGTTCGTACTACGCCATCCGCGACCTCAGCAATTCCAAAGGTGAAACGACAAACGCGGTCTTCGGCTTTTTGCGGTCGCTGCTGCGTATTTTGCAAGAAGAGGGCGAGTTCGACGCGACGGTCGTCACCTTCGACGCGCCCGCCAAGACGTTTCGGCACGAACAGTTTGAAGGCTATAAGGCGGGGCGGCGTGACACCCCCGAAGACCTGCCCCGGCAGATTCGGCAGATTAAACGCGCTGTCGAACTGCTCGGGCTGTATCAGCTTGAAGTGCCGGGACTCGAGGCCGATGACCTCATCGGTACCATCGCTACGCGCTGCGCCGAACGTGGGTACAAGATTGAAATCGTCACTTCCGACCGCGACGCGTATCAACTCGTCGGCGAACACATCACCGTGCGCGGACTCAGCAAAAACGATTCGTTCGGCCCCAAAGAAGTGTTTGAGAAGTTCGGCGTGACCGTCGGGCAGTGGGTCGATTACCGTTCGCTCACCGGCGACGCCTCAGACAACATCCCCGGCGCGAAGGGTATCGGCCCGAAAACAGCTGCAAAACTGTTGCAAGATTACGGGACGCTCGACGCGATTCTAGAGAATGTGAACACGCTTAAACCGGAGAGCACCGCCAAAAAGGTCGCTGCCAGCGTAGAAAACGTCAAGTTTTCCCGCGAGCTGTCACGGATTATTACCGACGCCGACCTCGAGATCAACCCCGAAGGCTGGGCCAAACGCGAGTTGCGGCGTGACGAACTAGCTGAGATGTTAAAAAACCTCGAGTTCGGTTCGATGCTGCGCGAGCTGGGTCTTACCGATGAAACAGCGGGAGACGCAGCCGTTAGGAGCAGCTACCGCAAAATCGCCTCAGCCGACATTTTTTTCGGTGGGGCGCTGGGGTTTGTGCTCTCGAGCGCCTCCCCCATGAGCGCCGAGCTGGGCGAACTCGCGGTCGCCTCAGCAGGAACGGTTGCTGAAGTCGAGCCTGAATGGGCGCAAACCATTTTGGGCAGTGAGGAGACGCTGAAAGCTTGCGACGCTAAAGCGTTAGCCGTTTACGCCTCACGCGGCGAAGGTGGCGCGTCGGTCTCTCCCGGTGATGACCCGCTCCTGATGGCCTATGTGTTAGACCCCAATACCGCCGACCCGGAAACGGTCGCGCGTCGTTACGGCGCGCCTGACTGGGGCGTCACCGCCGCGTCACGGGCCGTCACCACCGCCGAACTCCTGAAAATCTTGCCACCCAAACTCGCCGCCGAACCGCGCCTCAAAAACCTCTATGAGCAGCTTGAACGTCCACTGGCGGGCGTTCTCGCGCAGATGGAACGCACCGGCGTCAAAATCGACACAGAGTTTTTGGGCAAGCAGTCAGAAGCGATGAGCGAAACGCTGCTGGGCCTTGAGCAAAAAGTCAGAGAAATCGCTGGCAACGAAGCCCTAAACCTCAACTCGCGCGACCAGTTGGCCGAACTCTTGTTTGAAAAGCTCGAGCTCAAAGCAGGCGGTAAAACCACCACCGGCAAACGCTCGACCGCCGTAAGTGCGTTGGAGCCGCTGCGTGACGCGCATCCGGTGGTGCCGTTAATCCTCGAGTACCGCGAACTCGCCAAGCTCAAAAGCACCTATTTGGACCCCTTACCGCGCCTCGTCAACCCCGAAACCGGACGCCTGCACACCACCTTTAACCAGGCAGCAACGGCGACCGGGCGGCTCTCGTCAACGAACCCAAACCTGCAAAATATCCCGGTGCGTACCGAAATCGGGCGTGAAATCCGGCGCGGCTTCGTCGCTGACGACGGCATGACGCTTTTAGTTGCTGACTACTCACAGATCGAACTGCGAATCCTGGCGCACATCACCGGCGAAGCGGCGCTCTTGGAGACCTTCAGACAAGGTGAAGACATCCACCGCCGCACCGCCGCGCAGATTTACGGCGTAGACGCCCCCAAAGTCAAGCCGGACATGCGCCGCGTCGCTAAAATCATCAATTTCGGCGTCCTTTACGGCATGTCCGCACACCGCCTGACCCGCGAACTAGCGATCAGCTACGAAGAGGCCGCCGCGTTTATCAAAACGTACTTTGAGCGCTACCCGAAAGTGCAGGGCTATATCGAAGAAACGCTCGAGTTCGCCCGTAAAAACGGCTACGTCGAGACGCTTCTGGGCCGCCGCCGGATGATTCCGGACATCAGCAGCACCAACCGCAACGCACGTGAATACGCCGAACGCACCGCCTACAACATGCCGATTCAGGGCACGCAGGCCGATATCGTCAAGCTCGCCATGCTGCGACTCTCCCCCGAACTCGCCGCGTCGGACTCCAAACTCTTGTTGCAAGTTCACGACGAACTCGTGATCGAAGCCCCACATGAGGCCGCTGACGCCGTAGCTGAGACCGTCAAGGCGGCGATGGAGGACGCTTATAACCTTGACGTGCCGATTACCGCCGAGGTCGGCCTGGGGCAGAACTGGCTCGAGGCCAAATAAGTTACGGAAGCTTAACAAAAGCCGAAAACCTCACACGCGCTGTAAACCGGGCCGAATGCGTGCATTTTAAGGTTAGCTTAAGGTTCAAGCCGTTAAAATGAGTACAATGAGCATTATGTCCCGACACTACTTTGGCACCGACGGCATCCGGGGGGTTGCCGGTACGCCCCCGATGACCGCAGAATTCGCTTTTTCGGTCGGCGTCGCCGCTGCCGAAGCCCTCAAAGGTGCAGGCCGAGACGCGCCAACTGTACTTATCGGCCGCGACACGCGCCGCTCCGGGCAGATGCTCCTCGCGGCGCTCGTCGCCGGATTGACCTCACGCGGGGCGCACACGGTCGAGCTCGGTATCTTACCGACGCCCGGTGTGTCGCACCTGTGCCGCTCACTCGGGGCAGCTGCGGGCGTCGTGATCAGCGCCTCGCACAACCCCTTTGACGATAACGGCATCAAGTTCTTTAGCGCCGACGGCGAAAAGCTATCGGACGCGCTCGAGGCTCAGATCGAAAGCTATATGGACCAAGATCGGTCTTTCCCCCCCGTAACCGGCGCGGACATCGGCACCTTTGAACGCTACGACCGCGGCAGCGGCAACGAATACCGCGACTTTTTGGTCGCCAGCGGCCCCGACCTAACCGGCCTCAAACTCGGTCTCGACTGCGCCAACGGAGCTGCGTACAAACTCGCTCCGGAAGTCTTTACGCTCTTGGGCGCGGACGTGCGCGTCATCAACGCCAAGCCTGACGGGATCAATATCAACACCGGCTGCGGTTCGACGCATCCGGAGGCCATCGCCCGGTTTGTGCAAGCTGAGAGTCTCGACCTCGGCGTGACCTTCGACGGCGACGCCGACCGCGCGCTGCTCGTTGACCGTTCCGGCAGGCTGATTTCAGGCGACCACATGCTCGCTCTCTGTGCGCTCTACCGTCACGAGCAGGCGGTCGTCTCGACGATTATGGGTAACTTAGGCTTGGAGCACTACCTCGAGCGCCACGGCGTCACCTTTCACCGCGCCGCTGTCGGCGACCGCTACGTCCACGAGATGCTCCGCACCAAAGGCTTGTCTTTGGGCGGCGAACAGTCCGGGCACGTGCTGTTTCTGGACAAAGCCCCAACTGGCGACGGCATCTTGAGCGCACTGCAAACGCTCGAGGCCGTGCAGGGTTCGGGCAAAACGCTCGAGACGTGGTTTGACGAAATCACCATGTACCCGCAAACCTTGCTCAACGTCCGGGTTGACCCCCTGGTTAAGGCGAGACTTGCCGAACACCAGCAGGTTACGGCGGCGCTGCAAGAGGCGACGCTGCGCCTTAACGGTGAGGGCCGCGTCAACGTCCGGCCTTCGGGAACCGAGCCGCTCGTCCGGGTGATGGTCGAAGGGCGTGACCAAATGATGATTGAGCAGGTAGCGCGGGATATCGCCGCAGTTGTTGAACGGGCAACCCTGTAAGCTAAACGCAATCTTTAGAAATCAGCTCATCCTCAGCGATTGGGTGAGCTTTTTTGCGTTTAGCGTGTCTAAAAAGTAGTTGTTACGGGGAAGCCAGCCGTCATATAGTCAGACAAGAGCTGGGAGACGAATGATGAACTGGTCAGCGTGTTTTGCTCACCGTACTCACAACATGAAACCCTCGGTGATCCGCGAAATCTTAAAGCTTACGAGCAAATCAGGAGTGATTTCGTTTGCTGGCGGCTTACCCGCGCCAAACCTCTTTCCAATTGAGCGTCTCCGTGAGGCCGCCGATACGGTTTTAACGCAGCGCGGGGCCGAAGCGCTGCAGTACGGCACAACTGAGGGCTACGGCCCGCTCCGCGAATGGGTCGCCGCACAGCTTCAGGCTACCGGGGCCGCAGTGACCCCAGAGCAAGTCCAAATTATGTCCGGTTCGCAGCAAGCACTCGACTTGTTGGGCAAAGTTTTCCTCGAGCCGGGTGATACCGTCGTCGTCGCCGCACCGACCTACATGGGCGCACTCCGAGCTTTCGACGCTTACGAAGTGTCTTATATCGGCGTCCCAACCGACAGTGAAGGGATGCTACCGGGCGCACTCGAGGCTGCGCTGCAAACCCGTCCCAAGCTCGTTTACGTCATCCCCAACTTCGACAATCCGACCGGTATCACTATGTCGTTAGCGCGGCGAAAGCTGCTCGTCGAACTTGCCGCGCGTTACGGGGTGCCGATTCTCGAGGACAACCCTTACGGCGAACTCCGTTTCAGCGGTGAGGCGCTTCCATCTCTCTATTCACTCGCCCCTGAGGGAGTCGTCTACTGCGGCACCTTCTCGAAAATTATGGTGCCGGGTTTTCGGCTGGCTTGGGTTGTCGCCGCTCCGGAGGTCATCGCCCTGTTGACGAGGGTCAAGCAGGCCGCCGACCTGCATACCGCAACCTACACGCAGATGATTGCTCATGAGGTGACGAAAAACGGCTTTATGGAGACGCAGGTTCATTGCGTTCGTGCGTACTACCAACACCAGCGCGACCTCATGCTCAGAGCTTTGGACGCTTATATGACCGCTGACGTACAGTGGACGAAACCCGCTGGCGGCATGTTTTTATGGTGTACCCTAGCGGAGCGCGTCAACGCCACGGAACTCGCTTACGAGGCCGTCAAACAAGGTGTTGCCTATGTTCCGGGCGAGACGTTTTTTACGGATGGCACAGGTCTGAACACCCTACGGCTTAGCTATTCGGTGGCGACGCCGGAAGAGATTGAGACCGGCGTCTCGAGACTCGGACAGGTATTTGAACGGGCTGCTGTTACGCATCAAAGATGATACCAGCATGACCTGAGTATCAGTTTGGCTGAGTTAGCCATAACGTCGGATAGAGTAGAGCATGATCGACATTACTAGGGCCCTTACCCCCGGACATTCCAACTGGCCCGGTGACACACCGTTTACCCTCGAGCTAACCGCCGACATCCAACAAGGTTCAGCCGTCAACGTGATGAAGCTGGCAACCTCGACGCACTGCGGCACGCATCTCGACGCGCCGTTTCACTACAGTCGGAACGGGAGCAAGCTGGGAAGTATTGCGCTCGAGACCCTTATCGGCCCCGCGCAGGTCATTGACGCGAGTTCTAGTGTTAGACCCGAATTGCTGAAACCGTTCTCGAGTCTACCCGAGCGCGTCTTGTTCTATACCGGCGAATCCGCCCACTGGGACGTTTTCCCCGAATTCACGCCGCTCACCGCTGAGCTGATTCACGCCCTCGCTGACCGAGGCGTGAAACTCGTCGGCACCGACGCGCCGAGCGTTGATACCCTGACGAGCAAAGACCTGCCCGCACATATGGCGTGTTTGGAACGGGGGGTGCTGATTCTCGAGGGTCTCAACTTACACAGTGTCCCGGAAGGCAGCTACGAACTCATCTGCTTACCGCTCAACCTCCCTGAAGCCGACGCCGCCCCCGTAAGGGCCATCCTCCGGTGAAACAAGACGCTTTTTTACGGGACGCCTTTTTATTGCCGCGTGGTATCTATCTGGACGGCAACTCGCTTGGCCCACTTACTTACGGGGCGCAAGCCGCAACCGAGCGACGCTTAAAGCAGTGGCAACATTTAGCCGTGAGCGGCTGGGACGAATGGTTCGGTCTCGCCGAGCGCCTCTCCCCCACACTTGCCAGGCTCGTTGGAGCCAAACCCGAAGAGGTCATCGCCACCGGCAGCATTACGAGCAACTTGCACGCGCTGCTAGCAACGCTCTATGAGCCTAAAGGCGAACGCCGTAATCTGCTGGCGACCAGCCTCGACTTTCCCAGCGACCTCTACGCACTTTCGGCGTGGGCTGAGCGCTTGGGGGGTGAGCTTAAACTCATCCCCTCTCGCGACGAACACACACTTCACGAGAACGATATTCAAGCCGCTTTTACGCCGGACATCGCCGTAGCGGTACTACCAACAGTCCTCTACCGGAGCGGGCAGCTTCTAAACGTCGAGCATATTTCGGCGCAGGCACACGCGGCAGGTGCGCTTATCGGCTGGGACGCGGCGCACAGTATCGGCGCGGTGCCGCATACGTTTCACGAGGCCGGAGTAGATTTTGCGGTGTGGTGTTCGTACAAGTATCTGAATGCGGGGCCGGGAGCGCCGGGCGGGTTGTTCGTTCACGAACGGCACTTTGACCGTACGCCGGGCCTGCCGGGATGGTGGGGACATGACAAGGCGACGCAGTTTGAGATGAGAGCGGACTTTCGCAAGGCGTCCGGTGCGGGTGCGTATCAGATTGGGACGCCGAGCGTGATTGCGCTGGCGGGGCTCGAGGGTGCTCTAGCTGTGTTTGAAGAAGTAAGTATCGAGGCGGTGCGAACGCGGTCTCTCGAGCTGACAACTCATCTTATCGACCTCGCCGACGCGCACCTGCCCGAGTTTACGCTCCGCACGCCCAGAGACCCGTCAAAACGGGGCGGGCACATCGTTTTAGAACACCCGCACGCACAAGCGTTGAGCCTCGCGCTCCGCGAACGCCGGATCATTCCCGACTACCGCGCCCCTGGTCTACTGAGGCTCGCCCCGGTCGCGCTTTACAACACCGAAGCTGAATTGGAAGAAACCGTGCAGGTACTCCGTGAACTTTTAGAAACAGGCGACTATCTGAACGTTACCCAAACAGGTCAAGTGACCTAGTGCCAACCATCAGTTCTGGGCGTTACAGGTGACGCTTACGTCCGTACCCCAGCGGTACGCCTCACTGCAAACGACCCAGGCGCGGCGCACCGAGACAGTGTGCAGCGCGTTGACGTCGCCGCCGACCTGCGACGCCGCAACAACGCCCTGCCAGCGCGGTTCCCAGATGGTCACGCTGTGCGGATAGGTCGCGCGGAAGGTTTCGGCATTTTCCGGTAGCCCGGACGCGGTGTTTTCAACTGCGGCGTAACGTCCCTCGAACGCCGCCCCGACCGGCCCGTCAAACGAGATGACGTAAGGAACCGGCCCCCCAAACTCGTAATAGAGCGCCCCGGCGACGAGCAGCGTAAAAAGAAGAATAAGAAACCAAGTAAGCGGAATCTCAGGTGCCCGGACGCGTTTTGCTTTAACCACAGTTGCTCCCTTGAAACTAAAGATCGTAGAACGTGGGTTCGAATACTGCGGTGACGCCGCAGCCAACATGCTAGTTTACGGCGCAGACAGGCAAAGATAAAGCGCGGTGAGTTACACCGCGCCGGTTTATTTGTTTTCTAAGCGGGTGGGTTTAGCCGCGCAGATGCTTGACGCTGGCAGCGACTTTAGCAACCCGCACGCCGAGTTTACGGGCCATACTGAGTTCGTCGTCAGCGGGTTGCCTCGAGCCGTCCCCGCCCGCCAAGGTACCGGGGCCGTAAGGTGAACCGCCGCGCCCTTCCGTTGAAAAGAGTTCCGGGTTCTGGCTGTAGGGCGAACCGACAAAGATCATCCCCTGGTGGAGCATCGGCACCAAGCTGGTCAGAATAGTCGATTCTTGACCCCCACCGGTTGTCGCCGACCCGACAAAGACACCCGTGACCTTGTCAACCAGTTCACCGTTGGCCCAGAGGCCCCCAGTCGTGTCGATAAACGCCTTCATCTGCGCGGACATGTTGCCGAAACGCGTCGGCGTGCCCCAGATGATGCCGTCGGCCCATCTAAGGTCGTCGTGCGTGACTTCGGGGTGTCCAGCCATCGCCTGTTGCGCCTGAACATAGGCGTCTTGCCCTGACATCGCCTGACGCGCCGCCTCGAGCTCAGAGATACGTACGACCTTGACCTCGGTGTCAGAAACGCTCGCGGCACCTTCGGCAACGGCGTGCGCCATCTTATGAAGATGACCGTAAGAGCTGTAAAAAGGGATTAGGATGTTTGTAGCCATGAAGTCTCCTCGGTGGGCTGTGAATTTTTACTATGCTGACTTACGCCCGACAACGTGTTCAAGCGTATGCGCAGTACTATATTTTGTCAAGTAGTCTGTATTACATAGCTACAAGTGGAGCGTCCTTAAGACTGTCTGAGAGGTGGGGAGAGCATGAATCACGATTTTTGTCCAATCTACGAGTCGATCAACCTGTTGCAGGAGAAGTGGACGCTGCATATCGTGCGTTCGCTGCTAGACGGGGCAAAAGGGTTTAACGAGCTGGGCCGCGATATCGGCGGCTGCAACCCGACCACCCTGACGCAGCGTTTAGAACGGCTCGAGGCCGCCGGGATCGTCCAGAAGAGCGTCCAGTCCACCATGCCGCCCCGCACCCGCTATACCCTAACCAAGGCGGGTTTGGCGCTTGAGGGGGTGATCCACGCCGTAGACGCGTGGGGCAGGCAGTTTTTAACGCAGACCGTAAGCTAGCCAGGGTCTAAAGCTAGAGTAGGGTCTAGACCTAAAGTGCAATGATATTTTTCACACCCATGCTACGATTTGGTTATCTTAACGAGGGCTCTGGCCCGCTACTTGGGGAGCTGATGCGCCACAACACTGCTTGGTTTTTCGTCGTCTTGGCGCTGCTTGCCACCGCATTCTGCCTCGGGCTGCCGCAATTTCACTACGCCGTCGCGCTGATGATTGCGCTTATCTTGCGTTACAAAGACGAACCTTACAACGAACCGCTTTTCAAACTAAAACGTGCGCCTGAACGCAGTTAAGGTTCTCCAACCTCAAAAACGCCCTGCACAAGGCTAGACGCTTGAGAGGCGTTTTTCGTAAGTCTATAACAATGATCACACCTGTTGAGCGCGAAGCTCGCAGCTATCATCTCTTAGGGGTGCGTGCTAGTGTACGAAGTCCTCCGCAGGAACGACGATCATTTTTCCAGAGCGGCTCAAACCAGCTGATACCTGCTATAGACTTCAGGGTCGTTTGCGTTTGTCGGCGTTGTTGCTCCGGTAAAAGAGTTCGGCAAGCTCGAGGTTGAGCCGCACAAGCTCACCGTCGCACAGGGTGTGAGCGAGCTGCTGCTTGCACGCGCCGACGCGCTCATAGAGGCTGTCATTCAGCCGGTCTTGCGGTTTCGTAGGTGGAGCGGAGCCGAAGCGGGACTCGAGGCGTTCAATCAACTCTTTAGCAGCGTCCCGGTGTCTCGCGCGTTGTAATTTGTTTAGTTTCATAGGGTGCCCCCGTAAAGCTGGCCTGAGGTACGCTTAGCGCCGTTCGCCAAACGACGTTTGGTCAAGAAAAGCATCCACCACCAGATACTCTCTGCTGAGAAGCTTAGCACGTTGCATGAGCGTGTAAAGCAGCCCGGACTTCACCGAATTCTAACCGAAAGTTTCAACCCATAAGCTTCAGCACATCAAACTCTGAGCGCCCTCAGCTGCAACCGCCGAAACCGCCCGACTAAAAGAAAGGCCGCCGTTACTAAACCGAGAACGAGGCCCAGCCACAACCCCCGACCACCAAGCCCTAGCGTAAAAGCAAGGAGCAGTCCCGAGCTGAGCCCGACGCCCCAATACGAAGCGAGCGACATCAGCATCGGTACGCGTGTATCTTTGAGGCCGCGCAGCGCCCCCGCCGCGCTGACCTGAAGCCCATCGAAAACCTGAAAAATCGCCGCAAACGCCAGAAACCGCGCCGCTGTGCGGACGACCGCCTTATTTGCCGGGTCGCTCGCATCCAAGTAAAGCCCGACGACGCGCTCCGGAATGAGCCAGAAGGTCAGGGCACTCACAAACATCACCCCAGCGCTCAGCGTAATGCCGACCCAACCCGCCTGCTGCACCCCGCCGGGGTCACGCCGCCCGACGGCCTGCCCGACCCTGACCGCCGTCGCCGACGCCAGTCCGAGCGGCACCATAAAGGTAAAACTCGCGCTCTGCATCGCAATCTGATGCGCCGCTAACGGCACCGTTCCAAGCGTCCCCATCAAGATAGCGGTCGCTGAAAAGAGTCCGGCCTCAAACCCTAGCGTCAGACCGATAGGTAAACCGATGCGGAAGAGGTCGGCAAGCACGCGAGCGTCTACGCCGCGAAAACGAAACACCTCGAACTGAGGCAAGGTGCGGGCGCTGTAGAGGACCAGCAGCGCCAAACTCAGCCAGAACGAGAGCGCACTCGCGTAGCCGGTGCCGACCAACCCGAGCGCCGGAAAACCCCAGTTGCCGAACATCAAAAGGTAGTTCATCAGCGCGTTAAAACCAACCCCTAAAAACGCGATGTACATCACCGGGCGCGGATTTGAAATCCCCTCTAAAAGCCCCCGTAGACTGATGGTCAGGAGCGCCGGGACGAAACCCCAGGCAATTGCCTGCACGTAGCCTGTAGCCAGCCGCACCGCCCCTGGTTCTTGACCCAAAAGCGGCAAGATGCGACCGATTTGTGAAAACAACACAAGCGCCGGAACGCTGAGGAGGAGCGCCAAGAAAATACCTTGCTGCGCGGCTCTACCCGCTGCTTTGGTCTCCCCTGCCCCGAACGCCTGCGAAACCGTCGGCCCGACCGAAAACAGCACGCCGCTACACACCAGAAAGGTCAAGAAAAAGATACTGCTGCCGAGCGCGATTCCGGCGAGCTGCGTGTTACCCAGGCGTCCAACCATCAGCGTATCGACAAACGACGCCGACATCTGCGCGAGCTGCGCCAGAATTAAGGGCAGCGCCAGCGTCAGGGTACGGCGAACCTCGAGCGTTACAGGTACTTTAGTGGGTGAGGCGTCCATCAGCAGGCGACTATACCCGGAGAAGGTCAGGTTTTACCTCTTTTATCTGACGCAGCGGAAGTTTTCTAACTCAGCTTCTCTTTGATGGCAGCTAGCATAGCTAGGTTGGGCGGAAAGATAGATTCAGGAAGAGCGCCGAGAACAAAGTAATGTAGCTCGAGACCCTCCTTCCCATCAGCGACCGGCTCACCCCTGACGTCATCTGAGGTATAAACGATTGAGACGTTGACCGCCTGATTACCGCCAGGGTAAATATGCTCGTCAGTGAAAACACCGAATAGCGAGAGTCTACCGACCTCGAGCCCGGTCTCTTCAAAAACTTCACGTCGCGCTGCCTCTTCGACCGTTTCGCCCAGATTCATAATGCCGCCTACGACGCTCCAGGTACCGTCATC
Source organism: Truepera sp. (assembly GCA_965215315.1). GTDB lineage: Bacteria > Deinococcota > Deinococci > Deinococcales > Trueperaceae > Truepera. The sequence continues at coordinate 3,959,002 of CBDCDB010000008.1, read as the reverse complement.
TGACCGGCGTTGCAAGAGTAGACGGCCCGAATTGTCTCTGATAAAGATGACCGCAGCGACAAAGATTGCGGGTTTGTTGCCGATCATCTCGCGGAGATAACGAATATAATCCATAGCTGGGTTTACGGCGCAAACTTTTGCCGCACAGCTGCAAAAAGGTCAGCGCTCGGTGCGAAAAGATGTTCCGGCAGGGCATTCAGAGGAAAATAGCGAAGCTCGAGCCCCTCCGCGTCAGGTTGCAGCGTCCCGCTCGTTTTATCGGTCAGGTAAGAGACTGTAACGACCTGGAGCTGGTCTCCGTTGGAAAATATTTGGATTTCAGCATTGGAAAACACACCAAACAGCTCTAAGTTGCCAACAGTCAGGCCCGTTTCTTCTAAAACTTCACGCCTAGCCGTCTCTTGAACGGTTTCGCCCAACTCCATAAACCCGCCGATCGGCCCCCAACCACTACCGTCAGCACGATGTTGCAACAGCAGTTCACCGGCTTCATTCAAAATCACGACGCCTGCCGTGACCATAATGACGGGTTTCGGGCCGACCATACTGCGAAGATAAGGGATATAGTCCACGCCCTAAGCTATCAGACCTGCTTGGGGTGCATAGCGCCTATATAATCAGCGTTTAGTGGAGGCCACCGTGCAAAACCAACGATCCGTAGACGACTTGAGAAGGTTGTACCTCGAGTTTTTCCGCAGCAAACAGCACCTCATCTATTCGTCCGCGTCCTTAAAAAGTGACGACCCCGGTTTGATGTTCAACGTTGCGGGGATGCAGCAGTTCAAACCGTACTTTCAGGGCGCGACGCCCCGGTTTCCCGGTGTAGAAGGTGTCTGGCCCCGCGTGACGACCTCGCAGAAGTGCATGCGGGCGGGCGGCAAAGACTCGGACATCGAAAATGTCGGACGTACCCGGCGGCACCACACGTTTTTTGAAATGCTCGGTAATTTTTCGTTTGGCGACTATTTCAAGCGTGAAGCGATTACGTGGGCGTGGGAGTTTTTAACGTCAGAGGAGTGGTTGGGACTCGAGCCTGAAAAGCTCTACATCACCGTGTTTACCGACGACGATGAAGCGTATGACATCTGGGCGAACGAAATAGGGATCCCTAAAGACCACCTCTCCCGTTTCGGTGAGGACGAGAACTTCTGGCCTGCGAACGCCATCAAAGATGAACGTAGTGGGCCGTGCGGCCCCTGCTCCGAAATCTTTTATGACCGTGGGCCGGAGTTTGGTTCCCCGGATGAAACCGGGCCGAATACGGGTGACGGCGACCGGTATATGGAGTTCTGGAACCTGGTCTTTACCCAGTTCAATCTTCAAGACGGGGTGCTGACGCCGCTGCCAAGCAAAAATATTGATACGGGTGGGGGGCTCGAGCGTTTCGCCACGATCCTTTCAGGCGCACAAGACGCTTACGGCACCGAGCTGTTTCAACCTGTTATCCGGCGTTTGGTCGAGCTGTCGGGCGTCCCTTATGAGGACATTAAGAATGTTCAGCACCGCATTATCGCCGACCATGTGCGCTCGGTCAGCATGTGCATTACCGACGGGATTTTGCCCGCGAACGACGGCGCGGGTTACGTGATCAAGATGCTCATCCGACGGGCAAGTCGGCAGGCGTATGTGCTGGGTCTGCGCGAACCCGTGTTGTACAAACTCGTTCCCGGTGTGGTCGAGGCGATGGGCGGCGCGTACCCGGAAGTTCGGGACGCGCAGGCACGTATCGAGGGGATTTTAGAGGCGGAGGAAACACAGTTTTTACGGACGTTGGGGTCCGGCATCGTCCGGGTGTCGCAACTTTTGGATGACTTAGGCGGCACCGAACTCCCTGGGGACGTCGCCTTCGACCTCTGGCAGACTTACGGGTTTCCGCTTTCTCTCACTGAGGAAATGGCAGAAGAGCGCGGCGTCACCGTTGACCGGGCGGGGTATGAAACGGCCAGGGAAGGGGCGAGGGAGACCTCGAGGGCGTCTCGCGAAGGCGGCGCAATGTTTGCGGCGCAAGACGTATTCGGGCAGCTTGCCGAGGCGCACGGCCCGACCGTTTTTACGGGCTATACCGACCAAGACGGCTCGGCAACGGTGCTGGCACTCGTTCAAGATGGGACAGAGCAGAGCGAAGCGCGTGAAGGCGACACGGTGCAGGTCGTTCTAAACGCCACACCCTTTTACGCTGAAGGCGGCGGGCAGCTTGGCGACGCGGGCGTCTTAGAGTGGTCGGGCGGCAAAGCAGTCGTCAGCACCACGACGAAAACGAAAAGCGGCGTGTTCGTCCATCAAGCGAGGATTTTACGGGGCACGCTCTCGGTTGATGTGATGGTTCGCGCTGCTGTTGACCCCAGCCGGAACGAGACTGAAAAACATCACACGGCGACGCACCTGTTGCACGCGGCTCTCAGGAGTGTTCTCGGGACGCACGTCGCACAGGCCGGGTCACTCGTTGCGCCCGACCGTCTCAGATTCGACTTTTCGCATCCCAAATCGTTGACCGGAGACGAAACCGCGCGGATTGAGGCACTGGTGAACCGCTGGGTGCAGAGCGACCTGCGGGTGTCGTGGCAAGAGGTCACGTTAGCCGAGGCGCGTCAGGCTGGAGCGATGATGCTTTTTGGTGAAAAATACGGCGACCGGGTGCGGATGGTGAGCGTTGCACCTGAAGGTGCGTCTCAAAGTAAACTTGGTGGGGTGTCGCTCGAGCTTTGCGGCGGTACGCACGTCTCACGCTCAGGTACTTTGGGTGTTTTCCTGATTACGGCGGAAGAGGCGGTGTCGGCGGGCGTGCGGCGTATCGAAGCGCTCGTCGGCGAGGCGGCGTTGTCATATTTACGGGGGCTGCGCGAGGACGTCTCAACAACTTCCAAGGCGCTGGGCGTCAAACCTGAAGAGGTCACAGGGCGTATCGAACGGTTGCAGGGCGACCTCCGGGCGAGAGAAAGGGACAACGCACAGCTCCGGGATAAGTTAGCAGCGGCGCAGCTTGCAGGCCAAGACCCCGCAGGTGGGGCACAGAGCGAGGTCAAAGAGGCGGGCGGGTTTAGCTATAGCACCGTAAAACTCGAGGGCCTCGACGCAGGGGCGCTCAGAAACGCAGCGGACGGGTTGCTCGAGCGCTCCGGCGCAGACATCGTAGTGCTGGCAAGCGGCCCCCTCATCGTCACCAAAATCAGCAAAGACGCTGAGTCTCGGGGCGCACACGCCGGAAAGTTGGTCGGTGAAATTGCCAAACGCGCAGGCGGCGGCGGCGGCGGGCGGCCTAATCTGGCACAAGCCGGAATCAAAGACTTCAGCCGTTTGGACGCCGCACTCGCCGCAGTACCGGACATTCTTGCTGCGTCCTGAGTTGAAGCGTCCTGAAGATTTTCGGCCCAGGCTCGTCGCCTTCGACCTCGACGGGACACTTTTAAGGCGCGACAAAACCATCAGCCCGCGCAATCAAAACGCGGTTGCGGAACTTGTCGCTAGCGGTGTAAAGGTCGTGCTTTGTACGGGCAGGCCGCCGCGTACCGCCAAAGTCTTTGCCGAACAGCTGGGCATCGTCGAACTCGGCATCGTTTATAACGGCGGCGCAGTGTACAACTTTGCCGAAGACCGAGCGCTGCTGCGCTTTGATTTTTCCGGTGAGGTCGCGCGTCAGGCCGTTTTGAAAATGCGGGCTGAGCATCCGGGCGTGATGTGTGGGCTCGAGACCGCTTACGGCTGGTTTGTCGATACGGCGCGTTACGACCTTACTAGGCAGGGTCAAGTTCCGTATGAAACCGACCCGGACGGTGTGGGGGACGCTCTCGAGTTTATCCAAGACAAAGTAACCAAGCTTCTTTTTTGGCACGACGGCGAAAGCCCCGAAACACTCAGCGCAACGCTGGGTGAGTTGCCGGTTCACGGCACCTGGAGTATGCCGGGACTCCTCGAAATCGTCGGGCCGGAGGTCAATAAACGCACGGCCTTGGAGCAAGTTGCTGCCGATATGGGTTTTACGGCGGAAGATGTGGCGGCTTTTGGCGACCAGCATAACGACCGGGAGATGCTCATTTGGGCCGGGTTCGGGGTAGCGATGGGGAACGCTGACGAGAGCGTACAAGACCTCGCCGATTGGGTTGCCGGTGACGCCGACGCCGACGGGGTAGCCGAGGTTGTCGAAGCGTGGCTGTAGCTCTGGAAGTTTGCGCCCCGGCACCGACTGACGTTTTGGGACTCGAGTCCCAACATGGCTGAAACGCTCCTCGCGCTCGACGTAGGCGAAGCGCGTATCGGCGTGGCTGTCGGTAAAACCGGGTCGTCGTTTGCGTTTGGGCGCGGGTATATCGTGAGACGGAAACTCTCTTTGGACGTAGCGGCGGTGCGTTCACACGCCGAGGTAGAAGGCGCGGCGCGTATCGTTGTGGGCTTGCCGAGCCGTTTACGAGGGGGCGACTCGCCGCAAACGGAGAAGGTCAGACGGTTTGCAGCAGAACTCGAGAGAGCAGGTCTTACCACCGTCTTTGAAGACGAACGTCTGACGACCAAACTGGCGTCACAGGAGCTGGTCAAAAGTGGCATCAAAAAGAAAGCGCGTCAAGAAAAAGGTTTGTTAGATGAACGGGCAGCGGTGCTCATTCTCGAGAGTTATCTGGCGAGGCATCCCGTATGAGCTGTTCGGCATCTCCCTCTAGCAGCTACGGGGTAAAGTAGAGCGCGTGAGCGAAACTGCCTTACCTGAACCGCAGCGTTCGGCGCTGCTCCCCTGGGTGCGCCGGGTGCTGTTGGGCGCGCTGATGGTCGCCGGTTTGCTGGCGTTCGGTACTTTTTGGATTGAGCGGCAGCTCAAACCTGTCGCCGAAACAGGTACAGGACAAAATGCGGCGCAAGAGTTCGAGGTTGCGCCGGGGTGGGGCGCGGCGCAGGTCTCGAGCGCGCTCGAGGCTGCCGGACTCGTCCGCAACGCCCGTGTGTTCAGCCTCTACTTACAACTCCAAAACCTAGACAGAAGCGTCGGTGAAGGGCTCTATACCCTCAGCCCGACGCTGAGCGTGCCGCAACTTGCTGAACGGCTAGCGCGTGGAGGTCAGCCTAGAGTCGTGTCCGTCGTGATTCCTGAAGGGTTTAGGACAGGGCAAGTTGTCAACCGCTTAAAGACCGAGTTAGGAATAGATATTTCGCCACTTGTTGAACGACCTGGTAGGTTACGGCCTGCGTTTGTTCCCAAGGGGGTGGGGCTCGAGGGCTACCTCTTCCCTGCTCGTTACGATTTTCCGGTTGACGTAAGTCCGCAAAAGGCCGTTACCCTGATGCTCCGCCGCTTTGAACGCGAACTGACGCCCGCCGTGCAGCAGAACCTAAAAACGCTAAGGCTGAGTGTTCATGAGTGGGTGACGCTTGCCAGCATGATTCAGGCCGAGGCCGGGTCTTACGCTGAAATGCCCGTGATCGCCGGAGTATTCCTGAACCGCTTGGGCCAAGGGATGCTGCTCCAGTCCGACCCTACTGTCGCCTACGGCCTCGGCAAACCTTTGCCCAAACTCGACGCCGTAGCGGGCGATTTGCGGCAAGACACACCCTGGAACACCTACACCCGTGCCGGTCTGCCACCAACGCCTATCGGCAATCCCGGTGAGCGTGCGCTTTCGGTCATCTTTCAGGCACGGCGCACCGACGCGGCGGGCGAGCCGTATCTTTACTTTTTGCACGCGCCGGGCGGCAACTTTCGGCCTAACTTGACGCTTGAAGACCATAACCGTGACGTAGCGGCGTACCTAAAATGAGACATTTCGTTCTTTTTTTAGCCCTGCGCCACATCCGCCGCCGCGCCTTGCAGAGCAGCCTGACGCTTCTCGGCGTCGCAGTCGGGGTGATGGTTTTAATCACGGCGCTATCGCTGACCAACGGCTTTATCGACGAACTCATCAGCAGTACCTTAGAGGCCACCCCCCATATCTCACTCGCGGCTTACGACAATACGCCGCTAAAAAACGATCCTGAGCTTTTACGGCGAATTGAAGCCGTACCCGGCGTGGTGGCGGCTGCACCGTACTTGTCAGGCCAAGCCCTGATTGCCCGCCGCGCCGACGCGACCGCCGGGATTTCCGGAGCGCAGGGCTACACGCAGGTTTTAGGCGTTGACCCGGAACGCGAACAAAAGGTGTTAGACCTTAGCGTCCTCGAGCAGCAAGCTGACGCACTGGCCTCAGGCGGCATCGTTTTGGGCAGCAGCCTGTCACGAAACTTGGGGGCAGCAGCGGGCGACACCGTACTCTTGGTAGACATCAACCGCAGCCGCACGAGCTTCCCCGTCGCCGGAACTTTCCGCGTCGGCAATGAGATTATCGACGGTGCACTCTCGTACACCTCAATCCCGACGTTGCAGGCTTATCTGAGCGAAGAAGGGCAGATCAGCGGCTATCACGTGCGGCTCGCCGATCCTGCCGCCGCTGACACGTTTTCACAAACTTTGGCTAATGAAACCGGGTTGTGGGCGACGCCGTGGCAAAACCTGTTCGGGGGGCTGGTGAGGCAGCTCGAGCTACAAAAAACCCTCATCGGCGTAGTGGTCTTCCTTATCGTTCTGGTCGCCGCAATGGGCATTGCCAACATCTTAATTTTGACCGTTGCCGAAAAAACCGAAGAGATTGCCATTTTACGGGCTATCGGCGCGTCCGAGCGGCAGGTTTTAGCGGTCTTTACGACCGAAGGTCTGCTTTTAGGTGGTGGCGGCACCCTATTAGGCGCACTTCTGGGCCTCGGCCTCAGCTTGTATTTTAAGTTTCAGCCGTACCCGCTCCCCGGCGACCTCTACTTTATTACTCAACTCCCCGTCGAGTTACAACCGTGGGATTTTATCTGGGTGTGTGCGCTCTCACTCGGGACGAGCGTCGTGGCGGCGTTGTTACCGGCGCGGCGGGCGGGTAGGCTCGACCCGGCGGAGATTTTACGCTGAAAATTACCTAATGTCTCGTTACGGGTATTCGTAGAAGTGCCACTGTTCGGCTTTAACACCTGGAGCCAGCACATCAAGTTTCGCTTGAAAAGTAGCAATAATTGGCTTCCATTCCGATGAGAAGCGGTCAAGTCCACGGTCTTCACCTTGTACGTTAAGGCGCTGGTGATATCCCAGCAAATACAGACCATGTGCGAAGTTTGGCGCAATCTGTTCCAGATGCTGAGGGCCGTCTCCAGCGTCATAGGAGTACACCGGACAGCTTTTATCTTTGATGTTAGCTGCCAGCGCGTGATGTTGTGTATCTTCGGCGAAGATGAGCAGGTGTAAATCGTCTCCCCTTTCCAAACCCTCTACATGATGCCCCTCTCGGTACATTTCGTGCATTTCCTCTATACCGTAAGATTCGTTGTAGTCGAATTCCGCAAGATTGTCAAAAGCTATCAGAGAGGTTGCTTCAATTAGTTCACCCACGCTCAGGTTTTCATTGGGGCAGTAAAACCGCACGTAGTCAGCAAACTCTCGAGGAAGCTCAAAGCCGAGTTTCGTTTCGAGACGCTTTACAGCCTCTTCGCCGCCTCCTGTGAATAGGCCGCTTATGTCCCTGTCCCGTTCGTAATGTCTACCGTTTTCCGCATAGTTTTCTAAAATCTCTTGCCACATCGAGACGATTAAACTTTGCTCAGCCATAAGATGCTCCTTACATCAAAAATTTGCTTCAGCTTAAAGATAAACTTCGGTTTGGTGCGTGAAAAACTCGAGCTTTTTGAACGCGCAAAAGTTTTCATCCATACCGGGTAGAGTAACGTGTGTTTAGTTTTCTCTTAAGCAGGTCTTACTATGACCTCTGACGCCCTTCCAACTCCGGTGACGCAACCCACGCGCGAAAATACGGTGGGTGACACCGAGTTGACGCTGCTCGGCACCGCACACGTCTCTAAAGCAAGTGCCGAAGAGGTCGAACGCCTCCTCCGCACCGGCGACTACGACGCGGTCGCCGTAGAACTCGATCCCGGTCGGCACGCGGCGATGACCGACCCCGACCGCTGGGCCAAGACCGACCTGTTTCAAGTTCTACGTGAAGGCAAAGCGGCGATGATGGCGGCGAACCTGGCGCTCGGCTCGTATCAGCAGCGGTTGGCCGAACAGTCGGGTATCGAACCGGGTGAAGAGATGCGCCGCGCCCTCCGGGTTGCGGGCGAACTCGAGCTGCCCGTGCTGCTCATCGACCGCGACATTGGCGTGACGCTCCGGCGTGTGTACGCCAACGTCGGTTTTTGGAAACGGATGACGCTCTTGGCAGGGCTGATGGGCAGCGTCGTGAGCCGTGAAGAGGTAACGCCCGAAGAGATTGAAAAACTTAAAGAAGGGGACGTGTTAGAGGCCACCTTCTCCGAGTTTTCCGACAAAGAAGGGGAACTCTTTACGCCGCTGATTCAGGAGCGCGATTACTACATGGCGGCGCGGCTACGCGAAGAGACAGCTAAAAAACCCTATAAAAAGGTGCTGGTTGTGATTGGGGCAGGACATCTTAAGGGGCTTGATTCACGTTTAAGCACGCCCGCGCCCACGCCACCGACTGAAGAAATAGAAGACCTTACAACCATTCCCAAAGGTGCGCCGTGGGGCCAGATCATCTCTTGGGGACTCATCGCGTTTTTTCTCCTCGGCTTCGCCCTCGCTTTTCTCCAGAGCCCGGAGGTCGGCCTGCAACTCGTCACGCGCTGGCTACTTCTAAACGGGGGCCTCGCCGCGCTCGGCGCGATCGTCGCGCTGGCGCATCCGCTGACGGTTTTAGCGACGTTTTTAGGTGCGCCTATCGGTACGCTAAGCCCTACCTTAGGCGTTGGCATGTTTGCCGGAGCCGCCGAGTTGTGGCTCCGCAAACCGCAGATGGGCGACTTTGCCCGGTTGCGGCAAGACCTCACCGAAACACGCGGCTGGTGGCGTAACAAGGTCGCGCGTATCTTTTTAATCTTCTTCCTGACCAGTATCGGCGGGGCACTGGGCAACTATCTCACGCTGCCGCGACTTATCGGTCAGTTTTTTAGGTAAAGGGGTGTCATGAACGACGCGCCGTCCGAATATCCGTATGAGCGGGCGTGGAACTATGCGCTCTGGCTTCTGGGGCGGCAGGCGTATACGACGGGACAACTGAAAGACAAACTCGTCCGTAAGGGTGCGACCGAAGGCACCGTCACAAGGGTATTGGCCAAACTGACCGAGCTGAAGCTCGTAGACGACGCCCTTTACGCCGAAACGTTTGTACGGTCGCGGAGCCGCAGCAAAGGGGCGATTCGTTTACGGCAAGAGCTGTTTCGTAGAGGTGTCGCCGAACCGCTCGTAGACAAGGCGGTCAGTGAGTTGGGTGAAGATACGCAGCTCGAGACCGCCCTCTCGCTGACGCAGAAAAACCTGTGGCGCTGGAAGGGGGAGCCGCGTCAACGTTACGCCAAGGCGTACGCGTTTCTAGCGCGGCGAGGCTTTCCGGTAGATGTAGTGCGGGGGGCGTTGGAGCAGACCTTTTCAGCCGACCAGAATCAAAATTAGCTCACATCTTAAGCTTTCATTAAGCTGATGTAGCTAGCGTTCTGTAATTACAAGACAGCTACAAAAATGCACAAAAACTAGATACACATTTTCTCTCGAGGGGACAAAGCTCAAATAAAAAAGGTATAGAGGCTTTGCACAAAAAGTCATAAGGATACATTTTAGAAGATTTACTTGCACCGCAGCCTACTAAGGAAATTAAAAATTTGCGTTGGTGACTACAAAGCTTATTCCAGTCTGTACGCCGGTTTTATGGTGTGAAAACTTATAAGGCTTGAAAGGACTTTTTGTGCAAAGCCAGGTATAGAGAGCTAGAGCAGCAGTTTTATTATTTCTGACGGTCGTCTCAGTAGGTTTTTTTCACATCTTTGTGCCGAGCACAGGTCGAACTGTGTAATGAGGCGGGAACACTTACTTACAACACTGACGGTTCATTTTATTGCAGTTCCGACCTGCGTTACGGAGAGAGTCTAGGGGAACTAACGACTTGGATAAAACGTCTCAACGAAACGCTCGAGGCGGAAGGAACACTTCTGGTACCCACACCCCGGCGCGGTATGGTCAACGGCGAAATCGTCACCGGTACAGCCGCACTAGAGGCGTTGAATATCAATTTTGATGGGGGTGAGGCGCACACTTATTACCAAGATTACATAGCTTCACTTGCGCCTGTAGGTGCCGTCGATCTGATAAGCACTACCGAGATGCTGACGGGTGGGCCGCTCGAGTATCAGCAGTTCGACCGGCACTGGACGTCTGAAGGTGCAAAGGTGTCTGCCCAGGGTGTTGCGTTTTTGCTTGCAAATCCCACCTACCAAGTACTGACAGGTTCAAGAAGCGCAGAATTTGCAACCACGCTGACCGGAACTGAACCGGGAGGAAACGAAATCTTCGAGCTGATCGAAGAAAAGTGTGGCGATCTTCCCGATGCGGCCTTAGGGCAAGTCAGTCTTTATGAGACGAAAAGGCTGGACGAAGGAGATCTATTTGCTGATGAGATACCTGTCGTAGCCTAGCAGGTACCAGTTTTAGCACAGAGCCCTACAACTTCGACGGTTTTTTAAGCGAGGCTTTGGGTCAAGCTGTCCTTAACGTTTCAGTTCCAAGAGGCGGCTTTAGCACCGCACTGCAAGATTTTTTACTCGAACGAGAAGATGCAGCTCCGAAAGTTGTTATCTGGGAGTACCGTATGCGCGACGCGTCCTTTACAGAAAAAGAGGCAACACCCCGTTTCGTCAGATGATTCCTTCAGTTCACGGTGCTTGCAGCGGCGAAACCGTGCGCTTCAGGAAGTGCCGAAATTTCGGGTGAGACTGCTGACTTAACAACCGTTACAGCTGAAGATATTTCCGGAGAGAATTACTAGCTGCACCTGCAAGCTACTGGTTTGTCCCTGGTCGAATTCGAGATCGTCTCAACTTACGAGGGCGGCAGCGTTGCTACAGCACGCATTGAACGCTCGACGCGGGTCAGCAACAGCGGTGAGTATTACCTCGAGCTCTCCCGCGATATCAGCGCGCCCCTCGTGTCAGTATCCCTCAATGTGCCAGCGGGTACGACCGGCACGGTTGACGCTCAAATCTGCCGCACACCCTAACGCTGCTAAGTTATTAAGTTGCAACAAGCTGCACACAGATAGACAGCTCAGACTTTCACAGTAAACTTGTGAACGGTAAAGGGAGGTTCGTTATCAAAAAGTTAGCTCTAGTTTTTATCGGTTTTTGTCTGTTTTGGGCCACTGCCCAAGAAGAGGGTTTGTACGCGCCCGCGCCCCCCGCCGACGCCGCCTTTGTCCGCGTTTTGAATGTTCAAGACGGCGAGGTCAGCCCGGCGCTGGGCGAAACGGCGTTCGACGCGCTCTCTTACGGTGCAGTTAGCCCGTACCGGGTTGTCCTTCAGGGCGCTGCCAACCTCGTTGCCGGAACCGTGACGGACGCCCTCGAGCTGCAAGCAGGCCGTTTCTATACCGTCATTGTCGGTGAAGACGCAGCACTTATCGAAGACCCAACGTTGGAAAACCGTGCCCAAACGCTCCTTTTGCTCTATAACGTATCGGCAAAACCCGTCAACCTCAAAACGGCGGACGGTTCTACGGAGGTCATTCCAGACGTCGCACCGGGAGAAGTCGGGAGCATTCCCGTCAACCCGATCTCGGTCGCGTTCGGTGCGTTTGCGGGGGACACTGCCGTCGCTGCGTTTGACGAAGTGCAGCTCGAGCGCTCCGCCGCTTACAGCACCTTTGTTTTACCCGACAACACCGCCGTCTTTGTGCAGAACACCACCGCAACTGAATAAACGCAGCTACGAATAAGCGCCCCTAACTATGGTCTTCTCTACTCCGCTCTTTCTCTTTCTCTTCCTGCCCCTCTTTTTAGGGGCGTACTACCTCACCCCGTTTCGGTTTCGTTCGCCCTTGATTTTGGTCTCGAGCTACCTCTTCTACGGCTGGTGGCGCGTTGATTTTCTAGCCCTCTTTTTTGGCGTGACGCTGCTCAGCTACCTGGCTGGGTTAGGCGTCGCCAACGCCCAGACGAAACGTACCGCCAAGCTCTACCTGACGCTAGGCGTCGTTGGCGATTTGGCGGCGCTCGGTTACTTTAAGTATTTCAATTTCGGCGTGGACAGCCTGAACGCCGCATTTGCCGGAATCGGCGTCCCAACGTTTACGGCGTGGGAGGTCGTTTTACCTATCGGCCTGTCGTTTTACACCTTCCAGGCGATGAGTTACATTATCGACGTCTACCGTAAAGACGCGCCGCCCGCCCGCAACTTCTGGGACTTGAGCGCGTTTATCGCACTGTTTCCGCAACTAATTGCAGGGCCGGTGCTGCGCTACAAAGACCTCGCCGACCAGTTTACGGCGCGGTCCCACACCCCGCAAAAGTTTTCTGAAGGGGCGATGCGCTTTATGGTCGGCTTTTGCAAAAAAGTCCTGATCGCCGACGGCGTAGCGACCCTCGCCGACCGTGTTTTTGCCACCTCCGACCCGACCGCTGCGACAGCCTGGCTGGGGGTACTCGCCTACACGGTGCAGCTCTACTTCGACTTTTCCGGGTACTCGGATATGGCAGTCGGCTTGGGCCTGATGATGGGCTTTCGCTTTATGGAAAACTTCAACCACCCGTATATCAGCCGCTCGATTACCGAGTTCTGGACGCGCTGGCATATTTCACTCTCATCATGGCTCCGCGACTACCTCTATATTCCGCTCGGCGGCAACCGCCGGGGGGCAAGCCGTACTTACGTTAATCTGCTGCTAGTGATGCTGTTAGGTGGACTCTGGCACGGCGCGAACTGGACGTTTGTGTTGTGGGGTGCGTGGCACGGCCTATTTCTGGTCGTCGAGCGCTTCTTGGGCAAGCGCAAGCTGTGGCGGCCTATTCCGGCGCTCTTAAGCGTCCCTAAAACTATGCTGATCGTGATGATCGGTTGGGTACTCTTCCGGGCTGCTTCAGTCGGGCAGGCGTGGGACGTAGTGCGGGGGCTGGCAGGGGCGAACGGTTGGGCGCTAAATCCGGGGTTTACCTGGGAGGTGTCGGGGCTCGAGCTCGCCACCCTCATCCTCGGCCTCGTTCTAGTTTACGTGGCCCCGTGGTGGCGGGCGCTACTCTGGCGGCTTCCGGTGGGGCAACAAGAGGCGCTGCAAAACGTCCATCTGCTGATCTTGCCGCTCTTTATCCTGGGTATCTTCCGGCTCTCGGCGCAAAGCTTCTCGCCCTTTTTGTACTTTCAGTTCTGATGAGGCGATCCTAATGGCGCAAACCCTGCCCGATATAGCCGTAACCCGCACCGACCCAGCGACCAACGCGGAGGACGCCCGTCACAACCCGCTGCCCACTTCGCTCGGTTGGCTTCCCGGTGTATTTTTTCTCGTTGTCGTAGCGCTCGGTTTCGGCGCGGCGCTCTCCACACCTGCAACGTTTCAGTGGTCCCGTCAAGGGTCGTTTTTACGGGGCGAGCAGAGCGCACGATATGAAAAAAACTTTAACGAGGCGTTACCGTTTCGCAGTACAGCGATTGCGACCTGGGGGGTGCTCGAGTACAGCCTTTTTCACGAAGGACGGGAGGGCGTCGTCGTCGGGCAAAACGGTTGGCTGTTTACGGGCGAAGAGGTCACTTTTTACGGCGACGCAGAGGCCGAAACCGCGCGTAAACTGGCGTACATCGAGAAGGTACGGGCCGAACTCGCCGCAAAAAACATCGCGCTTATCGTCGCACTCATCCCGGATAAGTCGCGAGTTTACCCAGAATTTGTGGGCCGTAAATTGCCGGATTATACGGCCGCGCGCTACGAGAGCTTTCGCCGTAGTTTGACCCAAGCGGATGTTCCAGCTCCTAATCTGTTAGCACCGCTCGTCGGCGCAAAAAACGAAGCGCAAGTTTATCTGCGTACCGACACCCACTGGACGCCTACCGGGGCCGAGGTTGCCGCCGACACCCTCGCCCGAGCTTTGCAGCGCACGGACGTCACCGGACTTTTTGAGAGTAAGTACGAGACAAACGTCACTGGCAAACAACCTTACGAGGGCGACCTGCTTAACTTTGTACCACTCGGTGCGTTGCAAAGTCGGTTGGGGCCAGTTCCGGATACGCTCGAGACTCGCCAAACCCGCCCCCAGAGCAGTGCAGAGGGCGCAGGCGGCGGACTTTTCGGCGCACAAACTGTGCCGGTGACGCTCATCGGAACGAGCTACAGCGCTAACAAACGGTGGAACTTCGCCGGGGCGTTGCAACGGGCGCTCGGCGCAGATGTGTTAAATTTAGCGACTGAAGGGCAGGGGCCGTTGCCGCCGATGCGTGACTATTTAGCGAGCAGCGAACTGCAAGACGCGCCTCCTGAACTCGTCGTTTGGGAGATTCCCGAACGCTACCTACCGGTGCCGGAAACCCCGTAAAGCCGCCCTATAAAATACGAATACGTCCCGTGAGACCTGCTCGGCGTGAGCGTTCGGCGCTTCACCCTCATCCCCAGAGATTCCGCCAAGCTTTTTCAGCGCGGCTTCGTCTCGTACGACTTCAGCCGTGCGCTGCTCTCGAGCAGATTAGGTTTTAGTCAGACACGCGAGTCTGCCTGTAGGCCCCAACGCCGATAAGCTGTACTAAAGTGTGTTAGTACGGAGTTCGTGTGAAAATACCCCACCGCTACCTCCCCTTTCTACCCAGCCTGCTGACCGGGCCGTTAGGGGCGGTGTGGCTTTTTTTCTATCCGACGACCTACGGCCCCCGCGCTAATATCGTGACGTTGGGCATTGTTGCGGTCGGCCTGACAGTGGGGCTTTTGAGTGGGGCGTGGGTACTGGAACGTACCTTGCCGTCGTTCCGGTATGCTTCTAGTTTGCTCGAGCGCGCTCTTGCTCAGCTGAGACCGAGTTGGCTCGAGGCCCTCCTCTTCGCCGCGCTGACCGCAACCGCTGAAGAGCTGTTTTTTCGGGGGGCGCTCCAGGGACTCGTCGGGGTGTGGGGCCAAGCGCTCGTGTTCGGTCTCTTGCACCCGATGCCGCGTAAAGGGTGGAGCTATACACTTTACGCCGCCCTTTCGGGGTTGGCGTTCGGATTCGCGGCGGCACTGACCGGCAGCTTGTGGCCGGGGCTGATTGCACATTTTCTGATCAACCTGCAGGGGCTTTTGGAATTACGGCGCGGGGAGAAACAACCTGTGCAGGCATAACCCCTAATCCCTAGCTAAACTGCCAGTCTGATTCAGCATAGTCAGCTGCTCTACACTCGGCGTAACCTGAACCGAGTGTCCCGGCTAGCTGCGTTTCGGTACTCGCGGCGACAATAGAAATTGCCGCCGGAGCATTCTGCGTTCTGCAGTGCCTATAGCAGGTATCATCTGGGAACGGACGCTCTCACCTTTAACTAAACTGTCTGGCACGCACATTCTGAGGTAATTACAGTAGCTTCTAACTGCTTAAGTGCTATAATTTTACGGCACTCAATTTTACGGTGTTCGGTAAGGTCATTTCGGCTTCTTTACGCGTGCACTTCCAGCTTGCGGTAGATCGTGACCTTATGGTCTGGCAGCTTCAACGTTTTTTCGATATCTTTGAGCTGCGTTTGCAAGGCTTTTTGGTGGGTCTCGAGCAGTTTACGGCGCTCAGACGCCGTTTCGTCGCCCTGCCGCACCAGCTCGGCAAAGCGCTGCATTTCCCGGGCCGACATTCCCGTCGAACGCAGGTGTTGAATGAGTACGAGCCACTCGAGGTCGCCTGCGTCGTAGCGGCGATGCCCCCGTAAACCCTTGTCAATGGGAGCCAGCAAACCGATGCGTTCGTAGTAGCGCAGCGTGTGGGCGCTCAGCCCCGCCTGCCGGGAAACCTCGCTGATGGTCAGTCTGGTCATAGGCTCGAGCGTACAAGTTGAAGTAGACTCTAAGTCAACAGGCCGCAGTCTATGAGATCGTATAGAAGTCGGTCAGATAGGGAGAAGCTGAGAGATAGGCTTCTGCATTCTGTACACTCTTCACTCGCCAGCTTTCTTGACCGACTTTTCTAAGTATCGCAAAGCAACGTAGTACTTGATACACTCTTGTTTTTGCTCTAAGCTTCTTTCTACGCTAGAGGCTTCTATTTTTATAGTCATTTCCAGACGTTGCGCTCTCCTTGTCACCACAGGCTGATAGTGTCGGCGTCCGCCGTACAAAGCTAGGGAGGAATAAGGTATGGAAAGCGAGTCCAAAAATAGCAAGTTCGTCGTCGATTTCGGCGGGGCGGATTTACCCCCCGAGGTCGCCAAACTGATGCAAGCGACCATTCAGGAGGCGGTACTTCGCACCGTTGCGCGGCTCGACTTCAAAGGTGACACCACCTTTAAGCCCCCCCTGATGTTTGGGGTCTAGTTCGGGATGGGCGCTTCGAAGGTATCAACGAGTTTTCCCGCTAAACGTAATTATGATCGAAGCCAAGCTCTGTCCCAGCGCCAAGCTTCAAAAAGGCGCAATCCTACTGGGGGGACTGTCCGAAAGAACGGTCGGATAAACTATTTCAACGAGCAGGTCGTGGTTGACCAGACCTTTGTCGATATGGCGCGGCAAGGTCGCACACCGGCAGGACGCTTTCGTTTTGCCGATACTTGCGCCAAGTCCGGGTGCAGGCAGTGGACAGGTTAACGTTGAGACGTTATCGACAAAGTTCTCGAGTACAAGGAGTCGCCAGCATCAGACGAAGCAACTCTGCCTGGGTGTTCTATTCGCTCACGTTGCAGGTGGTTTAGTCAGCAAGATGTAGACGCCTGCCGCGTTTGCCCTATCGTCATCACCGACACGAGGTTAGAGCCCTCGAAACTTTAGCTGACCCTTTGTCCTCCAAAGGGTCTAACAGTTGACTCTCACAACAAAATCGGCTGCGAATAAACCGCTATTAAGAGGATAAGTGACCTAGACAAACGATGACCTTAACGACAAGCAAGCGAGTTTGGTAAAGTTTACCCCTGCAAGCACAAAAGGTGTCGGTACGACAACGCTTCTAGCTTTACCTTTGGAGGTAGGACATGGCTCAAGTTATCCTCTTCGGTGGCGGCGACGCCGGTAGCCTCCTAGTAGGCCCAAACGGTGTACGCCCGATTCCTCCGTTCGACCCGGCCTTGCTCCGGCAAATCCGCGCAGTCTCCGAACTCACCGGCGCAGGGCGTTCGCTGGGCCGTGACGAACGCCGCCGCGAGTTTCAGGAGCTGACGAATAAACTGAGCAACCTCGTCGTAGAACAAGTTGAAAGCGTTGTCGGCCCGCTCGAGCCGGAAAACGGACTCATCTATCAAGATGATGACGGCGGCTTTACCTGCGGCTCGACGGGCAGACCGCCGCTTCCTATTCCCTGGCCCGCACCCCGGTCGCCCAGCCCTATCGAACTGGTTACGAGCGGCCTACTCGAGAACGACGTACTTGAAGTGGCTCGAGCCGTCGGTCGATCGAACGTTGAGCTTAAACAGCTGCTCGAAAATCCGGGGGACGTAGCTAAAGAACTTGGGGTCAACCTATCCGAGCGTAGCATCCGCGACCTGCAGCAGCTGGCACCGTCGCGTATCAGCGAGCTTGCCGATCCCGTAGACCGTGAGGTCGTCGAGTTTTTTCATAAAGTGGTCGAGGATGAAAAACATCTGGACAGTTGGGCGACTCGACCTTACGAAACAGCAACCGACCTCGGCGTCAAGTTGAGCCCTGAGGCGTTCGACCGAATCGTCGCCGGAGGCAGCGGCTTCAGCTTCGACCCCGGTAGTGTGATGAATCCGGTCGCTATCGCCGTCGTGGTCGGTGTTGTTATCATGCTCGTTCCCACCGAAGCCGGTGTCACCAACCTGTCGGTTTTCGACCGTTCCGGCCTGGCAAAGTTTTAGCTTTGTGAAGCACCTCGGCGCTGAACTAAATTCTGATAAACTGAACCACACTGGAAGTCCTTCGGTCGCTCTCATCAGTATGCCCTGGACGACCCTGACCGAGCCGAGTCTGGGGCTCAGTATCTTGCGGAGTGTTTTGGATGACGCGGCAGTGCCGTGCCGCGTGCATCACCTCAACCTGTTCATGTTGCGTTTCGTGCAAGCGCTGAGCTACTACGGGCTTGCCAATGTTTTTGCCCTGAACGATTTTCTTTTCAGCGGTGTGGTCGAACCTTCGGTAAGTCGGCGGCAAGAGCGTTGGCTCTATCAAAAAGCCCAGCAACTCCTCTATTTTGGGGTCATTGACCGGCAGCAACATGGGGGGCTCGAGGGCATCGTTAAGGCGCTGCTGAAGTTACGGCAAGAAACAGTTCCGCAGTGGTTGAGTGAGTGCGCCGACGACCTCGCCAAAACGCCCACCAGCTTGGTCGGTTTTACCTGTATGTTTGACCAGACGATTGCCTCGGTCGCCCTAGCAAAACTCGTCAAGGAACGCGCGCCTCATATGATGGTAGCTCTGGGAGGGTACGCCGTGCGCTCACCAACAGGGGACACGGTACTCAAAGCGTTTCCCTGGATAGACGCCGTTTGTACGGGTGAAGGCGAACCCACTATCGTCCCACTCGCCCAGGCTTCCGCCGGACTGCTGAAACTCGGCGACGTACCCAACCTCAGCTACCGGGACGGTGGTGAAATCAAGCTGAGCCGACAGGTTGCCCCTATCGATATGAACACCAGTCCAATTCCGAATTTCGACGATTTTTTTGCCGATCTCAAAGGACTTGCCGAACGCTTTGCAGTCACGGTCGAGGTCGAACGGTTGCCGCTCGAGAATTCGCGGGGCTGTTGGTGGGGGGCCAAGCACCACTGCGTTTTTTGCGGTATTCACGACGACGATCTAGCGTTCAGAGCACGTGATTCTGAACGTGTCCTCAGTGCGCTCGAGTACCTGTCAGAGCGCTACGGCGTCGACGCTTTCCGTTTCTCGGACTACATCTTGCCCTACCAGTATTACAAAACGCTGCTGCCCGCGCTGGCGCAGCGTGAGCGTAAGTACAGGCTTTCGACAGAGATGAAAGCCAACATTTCGCCCGAGCGCTTTAGACTTATGGCTGAGGCAGGGTTTACCGAAGCGCAACCCGGTATCGAATCGTTCTCGAGCAAGGTTCTAAAAGACATGGACAAAGGCGTGACGGGCATTCAAAACGTTCACACGCTGCTGCTGGGCAAGCATTTGGGGGTCAAGGTTCACTACAACCTGCTCTACGGCTTGCCGACCGACGAAGAACTCGAGTACAGCCGGATGCTCGAGCTCTTACCGCGCTTGGGGCACCTCGACCCTCCTTCGACACGCCTGTTTATCCAGATCACGCGGTATGCGCCGCTGCAAAGGTCGCCCGAGCGCTTCGGTATCCCCGCCTCAAATCACGAGCCGTCGTATGACCTCATCTTTTCGGAGACCTTTCTGAGAGACAGCGGTTTCGATCTGGACGCCTTTTGTTACTATTTTTCCCGCCCGTTTGAAAACCCGCCCGCACTCAGCCGCTTGTACCGTAGAATCGAACGGACGGTCGATGCGTGGAAAGCGGCGCACCGGGAGCGCGACGTTTATCTTTACTATGAAGTTGTCGAAGGCGGGCTTCGCATCTTGGACGGTCGGGAACAACCGGCAAAAAGCTTTGGCTTGAATCAAACTGAAACGAACGTTTTGCTGAGGTGTCACGAACCCGTCTCCCTCAAAAGTCTGGCGGCTGTTTTACCGGAAGAGGCCGAAAAGTTGAGCGAATCCGTTCGACAACTCGACGCGCTTGGTTTGATTTTTAGGGAGGATGACCAGATTGTCAGTTTGACGCTGCCGTTGCTGGATCAGGAGACGCTTCAACCGCTTCCGTTGACGTTTATCGACGGCTCGAGCAAACCGCATTCAAGTGGCCGTAACCCCTAGAGCTAAGGTGTGAGGGCCATAAACGCCTCGGGTGGCTGCAGCCCTTTCCAGTTACGCTGAGCGTTTCGTCGGGGAGGCCAGACGACCGCTGTGGCGCGGCCCCCAATCGACGTAAAGGGTACCGGGCCGTAAAGTCGTGAGTCCGCGCTGTGGGTGCGCTTGTCCCCCATGACGAAATACTCTTTTAGGCCCAGTGTAAGCGCCGTAAAACTCGCTTGGCCCAGCGGCGTCGTACCGAGAAACCGCTCGTCTGGGTGTGCGCCGTTGACCTACATCTGTCCGGCGCGGCCCTCGACGGTATTGCCAGGTACGCCGATAATACGCTTGATGACGAAATCGCGCCGCCCCCGCCGCGCCGGTGAGTCGGCAAGTTCACGGACGATGACGATATCGCCCCGCGCGTAACCGCGCATCACGCCGAGCCTTCGCAACCAGGTTTCATATTTTGGCACGAACATATGGTCGCCGGTCAGGAGCGACTCCGGCAACCGTCCTGAACCGTCGTCGAGGGTTGGTTGCATCGACGGGCCTGCCACACCCACCGTTGTAAAGCCAAACGTTACGACCAAAAAAGCTACGATGAACGCGCTCAGATATTCCCGCACTTCCCGCCAAAAACGGTTCATGCCGCCTACGATACCGCGGTTTTTACGGTTTTTGCAGTTGGTTTTACGGTGGTTACGAACGTCTGAATCTGCGCTGCCGCCCGCGCTAACACCTCCGGCTCACGTACCAGCGCAAACCGCACGTAGCCTTCACCGAGTTCACCAAACGCCCGCCCCGGTGCCAGACACACGCCGGTCGCTTCAGTTAACCCCAAGGCAAAAGAAAACGAGTTCGTATACCCATGCGGCAAACGCGTCCAGACGTACATGCTCGCTTGCGGCAGCGGTGTGGGCCAACCTGCAGCGTTCAGCGTTTCGACGAGCGCGTCGCGGCGCGTTTGGAACGTCCGGGCAGCGTGCTTCACATCCGCCTCGGCCCCTTCTAAAGCAGCGACCGCTGCTGCCTGAATACCCAAATACTGGTTGAAATCCACCGCGCCCTTGACTTTGGCGAGAGCAGCAAGTGCGTCGGCGTTCCCGACGGCCCAGCCAATCCGAAAGCCGCCCATATGAAAACTTTTCGAGGCGCTGTAGAGTTCGACGGCGGTGCCGAGCGCGCCGGGTTGCGTCAGCGCCGAAGGCGCGCGGTAGTCGCCGTAAACCATGTCGGTGTAGGGAAAATCGTGAACGAGCAGAATGCTGTGTTTCAAGCAAAACGCCACCGCCTCCCGTAAAAACGCTTCGGGCGCAGTTGCCGCCGTCGGGTTGTTCGGGTACGAGAGAATCATGACCTTGGCGCGGCGGGCCGTTACACCGGAAATTGCGCTCAGGTCGGGGAGATAAGCGTTTTCTTCCGAAAGCGGCATCCGGGCCAGCTCGAGCCCCGCCAGCGCAATCGCCCCGTAGTAAGACGGGTAGCCGGGGTCGGGTGCGAGAATCACGTCGCCGGGATCGGTCGTGGCGAAAAGCAGGTTGGCTAAACCCTCTTGAGAGCCGATAAGGGGTAAGACCTGCGTGTCGGGGTCGGGCGTCCAGCCGAAACGCCGCGTCGTCCAGCTCGCGACCGCCCTTCCAAGCGGTTCGGTGCCGGTGAACAGGCAATACCCGTAAGTTTCAGGCTGGTACGTCGCGTCTCTCAGGGCTTCTAAGGCGACTTGGGGCGGCGCAACGTCGGATGAACCGATAGACAGGTCGATAATCTCTCGGCCCGCTCGCCGCGCCCGCGCCTTCGCCCGGTCAAAGGTATCGAATACGCTTTCGGGCATCCCCCGGGTACGGCTCGAGGCAAACTGGTTGCCGCCGTTCACGTTGTCACCCCACCGGCAAAGGCCGCCAGACCCTCTTCAACCTCGTCCCTGGGCAAGCCGCCTTCAATGAGCGCGTCGTCAGAGAGACGGAGCAGGTCACGGTAAAACGTTTCAGCCCAGGCTTGGGCGGCGTCCGGCTCAGCTTCTCGCCAGCGGTAAAGCCAGTTTTCCGCCTCACCAAAACGCCCCGCAGCACGGTAAGCCTCGGCGAGTGCGCGCTGCGTCTCGGGCGGCAGCGCGTAGTCCAAACTTTGCGTCAAGACGTCCAGACGCCCGCTGTAGCGGGGCGCAAAACCCGGTTCGGTGTCCAGCACGGCGAGGTAGAGCTCGAGCGCCTTGTGCGCCTGCGCGGGGTCGGCCTCACCCTGCCGCGCCAAAAGCTCGAATTCGGCGCTGAGGAGTTCGGCAGCGCCGAGGGTTCGGTCAATGTCGGGTAGGCTGCCGAAACCCAAAAATCCGAGCAGGTCGGCGCTGGAAAAGCGGTGCAAGAGGGCAGGTTCGAGACCCAGGATGCTGCGCTGCGCCGCCCGCACGACCTCCAGCGCTTCGTCCGAGCGGCCCTTAGCGCTAAGCCTATACACCCGTTCAAACGTCTCGTCAAGCTGTGCCTGCAAGCGGCTTAAAAAATCGTCTTTTTGCGGCATAACCTATTGTACGAGTGTTTTTGCAAAAGTTGCACATTTGCAGGAGAGTTAGAACTCGAGGCAACAAGAGTCAAAGCGAGCCTGCGAGAGTGACCCGATGAGGTTCAGCACCCAACTTCTTGAGTCCCTGACGTTTGCCCCACAGCTCTCTACAGAAGATGGAGCAGCTGAGTTTAGTGCCCCAGCACCCGGCTGAGCAGCAGGTCAACGGGCGCGTCGCCCCCGACGCGCCGCTCGCTGCACCCCGCCGTATCGCGGCAGAGCGAGACGTAGCGGTAACGCCGCCCTTTTGAGCCGGGCACCTCGGCGCGGAAGATTTGCAGGTAGTGACGTGGGGCGCTCCAGCGGCAGAGGTCGCAGCAGAGTTGCGTCGAGGCGTTTCCGGCTGGCGCGACCGGCGCGAGCAGGGCTACTTCGGTTTCGTCACGCAAGAGGCGGAGCGACCCGCCGGACGCCGTTTCAAAACGGTACGGTTCAGGAAGCGGGATAAGTGACGCGTCGGTATCGGGAAAGAGCGAGAGAACGATCTCGCGGGCGCTGTAGGTCTTTTCACTCATAGGTGCTTGTTGGTACCTGCAGGCACTGTCTTCATTGAGGTGTCGCTGTCAAAGTTATTCATACTGGGCCCAAGTATAAAGCTAAAAGCGCTCAGCTGAAGGTAGCGGGTTTGCCGAACTGACGACCAAACTTTCGGGGATGAGCGTGCAGGCTCGGTTGGACACGCAGTTTACGGCGCATAGCATAAAAGATACTGGCGGGTATCTGTTCCGATTTTCTCTGTTGAAGCACACTGAAAAGGTGCTACCGGGAAGCAGCACCTTCAAAGTTTTTGCCTCGGTTCTAATTAGGGTCGTGTGACGCGCCAAATCACGGCGGTTTACGGCTCGCCGGGAAACACGTCTAAACGCGCCGCGTCGAGCGTGTTTGAAACGCTGTACTTGGGGTCGCCCCCTTCGGGGAAACGGACGGTAAAGATGTTCCAACCTTTTTTGAACGGATAACTTTGACCGTTGGCCTCGAGCGTCGTATCGGCGTCCACGTAAAGCGGGACGAAAAAGCCGCTCGGCTCAGAGATTCCAGCAAGACCCAGGTACGGCGTATCGGTCTCACGGTCGAAGGTGCTGTTGCCGTTTTCGTCGAGGTACACGTCAATCTGGGCGCGGGTGAAGTTGACTTCTGTACCCAAACTATAGTTGTTTTGCAGCCCCGGCAGCACGACGTCGCTGCTGCGAAAAGGGGTCAGCGCGTCCGTCGAACCGGTCAGCTCGAGCTCGAACATCCCGTTTTTGGGGGTTGCCGTACCGATTTCACGGCCCCAGACGCCCCACGTATCGACGATATGCGCGCCGACGCGGGCCGTCTCGGGCAGCCCGTCGGGGGTGGCGACCGCGCCCGAAACCGTAGCGCTCTGCTGGGCCGAGGCTCCAGTCCAGATCAAATAGATGATTAAAATTAGCAAAGCTCGTTTCATCTCACTCCTAAGCCTGTGCAGCTTATCACAGCCGCTACACTACACTTTGAGGACTTCGTGAACTGTAGGTCATAGAGCGGTAACGTTCAAGATGTTCTGAAGCCATCAGCGCAGCTTGCATGTTGACGGGCCGTGCAGGGCAATGGTGGGCTCAAGCCCCGTAAACATATCCTATCAGGGCGACTTTATCGGATCCAAAAAAGGTTTTGAGGCACGTGACAGCCGGGATTTTTCACACCTTGCAGTAAAAACGCCCACACCGTAAACCTGCACCTAACTTTTTAGCTACCTAGAAGATACTGCCCGCCATACCTGCTACAATGCCGTGCATAAGGAGACCCCTATGACCGTGCCTTTAGCTCAGCAAACCCCCGTCGGCAAAACCCAAACCGACACCGGACTCATCTGGTTTGACGGCGAACTCGTTCCGGCAGCCGAAGCCAAAATCTCGGTACTGACGCACGCCCTGCACTACGGCACCAGCGTCTTTGAAGGGATTCGCGCCTACAAGACGGCGCGCGGCCCCGCCGTATTCAGACTGCCCGAACATACGCAGCGGCTGCTCGACTCGGCCAAGATTTTGGGAATACCCGCGCCTTACAGCGCCGACGAAATCAGCGAAGCGGTGCTCGAGACCGTCCGCCAGAACGAGCACGAATCGTGCTACATCCGCCCGCTGCTCTGGTACGGCGCAGAGAGTCTGGGCGTCAATCCGGGCAAAAATACCGTGCATTTCATGGTGGCGACGATGCCGTGGGGGTCGTATTTGGGCGAAGACGCCGTGCGCGAGGGCGCGAAACTCATGACGTCTTCGTGGCGCAGAAGCCCCGGCGACGTGCTGCCCACGAAAGCCAAAGCAGGCGGCAACTACATTAATTCGGTATTAGCCAACCAGGAGGCCAAAGACAGCGGCTTCGACGAGGCGCTGCTACTCGACAAAGAGGGCTTCGTTGCTGAGGGCTCAGGCGAAAATATCTTCTTCTTAAAGGGCGGCACGCTTCATCCTATCGCGCACTCCGTCAACCTGTTAGGCATCACCCGCGATTCGGTCATCAAGCTTGCCGAGTCGCTTGGCACTCCCGTTGTGCCGACGATGGCGACCCGTGACGAGCTTTACATCGCCGACGAGGTATTTATGGTCGGCACTGCTGCTGAGGTCTCACCGGTTTCGTCGCTCGACCGCCGTCCGATTGGCAGCGGCAAAGCGGGCGAGTTTACCATCAAGCTGCGCGAGCTTTACCTGAAGGCTGCGGGGGGTGAAGTACCGGAGTTCGAGGGTTGGCTGAGTTACGTCTGTTAAAGCGAACAGACGACGAGGTAAAATCGGCGGGTTCTGCAAAGGCAAAACCCGCTTTTAGCTGACAACAAACTTCTGAGACAGCTGAAGGTTAAAGCAAGGTTGAACTCACGGCTTATATAGATTTTTGCTTGGTCAACCATAAGATCTGAAATCCGAACGAAGCTCGAGCCGCCCCGTTCAGCACAGCAGCTACATTTTTAGGCTCATCAGTAGCAGCTTTCTCCGCGCCGGACAGCAGCTTTTACGGGACTCAGACCATGTTACGCAGACTTTTGTCCGGGTTTGGGTGCAACCTAAAACCCGAACGAAACTTAATCAAGCAGGTCAGGAACGCAGTAAGTCATGGGTCAAGCGGCGTAACGAAGCGGCCTTAGCCGGGTTTTTGGCGAGGTGTTCAAGCACCAGATGATGCGATAGCCGGGCGAGACCCTTGCAGAGGGCAGCTTTGCCAGGTTTGGCTTTACCCGGCGTCCAGCTGCCGAGCGTCGCCAGAAACAAAACCTCGGGTCGCTCGGGCGTTGCGCCGAGATCGAAGATAAATGCGGCGGCAAGCCAGGCCAAGGCAACCAGGGTACGCAGCGCCTCGTAATCGAGGAGTCTCACGCTCTCCCAGTCGAGCGCGTCCTTGGTCCAACCGAACAAGTCCTCAATCGCCCAGCGTTGCCGATAGGCTTGAACGATGCGTTCTGCTAGGGCGAGTTGCGCCGCGCGTTCGTCATCCAAACGCAGGTTGCTTAACAGCAACCACGGTTGCGCCAGTCGGGGATGGCTAAGTTTCACGACGCTCATGTCGTTCCCAGGTAGCTGCTCAAGTTCCAGGCGTAAGGCACGAACAGCCACCTGGTAGCAAGCCCGACTCGAGGTCGGGCTCAGCAACCGTTTTTCCAACGGCAGCTGACCCGTAACAGCAGCCTCACTGAGCCAGCTTTCAAGCGGCTTGGCAGGGGCGTCTACGCGTATTTTGGCCCGGCGCTTGGGATGTTGCGAACGTACTACGAAGCATTCACCGCGCTCATGGAGCCACCGCAGCAGTTTGTGGTCGTCAAAACCTCGGTCCATCACCCACAACAGCCGACCCACCCGTTCGGCTTTGAGCGCAGCTGAAACCCCTTTCATCGCCGTGCGGTATTCGTCGTTGACGCTGACAAACCCGGGAGCCTGAGCTGAAAAGCTGTGCTGGTACAAAAGCGCCCGGTGACCTGTCCCGCCGATACCCAAAACTGTGAGCGTGTGAAACCCGGAAACCAGATTGCCGTCCAAGTCACGCACTGTGTCGAGATACTCCAGCTCGCGTGCAAATGGCTTTCTGAGGTCAGATTCATCAATGATAAGTAGCACCTCGTGTTCGCCCGCCAGCTGTCTTGCCCCTTCGGACGTGAGCACACTTCCCAACGCTTGGGCTGTTGTCTCAGCGCGCTCGTTGCCACCGTGTAACAACCGCCTCAACCTGCGTTCGCCATATCTCGTCCCCGCCGTAAGGGGATTGCACGCCGCCATCTGCGCCACCTTGCAACCCCCGCTACCAATGATTCCCCATACACACGCATCAAACCCTTCTTGCAAGCGGCGGTCTTTCAAAAGTGTTTTGTAGGGGCGCGTAAAGTCTTGTAAAGAGACGGCTGAAAAGTTTGTTTGCTGTTTCATCTTTGACTATACAGACCTTTGTCCGGGTTTGGGTGCATCTGCTTGACGTATAGCGCATACGGCGGTATAGTTAAAAAATCAAACGCGCTCAAGACGAGCGCGGTTTTTTTTGCCTCGTCAAATCCGGTTTGGCCCCTTAGGGACTTTTGTAAAACTTATACCGCTAGCAGTAAAACCACCTAGAAGGAGACGCCAACGCCCGCTCAGCCCTACTTCAATCACCGCAGCTACGAAGCCGAAAGGTTTTGGGGTCGGCGCACCTTTGCCGCTAAGTGGCGGCGTCTGGGTTCGCGCGACCCACTCTGGCGTGCGCCCCAAAACGCAACGTTACGCCGGACGCTCGCGGAGCTTGAACCCACCTGTTTGTGGTTCGAGGCGCTCTCCCGCGGACCTACGTTTCAGGGCTCGAGCTTTGAACGCCCGGTTGCAACTGCCGCTGTCCGGCTCGATCCGGTAACGCCCGGTAACACCCGGTACAGGCTATCTGACGCTGCTGCAGTCTGTCAACGACCGCACGACGTTAGACGTTTTGCTGAGCAGTCTCGCCGAGGCTTTGCGGCCTCTCGGCCTTTGCACGCTCATCGGCCCGACGCACCTTGTGGGCCGCCCTATCTGCCCAAACATTTAGACGCGCTCATGTCTACCGCTGAACATGTCCGTTTTGCATTCTTTTAAAACGGTTTTTGAACCCGTTGGTGAGTTGCGGGGAGCTGACGTGAAGTTGGAGACTTTCCCCCTCAACCGCCTTGCTAGTGACTTGTTGCCCTTGTTGCAAGCAGCGACAGCCTCTTCACCGGCTCTTTCGCCGCCGGACGCAGGCGGGGCAGAGCGAGTCGTGAGGTGGCTCGAGCCCCAGCACCCGACCGTGCTGCTGGCAACGCTGCAAGCGAAACCGGCAGGTTTCGTACTTGTTCAACCCCCGACCGTTTTGCACCGAGCATTCGGGTGGGCGCACCCCTCCGAAGCACGGCTTTGGGGACTTTCGGCGGCGAGGTGTCGGCACAGCGCTCTTAAATGCAGGTTTGAGGGTAGCCCAGAACAACCTTTGGGAAAGCTTAAGCGTCGGCCCGGTTTTACGGCAAGGTGAGGCAGCAACGTTTCTACGGGGTCGTGGTGGCGCAGAAGCTCAGCGTTACACCCTTTACCGCACCGACCTCTAGTACCACCCTAGTACTGCCCCAGCAACCCCCGGTTCAGCGCCCGCCGCTCGGCGCGTTTGTAGAGAAACACACCCAGCAGAAAGTAAACCGCCGCGTTGACGGCCAAAGAGAGCCACTCGAGCCCCCCGAACCCGCCTAAAGCTTTCCCTTCAACCATCACTTCGCGCACCATATCGGCTCCTTTAACCACGGGTGCAAGCTCCAAAAGCGGCACCGCCGAAAGGGGCACGGCGACGAGCGCTAGAAAGACAAACTGGGCGATTTGTAAAAGCGATTCGACCTGTTTGTAAACGAGCGCCAAGCCCGCGACCACAAAGCCGACGCCGAGCATTCCGACGATGGTTAGGAGCAAAATCGGCGCGAGCGTTACGAGGTCGAGGTTCAGCCACTGCCGCGCCGTGACCATGCTTAAAAAGACCATCAGCACGATGATGATGAGGTTGACCAACACCGTCCCGACCATCCGCGCCAGCAAAATGCGCCACGCACCCATCGGCGACATATAGAGCTGCTCCAAGGTGCCGCGCGTCGCCTCGAGCGTAATCTCCCAACCGATCCCCTGCATCGCCATCAGCGCCAAAAACCACAGCGCCGTACTAACGATGACGTACTGCGTATTCGCTTCGGCGCTTTCAGGTGCGCCCAGAACCTGAATCCCTAGAAAAAACATCAAAAATATCGCGTAAAAGGTAATCACCGTGCTGATAGTATTC
The DNA here is from genome assembly GCA_965215315.1 of Truepera sp. Taxonomy (GTDB): domain Bacteria; phylum Deinococcota; class Deinococci; order Deinococcales; family Trueperaceae; genus Truepera. The sequence continues at coordinate 3,930,437 of CBDCDB010000008.1, read as the reverse complement.
GGCAAGTAACGCCGCATTTCGGTAGCGACTTTACGCAGATTGGCCCGTAAAACGTTTAGATAACTAGACACGTTCGGCCTCCCTAGTGAGTTCTAAAAAGACCTGCTCGAAGTCGGGTTGGGTACGGCCCAAATCTTCTACCGGGGTGCGCTCCAGACGTAAGATTTCCATCAAATCGTAGATGTCTTCGGGACGCTCCAAGGTGACGTTAAGGGTTAGCTCGAGGTCTTCGTAGGTGAACGCCGTAAAACGCTCTTTGATACGCCGCTGCTGCTCACGGCCCAGCGGCGCACCCAGCGTCACGTGGTACGAACGTGTACCAAAAAGCTCGAGCAAATCCGCAACCTTTTCGTCAGCGACCACCCGCCCCGCACTGATAATCACGGTACGCGCACAAAGCTCCTGTACCACGTCCATATCGTGCGTTGAAATGATGATCGTGCGGCCTTCGGCGGCGACTTCACGCAAGAGGGAGCGAACCTCGAGCCCCGTTCCAACATCTAACCCGAGCGTCGGTTCGTCGAGCAAGATGACCTCGGTTTCGGCAAGGAGAGCCACGGCAATCGCAAGTTTTTGTTGCATCCCCCTCGAGAGGTTGTTGACCAATTCGTCGGCCTTGTCGCTCAAGTTGAAACGCCCCAAGAGCATGTCAATTTTGGGCCGCGCCGCCCTCGCCGACACACCCCGGTTTCCGGCAAAGTAGAGCATATTTTCGCGGACGCTCAAGCGCCAGTAGAGGTTACGGTTGCCCTCGAGCACCGCGCTGAGATGTCGAAGCGCCCGGAGTCTCCCCTGCTGATTGTCGATGCCTTTGACCAAGACGCGCCCCGAATCGGGTTTGAGGAGGCCGCAAATCATCTTGATGGTTGTCGTTTTGCCTGCGCCGTTCGGCCCCAAAAGCCCTAAAATCTCGCCTTCTTCGACCTTGAACGAAATGTCATGCGCCGCTGTGACCCGCTCTTTCGACGCCCGTTTGCGGTAGGTTTTGCTTAGGTTTTCAACCTCGATGAGTGCAGGCACACCGACCCCCTTTAGCTAAAGATAAACCCATAAACGTAAAAATGTCAATTAAAAGTATTTGAATGTAAAGATCGTTTTATATTATTTTACCAAAAACTTAAAATGGTTTAGTTTCAAGAGAACGTTTTGAAGGCTCGAGCCTCTCCGCCACCCGTCTAAGCACCTGCGCCAATTCAGTCCGCCAGATGCTTTTGGGAAGTTGACGCCGGATGTCCGCTTCTAAACGGTACGTCATTAGTTTTTCGTTCGCCTGTTCGTAAGTGTTCATAACCGCCTCCTTATAGGTTTATAGTGAGGCCAAGCTACTTCAAAGAGAAGTGGCTATTTTGAACTAGAAGGTATGGCTTGTCTGAAGAACGCATAACGGTCTCTCGCCCGGAAGTTGCGCGTGCGCTAACTGACGCCAGGACGGTACAACTGCTCGAGCCTTTTATGAAACGCGACGTGACCTTGAACGAGGCAGCGAAAGAACTCGGTATCAAGCTCCCGCTTCTGCTCTATTATGTCAACAAGTTTTTGGCCTTCGGGTTGCTCAAGGTTACGCGCACCGAACCGCGTGCAGGTCGCCCGGTCAAATATTACCGCAGCACTGCCAAGACCTTTTTTGTACCTTACCAGCTCACCTCGAGTGAAACGCTCGCGCACCTTTTAGCAGAACTCATCGCCCCTACCGAAAAGCATTTTCACCGTGAGGCAGCTCGCACTTTACAAATGCTAGAGCCGGATTGGGGGCTGAACATTAGCGCACATACGGAAGAAGGTATTACTTACGCGCTCGCACCTCAGACGGCGGCCTACGCCTCGGACGCGGTAGGTCGGATGTTGGAGCCGGACTCTCCGGCCCTGTTGGTCAATGACGGCACCTTCGAGCTTGACTTTGAAACCGCTAAGGCACTACAAAAAGACCTCGCCGACCTCTTTAGCCGTTATAAGCAGAGACAAAAATCGGGCGGTCAGCATTACGCTTACCGCCTTGGCCTGACACCGATACATGACGACGTACTCAACTAAAGAACCCAGCCGCTGAGGGCTGGGCGGGTCATTGGGCCGTTTAACCGGTACGCTCGGTCAATTCCGAGTCCGTAACGGGTGTGTCGTCAGGCTCGAGCCACCTTGCCAGCGTCCGTAATAGCGCGGCGGCGCGGCGACGAAACGGCGGCCTTGAGCGGATATAGTCGGCTTCAGCCGTCACCCGTTCGATACGTCTTTGAGCCTCGAGCTTGATCGACTCGTGGTCTGGATTCAAAGTGAACTCCTGAGGCAGGGCGGACAGACACACGGGGTCTTCCGCGACGAGGAGAACCGTACACCGCTGAGAAAGTGTTGCTAAAAGCGCTACGGGCGTACGTTAAACAGGCATGAACTTGGGTCATTGAGACCTCCATGAGGGCCAAAAAAAGCCCCAGTAGCCGGGGACGAGACGTTTAACCTGCTCCTCAAGCAGCTGTTAAACTCGTCGCCTCGGAGAGATGTACGTAGTGCGGCGGTCAGTACGCACTGTTTCGCGCACGGTATAGCTGCGCAGCCCTACACGCCACATACGGATGCGTTTAAGCTTGACTGGGTGGATTTGGGACAAACGTAACACCTCCTTCTGGTGCTCTGGATGAGAGTACTTTAGCAGAGCGGCGTGCGGTTGACAAGCTGCGCCCCGCAGGGCTAAGGGCGAGACCGTTACAAAAAAACCAGCCCTATCAAAATCTAGGGAGGGCTGGGCGAACCACAATCGTTTTAGCGTTTAGTACGCGTGTTTGGCGGACGGCTCGGCGGCAAGTTCAGGCTCGAGCCACCTCGCAACAGTCTGCAAAGCGTAAGCCAGACGGCGGCGCGGTGAGGGTGCGTAACGTGCGTTTTTCGCTTCTAGTTCTGCTGCGTGCATCTGCTCATGAGCGTGACGCAAAAGCTGCTCGGGTGAGTTTGGATAAGGGTACATGGCTTCTCCTGACTGTTGGGAGGGCAACCGCGTTCCCGTATCGGTCAGCAGTTCGCCCGGTGTTTTAGATCGTTGGCTTCGGTGTGTGGGCCGGAGCAGCCCTCGTCGCTACAACGTAGCTCGGTCATGCAGACTCCTCTCAGGAGGTCGGTTTTCAGGGCTAAAGGCATAAAAAAAGTCCCGGCTGTCCGGGACGATTCAGGGCGTCAGGATAAATCTGGGCCTAAACGAATTGCCTCCGCAGGAGGATGTTAGGAGCAGAGTGGGCAAAATTACCACAAAAATCAGCACAGACGGCAACTAAAATTGGCGCTCTATTCATCCTCTCTACCCTTTCAGGCGGTCGTTACTGCAGCAGAATCCAAGACTGTATGCAACCCTACGATCTGTGAATGACCTGAGATGACCGCAAAAAAAGCTCAGCCGAAGCTGAGCAGCGCATTAAAGGTAAGGGCTCGGTTAGTAGGCTCTACGTTTGGGGGCCGAGGTGGTGCTGGCGAGGTCGGGCTGAAGCCGCCCTGCAAAGCTCTGAAGCTGCTGCGCGAAGCGCGTGCGGCGGTCTGGACGAAGCCTTTCGACCCAGGCGTGATGCTGCGCTGCGGTCATCTTGTCGGCGGCGTAGGCGGTTAAGAAGTCGGTGCTGTACATCGTCAATCTCGTTTCTACAAAAGGATTTCGGTTAGCCGTTCGTCCAGTGTCTTAGGATGCGCGGCGTACGGTGCTCGAGCCGACCGGCGCGGGCGATGCGGGCGCTTTTGGCGTGGCGCTGAAGTTCGGCGAGGTGATTGTTGGCGAGTAAGCTGGCGCTAAGGGGTGGGTACATGGTGAACCTTTCAGCAGTTTGATTAAACTGCGGGAAAAAAGAATCGGGTTTTCGGGGGAGGTTTGGAAGCCTCGAGCGTCCCTCAGGACAATAAAAAGTATAGCACTAATTCACGGTATATGCAAGCGTATATACAACAGCAGAAAACTTTGTCACACGGTGCGGGGCAGATGGCTCGAGAATTTTCGGTGACGTCATTCTCACGTTCAGCACAAATAATACGAGTCTGCGCCGCGTCATGTTTTAGCTTGACGCGGCGCGGGTTAAAGCTGTCTCAGCGGCTCTGAATATACATTTTTCGTGTTCTCAGTACGCTTTGGCGAAAACAACCTTGCGCGGATACCCGCTCGGTTTGCCGGTATGGATACAAACGGTGCCTTCAGCGCTCGGGCCTTCAAACGGAACACAGCGAGCCGTAGCTTTGGTGTTCTCTTGCAACCACCGTTCGCTCTCCGCTCCGCCGCAGTGGGTCGCGTAGACGAAATACCCGGCGTCGATCTTTTCCTTGAACTCGTCTAGCGTCTCGACTTCGGCCGTGTGTTCTTCCTTAAACACTCGAGCACGTTCAAAAAGCGCTGTATGAAACGCCGTCAGTTCGGCGGGAACTGTCTGCGCCAGGTTGGCGAGTTTTACGGCCTGCTTTTCACCCGAAAGCCGGTCGGCAAGTTGGGCAACGCCTTCGTCCAAGTCTTTAGGTCCGATTTCCAGGCGCAGCGGTACACCCTTCTGCTCCCACTCATTGAACTTCCAACCGGGGCTTATACCGGGCCGGTCGTCTACTTTGACCCTCACGCCTAGAGCTTTGAGTTCGGCGTCAATCGTGTCAACTTGGGTGAGGACTCGAGCCCGCGCGTCATCATCGTTCGCCCGGTAGATGGGCACAATCACGACCTGCTGCGGAGCCAGCAGCGGCGGCATAATCAAACCCTTATCGTCACCATGACCCATAATCAGTGCCCCGATAAAGCGGGTCGAAAAGCCCCACGAGGTCGTGTGAACATACGCCTGCTCGTTATTCTCATCGTTAAAGGTGATGTCGAAGGCGCGAGCGAAGTTCTCGCCCATATAGTGACTCGTTCCGGCCTGCAGCGCCTTGCCGTCACGCATCATCGCTTCGATAGTGTAGGTATTTTTAGCGCCAGCGAAGCGCTCACCAGGCGTTTTTTCACCCTTAAAGACCGGCAGTGCGCCCCACTGTTCAGAAAAGTCCGCGTAGACGTCCACCATCTGCATCGTTTCAGCCATCGCTTCTTCGGCGTTCGCGTGGGCGGTGTGGCCTTCTTGCCATAAAAACTCGGTGGTGCGTAAAAAGGGCCGAGTGCGGAGTTCCCAGCGCATGACGTTCGACCACTGGTTGTACAAAAGCGGCAGGTCACGGTAAGACTGAATCCACTTGCTGTACATCTCACCGACGATGGTTTCGCTAGTGGGGCGGATGGCTAGGGGTTCCTCGAGTTCCTTCCCGCCCGCGTGCGTGACGACCGCCAGCTCCGGCGAAAAGCCCTCGACGTGGCTCGCTTCGCGTTCAAAGAAGCTCATGGGAATTAAGAGCGGAAAGTACAGGTTTTCGTGGCCTGTAGCCTTAAACATATCGTCCAGGTTGCGCTGAATGTGTTCCCACAGGGCGTAGCCGTAAGGCTTGATAATCATGCTGCCGCGTACCGGGCCGAGGTCGGCCAAGTCAGCTTTGTAAACGATTTCGTTGTACCAGGCGCTGAAGTCTTCGCCCTGGGGCGTGAGGCCGCGCTTTGAAGCGGATTTGGGTTGTTTGTTCGGTTGCTGCGTCATAAGGACAAGCGTACCGCAAAAAGCTTTGGGGAGGCTTCGCCAGCTCTTTTCATCGCCGTAAAAGGTTGTTTATGATCCTTCAAACTAGGCTAAGCTGTACCGCAAAGTTTGTAACGCTAGCTAAAGCCGAGTTCAAACAATACTCATATTAAACCCACATACTTAGGTCTAAACTCTCATTATCTTCCCAAAGCGGTGAAAGTGAACACTTCAAATTAACCCTTTCACCTCAAGAAAGGCTCTGCCATGAAGCGTTTCGGTCTTTTTCTGAGCGTCATTACAGCTCTCGCCGCTTGTTCACAGGTTCAGCCTCCCACTACCGGTGTAGTTTCGAGCCTCGAGCTGCAATCACTGGGAACACCTGCCGACGATAGGGGCAAAGAGCTGGCGTTCAGTCCGGGTATCGGCGCAATTTACGTCGCCGGTATAAGCAAAGGCTCGCTCGATTTTCCAAACCGGGGCGGGAACGACATCTATATAAGGCGCTACAACCGAAATAGGACCGTCGCCTGGACACGTCAGATTGCCAGCGCTGCCGACGACATCGTAAAAGACGTCGCTGCCGACGCAAGCGGACAGCTTTATGTGGGCGGAAGGCAAGGAAACCTCTGTTTTCACAGCAAATATAGAGCGGACGGCCTTCTGCTCTGGAAACATACCTACAGCTTCTGCTCAGATATGGCAATAGCCGTAGACGAGGTTGGCAACCTCTTTTTAGCTGAAGACGCCGAACTCAGAGGACTCCCTGTTTACGAACTGCGGAAATACAACAGCCGTAGCGTCCAGATCTACTCGGTAATTATCACTAACAATAACAGCCTCGGCACTCGTGGCATCAAAGATATCACTACGGACAATCGCGGTAATGCCTATGTGTACGCCATAGATTACGACGACTACGATATGCCATACATTCAGAAAGTGAGTCCAACTGGCGATGTTTCAGACCCGTACATGTTTGCTATGCTCTTTAGCGTATGGTGGGGGCGGGTATATTTTCGACCATCGCTACAGCAGTACAGAAGTCATCGGTAATGCGCTCTATGCTATTGGCGACAAAAGCTACTATGATCCTATAAACGATGTTTTCGACAACCTTGTCGAGTCTGACATTTTAGTCGTCAAGTACACCCTTGACGGCGTGATCTCCTGAAAACGCACCTTCGGCACCAAAACATTCGATAAAGGCACGACTATCACCGCCGATACAGCCGGAAACGTTTACGCAGTCGGGGTGACGCGGGGCAGTTTAGAAACAAAAAACGCGGGAGCAGACGACATCTTGATACGCAAATTTTCGGCTTCGGGTAGCACGCTGTGGACCAAGCAGTTTGGGAGCACCAGCTTCGATCAAGCCGACGACATCATCACTTACAGCGGCAGCGAACTCTACCTGACCGGGACGACTTCGGGAGCTTTAGAGGGCGGCACCTATTACGGACGTGAAGACGCTTTTTTACTTCGCAGAAACGGCAGCGGTAACAAGGTTTGGACAGATCAATAAACGCGCTGTTCTGATAGGGGGCTCGAGTTCACGCTTTGTTCACGGCCCCCTGCCTAAGCTTTTCTCAGCGGTGAAGGTGAGCATTTCAATTCAAAACTTTCACCCGAAGAAAGGCAGGTTTATGAAACGCTTTTGTTTTCTCCTGACCGCCCTCGCTACGCTCGCCGCCTGTTCACAGGTTCAACCCCCGGGCCAGTCTCCGGTAGCCGATGCCGGGACTAGCCTCGAGCCCCAAACACTAGGAACCGCTGCTGACGATATAGGTAAGGAACTCGCCATCAGTTCGCGTATCGGCGCAATCTACGTTGCCGGTATCACCAAAGGCTCGCTCGACTTTCCTAACCAAGGTGGTAACGACATCTACATAAGGCGCTACAAGCAGAACAAAACAATTGTCTGGAAACGCCAGATTGCCAGCTCTGCCAACGACATCGTTAAAGATATCGCCGCCGACCCGAGCGGGCAACTCTACGTCGCAGGACTGCAAGGCAACACCTGTTTTCACAGCAAATATGCCGCGAATGGCAGGCTGCTTTGGAAACACACCTTCAGCTCCTGCTCGAGCGAGGTCATGGCTGTAGACACCGTAGGCAACATTTATTGGTCTAGAAGCCATGAAAGGTATTCTGACGTGTCCGAGTTGTACAAATACAACAGCCGGGGCAAACAGGTCTATTCAACAGTTATCGGTAGCGGCTACGGCGACGAGAGTATCATTGAAACGATTGCTTTCGACGGTAGCGGCTACGCTTACGTGTCTGTCGCGGAGGCCGAGTACTACTTCTACAACTGGAGTTACATACAAAAAGTGAGCCCGACCGGAGCGAGCCTTCCCGGCTTCTTCAGCGCGACCTATTCAGCTGATATACGTTTGCGCGATATGGAGATCGTCGGTAACACGCTGTATGTAGGCGGCTACGAAGACCTCTACGGCCCTCCGGACGAATCCGGTGAAAACGAATCGGCACCGTACCTCGGTTCAGATATCTACGTCGCCAAATATAACGTCTTCGGTACGCTCTCGTGGCAGCGCACCTTTGGTACCGGAGCGCGAGACATAGGCACAACCATCACCGCAGATACCGCCGGAAACGTCTATGTGGTCGGCGTTACGCGCGGCAACTTGGCGGCGCGTAACGCGGGCGGAGACGACATTGTGGCGCGCAAACTGTCAGTTTCGGGTAGCACCTTATGGACAAAACAGTTCGGGAGCGCCAGCTTCGACCAGGTAGACGACGTTATTGCCTACAGTAGCAGCGAACTCTACCTGACCGGAACGACTTTAGGAGCGCTCGAGAGCGGCACCCATCACGGACGTAAAGACGCCTTTTTACTTCGTAGGAACGGCAGCGGTAACAAAGTCTGGACAGACCAGTAAGCGTACATTTACCGAAAAAGGCTCGAGTTTTGGCCTCGAGCCTCACCCCGTAAAATCCTGTCGCAGCGGGCTCGAGCGCCGTAAAATCGAACGTAACCCGGGTGTGAACTCGAGTCCACACGTTTTTCAGTCTGCTGCTGCGCCCACCCGGTTGCTCCGAATCTCGCCTGATTTCAGCTCCGCCCAGTACACCGTAATCGCCTGCTTGACCTCCGGAGCCATGATATAGAGCCCGATCACGTTGGGCAGCGACATCGCAAAGATCATCGCATCTGAAAACGCAATCACCGCGTCGAGCTGCATCACCGCGCCGAGCAGCGTAAAAACGCAGAAGACGAGTTTATAGCTGTTTTCAGCCACCCGCGTTTCGCCGAAAAGGTAGGTCGCCGCCTTGACGCCGTAATATGACCACGAAATCATCGTCGAAAACGCGAACAGCACCACTGCCAGCGCTAGAATATAGGGAAACCAGCCTATCGCTCCGCCGAACGCCGCCGAGGTCAGCTCTACCCCGCTTAACCCCTCCTGCGTATAGGTGCCGGTAATAACGATCACAAGCGCCGTCATCGTGCAGACAACAACCGTATCGATAAAGGGTTCGTTAAGTGCCACGATGCCTTCCGTGACCGGATGCTTGGTCTTCACCGCCGAGTGCGCGATGGCCGCAGAGCCGATACCCGCCTCGTTAGAGAACGCGGCCCGCTGAAAGCCTTGCAGCAGCACGCCGATAAAGCCGCCCGTAATCCCTTCAGGGCTGAACGCGCCGCTAAAAATCGCGCCGAACGCCGCTGGAATCTGCGTAAAGTTCAGGAGCAAGATGATGAGCGCCGTACCAACATAGAGAATCCCCATAAACGGGACGACCTTTTCGGTGACGCGGGCGATGCTCCGGATGCCGCCGATAATCACAGACCCGACCGCGACCGCTGCAATCAGGCCGAACAACCACGCTTTGTCGGCAAAAAATGAGGCGTCGCCGCCGGTAACGTTAACGACCTGCTGATACGCCTGATTCGACTGAAACATGTTGCCGCCGCCGAGCGAACCGCCCATACACATGATCGCGAAAAAGATCGCCAGCCCGCGGCCGAACCCGGCCATATTGCGCTTAGCTAAACCTTTGCTGAGGTAGTGCATCGGGCCGCCCGAAACGCGCCCGTCGTCGTATTCGGTGCGGTACATTACGCCCAGGGTGCATTCGACAAACTTCGAGGCCATCCCTAACAGCCCGGCCAAAATCATCCAGAATGTGGCCCCCGGTCCGCCGACTGAAACCGCGACCGCAACTCCGGCGATGTTGCCGAGTCCGACCGTGCCGGAAACGGCGGTCGCAAGCGCCTGAAAGTGCGTCACTTCACCCGCGTCGTCGGGATTGTCGTAGTCGCCGCGTATGAGTTTGAAGCCGTGCCGGAAGCCGCGCAAGTTGATAAAGTTGAAGTAGAGCGTAAAAACAAGTGCGGCGACAATCAGCCAGACGACGATCAGCGGAATCTGCACACCGGCGATGGGTACAGAAAAAAAGATAACATCTGAAACCGCAGTCGCCACCGGTTCGACCACCCGGTTGATCGCCGCGTCGAGCCCCGAGACCTCTTCTTGCGCCGAAGCGTAGCCTAACAAACTGAGCAGTAACCATCCAAAACGCTTCATCGTGCCCCTTTCCAAACCGGCGCTGCCTCGAGAAACCCTATCACCGTAAAACCTGTGCTTGTAAACGCTATCGCCGTAAAACCTGCAGCCACGGACCGCATCAAAAAACTCATTAAGGAACCACCGTAACCGGGACGGACGCCGTGCTGACGATGCGGTTGGTGACGCCACCGAAAAAAGCGTCGCCAAAAGACGAATGTCCTTGCCGCCCGATAAAAATCTGCGTTGCCCGCTCCTCTTCAGCAACCGTTTTAAGCACATCAGCGGCGTGACCGTGACGGACGGTGCAGGCGACCTCGAGCCCCCCTAACTTCTCAGTCAAGCTTTCCGCCAGCGGTTTGAGCGCACCCGTCTCAACCCGTTCGACCTCAGCGCTGCGGTCGCGGCCCCTGGTCTCGAGTTCTTCAGGGGTATGGAACGAGTAGCGCGACCATTCAATTACGCCCAAAAGTACGACTTTGGCCCCCGACTTATGTGCGCGCTCAGCAGCAAACTCGGCGGCGCGGCGCGCACAGTCGCTGCCGTCAATTCCAACGACGAAGGTTTCGCGGATATTTAGCATAGGGTTCCCCTTTGACTAAGGCGGGCGAAGGGTGAGCGGCTGATGGGCGATACTGTAGCATAATTATGCATCACGGGGCTTTCAGCTCTAAAATTGTCTTTTCTGCTATACTTGGGTTTATGAACGAACGAATGATGCAATTTAGACCTGGCCCCGGATAAGTCTTTACTTAACCGTTTCCAGGCGCTTGCACCTAAGCGCCTCTTTTTTTGGCCTCGAGGAGACCCGCATGACGAAACCCGCAGAACCCAAGCCCACAACCGAAACGAATATCTACTACGCCACTACGCCTATCTTCTACGTCAACGCTGAACCACACATCGGTCACGCTTACACCACCACGCTTGTTGATGTAGCCGCCCGCTTTCACCGGCTTAGGGGCGACGACACCTACTTTTTAACCGGCACCGACGAACACGGCGAACGCATCTATCAGGTCGCCAAAGCTTCAGGGATGACACCGCAGGAATATACCGACCAAATCTCAGGCAAGTTTCGGAGCGTCTGGGACAGTTTAGGCATTTCTTACGACGAGTTTATCCGTACGACCGAAGAGCGGCATAAAAAAGTCGTTAGCGAGATTTTGCAAACGGTTTACGACAAAGGCGACATCATTTTCGGCGAATACGGCGGGCTCTACTGTACAGGTTGCGAACGCTACTACACCGAAAAAGAACTCGTAGACGGCAAATGCCCGCAACACGACATCGTTTTGGAGTACCGCAGCGAAGAGAACTACTTCTTTCGGATGGAAAAGTACCGTCCGTGGCTCCGCGAATATATCGAAGACAACCCCGACTTTATCCGACCTGAACGCTACCGCAACGAGGTTTTGGGGATTTTACGGGAGCCTATCGGCGACCTGTCCATCAGTCGCCCGCGTTCACGCGTACCGTGGGGCATTCCGCTCCCGTGGGATGAGAACCATGTTACCTATGTCTGGTTCGACGCGCTGATCAACTACTATTCGGCGCTCAAGAGTCACGGTACCGAAGACCATTACTGGCCGCACGCCCATCACTTTATCGCCAAAGACATCTTGAAACCGCACGGCGTCTTCTGGCCCACCATGCTCAAATCGGCGGGGCTGCCTATCTATCAGCACCTGAACGTTCACGGTTACTGGCTCGTAGACGGCGGCAAGATGAGCAAATCGAAGGGGAACGTAGTGCGGCCCTTAGACCTCAAAGATAAATACGGCAACGACGCGTTTCGCTACTACCTACTTAGAGACATGACTTTCGGCCTCGACGCGAGTTTTAGTGAAGTCGGGTTGGCGGAGCGTATCAACTCCGACCTCGCCAACGACCTCGGCAACTTGCTCAACCGGACGCTCGCGATGCTCGGTAAATACCGCTCCGGCGCGGTGCCTGAAGCGGGCGGGCTCGAGCCCATCGACGAAGCGCTCAGAGACGCATTTACTACGCTGCCGGACAAGCTCACCAAGATGGTCGATCATTTGCAGTTCGACCGGGCCATCGAGAGTGTGTTGGAAGCGGTGCGTAAGGCGAACAAATACATTGCCGAGACGCAGCCGTGGGCGCTTGCCAAAGACGAGGCGAACGCGAAACGGCTGGATACGGTGCTCTATACCTGTCTGGAGGCGCTGAGGTGCTCGAGCATTCTCCTCTCCCCCATCATTCCGAACAAGGCTGAAGAGTTACGGGCGCAACTCGGTCTCAGTGGAACCTTCACGTTAGACGATGCGGCACAGTGGGGTTTGACGCCCGCCGGAACGCAGACGAAACCCGGCACTCCACTTTTTCCCCGCGTAAATTTAGCCGCGCTCAACGAAAGTTTAGAGATGAAGGAGGAACCCTTGGAACACAAACCCGAAGTGACGATTGATGATTTTGGGAAGCTCGAGTTTCGCGTTGCCGAGGTCGTCAAAGCCGAAGCGCACCCCAAAGCCGACAAGTTGTTGGTCTTATCGGTCAAACTGGGCGGCGAAGAACGCACCATCGTTTCGGGCATCAAAAAGTGGTATGACCCGAGTGAACTGGCAGGGAAAAAGGTCATTATCATAGCGAACTTAAAGCCCGTAAAACTGCGCGGGATTGAGTCGCAAGGGATGATTTTGGCGGCGGAAGATGCCGAAGGGAACCTTAGTATTTCGGCGCTTGACCGGGATATTGCGAGTGGAAGTGAGGTGCGTTAGACGAAAAGGAGGCTCGCGTGTTTGACTCGAGCCCCCTCTATCTATTCGCGCACTCTGACCGAATCTATCATCTGCTCACCCACCCCGCCCCACTCACCCTCTAACTCTTTTGTCACATTAAAAGAGACGAGCAGTAATCGGTCTCCGGCTGAGGTTCCCAAGATGATGTTGCGGATTTCGGTATCTGCGGCGGGCGTCCAAAGATCGAGAATGAGAAAATCGCGTCCGCCTCTGGAAATGACCTCGCTGCGGTTCCAATGTGCTGACGGATAGAGGTTTCTAAACAGCTTGTCTAGGGTCGGATAAGCTTCAGCAACCTGCTCCGCTCGAAGCGCGTTCTGCGTGTAGTTAAAGGTCAGGTTAACGCTACCTTGCGCGTTGCTGAGCACCTCAGTCGGGCGTTGCTCCGCCGGGTATTTTAGTCTGAGCAAGTTTTCAGGCAGCGGCTTAAAGCTTTCAGGGACGAGCAGCGACACACGCCCACCGAGTGCGGTTCGCGCTTCTAGCTTACCAGGAACTTGAGCCTGAGCTGCGGCAGCGCAAAGGAGCGCCGAGAAAAGCTGAACGAGTAGCGCGTAAGCAAATCGGGGTGCCATAAAGAAGTATAGCATAGGTAAAGCGTGACTTTTAGACAGCAAGAGAGAAGCTCGAGCTGAACACTCGAGCTTCTCCCGCTTATTTTGTTGGACGTTACTCTTTAGCGCGCTCTTTCGCCCGCTCTTCATGAAACTCCGCTTTGCTGTCGTGCCCTTCAGCTTCGGCGCGGTCAACGCCACTGGAGATTTTATGCCCGGCTTTTTCAAACACGTTGTCCGAATTTTCTGCTTTGGCGTCCTGGACGTTCGCGTCGGCGCGGTCACTGCCTTCTTTACGCTTTTCGTCGGCGCTTGAGAAGGCGTCGTTAGCAACGTCTTTTACCTTGTCTACAGCCCCGCCTACGCGCTCGCCAAAACTTTTATCGTTGTTACTCATAATTGTGACCTCCAACACTAGAATAGACCCGCAGTGGGCTCGAGATTGTGTTTCAGCCGGTTTTTATGTTTACCGGGGCGCTTTTATTTGCCATGTTTCACCCGCAAAAGTGCAACCGTTCACCTCGAATAACCGTAACATCGAGGCGTTATTCACGGCAGTACTGCCGCTGTAGACCGCTGCGTGCTGCTTGGCGAGCCACATGAGCTGACGGTGCAAACGCCTTCCCCAACCCCGTTTACGGTACTCGGGCAGGACACCGACAAGGGTCATCGAAGCAGGTCCTTCGTATTCGACGACGCCAGCGGCTACGGGTTTATCTCCGTCCAGAAGGTAGACCCCTTCGCCATCAGCGTTGTTGTCGTAAAAGTTTTGCAACTCCTGCAGCAGAGGCTCGAGTCCCTGCACCTCCGCGTCATGCTCCCAGATAGGTGTGTAAAACGTTTTGAACTCTTCGCTCAACAGGTGCGAGAGCGCAAACGTTTGGGCAGCGGGGTCGGCTTTCAAATCGTTACGCTCAGCTAACGAGGTTTCAAACCCTTTGACGTGGCCCTCGAGCGTCCAACCTTCCGCCAGCGCCAGCCTGCTAAAGTCCGGCGATGTTGCCGAGTTGTAGTTTAAGGTTGCAAGTTCGTCCCTTTCACTGAGTTTGGCAGCGAAGTCCAGCAGCGCAGACTTATCCGCGTCCGTCAGTTCAGGCAAGGCTCTCAAAAGGTAGATAGGCCGGGGTACGGGCGCACGCACAAGCGCCGCTAACGCCTTACCTCCAAAAGCGAAAAGCCAGCGCTTAGAAAAGTCGTATTCGCCGCGCTCTACCTGCTCCAGAACACGCGCGTACAGCTCATCTACGTGGGGGCTACTGAGGCCGATAAAGTCTTTTACGGTCTCTCTGGTCGGATTTGCAAAGCTATAAGGCATCTATACCTCGTCTCCGCTCAAGCGTTCTGCCCCGCCAGCACACAGCGCAGTACACCGTAATCGTAGCGCTCCCCCAAGCCCTCAAAAAGCGGTTTGAGTTTGCCCTGATCTTCCGCAGGCAGGTTTCGGTACGCAGCTTCAATCTCGTAGATTTCCCTAGCTGACAAACCCGTCGCCGCCGAAACGCTGATAGTGCCCGCCGCAACTAGCGCGGCGCAGTGTTGCAAAATAGTTGATACGGCTAGCTCGCGCGTTTTAGCGGTCTCTTGCGGCGTCAAACCCTGTTGCATGAGCCGGTGGGTCTCGAGGTACGTCTCACTCAGGTGCGACGTGGGCTGCTCGGTCAGAACTCCTAAAAACTGTTTGCCGTAACGCTCCAACTTGACTTCCCCGACACCCGGTACCCGCCGCAACTCGGCGAGCGAACGCGGTTTCAGCTCAGCCATCTTCACGAGCGTTTTGTTGTCGAAGACGACGTACGCCGGGACTTCTTGCGCTTTGGCAATGGTGGCACGAAGCGACCGCAACGCCTCGAACAGAGATGCTTCACCCTCGCCTAAGGTTGCGCCCGGACTCGCCACCCGGCTTTTCGGCGCAGCCTTGACAGCCTTTTGTGGGGTCGGGTCGTTGCGAAAATGGACGGTCTCTTGCCCTTTGAGAACAGGCGTGCTGCGCGGCGACAGTTTGAGCGTACCGTACCCGTCCGGGTCGGTCGTGAGGTAGCCGCCTGCGACGAGTTGCCGCATGACGCCGCGCCACGCTTTCTCAGAATGTTCCGTCCCGATGCCGTAGGTGCTTAAATCCTGATGGTTTAAGGAGAGAACCCTGGGCGTCTCTTTGCCGAGTAATACATCAATCACGTGACCCGCACCAAAGCGTTGCCCGGTACGCACCACCGTTGACAGGGCTTTTTGCGCGGCAACCGTGCCGTCCCACGTCTCGACGGGTATGAGGCAGGTGTCGCAGTTGCCGCACGGTTCGGCTAGCGTTTCGCCAAAGTAGGCGAGCAAACCCTGACGGCGGCAGCGGGCCGATTCGCAGTAACCGAGTAAAGCCTCGAGCTTCCCCGCCTCAATCCGTTTGACCGCCTCGGGCGCAGCCGACCCCGCCAGCATCCGCCGGAGCGAGACGACATCCTCTAGGCCATACGTCATAAAGGCGTCGGCAGCCTCCCCGTCGCGGCCTGCGCGCCCCGTTTCCTGGTAGTAACTCTCCAAACTTTTCGGCAAATCCAAATGCGCCACAAACTTTACATCGGGTTTGTCGATGCCCATACCAAAGGCAATCGTGGCGACCATCACCAGCCCGTCTTCACGCAGAAACCGCGCCTGATGCCGCTGCCGCACCGCTGCGGCGAGTCCTGCATGATACGGCAGTGCGTTGATACCCTGTTTAACCAGCCACGCCGCCGTTTCGTCAACACTTTTACGCGATAAACAGTAGACGATACCCGCGTCGCCCTCATGACCCGCACGGTAAAACGTCAAAAGCTGCCCTTTCGCACCTTGTTTTGGCACAACCGTATAGCGGATATTGGGCCGGTCGAACGATGAGACGAACTGCTGCGCCTGCCCTAAACTCAGCCGCTCGACCATCTCGCGCCGGGTGGCGTCGTCAGCGGTCGCGGTCAGGGCGATACGCGGGACTTCGGGAAACCGCTCAGCCAGGAGTGATAGGCCGATATATTCAGGCCGAAAGTCGTGCCCCCACTGCGAGACGCAGTGCGCTTCGTCGATGGCAAACAGGGCGACGCGGCTACGGGTGAGTAAGTCTAAAAAACGTGGCGTCAGCAGGCGTTCGGGGGCGACGTAAAGGAGGTCGATGTCGCCGGAGAGCAGGTCACGCTCAACCTGGGCAGCGTCTTGTGGGATGAGGCTCGAGTTGAGAAACGCAGCCTTGACTCCGACCTGCAGCAGCGCGTCCACCTGGTCTTGCATCAGCGCAATCAGAGGCGACACGACAATGCCGACGCCGGGACGTAGAAGCGCCGGAATCTGGTAGCAGAGCGATTTACCGCCGCCCGTCGGCATCAGGACGAGCGCGTCACCGCCACCCATCACCTGTTCGATAATCGCTCCTTGCGCCCCGCGAAAGTCGCCGTAGCCGAAGGTTTTTTGCAACACAGCCTGAGCGCGGCGGTAATTAGCTGTATTCGCAGCCGTGTTCGTTACTTGCATCTGTGCTCTACCTTCATCTATCCTGCGCCACGACAAGCCACCAGACGGTCACAACGAGCGGCCCGAACAGACCGAGGGGCAAAAACCCACCACGGCAAACCCGCCCCTGCGCCCTGTGCGACACGAACACTCAACCACAAAACGAGGTTAAACAGCCAAATCACAAACGCTTTAAGCGCATATACCATTGTCCGAGCTAGCTCGAGCTGACGCGGGCGGTCTGCAGCTGTGCCGGGCAGGTTCCACCGTTTCGGGAAGAAAGTTACAGCGCTTATCAGAGCGTATAGTCCGGCGTTAACCCCGACTAGCCCCCAGAGTGAACTTTTGGGGTCGTAACGGGTAACGTTTCCAGCAGCGTCGTAGTGACCGGGAGCAGCAGCCGGGATTTGGGGCCACGAGACGATAAGGAGCAGCGCACTCCCCCAAAGACCAACCAGCGAGAGCGCCTCGAGCCCCCAGTCCAAGCGTGTTTTGGGTAAAAGCCGTACCATCAGACCCTTAGTTTACCGTCTAGCTTGCCGCCTCAACCGACCGCCGCCCGACCCACGCGACCGATGACGGCAGGACAATCCGCTCGGCAGGACGTTCGGAGCCTCTAGTGCGCTCTAGCAAGAGCTCCGCCGCCCGTTTGCCGATGCCATACGCCGGTTGGATAACGTTCAGCATTTCGGGGGTGTTAGGGAGCCACTCGAGCGCGTCGAACGAAGCCAGCGCCACCGCCTCCGGAATACACAGGCCACGCTCATAAAGGTAACGCAACACACCCAGCGTCAGGAGTTTGGAACCGGTAAAGAGCGCCGTCGGCGGTTTCGGACGCTGCATAAGGGTCTCCGCGAGCTGGTAGCCTTCTTGCTCAAAAGGCTTGCCGAACAGCGCCAGCTCGGGGTCAACCGTCAAACCTGCCCCTCTCAAGGCTTGTTTGTAACCCGTAAAACGCTGCCTCCCGGTCTGAATCGAAAGGTCTGACAAAACAGCTCCGATACGCGTGTGTCCCTCTTTAATAAGCCTCGAGACGGCCTCTCGCGAGGCTGCCTGATTGTTCGAGACGACCGTATCGGCTCCCAACCCGGCGACCTCACGGTCGATAATCGTCAGCGGAATCCCGGCGTTTGAAAAGGGTCGATACGCCGCCTCGGACTGCGCCGGGGTCAAAATGACGCCCGCGACCTGTTCGTCTAGCAGCAGCTCGAGGTAACGCGCCTCACGTTCAGGGTTTTCGTCGGTATTACATAAAAAGACCACGAAGCCGTGCGGCAGCACCGTATCTTCGACCGCCCGGACGATTTGATTGAAAAACGGGTTTTGAATGTCGGACACGACCAGCCCGACGAACCGCGAACGTTGTGTTCTGAGCGAGCGGGCGATGCGGTTGGGGCGATAGCGAAGCGCCGCTGCCGCCCCGAGTACACGCGCACGCACCGCCGCGCTGACGTGCGGTTTACCGGCTAAAACCCGCGACACCGTAGCTGCAGAAACCCCCGCTCGTTTTGCCACGTCGCTGATACGACTAACGCCACTACTTTTTGCCATCTAGTCTTGACTGTAATCGATTTTAGCCGTCGCCGCTAGGCTTGACAAAAATATATGTTAGGGGCTAGGCTCTGATAAGAACTGAAATCGATTACATAACCGCAGGAGGTGTGACGCGGCGCAGAGGTGTGCTGCACCCGATTAGACGCGGGCTGGTGGTCTCAGCCTTACAAAATGTGTACCTGGCGTGTGCCCCGCACGCGCAACCCTCGAGGAGATAACCGATGAAAATTGCTAAACTCGCCGCCGCCACTCTTTTACTAGGCGCTTCGCTTGTTACGAGCACTGCGCTCGCGCAGGACAAGCCTATCGTCGGGCTGATTACCAAAACCGAAACCAACCCGTTTTTTGTCAAGATGCGCGAAGGCGCGCAGGCTAAAGCCGATGAGCTGGGCCTCGAGCTGCTCACCGCGTCAGGCTCGTTCGACGGCGACAACGAAGCGCAGGTTACGGCGATTGAAAACATGGTAGCAGCGGGCGCAGCCGGAATCTTGCTCGTCCCCAGCGATTCGAACGCCATCGTGCCGTCCGTGAAGCGCGCCCGCGACCAGGGCGTGATCGTGATCGCCCTCGACACGCCGCTCAACCCGCAAGACGCCAGCGACGCACTCTTTGCGACCGACAACTTTAAGGCCGGGGAGCTTATCGGTCAGTACGCCAAAGCCGTGATGGGCGACACTGCGCCGGTCGTCGCTACCCTCGATCTCAACCCCGGTATCAGCGTCGGAACCCTGCGGCACAACGGCTTTATGGCGGGTTACGGCTTGGCCGACGTTACCGCCGACACCCCGGATCAGACCAACAGCCCCGAAGTTGTGTGCAGCCAAGACACGCAGGGCGACCAGACCAAAGGTCAGACCGCGATGGAAAACTGCTTGACCTCGAACCCGGACATCAACCTGGTCTACACCATCAACGAACCTGCCGCGTTCGGCGCAGCGACTGCGATTCGCAACGCCGGACTCGCCGACAAGATTACGGTCGTTTCTGTTGACGGCGGTTGCGCCGGGGTCCGCGGTATCGAAGACGGACAGATCGCCGCAACCTCGCAGCAGTACCCGCTCAAGATGGCCTCGTTAGGCGTCGAAGCGATTGCCCAGTACGCCGAATCCGGCGAAGCACCCTCAGGCTACACCGATACCGGCGTTACGCTGATTACCGACCAGCCTGCCGACGGCGTAGACAGTGAAGATTCTGCGTTCGGCGTCGAGAACTGCTGGGGCGAATAAGAAAGCGTAACGTCACGTTGGCTTTGCCGGTTCAAACCTGTAAAGTAGACGTAATCGGTTTAGAGACGCCCGTTTAGATAGACGCCGGTGCAGCGGATTTCCCTCCGCTGCACCGCTCATTGGCTTTTAGAAGAAACTTTTGTAAGCCTCGAGGAGACGCATGACCACGACAAGTTCCGGGCGGAGTACGTCAAGCCGTATCGTCGGCTTTTTAACTGCGCCCGCCATAAGCCCCCTGATCGCACTGATTATCGCCGTAACGATTTTTTCACTACAGTCCGACCGCTTTTTGACGGGCCGGAACTTTTCTTTGATTGTTCAGCAAGTGATGGTCGTCGGAACGCTGGCGATCGGTCAAACGCTGATTATCTTAACCGCCGGTATCGACCTCTCCAACGGCCTCATCAGCGCGCTCGGCGGCGTGACAATGACGAAACTGGCCGTAGCAAGCGGTATCAATCCTATTTTAGCGATTCTTCTGGGCATTCTTGTCTGCACGGTTTTCGGCGCAATCAACGGCCTGCTGATTACCCGCCTCAGATTGCCGCCCTTTATCGTCACACTCGGTATGCTCAATATCGCCTTCGCGCTCGTGCGTATCTACTCGACCCAGACGATTACGGGGCTACCCAACGTGCAAACCGCGCTCGGTAACACCTTTTTGGTCGGCAGCACCGCCATTTCTTACGGCTCGATCCTGGTGTTTATCCTCTACCTCGCCGTTTGGTACATGCTGCAAAGTACCGCGCTCGGGCGGCATATCTACGCCGTCGGTGACGACCCTGAAGCCGCGCGGTTGACCGGAATCCCGGTCAACCGGGTACTGATGACCGTCTACACACTCGCCGGGGTCAGCTACGGTATCGCCGCGCTGATGCTCGTGGCCCGTACCGGGGTCGGCGACCCGCAGGCGGGGCAAGACGCGAACTTGGAGAGTATTACCGCTGTCGTGCTGGGCGGCACAAGTCTTTTCGGCGGGCGCGGCAACATTATGGGGACGCTGCTCGGCGTTTTAATCGTCGGAGTATTTCGCAATGGTCTGCAGCTGGCCGGGGTTCCGTCTATCTACCAAGTTCTGGTTACGGGGATTTTGGTCATTCTGGCCGTCGCCGTCGATCAGGTCTCGAGGAGAAGTTCATGAGTCAAGTCAGCGTTACACCAGCAGAGCCGCAGCAGCAGGTTAATGAAAGTACAAGCCGGACACCGATCTTAAAGGCCCAGGGACTCGTCAAACGTTACGGCAGCGTCGTAGCGATGGACGGAGCCGATTTCAACCTCTACCCCGGCGAGATTTTAGCCGTCATCGGCGACAACGGCGCAGGTAAGTCTACGATGATCAAGGCGCTTTCAGGTGCGGTTATCCCCGATTCAGGCAAGATCTTTTTGAACGGTGAAGAGGTCAAGCTCCGTAGCCCCCTAGACGCGCGCGGGTACGGTATCGAAACAGTGCATCAGTCGCTCGCCGTTGCGCCCGCCCTAAATATCGTAGACAATATGTTCATGGGCCGTGAAATTCGCAAAGGCGGCTTTATGGGCAAATATTTGCGGATGCTCGACAAAAAGAAGATGCTCGCCGACGCGACGGTGTATATGCAAGACCTCGAGTTCCGCATTCAGTCGATGAAACAGCCCGTCGAAACGCTCTCAGGAGGACAGCGGCAAGGGGTCGCCGTCGCCCGCGCCGCCGCCTTTGCCCGCAACGTCATTATCCTAGACGAGCCTACGGCAGCTTTGGGCGTCAAAGAGTCGGGGATGGTCTTGGAGCTGATTCAAAAGGTACGCGAACGCGGCCTGCCGGTTATTTTAATCAGCCACAACATGCCGCACGTTTTTGAAATCGCCGACCGGATTCACATTCACCGGATGGGCAAACGCGCCGCGATTGTTAAACCCGACGATTACAGTATGTCGGACGTGGTGGCGATTATGACGGGGGCGCTCGAGGTCAACCAAGAGAAGAACTAACCGGAAGCTGATGATCACTAGAAGCCATCTCAAAAACGCCTAAGCAGTAATTTGATGCAGCCGAGATGCAGGAAGGCCAAGAAGTTTAGGGAGTGATGTTCATAGCGAACGACCAGACGGCGAAAGTTGCCGAGGTGGGCGAATAGCCGTTCAATCTTCCAGCGCCGTTTGTAGCGCCTCAGTTTACGTCCATCTTGCGTCTTGGCTTTTTTACGGTTTCTTCGGTGAGGCGCAATCATTTCAACACCTGCTTCGGCGAGTTCAGCGTCAAGCGGATCACTGTCATACGCTTTGTCACCGATTAACTTGTCGGGTTTGCCGCTGACGTGTCGAGATGCGAGAGTCGCGTGTACCAACCGGACCTCATGTGGGCTAGCAGACGTAACGTGCAGGGCGAGGCAAGTACCACCAGCGTCCGATACCGCCATGACTTTGCTACCCTTACCCCGTTTAGTCTTACCAACTGCTGACCCCCTTTTTTCGCAGCCACAAAGGTACCGTCGATAAAGCATTCCGACAAGTCGAGTTTGCCCCGCTGCAGGGGGTCATGCGCTAAAGTCTCTAGAATCTGCCGCAACACGCCGTTTCTCTCCCATTCTTGAAAGCGCCGATGGCACGTCTGATAGGGCGGATAGCGCTCGGGTAAATCAGCCCACTGTGCGCCCGTTCGTAATATCCAGCAGATGCCCTTAAGTATCGCTCGTGGTTCTCGTCTGGGACGGCCTTTGCCATCTTTGCGTCGAGCTGGTTCGGGAATGAGCGGCCCTAGTACTTCCCACTGTTCATCGGTGAGTTCCATACCACCGTTCTAACAGCTATGCAGCTGACTATTCGTTTTTGAGATGGCTTCTAGTAACTGCAAACTATTGACGGCCAAAAGGTAGTTTGCAGTGTGCTTTTTATAGAGATGATGGAACCCCACAGTTGGATGATGGGTATAATTCTCATCATGAAGCTCATCAAACTGTCAGTAGAGAACTACAAAAGCGTTCTAAACTCTACTGAGTTTAAGACTGATCAGGTTACGTGTTTAGTGGGTAAAAACGAAGCTGGTAAGTCAGCCTTGCTTGAAGCTTTGTACAAATTGAATCCGATTGTTGAATCGGACGGTAATTTTACAGAAGAAGAGTATCCCCGCCGCTTTATCGTGAATAGCCGAGAGCGAGGAGATTTGGGCACCACTAACGTTCTGAGTACCTACTGGGAGTTAGACCCTACAGACGAAATTTTTCTGAAGACGGTTATTGGGGTAGAAGTTCTTACTGAAGAACCCATTTCTATAAGGAAGGGTTACAGCAATACCCTCCATTGGACTGTGCCAGTAGATGAACAAAAAGTGGTATTACAACTAGTGGAAAACGCCAGATTTAACGCTTCGGAGAAGGCGCAGGTAAAAGGTATTACGTCAGTAGAGATGTTAGGTAACAAGCTTGAGAGACTAGCAAGCAAGACAAGGAAACAAGCAGAGTTGCTTGCTAACATCCGCAGCACATATGCAAATCTAAGCTTTTCTCAGTACATAGCTAAACACTTGTAAAGTCGTCTCCCCAAGTTTCTGTATTTCCGTGATTACGACAAGTTACCGGGTAAGGTTGCAACGACAGACTTAGCGAACCGGCGTCGGAACGGACGACTAACTATGGGTGACAACATTTTTCTTGCGTTACTTGATTTGACGAACACAAATCTCGGAAACATTCAAACCACAGGCACTTCTGAACGTTTCATCATGGAGCTGGAGATCGTGAAAAATAGTCTCACTGATCAGCTCAAACGGTTCTGGTCGCAAAACCGTTTCCTCGAAGTAGAATTTCGTTATGACGCCGCAAGACCTAATGACCCACCTCCTTTTAATGACGGTGCAGTTTTTAGCACGCGCATCTTAAATACACGACACCGAGCCACAGTCAATTTTGACGAGAGAAGCACTGGTTTCATTTGGTTTTTTTCTTTCTTGGTTTGGTTTTCTCAGATCAAGAAAAACTATGGCGAGAACATTTTTGTACTTTTAGACGAACCTGGATTGACCCTTCACGGTACGGCCCAAAAAGACTTACTGAACTATATCAATGAACGGCTGAGGCCGAATCATCAGGTCATTTTTACGACTCACTCGCCTTTCATGATTGATAACGAACATATCTTTTCTCTCCGCACAGTTGAAGATGTTATCGAGAGAAATTCAAAAACCGAAGAAGAGGACATTCTAGGCACAAAGGTCGGAGAAGAGGTTCTTAGCAAAGACCGAGATACCATCTTGCCGCTTCAAAGCAAAATTGGCCTAGATGTTGCAAATACTTTGTTTCTCGGCCCCTACGTTCTTGTAGTAGAGGGGCCAACGGAAGAAGAAGTGGACCCCTAAAACGAGACAGACCCTTTAGTTGAAAGCGCTAGGCTTTCAGAAAGGGGAAGAGATGAAAAAGCAGAGGCGAAACCACTCAGCAGCGTTCAAGGCAAAGGTGGCATTAGAAGCGGCTAAAGAGGAAAAGACGTTGGCTGAGCTGTCCCAGCAGTTTGGTGTCCACGTACAGCAAATCTCAGCGTGGAAACGGCAACTGCTAGCTCAAGTCAGTGAGGTCTTTGAGAGTGGTACTGACAAGCAGTGTGACTTCGAGTCTGAGGTCAAAGACCTCCACGCCAAGATCGGTGAACTTACGATGGAGCGCGATTTTTTGTCCGGCAAGCTCAGGCGCTAAGCAGGTCTGAGCGCCAAGCGATGATCGACAAGGAAATGCCATTACCGGTTGTAAGGCAATGCCGACTACTGGGTGTAGGCCGCGCGTCGGTGTACCGCCGGAGGGCAGCAGTCTCAAAAGAAGAACTGGCAATCATGTGGGCTATCGACGAGATTCATCTGGCAAGGCCCTTCCTAGGAAGTCGCCGGATCGAAGGTGAACTCAAAGACCGTGGTTTCACCGTTAATCGCAAACGTGTTCAGCGCTTGATGCGGGTCATGGGTATTGCGGCCATCTATCCCCAACCAAGAACCTCGAAAGCTGCCAAGGGACACGAAATCTATCCCTACCTACTTCAGGGACTCGAGCCGAGCCGACCCAATCAAATATGGGTCGCCGATATCACGTATCTGCCGATGCCCAAAGGCTTCTGCTACCTCGTCGCGATCATGGATTTGTACAGCCGTAAGATTCTGAGTTGGCAGCTGTCGAACAGCCTCGACCCACGCTTTTGCATGACTGCCTTAACCGAGGCCTTGGCAACACACGGCGCACCTGAGATCTTCAATACCGACCAGGGTGCTCAGTTCACCTCTCAAGCATTCACCAGCTTGCTTGACCAGCACGGGGTTCGGATCAGCATGGATGGCAAAGGTCGCTGGATCGATAATGTCTTTATCGAACGCTTCTGGAGAAGTCTCAAATACGAGGAGGTTTATCTCTATGCCTACAACAATCTTAACGAAGCCCGAATTGGCCTAGAGCGCTACCTCAGCTATTACAACGGCGAACGCCGTCACAGCAGCCTCAGCAAGCAAACACCTAATGCGGTGTATGGTGAACCCACGAGCAACCGGGCACCGCAAACCTTGCTGACTTCAGCAACGACATTGACGCCCAGACCTTGCTCGTGAGCAGAGTTAAGAACGAACGGGGTGCTGTCTCAAAATTGGGATCCATCTCTAGCGTCTTTGATATTTCCAGTTGCGTCTTTATAGACCTTGTTGGCCTGCCCGGTTTCCATCGTTTTGGTGCCTGCTTCGCCGTTACTCAAAACCACCGCCAGCGCACCGGGGTGCTCATCGTCGCCCAAACGGGTAAAACCGACGCAGTTGTTGTGGTCGAAATAGTCGTACTGCTCACCGTAAGCGTAGCGCTGACGGGCAGCTAAGAACACATCGAGCATAAACTTGTGTGAGGGCATGTTGATTTCGTACTCGTTACCGTCTTGCCCGTAATCTTGATAGTCTGCGCCGTAGTAGTCGGCGTAAAAGATGCACGGGTAGCCGTCTTTGCGGAGCAGAATCAGCGCGTAGGCGAGCGGCTTAAACCACGCTTCGATGACAGCCTCGAGCCCCTGAAGCGGCTGCGTGTCGTGGTTCTCTACGAGCGTCACGTCAAGCGAGGGCTGCTGCAATACGAGTGAATGCTCGAAAATCCCCCGCATATCGAAGCTGTTACCGCCGTTTCCAGCCGTGTGAAACGTGTTGTGCAGCGGCGCGTCAAAAAGCGAAATCTGCCCGCCGGTGGTGTTGATAAAACTCTGCAAGGTGTTGACTTCAGACGACCAGTATTCGCCAACCGCGAACAGGTCTTTGCCGGTCTTTTCCCGTAAACGCTCCAGCCACGCCGAAAAAAGTCCGCGCCGACGTGTTTTACGGCGTCGAACCGAAAGCCGTCTACGCCGGTCAGGTCAACAAACCATTCGCCCCAGTGGTCGAGTTCACCGACAACCTCAGGGTGTTCCATGTTGAGGTCACAGCCCATAAGGTAGTCGAAGTTGCCCTTCTCGAGGTCTACATTTTGGTCAAACGACGCGCCCTCAAACAGATAAACCGCGTTCGGCGCACCTTCATCCGCGTAAGCGTTGTAGTCAATCGCCGTAAAATGATGCCAGTGCCACTCCATTTTTGAATATTTGCCCGCCCGTCCCGGAAAGGTAAAGTGCGTCCAGACCTTGACCGTTTCAAAGTCGCCTAACGCCTCGTTGCGGTTGTCCGGGTTGAGCGGTTTGGCCTGCGCCTCTTCCTCTTCGTCCGCGCCCAGCTTGTGATTGAACACGGTGTCAGCGTAAACGCTGATGCCTGCGTCTTTCGCCGCTTTGACCGCTGCAACGAATTTATCTTTAGTGCCGTATTTGGTTCGTACCGAACTCTTCTGGTCAAACTCACCTAAATCGAAGAGGTCGTAAACGCCGTAACCAACGTCTAACCCACCGCCGGTGCCCTTGTAAGGAGGCGGCAACCAGAACGCTGTAATCTCTTTTTCAGCTAGCTCCGGTGCTTTCTGCGCAACCTCGTTCCATAAACTGCCATCTTCAGGGGTGTACCAGTGGAAAAACTGCATCATTACGCCGTTGGACGCCACGCTTAGCTCCTATGAAAAAACGTACCTGCATTCTGCAGACACGCTCATATCTTATGAAAAAATGTGTAAGGCAGTGAGGGTACGCTGACAGATTTTTTACGGTATGCAACTCGTGTATACGAGTGGTAGTGCTTTGAGCGAGTATGTCTATACCGCTGCCAGCGAATTTGGCTTGCTTTTAGGATGACCTATACAAAGCTCGAGTGGTACTTAACTGATACCTGACTGTAAAACGCTCAAACAGAAACTTTTGCTTGGACGTTTTCATGAATATCAGGTTTTGCGGGCGGCTCAGCTCAGGCGAACACATCGGCAACGTAACGGGTGCTGGTGCGTTCTAACTCATCCGCCCAGAGGCGGTGACAATGACGACGGTCCCGTTTTTGGGCAAATTACCGCCGTGTTCATCTAAGGTACTGAGGTCGGCGGCGTAACCCTGACCGGCAGCTTCGCTGGCGACGCGCTGCGCGAAGGCTTCGCTCGAGCCCGAATCCGACCCGTAAAGCACCAGTAGCGAAGCCCCATCTTTTAGAGTTTGCGGTTGAGTAAGCGGTTGCGGCGTTTGAGTTGTGACGGAACTCGAGCCCAGCCGCTGCGGTTTGAAACTGCCCGCTGCAGTGTGACGGCGTTTGACCCGGATGCGAAAGTCGGCGGGTTTGAGGGCCAGTGTTTCTTTAATCTCGAGCTGATACCCTGGGTCGGCCTGTACCAAGTCCCTCTATTACATTGTCAGCGAAGAGTTGACCCATAGCAACACAGTGTCTAAAGTAAGCGAATGAAAAAGCGCTATGGAATCAAGCTGAGTAAAATACAAAGGCAAGAGCTCGAACGGCTAACAAAAGCGGGAGCGTGCCGGGTGAGGGTGTACAAACGGGCTAGGGCACTGTTACTGGCGGATGCCGGGGTAAGTGACGCCGAGATTCTCAAGCAAGCAGATATCAGTTTGGCAACGCTCAAGAGGATCCGCAAACGTTTTTGCGAAAGCCAGAGTAACGTCCAAGAGGTAGTAGCGGACAAGCCCAAACCAGGACGCCCAAGTCGCTTTAGTGGTGAACAGCGAGCGAAGATTACCGCTTTAGCATGTAGTGAGGCTCCTGAAGGCAGAAGCAGATGGACACTGAGACTGTTAGCGGATAAAGCTGTCGAGCTGGGCTTGGTTGAGACTGTTTCGCATGAGGGGGTCAGCGAGATACTGAAAAAAACGAGCTCAAACCCCACCTAAAGCGGTGTTGGTGTTTGGGCAAGCTCACCTCTGCGTTCATTTGGCAAATGGAGCGGGTGCTTGATACTTACGCTCAGCCTTATGACCCCGACTATCCGGTACTTTGTTTTGATGAACGACCTTGTTATCTGATTGAACAGACCTTACAACCTGTAGCGATGAAAGCAGGCCAGGTCAAACGCGAGGACTACCATTATAAAGTCACGGCAAGTTGTTCAGTGCTCTTAGCGGTCGAGCCGCTTACCGGCAGGCGTTGGACTAGGCTCTATGACCACCGCCGACGGCAGGAATACACCGACTTTATGCAGTACTTAACGCAACAGTTCCCTCAAGCGCAGAAAATCAGGCTGGTGCAGGATAATCTCAACACCCATAACCCAGGCTCGTTTTATGCTGCTCTAGCACCGCAAGCTGCCTTCGAACTTGCCCAGCAGTTTGAGATGATTCATACCCCTAAGCACGCTTCTTGGCTTAACATGGCTGAACTTGAATTCTCCGCTTTAAGCAAACAGTGCCTAGACCGGCGCATTGCTCAACGTGACCGCCTTGAAACTGAACTTAACGCTTGGCAAACAGAGCGCAATCAAGCCCAAGTTAAGCTCAACTGGCAATTCTCCAAAGAAGCGGCTAGACACACCTTCAAACGTGCCTATACAGAGGTGAAGGTGTCAGTACCTCGCTGACAGTGTAATATAGCGTTTTTCATCGCTACTGAGCTGGTTTCTCGCAGCTATCATCTCTTAGGGGTGCGTGCTAGACTGTGCCTTATCCGCATAGACTGGCTCAAACCAGATGATACCTGCTATACTAAGTCCTAATTTAATCTACGCTACGGCGTTGCGGCTGATTGATGAGGCCGGTTTGGACACGCTCAGTATGCGCAAACTTGCCGCTGAGCTTAGGGTTACGCCGCGCTCGCTTTACCACTATGTGCCGACCAAAGATGTGTTGTGACGGGAAGTGTATAAGGTGGTGCTGAGTGAACTCGAGCTTCCCAATCCGCAAACGGTCGACTGGCAGAGCAATCTGCGGCGGACGGCACCAAAACGTTGTGCCGTACTTTTTAGCAGGTCACGACCCTGTAAAGCGCGACACCGCAATCTTTGAAGTTGTGTTCGCTTTGCTCGTAGAGGCGGGCGTACCTAAAGCTCAGGTCATCACCGTTAGCCGCAGCTTGGTCGCTTTTCTAACCGGGTACATTTTGGCCGAAGTTAACGCACTTTTTACGGTGGAAAACTTGCGTTTGCGTTTCGACCTCGCCGCAACAACGCCCGACGTCTACCCTACGCTGCTGAGTTTGCCGCCGCCGCCTGTTTCCGCCGACGACCATTTTGAGGGCGCGCTGGAGCTGCTAATTAGGGACGTTAAAGGTCTGGCTTAACGCCCCTGTATCCCCCGAAATGACGTCTTTTAAGTCAGCCAACCTGCAAACGTCTGCACCAGCAAGTAGCCGTTTAAGATGACGATAATCATTGTCACCACCCAAGCCAAGACAACGAGCCACGGCTTGTTGGCGAACTGTCCCATCTTCGCTTTGGAGCCCGTAAACATCACCAGCGGAACGACGGCGAACGAGAGCTGCAGCGACAAGATAACTTGGCTCAGAATAAGCAGGTCGTTCGCGCCCTTGGAGCCGTAAAGCGCCGCGACAATCGCCGCCGGGACAATCGCAATCGCCCGCGTAATCAGCCGCCGTAGCCACGGCGCTAAACGGATATTCAAAAAACCTTCCATGACGATCTGTCCGGCCAAAGTCCCGGTCAAGGTCGAGTTTTGACCCGAGGCGAGAAGCGCAACAGCGAACAGCGTACTCGCTAAACCTGCGCCCAAGACCGGCGTCAGGAGCTGGTACGCATCTTCGATTTCAGCGACGCCCGCGTACTGCGTGCCGTGAAAGGCGGCGGCGGCAAGTACCAGAATGGCACCGTTGATAAAAAAGGCGAACAGTAAGGCCACCGTCGAATCAATCGTTGCAAAACGAATAGCCGAGCGTTTTTCAGGGTCAGTTTTGCCGTAATTCCGGGTTTGGACGATGCTCGAGTGCAGATACAAGTTGTGCGGCATCACCGTCGCCCCCAAAATCCCGATGGCGAGATAGAGCGCCGCCGGGTTGGTCACGACTTCGGGTTTAGGCAACAGTCCTCCCAGCATCGCCGGAATTGCCGGATGTGAGACGATCAGTTCGTACAAAAAGGAGAGTCCGATAACGCCGATAAGCGCCCCGACGATGGCCTCGACGTAGCGAAACCCGCGGTGTTGTAAAAACAAGATAAGTAGCACGTCAATAGCCGTGAGCAAGACGCCGATCACCAGCGGCAGACCAAACAGCAAGTTGAGGGCAATCGCCGAACCGATCACCTCGGCGAGATCGCACGCGGCAATCGCAATCTCACATAAAATCCAGAGCACAAAAGACACCGGACGCGAGTAGGTGTCACGGCACGCCTGCGCGAGGTCGCGCCCTGAGACGATGCCTAGCTTGAGCGACAAGTGTTGCAGCAAGATGGCCATGAAGTTTGAGATAAGCACAACTGAGAGCAGCAGATACCCAAACTGCGCGCCGCCCGCTAGGTCAGTTGCCCAGTTGCCGGGATCCATATACCCGACGGCGACCAGAAGCCCCGGCCCCGCAAAAGCCACCATCTTACGCCAGAACCCCGCACCTTCAGGAACCCGGATGCTGCCGAAAACCTCGGGCAGTGAAGCCCGCTCACTCTCTCTACGCCAGCCGCCTTTAATCTTTTCGCTCGAGGACTTCACATTTGACATTCGGACTCACCTATTTGCTGAATTAGGCAAGGTTTAGCCTTGTAAAATAAAAATTCTAAGCTTTACAAATAGCCCTTGTCAACCGTTTTCAAACCATCTTGACAACCTGTGCATTACCGTGCCTCAAGACCGTAAAACGCCCTTCCCCAACAGCCTTAGAGACGAAATGGGAACAGCGAGTAAGTTAGCGGCAAAGTGTAAGCCTTACCGCTTATGCTAACATTAGGCATGGTTAAATCTGCACTCTTGTCCGATTCGGTAGGTAACTACCTCAAAGCGATCTGGGTGCTCGCTGAAGAAGAGAGCATCAGCACCAAAGCGTTAGCAGAGCATCTAAATGTCACAGCGCCCTCAGTGACGGGTATGTTGGGTAAGCTGGCAAAACTCGGCTTTGTCACCTACGAGCGCTACTACGGCGCGAAGCTGACCTCAGTGGGGCGGCTAGAAGCGCTGCGCCTGCTGCGTCGTCACCGGCTTATCGAAACGTTCTTGATCGACTATCTCGACTACAGCTGGGACGAAGTTCATGACGAAGCCGAGCTGATGGAACACACGATGACCGAACGCTTTACCGAGCGGCTCGCTGAGAAGCTGGCGCAACCCGCGTTTGATCCACACGGCGACCCGATTCCGGCAGCCGACGGGACGCTGCCGGAGCGCGTCGGTGAACCCTTAGCCAGTCTTAAAGTTGGTGAAAAACTCCGTGTCAACCGTATTTCAAGTCAGGAGAGTGAAGTGCTGAGTTACCTTTCCAACTTAGGCGTTAAACCCGGGGTAGTGCTCGCTGTCGAGGCTATCGAACCGTTCGGCAAGCTGTTTCATATCGTCAGCCCAAACGGCAAGTTGGCACTCTCCGCAGACTTGGCCGGGCACATCGAAGGGGAAAATAGCGGGCAGCGTGCTTGAACGAGGTGATCACGAACCCAGTACTTGTTTGACCAGGTGTGTTTTCCAGCATCTGCACGTACCTAATACCTAATAGGCGCACCTGAGTCGGCGCATTCGCCATTAAAGTCGTAACCATTTCAGTCGGTGGTTACGCCACTAACTCATCAACAGCTTCACAATATTTTAGGTGCAACTAAGAAGTAAGTTAAGTTTGCGTTGACATTTTTTTAACGCGTAGCTATACTGCAGAAAGAGCGTAGGGATTCCTGTATTGGCAATCTCGTTTTTACATCAAGCACGAACCTAGAGGAGAAAAAGCGTATGTTTAGCCGTACCTACTTGGCTGTAGCCATTTTTAGTCTTTCGTTACTAGCTGCGACCCTACCTATAGCATCAGCCCAAACCGATACAGAACCCAAACGTGTTCTAGCAACCTTTACCGTCATTGCCGATATCGCCGAAAATGTTGCTGGCGACGCGCTTATCGTCGATTCAATCACCAAAATCGGTGCCGAAATCCACGACTACGAGCCGACACCGAGTGACATTGTGCGCGCCCAGAGCGCCGATCTAATTTTAGATAACGGCCTCGGTTTAGAGCGCTGGTTTGAAAAATTTATGGGGTCGGTCAGGGATGTCCCGACCGTGGTGGTTAGTGAGGGCATAGAGCCGATCTCGATTGCTGAAGGGCCATATCAGGATAAGCCCAACCCGCACGCCTGGATGTCGCTCTCGAGCGCCAAAATCTATGTTGAGAACATCCGCAAAGCGTTTGTCGAGCTTGACCCAGCAAATGAAGAGAAGTACAACGCCAACGCCGAAGAATATATCGCCCAGTTCCAGCCTTTGCAGGATCAGCTCACACAACAGCTTAGCGCCGTTCCCGAAAATCAGCGGGCGCTGGTCTCGTGTGAGGGTGCGTTCAGCTACTTTGCCCGCGACGCCGGTATGAAAGAAATCTACCTGTGGGCGATCAATTCCGACCAGGAAGGTACGCCTCAGCAGGTCGCTTCGGTCATCGACCGGGTACGACAAGACGAAATCCCTGTCGTGTTTTGCGAAAGTACCGTTAACGCCAAAGCGATGGAGCAAGTGGCCAACGAGACCGGCGCAGCATTTTCCGGCACGCTGTATGTTGATTCGCTAACTGCTCTTGACGGCGACGCACCGACCTACCTGGATATGCTTAAATACAACACCGATTCGGTCGTCAACGCCTACAAAAATGCAGCTTTGGCCTCGCGCTAATAGAGACAGCAGGTATCATCTGGTCAGGGACGCTCTCAGTTTAAGTTTTGCTGACCAGCACATACATTCTACGATGATGCTGATAGCAAGCTTCTATAAAAATGCTGAGAGTACACAAGCTTGGCGCGTATCCATGTTCTACCACGACCCCTAGCCTCTCCAAAAGAGGTTGGGGCTTACACGTGTATATTTATTAGTCTGACAAGGCAGCAGAGGTAAAAGAGGAGATTATGGAACCAGCGATTAAAGTAGAATCGGTCACAGTTGACTACAACGGGTTTGTAGCCATGCAAGACGCCAACTTAGTCGTGCCGCAAGGCGCGGTCTGTGCGTTCGTCGGTACCAACGGTGCCGGGAAATCCACCTTGTTCAAGGCGATTATGGGCTTTCTAAAACCGACGACCGGACGCGTGCTGATCAGTGGGGATGAGGTCAAAAAAGCCCAGAAGAGTGGCTATCTGGCCTATATGCCGCAGGCTGAAGAAGTTGACTGGAACTTTCCGGTCAGCGTGCAGGACGTGCTGATGATGGGCCGTTACGGGTTTATGAACATCCTCCGCACGCCCCGCGCCGCCGACAAGGTCGCCGTCACGCAGAGCTTGGAGCGCGTCAACATGACCGAGTTTCGTCACCGTCAGATCAGCGAGCTTTCAGGTGGGCAGCGTAAACGCGCCTTTTTAGCCCGGGCCCTCGCACAAGACGCGCAGGTCATGATCTTAGACGAGCCGTTTGCCGGTATCGACGCCAAAACTGAAGAGGCGATGATCCAGCTGCTGCGTGAACTGCGTGACGAAGGCCGCACCATTGTCATTTGTACGCACGACCTGGCCTCCATCGAGTCGTTCTGCGATGAAGTGGCGCTGATTAACCGCACCGTACTTGCGTATGGGCCGCTCGAGACCACCTTCACACCTGAAAACATCGCCAAAACCTACGGCGGCGTCTTTAGCCACCTGGTTTTTAACAGTGATCAGGGTAAAGAGATGGCGCTCGAGGCGCATCTTGGCGCGAACAGCGCAGCGCAGCGTGCGCCTCAGGGTGAACCCCAATTCCCGGTGGAGCGGTAGCGATGTTAGAGAGTATCGGACATTGGCTTTTCGATCCGTTTCAGTACCAATTTATGGTCAAGGCGCTCGGCGTCGGCATGATGGTCGGCGTGGTCAGCGCGGTGCTGTCGTGTTTTGTCACGCTCAAGCGCTGGTCGCTCATGGGCGACGCCGTGTCGCATTCGGTACTGCCGGGCGTCGTGCTGGCGTACCTGGTGGGCGTCCCGTTCGGTATCGGCGCACTGGTTTCCGGGCTGGCAGCGGTCTTTCTGATCGGCTGGACCGAGAACAACACCCGCCTCCGCGCTGACGCGGTGATCGGTATCGTCTTTACGGCCTTTTTCGGGTTCGGCCTGGTGCTGGTCAGCATGGTTCCGAGACTAGCCGAGTGGATTTACGCAACCTTCGGCTACCTGCCGCCGCAACTCGGTATCAACAGTATTTTGTTCGGTAATCTGCTGGGCATCGCCGACGCCGACGCGGTGCAGACGCTGGTCGTCGGCGTCATCACCCTCGTTTTGGTGC
The DNA here is from genome assembly GCA_965215315.1 of Truepera sp. Classification (GTDB taxonomy): domain Bacteria; phylum Deinococcota; class Deinococci; order Deinococcales; family Trueperaceae; genus Truepera. The sequence continues at coordinate 3,896,090 of CBDCDB010000008.1, read as the reverse complement.
TGGTCTTTCGGCGCGACCTGCTGCTCTACTGCTTCGACCCCAACCACGCGCAAGCTATCGGCCTGAACACGGGCCGCTTGAACTGGTTGCTGCTGCTCTTGTTGGGTCTGACAACGGTTGTGGCGCTGCAAACGCTCGGCATCGTGCTGGTGGTGGCGATGCTGGTGGCACCGGGCGCAATCGCCTATTTGTTGACCGACCGCTTCGACCGGATGTTGCTACTGGCGGTTGCAGTCAGCGTATTCTCCTGCATCGTCGGTATCTACGCCAGCTACTATCTAAACGCTTCGACGGGCGGTTGCATTGTATTTGCTCAATCGCTAGTATTCATTGTCGTGCTAGCTGTCGCGCCAAAGCGCGGCTTACTGGCACAAGCGCTTAGCCGCCGGATGATACGGCGTTCTGCTTCTACAAACCCGCCTACGCGTGTTTCAACAAGCACAACCCAAGGGAGCCAATCGTGATTTTTGAACAAATCTGGAGCTGGCTGGCGACGCCCTTTCAGTTCTCGTTTATGCAAACGGCGTTAGGCGTCAGCGCTTTCGTCGGCGTGGTCAGCGCCGTCTTGTCGTGTTACCTGATCTTAAAAGGCTGGGCGCTGATGGGCGACGCGCTCTCGCACGCCGTTTTGCCGGGCGTGGTGTTAGCCTATATCCTCGGCATTCCGCTCCCCATCGGCGCGTTCGTTTCAGGTATGACTAGCGCGGCAGTCATCGGCTGGGTCAAGCAGCGCTCACGAATTAAAGAAGACGCCGTGATCGGTCTGGTTTTTACGGGCTTCTTCGCGCTGGGTCTGATTCTGGTGTCTCGCACGCCGAGTGACGTTCACCTGATGCATATCCTGTACGGCAACGCGCTCGGTATCGAGCAGCGCGACCTGATTCAAACGCTGGTTTCGGGGAGCATCGCGCTGGTGGTGGCGCTGGTGTTGCGGCGCGACCTGATGCTGTACTGCTTCGACCCCAACCACGCCAAGGCGATTGGCCTGAATACGACGGTGCTGTACTACACGCTGCTGGCGCTGCTGACGCTGACAGTAGTGGCGGCGTTGCAATCGGTCGGTTTAATCTTGGCTATCGCTATGCTGATTACGCCCGGTGCCACCGGTTATCTACTGACCGAACGCTTCGACCGGATGCTCGGCTTGTCCGTCGGCGCGGCGGTGCTGGCGAGTGTGACGGGCGTCTACGCCAGCTTTTACTTGGACGCCTCGACCGGCGGCTGCATCGTGGTGACGCAGGCGCTGCTCTTTTTCGCAGCGTTGGCGTTCGGCCCCAAGCGCGGCCTGGTGGCGCGGGCGCGGACGCGGCGCACCGTACGGCGAACCGCAGTGCAGGCTACACCGGAAGCTGGCTAGAACCTATCTCAAAAATGATTTTTCAGACTGAGAGCGTCTAATCTTACTCGCCTAGCTCGGTCAAACCCCTGACGGACGAAAGCCGTCAGGGGTTTTTGAGATAGCCTCTAGTACTCCACCACAGTAGTTATCGAGATGGGATGAGGAGACCCCCTATCTAATGTAAGTACGCTCAGTTAGAGGCGGCAGTCGCCTAGAAAGGGGAGTAACGATGAAACACAAGCAGATCGTCGGTTTAGATTTAGGAGACAAGTTCTCGTACGCCTGCGTGTTCGACGCCAACACCGGCGAGGTCATTAAAGAAAAGCGGGTCGCTACTAGGGCAAGCTGTCTAGAGACGTTCTTCGCGAGTCAGCCCGCCACGCTCATCACCATCGAAACTGGGACGCACTCTCCTTGGATCAGCCGCCTTTTGGAGAGTTTTGGTCACGAAGTGCTAGTCGCTAATGCTCGCAAAGTGCGGCTGGTCTACGGTGGCGACCGGAAGAGCGACAAGCTAGACGCACAAAAGCTGGCAAGACTGGCCCGCTTCGACCCAAAGCTGCTTTCACCCATCTAGCACCGCAGCAGGGACGCGCAAGCGCATCTAGCGCTGATCCGCTCCCGCGACGCGCTGGTCGGCAGCCGCATCGGGCTCGTCAATCATGTCCGGGGCAGCGTCAAAGCCTTCGGCGCGCGGTTGCCGGTGTGCAGCACGCGCACCTTCGCCAGAAAAGCTCGCGCCGTCGTTCCGGAAGCGCTGCTGGCAGCACTTGAACCGGTGTTGACTATCATCGAGAAGGTGAGCGAGCAGATTTCGGTGATGGAGAAGCGCATCAAGGTCTTGGGGAAGGAAACCTACCCGGAAACAAACGTACTACGTCAAGTCACCGGCGTGGGTGCCATCACCTCGCTCACCTTCGTGTTGACCCTTGAGAACCCGTCGCGGTTTAGGAAGAGCCAAGACGTCGGCGCGTTCTTAGGCTTGACCCCAGGGCAGAAGCAGTCCGGGGATAGGGATGTAAAGCTGCGCATCAGTAAACGGGGCGACGAGGGCTTACGGCGACTGCTTGTTCAATCCGCGCACTACCTGCTCGGCCCCTTCGGGCCAGACTGCGACCTCAGGCGGCACGGTGACCCTACGAGGCCGGTGGCGGTGGGTTTGCGAAGCAGCGCGCTATCGTCGCGGTTGCTCGTAAGCTGGCGGTGCTGCTCACCGCCTCTGGCTTACCCAGGAAGTCTACGAACCGCTACGCAACGCCGACAAGGCGTTAGCAAAAGCCGCTTAGACGGGTACTTAAAACCGATACCGTCGGCCACACGCTGTTTTAGAAGTGGTTCACGCCCTAGTCGGGTGACTGCGGCAATGCGCTTGGCTTTACAAGCCGATGTTGAGATAGCAGCACCCACCAGCCGGACCCCAGCCTGCACCTTACCGAGTGCGTATGGAAGCGTGGCAAGAAACCTCTTCACCTTTATGACTTCACTACGGGGGCTTGACAACTCGGGTCTCCTCATGGAAGCGTAACGAGAGCAGCATCTACCTGTCGCCGTCAGCTCCGAAGTTGCGAACGAGCCGCGGATCCATCGTGACTTCGACTTGCCGGATCGCCCTAAGCTGTTTTGCCTGCGGATGAAGCGGATTAATGAGATAGTTACTTGAAATGGGCAGCGTGGCTGAAGGTACCTTGAGAACCAGGCTTTGCCTTCCTGTAATCCAGCTACTTCCGTATGCCTGCGTGTCGTTATCTTCACCTCCTAGGAGGTGACCCAACATTACTGGTGCAGCATCTTGAAGTGAGAGCGTCGCTAGGTACGTCTACCTCGACAGCCATACGGACACCGAAAGCAGCAGGATTGAGTTTGGTCAGGATTTCGAGCATGGCGAGTGCGGGCGACCCCGAGGTGTAAACCATCTTGATGCCTACTGTGTTCCACCGACCCGGGTACAGCGCAGCGCCTTGCCCATCAAAGAGACCGAAGTCTGGACGTAAGGCGTAAGCGGCTCCGTGATCATAGATGCGCCAAACGCGCACCTAGTACACCCCGAAGACGATCTGCCCGAGGAGGTTCTTGACGCGCTCGTAACCGCGGATCGTTTTAAGTTGATCTACCGGACGTTCAAAACCCAGGGTGGCGACTTCCGAAAAAAGCCAGCTCCGCGCCTTGGCATTGTCGTGAAAAGCCGTCGTTGCCAACCTGAAGGCTTCGTCTAACATCTGTGCTCTAAGAAGTTCAGCTTCCTCGAGCAAACCAGTCTCTTGACGTCGTTGCAAAGTGCGGGGATGGATATCAAGGAGTTCCCCGACCTGCCTTGCATTTAGCTTAAGTTCACGGCTTAACTCGGTAATGAGTTCGTAGCTATGAGAAGGTATAGTGACCGACATGGACACCTCGACAATCTGTCAATACCGTCAAGCGAAGGCGTGATGCTGTAATTGGGCCGAAGGACGCTTTACCCATAAGCAGGCAAAGCGGTTTGCTGAAGCGGCACCTGGAGAGAAAGAAACCGTGCGAGCCAACATAGATACGCATTGCCTTGTCGCTAGCACTATCCTACCGGCGCTTCTGCCGGGCGCTTCTCGTAAGGTTTGACAGTCGAGCGAACGATCATAAATTTGTTGAGTAGATCGAACCAGAATGGTGCGCCGAGCGACACGGCGAGTGCAGTGATAAACCAGCCAAGTATCTTAAGCGCCCACCCACCAATATCTTCAGGAAAGGTGCGTGGATCCGCCGTATTCCAACCGAGTGGTAAACCAACTCTCTTAAGGTTATTCAGGTAAACAACTAACTCATCGTTTGTGAGAGAAGCCGATGATCTGTCTATAGCAGCCTCCTGACCGGATGCGGGCGTCGCCCCCACATCACTATTCGCTTGTAAGTGCGCTGCATAGTCCGCGACGATCCCGAGCATGGCGTTACGGGTCGCCTCATCTTGCGTGAGGCTAGTGCCTATAGCAATCGTGTCAGCGTTGATAGCAACAGCAATAGTGAGCCCGACAGCTAGCGTCACCCACTGTGCGTAACGTTTATACCAGCCTGCCACACGGTCCATTCCACTGTCGTACCAAGCCTCAACTTCCACGCGCAGCTTATCGACATCATCTTCTACGACGCTGATAAAGCTACCGAACACCTTTTTGATGTAGGCGTTATCAATCGTAGAAACTGTTTGCTTCAGAGGCTTAAACGCTTCTGGCGCTTCCGCCTTGTCGGCCTGTCGGGCGTCAGTAACTGGTATGAAGAGATCCAGCAAGGCGAGCGCGAAGTTGCGTGAAGGGATATAAGACGGTAAGTCGGAGCCCGTTTTATAGCGTCCATTTTTGATCTTTTGAGGTTCATAAGTTCCCAAAGTTAGGCTTGCGATTAGGGGATGTTCGTAGAGCCTTTGTGTTAAGCCGCGACCAGAAGGATCTGCTAGAAGCGTTCGGACTCCACGCTCGAGGTCGCTGGCACGCTTTTTGCGACATGCCTCGATGATCTCCGTAGCCGCGGACGCGATGAGACTGAGCAGCAAATAAACCAAGATGAGTCCGAGAGAAACGCCGAGGATTTCGGAACCAAACATCTCTTAACCTTTCTTGAAAGCGGTAGCTATGCCTTACACTATTTGGGGCCAAGTCAGCTAGACAAATTTGGCGCAAGTAGAAGACTTCATCGGCCTTTGGTCGAAACGCAGTTTTATCCAGAGTAGCTTGAGATAGACCAAACCAACCGTTGTGAACCTCAACGACGGCCCCGTTTTGTAGGAAGCTTTGGTGACGAATGTTGTACCGGGGTTCAGTCCTGCTCAAGCGTGCACCCCAGCAAGCTGCAGTAGGTCAGGAAGCTCGAAGCGACCAGGCGTACGACCTAATGAGGGTGTCCAGTCGCGGGTAAGAATCGAATAGGGGCTTTTGCGGATCAGCCCAATCAGGACTTCTGCAACGATGGTACTGCCTACCGGCCCTAAGCGCTCGCCCCCACCGTGAGCTGCTTCAGCTAACAAGTAGTACCAGAGCGGCGTGCGCTCAAGAAAACCGGCTTCACGCAAGACATCTGCCTGCTCACCGTCCGCCGCCTCAACGATCTCTTGAGGTGTGAGCGCAGGCAGGTTAAGTGTGCCCGCTACGGCTTGTCCCGTCGGCATACGGAGCAGATAACCGCGCAAAAGGTTTCGCACCGCTAATGACCCTGCATGTTGCTGACGAGCATTTAAGGGCTTCCCTTCAATATCGGTAAGCTCGAAAAGCGGCTCGACAAGCCGGGTGTCAAGTTTTCTCGCCTTCTCGAAATTTGCCGAGCTGTCGACAAACCTTTCCCACTCGATAATCCAATTTTCAGGAAGCGTGTCGAAATCGATAACCGTTTCGTTGCCAAGTTGTCCGGACATGGCCGTAAAGGTAAACAAAAGACCGAGGCTAGCAGGCGTCGTCCCTGGATCGCCGCTCCGGTTAAAGTTGAGGTTGAAATTGTAAGAAGCTCTCACCATGCTGTGACCGAACCGGTAGGCCGCTACCGAGAACTCGAGGGGCATATAGAGCGGGTCTGCCGCCCCCCTAAACACGCGGTTCCCGTTCTTTAGGATACCGTCTAAAATCTCTTCGTTTACGACGCGGCGCAAGAAGTCGTGGATGATAATGTGCTGGTAGTGTTGTACCAAGAGCGCCCGTGCCTGACGGAAAGTAAGTCCCTTGTCTACCAGCGCATTATGGGCACGTAGGAACGCGGTGTGGAGCTGCGCAATAATGGTGTTTTCATCGTTCCGTGGGTCGCCAATGAGTGCGGCACGGTCGTAATTCGGATCCTTATGGCGTGGGTCTCGTGGTACATCGTGGTTATCGTCGTTCTTTTTTTCTGGACGCAAAAATGGTGCTTGGTTGTTACTAAACGGCGCTTGGCTACGGTCGAGTCGGGTAGCTTTTCCCGTCCCCAAACGTTCATTTTGATAGGGCGCTGGCAAACCGTAAACAGAATCAAGGTCAAGCATCGGCGTGCGCCCGTTGTGAAGATTGTCTTGAATAAAATCTGCTCCGAGGGGCGTAAGCTCGGGTTTAAGTAAGTCCGCTAGTTCGGGTGCCGAAACCAGGTCGACCGTAATATCATGGTCAATAAACTGGCCCAAGTACGTGTACGCAGCGGGAATACTCGAGTCGCCTTCACTCGAGCCGTTACTGACGTCGCGCATCGTCTGCCCCAGCTTTATCAAGGCGTCTCTCGTCTCCTGCCCTTCGGGGAGTAGATTGTCTGGATTCGTTTGAAGCTCGGGAAAGAGAAACGCGAACTTTGAAAACTTCGGTGGGGCCAGTACAAAGGCTCCAAAAGGAACATCATTACTAAGCTGAGCGATGCGCTCAAACGCCGCTTGTATTTGGTCAGTGGTAATAACGGCACCGTGGGATAGGCGGGGCATAGGTATCACTTCCTCTTAAAAAGGTTCAAATACGGCAACAAGTCCTTTGCTTACAAGTCTTTAACTTTGGATATTGAGTTCAATATCTAAAGTTAGTCGAGATTTTTTGTTGTTTGCACGATGTGCACCAAATTTTGTCCTCCCAGCTCAGGTAAGTCCGCCGCCCAGAGACTCCCAGTTATGCCAACCACTACTGTCGAACCAGCGGTGCCACAGGGCGTTGTCCTGACCACGTCCGAACACGTCTATACGGTTAGCACCCCAGCTAGCAGCTGCAGGTCCTGAAGTGAGCACACCGCCCAGAGACTCCCAATTGTGCCAGTTACCCTTGTCAAACTAGCGGTGCCATAAGGCGTTGTCCTGACCACGTCCAAGTACATCTAAACGACCCGTACCCCAACTGACAGCCGCAGGTCCCGAGGTAAGGACGCCGCCTAAAGACTCCCAGTTATGCCAGCTCCCATTGTCGAACCAGCGGTGCCACAAAGCGTTGTCTAAGCCGCGTCCAAGTACATCTAGTCTGTCCTTCGTCCATGCTGCTGCGCCAACGCCAGATGTTACCTCTGGTTCGGAAGTAGTAAGTTTGTCGGAAGTAGAAGCTAACGCCTCAGCACACTCGATCCTAAAAGAGAAAGTGTATGAAAAGTCTTTACTAGAAGCAGCTGCATCCAACGTTTGTCCTTCTACCCAATTATCTACTGGAACGATTCTATAAATTGCTGCGGGAATAGAATCATTCTTTGAAGAATCATCGATCTCTTGTCCGGACACTGAAACTTGTAGCTCTTCCTGAAGACTGTTGAGATCTACAACAAACGGAAGGTTGATACCGAGAACACTACCGTCTCTAACTCCATTAATTCGCCTTCGTTCTTGCTGCCCAGCAACAGTGAATACCAAATCCCATTCTGCTGAACCCCCAGGTTCACCGAAGAGACCGTAAGACTCAGATTTACTTACATTAACCGAAAGTATCGTTACTCTTGCTCTTCGGCAACCTGCCATGATGTACTCCTTTTGATAGTTCGGCAAGTGACCTGGCTTCTGTGCCAAGTTCTTGACTTTGAAAAACGAGTTGTTCGTGAGCCGTATCGAATGACTTTGCAGTCGCAATAGGTTAAGGCATTAACCTTTTGAGTGTAATGATTATCCTCTACCTGACGAAAAAAGAAACATATACAGTCTTTAGAGAAAGGGACTCAATAAATAAACGCTTTAATGGATAGTGGGGTTAAAGAGACCGCAGCAAGTGCAGTGCTGGGAACCGCTTTCAAGGTTTATCTAGGCCTAGAGGGATTGAGGTCTTATGTATTCTCCTTCATAACTAGGTTCGGATTGTGGTCGTTTATGAGCGTGCTGGCTAGCAAACGAACCGTGTTCGAAACTAAATCTAATTCAAACGCTATCGTCCTACTTTCTCGGAACTTCTGCATGTCCCAAATGGGCTATACCGTTTCACATTTCAGCAGGGCTTAGGGAAATTAACAGACACTTTTAGTTACCCTGAGAGTAAAGGGTATAACTGCCTAAACACGCTAGAATAGGCCAGCGTCGTGCATCATCGTGAACCGCAAGTAAGTCACCCCGGGGGTGCAGGTCATGATACGTTCAGAAGCGCAACTGGTCACCCTTACCGCAGCACTCTACGAAGCTGCAACCGATTCAAGCTTGTACCCGGCGTTTATCGAGTCCCTGAGCTCACATTTCGGCGGCAGCATGGCGTTTATGCACAACACCGTCAAGCAAGAGAACCTGAACTGGTACGACAGTACCCGGCTTGGTCTGAACGCGCCAGGAGAGACCTTTTCAGTACGCGCGAATCATTCGCTAGAAGACCAACTTGTCTACACAGACGACTGGGCCAGGCAAGATGGTTTTACCAACGAGGTCATTGCGCGCGGTTTGGCGCAAGGATTATTGACGTTCGACCGCCGTGAGGTCTGCGCGGATGACATGTTTGAACGTTCGCCCTTCTATCACGAGTTTGCGCAAGCCCACGAGTTCTTCTATGTGGTCGGAGGTACCGGGTTTTCAGCGGACCGTCAAACCGGGTTTTATCTGATGCTTGGGCGACCCAAGGCGCTGGGGCCGTTTGACGAACAAGTTGCGGCGTCGCTGTCTCTACTATTGCCTCACGTTTTGCGCGCCCAGGCTGTTCACCTCAAGTGGTGGCACCTGCGTCAGGAGCAGCGGGCGCGCGCTTTTGCACTCGAGGCGCTGGGGCGCGCTTGTCTCGTCGTAGACGTGAGCGGCAAGGTGTCATGGCTAAGCGCCGCCGCCGAAATGCTGCTAAGCCGCAACGACGGCCTCTCACTGCGTTGTGGACAGCTCTATGTGAGCACGGCCAAACAGCATCAGCTTGTACTCGAGGCGGTGCGGCGCTGCGTAGCCATCGGTAAAGACGTTTCGGGAAGCGCGGGCGATACGCTTCTCCTTACGCGTACCTCACCCGCCGCGCCACTGCTGATTACCGTGTTGCCCATACCAAGGAGCGAAACGTCTGAGGTGCTCCTGATTTTAGATGATCCCGAGCGGCAGCGTGCCGTTCCTGCCAAAGTACTAAGAAGCCTATTCGGTCTAACGACCGCCGAGGCGCGTGTGGCGCTCTTGCTAGCTGAGGGCTACGCTGTCGAGGATATAGCGGTTCGTTTACAAGTCAAACTTGGCACAGTACGCAACCAACTCAAGCAGGTATTTAGCAAAACCGCTACGCACCGGCAAGCTCAATTGGTGCGTTTGGTACTAAGCATCGTCTAGACCCCTTCTCTGTATGAAGCAACTTCATAGATGTTCCCGTATAGCCTATTTGGGACATGCAACACCGACAAAAAAAGGGAGGCACTAGCTTGTAACAGCTTTGCCCGGTAACGTCTGTCATAGCCAGATAGATGCATGGTGTAGCACCAGGACAGACTAAAGCTTGACATAGCTGCAATAGTAGTCCTGAGGAAACCCCTATAGCTGAGCCATTTCGGATGTGAGTCTAGGCGTCTTTTGACCCGCTGCCAGAATTTGGTCCAGGTGAAGGAGGAGAAAACGACCTTACGAATAGCCTACGGCTTGCTGAGCGAACTGTCCAGGTGGGATGTTTCCGAGTCCCGAGTGCGGCCTGAAATGGTTGTACTCGACCCTCCAGTTTTCGATCTTCTCCCGAGCATCTTCGAGTGATAAAAACCAGTGGATGTTCAGACACTCGTCTCTGAGTGAACCATTGAACGATTCGATAAAGGGGTTATCGGTAGGGCGACCAGGACGAGAGAAGTCCATCGTGATTTGGTTTTCGTAAGCCCACTTGTCCAGAGCTTTGCTGACGAATTCACTACCGTTGTCGGTCTGCAGTCGCCTGGGGATGCCACGAGTGGCAGCGAGCTGGCTCATCAAGACGGCGACCTGATCGCCTTTGATGTTTTGGTCGGTATGAATAGCTAAGCACTCTCGGGTGTACTGGTCCATGACGGTCAACGCTCGAAAGCGTTTGCCGTTAAAGAGGGCGTCGGAGACAAAATCCATGGTCCAGCAGTCATTGGCTTTTGTCACGTCAGGACGAGAGATGCGGTGACTTGCCATACGTCTTCTTTTGGGTCGTTTGCTTCTAAGGTTGAGCCCAGCCAGACAGTAAATACGGGGTACACACGCTTAGAGTTGACCCGCCAGCCTTCACGCTGTAGGAGGATATGGATACGCCGGTAGCCGTAACGAATCCTTACAGCAGCGATCTCCTCCATGCGCTTGCGGATAGGCGCGTCGAGCAGGGGACGTTTGGGTTGGTAGCGAATAGCCGAACGATGTGCTCCAATCACCCTGGCCGCTCGACGTTCGCTCACCCTCCAGGCGTCTTGCAACTTCAGCACGAGTTCCCGCTTCGCTGCTGACTTTAAAGCTTTTTTCCCAGCACGTCCTGCAACATCGCCTTATCGAGACTCAAGTCGGCTACGAGTTGCTTGAGCTTGCGGTTCTCCTCTTCGAGCTGCCTGAGCCGACGCAATTCGGACACGCCGAGCCCCGAGAACTTCTTCTTCCAGTTGTAGAAGGTGTTCTCTGACACGCCCATCTTCCGGCACACCTCAGCGACTGTTACCCCTGACTCTGCCTGCTTGAGGGCAAAGGCGATCTGCTCTTCGGTAAACTTCGACCTTTTCATACGAGCCTCCTTAAAGCTCTAGATTAGGTCGTTTTCTCCACTTTAGCCTGGACTCGTTTTCTGGAAGCAGGTCAGTACACGCAAGCTAAACCCGGAGCAGATACAAGCTTTGCAACAGCAGCTCGAGGCACATCGCGATGACACATTGATGGAACATGCCGAACGGTTTGCTGCCGAGCAAGGGATTGGACTCGCCTTTTCGACAGTAAATTTGTGTTGCAAACGGCTGGGTATCAGTCGCAAAAAAAGCGTCTCTACGCACAGGTCAAGCGCATAGCGCGTTGCATCTGCGATGCTCACCTGTAAGAGCGAGACGAAGACGCCCGTAAGCAGTGGCTGACCGAAGTCACCCGGCTTGATGCTGAGGATTTTGTATTTTTAGACGGGAGCGGCGCGTGGCTAGGTTTAGCGCGCAGCTATGCCCGCTCAGCTAAAGAAACCTGCGCCGTTGCTGACGCACCTAGACGCAAAGAAGGTAAAGTTAGCTTGATTGCCGCCGTTACCCCGCGAGGACTCGACCCTGAGCGGTATTTGATCCATCCCGGTGCCGTAGACACGAACGCGTTCCCAACCTATTTAACCTGAGTTCGAGGCTTCTCCGGGGATAGTTTTTCTGTCCCTGACAGGTTTCCTCTCATAAGCGTAAAGCGTACCTATGGCCAAAACGCTCGAGTGTTTTTAAGAAACGGCGAAGTCGCAGTCTTCGGGAAGGTCGTCAGTCACCGAAACTACAGGATTTGCGTACCCGACGTGAGAATAACTCCAAACTCAGGTTATTTACGTGAAGTGCTCGTCCCTACGCTAAAACCCGGTCAAGTGGTATTTATGGGTCCGAACGGAGTGAGAGCGCCACGCGATAACTTCACCATCCACCACAACAAGCATGTCAGGCGGCTTATCGAAGGTGCGGGTTGTTACCTTGGCTACCTCCCGACGCACGCTCCCGACTTTAACCCCATCGAGCTGGTCTTCTCCAAGCTTAAAGCCTTCCTTAGAAAAGCCCGTGCAACTCAGGTGGCAGACCTCATCGACGCCATTGCCGGTGTTATCGCTACCGTCTCACCGCAAGAAGCTGCACGCTGCTTCAATCACTGTGGCTATAATTGATACAAATGTTAATTGACACAGAACGCGCACGTGACGACCTTTCGGGGCGTCTCGCGGACTTAGGGCGCGGAGTATAAGCCAAGTGGGTAAAACTGTCAAGGTTATGGGCATTCTCGGACAAGGCACGCCTAAGCCGGGCGAGGTTCCGATTTTCGCTGACTTTGGGCGTTCCTTTCCGGACAGACTCGGGGCAAAAGACGGCAGTGCGCTGTTAGTCAGACCTGACGGTTACCTGGCGTTTCACCGTCACGGGTATCAGGCAGGACTCCGGGAGGTTCAACAGCGGTGGGTACAGCGTAGCGGCGTAACGCCAAGCCAAGTGCTGCCTTTTGCTGTAGCCCCGAGCACTAGAGCTGTAAAAACCAATACGCACAAGACGGCGAATTAGGAAAAGCTGCAGTTTGTGACGGAGGACACCATGGGACTTATCAGTAAGTTTGTACAAGGGTTGCTCGGCCTCGTATTTTTAGGCTCCGGCGGTTCTAAACTGGCCGGAACTCACGAGATGGTTGACGATTTCGATCGCCACCGTTATCCGCAGTGGTTTCGCGTTGTGACTGGCGCAGTTGAGGTAGGGGGCGCACTGGGGTTGTTGCTGGGGTTTTTTCGCCCCGCACTTACACCTTTAGTGGGTCTGCTGCTCGGCGCGACGATGACCGGGGTGCTCGCTACCCACGCGAAGGTCAAGACCCCGCGGCAAAAGGGGTAACACCTAGCGTGCTCTTGGGACTCGCTGCGTTCGTTACGCTGTCTCGGCGTAGGGCTCGAGCCGAGGCCAAGAGCAATGACGTAAAGCAAAGGGTTTAGCCAGCTAGAACCGAGGCTGGTGGTGGAAGCCGTATGGCAAGTCCCAGAAAATGAAGCGCTACGGCGCTTAAAGAATGCCCATGTTTCTGACGGCTTCATACGCGAGCGTGTAAAGCCTTTGGCATTATGCGGTACTTGAGCGTAAAGACCGCATAATGGTTCATCCGGTTAATTCGACTCAGGACTAAGCTTGGACTCTCAGTTAAGCGGAGGTGAGTTATGCGCCCTTACACCCGTGTTCGCAAGTTAACCGAAGCGGAATACTGGGAACTCAAACGCTCTCGAACGCTCGCGCACGATGGGAGTGAGTAAGGTGCGGCGGGCACGGGTTGTCTTACTGTCGCACCGGGGTTTACTCGTGCAAGAGATTGCCGAAAGGCCCAGGGCTGCATCATCAAAGTGTGCGGAAGTGGGTCAACCGCTTGAGCAAGCTAGGTATCCCAGGGTTAGAAGAAGGACCGCGTCATGGACGTCCGCACATCTATAAGACGGAGCACGTGAGCGTCGTGATTCAAACCGCCTTAACGAAGCCGGACACGCTGGGCTTGCCGTTCGGCGCTTGGACCCTCGGTAGATTGACGACCTACCTGAGTGAAGCAAAAGGCGTCGCTATGAGCCGTAGCCGCATGAGCGAAATCTTCAGAAACGAAGGGTTGCGCTGGCGACAACAACAAGGGTGGTTCGGGCAGCGCGTCGATCCCGACTTCGCCGAAAAAAGGGGGTCATTGAACGGCTCTGCACCGACTCTCCAGCACACAGCGTAGTCCTCTGTATAGACGAGATAGGACCGCTCGCCTCGCGAACTTATGAAGGCAAGCAGCTCACTAAGATTCACGGTCCCCTGCTGGACGAGCAAAGGTCGCCCTCGATTACCAGCACCGTCCCAAAGGTGGTTTCGTGTTTGGCGCACTGCAACCCGCCACAGGTGAGGTGCTCACCGAAATGTACTCGCGCCGCATCGTGGGAAACTATGTCGAGTTCTTGGAGAAGGTCGAGCAGTGGCTACCATCCGAGGTCGAACGGGGCTACGCCATCGTCGATAACCTCTACATGCACAGCGCCTACGACGTCATGCTCTTCAGTCTTGCCTACCCTCGCTGGGAGTTCGTGTTCCAACCTGAGTACGCGGGCTACTTGAACCTTATTGAGCCCTGGTGGAAGACGCGCCGCTCTTTGGCTCTTAAGAGCAGGCGCTTCGAGGTCTGGACCGAGATGGTCGAACCCGTCCAACAAGCTACCGACTATTGGAACGCCCACAAGCATCCCTACGTCTGGGGCAGAAGAAGACGCCACCGCACACCCCGCAAATTTGGCGTCGCTGCCTTGCCTGTGGTGAGCGCTTTTTAACGGATGAACCAATACCCCAAGCTCATTCCGCCAGCACGTTCGTTTGCGCCGCCAACCAAACGTCTCCACCCTCCGTGTGAGCCGCCGCCCCTGTTTGCACGAAGCATGTTTTCAGTGCGCTTTGTTCGGATATCTGTCCAGTTGCTATCCTTAGGAGCAACAATTCTATAAACTTCTTAGATGAAGCGTAAGGTTTTATCTGCTGTATGGGCGCTAGGGGTCTTGCTCGCAAGTTGTCTACCGATTCCCAACCTGCGCGCCGACCTAAAGCTGCGGGCAGCGCCGCAGCAATTTGCACTTGGGCGTGTTCAAACTGAGTATGTTTCGCTCCCCGGCGAAGCCACCCCAGGGACGCCCAAAGCGCTGAACCGCGCCTTTTATCTGCGCTACTACGCGCCGGACGCCCCTTCAGAAGCTCACGGAGTTGCCCATAAAGACCCTGACACCATCCTCATCTTGATGCCGGGGATTTTCGTCGGCGCGACGAGCTTCGACGTGCTCGCGCGGGAGTTGGTCGCCAGCCGTGCGGGGCTCGAGGTCTGGGCCATCGACCGGCGGGCGAACGGGTTAGAAGACCTCAGCGCCCTGCGCGAAAGCCTCCGCACCCACAACCCAGGCACCGCCTACCGCTACTACATCGAGAACGCCGGAACACCCGCCGGATTTAGTGCTGTCCCCGAAGAAGAACTGGGGTTTATGCGCCGCTGGGGACTCGTTACGCACCTTAACGACCTGCACGAAGTCGTCAAACAGGCAAACGAGAGGGCCGAAACCGTCGTTTTAGGCGGGCACTCACTGGGCGCGAGCATCGTCAGCTTTTACGCAGCGTACCGCTTTGATAAACGTTTAGGTCATGAGGGTTTGGGAGACGCACAAATTGATGGGCTTCTCCTACTCGACGGCACCCTCGGACGTACCGGAGCATTTAGTTTGACCGCCGGCTTGTCGCTGGGCGGCCTCGAGCTTATCCCCGCCGCGACCGGCTACGACGCCGGACGGGGAATGCCGTTCGTCTCTATTGGCTTAGGGCCGGGATTTTACGCGCAGCAGGAAGTAAAGGGGCTTTTAGCCCGTTTCAGACCTAATGGCCTCGCCCCGGACACGACGTTTCCGGTGACAAATCTGGCGCGTATAGGGATTCAGGCCGATGAGGATTACGCACCTTCGGCAACGTTTAGCGCGTCGCTGGGTGAAGCGGTCGGGGCGCGGTACGGCGGGAACCTGACCGCGTTTATCATAGACGGCCCGGGGAGCAGCTCGAGCCGCACCGTCGCCGGGGTCGCCGAGGGGTTTGACCGGGTAACGTGGAGCCCCGGCGACCCGGCGCACGAATACACCGATATGTCCGAATATCTCCGCGCCCGCACTACGCCGAAGAGCAACTTCAACGAGTGGTACTTTCCGCTCCGGCTGCTCGTCGATATGAGCGAACTGCCGCTCGACCTCTCGAACCGGGACAATTTTGCCGCGCACAGCGAAGTGACGGTGCCGACGTTAGCGGTCGGCGCGGGGCGCGGACTAGTCACGAGCTTGGACGGGTTTTCGGCGTACAGCAACCTGCGGGCGGGCGCACTGTTCTCGAGCTACGTCATCCCCGGGTTTACCCATATCGACATCGTGACAGCCCGTGACAACCCGGTGGTACCGCTGTTCGACCGCTGGCTAGGGCAGATTACCCAACTTCGGCGAAACAAATAGCACACACTTTCCGGGACGCGGACATTCTGTGCGTCACCCCCAAACGCCTCTCACCTTGTCACTCTACTGTTTAGGAATGGGGAGAAGCTTATGACCACTCAACTAGCTACCAAAGGTTTTGACAGGCTGCCTCACGTTACGGTTCCGGACGACTACCCCTTCCGGGTCGGGTCTTTTCTGGCGGACTGCTACGAACAGCACGGCCCGATTTTTACGGCAGACTGGCCCGGTTACAGAGTCGTCTACATGGTCGGCCCCGAAGCCAACCGCTTTATGCTGCTGAGCAGCCGTGAGGTGTTCTCGCACGACCTCGGTTGGACGCCGATGATCGGTCACGTGATGGGTCGGGGTCTCCTCAACATGGACGGGCCGGAACACGACAGCCAGCGCAAGATGATGAACCCGGCGTTTGCAACCCGGTATATGGACCGTTACCTGCCGATCATAAACCGCGTGATCGAGACGCGGATTGCCGACTGGGGCGAACGGGGCAGTGTTGACCTCTACGACGAAGCCCGCAAAATCACCTTCGACGTGGCAGCCGAGGCGCTCGTAGGCTTTGCCGCTGGCCCGCAAGTTGACCGGTTCCGGGAGCTGTTTGTCACGCTGTTGCAAGGCGACCCGAACGCCCAATCGGAAGAAGACTACTTCGCCTCGGCGTACGCCGCTCGAGACACGCTGAGGCCGCTGTTGCAAGCGCAGATTGAAGCACGGCGGCAAAGACCTACTCACGATATCTTGGGCATTTTAGTTCAGGCCAGAGACGACGAAGGCCGCGCCCTCACCGACGCGCAGCTCTTGGGCCACCTCAACATCTTGCTGGTCGCTGGACACGAAACCTCGACGAGCCTGAGTGCGTGGCTTTTATATCTGCTCAGTACGCATCCTGACTATTTGAAACGGGTCAGACAAGAGGTTGACGAAGTATTGGGCGAAAATGAGCCGCACTTGGAGGCTGTCAAAAAGATGAGGAACTTAGGCTACGCGCTGTCCGAAGCCGAACGCCTCTATCCTCCGGTAGCGAACGGGCCGCGCGGCAGCACGCAAGCGTTTACCTTCGGCGGCTACACCGTCCCGGTAGGTCAGCGGGTGCTCTACTCGGTTGCCGCGAGTCATCTGCTCCCACATATCTGGCGTGACCCCGAGCACTTCGACCCCGACCGCTTTGCGCCCCCTCGAGAAGAGGATAAACGACACCCTTACGCGCTCGTCGGGTTTGGCGGTGGGCCGAGGGTCTGTATCGGGCTGAACTTTGCGACCGTTGAGATCAAGGCGATGGCGGCGACCATCCTCAGACGTTTTGAGCTTACGCCGGAACCGGGACAGGAGATTCGGCAGGTGTATCAGGGCACGGGCGGGCCGCTCTCCGGTATTAAGATGCGAGTGCGGGAGCGGTAGAGCTGAAGATGAATTGTAAATTCAGTTAAAGTTGGTTATGACTGAGCTTGCAGAGCAGTACAAAGACGCCTCGAACCTAGACGCCCGCGCCGCTCTTCACCGCCGCTTCAGCCTCAACCGGGTGAACTGGAACCGCTGGGTGTTCGAGCATTTCAATCTGCCAGAGGGCGCGAGGGTGCTCGAGCTAGGCTGCGGCCCCGCACGGTTATGGCGTGAGAATCTAGACCGTAAACCGCCGAGCTGGAACATCACCCTGACCGACGCGTCAGCTGGCATGATTGCAGAGGCCGAGGCGTATCTGAAAGACTCCTCCGGGTTTACGTTTGCCGTAGCCGACGCACAAGCCTTACCTTTTGACGATAATGCTTTCGACATAGTTGTCGCCAACCACATGCTCTATCACGTTCCCGATTTGCCCCAAGCCTTGAGCGAAGTAAAGCGCGTTCTTAGACCCGGCGGGCGGCTTTTTGCGGCGACGAACGGAGCGCACCATCTGCGTGAACTGGACGATTTGGCTATCGACTTGGCCCCGGACAACAGCGTTTACAGGGGCTTACAAAACAGTCACGTCACGGACTTTACCCTCGAGACCGCCCCCGACTATTTCCTTCCATGTTTCTCCGACGTAAAACTGCACCGTCCTGAAGGCGACCCCGACCTGCTCGTCACTGAAGCCGAACCCATCATTGCTTACATTCTTTCAGTCACGCCTGAAAACGCAAAAAGAAACCCCGAAAAGATGTCGGCTTTACGGGAGCGGGTCAACCGAGCTTTAGCTGAAACTGGCGAAGTACGGATCGCGAGGGCGACAGGGCTTTTTGAGGCTCGAGTCTAGTTCAAATCCAGCTAAACGATAACGAGCAGAGATGCCCCAAGTACAATCGGCTATGTCTGACCTCACCGAGCAGTACCGTAACGCCGCCAATCTAGACGCCCGTATTGCGCTCCAC
This sequence comes from Truepera sp., assembly GCA_965215315.1. GTDB lineage: Bacteria > Deinococcota > Deinococci > Deinococcales > Trueperaceae > Truepera. The sequence continues at coordinate 3,877,911 of CBDCDB010000008.1, read as the reverse complement.
GCACGTTTTAGCACGAACCGGCAGAACTGGTACCGGTGGCTGTTCGACCATTTTGCTCTACCGGACGAGGCGCGGGTGCTCGAGCTGGGCTGCGGCTCCGCGAAGTTATGGCGTGAAAACCTGGAGCGAGTTCCGCAGGGCTGGGACGTTACACTGACGGACGCCTCACCGGGAATGCTTGAGGAAGCCGAGTCTTACCTTAAAAACGAACTGAATACATTCAGCTACGGAGTCGTAGACGCACAAGCCATTCCGTTTGACGACGCTTCATTTGACGCCGTTATCGCGGTTCATATGCTCCACCACGTCCCCGACCAACACCGTGCACTCGCAGAAATTCGGCGGGTACTCCGACCCGGCGGGCGTTTTTACGCCTCGACCAACGGACGAACGCACATGCAAGAAATCGGGGATTTAGCCGCACATTTCGCCGAAGGTGAGACCCTCGAGCACATCCGCGCCGCCCACACCGCTGGCAGGTTTCGGCTCGAGGACGGCATAGAAATGCTGTCAGCGCACTTTAGCGACGTGACGTTGCATAGACGCGAGAGTTCGCTCGAGGTCACAGAAGCCGAACCGCTCCTCGCATTTATCCTCTCAGCCACAGCCGCCGCCCAGCTTAGAGAACGACCTACCGCCACGCAAATAGAGAAGTTCAGAGCTTTCAAGCAGCATATCAAAGGGCGGATAGCAGCTGAAGGTGCGGTGCGTATTACACAAGCATCCGGACTTTTTGAGGCTCAGGTCTAAATCAGGTACGCTTAAAAAATGCTCGATTTACGGCTTATCCGTGACAATCCCGAGGCAGTGCGGCGCGCCATCCGCGCCAAACAGCTGCAGGGCGTACTAGGCACACTCGACCAAGTGATTATGCTCGACGAAGAAAACCGGCTCTTAAGGAGCGACTTAGAGACCAAACAAGCCGTACGCAACGCCAGCAGCAAAGAGATCGGTCAGCTCAAACGGCGCGGCGAGAATGCCGACGACCTCATCCGTGAGATGGGCGCGGTCAGCGAAGAGGTCAAGCGGTTAGAAGAAAAGAGCCGCAGCTTAGACGCGCAGCTGGGTGAGTTGTTGCTCGAGCTACCCAACTTACCCGACGCAAGCGTCCCCTACGGCGAGTCCGAACACGATAACAAAGTTGCCTTTGAGCGCGGCAGCAAACCCGTCTTTGACTTCGACCCGAAACCGCACTGGGAACTCGCTTCTGAGCGCGGTTGGCTCGACCTTACGGCGGGCGTCAAAACGAGTGGGGCCGGGTTTCCTATCTTCAGAGGCGTCGGCGCACGGTTTTTGCGTTCGCTGGTTCAGTATTGCCTCAACGAAATCGTGGACGCAGGCTACACCGAAATTACAGTGCCGCTCTTGGTTACGCCTGAGAGCGCGAGCGCCACCGGACACCTGCCCGACAAAGAGGGGCAGATGTACGAAGTGACCGACGGGTTTTATATTATTCCCACATCAGAACTCGTCCTGACCGGGATGCACCGGGACGAGATTTTAGACGCAGCAGAACTCCCGCTCAAGTACACGGCGGCGAGCGCCTGTTTGCGCCGTGAGGCAGGGAGCTACGGCGCACACGTGCGCGGCATCAACCGCGCTCATCAGTTCGATAAGGTCGAGATGGTGCAGTTTACCCGGCCCGAAGACTCTTACGCAGCGATGGAGGAGATGACGGCGCTTTCCGAAGGCTTGCTGGACAAACTAGGTCTCTCCTACCGCAGGCTCGACATGTGTACCGGCGACATCGGCTTTACCCAGGCGAAAAAGTACGATTTGGAGGTCTGGAGCGCGGGGCAAGGGCGCTGGCTCGAGGTCTCCTCAGTCTCTAACATCACCGATTTTCAGGCGCGGCGGCTCCAAACCCGGTTTCGTGAGGGCGGCGTTCAGGGTAGAGGCAAAACTGAACTCGTGCATACGCTAAACGGCAGTGCGTTCGGGATGCTCAGGATGGTGGCGGCGCTGCTGGAAAACTATCAACAAGTGGACGGCAGCGTCGTCGTACCGGAGGTGTTGCGACCTCTTATGGGTCGGGAGCGGCTCGAGTAAAACCGCAACGACGAACGTGTCATTGCGGCTTGCAACCTGCGGATTAAGGCTTGGCTGGCGGTGCCGTTTCAGACGTTAAAAACCGGGCATTGAGGTTTTCAAGAACGCTCCGCATGAGCCTGGTACCGTCGTTTGAACTCGTCCCGTCCGGGCCTTGCGTCGAGTAGATTAACGACGCACCTGCTGCGGTGGGCCTGATAACCACGGTGATGATAGTTTGTTCAGGGCTCGAGCGCTGCACCGGCACGCTAAACGCGAGACCCAAGCCGGAAAAGAAGCTGTAAGACCCGCGGCGGTCGCCGATGTCGGCGTCGTCTTCAGGAAAGCGGTAGCGGTACTGAACACTGCTCGAGGGCCCCCGTTCGTTACGCACAGCGGTGATGAGGCCGGTTTGCGGGTCGGCCTGCGTGACCGAAAAGGTGCGGCGGCTGAGGCCATCGGGCACATAGGCGGCGGTCAAGGTTTGCAGGGTCGTATCGAACAAGTTGCGATAACTTGTCGGGTAGGTGATAGGAATATCGGGTGGATAGACCTGCGCTGTCGGGACACACGCGCCGAGGAGTACGGAGAGAAGTATAAAGGGGAGTACGAACAGGCGTAAAAAAGAGCGTTCCATCATGCCTCCACAAGAAATGTTATCGGTTTGCCATCACCGAGTCTAACTACTGACTCGGTGAAAAGTTTTTAAGGTTCATTAACTTTTCTAAATCTACTCACCACTCTCAACTGTGCGTGGCACTTTGAAAAACCCGTTTTCAAACTCGACCGCGACACCTTCGGCAGTTTTTTGCTCGAGGCCGGTGCGAACCGCGTCTTCCCGAAAGACGTTACTTAGGTCAACCGGGCGGGCGAGTTCTTCGACGCCTTCGGTGTCTAGCTCGGACAAGCTGTCAAAGTAGCTCAGGAGCGAATTGAGGTCGCCTTTAAGCTTCTGCGTTTCGTCATCAGAAAGCTCCAAGCGGGCGAGCGTTTTAAGGTGAGCCATTTCAGCGTCGCTAAGCATGGTTCAGTTTACCGCTTTAGCTATAGGACATAGTCACGTTATGACAAAGCTGGATAACGCTGTTTGTCTTACGGATTTCTCTTGTCTTGTCAGCCTCGACCCTCTTCCCCACATAGGCCCTATCAGCTCGAGCCTCGGCAGTTGGGCGTTTTCACTACGGTTAAAACGTGCTTTTGTACACTATGATAGGGCTATGAGCGAAAGAATCAAACAAATCCTCGTGTTAGTCGTCACCTGGGCCGGTATTATCGTCCCGTTTTCTGCCGCCATCAGCAATTTTACCCCTGGCGGCGCAGCGGATACTTTCGGCCTAGACCCTCTCGTCACTCCGTCCCCCTACGCCTTCTTAATCTGGGCACCGATTTACTTGGGGCTTTTAGCGCTCGCGGTCTATCAGGCGCTACCCGACCGAGAAGAAGACGCCCGCCTTAAAACAATCCGTCCGTGGCTGGCGCTGACCGCTGTTCTCAACGCCATTTGGCTCTACGCCGTTGCCGACGGACGCCTTTGGCTCCCTGTCCTGACGATTTTTGCCCTGCTAGCGACCGCGCTGGCGCTTCGTTACGCGTTTGGTATCGGCGTGCGTCACGAAGGTGTGATGCGCTGGCTCGGCTATTCGGTAAGTATTTACGCGGGTTGGCTGACGCTGGCGACGATTGTCAATACCTCGAGCGCCCTCCTCTTATCCGGTTGGACGAGTTGGGCACCCTTCTGGGCGATTGTGATGCTGCTCGTCGGCGCAATTATTGGACTCACTGTGCGGGTCAACTGGTGCGACCCGGTTTACGGTGGCGTTTTCGTCTGGACGTTTCTAGCGATTGCCATCGGGCAGTGGGGACATCCTTTGGTGATTATTGTGTCGCTCTTGCTGATGCTCGGGTTTGCGGCGACGTTGTTGCCACCGCTGCTGAGGGGGCGTCAAGCACTTTCGTAAACCGCTCTTCGTACCCAAGAAAGGTGCTCTTAAATTCTCTGAGAGCATCTTTTTTATTGTTCTAGTGAGCTTTAAGGGTTCAAGATAAAGAGCTTTTCGTCTAACTTTTTGTCAAAGCGAAACTGGGTGACGCGGTTTTCGAGTGTCAAAACAGGTCGGTCGCCCTCGAGCGTATAAGATCTAGTATTCAAAAACTTTTGAAACGTGTTGGCGTTCGGCTTCGTAAGCACCGACAGCAGGTCTCCGTCATCTGTCGGTGTAATCGTTCCTAAAAGCGCTTTATTTTTACCAAAGATGAGCCGCATCGTTGTTTCCTTGGAAGCAGGGATCTCCGGGTCAAATGACGGTAATTCTGAGGTGGCACTTACCTGCTCGCCCCGAATGACCTGGCCGTAGCTGACTGGGCCGTCGTAATGCGTACGCTCAACCTGCTCCGGTAAAAAATTTTCTTGTAAAACCTGATCGAAGGTTCTCTCCAACGTCTCTTTAAAAGGTTTCGCTTCCGCTACCGGAACTACGGTAGGTTCGCCCGTCAAAAAGTCCGTCATAGTGACGCGTCCATCTCTGTACACGATGTCGGTATCGAGGCTTTCGTCCTCACGCGTGGTGGTGCGAATGGTCATGCGCCTTTCCACATAATCTACAGCGCTGCGGACGCACGTTTCGGGTTGTGCTTTACCTTTGTCAAAACTTGTAAAACACATCGTATAGTCGACAGTTTTAAGCTTGGCTCCAGCTGGCAAAGCTTGACTACCGCTTGAGGCACCCATATGCTCCAAGAACGGTGCGGCTTTCGGGTCGAGTTGCGCCCACGCCAGCGAGAAAAACCCTACTATCAGCCACATGAAGAACGAACGTTTCATTCTATTGCCTCCAGAACGCAAATACGCTTTGGTGAGTGTATGATGAGCAGATCAGTAGAAACGCAAACCTAGGTAGTACAGCGCTACAACCAGCACCAAAGACGGCAACAGACTCGCAACCCGGATGCGTTTAAGCTCGAGCAAGTTAATCCCCAAGCCGACGATCATCAGCCCGCCGACGCCGTTAATCAGCAGCACGCGCGGGTCGTTCGCCGGGTCGGGGATGAGATTGGCAAATAACCCCGCAGAGAGCGAAAGTGTCCCCTGATAGAGCACGATGACGACCGCCGAAAAGATCACGCCAAAGCCGAACGTAGCCGACAACGCAAGCGCCGCAAACCCGTCGAGCGTGGACTTTAAGATCAGAAACGAATTGTCCCCGGCGAGGCCGTTCTGGATGGAGCCGATCAGCGTCAGCGGCCCGACGCAGAAGAGCAGGCTGGCCGCGACAAAGCCCTCAGTAAAACGTCCCTGACCCTTAAAACGGCGTTTGAGACGTTCACCGACCCCCTCGAGCCCCTCCTCAATCCGCCACCACTCCCCCAAAATGCCGCCGAGCGCGAGCGCCATCAGCGCCAAGATAACGCCCGGTGGACGGCTCACTTCGTTCAGATCAAACGCGTTGTCCATCCCGATAAAAAGTGTGGTCAGGCCAATCGCCTGCATCGTTGTCGTCACTACCCGGTCAGGCAAACGTCCGCGTAAAAGCAGTCCGAGCGCCGACCCGACAAGGACAGTGACGAGGTTTAGGAGCGTTCCAGAAGTTTGTTCAAACAGACTCACCGGCGCGTTTTTATCGGCGCGTTTTTACCGGCGAGGTTTCGCTGGCTGCAGGCTTTTTAGCTGCGTTACCGGGTACTTTATCGTCACCGCGCGTCAGCACCAAAACTGTTACGAGCAGCGCGGCGACAACGGGTAGCCCGATCAGCCATAACAGCCAGGTACGCCAGCCCGCCGAACCGGTCGCCGTCGGCGGAAAGTTAAAGTCCTGGGCGGTGTTCGGGCCGCCGACGCGCAGGGGCTCGGCGAGCGTGGCGTTCGCCTCCTCCTGCCGGTAGGTTTGATCGCGGAGCAGCACGCGGTACGGGCCGGGCTGAAGGGCGGACACCGTGCCTTCGTAAACGCCAGCGGTGTCTGTTTCGGTGAACTCGGCGCGGACAGGTTCGGCGTCCGGATTCTGAGTATCAGCGTTCTGAGTATCAGCGTTTTGAGTATTCGAGCTTTGGGACGGGCGCAGTTCGGCAAAAACGACGGCATCTTGGATGGGAACTTGGGTGGGATCCTCGAGCCTCAGTTGCAGCGTAAACGGTGTGCCCGCAGCAGGGCGAACGGGCACCACCTCAAAGTGTCCCAAGACAATCGTGGCGTGAGCCGCAGCCGTCTGTATTCCGGCAAAACTCGACAAAACTATAGAAAAAAGAATGACGCGCATCCTTTTAAGATACGCTTTCCGGCCTCTCGAGGGTAAGGTTAGACGCCCGCTAGAGCGGCCTAATACGCGTCGCCCGGCGCAGCTCAAAAACCGTGTAGAGAAACCGCTGTTAACGGAGAACAATGTGTTAGTGTCGTGAGCGGTAAGGGGTACGAATGTCGCACGAAACTGACGATCCAGCTCATCAGAAAACGCCTAAGGGCCGTTATCTTTACCTCCTCGCGCTCGGCGCTCTAGGCGTCGTTTACGGCGATATCGGAACGAGCCCGCTCTACGCCTTCCGCGAATCGCTCGGCGAAAACTACGGGCTGTTGCCCGTACCCGGCAACGTTCTGGGTATCTTGTCGCTGATCTTCTGGGCGCTCATCATCGTCATTACGGTTAAATACATCAGCTTTGTGACCAGGGCCGACAACCACGGTGAAGGGGGCATCCTCGCGCTGACCTCGCTTGTCACGCCGCTTCAGGTTAAACGCGGCGGGGGCCGCTGGCTGCTGGTTATTTTAGGCTTGTTCGGCGCGTCCCTACTTTACGGCGACGGGATGATCACTCCGGCGATTTCAGTCTTGAGCGCCGTTGAAGGCTTGGGCGTCGCTACGCCGTTTTTCGACCCTTACATCATCCCCATCACGATTGCGATCCTGATCCTGCTCTTTTTAACCCAGCGGTTCGGAACCGGGAGTGTGGGCCGGGTGTTCGGCCCTATTATGATCTTGTGGTTTACGACACTCGCTGTTCTAGGTCTTGTGCAGATTGTGCAGCGGCCCGACGTGCTGGTCGCCATAAACCCGTTTTACGGCTTCAGGTTTTTTCTGCAAAACGGGGCGACCGGATTTTTCGTACTCGGTTCGGTTTTTCTGGTCGTGACCGGCGGCGAGGCGCTCTACGCCGATATGGGTCACTTCGGCAAACGCCCGATCCGCTTGGCGTGGCTGGTGCTGGTGCTGCCCGCCCTGCTGCTCAACTATTTCGGTCAGGGGGCGCTCATTTTAGACAACCCTGAAGCTGCGATCAATCCTTTTTACCGGATGGTGCCGGAGTGGGGGCTCTATCCGGTCGTGATTCTCGCAACGATGGCCACTGTCATCGCCTCGCAAGCACTGATCTCCGGGGCTTTTTCGCTGACGATGCAAGCGGTGCAGTTAGGCTATATTCCGCGCCTGGAAATCCGGCACACCTCGTCGCGCGAATTCGGTCAGGTGTATATTCCGTCGATCAACTGGGCGCTGATGGTCGGCTGTATCGGTTTGGTCTTGGGGTTCCGCTCATCCTCGAGTCTAGCAGCGGCTTACGGGGTCGCAGTCACCATCACCATGACCATCACGACGATCCTCTTTTACGCCGTCGCTCACAACAGGTGGCACTGGAAAGCACTGCCTTTGGTACTACTGACCTGTTCTTTTCTCGTTGTAGATATAGCTTTCCTGGGTGCAAACATTATCAAAGTTTCGCAGGGGGGCTGGTTTCCGCTCGTTATCGCCGTGATTGTTTTTATCCTCCTCACAACCTGGAAACGCGGTCGCCTGATCCTTTCCGAGCGCCTTGACGAACGGGTTGAACCGCTCGGTCAATTTTTAGGCGAGATTACCGAACATCCGCCCAACCGCGTACCGGGCACCGCTATTTTTATGTTCCGGTCGCCGGTTCACACGCCCTATTCGCTCGCTCAAAACCTCAAAACCAACAAGGTGCTGCACGAACGGGTGATTTTACTGTCGGTCAAAACCGAGGAGAGACCACGCGTCAAACGTTCGCAGCGCGTTACACTGACGCCGCTAGGCAACGAGTTTTATCAGGTGGTGATGCGGTTCGGGTTTATGGAGCAGCCCAACGTTCCGAGGGTTTTACGGAGTGTATGGCCTAACGGGGCCGACATCGCCCTCAGCGACGTGACGTACTTTGTTGGACGTGAGACGGTTTTTGCGACCAACCGTCCGGGGATGGCGCTCTGGCGCGAGCAGCTCTTTGCGGTGATGTCGCGTAATGCACTGCCAGCTTCGGCGTTCTATCACCTGCCGCCCGGTCAGGTCGTCGAGTTGGGGGCACAGGTCGAGCTGTAAGAGTTTCAGGCTCGTAAACGGGGGCTCATAGTCCGTTTGACCGTGGCTTCATCCCCTGACCGAAACCATTACACTGAGGAAAATAGAGCAGGTATCAGCTGGTTTGAGCCGCTCTGGGAAAATGATTGTCGTTCCTGCGGGGGACTTCGTACACTAACACGCACCCCTAAGAGATGATAGCCGCAAGATTCGCGCTCAGTAGGTGTGATAATTGCTATAGAGATGATGTTACGTCCTTACAGACCGGGTGATTTGCCCGCAGTAACGCGTTTTATCGGCGCGTGCTGGCGGGACGACAGCTTTGCGAACTATCACCCCGGCGATTTTTTGCACTGGATGAGTAACGGCTACCGTGGAGAAGGACTCGAGCACCACTTTCAAGTAGTTGAAGAAGATGGGCAGATTCTTGCGGTTGTTGAGTTAGACGCTAAGGGTAGTTACGCCTCAGTGATAGACGCGCATAGACGTGGGGGGACGTGGGAACTCGAGGTTCACCGCACCTGCCTCGCAGTGCTGCGCGAACGGCTGAAACAAACAGTGAAGAAAACCGTAACGATCAACTTAGTAAAGGGTGATAAGGCGAGTAAGGCGTGTCTCGAGCAACTAGAAGCCATCTCAAAAACGCCTAAGCAGTAATTTGATGCAGCCGAGATGCAGGAAGGCCAAGAAGTTTAGGGAGTGATGTTCATAGCGAACGACCAGACGGCGAAAGTTGCCGAGGTGGGCGAATAGCCGTTCAATCTTCCAGCGCCGTTTGTAGCGCCTCAGTTTACGTCCATCTTGCGTCTTGGCTTTTTTACGGTTTCTTCGGTGAGGCGCAATCATTTCAACACCTGCTTCGGCGAGTTCAGCGTCAAGCGGATCACTGTCATACGCTTTGTCACCGATTAACTTGTCGGGTTTGCCGCTGACGTGTCGAGATGCGAGAGTCGCGTGTACCAACCGGACCTCATGTGGGCTAGCAGACGTAACGTGCAGGGCGAGGCAAGTACCACCAGCGTCCGATACCGCCATGACTTTGCTACCCTTACCCCGTTTAGTCTTACCAACTGCTGACCCCCTTTTTTCGCAGCCACAAAGGTACCGTCGATAAAGCATTCCGACAAGTCGAGTTTGCCCCGCTGCAGGGGGTCATGCGCTAAAGTCTCTAGAATCTGCCGCAACACGCCGTTTCTCTCCCATTCTTGAAAGCGCCGATGGCACGTCTGATAGGGCGGATAGCGCTCGGGTAAATCAGCCCACTGTGCGCCCGTTCGTAATATCCAGCAGATGCCCTTAAGTATCGCTCGTGGTTCTCGTCTGGGACGGCCTTTGCCATCTTTGCGTCGAGCTGGTTCGGGAATGAGCGGCCCTAGTACTTCCCACTGTTCATCGGTGAGTTCCATACCACCGTTCTAACAGCTATGCAGCTGACTATTCGTTTTTGAGATGGCTTCTAGGCTTTAAGGCACAAAAAGTCGATCATGTTGTGGCGCAGCGCAGTCTTGCCAGCATTCCTGAAATTCAATTACCTGACGGTTTTACGGTTCGCCCGGTAGCCGGAGAACACGAAGCGCAGCTTGTCGCAGACGTCCATAACAGAGCTTTTAGCCCCAAATGGACCCAAGCTGACTACCTCAAAGTGATGCGAACTCCGGGCTTTGACCCTCAGCGAGAACTTGTCGTGGTCGCACCTGACGGACGCTTTGCAGCCTTTACAGTGCTCTGGTTTGACCCTATCAGCCGGACGGGATACTTTGAACCCGTCGGTTGTCACAGGGACTTTACGCGGCGCGGTTTGACCAGGGCGCTGCTCCTTGAAGGGATGGCCCGAATGAAAGAAGCAGGCATGGAGACAGCCTTTGTGGGGTATGAGCGCAGTAATGAAGCAGCTTTTAAGCTTTACGGTTCGGCGGGGTTCGAAACTCGTTTTGAAACCGTTGATTACGTGCTCGAGCTAATCCCTAATTGATTGGGTTGCCGACAAAGACATTGTTACATGATGAGCGTTAGCCGGATTTTTCCGACCAAGGTACGAGGCCAGCAGCTGCGTTGACCCTAAACAACCAAAAGAAACTCGGACGCCCTGCTATTCTCCGGGCGTCCGAGCTACTTTTAACGAGTTAGCTGCGGAGAAACTCGAGCAACATCCCGTTAAGTTTCTCAGCATGGGTAAACATCAAACCGTGCGGCGCACCCTCTACAACTTCCAAACGGCTTCCCTTGACGAGTTTATGCGCCTGTTCTGCGCTGACCTCCAAAGGCACAATCTGGTCGGCGTCACCGTGAATGAACAGCGTCGGAACATCTATCTTGCCCATATCCTGACGAAAATCGGTCTCACCAAACGCCGTAATACAGTCGAGTGTGGCTTTCGGTGACGCATATGAGGCGACGCTCAAGCTGTAGCCGAGCGCCGGTTCGCTGACGGGCGTCCCGTTCGGCCCGACCCCTTGGTCGTGGTTGACAAACATTTTGTTGAAGCCCTCGAGAAACCCAATCCGGTCTGTTTTGACATTCTGCTTGAACTCATCAAAAACACTCTGGTCAACGCCCGCAGGGTTGTCGTCCGTTTTGAGCATATAGGGCGTGACCGCGCTGACAAAAACCGCTTTGCTGACGCGCTCCGAACCGAACTGTCCGAAGTAGCGGGCTACTTCGCCGCCGCCCATCGAAAACCCGACGAGCGTTACGTCTTGCAACTCGAGCGCCGTCATCAGCGCCTGTAAATCCGCTGCCATCGTGTCATAGTCATAACCGTCCCACGGTTTGTCTGAATCGCCGAAACCGCGCCGGTCGTAAGCGATGACGCGGTGGCCTGCCTCGACGAGCGCCGAAACCTGATACTCCCACATCCGGTGGCTCAGCGGCCAGCCGTGAATCAACACGACAGGTTTGCCCTGACCGTAATCTTCAAAGTACAAGCTGACGGTTTCGTTTCCTTCGATTTTAAGAAAAGGCATCTAAAACACTCCTTTGGGTGAGGTTCGCGTTGCCCCCGGCTTACGCAAGGCGACGCTCGAGTATGTGCCGAAATGTTCCGTTGGACAATGGTACGAGATACAAGCGCAGCGTTTCACTGCCTTTAGAGATGCTGATGTGCCCGCTCTAGATAGTGTTTGTACTTACGCTCAAAATCAGCCTGCCAGTTGGAGGGCCGTGTGACCAAGCGGGGGTCTAAACCTCTCGGCACCTCGTACAGATAGAGCGCAAACCGCACCGCCCAAAAAACCAGCATGGCAGGGTAGTAAGCCTCGAGGCGTGCTGCCACGTCGTCTCGAGTAAGTTGAGCGTATAGTTCAGCAACCTGCGCCCACCGCGCGTCCGGAACCTCCATATAAGCCGGATGCGACCTCAAATCTGCCAATTCAAATGCAGGGTCGCCCCAACCGCTATTTTCCCAATCTACCGACCGCCAGTAGCCCGTACTTTGAACAAAGTTGGCGATGTTAGCGTCAACGCGGCACAGCGCCACGCGCGGTTCGGGCCAGTTGGGTCTTTCCCAAGCTGTGAAGCGTTTGAAAAGCTCGTGAAGACCTTCAGGGTAGGCCGCCGCGGGCAGACGACTGAGTTGTTGAGTTACGAGTTGCTTTGCGGTCTCTACGCTGTTCGCGTTGAAAAGCGCTTTGGGTAGCGGGTACTTCGTTTTTTCCGGGGTCAGTCGGTGAAGTTCAGCGTAGTGCCGTGCCAACTGCTCCCAATCTTCGTCGTTCTCAGGCGGCGCAGACCTCACGGTTCCCCCCAGCCATTCCTGAACCACGACAGGGCGCGTGTAACGGTCGCGCTCGAGCAGCAGAGGTTTCGGCGCTAACTTCGAGCCCGCCTCTTGCAACGCCGTAAGCGCCCCAAATTCACGGCCTGCGCGGTCTCGAGCGTCTTTGATACAAAATTTAACCGCCACGTCGCCAGCCGTACCCCTCGCTTGATAGATGAGATTGTTGGCACCTCCCGTCACCCGCCGAACCCGCCACGCCTCGACCTGCTGCGGCGCTTCAGGCTGAGCGGTATCTAGATAGGTAAGCAGCGTCGTGAGAGCGGCTGAGTCCATAGCTCAGTTTAGAGGAGAGTTTGAGTTCGGTACCGAATTTGAGAAATTAGAGAAGCGTAAAGCCGACAAAGAGAAGATGCGCCTCTCCTTCAGCTTTGCCGAGCGCAAGGTATTTTTCGTAAAGGGCTTGCAGCTCGTCCCCGAGCGCCCGCGCATCGGTTTGGTTCAGCTGCAACGTACAGTCGCCGTAAACACTGCGCTTTTTTGCGTCGGACTCGAGCACCTCCTCAGCTTCACTGAGTGCCGCCGCCTGCTTAACCACCCCGCCATTCCAGTAAATCCGAAAGCCCCAACGTGGCGCACGCGCCGCCGTCTCCTTGACCATACCCCGGCTTACAATGCTTACGGAACCCCTTAGAAGCCGTCTCAAAACTCATGCAACAGTAAAAGGTTGGGTAAAGCTGAAGTGTGAACAGACAGCGATACCCAACCGACTTACACGATAACGAATGGGCGGTGCTAGAGGAGCTGATGCCAGCACCGGCAAAGACGGGTAGACCGAGACAGCATAGCTACCGGGAGCTTGTCAACGCGGTTTTCTACGTGCTTTCAAATGGCACCAAATGGCGAGCGATGCCGCACGACTTGCCGCATTGGAAAACCGTATACTACATTGTCAGCGAAGAGTTGACCCATAGCAACACAGTGTCTAAAGTAAGCGAATGAAAAAGCGCTATGGAATCAAGCTGAGTAAAATACAAAGGCAAGAGCTCGAACGGCTAACAAAAGCGGGAGCGTGCCGGGTGAGGGTGTACAAACGGGCTAGGGCACTGTTACTGGCGGATGCCGGGGTAAGTGACGCCGAGATTCTCAAGCAAGCAGATATCAGTTTGGCAACGCTCAAGAGGATCCGCAAACGTTTTTGCGAAAGCCAGAGTAACGTCCAAGAGGTAGTAGCGGACAAGCCCAAACCAGGACGCCCAAGTCGCTTTAGTGGTGAACAGCGAGCGAAGATTACCGCTTTAGCATGTAGTGAGGCTCCTGAAGGCAGAAGCAGATGGACACTGAGACTGTTAGCGGATAAAGCTGTCGAGCTGGGCTTGGTTGAGACTGTTTCGCATGAGGGGGTCAGCGAGATACTGAAAAAAACGAGCTCAAACCCCACCTAAAGCGGTGTTGGTGTTTGGGCAAGCTCACCTCTGCGTTCATTTGGCAAATGGAGCGGGTGCTTGATACTTACGCTCAGCCTTATGACCCCGACTATCCGGTACTTTGTTTTGATGAACGACCTTGTTATCTGATTGAACAGACCTTACAACCTGTAGCGATGAAAGCAGGCCAGGTCAAACGCGAGGACTACCATTATAAAGTCACGGCAAGTTGTTCAGTGCTCTTAGCGGTCGAGCCGCTTACCGGCAGGCGTTGGACTAGGCTCTATGACCACCGCCGACGGCAGGAATACACCGACTTTATGCAGTACTTAACGCAACAGTTCCCTCAAGCGCAGAAAATCAGGCTGGTGCAGGATAATCTCAACACCCATAACCCAGGCTCGTTTTATGCTGCTCTAGCACCGCAAGCTGCCTTCGAACTTGCCCAGCAGTTTGAGATGATTCATACCCCTAAGCACGCTTCTTGGCTTAACATGGCTGAACTTGAATTCTCCGCTTTAAGCAAACAGTGCCTAGACCGGCGCATTGCTCAACGTGACCGCCTTGAAACTGAACTTAACGCTTGGCAAACAGAGCGCAATCAAGCCCAAGTTAAGCTCAACTGGCAATTCTCCAAAGAAGCGGCTAGACACACCTTCAAACGTGCCTATACAGAGGTGAAGGTGTCAGTACCTCGCTGACAGTGTAGTATGGCTATTTCAGAAAGTGGCGTAAGACTGGACAATGGCAGTAGTGGCATACGGTCTTACGTGAACGGCTCAGAACAAAACTGGGTCGCGAAGTAACAGCGAGTGCTGCTATCTTAGACAGTCAAAGCATTAAAACGGCAGAAGGGGGCAGTAGCAGAGGGTATGACGTACACAAAAGCTGTTCAGGCCGCAAACGCCATATCCTAGTTGATACGCTCGGGCTACTGTTGCAGGTGCTAGTCACGGGTGCGAACGTTCAAGACCGAGACGGTGCCAGAGAACTTCTAAGAGACTTTTACACCTCTTTTCTACGGTCATTTCGAATCAAACGCATCTGGGCCGATGCAGGTTATCAAGGCGGACTCGTCGCTTGGGTGGATGAAGCCTTTGACTGGACGCTCGAGATCGTAAAACGTGACCAACAGCAAGTGGGCTTTATTGTTTTACCTAAACGCTGGATTGTCGAACGAACGTTTTCTTGGTTTATCCGTAACCGTCGGCTTGCTAGAGATTACGAACGACTGCCCGAAACTGCTGAGGCATTTATTTACGTTGCCATGATTCGCCTCATGACCAAACGTCTCGCCAAGTTTTGAGACAGTCTCTAAGTAAAGTGTCCATGTAGGACGCCAAGCTGATGCTCGAGGTGGCCTCTAACGGAACGATAAACTCGGGCTGCACGGCTCGGTAAAGTTTCACCTTACGCCCGTTACGGGTCTCTGCCCGCACGATCTCGGTAAGCCCCAGCATAAGCACCTGTTTGACACGCCGGTAAAACGTACTCAGCTTCATACCGCCCAGCCTAGTTGCCGCTTCACCCATCGTCACCTCGCCTTGTAAAAACGGGCCGAGCAAGTAGCACGTATTGGGCGAGGTCAAAAAGTCAGCAGCGGCGGTATCAGTGATGAGCTTGGCTGTGGTCATGTCTAAAGGTAGCGTTTACACAACTTCCAGATAAACCCCACACTTTGAAGTGGCTTGTCAGGCGAAATCTTTGAGCGTGTAGTCAAAGTAAAACCGCGTACTTTTACGGCGTGTAAGCGGTTTTACACTATAACGTTAGGTCTTAACTCTTCCTAAAAATGTAACGCCCCAACCACGTCCCGAGAAAAAGCCCCGGCGCAGCCAGCGCCACGAACAGCAGATTGGGCGTTGCGGACGTACCTGGCGGCGCGGTCATTTGCGGCAGTCCCAGCTGAGGGAGGAGCGCCTTAAGCCCTTCAACGCCTAGCGCTAGACCAAGGCCCCCGGCAAGGGTGATGACGAAGGCTTGCTCGACGCCTCGGCGGTAAAAGTAGAGAACGAGAAAATAACCCAAAATCAGGTAGAAGAGCGCGTGAATCACGAGCGAGAACGTATCGGTGCGTTGCGGGACGAGGGCTTGGGTAGCGATGACGAAGATGACGAAGACCAGGTATGCCCCGGCAAAGCGGGAGTTGCCCATACCGGGTGCGGGACGGTCTCGAGAAGCAGCAGAAGATGCTTTATTGCTGCCCCCATTCTTATCTTTTTTGGGTTGCGACTCACGTTTGGCTTTTACAGCCTGCACTCGGCTTTCGCGGCGCTGCTCTTTACGCCGCTCCTGCTCACGTTCGCGGCGTTTGTCGGACTTTTCGTTGGCTCGTTTGAGTTGCCTATTCATCCTTTTACCCTACCGCATCCAGCCGTTCGGTTTGGCTCCTTAAGGTCACTGACCGAGAGCAACGTTGGCGGCGACCAGGAGCGCGTCCCTAGCACTGCTAAAAGGCGGAGCGTAGGCAAAATCCAGGTCGGCGAGGTCTTGCAGCGTGCCTTGTTGAAAGAGAAGTGCTGCAATGACGTCAATACGTTTGGCGGCGTCGCCGTACCCGACAATCTGAGCACCTAACAGCCGCCCTGAACCCTTTTCCCAAACGAGCGTGACGCTTAAAGGGCGTTTGTCCGGATAATACCCAGCATGGTCGGTCGTGTCGATATCGTTTGAGAGGGCGTCGAAGCCAGCGTCTTGCGCGGCCTCTAGCGTGAGGCCGGTGGTCGCAAACGCCCGTTCAAAAACCTTGGTGATAGCTGTCCCGACCACGCCCCGAAAGCGCCCTTCTTGCCCGCCCAAAAGACTACCCAGAATGCGCCCCTGTTTGTTAGCGGTGTCGCCGAGCGGCAGCCACGCCGGTTGACCGGTAACGAGGTGATGTACAGCCGTGACGTCGCCGACGGCGTAGATATCGGGTCGGCCCGTGCGGAGGTGGTCGTCGGTAACAACAGCGTCGGCAGGGCCAAGGCCCAAAGCCAAGCCTTTCGCCAGCTCATTGTTCGGCCTCGCCCCAACTGCAACGATGACTAAATCAGCAGGGAAGCGTTCCGAATCGGTCACGACTTCTTGAACCCGCGTCTCCCCTTCCAAACCTGTTACCTTTACGCCCAACGCTACGCTCACACCATTTTTTTGCACTTCGTCTAACGCCAGTTTTGATGGTAGCGGCCCGAAGTTCCCGAGGAGCACGTCTTGTTGCTCGATAACTCTCACCCTCAAACCTGCGGCGACCAAAGCTTCGGCAAGCTCGAGGCCGATGTAACTCCCGCCGATAATAACGGCTTCTGCTGCGCCCTTCCGAATCGTTTTCTGAATTGCCACAGCATCTTCGACGAGGCGCAAAACGTGAACGCCTTCTAGGTCGATACCCGGCAGCGGCGGTTTCACCGGTACCGCGCCGGTTGCCAGGACGAGTTTGTCGTAGGCTTCAGCGAACGTTTCGCCACCTTCTAAATCTTTTACGCTGACGGTTTTCGCGTCCGGGTCGATGTGGGTGACTTCGTGCCGCACCTTGACCGTCACGCCCTGCTCCGCCATCTTGTCAGGCGTCCGGGCGATGAGTTTGTCCAAACTTTCGATACTGCCCTCGATGACGTAGGGCATCCCGCACGCCCCGTAAGAGATGTAGTGGCTTCTCTCAAAAACGGTGACGTTCAGCTCGGGATTGGTGCGTTTGGCTTTGGCAGCGGCGCTCATCCCGGCAGCAACCCCGCCGATAACGATAATTTTTGTCTGACTCATGTAGTTAGTGTACCGTCCCGGTGCAGGGCTATCTTGGTTGGATACGGCATTTCTGGAGAATCTGCAAAAGAGAGAGTTGAGCGTAGCATGCTGCAAGAGAGCGTTAAAATGCAGCTGAGAGGTTTAGGATGACGCTACCCAAGTGGATGCGAATCGTGCTGTCCGCCGCTGCTGTACTCAACGGTTTGGGGGCATTTATCTTTACACCCGCAGGAACCGAACTGCGGCAGTTCAGCGGCCTCTCGCTCGAGGGGCATCCCTTCTACCTTTGGATTAGCGGCAGCTTTATCTTGATTTTTGGGTTCGCTTACTTGTGGGCGGGCATGACCGGTAGGGCCGACCCGTTGTTCATAGCGGTAGGAGCGGCAGGCAAATTAGCATTTTTCGGCCTCACGGTTGCGTACTGGATTCTGGGTGAGCTACCTGTAAACGTACCGCGCGCTGCTGTGAGTGACTTTATCCTCGCACTGATATTTATCTTTTGGCTCTTTTCGGCAAAAACTCATAGAGCTACCCTTCAGAAAGACGTTACGCACCTCTAGTTCGCCAGTCGCCTCAAAAGGCTGAGACTACTGAAAACGTAGCAATTTGGGCGCAAACCCGCGTGAGCGTTTTACGATACGGTATGACCCGTACCATACCAACTATGTCAACAGCTGCCGACGCGCAGCTTGCCAACGCCGCCGACCGTTTCGGTACCCCGCTTTACATTTACGATTTGGATGTCATCACATACCAAGTCGCGCAGGTACGAACGGCCTTTCCCGCCGCCGAGCTGTTTTTCGCCGTAAAAGCTAACCCCTGCGGCGCAGTGCTGCGTCACCTCGCCAAACTCGGTCTCGGCGCAGAGGTTATCAGCGAGGGTGAGCTGGCCCGGTCGCTCCGCGCAGGGATTGAGCCCGAACGTATCCTGCTAGGCGGCCCCCGGCAAGATAAAAGTTTAGTCAAAGCGGCGCGGGCCGCAAAAATCGGCTGGGTCAGCCTCGACAGCGTTTCTCAGGCTAAAACTTGGTTGAAAAGCTCTGCTGACGTGAGGTTTCTCGTCCGTCTCAATCCGGCTCTCGACCCGCGCACGCACGAACATCTGGCGACGGGCGCAGCAACGTCAAAGTTCGGGATGACGTTTGACGAGACTGTTCGCGTGTCCGAGCGCTTGAGCGAAAGACTCGCCGGGTTTCACGTCCACATCGGGTCACAAATCGCTGAAGTTGAACCTTACGACGAGGTGTTCAGGCAGTTGAGCAGGCTTTTGGAACGGTTTCCGCACGCGACGACGTTCGACTTGGGCGGCGGTTTTGCGGTGCCGGACTTTCCTTTAGAGACGTTTGCAGCGAAGGTTACGCCGTTTGTGGAGACGAGAAGGTTGTTACTCGAGCCTGGTCGCTTTTTAGTTGCGGAGAGCGGCACGCTGCTGACCCGCATTCTGCACGTCAAAGACGGCCCCGTAAAACACGTGATTTGTGACGCAGGCATGGCTGACTTGCTTCGCCCGGCCCTTTACGGCGCACGCCATCCCCTTCACGCTGTAGGTCAAGTGGGCAAAGACGGCCCGCTCGAGACCGTAGACGTTGACGGCCCGCTGTGCGAAAACGCCGACCGTTTAGGGCGTGACGTGCTGCTTCCCAAAGTCGGCCCCGGCGACCTTTTAGCCGTAGCCGAAGCGGGCGCTTACGGCCTGAGCATGAGTTCGCACTACGCCTCGTCGCTGCGTCCGGCGGAGGCGGTACTCGAGAACGGCGCGTTACGGCTCGTCACCGAGCGTGAAACCGTAGCAGATTTGTGGAGGCTCGAGCGTGAATAATCTAAACACTGAACTAACCCCGCTTTTAGGCCGGTTTTCCGGTCAGGTGAGCGTCGCCTACGCGCGGCTGGACGGTTCTGAAAGCTATACCTACCGCGCCACCGAAACCGGGCTTCCGGCCAGCCTTATCAAACTGCCGATTTTGCTGACGATTCTCGAGCAGGTTTCTCAAAAAAACCTCAGCTTAAACGAACGCATCCCGCTGAGCACGACCGACCAGGTAGGCGGTTCCGGCGTTTTGCATACGTTGCAGGCAGGGCTCGAGCCGACGCTGCACGACCTTCTAACGCTCATGATTATTGTCAGCGACAACACCGCGACGAATATGCTCATTAAGCACGTGGGACTCGCGGCAGTCAATACCTTTTGCCAGCAGCACGGCTTTAGCGGGACAAAACTCGTCGGCAAACTGCAACTCTCAGAAGCCGAACGAAACGAGGCGCAGCGGCGCGGTGAACGCAACCTCACCTGCGCCGCCGATATGCTGGGGCTGCTTTTAGGTCTGGTGCGCGGCGACCTCTTGCCGCCACCCGAAACCGAGCTGGCGCTGAGCATCCTTAAAAAACAGCAGTTTACCGAAGCGCTGGCCCGTTACCTGCCGACCGATCCCGAAGTCGATACACCTTTTGTTGAGGTCGCCTCAAAGAGTGGCTGCTTGAGCGGGGTGTGGCACGACGCCGGGATTGTCTTTCAGGACGGGCGGCCGCTTTACGCACTGGTGGTGATGACAAGTGATTCTTCAGACAAACGCTTTCACTTCGAGCAAGAAGGAATGATGCTGATTGCGGAGGTCTCGAGGCGTGTGTATAGGCGCGATATTATGACAAGAGACGCTTGAACTGTACCGGTAAACTGCCCTCTGGTAGCTATGTAGCGTCCATTCTGGAGCGAATCCGGTAGACTCGAGTAACCTTTGGAGGTTGACATATGCTGCAAACGCCGCAAAAACGTACGTTGTTATCCCTGAGCTTTGCGCTCTTACTGGTTTTCACTGCTGCTTGTAACCAGCCCGAAACGACGCCGCCTGCACCCCCTACAGAACCCACGCCCCCTACAGAGCCCGCACCCCCGCCACCTGCGACACCCTCGAGCATCGCCTTACCCAACGGCTTTCGGCCTGAAGGTATTGCCTCAGGTGAAGGAACAACCCTCTACGCGGGGTCACTGGCAAACGGCGCGGTCTACCAGGCTGACGTCGCAACCGGTGAAGGAAGCATATTGGTTGAGGGTGCCACGGGTGAGAACGAACGCATCAACGTCGGCCTGACGTTCGACAGTCGCACCGGTTACCTCTTCGCGGCAGGTGGCCCTACGGGTAAGGCGCAGGTTTACGACACGAAAGCCGGGACCCTGCTGCAAACGTACACGTTGAGCGCCGACGCCAAGTTCGTAAACGACGCCATTCTGAGCGGCGACAGCGTTTACTTTACCGATTCGGCTAGAAGCGTTTTGTACCGTCTGGCGCTCGGTGAAGGCGGCACACTCCCTGAAGGCGACGCGGGCATCGGTGAACTGCTCGTCACCGGCGCGTTCGAGGTAGACCCGGATGCGAGAATCAACGCTAACGGTATCGAAGTTGCTGAGGACGGCACGCTGATTGTCGTCAATAGCAGCACTGGACAGCTCTTCACCGTAAACCCGGAAACCGGAAATTCGTCGGAAATCGACCTGGGCGACAGCGACGTCACGAACGGCGACGGCATCTTGTTAGACGGCAACACCCTCTACGTTGTGCAGAACCGTGACAACAAAATCGCTGCGGTTAGCCTCTCCAACGACCGCTCGAGCGGCACCATCACTACTACCCTGACTAACCCTGCCTTTGACGTTCCGACAACCCTGGCAGATGTAGGCGGCACACTTTACGCCGTAAACGCACGGTTCGGTACCGAGCCAACCGCAGATACCGAGTATTCAATCGTTAAAGTCGTGCAGTAGAGGTTGTACGACAACCCAACCTGACCGTAAAACCCGAAGTGCAAAAACCGACTGCGGACGTTGTAAATAACAACGTCCGCAGTTTCATCGGTTCACACCGTCTTCGCGTCGTTGTGAAAGAAGCTCGAGCGGTTCCGCCCGGCTTCGCCCCCTTTCACCGTCCGTTAACCGGCAGCTGCTAAGGTTTAGGCAAGCTCTGGAAGAGCCGAAGGGAACAGCTCCCGGCGGGAGATAGCGTATTCCTCATACAAGCGGTGCTAACAAAGGCATTTCGGAGAGGGAGGACAAGGATATACTTTTAGGCTAATATCAGCGTCATTCTTGTTAGCCGTGTTGAGCCCCTTCTAAGCTACCTCTTTAGACAACACCGACCAGAGCGGTTTAGTCCAAACCAACGTGTTTATATGGAACTTGCTTCAAAAAGCGAATTGGCTAGGCAGTAGAACCTAGTTTAGAAGTACGTTTGCATCAAGTTTGACGACATCAGTATTCAGTTGTAAGTGAGGATAGAACAGCTCATTTCAAGCCTATGGTCTAGCAGCTACCGAAAGCGAAGCCAGAAATGGAGATTACTATGACGACATCTGCGAAAAATCATCCCGACATGACCAACGGCGGGCACGATACGACGACGAAGGTCACGGGCCGCGCGGCAACTACGGGTGCCTGTCCGTTCCGGGGCACCCGCGTCGGCGGCGCGATCGGTTCGGAGCCGCAACTCGATACCTGGTGGCCGGACCGCCTCAAGGTCGAACTCTTGCACCAGAATCCACCCCAGGCCAATCCGCTGCGGGACGTTGATTACGCCCAGGCGTTCTCGACCATTGATTACGGCGCGCTCAAGGCTGACCTCGAGGCGCTCCTCACCTCTTCAGTTGACTGGTGGCCCTCGGACTACGGCAACTATGGGCCGCAGATGATCCGGATGGCCTGGCACTCGGCGGGCACCTACCGCATCGCCGACGGGCGCGGCGGCGCGGGTCAAGGGATGCAGCGCTTTGCGCCCCTTAACTCGTGGTGGGACAACGGCAACATCGACAAGTCGCGCCGCCTGTTAGCGCCCATCAAGCAGAAGTACGGCGCGGCGCTCAGCTGGGCCGATCTGCTGGTCTTGACGGGCAACGTCGCGTTAGAGGAGATGGGCTTTAAGACGTTCGGCTTCGGCGGTGGGCGCATCGACGCCTGGGAGGCCGACCGCGCCACCTATTGGGGGCCTGAAGGTTGGGAAGGTGACAAGCACGTAGGCCATCCGGACGAGATGGTCAACCTGGACAAACGCTGGAAAGGCGACCCTAAAGAGGACTACTGGGACTTGGAGAACCCCGTCGGCGCGTCGCATCAGGCGCTCATCTACGTCAATCCCGAGGGGCCGGATGGAAACGGCGAGCCACTAGACAGCGCCCGCGAAATCCGTGAAAGCTTCGCGCGGATGGCCATGAACGATGAGGAGACCGTCGCGCTGATCGCCGGGGGTCACGCCTTCGGCAAGTCGCACGGGATGGTCGCGCCGGGCAAGATCGGGGCCGCACCGGAGGCCGCGCCGATGAGCGCGCAGGGCTTCGGCTGGCACAACCCCGAGGGCAGCGGCAACGCCGAGTACACGATGACCAACGGCATCGAGGGGTCGTAGACACAGAACCCAACCCGCTGGGACAACGAATACCTCACCAACCTCTTTTCGCACGAGTGGGAAAAGACCCAGAGCCCCGCAGGTGCCTTGCAGTGGACGCCGGTCGATCCGGACGCGCCGAAAACGCCCGACGCCCACATCGAAGGTAAGCAGAACGACCTCATGATGATGACGTCGAACATTGCGCTCAAGCAAGACCCGGCCTACCACGAGGTCTGCCAGAAATTCCTCAACGACTTCGACTATTTTGCGGACGCCTTCGCGCGGGCCTGGTACAAGCTGACCCACCGCGATATGGGGCCGATAGACCGCTACGTCGGTCCAGAGGTACCGGAGGTACTGCTCCCGTGGCAAGACCCGATCCCCGCACTCGATCATGAACTTGTAGACGACGCGGACATCGCCAAGCTAAAGGGGACAACCCTCAGCAGCGGCCTGTCGGTCTCGGCGCTGGTTTCAGCGGCGTGGGCTTCGGCCTCGAGCTACCGCGACAGCGACAAACGCGGCGGTGCGAATGGTGCGCGGGTTCGGCTTGCGCCGCAAAAAAACTGGGCCGTCAACAACCCCGAACAGCTTGCACAGACGCTTCAAACGCTCGAGAGCATTCAGGCCGACTTTAACAACGCGCAGTCAGGCGGCAAGAAGGTTTCGGTAGCTGACCTCATCGTACTCGGCGGCGTTGCCGCACTCGAGAAAGCAGCGAAAGATGCAGGGGTCACAGTAACGGTTCCGTTCGTCCCCGGTCGCATGGACACCACGCAGGAGTTGACCGACGATGAGAGCTTCGAATGGCTTAAGCCCGTTGTTGACGGCTTCCGCAACTACGTTAATGAAGAGGTTAAATACAACGTCGCGCCGGAGCATCTCTTCCTCGACAAGGCCGCGTTACTGAGCCTGAGCGCACCCGAGTGGACGGCGCTGGCGGGCGGCCTGAAGGTGTTAGGCGTCAACTATGACGGCTCCAAGCACGGCCTCTTTACCGACCGACCAGGCGTTTTAACCAACGACTTTTTAAGGTACTGACCTCGATGGACTACGCGTGGAAGCCGCAGGACGAGCGCGAGCTGATGTTTGATCTCACCGACCGCAACACCGGCGAGACCAGGTTTACGGCGACGCGTTGCGATTTGGTCTTCGGCGCGAATTCGCAGCTGCGCCAGGTTGCCGAGGTTTACGCCGCCGCCGACGGTCACGAGCGGCTAGTCAAGGACTTCGTTAAGGCGTGGCACAAGGTCATGATGCTCGACCGCTTCGATGTACCGGGGGCGCGCGCTGAAGCTACGTCCGTCTGCTAACTAAGTACCCCCAAATGAAGACTGAGGCTTAGACGGCGGTTGCTCCAAGCAGCTCGAGTGCTTGGGTAACAGCTTTGCGGAGGTCTCTGAGGGCATCGTAGCAACGCCTTGGGAGGAGCCAAGCCTTGAGCCGTTTCCAAAGACATTCGATGAGATTGAAGTGTGGGCAATAAGGCGGCAGAAAGCGTAGATAGAGTCCCTGAGCTTCCCAAGCAGCACGTTTGGATTGAACCATTTTAGCGCGGTGAAAAGTAGCGTTATCCAGAACCACAACACTCAAGCTGTCAGGCGAACAGCTATCAGCGAGGTGTTCTAAGAAGGCTAGGACATTGGCACTTCTGACCGATGTTTCTAAAGCTTCGTAGTGAAGCGTTTGCCTTGCTCCATAAACTTCGAGCGCACCGATAAGCAGGAACGTCGCCAAGTCTATAAGCAACGTGAGAGACGAATACCCGCAGCGTTGAAGCCGAGAAGATCGGGTCACCACGGGTAATCTGCGATGTGTCTAATACCGCAAGGGCAAGTTTACACGCGCATTACATCCTGGGTCTTCTTTCCGGCAGCAAGAGCGTAACCGACATGGCTGAACGCGGCTTGTTGCCGTTTGGCAAGCAGTACGCCTGCAAGCTTCTAGCGCAGAATCCAAACCTCACCAAGACGTTCTGACATGCTGTTTAGCCGACGCACCCCAGGGCGCTTACCTCGCCGTTGATCTGCTCAAGGTCAAGCACCAAGGTGAACGTATCGAGGGGGTCGGACGCTGTTATGACAACAGCAAGGGGGTGATGTGGGGTCACACGTTAGTGAGTAGTGGGCTGGTCCAGTTAGGCGAAGACCCTTATCTACTACGCTGTGATCCGTTTCCCGACGAGCTGATGAGTACTGAGCGCTACCCCAGACTCACGGCTACCGAGGCGATGCTCACGGTGGCTGGCGACGTCGTAAGCGCTGGCGTAAAGGTCAAGGCGTTGCTGGTCGATGCCGAGTTCACGACTCGACTGGGATTACGCTCCTTGAAGCAGCTACCGCTAGCTTTTGTTGGTCGCTTCAGAAGTAACGCCAAAGTGATGTTCGAAGCCCAAAAGGTGCGCGTCAACGATTTGGCTAAACGCTTCATGCCCGGCAAAGCGCGCTGGTATCCAAAACTCAGACGCTATATCAAACGCCTCGAGGTCGTCCTAGCCGAAGTTGGCACTGTGGAGTTGCTGATTGTCTGGAAAGCTCAAGGGTTCGGCTGGCACCTCACCACCTTGATCAGTACCCTTAAAGCCGGCGTTCAGGAAGTCTTTCAGGCTTGGTCAGCGCGTTGGAGCCTGGAAGTCAGTCACAGGCTCCGAAAACAATCCTTGGCGTTGGGCGCGTGTCAGTGCCTGACCTATGCAGCTCATTTGCAACATGCCGAGCTGGTCAACCGGGCCTTCGGGCTGATGCGTCTAGAACGGCAACGAACATCTTATCTAACGTGGAAGTCGGCTCAGCAGCGCGCCGCTGAAACCCTGAGAAACGCCTTGCTGACCGAAGGTTTTCGTATGGTCGCCTGAAATTAACCCTTCAGTACGCGGTTTCTCAATTTGGCGACATTCCTGGTAAGGTTAAGTCGTCCGTGACTGCGAACTAGGCCCAACGGGCCGGGCTTTGCCCGTTCTATCTCCAGCGTGTCGGAACTGCTAATGTGGTGTGACCAGATTTTGCCCAGGTGTACGTTGTGCCCAGCGCCAGACTAAAGCCTACTTCGTCTAGATAATAAAGCTTCAGCCTTTTTTCTGCCGCCCCCTTTTAAGCGTGTCTAAACCCGCTCGGTGCTGCTGTTCAAGCTCAGGGTCTACCGTTTTACAGGGCACGTAGCGCGTCCTTTTCCAGACATAGCCCAAGCGGTTGAGGTGCTGGCGTATCGCTTCAGCTGTGACCTTTATGTTGAATTTCCCAGCTATCTCAGCGGCAAGCTGCGAGGCTGTCCAGCTCCGTTCTTCAGCAAGGTATAGGGCCAGTTGGGTTCTTATTTCGTCCGTAATCAAAGGAGCTTGTCCCGGCGCTGTGCCGTCGCCCAGACCTGCCACGCCTTGCTGTTGCCACCTTTTCAGATCGCGCCTGATACTTTCTTCGCCTCGGCCCAAGTAAGCAGCTAGCTTCGGCACACGCCAGCCTTGGTTCGATAACCGTAGAACACTGGCTCGCAGACGCACCTTGGGCTTGAAGTGGGGGGCTTTCTCTATCTCTAGCAGCTTTCTGTCTTCTTGCTCGCTCAGCTCAACATAGAGGGGTTGCATCCCTCAAGTATAGCTTGGGGATACTTAACACCAAGCTTTAACTCATTTCGTACTGATAGCACCTCAAATGTGAGGTGCTATTTTTTAGGGCGTGTTGCAAAAACTTTCGGAGACAAAACGCTCTTGTACGGACTTCTTTCTGCTACGCTCTAAGCTATGTCTTATGTCTAGCACCTTGAACGTGTCCCCTGACGTGCTCGAGTCCTTCTGCCGCCGTCACTGTAGCAAGTATCATCTGGTTTGAGCCAGTCTATGCGGATAAGGCACAGTCTAGCACGCACCCCTAAGAGATGATAGCTGCGAGAAACCAGCTCAGTAGCGATGAAAAACGCTATATTACACTGTCAGCGAGGTACTGACACCTTCACCTCTGTATAGGCACGTTTGAAGGTGTGTCTAGCCGCTTCTTTGGAGAATTGCCAGTTGAGCTTAACTTGGGCTTGATTGCGCTCTGTTTGCCAAGCGTTAAGTTCAGTTTCAAGGCGGTCACGTTGAGCAATGCGCCGGTCTAGGCACTGTTTGCTTAAAGCGGAGAATTCAAGTTCAGCCATGTTAAGCCAAGAAGCGTGCTTAGGGGTATGAATCATCTCAAACTGCTGGGCAAGTTCGAAGGCAGCTTGCGGTGCTAGAGCAGCATAAAACGAGCCTGGGTTATGGGTGTTGAGATTATCCTGCACCAGCCTGATTTTCTGCGCTTGAGGGAACTGTTGCGTTAAGTACTGCATAAAGTCGGTGTATTCCTGCCGTCGGCGGTGGTCATAGAGCCTAGTCCAACGCCTGCCGGTAAGCGGCTCGACCGCTAAGAGCACTGAACAACTTGCCGTGACTTTATAATGGTAGTCCTCGCGTTTGACCTGGCCTGCTTTCATCGCTACAGGTTGTAAGGTCTGTTCAATCAGATAACAAGGTCGTTCATCAAAACAAAGTACCGGATAGTCGGGGTCATAAGGCTGAGCGTAAGTATCAAGCACCCGCTCCATTTGCCAAATGAACGCAGAGGTGAGCTTGCCCAAACACCAACACCGCTTTAGGTGGGGTTTGAGCTCGTTTTTTTCAGTATCTCGCTGACCCCCTCATGCGAAACAGTCTCAACCAAGCCCAGCTCGACAGCTTTATCCGCTAACAGTCTCAGTGTCCATCTGCTTCTGCCTTCAGGAGCCTCACTACATGCTAAAGCGGTAATCTTCGCTCGCTGTTCACCACTAAAGCGACTTGGGCGTCCTGGTTTGGGCTTGTCCGCTACTACCTCTTGGACGTTACTCTGGCTTTCGCAAAAACGTTTGCGGATCCTCTTGAGCGTTGCCAAACTGATATCTGCTTGCTTGAGAATCTCGGCGTCACTTACCCCGGCATCCGCCAGTAACAGTGCCCTAGCCCGTTTGTACACCCTCACCCGGCACGCTCCCGCTTTTGTTAGCCGTTCGAGCTCTTGCCTTTGTATTTTACTCAGCTTGATTCCATAGCGCTTTTTCATTCGCTTACTTTAGACACTGTGTTGCTATGGGTCAACTCTTCGCTGACAATGTAGTATATCTGCAAGCTTTTCATCTTCGGTTCAGCGTTAAGGAGCGACTTCAGCCCTGAAAGTGATATCGATGTACTGGTAGAGTTCGAACCGGGACACACGCCGGGTTTAGCCTTCTTCAGGTTATAAGATGAGTTGTCAAAACTTTTCGGGCGCAAGGTAGACCTGAATACGCCTGCTTTTTTGAGTTGTTACTTTCGGCGGGATGTGCTGAGGGCGGCTCGAGTCTAATACAAAAGCCAATGACTGCTAAATCGCTGAAAGCCCCATCTCTTTTCGCAAAATCTTAATCTGCCCACCGTGGTTCAGTTCATCCTCGAGCACATGAAACCAGCAAAAAAAGTTATTCATCGGCGTACCATTAGGCCACGGCGTATACTCCTGATAAAGCCAGTTATCATCTCTTTTTTGCAATTCTACAAGCGTTTCAGCGCGGACGGTTTTGAGGTGCTCGCGGTAATACCGCAATTCTTTCCCTTTAATTTCTTTACGGCCTACGTCGCTGAGAACATTTTCAGCAGACCTTCCGGTGGGCCTAGCGCCCCGAAACGTCACCGACTGATAGGTCTCTTCAACGTGTGCGATATGCGTCAGCAACATACCAACCGTATTGCCCTGTTTCATCACCTGCGTATCCAACTGCTCTACACTCAAACCTTGAACGCTGCTTAGCGTATTACGGCGGGCATAGTCGAGCATAAAAACGAGGCGGCTGATGTGCGGAGAAAACCCCTCTAAATCACGAAAGACATAGGGCTTATCTTCTCGTGTGAGGTAGAGGTCTGGAGAGTCTTTCACGGATAAAAACTCCTGCTCAGCTCTCGAGCCATCGTGATATTTCCCCCGTCGTTGTTACCAACCCGCTATAGGCGTTGAGAAACATCAGCGCTTGGTCTTCGTGTTCGGCGCAGGCGTCGCACGTTGCACACAGGTCACGCAAGACGAACACAACGTATCCTTCGCTACTCGCACGTTCGGCGGCACGGCGTACACAGATTTCCGTGCGGACACCGCTAAGTAACACATACTTAATATCTTGGGCGTCTAGAATCTGCTTTAAGTTGGTGCTAGTAAAGGCGTCGCCGCAGCGCTTCTCGAGCGTAATAGCATCTTCGGGAAGAGTCAGCCCGTAAAAGTCGTAGTCACTGTGGTCGGGATTCGCAGGAAAGCTGGCCCCTTTAACCCTGTCGAGCCACTTCATATTTTGAGGCCGATTCACCTCATCAGTGACGGCGCGGATATAGATGGGTGAGCCGCCCGCTTTGCGAAAGGCTTCGGCAAATATATTGATTTTGGCAGGTAATGCCTGCATTTGAGTATTGGCGTGCTTACGTCCGGTGACGCCTGTTGGTGAGCAGAACATGTTCTGAACGTCGATAATCAGCAGGGCGCACTCGAGCGGGTTAAGGTTGAACTCGAGTTCAGAGGTATAGTCCTGCCAGTGCGTTGTCACGCCGCAACTTCTTCTCTCACCGGCGTCACCACCTTCTGCAAAAACCGCCCCGTATGACTTTCACTTACTGCCGCCACCTCTTCCGGCGTCCCCTGCGCCACCAATAACCCGCCGCCGTCGCCCCCTTCCGGCCCGAGGTCAATCAAATAATCCGCCGTTTTAATCACGTCCATATTGTGCTCAATCACGATGACGGTGTTGCCCTGATCAACAAGCCGGTGCAGAACTTCCAAAAGCTTTTGAATATCGGCAAAGTGCAGGCCGGTTGTGGGTTCGTCCAAGATATAGACGGTTTTGCCGGTCGCACGTTTCGAGAGTTCTTTGGCCAGCTTGATACGCTGCGCTTCACCACCCGAAAAGGTCAGCGCGGACTGACCGAGTTTGATGTACTCGAGCCCCACGTCAAAAAGCGTCTGCAAAACGCGGTTGATTTTCGGGTGCGCTTCAAAAAACCTTAGAGCTTCCTGCACGTCCATGTTCAGTACGTCGGCAATCGTCTTGCCTTTATATTTCACCTGAAGCGTCTCGCGGTTGTAGCGTTTGCCGCCGCAATCTTTGCACGTCACCCACACGTCGGCTAAAAAGTGCATCTCGATCTGAATCGAGCCGTGCCCGCCGCACGTTTCGCAGCGGCCCCCCTTGACGTTAAACGAAAATCGGCCCTTCGGATAGCCGCGTTTTTTGGCTTCGGGCAAGAGTGCAAACACGTCGCGGATGTTGTCGAAAACGCCTGCATAGGTCGCGGGGTTGCTGCGCGGGGTGCGTCCAATCGGGTCTTGGGTGATGTGGATGATTTTGTCGAGGTCGTCTAGACCCTCGAGCTTTTTGTACGGCCCCGGCGTGACCACTGCACCGTTTAAGAGCCGCGCCAGTGCCGGATAGAGCGTTCCCGTCACAAGGCTCGATTTGCCTGAACCTGAGACGCCGGTCACACACGTTAATGTACCAAGCGGCAAACGAGTGTTGACACCCCGGAGGTTGTTGAGCGTTGCGCCGGAAAGCTCGAGCCACCCCTTCCCCGGTCTTCTCTCAGGATGCGGCGGCTGAATCACTAGATCCCCACTCAGATACTGCCCGGTCAAGCTCTTTTTATTTCTAGCGAGCTGTTTGGGCGTCCCGGCAGCGACCAACGCGCCACCTTTTATCCCGGCCCCCGGCCCCAAATCGAGGATATAGTCGGCCCTTGCCATCGTCTCTTCGTCGTGTTCGACGACCAACACGGTGTTGCCCATATCGCGGAGGCGCTCCAAAGTTTGAATCAAGGCTTCGTTGTCGCGAGCGTGCAGGCCAATCGAGGGTTCATCCAAGATATACAACACGCCCATAAGCCCCGAGCCGATCTGCGACGCCAAGCGGATGCGCTGCCCTTCGCCGCCCGAAAGGGTTCCGGCTTTACGGGCAAGCGTCAGGTAGTGCAGCCCAACGTTGAGCATAAACCCGAGCCGTTCCCGAATCTCCTTAATGACCTCTTCGGCAACTTCGTTTTGGTGTGCGCTTAGGCTTTCTGGAAGACGGGTAATCCACGCGTGCGCCTCCCCGATGCTCAGCGCGCTCAGGTCAGGGAGTGACGTTTTACCGACCGTCACGCTCCGCCCTGCCGGGGCCAACCGCGCCCCGCCGCAACGCTCACACGGCAGTTCGCGCATAAAACTCTCGTACCACTCGCGTGCATCTTCGTTTTGCGTTTCCTGATACTGCTTTTTGATGTTGTACACGACGCCGTAAAGAGGGCGCTTTCTCCGGCGGGTATAGCCTTTTACGGTGCGGTTGACAAACTCGATAGGTTTGCCGCCTGACCCGTACAGGAGAGCGTGCCGACCTGTTTCGGGCAGATCTTGCCACGGGGTCTCGAGGTCAAAATTATAGTGCTGCGCGATGCTCTCGACGGTCGAGACCGTCCAGCCTTCTTTTTTTCTGAGTTCACCGTAGTAGCGGAGTGCGCCGTCGTTTAGGCTCAGCGTTTCATCAGCCACGAGCAGGGCCGGGTCAACGTCCATGCTGGCACCCAACCCGTGACACGTCTCGCACATCCCCAAAGGCGAGTTAAACGAAAACATCTGCGTGCTCAGCTCAGGAAAAGAGACGTCGCAGTGCGGGCAGGCGTTGTGTTCGCTCATCAGCTGGTCGGCGTCGTTGTAGCTAGCGAGCAGGAGACCATCGGCGGTTTTAAGTGTCGTTTCCACCGAATCGGTCAGGCGAGTTAGGAAGACCTCATCAGCCAGCACGTTTTCGGGAATGACAAGACGGTCTACGACGATTTCAACCGTGTGCTTGTTCTTTTTCGCGAGCTTGATTTCTCCGCTCAGACTCACCGTGTCGCCGTTGATGCGGACTCGAGCAAACCCGCTCGTGCGGGCGTCAGCCAAGACCTCGACGTGCGTGCCTTTACGGTTACGCACAACCGGCGCGAGCAGTTGGAGCTTCGTCCCAACCGGCAGTTCTGCAAGCTGCCGCGCAATCTGTTCAGCGCTTTGGGCGAAGACTTCACGCCCGCAGTTCGGGCAGTGCGGCGTGCCGATATTGGCGTACAACACGCGCAAGTAGTCCATTACTTCGGTGACGGTGGCGACCGTTGAACGTGGATTTTTTGAAACGGTTTTCTGTTCGATGGCGATTGCGGGCGACAACCCGCCGATGTAGTCTACTTTCGGTTTTTCCATCTGACCTAAAAATTGCCGCGCGTAGGCCGACAAACTCTCAACGTAACGGCGCTGCCCTTCGGCGTAGATCGTATCGAACGCCAGTGACGACTTACCCGAACCGGACACCCCGGTAATCACCACGAGCTTGTCTCTGGGAATTGTGACGTCGATGTTTTTCAGGTTGTGGTGCTTGGCACCCTTGACGGTTATGCGCGTTTCGGCCATCTCTTATCCTCCGGGGCGCAGAATTACAAAAATCCCACTCAAATCTGGGGCAGTATACCTTAATAACTAAGGGTTGAGACCAGATTGAAGCGCGGCGCAAACCCTTTTAGCTAGACCCGCCGAGTTCGGCGGAAAGCTTGTGGCAAGGCAACAACAAAGGTAAAATTAGACCGGGAAGACGACAGAACTCGTCTCTGCTCAGACGGTTTGGCCTACTTCCGCAGCTCAACTAAATTGACAGCGTTGGGGCAGCGTGCTAGGCTAAACGCATCTAAAAAGTGACCGGTCACTTCTACGTTACGAAGTTTGACGAAATTTCAGACGTGACCTACAACCGAGGTTTTTGGTGGCTATGACTATCTATTACGGCGGGGACTATAACCCCGAACAGTGGCCTGAGGACGTATGGGCCCAAGACGTTCAGCTCATGCGTGAAGCGGGCGTGAACCTGGTCAGCGTGGCGATTTTTGCGTGGTCAAAGCTCGAACCCCGTGAAGGTCATTACGATTTCGCTTGGCTGGACAGACTTTTGGACTTACTCCATGAACATGGGATTGGCGTTTGTCTGGCGACCGCAACTGCCGCGCCGCCGCCGTGGCTGGCGCTCAAATATCCACAAAGTTTGCCTGTGACCAAAGACGGCGTGCGTTTGGGCGTCGGGTCACGGCAGCAGTACAGTCCCTCGAGCCCCGACTACCGACGCCTTGCCGCAAACCTCGTTCGCAAAATGGCTGAACGCTACGGCGACCATCCGGCGCTCAAACTCTGGCACATCAACAACGAATACGGCTGTCACGTTTTTGAGTCGTTTGACGAGGACTCCGCCGAAGCTTTTAGAACCTGGCTAAAGGAGCGTTACGGTACCGTCGAAGCGCTTAATGAGGCGTGGGGTACGTCGTTCTGGAGCCAGACGTACTACGCGTGGGACGAAGTGTCGCCTCCCGCCGCCGCCCCGACGTTTATCAACCCGGCGCAGGGACTCGACTGGCACAGGTTTTGCAGCGACGCGCTGTTATCGCTGTACAAAATAGAACGTGAGATTTTGCTCGAGGTCACACCCGATGTTCCGGCAACAAGTAACTTTATCGGTATTCATAAACCGCTTGACGCGTGGCGCTGGGCGCAAGAACTCGACGTCGTTTCAAACGATTCGTACCCCGATCCCGGTCAGGCTGAGGCCGGAATCTACGCCGCGTTTCAGAGCGACGTCATGCGTTCTCTCAAAAACGGAACACCCTGGATTTTGATGGAGCAGGCTCCCAGTCAGGTGCAGTGGCGCGGGCGCAATTCGCTCAAAGCGCCCGGTGTGATGCGGCTCTGGAGTTTGCAGGCGGTGGCGCGGGGCGCACGCGGGATAATGTTTTTTCAGTGGCGGCAATCGAAAGCCGGGGCCGAAAAGTTTCACAGCGCGATGGTGCCGCACGGCGGAACGGAGCACCGGACGTGGCACGAAGTCAGAGACTTGGGGCAGGAACTTAGAGGCTTGGGAGAGGTGCTCGAGTCCCGCGTTCAGGCCGAAGTCGCGCTTCTATTCGACTGGGAAACGTGGTGGGCGCTGGAACTCGACGCCCGCCCGAGCGAAGATGTGCGTTATCTCGAGCAGGTCTACAGCTTTTATAGGGCGCTCTGGGAGCAGAATATCACTGTAAACTTCGCCAAACCGGACGCTGACTTGTCCGGCTATAAACTGGTCGTCGCGCCCAATTTGTACCTTGTCCGGGATGAGGCAGCAGCGAATTTGGAGCGCTACACCCAAGACGGCGGCACCCTGCTGATGGGGTTTTTCAGCGGCATCGTAGACAAAAACGACCAGATTCGGCTGGGCGGGTACCCGGCTCCATTTAGAAATTTACTCGGCTTAAAAGTTGAAGAGTTTGACGCGCTACCCGTCGGGGTTACGAACACCGTAAGAGCTGAGCAGGACTTTTCCACCGACCTCTGGGCTGATGTGATTACCTTAGAGGGTGCTGAAGCGCTCGCCACTTTTACTAAAGGGTTTTATGCAGGGCGTCCGGCTGTGACGCAGCACGCGTTCGGTGCAGGACACAGCTTCTATCTCGGCACCCGGCTAGACGCGGCGGGTACGGCGTGGGTGGTAAGTAAGGCTTGTGAGCGGGCAGGTGTAACGAGAGAACAGTTTCCTGAAGGCGTCGAGGCTGTGAGGCGCACGTCTGAAGGTGCCAATTATCTTGTTCTGCTCAACCACACTGCGAAAGAGGTGCAAGTCGAACTCTCCCAAACAGCGACCGATTTGGTTGCAGGCGAGCTGACCGGGCCGCTTACGCTTTCTCCTTACGGCGTCACCTTTTTGCGTACCGACACCAGTAACACAGCCCCTGAACGTGGTTCGGCTGAGGAGGTTTCGATGAGCTGACGATTTTTCGGCTGATTCAACCTGAACTTGTACGAACTTTGAACCCGAAACACCGCCGCGTCCGGCAACGTCACCATCTAGGACGTTGCCACAAGCCTTTACGGACAAACGCGCGTGCAAAACCTGTAGCTTTTTCCGTACGGCGGGTGGGGTATGATACATATTCGTAACAAGTGCTCACAACCAAGCCGACCCAAGCGGCTGAAGGGCTTCCTGCAAGTCGCGTGGGTAGCCCTGGCAGAGGTGACGGAAAGGAGGCCGCACCGACATACTTCCACTCAGCTTTTAAGGATTTGTTTTTCAACATCATAGCTAAAGGAGAAATCAGGATGATTCGTTGCACACTCGCCCTCACCGTCTTACTCAGCTTTTTTTTCGCATTCGCCCAGGAGGACGTGAGCCTGCGCTGGCGCACCCGCCCCGACAACCAGCCCGAAATTGAGGTGTATCAGCAGGCTAGCAGAACTATCGACGAAGCCTGGGAGGGCGTGAGCCTTAAGTACGAGCCCGGCGGCTCAGAGAGCGCCTCTTACCAAGACGTGCTGGTCACAGAGATTGAAGCGGGCACCGCACCCGACGTGTTCTGGATTCCGGGTACCGACATTGCACGCTTCGCCCAGGCGGGGCTTATCCTGAACCTTGCCGAGTACGCCGCCGCCGACCAGAGCTTTAACCCCGAGAACTTCTACCCCGGCCCGATGGGGTTTCTGACCACCCCTATCCAAGAGGGCCAAGACGTCTTGTGGGGCCTGCCGCGCGACGTGTCGGCTTTTGCTATTTACTACAACGCCGAGCTGTTTGACGAGGCGGGGCTCGAGTACCCCGGCGAAGGCGACTGGACTTGGGAGGAGTTCGCCGCGGCCGCCGAGGAGATTAGCAGCTTAGGCGAGGAAATTTACGGTTTCGGTATGAACGCTTGGTGGGCTAACTGGGGTTACTTCGTAGACGCGGCCGGGGGCAGCCTCTTTAACGAGGACTACACCTCTTGCGCTCTAGATACAGAAGCGGCAACTGAAGGGTTGACCTTCGCCGCCAGCTTGTTTGAGGAAGGCTGGGCAGTGCCTTGGGGAACAGACAGTGAGCCGCCCTTTTTAGCAGGCAACGTCGGCATGTTTATCAACGGTCGCTGGGCCACCCCCGGCACAGTCGCCAACGCCGGTTTCGAGTGGAACGTTGCACCTCTGCCGGTCGGCCCGAGCGGTGAGGCAACCAACTGGCTTTTCTGGGGAGCGTATGTGGTGAACGCCAACGCTCAAAACCCTGAAGAGGCTTGGGATTTGATTACGCGCCTTACCAGCCCGGAGATTCAGGGTGAGATCGCCTCCTTGGGCGCGAATATTCCGAGCCGCGACACCCAGGAAGCTATCGATCTCTTTTTGGGCACCCTGCCCGAGAGCAGCGTGAATAATCAAGCCTTTATCGAGGGCACCACCTCCCCTGACGTCCGCACCGAGGCTCCGCTCTTCTCCGGCAACTGGCCCGCTATCGACACGGCCTACGGCAACGGCGTCGCGAGCGTCTTTAACGGCGAGCGCAGCGCAGAGGACTTCGCTAACACTATCTGCACGCAGGTCGCGCCGGAGTTTCAGCAAGCAGGTCAGTAGCGCGTGAGCGGGGTGGTAACAACCACCCCGCTTCCAAAATGGCGACAACCGCGTCAGGCACGCGAAGAAAGTTATAGGCACCCCTTATGAGCGTCGCTTCGTCAAGCAGTCCCGCCAACCAACCCATCAGGCCCTCCTCTGCGCCGCTCGTTATCGCCTTGGCGCTTGTTTGGCACCTCGCGGTCGCGGTTGCCTCAGTCTGGCTCGCCACCACTATTTTCCGCATGGACACCCTCACTATTCTGGGCAAGCGCGCCGACCTGGGCGCGCCCGTCCAATATTTTGCCGCCACCGTCACCCTCATCCCCGCCGTGCTGGCACTCCTAGGGAGCATCTTGCTAGTACAGCGAAAAAACATGGGGCGCTACCTTTCGCTCACCCTGAATTTCGGCGGGCTCGCCCTCTCGCTGTTTGCGCTTTTTGGTCTCTGGGGGCTTTACGAGGGCTTCGAGTACATCGTAGACGGCGTCATGGCGAACGCCCCGCTCCTGCTCGGCTTTGCACTGGCCTACACGCTCTTCTGGCTCGGCGGACGGGTGTCACCAGGCCGAGGCCGAGCCTCCCTCGAGCGCCTCGGACTCGCCGTAGGGGCGCTCACCCTAATGTTTTTCTTGCTGCTGTCGGACTTTTTGGGAGGCTTAGGCGAGGTCGTGTCTAGCTACAGCGCGTGGCCGACTTGGCTCGTGACCGGAGCGGTGCTTGTATTTGGCCTGATGACCTGGCAGATGCTCCGTTTGGGGGTACTTTTCGGCGAAACTCCCGATGGGCGCAACGCCTGGCAAGGCTGGTTCATGCTCTCGCCTAACATCCTGGGCTTCCTGTTCTTTTTTGCAGGGCCCCTCCTGCTGTCGTTCTACCTAAGCTTTACCGACTCGTCGGTAGGTCAAGTACCGAACGTGATCGGCGTTCAAAACTACGCAAACTTGCTAGCGCTCGAGGTCGTCACCGTAGACGATGACAGCGTCCGGGCGCAGAACGCGCTCTCGTTCGGCTACGCCGTGGTGCAGGAATTTAGTTTGGGGGACACCCGGATCGTCATCGGGGCCAAAGACCGGCTGTTCTGGATCAGCCTCAGAAACACGCTTTGGTTCTGTCTGCTCCTCTTCCCGCTAGCTATTTTACCCGCTTTAGGCATGTCGCTCATCCTCAACTCATCCTTGCCTGGGGTGGGGTTTTTTAGGGCGCTCTACTTTCTACCCTCAGTTGCAGCGGTGGTCGGCACGGCCCTTATCTGGCGCTGGCTCTATACACCCACAGTCGGCTACATCAACTACACCCTCACCACCGTGACAAACTGGCTTGGCGTCGCCGACCCCAAAGTCGAGTGGCTCTCCGACCCAAGGGTCGTACTTTTTTCGATGGTGCTGCTCTCGGCCTGGCAGGTGGTCGGCTATAACATCGTGCTCTTTCTAGCGGGCTTGCAGGGGATTCCCAAAGCCCTCTACGAGGCGGCCAAGATCGACGGTGCAAATGGCTGGCAGCGCTTTCGCAACGTCACCCTGCCCATGCTGGCCCCGACCACCTTCTTCGTGCTGATCACCACCCTGATTACCGGCTTGCAGGTTTTTAACGAGCCCTACGCGCTTTTTCCCTCTATCCCT
Source organism: Truepera sp. (assembly GCA_965215315.1). Lineage (GTDB taxonomy): Bacteria > Deinococcota > Deinococci > Deinococcales > Trueperaceae > Truepera. Next base: position 3,840,356 of record CBDCDB010000008.1, on the reverse strand, counting down.
ATCCCTGAAAACGCCACCACCCTGGTCTACTACCTCTACCAGCAAGGCTTTACCCGCTTTAACTTTGGCTACGCCTCAGCTATCGCCTGGGTCTTGTTCCTCATCATTTTCGGCTTTACCTTCTTGCAGTTCCGGCTCAACCGCAACGATGCGTACGACTAGGGGTTAGCATGGCAACACATCAGAACCGCTCGAGACGCCGCCAAGTCAGGATCAAAACCTGGACGCTGCGCGCACTGGCCTACGCCCTCTTGCTGGGCTTCGGCTTCATCATCATCTTTCCTTTTTTATACATGATTTCAACCTCGCTAAAGACTTCTACAGATGTGTTCCGCTATCCGCCCAGACTCCTGCCTTTAAGCCAAGCAACTACGGTGTATAACGGTCAAGAGGTACCGGTGTATAGGCTCGGGGCAGACGGAGAGACGCGCAATGTGGTGGCGACCGGCGAGGATGAGCGCTTCGGCTTCTTCACCACGCAAGACCGCTTAAATGTGGACGACCCCCGCAGCAGCGAGATCGTCGCGCAGCTCCCCCTTGACGAGGCTATCGACTTAGACGAAGAGGTTGCGCTGACCGGGACGGGCGGCGACGAAGCGTTCGACGTTTATGAGGTGCGCGTGGACGGCTCTACCCAGCGTCTGCTCCTAGCCTACCGCAGCACACTCGATGAGTTCGTGGCTCCGGACGAGCCGAGCGCCCAGACCTACGCAACTGAGCGCACTGCCCCAAGACAGGAAAGCGTGAACTTCCAGTGGGCGAACTACCGCACATTTTTTAGTTTGGACCTCGACCGCGCCTTGGTCAATACTGCGCTCGTGACCCTTTTCGTGGTGGTCGGACAACTCGTCACCTCTATCTTCGGCGGCTACGCCTTTTCTCGGATTCAGTTTCGCGGGCGCGACACCCTGTTCCTGGCCTACCTGGGTTCCATCATGATCCCCTTTGTAGTGCTCATTATCCCCATGTACCGCCTCATGGTGATCTTAGACTGGCAGAACCAACTCGTTTCCCTTATCTTGCCCTGGGTTTTCACGGCTTACGGCACCTTCTTGATGCGGCAGTTTTTCCTGTCCATCCCTAAAGACTTAGAAGAAGCCGCTACTCTTGACGGCGCGAGCCGCTTCCGCATCCTCTGGCAGATTTTCGTACCGCTAAGCCGACCAGCTATCGCCACGCTCGCCATCTTCTCGTTCTTGTACGCTTGGAACTCCTTTTTGTGGCCGCTCCTTATTATCAATGAGGCAAATGTGACCAACCACGTGCTGACCCTGGCGCTGATCAAACTGCGCAACATTGCAGCCGACCGCCCCAACATCGTCTTGACGGGCGCAGCGATCGCCATCTTGCCGCCCATGATTATCTTCGTGCTGGCGCAGCGCTATTTTGTCGAGGGGATTGCTTCCTCGGGGTCGAAGGGCTGAAGGGGCACCAGGTAACCCCTCGTAGCTCGCTCCCCTTTAGCTGGTAGTCGTTTTTTCGACGGTACTCGAGCCGCAAATCTTCAGCACCCCCGTACCGCTTCTACCCGGCGGCGAGTTCATGGCAAACCTGCGAGACCTTCAGGCCGATACCAATTTTCTCCGCACGCTCTTCAACAACATCATGATTTCAGGGATTTACACGTTGCTGTCGCTGCTCCTGACGAGCATGGCTGGCTACGCTTTCGCCCGCTTTCAGTTCATAGGTCGGGCTGCCATTTTTACTATCGTTATTGCGACGCTGACGATTCCGTACTTTGTCGTTGTCATTCCGCAGTACATTTTGGTTGCCCGCGAGTTTTCGCTGACGAACTCGTATATCGGCGTGGTGCTGCCGTTACTCGCCAATTCACTCGGAATTTTCTTTATGCGGCAGAACTTTTTATCGTTGCCGCAGAGTCTGCTCGACGCCGCAAGAGTTGACGGCGCAAACGAGTACCGCATCTTCTTCCAGATTGCCTTGCCGCTCGTCCGGTCAGTGATGGCGGCTCTGGGCATCATCCTCTTTTTGGCGGCGTGGAACGACTACCTCTGGCCGCTCTTAATCCTGACCGAAAAAACGATGTACACCGCGCCCGTTGCGCTCGGCACGCTGATCGGACTGACGAGGGTGTCGTGGGGCGGGATTATGGTCGGGGCTGTGCTGATGACCGTGCCATTTTTGATTCTGTTTTTATTCTTGCAACGGTTTTTTGTTGCGGGGATTACGGCGGGAGCCGTTAAAGACTAGAAGCCATCTCAAAAACGCCTAAGCAGGAATGTCGCCAAATTGAGAAACCGCGTACTGAAGGGTTAATTTCAGGCGACCATACGAAAACCTTCGGTCAGCAAGGCGTTTCTCAGGGTTTCAGCGGCGCGCTGCTGAGCCGACTTCCACGTTAGATAAGATGTTCGTTGCCGTTCTAGACGCATCAGCCCGAAGGCCCGGTTGACCAGCTCGGCATGTTGCAAATGAGCTGCATAGGTCAGGCACTGACACGCGCCCAACGCCAAGGATTGTTTTCGGAGCCTGTGACTGACTTCCAGGCTCCAACGCGCTGACCAAGCCTGAAAGACTTCCTGAACGCCGGCTTTAAGGGTACTGATCAAGGTGGTGAGGTGCCAGCCGAACCCTTGAGCTTTCCAGACAATCAGCAACTCCACAGTGCCAACTTCGGCTAGGACGACCTCGAGGCGTTTGATATAGCTAGCATTTGCATCAATCATAGCCACAGTGATTAAAGCAGTTCTGAACCTCTTGCGGTGAGACGGTAGCAATAGCTTTAGCGATAGCGTTGATGAGGTCGGCGACAAGAGTTGCGCGGGCTTTTCTAAGAAAGGCTTTGACTTTAGAGAAGACGAGTTCGATGGGATTAAAGTCGGGTGAGTAGGTTGGGAGGTAGCCAAGGTAGCAGCCTGCACCTTCAACGAGTCGCCTGACGTTTTTGTTGTGGTGAATGGTGAAGTTATCCATAAACACCACTTGTCCAGGGTTTAGCGTGGGGACGAGTACCTCACGCAAGTAGGTGAGAAACGCCGTAGTATCTACAGCACCGGGATGAATCAGGCAACGTTCAGGGTCGAGTCCTTGTGGGGTAATTGCAGCGATTAAGCTGAGCTTGCCTTCTCTGCGTCTGGGGGCGTCATCGACTGCACGGGTTCCTTTAGCTGAGCGGGCGTAGGTGCGGGTCAGTCCCAACCACGCCCCGCTTTCATCTAGAAACACAAAGTCTTCGGCCTCGAGCCGGGTGACTTCGGCTAACCACTGTTCGCGAGCAGCTTCGTCCCGTTCTTTGGCGTAGAGACGCTTTTTTTACGCGTGATACCCAGTCGTTTGCAATACAAGTTCACCGTCGAAAAGGCGAGGTTGACGCTCTGTTCCTCGGCAAACCGTTCAGCATGTTCTATCAGCGTCTCATCGCTATGCGCCTCGAGCTGCCGCTTAAACGCCTGCACCTGTTCCGGGGTTAGCTTGCGGGTGCGGCCTGGTGAGGTTTTCGCTTTGAGTTCGCCTTGCCCAGCGCGTGCTAGGTAACGATAAACCGTCGCTCGGTCTATTTTGAAACGTCTTGCTACTTCTACCTTAGCAAGCCCTTCTTCCTCAACTGCTATTACGATTCTCGTTCTTAAGTCTTCCGAGTACGCTCGCATTCCTTACTATCGTGTGTCGTAACCTATTTTGCAAATGCTATAGCGTCTGAGTTTTGGATACCAGCGCGCTTTGCCGGGCATGAAGCGTTTAGCCAAATCGTTGACGCGCACCTTTTGGGCTTCGAACATCACTTTGGCGTTACTTCTGAAGCGACCAACAAAAGCTAGCGGTAGCTGCTTCAAGGAGCGTAATCCCAGTCGAGTCGTGAACTCGGCATCGACCAGCAACGCCTTGACCTTTACGCCAGCGCTTACGACGTCGCCAGCCACCGTGAGCATCGCCTCGGTAGCCGTGAGTCTGGGGTAGCGCTCAGTACTCATCAGCTCGTCGGGAAACGGATCACAGCGTAGTAGATAAGGGTCTTCGCCTAACTGGACCAGCCCACTACTCACTAACGTGTGACCCCACATCACCCCCTTGCTGTTGTCATAACAGCGTCCGACCCCCTCGATACGTTCACCTTGGTGCTTGACCTTGAGCAGATCAACGGCGAGGTAAGCGCCCTGGGGTGCGTCGGCTAAACAGCATGTCAGAACGTCTTGGTGAGGTTTGGATTCTGCGCTAGAAGCTTGCAGGCGTACTGCTTGCCAAACGGCAACAAGCCGCGTTCAGCCATGTCGGTTACGCTCTTGCTGCCGGAAAGAAGACCCAGGATGTAATGCGCGTGTAAACTTGCCCTTGCGGTATTAGACACATCGCAGATTACCCGTGGTGACCCGATCTTCTCGGCTTCAACGCTGCGGGTATTCGTCTCTCACGTTGCTTATAGACTTGGCGACGTTCCTGCTCAGCAGTAATTTGATGCAGCCGAGATGCAGGAAGGCCAAGAAGTTTAGGGAGTGATGTTCATAGCGAACGACCAGACGGCGAAAGTTGCCGAGGTGGGCGAATAGCCGTTCAATCTTCCAGCGCCGTTTGTAGCGCCTCAGTTTACGTCCATCTTGCGTCTTGGCTTTTTTACGGTTTCTTCGGTGAGGCGCAATCATTTCAACACCTGCTTCGGCGAGTTCAGCGTCAAGCGGATCACTGTCATACGCTTTGTCACCGATTAACTTGTCGGGTTTGCCGCTGACGTGTCGAGATGCGAGAGTCGCGTGTACCAACCGGACCTCATGTGGGCTAGCAGACGTAACGTGCAGGGCGAGGCAAGTACCACCAGCGTCCGATACCGCCATGACTTTGCTACCCTTACCCCGTTTAGTCTTACCAACTGCTGACCCCCTTTTTTCGCAGCCACAAAGGTACCGTCGATAAAGCATTCCGACAAGTCGAGTTTGCCCCGCTGCAGGGGGTCATGCGCTAAAGTCTCTAGAATCTGCCGCAACACGCCGTTTCTCTCCCATTCTTGAAAGCGCCGATGGCACGTCTGATAGGGCGGATAGCGCTCGGGTAAATCAGCCCACTGTGCGCCCGTTCGTAATATCCAGCAGATGCCCTTAAGTATCGCTCGTGGTTCTCGTCTGGGACGGCCTTTGCCATCTTTGCGTCGAGCTGGTTCGGGAATGAGCGGCCCTAGTACTTCCCACTGTTCATCGGTGAGTTCCATACCACCGTTCTAACAGCTATGCAGCTGACTATTCGTTTTTGAGATGGCTTCTAGACACCTTGGATGAAAGTTTACTCGCCAATCCATAGGACTCTCATTTATAATGGGGCCAAGGAGACTGACTATGTTTCGTAAACTCTTTGGCCCAGCCAGCAATGCAGAAAGCAGTATTGAGAGACGCCTTATAAATGAGACTGTGGAAGCACTTATTATCATGGGTGTTCCGACATCGGAGCAGGCAAAGAGTCAAGCACAAGATTTGCTTGATTTGGCAAAGAAAGGGCTGCAAGACGCTGGCGAGGATGATATACACGAGATAGGCAATGGTGACAAAATCATGGCCTTAGCTGACCGTAAACCAAATCTGCGGAACTACATAGAGAAATTGTATAGACACGGCGTTAGACGAGATGACTTTCTAAGCTGGCATAATTTGGCGAAAATCGAGCAAAGCTTTATGCTGACACAAGATAAGACGCTGATGATAGCTATGTATCGGTCGCTTCAAAGTGAGGGATACTCAAAAGAAGAGGCTTTAGGATTAGTTACTAAAGCCCATGTCACATATACCGCTGACCCAAAACAGATTGAGCAGCATAATCCAGATACATTCCTCCCAGCGGAACTTAAGCTTCGCGTTAACGAACACCGAGACCATTGTTTAGCAAATGACCCAGAACGTTTCAAGTCAGAACTTGATAATTCATCTAGCTTCAACTCATACATAAGATACAAGCTCGAAAATAAGGAGTTATGAATACTCAACCAACTTGACACTCTCGGTTAAAATGGCAACGTTTAGAAAAAGGTGAACCATGAGCGTGTCGGGTACATCGTTACGGACAAATATCGAAGAGCTATACGCCTATCTTTTCCCTGAAGAGCTTCATCCCCTCGCACCGCAAACGTTAAGCTGGCTGAGTACTTCACGCCGCTTTGCAGGTTTTGTGTCTGCAGCAAAGAGCAAAATTCGCAAAAACTTCGTACTGCCAAAGACCCGGAAAGCGTCGCTGATTTGCGGCTCGAGTTAGAAACCGCCTACTTACTTCTGCAAGAGCGTAAGTTCAGTATCGACTACGAACCGCTCGTCCCCGGAAGGCCGCGCCGACCCGACTTCGCCGTAAATTACACAACGCACAACACGCTGATGCTCGAGGTCACACGTTTGCGACTTCAAACTGAAATAGTCCCAGAACGCATCATTAACACAGTTTGCAGCAAGCTAGGTCAGATGTTGCCGCAGCGGAGCAACGTTCTCCTAATCGGGTCTCCAGTATCAATCACATCATCTGAACTACGTGCTGTTATGAGCGAATTGCAAGGACGGGCCGAACGCGGCGACACCAACTTCAAACAATTTCGGGATAGAGGAGATTTTTTCAGCTCCTACCGGCGACTGAGCGAAATTCTTCTCTGCCCGCTGCCTCGCAGAGGGGACAACCCTTTGGTCAGTTGGGTTAATCCGCAGGCGAAAAACCCCCTACCAAATAAGGTGCAAACGGCGCTCTACCGCAGCCAAACCGTAAAAACGCTGTCAGAGCAAAGCAGACCCAAGGTTTGAGAGTAAACTGGGCATGCTTGCACTTTTTTTACGAACTCGAGGGGTGAACTATGAAACGTATCAGATACAGAAACGAAAACGGCGTGAGTTGGGGAGAACTGGAAGGTGGCACCGTCTACCCTTTAACAAACCTGTTGGGTGAACGCAGCGGCCCTTCTGTTGCGCTCTCAGACGTCACGCTGCTCGCCCCGTGCGAACCTAAAAGTATCGTTTGCGTGGGAAAAAACTACACCAAGCATGTGGTCGAGATGGGCGGTAGCGCCGAAGACCTGCCCAAAGAACCGGGCTTATTTATCAAATCGCTGGGTACGCTTGCCAACCCCGGCGACCCCATTCCGTATCCGAGCTGGACACAGAACCTGCACTTTGAAGGTGAACTTGCAGTTGTTATCAGCCGGGAGATGCGAGACGTGTCGGAGAATGACGCCTTGCAGTATGTTCTCGGCTATACCTGCGCGGTGGACGTGACCGCTCGAGACAAGCAGCGGAGCGATTTGCAGTGGGCGCGGGGTAAATCTGCTGACGGGTTTTGTCCGGTGGGGCCTTGGCTCGAGACCGATTTAGACACCGATAGCTTGAGCGTGCAGACAAAGCTCAACGGTGAACTAAAGCAAGACGGCAACACCGCAGATTTAATCTTTTCGGTGCCGAAAATCTTGTCATATATCAGTTCATTTTTAACGCTTGAGCCGGGTGATTTGGTGTTAACCGGAACGCCGGACGGGGTGGGGCCGATGCAAGCGGGGGATAAGCTCGAGGTTACGGTCGAAGGTATCGGGACTTTGGAAGGTCACGTCGAAGCGTCCGAACGGCTCGTCCCATGAGCGAACCTGTTATTCCACTCGTACAAGATTTGGACGGACTGTTTCTGCTGGACACGCAGCATATGGGCTACGCCGGAACCGTCGGCGTGTACTTATTACCGGGCGCTGCCGGAACCTTTGCGCTCATCGAATCGGGGCCGGGGTCAACGCTCGAGACTATTTTAGCCGGGATTCAAGAGGCGGGGTTTGACCCCGTAAAACTGACGAGCGTGCTGGTCACACATATCCATCTTGACCATGCCGGGGCCGCTGGGACGTTGGCGCGGCGTTTTGGTGCAGAGGTGTTCGTTCACGAGAACGGTGCAGGGCATCTTGTCGACCCAAGCCGATTACTGAGCAGCGCAGGCCGGATTTACGGCGAGCAGATGGACACGCTCTGGGGCAACATGGAACCGCTGCCGCAAAACCTCGTGCGGCCCGTAAGAGACGGTGACACCGTAGAGATTTTGAGGCACCGTCTAGACGTGCTCTACACCCCCGGTCACGCCTCGCACCACGTTTCGTATGTACTCAATAAAACGCAGATGTTTACGGGGGACGCCGCCGGAATCCGGCTACCGGGCGCGTCTACGGTGCGGCCTGCGTTGCCACCACCCGAAGTTGATTTGGAAACGTGGCGGCGTTCTATACAGGCGATGCTTCAGGTTGAACCGGACGAGCTGTTACTGACGCACTTTGGGCGTGTAGAGGACGTTAGAGGGCATTTTGAAGACCTCGAGACCCAACACCGAATCTGGAGTGAGAGCATTTTGGAAGGCATGAACGCAGGTGAAGACGATGAGGTACTAAAGGTGCGCGTTGATAACCTGAGCCGGGACGCGCTCCTCGCAGAAGGCGCGTCGGCAGGAACGATTGAGCGGCACAGCATCACGAGTAACGACGAAATGACGGTGATGGGGCTGAAACGCTATTGGACGAAGGTTCACCCGGAGAGGCTCGAGTTATAGAGATTCGCTACCGATGAAGCCGAACTGCAGCGCTTGGCATTTTGGCTTGGCAACATGCTTGACGCGCCTAATAAAGGAACTGCTCACTTACTGCTCTACCTCACAATGCGGTTGACGCACTCATCTCACGCCTAACGATTGAGATACTGTCCATATGAATTTACTCCTAATGGCTGGGCGAGGCGTAAGCATCTCCGAAATTAATTTATAATGTCTCCTTTAATATTCGCCAAGATTTCTCGCCATTTTTGCAGTTCCTCAGGTGTTTGTCTCACCCAATCTGTGATTTCGCCAACGATTTTTAACGGTGCTTGGCTTCGATACGAACGTGTTGGGTTGCCCGGAAATTTTTTGTCGGTAACGTTCGGGTCGTTTTCAAAACTTTCTGTAGGCTCGACGATGTAGACACGTTCACGTCCATCACCTTTGGCCAAAGCAGCGGCAAGTCCCGCCCCATTAACTAAGACTGTAAAATAAATGTGATTCATTATGACTTCGGTCTTGTAATTCGACCTGAATCCTGCTGTCAACAAATCGCCAACCCGCAAGTCTGCTTTCGTCCCGTGATAAAATGGGCCGTCGTCTAAAACGTCAGTCTCACCAGATTCGATAATTTTATTTTTCATCCTTCAATGCTTTGCTACTAGGCCGACACGAAACGCCGAGTTAGTATTTGTGTGGAGTTTTGATGGTATATCACACTTTACTATTGCGACGCCTCAGCAATAACTGCAATAGAGATTTTCATGCCTTTTGGTCGTATCGGAAGTTTAGCTCCCTGACGAGCTGGTGGTTCAGTTGGAAACCAGCGTCCCCACTCTTCATTGAATCCGGGAAAATCGATTTCATCGTCGAGAATGAAGGTGGCACTTACTACTTTATCAAGAGAGCTTCCAGCTGCTTGCAGAATTGCTTTCACATTTTTGAGGCATTGCCGAGTTTGCTGTTGAATCGTTCCGCCCGCGACTGCTCCCGTTGCCGCGTCAAACGGTCCCTGACCGGAAACAAAAACGAAGCCTCCTGCCACTACACCCTGACTATATCCATCGAGTGATTTTGGTGCTTTGTCAGTTTGAATAATTTTCTTCGACATCTTTACCTCCTATTGAAAAGTATGTTTATGTCCAACCAAGAAACGCCCAACTATGATTATATCGCAGGGTGCGGTATAACACTCCCAGAAAGTACGAAATTACCGTACCCGATGAAGTCCCTATGAAAATGATAGAGCTGTTGCCGCAAAGTTTTAGCAATTAAGTACCCCCAAATGAAGACTGAGGCTTAGACGGCGGTTGCTCCAAGCAGCTCGAGTGCTTGGGTAACAGCTTTGCGGAGGTCTCTGAGGGCATCGTAGCAACGCCTTGGGAGGAGCCAAGCCTTGAGCCGTTTCCAAAGACATTCGATGAGATTGAAGTGTGGGCAATAAGGCGGCAGAAAGCGTAGATAGAGTCCCTGAGCTTCCCAAGCAGCACGTTTGGATTGAACCATTTTAGCGCGGTGAAAAGTAGCGTTATCCAGAACCACAACACTCAAGCTGTCAGGCGAACAGCTATCAGCGAGGTGTTCTAAGAAGGCTAGGACATTGGCACTTCTGACCGATGTTTCTAAAGCTTCGTAGTGAAGCGTTTGCCTTGCTCCATAAACTTCGAGCGCACCGATAAGGTTAAGTCGTCCGTGACTGCGAACTAGGCCCAACGGGCCGGGCTTTGCCCGTTCTATCTCCAGCGTGTCGGAACTGCTAATGTGGTGTGACCAGATTTTGCCCAGGTGTACGTTGTGCCCAGCGCCAGACTAAAGCCTACTTCGTCTAGATAATAAAGCTTCAGCCTTTTTTCTGCCGCCCCCTTTTAAGCGTGTCTAAACCCGCTCGGTGCTGCTGTTCAAGCTCAGGGTCTACCGTTTTACAGGGCACGTAGCGCGTCCTTTTCCAGACATAGCCCAAGCGGTTGAGGTGCTGGCGTATCGCTTCAGCTGTGACCTTTATGTTGAATTTCCCAGCTATCTCAGCGGCAAGCTGCGAGGCTGTCCAGCTCCGTTCTTCAGCAAGGTATAGGGCCAGTTGGGTTCTTATTTCGTCCGTAATCAAAGGAGCTTGTCCCGGCGCTGTGCCGTCGCCCAGACCTGCCACGCCTTGCTGTTGCCACCTTTTCAGATCGCGCCTGATACTTTCTTCGCCTCGGCCCAAGTAAGCAGCTAGCTTCGGCACACGCCAGCCTTGGTTCGATAACCGTAGAACACTGGCTCGCAGACGCACCTTGGGCTTGAAGTGGGGGGCTTTCTCTATCTCTAGCAGCTTTCTGTCTTCTTGCTCGCTCAGCTCAACATAGAGGGGTTGCATCCCTCAAGTATAGCTTGGGGATACTTAATATAACGAATCGGATTTTGTGCGCCTAAAACCTGATAATTTTCTGTGCTTGCGCCGATATAATGCTGAAGCAGCTCTGAAGCCTTACCTTCAAATTGCCAACGTTTTGTTCGTTTTACTTTACCTTTAGTAGAATGTTTCTCAACCGGTGCAGGAAACCAACGCTCAATCTCGTAAACTTCGCGGATGATGCCTTTAAAAACAGTGAACGCATATTTCGCTTTGTTCCGATGAATTCCGATGACCCATTTACCTCGCGTAATTTCATACAACTTTTCAGCACTCATTCCGTACTTATACAACTGGTTAACTGTGATTAAAATGACCGGCTCGGTGATTTCGGCAACCGGAGCTTGATACTTTGAAACAACTTCCGCCACTGTCATTTTTCCTCTGTCATCGGAGTTGTACCCTTGAACTTGATTCGTCAAGCCGCTCAAACCGATGAAATCTATTAGGGCAGCTTCAACTTCAAAGGCTTCCTTTTCGGTCAATCCGTGCCGGTGAACGATATGATTAACTTCTAAGCCGCTTGCGCGAATCGCTCTGATTTTATCGAGTTTGTCGCTCGGTGTTTCGTCTTTCAGCGCGGCGTTAATATGAGCAAAAACACGATTGCCCTTACCTTTACCGACGTAAAAGACTTGTCCGTTTTCAGGTTCAAGCAACAAATAAACGTAGTAGTCCAGCTTTTCAATAACGGATGACGGAAATTCTTGAATGAACGTCATGAGGGTTGTATTTTAGGCGAAGGGAAACGACACGGCTGGTAATTATTAGACAGTTTCCCGGTAGCGGATTATCTTAATGCCGTTGTCTTGAATACTCAGCTCGAGCCTATATCCTCTCCCATCATCCGGACAGCGTTATTCTGTCTCGGTCATCCATTATGTTGATTGACAAGTTGCTGAACGTCCTGATTTGACGAGCCGTAGCTTACGATGGCTACGTCAAGATCAGTATGTTTGTAGAGATTTAGAGCACGCCGGATGGCTCCGATAATCCAGTTGGTATCGTTGCCAAATACGCCGCCACCGAGAAGCGTGAGAAACACGCTGTTGTTTCCGTTATTGACCGAATTCAAGATCGCAGCACATAGCGTTACCTCGTAGGACGCCTCCAAAATGAGCCGCGCAAACTCCGTCCAAAGCTGGGGAGCGTGACGGGAATAGGCGACGGGCAAGGCAGAGCAATAGGCTTGTGAGACCGTATGCTTACAGCCATCAAGCGTCACTTGCGTTTTCCAGTGAACGCCAATTCGCAACAATTGTCGCAGTTCGTCCAACTCGCTCTCGCTAGCTGCGCGGAGTCGCTCCGAAATCTCGACCAAACCGTGACGCGACGCCAAGGCGTAACCGTTCTTCATCTCCCAAAGGCGGCTCTCGTAGTTTCCCAGGGCGGCTCCGATATCCTCGAGGCAGTCAATTTGATTCGTTGCCGATTGACCAGTTTGCCCGTTTACGTCCGCAAAGTAGTTTCGGTAGACCGTTCCTGCACCCGCCGCAACAGCACACGCTGGCCCTTGGGTACAGTCGTTTTCATAGATTCCAACACCACGTTCAGGCGTCACATCTGGGGACACCATCTCGAGCAGATTAAACTGCGAAGCCACCTGAAAAAGCGAATCGGCGTTCCGTTCGTCGGTGTGCAACTGCTGAACATCAGCAACGACTTCGCGCACCGAAATCGTTCCGGCCTTGTGCCCACTCACATGGACACGTTGTCGCAGTTCGGCCAAGGAAGGGGTTTCTAACTCACCGCAAACCAGGACGTTCCCGTTTACGCGAGACCTCAGCGTATGACCATCCACAGTAATATTTTCATAAACCCGGCTTGGGGATTCTTCAGGAAACCCAGTCAATGTTTCAAACCACGTCATTAGACCTCGTCAAACCGCATAATTAGAGGTTATCGGACATTTGTCCAGTGAAACTTTCTCAAAAGCTCAACTCGAGCACATGCTTCTCCTCATCATCCTGATAGCCCACCCGAACGGCGTTGTTCTGTACGTTCAGGTCTACGGCTTGACCGTCTAAGGTAACTTTTACGGGATTTTGAGAGACGTAAACCTCGAGGACAACCTCGCGCTCTGAAGGGCTGAAAGAGCTTGCTCGAGCCGCCACCTCTACGCGCACACTATCTCCGTTTTGCGTCACATTGACCTCTGTCCGGGCCACTTCACCCTGTTCAAACCCGAAACCGTCGCCGGAATCTTCCAAGAGTGTAAAGCTGCTCTCCCCTGCTGGATAAACGCGCAAGGTCAGTTCGATCAGGGGCTCACTCGTTGACTGTCGGACATTACCAAGTGGTAAAACAGCGCCACTACGTACAAAAGCTGGAATCTTAGCTAGCGGCGCGTCGGCGATGGTGTAGCCGCAGGGGACCGGCTCACCCGTCCAAAAGTCGAACCACGTCTCCCCTTCCGGCAGATGCGTGGGTAAATAAACTGCCCGTTGCCGCATCCCCGGACGGGTCACGGGAGCAACCATCAGAGTAGAGCCAAGCATCACCTGGTCGCCGATATGACGGGCTGTTTCGTCGTCAGGAAAGTCAAAAACCAAAGGCCGAAAGAGCGGTGTGCCGTGTTCATGTGCCTCGAACGCCAGGGTGTAGAGATATGGCAGCAAGCGGTAACGCCACTCAATCGCCTCACGCGCGATGTCTTCAACCTCTTCACCGAACGACCAAGGTTCCTGAGCGCGGGTTCCGTCGCAGGTGTGGGTGCGCATAAAAGGGTAAAAGGTGCCGAGCTGTATCCAGCGGGCGTAGAGTTCGGGGCTCGAGTTCTCAAAAAAGCCGCCGATATCGACCCCGCTCCACGCCACGCCGACCAAGCTCATTGAAGCGAGCTGCACCACGCTCATTTCCAGATGCTCCCACCACGACGAGTTATCGCCCATCCACGAGGCGGCGTAACGCTGCGTCCCAACGAAGGCGCTCCGCGTCAGCACCCACGGGCGTGCGTCGGGGCGGTTGTGCCGTAAACCTTCATACGTCGCTTTGGACATCAGATGCCCGTAAAGATTATGCACTTCGGAGTGAACGGTGCGTTCACTCTCGCCACCTTGAGGATTACCGAGCGGCATCGGGGCTTGCAGTGAGATACCCTCGCTAAAAGGCCGGTCGAAAATTGAAGGTTCGTTCATATCAACCCACACCCCGGCGACGCCGTTGTCCGTGTGGCTCTCCCGAAGCTGTTCACCCCACCATGAGCGCACCTCGTCCCGGGTGTAATCGGGAAAAATCGCTTCGTCGGGCCAGCAGTAGCCCGTAAAACGTGAGCCGTCCGGGTTTTTGATAAACACATCGTTCGCTACACCGTCATCGGCAGCAGCGTACCCGTCTTCCAGGTCATTTTTAACGCCGGGGTCGAGAATCGTCACGGCCTGAACCCCGTCTTTTTGGAGGTCGGTCAAGAGCCCTTTGGGGTTCGGAAAGCGCTCTTCGTCCCAGGTAAAGTCGCGGTAGCCGCGCATGTAGTCGATATCGAAGTGCAGCACGTCGAGCGGGAGGTTGCGGCTCCGGAACTCTCTAGCTAGCCCGCACATCTGCGCCTCGGTTTTGTAACCCCACCGTGACTGGTGATAGCCAAGCGCCCAGAGGGGCGGCATAAAGGGGCGTCCGGTCAGGCGGGTCAGGCTCTGCACGACCGTTTGCGGGGTCGGGCCGGTTAGGATGTAGTAGTCCAACTCGCCGCCGTGGGTTGTCACGCGTAGGGTGTCGGGGTCGGTAAAGCCCACGTCGAACTGGCTGTAGTAACTTACGTCCAAAAACATCCCCCACGCCAATCCGGTACGCACCGCCACAAACGCCGGGTGTGACTGGTAGAGGTGGCTTTGATGCCGTCCGTGACCCCAATCGGGGTCGCACGCCCAGTTGTTAAATAGGCGTCCACGACGCTCCAACATCCCCGTCCGTTCACCAAAACCGTAGTAGGATTCGTCGTCACGCATCCGTTTGAAAAGCTGCACCTCTTCGCTGGCCCGGCCTTCAGGTAGAGTATCGCCCTCGCGTACCCGTATGGTTGACGCGTCTAGACTCGCCGCCGCCCAACCTGCCGGGGCGACGTCGTCGGCGAAGGTGTGCCCGTCTCGTTCAAATTTCAGCGTTCCGTCGCGGCTCAAGTGAACCGTGACAAACGGCAGTATCAGGGTGAGTGTGTTGCCGTCTTCAATCTCGAAGTCAGGCGCATCAAAAGATTCGATCGGTTCGGTTACAGCCCACGAGCGGCGCGGAGAAAAAGTTTCATGCGGTGAAAAGCGCACCCGTACCGCACCATCAAACGCGCTGTAAAGCTCTAAGGTGCCTCGTTCAAAGGCAGCGCGGAAGAGGCGTCCGTCGGCGTGCCAGTTTTGCAACGTCCCGGCGCGGGTCAGGGTATCGGTGTGGATATTGTACGCGAGCGTGTCCATAAGCCCACGCTAGCACAGCCTGCGGCGAGTCTCAGCGTGTTTTATGCTGAACTATGAGAAAGAGACTTCTAACGTATGCACAGCACAAAGTTCATCCGCAAGCACGGAAATGGTTGAGTGCCGAAACTATCGCAGCGAATCTTCTGGAGGAGCTGGACGGAGATTTAGAACGCTTTGAGAGTGACGCGCTCGCCACTGAATTCAAGCACCACTGTCCGGTTGTCGGGGCCGAACCGGGCGTTTACAAAAACCTGGTGATTGAGGTTGAGGGGGTGACGTTACTCACCGGCATCCGTTTTCTCGCGCTCGACCTGACCAAACCTTTTGTTGACGTCATGTACAGCAGTGAACCTGTTCCTTCGCCCGAACACCTTAGCACCGTAAAAGACGCCATCTGTGAAGTGTTCCGTATCTTTCAACCTAAGCGAATACGGTTCTATACGCCTTCACACCTGCCGCACTCCGCAAAAAACAGTCTGGCAGGTGGAGACAAACGCCTTCTCGCTGCACCTCTTAGGGTGATGCTGGCGCAACCCGAACCTGAGACGTTGCGCCGCGTCACCCTGAAATGGGCCACGTCGCTGGCGTTTTACGGTGACTACGCGGCGATTTACGGGGCGTTGCAGGCCGAACACCCGGAACTTCAGGAAGTCATCAGGCTCGAGACCCAAGCAGATATGCAGGGCTATCTCGACGACGGTTACGTGTTCGAGATTTTTGTAGACGACCGTTGGGCAGGCGTAGCCGCTGTTGAAGACGACGTAAAAACTGGACTCAGCGGCCTGTGCGTGATGGAGATCGTTCTTGCCAAGTCTTTTAGAGGCCGAAGATTCGGCGCAGCGGTACAACGCCGCCTCGCAGCGGCACTCGTTGAAAATGGCGTAAGCGAAGATACGCTGCTCTTTGGAACGATTGGGGAGAATAATCTACCAGCGCAGCGAACAGCGGAGCGGGCAGGGCGCATGGATTTGGGCGGGCATGTGTGGGTGACGCTCTAAACCCGCTCGAGCTTTCGTTCGTTACTCGCATCTTTTTCACTCACACAGCTCAGTCTCGGATTCTTTGGGCTATACTCGTCTACTCTCAGCTCAACTTTGCACAGAAACGCGAGACAGGTAAGGGAGGCTAACTTTTGGTAGCGCTACACAAGTAATGATTCAGACTAAAAGATGAATGTCCAAAGTGCGAAAGTAAGACGGTTGTCAAGAACAGACATATCCATAATGGTAAACAGCGCTATTTGTGGAGATGTGGACGACAACTTGTACCTGAAGCAACTAAGAAAGTCATTTCAGCTGAGACCAAGGCTCGCATTAGTAGTCCGTCAACAAAGGTATGCAAAGTAAGCTAGAGGATGCGAAGACGAGAGATCAGCTTAAGCGGAGAAGAACGAGACCAGCTCAAAACTATGACGCGTAAAGGTAGCGCCCGCGTTCGGAAGATCGACCGGGCTCGCATTCTGCTGCTAGCAGATACCAACGGTGAACACCTTAGCGATATAGAAATTGCCAAGGTGCTAGGGATAGTGAGTACAACCGTGTGGCGCACGAAACGGCTGTTTGCCGAGCAGGGACTTCAAGCGGCGCTCGGCTACGCCCAGGCGATAAGGTTCAAGCCTCGTAAACTTGATGGTCGTGGCGAAGCTAGGCTGATTGCGCTCGCCTGTAGTGAAGCGCCCGCAGGACACGCAGGGTGGACGTGGCGAATGCTTGCAGATAAACTTGTGGAACTCGAGGTCGTCAGCACCATCTCGCACGAAACGGTACGCCAAACACTTGGAAAAACGAACTATCACCGCACTTAAAAGAGCAGTGGTGTATTCCACCGGAGGCAAGTGTCAGGTTTGTCGCTCACATGGAAGATGTCTTGGACGTCTATGAACGACCTCTCAATCCGAAATATCCGGTCGTCTGCGTTGATGAACGTCCGTGTTACCTAATTGGGGATAAGCGTCAGGTCATACCGGCAAAACCTGGGCAGCTTGCCCGTTTCGATTTCGAGTACGTCAGAAACGGCACGGCTAACGTATTCGGGCTGTTTGCACCGCTCTTGGGTTGGCGCGAGGTGATGGTGACGCAGCGGCGCACCAAGCTAGAGTTTGCCGCTTGCATGAAGCGACTTGTAGACGAGTTCTTTCCCGAGGCACAACGGATTATCGTGGTACTCGACCAGCTCAACACCCATTCAAAAGCTTCACTGTATGAAGCCTTTGAACCCAGAGAGGCGCATCGCCTCGCCGCCAAGCTCGAGTTACACCACACGCCTAAGCATGGCAGTTGGCTCAACGCCGTTGAAATCGAATTCGCCGCGCTTAGCAAGCAGTGTTTAGACAGGCGTATCGCTGACCTAGCTTTGCTCACTCAAGAGGTCTGTGCCTGGACGCTCGAACGCAACGCCCTCGGCACCAAAGTCAACTGGCAATTCACGACCACTGACGCCCGCATCAAACTGGCTCGGCTTTATCCTGTAAACCTAAACTGACAGCCTACTAGTACTCTAACCAAGTAGAACAGAGGGATAGAGTCGTTTGAGCTTAACGCGAGCATCATCGGTGGTGAAACGCCAGTTGACGGTATTTTTATGGTCATTACGCCTAGACGCCCAAACTTGCGTGTCTGTTCCAAGGGTAGCTGTAGAGGTAACGTGTTCAGCCAAGCACTGCTTAGCCAATACGGAAAGCTCGATTTCTGCCATATTCAGCCATGAACCATGCACCGGGGTGTAGTGAATCTCAAGTTTTTGAGCCAAACGCAGTGCTTCAGCGGGAGCAAAGGTTTGGTAGAGGCTGCTGAGCTGATGGGTACTCAAGTTGTCCTGAACCAGCACAATTTTGTCGGCTTCGGGAAAACACGCGTCTATCAGATAGCGGATAACATGGGCATAATCGCTAGCGTTGCGGGTTTGGCGCACCAGCACTTCACGCCAAGCCTTAAGGGGTGCAAAGAGCATGAACAAGTTGGCTTGACCGTGAGCACATATTCGTAGTCCGTGCGTTCGACTTGCCCTGGGCGTGTCGCCAACGGGTCTCGGGCGCTCGAGGTGAGCTGCTTACAGGCTTCGTCCAGACAGACTAGGGGTCGCTTGGGGTCGTGTGGGCGCTGATAAACCTCGGGGATATCTTCCATTCGCGCGACAAAGCGAGCATTCGCTTTGGGCGGAATAACCCAACATTTCTTTAGCCAGGGCTTGAGTTCGTTTTTTTGAGCGTTTGTCTAACGGTTTTTTTAGCAACCTCGTCGACATAGCCCGCCGCAATCAACTTGTCTTTGAGTAACGCCAACGTCCAGCGCTTACGCCCTTCCGGGGCAGTGCTACAAACGCTGGCAATCAGAAACGCCTCTGCTGCTCCGTCTAACACCCGAGCTTTGCGCCTCGTTTGCTCTTGGTGAACTACCGACCCTACACCTCTTGCCAGCAATGCCTTTTTGACCCGTACCACGGTAGGTGCGCTGACCCTTAGCTTTTTACATGTCTCTCCAACCTTTAATGCGCCTTCTTCACCGTCGATGTCCGACAGCAGTAATATCCGGGCTCGCGTCTTTTCTCTCACTGAACGTCTGTTCGAGCAGGCCAGCTTCTCAAGCTCATCCCGCGCTTCCATCCTGAGGTGTAGCTTGGTAGCTGCTGGCATTGTCTATTCTTAACGGTTAGTGTCTTAAAGTGCTACCTGGTCGGAGTACTAGACCTCTTGCGAAAGTAATTCCGTAGAGTCCAAAGTAAGGGTATGCGATACGAAGCGATAAGAGAACTGAAGCCAGCGGCGTTCAAACGGTTGACGGGCGTGAAGCCACCTGTATTCACCGATATGGTAGCGGTTATGCGTGAAGCCGAGCGAAACAAGAAGAAAGTGGGGCGTACAAGCAAGCTTTGCCTAGAGGACAAACTGCTTTTGGTCATGTCGTACTGGCGAGACTATCGAACGCAGGTTCATATCGCAGCGAGCTACGGCGTTCACGAAGCTACGGCAAACCGCGTCATCACCAAAGTGGAAGACGCGCTCATGGCTTTGGGCAAGTTTAGTTTACCGAAGCGGCGTGACGTTACCGAGACCGAGTGGACGGTGATGCTCGGTGACGTCACTGAAACACCGATTGAACGACCCAAACAAAGTAGCGGCACTACTCTAGCGGACAGGCCCGGTGGAGGCGCAAGCCGAACATGCCATTTTGTCCAAGATGTGGAAAAAAGCGGTGCCACACGCCAGTACGGGCATAGCCCGGCCCTAGTGGGCCTAGTACCTGAAAAGTCAAGTGCTAATTGACGCGAGCAGTTCTAAAATTCTCTCTACAGCTCATGCTAAAGGGCCAAACGACTACGCCCTGTTCAAAGACACCGCACCAAGATGCCAAGCTGAAGTCTGGTACGTCGCCGACAGTGGTCATCAAGGGCTTGCTTCACGACATCCACAGACTTGCTTACCCTTCAAAAAGCCTAAAGGCAAAGACCTAAGCGCTGAGCACAAACAGTACAACCATGCTTTAGGTCGCTTTCGCATCGCGGTTGAACACGTGATTCGCTCGTTCATGATCTGGCGCATTCTCAAAGAAACCTACCGCAACCGGCGCAAGCGCTTCGCCCTACGCTTCAACCTTATTGCTGGTCTTATCAATGCCGGGCTCGAGCACGAGCGCCTCGCCGACCCTTGTCGCCAGACGCGGCAGGTGGGCGGGCAGACCGACCACGGGCTCGAACGCCGCGAAGTCGGCAAACCAGCCGAGGTGCCAGGCGAGGTCAAAAGTTTCGTCCGGCTCGAGCATGAAGCGCGGTTGGCCGCCCATCGCGTGGGGTGCGCGGGCGTGGTCGGTGACGTGCAGGTACAAGTGACCGCGCGTCTCGCCGGTGTAGGCGTTGTGTGACTCGACCGAGTAGCTCCACAGCTCGCCCGCCGTGAGCCGCAAGCCCAACCCTGGTCCCCGCCCCGTGCAGCGGCAGCACCCAGGCGTACGAGGCGCTGCCGCCGGTCCAGAGGTGCGCGCAGCACGCCCCCGCCAGCGCCTCACGCGCCTCTCCGTAAAGGTCCCAGAAAGGCGTGCTGAAGGCCAACGAGCTCACCTCCAGCGGACGCGCCCCGCGGTTGTGCAGGCGGTAACGCTCCCTCCAAGACGCCCCAAAGCGCCGCTCGACCCGCAGCTCGAGGTCCGGCAGGAGATCGTAGCGGCAGCTCAACCCGTCCGGCCCGACCTCGACCTCAGCGGGATGATTCCAACGCGCCGCGCCCGCGTCTGTCATCACAAAGCCCTTACCCCACGCGAACGACGCGTTGTGCCAGTCGCCCACGGCGTCGTCAAGCAAAAAGTTCAGACCCGGCTGCGCGGCGTGCGTAGCGCTGACGGGTGCGCCGGTCGCCGCGTCACAAGTTGTAACACCCTGACCGCAGGGGAAACGCACGGCGGGCTGGTCGGCGTCGGGTGACACGTCGTCAGCCCCCTCATTTGACAGACTCATTTGGTGGCTCCCACTTGAGGCGCGGGGTCATCAGCGTTCCCCTCGTCAGCTAGAGACGCTCGTGGGGCGCTCCGGTAAGCGGCGTATATGTCCGGCACGTCCGACCGGGTTTGCAATGAGCTGCCACACCAGGTTTTAGCCCGTGCCCAAGCAGACGCCGCGAGCCGACCGACCGACAAACGACACGCCCACCTCCTGCACGCGTTGCGGACACGCGTAGGATGCGTGTTCAGGGTAGTCACGGATGCCAAGTTTCAAGAGATTTCCTTTCGGGGTAGGTGAGAAACCGGTCCACCTTCCCTCGCTGGAAAGGGGCCGAAGTAGGTTGGGCCGTGTAAAACCGGCTTTACAGGGACGCCGGTTAGTCTAGGCGTCCGGCCCTCAGCGGTAGCGGTTCCTGCGCTTGTCGACGATTAGCGTGACCGAATGTGGGGGGATAGCGAGAGTGCCGGAGAGGTCGCTAGCGGCGACAGTCGTTTGTGAGAAGCCCGAAGCCGAGACCTCGTAACGGCTGAGCACCTCGCTTCTGGGACGCCAGCCGCCGAAGTCGGCGACAATCTCTTGCAGGGTGTTCGAGCGGTTGATGAGTAGGACGCTGCGCGTTCCGGCGCTGTCGTCGCGTACGGCGAAAGGAACGACCGCGGCGGGATCGCCCGAGTCTGTCGCCACGCGCCTGCCGACCATAAACGCGTTCATAAGGTGAAATACGTGGGCGCTCGGGCGCAGCACGCCGTCGTTGTCGGCTTTCCCGTAAATGCCGTCTTGCTCGTTCCAAGCGGCGGTCGCGTCCATCCCGGCGTCGGCAAAGTGCACCACGGCGAGCGCGTCGTAGACCGCGCCTTTATGGTTCTGCATCCGTGGGTCGTTGTTCGTGTAAGTCCAACTGATGTTGTACTCATCGAACCAGACCGGAATTCGGCGTCCCCGGCTCACGCGGTCCACGATGCCCCGCACGTCCGCCGCTGTTTTGGCGCGCGAGCCCGCCGCCGGGTCGTCGGCGTTCAGGACGCGGTTATAGATTTGGGTGTCGGAATCGTTCCTGTCACCGCTGGCGTAGCCGTGGATCGACAAGAAATC
This sequence comes from Truepera sp., assembly GCA_965215315.1. Lineage (GTDB taxonomy): Bacteria > Deinococcota > Deinococci > Deinococcales > Trueperaceae > Truepera. Next base: position 3,818,567 of record CBDCDB010000008.1, on the reverse strand, counting down.
GAGCGTACGCGGGCTCTGATTCGCCGTCCCGGCGACAAACCGCTCGACTTGCTGGACGAGGTCCGGGCGGGTGAAGGCCGGTCCACCAACCTTGATCGTCTCATCAACCGCCTTCATCGCGCGGGCGGCGCGGTTATAGATGTCAATCAGTTCGTCCAATCGGTCAGGGCCGCCGTTAAACTGTACATAGTAGAGGTTGTCGCGCTCGTTGGTCGGCTCCCAATATTCAACTTCATGCTTGTACTCCTTATTAACGATGCGTACCAACTCGGCGCACCAAGCGGCGAAGGCGTCGACTTGGTCGGCATCTAAAAACTCGTCGCCGTTGGCGTCCATCCAACTTGGCCAGCTGGGGATGTTGATAGCGCGCGCAGCTTTCAAACGTGGGCCTCCCAGCGCCCTGTGAATCTTTTCGGCGTCCCAGCGGCGGTTCTCTCGGTCAATCCAGCCGTTGCGCGTGGATTTAGAGTCGCCCATCATCTCCCATGAGTGGTAGCGCACCAGACCCGGGTTCATGTAGGCCAAGTTGTCGTTGTAGCGGGGGCTTCTCGCCAGTTCGGGGTCGAATCCTTGAAACAGGTTGAGGCCGTAGCTGAACGGGGTAGTCTGGTAAAGCCCGTTGTTCCAGTCCACGCTTACGCTCACCGGTGCACCAGGCTCAGTCGGCTCGGGATCGGTGGGCTCAGGCGTGGGTGTGGGCGGCTCGTAACCCGTCGGCGTCATATCCAGATAATCGATGTAGAGGTTGCGGTCTTTGTCGCGTGAGCCGTCCCACTTGTCGTTGGTAAACATAACCTTTAAGACCTGATCTTGCTCTAGAGCGATATCGCCAAGGAGATAATCGGTATAGCTTTTGGTTGCGACAGGCTTGTCACTGCCTATGCGTTTACCGTTCAAGCTTAAGCGCATCTCGGGTGGCCCCTGATAAACATCACCTCTAGCCCTTACCTTGACCGTGTAGGTTCCACTTTGAAACGCGCTTAGCTTAAAACTCACCCCTTCACCTGTGCGGTATAAAGCCGCAGCTTTGCCGTCGCTAGCACTTGTATCTCTGATAATTTTTTTAGCATTTGGACCTACCTTACCCTCAGGTACAGGCTTGTACAAAGCGGTATGTGAGAGGCTGTCTGGGGTAGGCTCGAGCTTAAAGGCGTCACCGGCGGCTGCGGTCGGGGCGTCTGCGCAACTTACGACCAAGCCAAGGAGCATAGCTGTGGCGATAAGCGGGTACAGAACTAGCTTGGTACGATTTTGGGGCTGAGGCATAAGGTTACCTTTCTTGAAAGACAGACGTGCGCCGAACTTACTCGGTCTAAACTCACTTCAAGTAGTCCTCGAGCATCAAGATAGCTTTTTTCTAATGATAAAGATGACAGAAGGAACTAAGTTTTGGGGTAATGGCTCATTTAAGACTGATAAGCTAAGGTATGGTCACTGAAGTTGTTACATGTTGTCACTGTGGTAGCGAGCGGATTGTCAAGAACGGCAAAGCGCCTAATGGCAAACAGAAGTACCAATGCAAAGATTGCGGTAAAGCAAGTCGAGCTAATCCAAGTGCTAAAGGGTATCCAGAAGAACGCAAAGAGGAGATACTCAGAGCTTACGAAGAGCGCTCGAGTCTGCGTGGTTTGTCGCGTACCTTTGGCGTGTCACGTAACACGGTAACGAAATGGCTTAAAAAAAGCCAAGACACTGCCGCCGCTGAGTAGTACCCTTAGTCCTCCGGTAAACCCTAAAGCCGTCTGTTTGGAGCTGGATGAACTCTGGTCATTTATGCGCTGCAAGGCGAATAAGCGCTGGGTGTGGTTGGCTCTCTGTAAGCAAACCAGACAAGTCGTGGCGTGTGTTGTTGGGGGTAGGGGGATTGCTACGTGTCGCCACCTTTGGCGAGCTGTTCCCACCAGGTTCAAACAAGACATCTGCTTCACTGACTTCTGGGACGCTTACCAAGCGGTCATCCCTGATGAGCGAACAGGCCCGGAAGGTGCCGTCTTGTTCAAGACGCAGCACGAAGCAGTCGGCAAAGATTCAGGTCTTACAGCTCATCTCGAACGGTTTAATAACACCACCCGGCAGCGGACAGGCCCGGTGGAGGCGCAAGCCGAACATGCCGCTTTGTCCAAGACAGCGCTTAGCTCGGTTTGTCCGTAAGACGCTCTCTCCAAGTCTGATGAGATGCACCTCATTTGTCTACACCTTTTCCTACACCGCTACAACCTAGAACGTGTAGCAGTCATTCGTGGTTGAGCCACCACCCACCGTTGGTATCTGCTAGCAGCAGAATGCGAGCCCGGTCGATCTTCCGAACATGGGCGCTACCTTTACGCGTCATAGTTTTAAGCTGGTCTCGTTCTTCTCCGCTTAAGCTGATCTCTCGTTTTCACATCCTCTAGCTTACTCTGCATACCTTTGTTGACAGCCTAGTAGTTCCTAGCAGACAACTCTTACGAGAAATTTTGGAATGCTGCTCACTGTAGGTCAGTCTAAACCCTTCGCGAACGGCGTTGCCAGAGCCGCCCCAAAAACCAGCCGAGCCCGCCTAGCAGTGCGGAGCCTAAAACCCAGAGCGTCGCCACCCCAAGATAGTGACCGACAAGATGATAGTTCTCTTTCAACACAAACCCTAAAAGCGTCAGCAGGGACGTCCACAGCACTGTGCCGAAGAGCGAGAAGAGCAAAAAGGTGGCGAGGGGCATCCGGCTCAGCCCTGCGGGAATCGGAATCAGCATCCGTATCCCCGGCACTAACCGACCGCAAAAGACCGCCCAGCGTCCGTAACGATCAAACCAGCGGTCGGCGCGTTTCAGGTCATGGCTCGAGACCATCACCCAGCGTCCGTAACGGTCCGCGAGGCGGTAAAGCGTCGTTTCACCGACCCAGTAGCTCAGTGCGTAGTAGGGCAGTTGGCCTAACAGTGACCCGAGCGAACCTGCTAAGATAACGCCGACGAGCGAGAGATCGCCCTGAGCGGCGGCGAATCCCGCAAGCGGCACGATGAGTTCGGAAGGTAGGGGCGGAAAGACGTTTTCGGCAAACATCAGAAGCGCGATTCCCGGATAGCCGATCGCCGAGGTTACGCTGTGAATCCACTCGAGCATCCCCTCACTCTACCGTTTCCAGCACAGAATGTTACGGTCGGCGGCACGCTCTTCCGAAGTCTATATGAATTGGGGTAGCTCCTAGTCAGCAGGGCTGAGGGCGTCCGGGTCTTTTGTGCGGCTGCCCCGAGGTACCGGTACGTCGCCGGACAAAAGCGGGTCGGCGGTCTCCTCCATCCAGGTCTGAAGAAGTTGCCGCGCCCCCGTCAAAGTTTCTCGGTATTCCGGGTCGGTCACCACGTTATGCGCTTCGCCAGGGTCAAAAGTAAGGTCAAATAGGCTTTCTTGAAGTATAGGTCTCGTCAGCCAGTTGTGCGCCAACCAAACATCCTTGCTGGCGCTGTCGTCGGTATTAGACGGAACCGGACGGCCCCTTTTGCCAAACTGCCGGATGTAGCGGTAACGTTCGGTACGCACCGAGCGCTGCGGCTCATAAGCGACGTGATGGGTCGTCTCACCGAAGATGGCGTGGTGGAGCCTCGTCTCGCCGCGCAAAAGGGGGAAGAGTGAGCGCCCCTGCAACCAGGCGGGCGGCGGCAAGCCTATAAGCTCACAGAGCGTTGGGAAAACGTCGAGTTGAGAGACCAACGGTGTAAGAACCTGACCGCCGGAAAAACCGGGGCCACGCAGGATCAGCGAGACACCTAAGCCGTCGTCGGTGAGCGTGCCTTTCATACCCGGTAGCGGTGGGCCGTGGTCGGTCGTGTAGATGACCAGCGTCGTCTCTGCGAGGCCGTGACGCCCCAGCGCCGCCAACACGCGCCCGGCAGCTTCGTCAACGACCCCAACCGCAACGCCGAAATCCGCAACGTCCTGACGGGTTTCGGGGGTATCGGGCAGGGGCGACAACGGGCGTACATAACGGGCGTCGCCGCGGGCGTGACCGAACCTCGAGGCCCCACGGGGTAAGAGGTGTGTTTCGACAAACCCCAAATCCAAAAAGAAGGGTCGGCGCTGAGACCGCCCCGAAGATCGACCCAAAAATTGTTCTGCCGCCGCTGCGACGTTCCGAGCATGACTGTTTGTTTTGAGCACCTCTTGATAGCCGAGCGCAGCGGGGTCAGGGGCCAGATGCTGCACCCCGGCTAAAGCCGTGTGATAGCCCGAACGTTTCAAGACGTGCGCGAGGTGACGTGAGGGATTGTCCAGACGCCAGCCCCTATGAGCCAAGCCCATCATGCCGCTCTGGTGCGGCGACTCGCCGGTCAGCAGGGCAGCTCTCGAGGGGGAACAGGTCGGCGCAGCCGCAAATGCCCGCGTAAAGAGCACCCCTGCCTCAGTGAGGCGCTGAAGGTGGGGCGTGTCAACCGCATAACCGTAAGGCTGAAGATAACGCCCCGTATCGTGCGAATGCATATAGATAATATTCGGGGTGATATTCGGAACCGTGTTCGGACGCAGCTTCATTTCAGTACACCTTACGACTTTAGCGACGCGCCGCTGCCGTTACGCGTTCAAACATTCGGCAGACATCTAAAGTTTCTGTTCTGACATACCTGTTCTGAGCAGCTATTGTTAACGCTCACCGCTGGCTTGTTTGCCATCATCAGAGCGTTAGGTCGCTCCGGGCAGAGGTCGGATCAGGGGCCAGCGCCCGGTAGATAGGCACTGCCGCAACCCCGAGCGCCGCCGCGTCTTTTCCGGTAGCGCCGCGCGGGAGCAGCGGCTGATAGGGTTTAGTTTCGTGTTGGTATCCAGGTAGCCGTTCACCAATTTTGGCTACGAGCGCGTCCGCAAGGTTTGAAAGGAGCCGCCCACCAAAAACGACAGCTTCCGGGTCGAGCAGGTATTCGGTAGAGACAATCACAGGCGCGAACACGTCGGCGGCGGCCTCCAACCACGCTGCTACCGTTTCATCCCCGGCACTGTAAAGGTTCCCGAGGTCTCCGAAGTCAGTCTCTTTGCCCGCTGCGCTCAACCGCCTGAACAGTTCAGCAGAAGAAGTGTGAAAACCAGTTGTTTCGGTTTTGCGCCGCCGATCACCCAGCGGAATGGAACCGAACTCACCGCTAAAGCCTCCACGACCGCGGTGCGGCTGCCCTCCCAAAATGACGCCGACGCCACAACCAAAAAAACGAAGAAAAAGTCCTCGAGCTTGCGTCTGGCACCGTACTAGCGTTCGTAGGTCGCCGCTACTAACGCGTCGTTCTCGAGCAGTACCGGACACCCGAAGTGGCCCAGCGCCGAGGTCGCAGCGGCACGCTCCCATTCACCGAACTCGCCCGGGGCGACCCCTAGTTACCGGTGCCGGAATCCCTACGCCGATTTCTAACAGCAGCCGTCTTAGGTATCTCTTGCCCCTCGAGCAGCCTTTCGGTCGCGCTGACCAATACCGGCAGAACCGTTTGGGAATCGAACTGCGTCAGCGCTGCCCGGTGCCGCGCCAATACCTCGCCCAATAAGCTCGCCGACAATCCGCGACGCTGAAGGAAAGGTCAGCCCGGACAAACGAACGACGTCGGCTCTGGAGGTCGGCTCTGCTGTTCGGATGAGGTCGAGAACTGCGCGCTGGTTGTGGGTAGGGGTGTGGGCACGGCTTGAAGAGAAAGGTATAGCAGGTATCATCTGGGGACAGACGCCCCCACATTTATCTAAACTGCCTAGCCCGTACATTCTATGGTGATGAAGGTAGCCTTCAACCGCTTGAGTGCTATGTAAGCTCCTCTCGTAACCCAGCGCAACCTGAGATTGTGTGTAGTCGGGAGGATACCATGTATAGCAGGGAAATCAAACAATTTAACCCAAGGCGTCTATACATTTCTGTAGTTTTTTGTGCGTTTTCCGTATAAAAATGTAAATTGGTGGGCTTAGTAGACAAATAGACAGCTTTGAGGAGCAAGATAACATTATGAAAACCCTTAAACCTGCCATTCATCAAATTTTAATAGTTAGAGTAGATAGGTACAGAACGGGTATACTTTAGAAGACGATCTGCCCTTATGACGACAATACCCGATCCCCTTTCAGAAAAGCAGCGTGACGCTAGGCTACGCTGGTCGCAGACCGCGTTGATCTGGAGCACGCTCGTCTTAGCCGGGGGCGGCGCAGTGCTCGAGTTTGTCCGTACAGGTTTCAGCGAGATCAATCTGACGCTCCTGCTCGTCGTTGTGTTCGGTATTTTCACCCTGTTCAGCCCGCACAAGTGGCGGCGAACCCTGCTCGTTGTAGCCCCGTACTTCTACCTCACGCTCCTCCTCGTCGGCTGGGTTTACGCCTTTTACTTTATCTATCCCTCGAGACCGGCGCAGCACCTTATCATCACAGTCGTTCTACTTCTCCCGGGCCTCTACGTGCAGTTCTTTAACCGTTTATCGGGGCCATACGCCCTGCTACACGCAGGCACACTACTCCTGTCGTTTGTCATGCTTGACCTTCCGCACGCTCTCTTGACCGTAGGCGGCGAGGCCGTCTTCGACGGCCTCGCTTTCTTAAGCACCTTCGCCGTTGCAAACGTTCTTCTACTTATGTTTGTCAGTGTATCGACGTGGCGCGACAGTGAGTTGACGCAAGTACGCCAAGACGCAGCGTGGTTTCAGAGGCTGGCCAATCACGATTTTTTAACCGATTTACCGAACCGGCGTCAGCTCGAGAATGTTCTAGGTACCGCCATCGCCCAAGCTAACCGCAACGGAACACCGTGCGCCGCGCTCGTTATCGACATTGACTACTTCAAACGCCTTAACGACCGTTTCGGTCATCCTACCGGTGATAAGGTACTGAGGGAAATTGCCCGCCGCTTGCAAAGCGAACTCCGGGCTGGAAACACGTTAGGCCGTTGGGGGGGTGAAGAGTTCGTCGTCGTCGCCCCCCAGACTGAACTTTACGAAGCGCAGCAGCTCGGCGAACGCCTCCTCTACGCCGTTCGCGCCGACCCTATCTCCGGTGAACACCTTGTCACCGTTTCGATCGGCATTACCACCTACCGACCCGGCGATACCCCCGAAACGCTGATCGCCAGGGCCGACCGCGCACTCTACCGGGCAAAACAAGCCGGTCGTGACCGGCTGGCCGCGTAGCGTTTTCAGAGCCTGAGCTTCCGGCACAAAGCCTTCAGCACGAGGTTTTCACGACGAAGTTCTCAGCAGCTAAACCCGGTCGCTCCGGTTACACTTCTTGCTCACTATTATGTATGCACTACGTTGACCAATGCAAACCACGCCCGCCCCTACACTGGCTAATAGCCGTGTACTTTGGTCATGAGAGATCTGCTATACTCAGGCCAAATGACCGGGGGTTAGCGTGTGTAAAATTGCCGACCAAAACTTTAGCCTGTTTAACGGCCGAAAGAATGCCCGGCTGTGATCTGGACGCAAAGATTACTTACCAAACTTCACGCCCATCCTGGCCCCATTTTGATCGAAGGGGGTGAGGCTTACGGCGCACCCTTTCTGATTGACGCGCTCGGTCACACGCAGAGGCTCGCCTGGTTACAGCTTACGCCGACCGAGGCTAACGACGCGGTTGCTGTCGGCAACCGCTTTGCAGACGCAGTTAACAAAGCTTTAGAAGCGAACTTTTTACCCCACGCGCTGCCCTTTAGTTACAGCACCGAAGTCTTGAAAAAGCGTCTGCCGCTCCTCGGCAAAATCACGATTGCCTGCATCAACGCCGACTACACCCCACTTTTTCGTGATTCACTGCTCGAGCTCGCGGACGCAGGCGCAAAAATTATCCTGGTCACGAGCACCACCGGCGCGACCTTTAACGGCTTACACCTCCGTCAGGAAGAGCTCGCGCTGACCGCCGAAGAAGCCGAACTTTTAACCGGTCACTTTCTTAACGAAGACGAAAAACGCACCCTGTGGCGTTCGTCAGGGGGTGCCTACCTGACCTTCATGAACAGCGTCTGTAGGCTGCGGGGACTTCCTCTGCCGCATATCCCTTCACCGCAAGGGGCGCTCACACCACCGGGCGAGGAGGCGCTAGTAGCGCCGGTCGTACTGCTCGAGGTACTCCAAAAACTCGGTCGCTACGTCGAAGCCCTCGAGCTAGCCGTTATGAGTGTACCCGAAAGGGTTCCTGAACTTATCGGTGAGGCCGGACCTGAATACCAGGAACAGGGGCTGCTCGAGCGGCTACATCTGCTTCTCGAAAGCCTCGACGACTGCTACCGAGGAAGTGAAAAAGTACTCGCGTGGCGACTGGTTGCCGGATTTAGTCAATCGGACTACACCCATATCTTACCCGTCATCGAAGCCTATCTAAAAGAAAACGAAGCACCGGAACTGCGTGCCCGTTACGCAGGTGTATTACCAGACCTAAACGAAAGTTTTGCTCAAGCCCAACGTGCAGCAGCAGCAATGACCACCCCGCTTACGTTGTTCCAACTCGGACGGTTGCATCTAGACGGAAAGATGGGTGCAACAATTCTACAGCAGAGTGTCAAACTCGCTGAAACGTTTGGACGGCCTCATGACATCGCTCGTAATGCACGAGCACTCGCTGAAAGCCTCAACTATTTAGGTAGATTCTGCGAGGCAGCCAACTGGGGTGATTGGGCGTTGCAGACATTTGAGAAAAGGGGATTACAAGACGGTACTACGCGTTTACGCCTCCTTTACATCTATGCAACTACTCACACTGTCATAGGTCAGATCAACGGCTTATACGAAACTCTCTTAGAGGTGAAAACTGCCGCTGATTCTGCGGAACTCGGTGTGGCAATGGATATTCGCACAGTGCTTGCAAATCTTGAACTTGTTTTAGGCAATTTGGAGGAAGCGGAAAAGCTAGCGTCCGAGAACCTCGAGCGTAGCCCCCGCTGGCGACTCGGTGACGCTACCGTTCCCCTAGTACGGATTTTACTCGAGAGAGGAAAATACAACGAAGCGCTCACCAAAGCGCGGTACGCCGTAACCTTAACGAACGGCGAGGGCGACTTTGTTACACTTCCGGCATCTTTAGCGCTCGGCATGGTCTACGCAGCCAAAGACCCTAAAGCTGCGCGTAGTTATCTAATGAAGGTGTTGGAAGCGCCCGACATCGAAGCGTCTTTTCGGATCATGGCGGCGTTACACTTACTCAAAATTGGAGCGTTATGTTTCACCGAACTTGGCGCAGCCTTGCAAGAATCGCTTAAAACACTCTCGCCCACCGGGTTTCGGCTTTTTAGTGGCCCCGAAGCCGAGTTTAGAGGCGTCTGGAACATTCTTACGGCGCAGCACACGCCGCTTCATATTAAAGTCTTGGGGCGGGCGGAGGTCTGGTTCAACGACAAACGCCTCGAGCTTAGCGGACGCGCTTTAGAAACGCTTGTCTTGCTCGCACTTCATCCTCAAGGGCTAACGCCCGAGGTACTTCACAGCTACCTCTATGACGACGAGGATACGACCCTTGTAGCTCTCCGTTCAGCAGTGTCACGGTTGCGGATGTTAGTGCCGATCAGCACTCACCCGGAGCCCTACCGCATCACCGTACCGTTTACCTTCGATGCTGGCGACTGCGAAGCGGCGATTGACGGAAGCGATGTAAGAGCGGCCCTTGAATTTTACCGGGGGCCGCTGCTAGAAAAAAGTGACGCTCCCGGTATCCGCGAAGCTCGGCTTTACCTCGAAGAAAGGCTCCGGCAGAGCGCCCTCCAATCCGGTGACGCCGAGGCGCTTTTACCGCTCGCTGAAACGCTTAAGGATGACCTCGAGTTGTGGCAGGCGGCCCACGCAGCCCTCGCTACAGGCGACGTTCGGCTGTCTCTAGTCAGGGCGCAACTCCAGAGAGTGACCCAAGAGCTGCGCCCGACCTATAATTAGCTAAACTTGCCTTACTAACGACCTCAACCTTAGCAAAGTGATTGTTCTACGAAGACCGCGGTGGACGCACTCGGATGTAGGCGGGCGGGGTTGAGGGTTCGACCGGACGCGCCGCTTCGTGGTCGCGTACCGCTTCAATCAACGCAATTTCGCGCAAGGCGATCAGCTCACCCACGCGGCTAAACCGCCAGGTTTCAGTTAGAATTTCGCGTGTCTTGTCTTGATTCACAATACAGTCCTCCTTACAAAAATATAGTCGTTAGTGTGATGCAGGAGTGTTGCAACAAAGCCGTAAAAAGCTGTAACGCTCCAGCAACAGAGCTTTTATAAACTAGGGACAGTTGAAAGAGGAGGAAACATGTTTAAGAAAGTCCTTGTCATCGGTATGATCTGCTTAAGCGTTGGTAGCGTTGGATTCGCACGTCCAAGAACTTTTGACCCTGGCTACGTCGCACCTGTGTCGTCATCCAAGTAAAATACTGTTTTTGGATACCGCCTACGCCTTTTTGAGAAAGAGCAAGGTAGACTGAGATCGAAGCTAATCCATAGAGAGCGTCTCAGCAAACGCATATCACCGGTAAGCGTGAGGACAAACCCTTTACGCTTACCGAATACGTATGTAGGGAGCGCCTTAACGTACCGTTACAGCCCGAATCGGTACTGCTCGTCGTTTCGGGACGCGTAACGTGTGAGCGTTCAGGAAGAAGCTATAGCGTAGGCGAGATGATCTTGCTAGAGGGCAACGTTTTATGTGGTGACGCACGGCTTTGGCAAATTACCGGTCAAGCCGAGTTGATCAGCAGCTTAGAGCGCTTTTCCGCGCAACTCGTCCGTAAAGATGCCGCGACCGCAGCGCACGCGGCTCGAGTCGCACAACTCGTGGCAGCTATGGGTTGTTATTTGGGGCTAAGCAGGCTGCGGCTCGAGCACCTCAGCCTCGCGGCTTATCTACACGACCTCGGCAAACTTACCCTGCCTACCGAGCTACTACAAACGCCCGGACGTCTCACTCCCGACGGCTGGTCATTTATGAGCGCGCATCCCCGCGCAGGAAAGCAGCTTTTAGAGACGACGCCGTTGGCCTTTCTAGGCTTACTGATTGAGCAGCATCACAAACGGCTTGACGGTTTGGGATATCCGTTTGGCCTCAAAGGTCATGAGATAGCTCTAGAAAATTACCTCATCGCAGTTGCTGATACGTTCGACGCGATGACGCACGACCGTCCCTGCCGCCGCGTACAGAGCCGGGCTCGGGCGTCCGCTGAAATCAACCGCTATAGCGGCGTCCTTTTCCCTCATGAGGTTGTAGGCGCGTTAAACGCTGTGACCAACGACGTTACGGCGGAAATGCTTGCAGCTCAGGCACGGTAACGCGTTAACGCGTTCCAGTAGCGCTCAGTTTCACCGGGTGAAAAGGTCTGGTCGCGCTCAGGGCGTGCAAGCGACGCAGCGTCGGCGTAGCCCAGACCTTGCAAGGCAAGGAGCGCCGCGCCGTAGGCTGGCCCCTGGCTCTGTTTAGGGCGGGTAAGCGGCAATTCTAAAATATCTGTCGTTAGCTGCAGCCACATATCCGACTGGGCACCGCCGCCGGTCGTCAACGCTTCATTCAGCGGCGCAAGCGGTGTGATGATGTCTAACGCGTCGCGGAGGCTGAAGGTGACGCCCTCGAGTACCGCCCGCACCAAGTCGGCCTGGGTTGTGGCTAAACTCAGCCCCGTCCACGAACCGCGCAGGTCGGGATTCAGGTGAGGGGTACGCTCCCCGGCAAGATACGGCTTAAAGGTCACGCCATTAGCACCCGGCTTAGACGTTTCGGCCTCCTGAGTCAAGGTGTCAAACCCTGTGCCCGGTCTAAAGGTGTCGCGGTACCACCGAAAGCTTCCGGCAGCAGCGAGGGTCACACCTAAGAGGTTGTACCCGCCGTCAGCGTGACAAAAGAGGTGAACACGCCCCTGCGGGTCGCCTTGCGGCGCGGCTAGCGGCGCAAAAACGACGCCGGAAGTGCCTATGCTGACGCTGCCCACGCCGGGGGTACGGCTCGAGAGTCCCAACCCAATCGCCGCTGCTGCGTTGTCTCCAGCCCCGGCGACGACGGGCAACCCTCCGGGCAGGCCGGTCATCTCAGAGAGTTCACGGGTCAGCTTGCCGACAACCTCGTACGACGAAACGATGTCCGGGAAAAGTTCGGTTGACAGATTCAGCGCCCCTAACACCTCGGCGTCCCAAACCTTTTGGGCAATTTCAAAGCAATTTGTTCCCGACGCGTCAGTCGGTTCAGCCGCCATCACGCCGGTCAACTTAAAGCCTAGATAATCTTTCGGCAACAGCACGTGGCGAGTACGGGCGAAGTTATCAGGTTCCTCTTGGCGTAACCAGAGCAGTTTGGGGAGCTGAAACCCGGTAATGGCAGGGTTGCCGGTACGTGCGACCAGCGTTTTACGGGGCACGGCAGCCTCCAGTTCCGCTACACCTTCTCCGGTACGCTGGTCGTTCCACAGTAGGGCAGGCCGAACGACCTCGCCGTGCGCGTCTAGCGGCACCATTCCGTGCATCTGCCCTGACAACCCGAGCGCGACAATTTCTTGCCCGCCTAGCTGCGAGGCTAAGTCTTTGAGAGCCGCAACGGTCTCCCCAAACCAGTCTTCAGGGCGCTGCTCCGTCCAACCGGGGCGCGGCGTCAGCAGCGGGTAGCTGCGGGTACTCTCAGAGACGAGAACGCCTGTTTCGTCCACAGCAACTACACGGACGCCGCTGGTACCGAGGTCGACGCCTAATGTTAAAGGCATATTTGGGAAGCTCGAGGAAAATACCCCGGCGTTGTTTTACAAATAGCCGGGGTGAGGCTCGAGTCAAACTTTATACATGTGTCATTTATGTACCAGCAACCCCGCGTGTTTGGCCGTATACAATCCATAATGCCACCTTTCGAAGTTGCGCTATCATAACCCGTCGGCCCGTTTAGCTGACCTAACCCATTCGTCAGCCGCATAAATATAAACCCACCGTAAAACTCTTACAACGTGTAGTGACGCGCCGAAAGCTCTCGTAACCGCGCCGCCGCGCCTTCTGCCGTCAAATCGCGTTGCGCCTCAGCAAGCCACTCGTAACTGGCGACAAATTTTTGTACACTCGCTGAACGCAGTAAGGGCGGATAGTAGTGCGCGTGAAGCTGCCAATGCTGCACGTCATCCACAGAACCTACCTGGCCCGTCGGGGCACCGTGCCAGCCCGAGCAGTACGGGAACGAGGTTTCAAAAAGGTTGTCGAAACGCACCAGCATGGTTTTTAGGATGTCGGCGAGTGCGCCCCGTTCATCGTCCGACAGGTCAGGCAACCGTAAAACGTGACGTTTCGGGAGTACGAGGGTTTCGAAGGGCCAATACGCCCAGTACGGCACTACCACCAGCCAGTGGTCGTTTTCGGCAACGAGGCGTTCGCCCAGACTGCGTTCTCTGTTCGCATAATCGACGAGCAGCGGACGACCGCGCTGCCCAAAGTAACGTTTCTGTTTCCTGTCTTCCTGCAACGCTTCGTTCGGCAGAAAGTCGCTCGCCCAAACTTGTCCGTGCGGATGTGGATTCGACGCGCCGACGACGGCCCCTTTGCTTTCAAAAAGCTGCACCCAGCGGTAGCTTTCGCCAAGTTCTAAAACCTGTGCGCCCCACAAATCGACGACTTTACGAATGGCTGACACGTCCATCTCAGCTAAGGTCAGGTCGTGACGCGGCGAAAAGCAGATGACGCGGCAGAGTCCTCCGGCGCGCTCGCCTTGAAAGAGCGGATCGCTTGTACTGTGCTCTGCTGGAGCGTCGGGCAGGAGCGCCGCAAAATCGTTCGTAAAGACAAAGGTGTCTTGATAATGTGGGTTTTGGGCGTCTCCGGCACGCGCGTTACCAGGACAGAGATAACACGCCGGGTCATATTCGGGGCGTACGTCCCGGTTCGGCGTGTCAACTTTGCCCTGCCAGGGCCGCTTGGTACGTTGCGGCGAAACGAGAACGTACTCGCCGGTGAGCGGGTTGAGGCGGCGATGGGGGCCGTCAGGTGAAAAGACCGTGTCCATATGTCTGCCTGTAGTCATACCGCTATCGTAACGCGGTTTGTATAAGGATCAGCCGCTTAGCAGCTCGAGTCTTTCGGAGACGCGCTGCGGTAAGATAGTACGTTCATAGCGCTCTAGCTGCACCTTTGCAGTTTTAACAACGCTACTTGTGGAGGCCCAAATGACGACCAAACCCAGACTCAACCGCCGCAGCCGCACCATCACCGAAGGTATTGAGCGCGGCCCCAACCGCGCGATGATGCGCGCCGTCGGTTTTACCGATGAAGATTTCGACAAACCGATCATCGCCGTTGCTAACGGACACTCAACGATTACACCGTGTAATTCGGGCCTCGGTGAGCTGAGTGAGGCAGCCGTAAACGCCATCCGTAAAGCGGGCGGGATGCCGCAGACGTTCGGCACCATCACCGTTTCAGACGGGATTTCGATGGGCACAGAGGGGATGAAGTGCAGCTTGGTCAGCCGTGAGGTGATTGCAGATTCCGTAGAAACCGTGTGCCGGGGTCAGAGTATGGACGGTGTGCTCGCCGTCGGCGGTTGTGACAAGAACATGCCGGGGGCGATGATTGCGATGGCGCGGCTTGATATTCCGGCCATATTTGTTTACGGCGGCACCATCAAACCGGGGCATTATGACGGCAAAGACCTGACCATCGTCAGCATGTTCGAGGCGGTCGGTGAGTACAATGCGGGCCGGATTCCGCTCGAGACCTACCGCCAAGTCGAACGCCGCGCCTGCCCCGGTAAGGGGTCGTGCGGCGGCATGTACACCGCCAACACCATGTCGAGCGCGTTTGAAGCGATGGGGATGAGTCTCCCCTACTCGTCTACGATGGCAGCCGAAGACGAAGAGAAGCACGTCAGCGCGGCAGAGAGTGGCGCGGCGCTCCTCGAGTTGATCGAAGCCGACCTCACGCCCCGTAAAATCTTGACTAAAAAAGCGTTTGAAAACGGGATTACGACGGTCATGGCGGTTGGTGGCTCGACGAACGCCGTGCTACACCTCCTCGCCATCGCGCACGCAGCAGAGATTGACTTAGCTTTAGAGGACTTTGAACGCATCCGCGAACGTACCCCGCACCTCGTAGACCTCAAACCTTCAGGGCGCTACGTGGCCACCGACCTGCACGCAGTCGGCGGGATTCCGCTCATTATGAAGATGCTGTTAGACCGAGGACTCTTGCACGGCGACTGTCTGACCGTGACGGGGAAAACGGTTGCGGAGAACCTCGAGGGCGTCTCCGGCACGCCGCCCGAAGGTCAAGACGTCGTGCTGCCTTTTGATAAACCCATGTACCCGCAAGGCCACCTCGCCATTCTTCGGGGCAACCTCGCACCGGAAGGTTCCGTCGCTAAAATCAGTGGCCTCAAGCACACCGACGTCACCGGGCCTGCTCGAGTGTTCGACTCTGAAGAAGCGGCGATGGACGCCATTATGAACGACCGTATCAGGGCCGGGGACGTGCTGGTGATTCGCTACGAAGGGCCGAAAGGTGGGCCGGGGATGCGCGAGATGCTCTCCCCCACGGCGGCAATTATCGGTAAAGGCTTGGGTGATTCGGTCGCGCTCATTACCGACGGGCGCTTTTCGGGCGGCACTTATGGGCTCGTCGTCGGACACGTCGCTCCTGAAGCGCAGGTCGGTGGGCCGATTGCACTCGTTCATGAGGGTGACAGCGTAACCATTGACGCTGAAGCGCAGCTGTTACAGCTCAACGTAGACGACGCCGAAATCGAAACGCGCCGCGCGGCGTGGGAAGCTCCCCCTGTCAAGTATCAGACGGGCGTGCTGGCGAAGTATGCGAAGTTGGTCTCGAGCGCGTCTAAAGGAGCGGTGACAGACTAGACGAAACTTACAGCGGTTTTTCAAAGGGTCAGATGGGGTTACACCGCTGTCGAGGCGTTATCAGGAGCGAACACACAAGGCGCGATACTCGGAGAGGCCAGATCAAACCTATAAGAAGCTGCTACGCCCGTACTAGAACCAACCGTCTGTTCACTGAACAGACTCTTTTAGATACGGACGTTCTGCGTGGGCCTTCTGAGCTGACGGCTCACACGGCTTGGGTAGAACATCGTGGCCCCATAAAATACCTGGAAATGCACTGCAGTACACTGCAAGAAGTAGCAGGTATTATCTGGTCGGAAACGCTCTATGTAAGATTTTTCCAGTCTAACATGCATGTTCTAGGATAATACTGGTGTCAAGCTCTTGTGCAAATGCTAAAGGTAAAGACCATTCGGTCTACGTCAACCGTAAGACTCGCAAAAGTCCAGCTGTACCGAGGCGCTGCGAGGTCAGTGGCTTCTGACAAGCAGGTACCCGGACGTTTCCCCTCAGCGAAATTATGGACGCGTCTTCATCAGTGTCTCACATGTGAATTTCTTTATATTCGCGCCAAAGTTGTCATCTTACACTCATTTAAGGCGTACGACCTTAAAGCGGTAGACTTATCACAACAGCTTCGCGAGCTGTTCGTGCTGAGGACCCTTCGGAAGCAGTGACGTCTGTTCTGTACTTGGGCGCTTGGAACAGACTGAGCAAGTAGCGCAACCGGCCGAACCCGAAGGGATGTATCACCGGTGTGGTAAGCAGCGCCTCGGGGGACGATGCGCGTTACACCGTGGCCAATTTCCAAAGGGTGGTAATACCATGAAGTATCTGGCGTTTTCATTTCTTCTTCTTGTGGTGCTTACGGCGTGCGGGGACGCTAGCTTAACCCAAACACCGGTACTCGAGGCAACCACAACGAACGCGACCATCTATAAAGGCCGCGCCACTGCTGTACAAGCCAAAGCCGTAGGTGTAAATGTACAGCTCGCCGACACTGGAGCACTACCAACTAAAGGGGGCACACTCTCTAAAACCGTGGCCACGGCAGAGGTTCCTACGCTGCTCTCGGCAGGTGTACTTCAGGCCGCGACCATCGGCCAAGGCAATCACACACGTTCCGAAGCGTCGGTTAGTGGGCTCAATCTGAGCGTTGCCGGAGTCGGGATCGAAGCAGCTTTCATCGGCTCGCAAGCTGTGACTTCTTGTAACAGCTCGGGTCGAGCGGCGGTTAGCGGTACTTCACAGCTCACCGGGCTCGTTATCAACGGTAAGAAGATAACAGTTAGCGGCGAACCAAACCAGACGATCTTGGTCTTTGGTCTCGTCAAAGTCGTGATCAATGAACAGACTGGTTCAGCAGGTGGGGCAACGGGCAAAAATACCGTGAACGCGCTTCACGTCCAAGCATTACAGGGCGTAGTAGACGTTACTATCGCCGCTTCACAGGCCGAGATCACCTGTAAGCAGGTGCGCCCTTCGTACGGCGACTTTATCACGGGTAGCGGGAGCATCAACGCTCGCTGCAGTGCCAATTGTGGCGCGTTTAGTCTTAGTGGAGGCCGTAAGAACAGTGGGCTCTTCGGTAATCTCACCTATGTTGACTCGGCTACAAACCTCACACTTAGAGGTACCCGAGTTACCGCTTATACAGTCGTCAACAGTAGAACGCGCCTTATCAAAGGTACGGCTACAGTAAACGGTAGAGGTGGCTTTAGGTACGAGGTCAGAGCTGCGGACAACGGCAAGGGCTCGAGCGATACATTCAAGATCAAAATCTTTGACGGCGCAAACCAGCAGACGTATACAGCTTCGGGCAGACTTGTTTGCGGTAATTTGCAACTCCACAGCACGAGTCCTACATGTTCATGTAACTAGCTCTTCGGCTGAAAAATAGAAAAAGCCCGTCTCAGATGACGGGCTTTTCTCTCAGAGGTTCTTGGCAAACAAATCTGTGCTACTGCGTCCGCGTCGCCAGAACCCGCCACTCCGGATACGCCTCTTGCACTGTCGCTGCAACCAGCTGAGCCTCGCGCTGACCCTTTACCAGCCCAAAACACGTCGAACCCGAACCCGACATCAGCACACCTTTAAGCCCTGTTTGCCGTAAAACGGCTAGAACTTCACCGATAACGGGCTCGAGCCCCACCACCCCAGCCTCGAGTGCATTCAAGTAACCCGGTTCTTCGTTATTCTCGAGTCGCCGTAAAATGGCGTTAGGCTCGAGTGGTTCTGTCAATCCTTCCAAACGTCCATAAGCGTCTCCCGCGCCGACCCCCACACCCGGATTGACCAAGACTAAATGAAGTTCTGGGACGGTGACGGGCTCGAGCTGTTCACCTCGTCCGGTTGCGCGGGCCGCGCCCAAATCAGCCGTAAAAAACGGTATGTCTGATCCGAGTTGCGCCGCCAGCGGCAAAATATCAACGTCTGACGGATAGAGTTGCGCCAGCCCCCGCAAAACCGCCCCGGCGTCGGCAGAGCCACCGCCCAGACCGGCAGCGATGGGGATGCGTTTCTCGAGCCCGATTTCAACACCGCGCGTTTCACCGGTTTTACGAAGGTAAAGTTCGGCGGCGCGGTAAGCGAGGTTTTGTTCAGGCGAGATGCCGAGGTCTGCGCCGGTCAGCTCGAGGCTTACCCCTTTTTCGGCAGCTTTAAGGGTTACGGTGTCGTGCAGCTCGAGCCTTACCATCAGCGTATCAACGTCGTGAAAACCGTCGGCGCGGCGGCCCAGTACGCTCAAACCCAGATTGACTTTGGCGTAAGCGTTGACGTTCACCGTGCGTCCCATACCGTAGCGAGCGCTTCGGCTAACTCAAGGTCGGCTTTCGTCGTCACTTTCATCAACCAACTGCTTCCTTCGACGAGTGTGACCTTGTGACCGAACGCCCGGACGAGCGCCGCGTCGTCGGTCGCCTCGTTTGCCGAACGCAGCGCGTGTTCGTGCGCCGCCAAGATTAACTCGCGGCGAAACCCTTGGGGCGTCTGCACAGCGCGGAGTTCTTGCCGGTCGATGACGTGTCCGGTTTTCGCTTCGATGAGGGTGTCGGCAACGGTCGTCACGACTGAAACCGCGCCTTGTACGCTTACGGCAGTGATAACGTCTTCGATGACGCGGCGACCCAGAAAAGGCCGCGCCGCGTCGTGAATCAGCACGAGGTCGGCGTCGGTAGCCCCAAGCAAGTTGTAAACACTCTCCTGGCGGGTGGGGCCACCTAAAATCAGCCGGGCATTAGGAAAAGGCTCGAGCCCCCTCTGCATCGTCGGCGAAACCGCTACGACAACCTCATCGGTCAAACCCACAAATGCCCGCACCGCGCGGTTCAGGAGCGTCTCCCCTGCCACCGTCACGAGCGCTTTCGGGCCACACCCGAGCCGTAAGCCTTCACCAGCAGCCGGAATCAGCGCCGCAACCTTCACCTTTTACTCTTTCCACCGGGGCGAGCGGGCGTTCTCTAACCCCAGCAAGTCAAGCGTCCGCGCCGTCACCGTGCCAACGAGTTCGTCTACTGTTTCCGGACGATGATAAAACCCCGGCGACGCAGGCATGATGGCGGCCCCGGCGTCGTGTGCCGCGAGCATATTTTGCAGCATGGGCCGAGAAAACGGCGCTTCACGAACAACCAACACGAGTGGACGGCGCTCTTTAAGCGTGACATGGGCAGCCCTCGAGAGCAGGTTGTCAGTGAACCCGTGCGCGACCTTGGCGAGCGTTCCGGCAGAGCAAGGGACGATGACCATCCCATACGCCCGAAACGAACCTGACGAAATCGCTGCGCCAAGGTCAGCATCTTTATACACGGTATGAGCTAAAGCCTCGAGCCCCTGCACCGTCTCGTCAAGCTCGGTAGGAATGACCTGTTTGGCCCCGTTCGTAACGACCAAGTGCGTTTCAACCGTCAGCATTTGCAGCGTCCTCAACAAGTCGAGCGCGTAACGCAGGCCACTTCCACCCGATACGCCGACAACGACACGTTTGGTTCCAACTTCCGACACTGTTCTACGATACCCCACGACTGTTCCAGGCGCGGCAAGCGCGTAAACTTGCACATATGAGTGTGACGAAATGACGTTTGACGAATTTGAAACAACCCTAGCCGAGATGGTCGAAGACATTCCAGACGAGTTTTTAACCGATTTGCAAGGGATTCATGCCCTCTCTGAAGCGAGGCTCGAGCCCGACTTTCACGAGGTCTACCGACTGGGCGAATACCTAGACCCCGGCCCCCGCAACTTTTTAGGGGCAGGTGAGGGTTTGGGCCGCCACATCGCGCTTTATTACGGCTCGTTCGCCGCCATCGCCGCGAACGACCCCACTTTCGATTGGGAAGCCGAACTCTGGGAGACACTCACGCACGAACTGCGCCACCACGTCGAATCGCAAGCGGGGGACGTGTCGCTGATTGAAGACGATTTGCGGCGGGCCAGAGCATTTCGGGCGGCGGGCAGATGAACACTGCAACAAACACGACTTCTGGGTGGGACGAAGGCGTGAGGCTCTTTAATGCAGGCGAATACTGGGAGGCGCACGAGGCGCTAGAACCTCCGTGGATGGTCGCTGAAGGGCTCCAAAAGCGTCTCTGCGCCGGTGTGATTTTGCTGGCGGCGGCGCTTCATAAGGCGCATAAGATGAAGAATGCAAGGGGTGGACGGCGCAACTACGCCAAAGCGCTAGCGCATCTTGCTCTCTTACCTGATGTTTACGAGGGGCTCGAGATTCGGCGGCTCGAGGCCGAAGTTCACGCCGCGCTGCAAGACGCGTCGCTAAAGCCGCAACTTCCGTTTGCTAGAGTAACGTTATGAACGACCTTCCCGACTCACATGAAAATCTGCCGCGTGACGCCCTACCGCACGACCAACGCCGCGCCCGTCGACCGCAAACCGACGCTAAATTGAGGCGTTCGCGTCACGACCGAGTGTTCACCGGCGTGTTGGGTGGAATTGCTGAGTTTGTCGGAGCCAGCTCGGGAGCTGTGCGAATTATCTTTTCGGTCGCAACCTTTTTTTCCGGCGGGATTCTGGCGATTGGATATGTTTTGCTGTGGTGGTTGATGCCGCTCGAGGCTGTGTAATCTTCATGATTTTTAGATGCCGAACGTACCGCGTCGTCCCGGAAAAGTTGGGGGCGTTCAACACGTTTTTCCTCACCCGCCTTTTGCCGGTGCAGGGGCGTTACGGCGCTGTGCTGATAGGCCGCTGGGCGTCTGACGATAGAAGGGTCATCTTTGCACTTTGGGCTTATGAAAGTGCAGACGCTTACCACGCTATCCAAGAACAGGTAAGCCGTGACCCCGATTCTGTTGCGGCTCAGGCTTACCGGAGAGAAAAGCTCAACCCACTTTTTACGGAAACAGAGGAATGGCTGATGACTTCGACTGTACCGCTTGAATTGACGGCTTTGTCGGGGCTCGAGGCTAAAACTCGCTAACCCTTCACCCCCCCCGCCGTCAACCCACTGATAATCCGCCGCTGAAAAAAGATAATCAGCACCACCAGCGGCAGCACGCCCAGCATAATTGCCGAACTGATAATCGCCCACGGAAACGCATATTCGCCCTGATAGAGCGTAATCCCAACCGGGACGGTGCGCATCTGCAAACTCGTATTAAAGGTCAGGGCCAGCAGAAACTCGTTCCAGGAGTTGACAAACACGATAATTGCCGCCGTGACAATACCGGGCGCACTGACCGGCGCGACAATGCGAAATAGCGCTGAAATGCGGGTGCAACCATCAACCAGCGCAGCACTTTCCAGGTCTGCCGGAATCAGCTGAAAGAAGCTGGTCAGAATCAGCGTGGCAATAGGCAAACTGAGGGCGACATACGGAATAACCAGCGCCCAGTAGGTGTTGAGCAGATTCGGCGTAAAAATCGGGGAACCGAACAGGTCGCTCAAAAAGGGGATTTCGACGCCGACAAACAGCCGGTAGAGCGGGACGAGTAAGACAAGTGCGGGAAACATACTCGTCATGACGATAAGCGTCAGGATGATGCGGCGTCCGGGCATATTGAGCCGCCCGAGCGCGTAACCGGCGAACCCGGCAAACAAGACGCACAAAAGCGTGGCTACGATGGACACGACCGCCGAGTTGAGCAGAAAGCGCCCGAACGGGTTTTCGGAAAAGACCGACACATAGTTTTGCCAGGTGAACAGTTCCGGCAGATAGGTAATCGGCAAACGCCGCAGTTCACCGTCGGTCTTAAATGAGGTTAAGAGCAGCCACAGTGCCGGAAAAATCCCGTTGACGATAACGAGCAGTACAGCGGCGTACTTGAACAGGCGGTTCATTCGGTGTAAATCCAGCGTAGATAGAAAATAGTGATGCCCAGACTTAGCAAAAAAAGCGCGACTGAAAGCGCCGCGGCGTAACCGATGTCGAGCGTTAGAGTAGTGTTATAGACGTAAATCCCGAGCGTTTCTAACGCCCTACCCGGCCCGCCGCGCGTCATCGCAAACGGCACATCGAACGCTTGAATCGCCGTCAGGGTGCGGAAAATAAGGGCCACTGCGATAGCAGGACGCAGCAGCGGCAGCGTAATCCGCCAGAACCGTTGCCACCCACTCGCGCCGTCAACCTCGGCAGCTTCGTACAACCCTCGGTCAATAGACTGAAGTCCGGCAAGCAGCACGAGCCCGACGAATGACGACGTTTTCCAGATGAGCGTGTAATTTACGGCGACGATAGCGGGCGTGACCCTAGCCAACCAGATTGGCCCGTCAATCCCGATACGACCGAGCAAATCGTTTACGACGCCGTAACGGTCTTGAAACAACCAGGAGAACATCAGCCCGGTTAAAACCGGCGGCATCGCCCAGGGGAGCAGGAGTGCAACACGCACGAGCCAGCGCCCACGCGTTTTGAGGTCAGCAATGAGCGCGAGCGGCAGTCCTACCAGAAACGAGCCGACAACGCTGACGAAGATAATCAGTAGCGAGACGCCGAACGCGTTATAAAAGCGGGGGTCGTTCCATGAACCCTCAGATCCCGGCTGAATTCCGAGCAGCGCCCAGACGCCCACGAGTAAAGCTGTCCAACCGACCGCCGTCCATGAAAACCGCCGCCAGACGAACACCCACGCAGCGACGAGCGCGGCTACCAGCAGCGAACGCCACACCAGCAGGTGCGTCAGCGTCCAGGTCAGCCCTTCGCCCCACGCCATCTCGCGGAAGTTCTCGAGTCCTGTAAACGGTGTGCCGCGCATGGGCAAATTGAGCTTTTCGTAGTGCAGCGATTTCCACACCACATTGATAATCGGGTAGAACATCACGAGCGCCAAGACTAGAAAGGCCGGAACGAGTAAAAGATACCCGAGCTGCGCTTCAGTCGGATTCCCAGACGTTAAACGCGCCCAGAAACCTGGGCGCTGATAGGATTTTGCAGGCGGATTTGCAGCCATCTACTGCTCTAAGATGTCTGTCAACCCCGACTGCATCTGTGAGAGCGTCGTATCGGCGTCTTGGGCGCGGGCGAAGAATGCGTTCATGTTAGTGCGAATCAGCTCCGAGACTTCGCCGTAAAAAGGCGTCAGGGGGCGCGGGCGGGCGTTTTGAATCACGCCAAAAAACTGTCCGAACTGCGGCGCAGCGGCTAAGACCTCTTCGTCTTCGTAGAGTGCGTCACGGGCCGGAATGTGACTCGCAGCAATCGCCAGCTCTTTTTGTGAGTCGTAAGAGGCCATATACTGCATCACCTGGAACGCTTCGTCTTTGTTGTCGCTAAAGGGGTTCATCGCCCACTGAAAGCCGCCGACGCAGGTCGCCGAAGCGTTGTCATCAAAAGCGGGCAGCGGCGCGACGCCGACCTTCCCGGCAACCTGAGTTTCTTCACCCTCTTGAGCGTTTTGAAACAGCGACCAGGCGTAGCCCCAGTTGAGCATAAACACGGCGTCACCGGCCTGAAATGCCTGACGGCTCAGGTCGGTCGTCTCTTCGGCGATGCCGGGTTTGGTGATACCCGACGAGAGCGTCTCGTCGTACCACGCTAAGGCCGTCTGACCGGCGTCCGAATCGACAGTAACGGTGCCGTCCTCGGCCTGCCAGTCGCCACCTGCTGTCCAGAGCGCCTCTAAAAAGGTGCAGTTGGTGCCTTCGATGGCTGCGCCCTGATAGTTAAAGCCCTGCAAGTTGGGATTGCCTTCGCCCTCCATGATAGCGAGCGCTTGCGTCTTCAGCTCTTCCCACGATTTGGGGGGTTCAAAGCCGTATTTGTCGAGCAAATCTTTACGGTAGTAAAGAAACTGCGCGTCCGTCCAACCGGGAATACCGTAAAGTTGACCGTCTACGGTGTTGGCTTCGACCACACTGTCTAAGAAGGGCTCGAGAAACGCACCTTTTGCCTCGTCAGACTCGAAGTACCCATCTAACGGTTCGGCCCAACCCGCAGCGGCGTACTGCGGCGGGTTCACCACGTCCATCAGGTACAGGTCGATGTCTCCACTGCGGCTCGTCAGAATCGTGCTGAGGTACTGGTCGCGCACCTCGGACGTTGCGCCGCCCTCCTCGAGTTCCGTCTGTATCCCGGTCTCTTCGGTGAACTGGTCTAGAATCGGGCCGATCACGTCCGGGCGCAGCGTCGAGCCGATAAAGACCCGCACCTGCGCAAGACCTGACCCTAGCAGGGTCAAACACAGCGTAAACCATAGCGTCATGACAAATTTCATCTCTGCCTCCTCTAAAACTGTCGCTCAGTAGCGCCTTTTACTTTACACTGTCTCGGCGGAGGATGCTACCGGGTTGACGCTACAGTGCTGCATTTTTGCCACGTTATCACGCTGCGCTAAAGTTTTACGGGTTTATCAGCAGCTATTTGGTCGGTAACGTTTTTAACATGGGTTTTACGGGCTGGTGCGTACAGTTTACAGCGATGCTCGAGGCTCAGACGAAACGACATCCTAGTTGGGATTCCAAATAGGACGGCTCGAGGTCTAGACCTCGAGCCCCATAGACTTCGGGCTATCTGAGCTTTACTCGCCGCTCTTTTACGCCCCTATAGAGGGCTGTTCCGGTGTGGTCTGGCCGCCGGAGCCGTAAAGGTGACACCGTACCCAGTGGTTCTCACCCACCCATTCGGCGTCGGGCATCGTTTTACGGCAGGTGTCCATCACTTTGGGGCACCGCGCCGCAAACGGGCAACCGGGCGGCGGGTCGATGAGTGAAGGGATTTCGCCTCGCGCTTCGGTTTTCCGTCCTTTAAGTCCCGCGTGCGGATTGGGCACCGCCGAGAGCAGCAGTTGGGTATAGGGGTGCGCGGGGTGATCCATCAGCGCTTCACTTTTAGCTCCCTCAACCATGTGCCCGGCGTACATCACCATCGTCCGGTCGCCGATGTAACGGGCGCTCGCAATGTCGTGGGTGATATACAAGTAGCCGATACCACGCTCTTCTTTAAGCTTCGCCATGAGGTTTAAGACGCCCATACGAATCGACACGTCGAGCATCGAGATGGGTTCGTCGGCCAAGATAACTTCGGGGTCTACGGCAAGGGCGCGGGCGATGGCGACCCTTTGACGTTGCCCGCCGGAAAGCTGGTGCGGGTACTTTTGGGCAAAGTCGCTCGCCGGGTTGAGGCCGACGGTTGTGAGCAGCTCGAGCGTCTGCTGCCGCAGGTCTTTGGCCCCACGCGCTTTTTTGTGAATGAGCAAAGGGCGCTCGAGGTGGTGCCCAATCGTATGCACCGGGTTCAGCGAGCCGAACGGGTCTTGAAAGATCATCTGGACGTTGTTGCGGTAAGCCAAAGACGCGCCGTGCGACTCTTTTTTGAGGACGTTCTCACCCTTAAGCAAGATTTCGCCGTCTGAGGGCGGCATCAGGCGGGCAATCAGGCGGGCCGTCGTCGATTTACCGCTCCCCGACTCGCCGACGAGCGCCAGGATTTCGCCTCGAGCGATACTGAACGATACGTTTTCCAGCGCGTGAACGTTTTGCGGGCTGAACATCCCGCCGACCGGAAACCGCTTGCTCAGGTTGCGAACCTCGAGCACCGGCGTTTCAGTTTGGTTGGGCCGAAACGTTGGTTTCGTTTCAGTCTGGGTTACGGGTGGGGTCGTACTTGATGTCATGAAGACCTCTTCATAGCATGCTAAACTGCGCCCTCAGGGAGCGGCATCCCGGCGTGGTGGGCGACAAAGTGACCGGGCGTGACTTCGCGGAGTCTGGGGGTTACGCTCTGCTCGAGCGGGTCACAAGCCGTGCAGCGTGGGTGAAACCGGCAGCCTGAGGGCGGCTTGATCATGTTGGGCGGTGCGCCGGGAATCCCGGAGAGCTTGACCTTAGGGCCGGTAATCGCCGGGAACGAGTTCATCAGCCCTTGCGTGTAGGGGTGCAAGGGGTGGTCGAACAGCTCGAGCGCGGGCGCGAGTTCAACGATTTCGCCCGCGTACATAATTGCAATGCGGTCTGAAAACTCGACGAGGAGCGACAGGTCGTGGGTGATAAACAGAATTGAAAACCCCAGCTTTTCTTTGAGGGACTCGATCTGCTGCATGATTTCTTTTTGCACCACCACGTCAAGCGCGGTAGTGGGTTCGTCCATAATCATGAGGGGCGGCTCGAGTGCCAGAGCAATCGCAATCACCGCGCGTTGCCGCATCCCGCCCGAAAGCTGATGTGGAAAGCTGTCAAGGCGGCTCGAGTCAATCCCCACGAGGTCGAACAGGTAAGCAGCCCGTTCGCGGGCTTCACGGCGCGGCGTCCCTTTGTGAGCTTTGAGCACATCGGTAATTTGGTTGCCGATGGTCATCACCGGATTAAGGGCGTTCATCGCGCTCTGGAAAACCATCGAGACTTCACGCCAGCGGAAGCGCTCGAGGTCTCTCTGCTCCATGTCCAGAACGTCCTGACCGTCAAACAGGACGTTTCCGCCGGTAATCACCGCAGGCGGGCGGAGGGTACGCAAAATCGCCTGCGCGATGGTTGATTTGCCGCTCCCCGATTCACCTGCCAGCCCAAAGATTTCACTCTGGGCAATATCGAACGAAACGCCGTCTACGGCCCGAACCGGCCCGTGCTCGGTGGCGTAACGGACGTGCAAGTCCCTGATGGTGAGCAGGCTAGGATTGTTCAGGCCCGTGTTAAGGCCAGAATTAAGGCTGGTGCCGGGAGACGGGGGTGGCGAGGCTTCCACGTTTGGTTTTGACAGTGACATTGGCGATTTCCTTTTCGGCGCGTAGACGCGGGTTCGTCACCTCGTCCATCGCGTAGTTGATCAGTGACAGGGCGAACGCGACCAGCGCGATACAGATTCCTGAAGGAATAAACGTCCACCAGGCTCCGACGAGCAGCCCGGCGTTATTTTGCGCCCAGTAGAGGTTCGTACCCCAACTGACCTGCGAGACGTTGGTAAACCCTAAAAAGCTCAGCGCCGCGTCCGCACCGATAGCGTAGATGGTCGTTCCAATCAACCCGCCGACGACAATCGAGATCATGTTCGGCAAGATATCCCGAAAGATGATCCGCACGTGACTTTCACCACTAACCAGCGCGGCGGCAACAAAGTCTTTTTCACGCAGCGACATCGTCATTGAACGCAGCACACGCGCCGTCCACGCCCAACCGGTAATCGTCAAAACCAGTACAACCGTAACGTTACCGGGGGGCAAAAAAGCAGCCAGCGCCACGAGCAGCGGCAAGCCGGGAATAATTAGAACGACGTTGGTGAAAAGTGACAACAGGTCGTCTATACGGCCCCCGAAGTAGCCGCTGGTCATGCCGATTATGACCCCAATCAAGGTAGCAAATACCCCAACCGAAAGCCCGATAGTTAGCGAGACGCGCGCACCCCAGACGGTTTGCGCGAACACATCTTTGCCTTGGCCTTCGGTGCCGAGCGGATATTCAGCCGATGGGGGCTGATGCGGCGTGCTGACAAACCCACCGGGATCACCTGGCGCGATCAGCGGGGCAAACACAGCCGTCCCGATAAACAGCGCGAGGATGCTCACGCCTAAGACCAGCTTGGAGTTACGGAAAAGCCGCCGTAAACCGCCAAAACGCGCTGGGGCCGGGGACTCGGGGGACTCGAGCGGACGGGTAGGCTGGGGCGCTACCTGACCGCTGGGGTTAGATTGAACCTCTAATGTTTGTTCGTTGTCCATAGCTTTGTCCATGCGCCTAAGCCGCCCGTACCCGCGGGTCGAGACGCACATAAAGAATATCTACGAGCAGATTCGCGCCCAGCACAGCCAGGGTAATCATCAGGAAAATGGCCTGCATCAGCGGGTAGTCGAGGTTCGACACCGCCTTGATAAGCTGGTACCCCAAACCCGGATATGAAAATACCGTCTCGACGATAATCTGACCGCTGAGCACAAACCCTAGCGACATGCCGAAGGCGGTGATGTTAGGCAGCAGCGCGTTTCTAGCCGCGTAGTGCAGCATGATCTGATTTTGCCCCAACCCTTTGGCCTCAGCCATCGTGATGTAATCTTCACCCAAAATATTGATCATGGTGTTGCGCATCCCCAGCACCCAGCCACCGATAGATACAAGGACGACCGTCCCCGCCGGTAAAACGAGGTGCGTAAATACGCTCTGCACAAATGTCCAGTTCCAACCCGGCGCGAGTTCGTCGCTATAGGCGTGCCTGAGCGGAAACCAACCGAACTGGAAGCTGAGAAAAAAAAGTGCGACAAGCGCCAACCAAAAAAAGGGAAACGAACCGACGAAAATAAGCAGCGGCGGCAACACATTGTCCACCCAGCCGCCGCGCCGCCAGGCACTAAACACACCCAAAATATTGCCCAAAACAAACGAGATGACGAGCGCCGTAAACCCCAACAGCAGAGTCCAGACGAGGCTGGTAGAGATAACCGACGTGACCGGCGCAGGAAACGCCGAGATAGACACACCGAAATTACCGCGCAGGACGTTCGAGGCGTACTCAAAATACTGCTGAAGCAGGGGCGCGTCGGTAAAACCGTAGGCTTTTTTAAGAGCCTCTAAAGCTTCCGGCTGCATTCTCCCTCGAAACTGGGCAAAAATCGTTGACGCCGGATCGCCGGGCATCAGTCTCGGAATAATAAAGTTGAGCGTCAGAGCGGCCCACGCCGCAATCAGGTAAAACCCCAGCCGCCGCAAGATGTAACGCATCAGCGCCTCCTCTTCTATTTCCTACACATTAGGCCAAAAACTAAAGTCGAGCGCTCAACAGGTGAACGCCCTACCCCCACAAGGGATTACTTAGGTTTGATCTCCGTCATCGCCAGGAGCGCTTCGGGTGCACCATTAAACGGTGAACCGACGACGTAAGGGTCTTCTTCAGTAGGGAAATTAGTGAAGTCAGTGGTGTTGTACTCAAACCACATCGGGCCGGGGAATAGCGGCACCGCAGGCGCAGCTTCGGCAAAAACTCTTTGCAACTCTTCGGCGATTTCCTGCTGCTCCGCCGTGTCTGACACGGCGGCAAACTGGTCTAACAGCTTGTCCGCATCTTCGCTGACAAACCGCTGCCAGTTCTCCCCTGCCACTTCACCGACAGGTTTGAACGAAAGCTTCGACATCTGCCCGCGGTAGTAGTTAAACGGAGTCGCGCCGCCGCTACTCCAACCGATCGTCGCCGTAAAATCGCCGTTTTGTACGCGGTCGATCCAGGCGCTGAAGTCGTAAGTTTTGACCGAGGCGTTGATACCGACAGCTTTAAGGTTCTGGGCGATGATATTCACCGCTGAAACCCAGTCGCTCCAACCCGAAACGACGTTGATGTCGAAGGTAAGCGGCTTGCCGTCGGCTGTGGTGCGGATGTTGTCAGAGCCCATCGTCAACCCTGCAGCGTCTAACATCTCGTTAGCTTTGGCTACGTCATACTGTGTCCAGTCCGTCTCAGCCAAGCTACCGGGGTCAGCTACTTTGTAGTTTGGATAGGCTTCACTTAAACCCGTTACGTCAGCAGGAACGGTATAGTTGTACATAGCTACAGTGACAACCTGCTCACGGTTGATCGCCATACTGACCGCTTTACGAACGTCGGCGTTGTCAAACGGGGCTTTGGTGGTGTTGAAGTAGAGCATGATGGTCGCACCCAACGAAGGGAACCAATAGCCGTAATTGTCGGGGTCTTTTTCAACAAAGGTGCGCTCAATATCGGGGATAAAGTTGCTGGCCCAATCGTTTTCCCCGTTGAGCGTAGCGAGGTTAGCCGCGTCGTTGTCGGGGTAGGCCGGAAAGCGCATCCCTTCGATGTACGGTTTGCCCGCTTGCCAGTAGTTCGGATTTTTACCGACGGCGTAGATCTGGTTTTGGAACTGGGTGATTTCGGTAAAGGGGCCGGTGCCGACAGGGTTCTCGTTCAAGAAAGTCAGGGGGTCTTCGACGCTCGTCCAGATGTGTTCAGGAACGATATTTTGGTGCATGATGTCGTACAAACCGGGGGTAAACACGCGGCTGAAGGTGAACACGACGGTTTTGTCGTCGGTGGCTTCAACGGACGCGACATAGGCGTTGTCACTGTTCATCGCACCTAGCGCCGGGCCGTTGAGACCATCTGTCTCTTTGAACAAGTTAAAGGTATACGCCACGTCTTTGGCCGTAAACGCTTCGCCGTCCGACCACTTGACGTCATCGCGGTAGGTCAGGGTCAGGGTTTTGTCGCCGTCGCCCCAGGCGTAGTCGGTGGCGAGCCAGGGCTCGAGTTCACCCTTGATAGTGTTGTAAATCATCGAAGGTTCAAAGACGCCGTTGTTGGTCGGAAAACGGTTGTCAGCGACGAACGGGTTAAAGTTACGCGTCCAGGTAGCCTGCTGCTGCGCCGACACCGTCATGTAACCGTCGGCGCTACTTTGAGCTTGAACGGTGCAGAAGAGCGTCGCTAACAGAAGTGCAAGTATCCAGCGTTTGGGCATCATCAACTCCTTGGGTCAAGTGAAATGAACTAGATGAAATGTATACGGAACATAACTAACGTACTACTAACGTAAAACCGCAGCCAACCTCCTTTTAAGGATGCCCTGAGTTACGGGCGCTCTGGGTGAGCCCACCGGCTTGGGGACGGCTCGAGCCAAACCCTCCAACCATGTCGTCAAAACCTGTTATCAAAGGATCAACGCTTAGTAACTGTCCCTTCTCGACTTCAAAGCTCAAAGAGCGAGTCCGGTGTGAAATGTATGAACTACACCACTAACATACCACTTTTTGAAAGGGGATAGGTGTGAATCAGGGGAAGTATCTGTTAACTTTCGGTTAAGCTACGCTGATAAACGGCTTAATATTCTCTGGTCAGCAGGGCATTTGGTTTTAGTCCTACCGACCAGCACAGACGTTTGGCAATGATACTGATAGCACTTTTTTATGGAAACCTAAACTAGTCCTGTCACCCTAAGAAATCAGGAACAAATTTGTTTAGCAGCATGATAGCCAAGCTGGACTCTTGGCAATTCAGACAGTTCAAAGCGGTTTTCTATTGTGCT
Source organism: Truepera sp. (assembly GCA_965215315.1). GTDB lineage: Bacteria > Deinococcota > Deinococci > Deinococcales > Trueperaceae > Truepera. The sequence continues at coordinate 3,787,428 of CBDCDB010000008.1, read as the reverse complement.
GGACGCCAGATATAGCATCTAACGGTTTAGAGGCTACAAAAAGCGTCATTTACCTTGTCATGGAAAGCACGGTCTAGGTCAGGATGATGTTTAATAAGGGCTTTAATCTGGTTCCATAGCGGCTCGATGAGGTTGAGGTCAGGAGAATAAGGCGGTAGGGCGAGTAGACGGCAACCGAGCGGCTCGAGTAACTTTTGCAGGGTTGCTTGACGGTGAAATGAGGCGTTATCAAGAATAACGACCTGCCCAGCTTTTAACGTAGGGATGAGCACCTGCTCAAACCAGGTCTCGACTACCGTGCCGTCGCAGTAACCGGTGAAGGTCATCGGTGCCAAGACCTTACCCTGACACCAGGCGGCAATCATCGAGACGCGCTGGGTAAAATGTCCCAGCTTCTCAGCACTGCAGCGTGTACTGAGGCTCCAGCCGTAGCTATAGTCGAGCGTGTTCTCAACGCCAGCTTCATCGATATACACGCACTTCTCCGGGTCTAGAAGCCATCTCAAAAACGCCTAAGCAGTAATTTGATGCAGCCGAGATGCAGGAAGGCCAAGAAGTTTAGGGAGTGATGTTCATAGCGAACGACCAGACGGCGAAAGTTGCCGAGGTGGGCGAATAGCCGTTCAATCTTCCAGCGCCGTTTGTAGCGCCTCAGTTTACGTCCATCTTGCGTCTTGGCTTTTTTACGGTTTCTTCGGTGAGGCGCAATCATTTCAACACCTGCTTCGGCGAGTTCAGCGTCAAGCGGATCACTGTCATACGCTTTGTCACCGATTAACTTGTCGGGTTTGCCGCTGACGTGTCGAGATGCGAGAGTCGCGTGTACCAACCGGACCTCATGTGGGCTAGCAGACGTAACGTGCAGGGCGAGGCAAGTACCACCAGCGTCCGATACCGCCATGACTTTGCTACCCTTACCCCGTTTAGTCTTACCAACTGCTGACCCCCTTTTTTCGCAGCCACAAAGGTACCGTCGATAAAGCATTCCGACAAGTCGAGTTTGCCCCGCTGCAGGGGGTCATGCGCTAAAGTCTCTAGAATCTGCCGCAACACGCCGTTTCTCTCCCATTCTTGAAAGCGCCGATGGCACGTCTGATAGGGCGGATAGCGCTCGGGTAAATCAGCCCACTGTGCGCCCGTTCGTAATATCCAGCAGATGCCCTTAAGTATCGCTCGTGGTTCTCGTCTGGGACGGCCTTTGCCATCTTTGCGTCGAGCTGGTTCGGGAATGAGCGGCCCTAGTACTTCCCACTGTTCATCGGTGAGTTCCATACCACCGTTCTAACAGCTATGCAGCTGACTATTCGTTTTTGAGATGGCTTCTAGTACCGCAGGACGCCCGCGATAGTAGTCTGTGTTTGCCGTTACCTTGCCTGTTTCTGCTCGCAGTTTAAGCCAATCGTCTACCGTGCTCCGGCTGATCTTGAACTGCCGATGTACCTCCGTCTTGCTCAGCCCTTCATCCAAAGCCGCTAACACGCCTAAGCGTAAGTCTCTACTGTAAGGCGCTCCCATGCCTTCATTGTAGCTTCTTGGCTGTTAGATGCTATATAGACAAAGCGAAGGTTTCGCAGTAGCGGCGCTCATCCTGCCCACTCGTGAACTAAACGCACGGCTTTCGAGAGCTGTATGGTTTAACTCGAGCGCGCGTTAAACCAAGCCACCAAGTCATCCAAAACTTGTTCACGACCGTAATCGTTTAAGATTTCGTGATACGCACCGTCGTAAAGCTCGAGGGTCTTATCCGCTGAGGCCAACATATCGTAAAACGCCTGAACCTCGGCAACCGCCGCTAATTTGTCTGCCGTCCCGTGTTGCAGCAACACCGGCAGCTCGATATTGTGCGCCCGCCCCAGCACATACGGCCCCGCCCGCAGCAGTTCATAGCCCAGACGCGCCCGAACCTTGCCGTGATAGACCAGCGGGTCGTCTTCATACGCCTGCACGACAGCGGGGTCACGGGAAACATCCTCGGCTTTCAGCTCTTGTACCGGCAAGTCGGGTGCTACGGCGCTGACCACGCTCGCGGCACATTCCAACAAGAGCGGAACCGGCACCGCGTTTTCTAACAGCGCACCCGTTACGGCGACGCCCTCGACTTTTTCGGGATGCTCGAGCACCAGTTGCAGCGCCATCAACCCGCCCATACTGTGACCGAACAAAAACCGTGGCGGGTTGGGGCGTGTTTCGCGTACCCGGTCGATAAACCGTACGAGGTCGTCAACGTATTCACGAAATACCCGGACGCTCGAGCGTTTGCCGCCGCTCTGCCCGTGCCCGCGGTGGTCGAGCGCGTAAACCGCGTACCCCTCGGCAACGAGCCGCTGCGCGAGCGCTTCGTAACGCCCTGAATGTTCGGCGTAACCGTGCGCGATGATGACCGCGGCACGCGACGTTCCGTCCGGCAGGTAGGTACGGGTAAAGAGCGTCGGCCCCTGAGCTGTACGAAGCGAACCGGTATAGGCGTGCAACGTGTCTCCTCCGATAGAGTCTACCGTAAACTCACCGTAAAACGTCCGTACAAGCTCGAGCGTCGAGCTGGCACCATTATTAAGTACCCAGACCTAATTAGTTTTAACTATCTTGAAGCCCCAAAACCGTTGTTTTTTCGTGCCACAAAGCTTTCGTAACGCTTTTCTGATTTAACGTAAATTGATACGACTACTTATAGCAGCGTCATTACAGCCGTATGATTATGGCAACGTAGACCTGACGCCGTAAAAAGCGCGAACACGTATGCTAGACAGATGGAACGACCGCTAGCGACCGTCGGCGCACTGATCTGTAATCCTGACGGGCACGTTTTACTGATTAGAACGCACAAGTGGCGAGACAGGTGGGGCGTGCCGGGGGGCAAGGTCAAGTATGGTGAAAGCTTAGAGACTGCACTGAAAAGAGAGGTGCTCGAGGAGACCGGCCTCAGCCTCACCTGCAGCTATTGGGGGCCAGTGCAAGAGGCCGTAAAAAGCCCGGAGTTCTACCGGGACGCGCACTTTATCTTGCTCAACTTCGTCGCCCTGACGAACGACACGCACGTCACGCTTAACGGCGAAGCGCAAAAGCACGTTTGGGTTACGCCGGAAGACGCACTTGGTTTCGAGCTGAATACGCCGACCCGGATACTGCTGAATTTTTACCTCGCCCACCTGCCGTTAGAAGAACATCTTACATGCCTGTAGCGCTCGTGACCGGCGCAGCCAAGGGCATCGGTCAGGCCGTTGTGCTAGCACTTGCCGGAGCCGGGTATGACGTGGCGGTGCATTACCGCTTTTCAGCCACAGAAGCCGAAAAGACTGCCGAAGAAGCTCGCAGCAAAGGCGTTCGGGCGCAAACCTTTCAAGCTGACGTGACGAAGATCGCTGAAGCTGAAGCCCTTATCCAAAACGTTCATAATACGCTGGGCAGGTTAGACGTGCTCATCAACAACGTCGGCAATTACCATCAAGGCCCGCTCGCTGAGCTAGACGTTGAAACCTGGTTGGAGATGTTCGACTCGAACTTGCACTGCACTTTTTACCTCTGCCGCGCGGCGCTGCCACTGATGCAAAAGGCAGGTTGGGGCCGCATCATCAACCTGGGCTTCACCGGAGCTGAAATACTCAGGGCGCGGCCCTCCATCACCCCCTACAGCATCGCCAAAACCGGCGTGATTTTGTACAGCAAAGCGCTCGCCAAAATCTACGCCGCGGACGGGATTACCGTCAACGTCGTAAGTCCGGGCATCATGGAAAACAGTGTCGCGCAGCCTGCTGAGCGTATTCCACTGGGTCGTACTGGAAAGGTGACAGAACTCAGTGGTGCGATTTTGTATCTCGTTTCGGCTGACGCCGCCTACGTTACCGGGGTGACACTCGAGGTCGCAGGCGGTTGGAACCTCTAGATCAGGCGAATTGGTGCTCAGGCGCTGGGCGTTCTGGGGGATTTTGCACCCTTTGCTCCAAAAAAACGCCGGGGCACGGGTAGCAGGTGCGGGCGCGGGGCCGGGGCGACGAGCGCGAGTTCTGTACTCGGCTCGGTAAACCATTCGACGACGTCCCGGTACGGCTCTAACAGATCGCGCGGGTCGGCAGGTTCAGCGTCTAGCCTTGCATCTAGGTCAAAACGTAAACGTAAACCCTCGAGCCAGACCGTATATCCAGCAGCTCTCAAGTCTTGCACGAGCAAAATGAGGCGTGGGCTAAACGCCGTTGATATGAGTACTGCTTCACCGATAAGCATGTCGTCAACTCCCGTAATGTCCCACGCACCTCGCGTCATCCGCCTCGAGAAGATCTTAGCAAGGGTACTCTAACGAGGAAATGACGTCTTCAAAGTTGCGCTCCAAGCGCAAAAAGCGCGTTCTGAAAGGCTGCTTACCGAGCTACAGCACCGATAAAAGTATTTTGGAAGTATAAAATTATACTGCCGCCCCGCGCAAGGCTCTACACAACAAAACTGCCCTAACAAAACCGCGCGGGTACTCGGAAGCACCCGCGCAGGTTTATTGATTAGGCCGCGTTGATCAGATTGTGCTGATTGGGCCGAGCTAGGCGAGCAGCGCCCCGTCACTGCCGGGTTCTTTGCCGGTTTCTTCCTTGACGACTTGCTCCAAGGTTTCTTCTGCGAGCATCACCATGACTGAAACGACTCGGTCGCTCTCACCCAAACGCATGATCGTCACACCTTGCGACGAACGCCCGTAACGGCTGACTTCGCCGACGCGGGTACGGATCAGTACGCCGCCTTCAGAGAGTACCAGCAGCTCTTCGTCACCCCGGACGCTGCCGAGTGAGGCCAGGTTGCCGGTTTTAGAGGTCACTTTGAGCGTCACGACGCCCTGACCGCCGCGCCCCTGCACCGGATACTCTTTAAGGAGCGTCCGTTTACCGAACCCCGCCTCGGTAACAGCGAGCAGTTCGGCGTCTTCTAGCTGCGCTTCGGCGATCACCGACAAGCTCACCACGATGTCAGCCTTTTTCAGTTTGATACCGCGTACACCCTGCGTCGCGCGGCCCATCTCACGGGTATCGGATTCAGGGAAACGGATGGCCTGCCCCCCCTGCGTCGCCAGAACGATGTGCGCGCCGTCCCAGCCGTGCCGCACGGCAACAAGTTCGTCGCCGTCCATGAGGTTGATGGCAATCAGACCCGACGCGTTGAGGTTGCCGTATTCACGCAGCGCGGTCTTTTTAATCATCCCTTGCCGGGTGGCAAAAACGAGATACCCGGCGCTGTTAAAGTCGCGTACCGACAAGACCGTCGCTACCTCTTCGTCTTCAGAAAACGGCAAGATGTTGCTCAGGTGGTTGCCCCGCGCTGCACGTTCGGCTTCGGGCAGATCGTAGATTTTCTCGCGGAAAACGCGGCCCCGGTTGGTAAAGAAGAGCAGATAGTCGTGCGTGTTACCGACAATCAGCATCGAATTGATGTCGTCTTCTTTGGCCTTTTGCGCAGTTGCGCCGCGCCCGCCCCGGTTTTGAGCGCGGTAGCTCGTCAGGGCGGTGCGTTTGATGTAGCCACCGCGCGTCAGAGTAACGACCATGTTCTCTTCGGGGATCAGGTCTTCTTTCGAGATGTCGCCTTCGTGGTCGGTAATCTGCGTGCGGCGCGGGTCGGCGTAGTCTTTTTTGATGTCGCGCAGTTCGCGCCGGATGACCTTGCGGAGTTCATCGGCGTCGCCCAGGATGCTTTCCAAGCGAGCGATCTCTTCTTGCAACTCGCGGTACTCGTCTTGCAGTTTTTCGCGCTCCAAGCCGGTCAGCCGCTGGAGACGCATATCGAGCACCGCTTGCGCCTGCACTTCAGAAAGGCTGAACTCAGCGACCAACCCGGTACGCGCCGTCGGCCCGTCCGACGAGGCGCGGATAAGCGCGATAATCTCGTCCATACGGTCGAGGGCGATGAGGTAGCCCTCTAAAATATGCGCCCGCTCTTTGGCCTTACGCAGTTCGAAGGTCGTGCGGCGACGGATCACATCGGCGCGGTGGTCTAAAAACAGTGCGAGTGTATCTTTAAGGGGCAGCACCTTGGGCGACCGGTCTACAATCGCCAGGTTGTTGACGCTGAAGGTGCTTTGCAGCTGCGTATATTTGTAGAGCTGATTTAAGACCAGCTCAGGGTGTGCGCCGCGTTTGAGTTCAAACACGATTCGCATCCCCTGCCGGTCGGACTCGTCACGCAAGGTGGCGATGTCTTCTATGCGTTTGCTGCGAACCAAATCGGCAGCAGTACGAATTAGTGCAGTCTTGTTGACCTGGTAAGGAATCTCGTTGACCACGATCGTATGGCGGTTGTTGCGCTCTTCAAAACGTACTTTCGCACGTACCCGGATACCGCCGCGCCCGGTTTCAAATGCCTGCCGGATGCCTGAGCGGGTCATGATGCCGCCGGTAGGAAAGTCGGGGCCTTTGATGAAGACCATCAGTTCGTCTAGGGTGATGTCAGGGTTCTCGAGCATCGCTAGCAACCCGTCGATGATCTCACCCAAATTGTGCGGCGGAATATTCGTCGCCATGCCGACGGCAATCCCCGACGCGCCGTTGATCAGCATATTCGGAACAGCTGAGGGTAAGACCTCGGGTTCTTCGGTGGTACCGTCGAAATTTTCTCTAAAGTCTACGGTCTCTTTGTCGATGTCGGCTAGGATGGTTTCGGCCACCGGCATCATCCGGGCTTCGGTGTAGCGGTAGGCCGCCGCCGGGTCGCCGTCAATCGAACCAAAGTTGCCCTGACCGTCAACGAGTTTATACCGCAAGTTCCAGTCTTGCGCCATCCTGACCATCGCGTCGTAGATCGAAGCGTCACCGTGCGGGTGGTACTTTTTAATGACCTCACCGACGACCCCGGCGGATTTGGAATACTTGCGGTTGCTGAATAGACCCTCTTGGTGCATGGCGTATAAAATGCGGCGCTGCACCGGCTTGAGGCCGTCGCGCACGTCGGGAAGCGCCCGGTCGACGATGACCGACATGGCGTAGTTGATAAAACTGGTTTTGATTTCGTCCGTAATGACAACCGGAACGACTTGTCCTTCGTTCAAAAGAACCTCCAAGCGGCAAATATGCGCTTCAAACACATAATTCTACCATTCCCAAGGCGTTTTGCGGGCTGCGAAACTGCACAAAAGCGGCGGTAGCTTTAACTAAAAGCCGTATGCTGAGCCGACGACCCTGAATCACCCCGCAGCGCCGAGCGCGCGCACTCAGCACTTCGTCACGGTACTCGGGCGCGCCTTCGGCGGCGTAAGTTTGTTTGCCCTGCCGATCTTGATGACGATGGAGATGTGGTGGTTGGGGGTGGGACTCGAGCTCTAGCGCTTAGCTATTCTGCGCCGACATCCCCCTGCTCATCGTACTTTCTACCACATCGGCTTTCGTGATTCGTTTAGCTGGCGAGAAGACGTGGTAGACGCTTTTGTCGCATTAGCCGTGGGGTTCGTCGCCTCAGGCGCGGCGCTACTGCTTTTTTCGGTAACTGAATGGGGCATGTCGGCAGACAAAATGATCGGCAAAATCGCCGTACAAGCCGTACCAGGGAGCCTCGGAGCGATTTTAGCGGCGGGTCAACTCGGGCTCAAGGCGCAAGACAAAGAGGCATGTGACCGCAGCTACCCGGCCGAACTCGCGTTTATGCTGGTCGACGAACTCTACTTGACCTTTAACCTCGCTCTGACCGATGAAATCGTCTTGATTACCGTGCAGTTTACCCCGCGGCACGCACTGGCGCTGACCGTCGTCTCGCTCGTCGTGATGCACGCATTTGTTTATAACGTCGAGTTTCGGGGCTAAGCAGTGCGGCCGCTTTACCGTCGTCGGTTACGCGGTCGCACTCGTCACGAGCCTGTTTATCTTGTGGCTGTTTGGACGTACTGAAGGAGAGAGCCTCGTACAGATTCTCAAGCTGACCATCATCTTGGGCTTTCCGGCAGCGGTCGGCGCAGCGGCGCAGCTCATTATATGAGCTGCCGAAAATTACACTGCGGGTGCTGGGAATACAACGTTCAGGCGACGGCTTTCTCGCGCTTGTCGAGGCGCACAACACCGGGGACGAGGTAGCCGCCGAACTCGGCGTCGAGGGCACGGTCACAAAGAGGGACAAAACCACCGAAACAAGCGAAACGACCTTCGGCTTCGTACCCGCCGACTCGGTGCGTGAGGGCGGCTTGTTTTTTGGCGAAGACCCGCGGGGGGCGTTGTCGCTGCGGTCGGTCGGATTTCGGGAACTTTAAGCTTACCCCATCAAGTCGTAAGAGCTCTGTAAGAACCTTTAAGCTAACTTAGGGCATGATCACCATGCCGAGGGAACCGTCTCTAGCTCCTGCCCCTACCCGACGCGCCGAACCCCGCGCTCAGCTCATCGTCGAACTCGCCCGGCTCGCCCTGTCTGCTCCGGATGTTCCCAGCGCCGTGATGCCCGCGCTTACCGCGCTCGTCGAACGCACTGCAGCCGCAGGTTCAGCGTATTTTCAGGCAGGCGGCGAGATGTTCAGGGCACGTTCTGCGTCCGGCGAGATGCCGGAAGGCTCGGTCATGGACGCGATTTTGGCGCACGGGCTGCCCAGCGATACCCCGCTGATGCGGGCGCTCGAGCAGGGCCGCGCCCCACTATCTTTTGACGACACCCGCGCTTCCCCTGAAGCCGCCGGATTTCCCGATCTGGGCGTTGCCAGCCTCGCCGCGGCCCCCGTTCTGAGCAAACACGGCACGCTTCAAGGGGCTTTTTTAATGTATACATTCGAGACGCACACTTGGAGCCCGCGAGAGTGCGACCTCTTCGGCGCAGTAGCGACAACGCTCGCCGCCCTCGCCGCCCGCCTGGTCGCTGCGGAACAGGCGCTGGCAGAGAAAGAAAACGTGCTGCAGGCCAGAGAAGGCGCGATTAAAGCCCTGGGCATCGCCGTCGAAAGCCGCGACTCGGAGGTGAAAGGGCATACCGACCGCGTAACCGACCTGACCATCCGGGTCGGTGAAACCTTAGCACTCGGCAGAGAGGGGCTCGAGGCGCTGCGCTGGGGCGCGTACCTGCACGACCTCGGCAAGGTTGCGACGCCCGACGCGATTTTGCACAAACCGGGTAAGCTTTCGTCCGACGAGTGGAAGATTATGCGCCACCACGTCGAAGCGGGCTACCAAGTCGCGTTGCAACTCCCGTTTTTGCCTGAACAGGAATGTCGCCAAATTGAGAAACCGCGTACTGAAGGGTTAATTTCAGGCGACCATACGAAAACCTTCGGTCAGCAAGGCGTTTCTCAGGGTTTCAGCGGCGCGCTGCTGAGCCGACTTCCACGTTAGATAAGATGTTCGTTGCCGTTCTAGACGCATCAGCCCGAAGGCCCGGTTGACCAGCTCGGCATGTTGCAAATGAGCTGCATAGGTCAGGCACTGACACGCGCCCAACGCCAAGGATTGTTTTCGGAGCCTGTGACTGACTTCCAGGCTCCAACGCGCTGACCAAGCCTGAAAGACTTCCTGAACGCCGGCTTTAAGGGTACTGATCAAGGTGGTGAGGTGCCAGCCGAACCCTTGAGCTTTCCAGACAATCAGCAACTCCACAGTGCCAACTTCGGCTAGGACGACCTCGAGGCGTTTGATATAGCGTCTGAGTTTTGGATACCAGCGCGCTTTGCCGGGCATGAAGCGTTTAGCCAAATCGTTGACGCGCACCTTTTGGGCTTCGAACATCACTTTGGCGTTACTTCTGAAGCGACCAACAAAAGCTAGCGGTAGCTGCTTCAAGGAGCGTAATCCCAGTCGAGTCGTGAACTCGGCATCGACCAGCAACGCCTTGACCTTTACGCCAGCGCTTACGACGTCGCCAGCCACCGTGAGCATCGCCTCGGTAGCCGTGAGTCTGGGGTAGCGCTCAGTACTCATCAGCTCGTCGGGAAACGGATCACAGCGTAGTAGATAAGGGTCTTCGCCTAACTGGACCAGCCCACTACTCACTAACGTGTGACCCCACATCACCCCCTTGCTGTTGTCATAACAGCGTCCGACCCCCTCGATACGTTCACCTTGGTGCTTGACCTTGAGCAGATCAACGGCGAGGTAAGCGCCCTGGGGTGCGTCGGCTAAACAGCATGTCAGAACGTCTTGGTGAGGTTTGGATTCTGCGCTAGAAGCTTGCAGGCGTACTGCTTGCCAAACGGCAACAAGCCGCGTTCAGCCATGTCGGTTACGCTCTTGCTGCCGGAAAGAAGACCCAGGATGTAATGCGCGTGTAAACTTGCCCTTGCGGTATTAGACACATCGCAGATTACCCATGGTGACCCGATCTTCTCGGCTTCAACGCTGCGGGTATTCGTCTCTCACGTTGCTTATAGACTTGGCGACGTTCCTGATGAAGCGACGCTCGAGACTATTCTCTACCATCACGAACGCTGGGACGGCGGGGGCTATCCGCACGGTCTAGCCACCACTGAAATCCCGCTCTCGGCCCGTGTTTTTAGCGTTTGCGACGTATACGACGCCCTTACTTCGGTGCGGCCCTATAAACACGCCTGGAGCCACGAAGACGCGCTCGCCGAGATTGGGACGCAAGCCGAAAAGCAGTTCGACCCGGTTGTGGTGGAGGCGTTTAGCTTACTCTGCCAATCCGAACGGCGCAGCCTAGCTTTTTCCGTTACCCCTCAAGCTCAGCCGCAGATATTTGCCGAGTGGGACGCGGAGGGAGTTAAGAATTAGGAAACAGGGGGTAAAAAGAGGGCAATTAGCTGGAAAAGTTGTGTTTGACACGTACTTGAAAGATAACAAGGGCTAGGGACAACAAGCCTGTGCTCCAAAAAGTCTGACTCTTGATTTCTTTCATTAGAGGCTACCAAAGCGCAGCCGCAAGTTTTACGGCGTTTTGTCTGTCTGAGCGTAGCTTGCCGTCCGGCCCGCACGGCTTGAGCCAAAACCGTGCTGTACGTGAGCGCCGTACGGTTTTAACCATTTTAATTTGATGGTTTAGCATTTGCACAAGAGATTGACGCAGGCATCATTCCAAAAGATACCGTTGCTGAATTAAATTTACCGCCCTTTGGCAGCTAAGGCTCACAACTACGGGCTTTAAGTTCTGCTATGTCATTGGCCTCTTTGCTTTAATCTTTTGTCTCCTGAATCGTGGCTGGCGGATTTGGCAACGGTATCTAGCAAAGACTGTCTCAGTTCCTTATGCGGTAGCTGGGCCGGAAACCTGTACAAACACGGAATAACATTGCCAAACTTAAACTTGATCTATCGGATATTGGCGACGCGGCACGAGCTAAGTCACGAACGCGAAAACCACGACACTAGAAGCCATCTCAAAAACGAATAGTCAGCTGCATAGCTGTTAGAACGGTGGTATGGAACTCACCGATGAACAGTGGGAAGTACTAGGGCCGCTCATTCCCGAACCAGCTCGACGCAAAGATGGCAAAGGCCGTCCCAGACGAGAACCACGAGCGATACTTAAGGGCATCTGCTGGATATTACGAACGGGCGCACAGTGGGCTGATTTACCCGAGCGCTATCCGCCCTATCAGACGTGCCATCGGCGCTTTCAAGAATGGGAGAGAAACGGCGTGTTGCGGCAGATTCTAGAGACTTTAGCGCATGACCCCCTGCAGCGGGGCAAACTCGACTTGTCGGAATGCTTTATCGACGGTACCTTTGTGGCTGCGAAAAAAGGGGGTCAGCAGTTGGTAAGACTAAACGGGGTAAGGGTAGCAAAGTCATGGCGGTATCGGACGCTGGTGGTACTTGCCTCGCCCTGCACGTTACGTCTGCTAGCCCACATGAGGTCCGGTTGGTACACGCGACTCTCGCATCTCGACACGTCAGCGGCAAACCCGACAAGTTAATCGGTGACAAAGCGTATGACAGTGATCCGCTTGACGCTGAACTCGCCGAAGCAGGTGTTGAAATGATTGCGCCTCACCGAAGAAACCGTAAAAAAGCCAAGACGCAAGATGGACGTAAACTGAGGCGCTACAAACGGCGCTGGAAGATTGAACGGCTATTCGCCCACCTCGGCAACTTTCGCCGTCTGGTCGTTCGCTATGAACATCACTCCCTAAACTTCTTGGCCTTCCTGCATCTCGGCTGCATCAAATTACTGCTTAGGCGTTTTTGAGATGGCTTCTAGGCAAAAGCCGCTCGTACTCACGGCATAAGGGTGAGCAACGTCGCACCGCTTTGTGCAACAGAAGCTGCCTCGCCCTTCCAGATTGGATCAGCTAGGGTGTGGAGACCTGCTTGGTGGCCTTTTTAAGACTTAAGTAGTAGCTTCGCAGGTCCTTGTCTAGGTGCTCGACTGCGTAACGCAGCATCGTGCGCGGCATGACCGCAGCGTGCTTATCGAGAAAGCTCAGTAGCCCTTGCAGGTCTTTCGTACCAGCCGCCCGCAGCCACCCTCCGGTAGCCTTATGGATAAAATCTTGATCGTCATCAAGAAGCATTTCGGCGACCTTGAAGGTGTCGGCTACATCGCCCTGCCTGATGAAGTAGGACGTACTGACGATGGCCGTGCGGCGCTCCCAGATGTTCTTGGAACGCGCCAGCTCGTACAAAATGTCGCGCGGCTTGTCGAACAGGTAACCGCCGACGACGAAGGGGCAGCTCACGTCTACCAAGTCCCAGTTGTTGATCCTGTCGATACGCCTCAGGTAGAGGTCGAAGAGCTCCCTCCGACGGCTCTCGGGAGTCTTTTTACGACGAGCCTGCTTGTCCATGATGCTAAGCCCGCCAACCCGAACTTCGTGAATGGGATCCTCGAGTAATTTCTCGATTTCAGCTGGAGGCATCTCGATAAACTCTTTGGCAAGCGTAAAAACCTGACCCATGCGTACACCCATAAACTTATCGCCCCCGCCGTACTGACCCTTGCCGGTCTTGAAGTAGCGCTGAATCTTCTTAAGCTCGTCCGCCGAGCGGTAGGTTTCTAACCGCTCGGCGAACCGTGCTGCGCCGATATTCGCCGATACATCCGCCTCTGTTTCTCGTAATTGCATCGGGGCGTCGGCAGCTCCTGCAAGGTCCAGGTATTGCCGTCGGGATCGCTGAAAGCGGCATATTTCATACCCCCCTGGTCGACAACGGCATCCGCTTCGAGGCCCCGGCTGATGAGCGCTTCGCGGGCCTCGTCTATGTCCGCTACGACCAAATGCAGCCCCTTGAGTGAGCCGGGGGGCATCTCGGTACCGGGCATCCCGACCCCGAGAAGGATCGAACATGCCGACCCGGTGGGCGTGAGTTGGATGACCCCAACGGTGTCGCTGGGCCGGACGTCGTGATCCTCGTGAAAGCCGAGCACTTCGACGTAAAAGGTTTTGGCGCGGTCGAGGTCGGAAACCGGCACCGGCACGAGCTTTAGATCGGGTGTAGGAGGCATATTTGCTTTAGACATAAGTACCGCCATTTCTGGGATCGCTGTAGAGTTCAGCGAAGCAGGGTCGCCTGAAGTTTAGTCACCTCAGGCGACCAGATCGTAAAAACCGTTGTAACCGATGTTCGGGCTTCGATGTCACCACGAACTAAATAGAGGTCGGCGGGGGGAGGCTCAGTGGAGCGCGCGCGCGACCTGCTCGAGGTAATCCAGCGACTTCTGCACGCCTGTCTCCATTCCAGAGTCGAGGTGCGCGTCGCGGTGTTTTTGGCTCTGGTGCTGCACGAGAATCGTGAGGGTCGTGCGTCCGTCCACCTCTGTGAACGTCGCTGTGTTCAGTGATTCCCCCTCGGGCATACCCTCATAGACCCCGGTCGAGACGATCCGCTCGTTCGGAGTGACCTCCCGATATTCGCCGTGGAAGCCGACCTCGAAGCCGCCGTCCGTCACCATTACGTAGCGCCACGTACCGCCAACCCGTAGGTCAATTTCGGTGACTGTCGCCTCGCCCATGCCTGCGCTCCACCAGCGCTTGACCAGTTCGGGCGTGGTCCAAGCCTTATAGACCAGGTGCTTGGGCGCAGCGAACTCCCGCGTGATGAGGATCTGTGTGTTCGTCGGGAGCGTCACTGTCGCTGTTTTACTTGCCATTGCCGTCAACTTCCGCCTCCTTCTGCTCAAGTTCCTCAAGCACGACGTCCATCCGGTTGAACCGCTCAGACCACAAGTGCTCGTAAGTATTCACCCAGTCGTGAATGGGCTTGAGCGCTTGGCCATTGAGCCGGTATAACCGCTGTCGTCCATCGTCACGTACCTCAACCAGTCCTACCTCCCTCAGTATCCGCAAGTGTCTGGACACGTGCGGCTGTGCTAGCTCGAGCAGCGCGACGAGCTCGTTCACGGAGCGCTCACCGCTGGCGAGGGCGTCGAGAAGCTGCCGCCGTCGGGGCTCGGCCACCGCATTGAACACGTCGGTTGTTGTTGCTGCTCGTGCCATAGCTACGTTATATATACATATGGATATATGTCAAGAGGTGGGGTCACAAGACAGAAGCAGATCGGTAAGCCCGCCGTACAGGCTAACGGTCAGTGTCGTTATGCAGTCTTTGAGCGCGTTCACCGCGTTAGAGGTAGACCGATAAGTGAGCAATTCCTTTATAAATTTGGGCGGGTCAAGTGTGGTTGTACCACTCATAAAATGGTTCATAGGCCAGGCTGATCAACTTTGAATTAGATGTAGGGAAGAGTCAATAACTGCGAAATGAGAACCAGTAACTCCGAAACAAACGAGCAAGAATCGTGCTTTCAGGTTCAATAGCTTTGAAATCCTACAACGACGGCGACCTGATGCGAATGTTCGGCGACGTTCTCGGGTTCGCCGCGCATCAGCCCCCAGCGCTGCACGAGTCGTAAGCAGGATAAGTAGGCGAAAAAGACGCTCACGCTGCCCGCCATACGGGACAACCCGCGCCGTCGTAGGTAGCCACGCAAGCGGGTCTGGCAGGCCCCAACTCCCCGGCATGGAGGAGAACGGCGGGGCCGTCTGCGACCGTATCGACTTGACCGGCAGCAATCAGGCGGTGAGCCTCGCTTTCGCTCTCGGCTTTGATGGTGTAACGGAGCTTTTGAATGGTGACGCGGTGACTATCGAAGGTGAACTCGGGCATCGTGTCCTTTCTATCAGCATAGTGGGGGGACGAACCCCCCCCCCACCACAGCGCACACGTTCAGGCGCGCATTCTCCCCTCGCTTCCCCTGCGTTCGGGGTTGACGTGGCGCTCTTCGCGGCGTTTGGCGTCCACTTTGCGGGCGTGGTTCAACACCGCCAGGGCCTCGGGTTCGGTCAGTCCGGTAAAGCTCTCCACTTCCTGGGAGAGCGCTTCGTGTGCGATTTGCGTATGCTCTCTCGAGGCGATGGTAGGCAGTTTGCCCAGTTCCCGGTGCAACCGACTTGCTCGGCTCGAGGTGAGTCTGACCGGTTCGGGGGGCGTCACCGGCTCCGGTTGCGGGAGAAAGCGTTCGGGAATCTCGGTCAGGCGGCGATTGTTGTCGTCGTACTCGACCCAGACCACCGGCAGGTCGTAAAGGTAGCGTCCCAGCCCGAACTTAGAGCACGCCCGCTTAAACGCCTGCGCCTCGGCGCTCGTCCCTTTGGCGATGGTATCGCCCGAGTCGAACTCGCCCGTCGAGGTGCGGACGAGTTCCTGAACCCCGCCCCCGTCGCCGTCGAGGGTGATGGTGAGTTCGCAGAGCAGGCGCTGGTCACCCTAGGGGATAAACCGGCACGCCCAAGCAGAACCTAGAACCTCGTTCAGGCGGTCTTCGTACACTCTGGGTTCGGCGTAGGCAAGTGCCTGCGCCCGCTTTTTGTCGCCACTGGCTGAACCGGGCCTGAACTTGACCATTTCGGCTGGGAACGGAACGGCAAGTGCAGCCCTCAGCTCATCCCAGGTCATCGGTACACCAGGTCTTCAGCGTCATAGGGCTTCATTTGAACTCGCGTAAAATCTCGAGCGTGTTGGGAGCAAAAGTGTCGATGACCACGGAGGCGCAGTACAGGGGTACGCCGTAGCGTCTTCCGGAATCGGCAACCGTTACCTCAAGGGCGGTGAGTCCCTGGGCCTCGAGCTTCGCCGCAAGCGCTGCGGCTAACTTCAGGTGTTCGGCGTCGGCCCCGGACGCCGTATGGAAATCTTGAATCGTTTCCTTTAAGTCGGCCATCTCGTAGGAATCGAACGAATGTTCGGTTTTAAGCGTCACGATGACGCTCTGGGTAAGTGTGTTCGCACGTCGTTTCGTCTCATGGCGTCTCCTCGTCAGCTGATGGGTACTCGTCTTTAGAACACCCAACCCGTCTCTGCGCGCTTGCACGCGGCCCTCGGCCCCCAAAAAAAGGGAGGGCTACCCGTTGTGGGTAGCCCTGTACGCCCCTAGAAGGGCAAATCCTCCTCTGGAGGGAACTCCTATCGACGCTTTGAGGGGGCGCTGTGCGAGGGGACGCCGTGCGCTGACCCTGGCCCTTCGCCGCGCTCTGGCGCTGCTTGCCTGCAACGAAGTGCGCGCGGTCCAACTCGATCCGGGTACCGTAACGCTTGTTGCCGTCGCCGTCTTCCCACGACTCGCTCAGAATCCGACCCACGCCGATGACGCCTCGGCCCTTGGAACCTGCGGCGAGCAACTCGGCGAGTTCGCCCCAGCCCTGTACGTTATAAAACCCGACCCGCTCCTGATCCTTGCCGAAATGCTCGTTGACAGCGACTGAAAGGTGCGTAACCGCATTGCCGTTCGGGGTATACCGAAGTTCGGCGTCTTTGGTCAAGTTGCCGCCGATGGTCACGCTGTTTAAGCCGTCTACCAGCACCGGCTGGCCCAGTTTGTCGTCTTCGGTGGCGAAGCTGCCCTCGAGCGTCTGAACCGAGCTGATCACCGTCTCCACGGTGCTGCGCTTTTCACCGTCTTTTTCGTACGAGCGGTAGTCGAGCCGCCCCAGGATAGTAACGACGTCGCCCGCTTGAAAGCTTTCGGCGAGCGCCTCGGCGTACGGCCCAAACGCTTTGCAGCGGTTGTAGAAGTGAGCGGTTCTGGTCTCACCGTCCGCGCCCACGACCTGCTCTTTGCCTGCCACCGTGAGTTCCAGAATGGCGAGGTCGCCTGCGGTGTATTTCAGCTCGACGTCCTTAGCGACGCTGCCGATAAAGTGGACTTGATTGATACCTTTCATACAAAACCTCCAAGGGTGAATTACCGATCTCTCGGCCAAAATTGCTCTGCACCGTTCAGGTGCGTTTTTGGGGACGTGAGTCCCCCTTGTGCTCGAGCTAGAAACTGAGTAAGTCCGGCGTCATCTGGCAGTACCGGGGGTTACTCACCCGCAAGCGGGTTTTCTGCCCTTTCCTGTCGACGCCAGACCTTTGTACTCACCCTAACTCCCGCCGTAAACGGTCCTTTGCCCGACGATGGCGTTTGTCGCGCAGAATCAGGCTGTGCTTCCGGGGCTGATGCCCACGGGGCAACTTGTGCCTGGGTGCAAGCTCCTGATGCTTAGCCACCTTCGCCTCCTTTCGTTCAGGGTTTTCTGCACCGATTCCGGTGCGCTCTTTAACGGTGTTTTCCGGCCTCAGCCGACCCCCCTCAGCGCCTCCACCTCGAGTCCGTCGATGTCTAGGCTGCGTTTAGTTCGGCGTACCGCTCGGTCAGGGCCAGCTCTCCCAGGGGGCGCTGGCACGAACTGCCGTATCTGAAAAAGCCGTGCTTGTCCAGCAGGCGCTGCGCCGCGGCCCGCTCCTGAACCGAACCCCGCACCCGGACGGTGAGCGCGAACTCACCGTCGTCGAAGTCGGTATTGAACCCCGCTAGTAGCGTCTCTGCCTCTGCAAGGCTGGTGTCGAACGAACCCGTCGAGAGAACCATCGTCTACCTCCTGGCTCCTGGCTGCGGGCGATAGCGCGCGTTTCTTGTCTGCGTCCTGAGCGTGGTTGCGAAGTTGTCATGGCGAGGGGTCCGAACCGCTCGAGCCGCTCGGCGGGCGTCATACCTGAGACCAGAAACTCGAGTTGGTCGGGGTTCAGCCCCGGCATGGCGACGAGAGGCGCTTCACCCTCTCCCCAGCGAGCGAGTTGCCCGGGCGTCACCGGCAAGTCCACCGTGTTGAGTTGGCCGGTAAAAAGACTCTTGATCTGCACGTTCACCTAGTACCTCCTTTAGCGTTCGTCATCAGAAGCTCGAGTGGGTCGTGCTTTAGCTTCGGCGTAGAGAAGAAAGTGCAGCCCCCGTGGGGGCCGCCACCGACGCTTACTGCAAAGGGGAATTGTGGGTAGCCTGCGGATCGAAGTGGACGAGCTCCACGTCGATAGGCAGCTCGCCTAGATACTCGCAGATCAGCGCGTAGGTAGGCTCCCAGGCAATCCAGCCGTTTTCAGCGCCGAGCCGGGGTAAAGCCACCGACGTAATCCCCAGGCGCTCGTAGTTGGCGACGAACCGGCGCAGGCAGTCCTCGACCCAGGCGTGCGTGCTGGCGTTGCGCCAATCGTTTTTCACCGCAAAGTTGAGAATCAGCCGGTCCGCCCCGGTATAGGGCAAGATCATGCCGGGACGCAAGAGCTCCCGCTTACAGACGTCGCGGTACGCGGCGTACATCGCCGGATAGCGGTTCTTGAATTCAAGCGCGATCCCCCGGCCCATCGGCCCCACGCAGTTGACGGTATTGACGAGGCACTGCGCTTCGGAACGAAACAAGCACCCACGAACCTCTCTGAACATAACGACCTCCGCCCAGGCGGCTGCATCGTGAGATGCGTCTTTTCGGAGGGACTTGAGGCGGGGTGTGCTTCTCCCTTTAGAGCTCGTCTACCTCTTCGCTGGTCAGGTGCAAGACGCCGTTCTCGAGCCGGGTACAGCTCAGCGCGAGAATCTTCCCATCTGCCTGCGCGTAGAGCGTCGTGCTTAAGTCGACGCCCGGTTCAGGGTTGTTCTTGCGGTCGCTGTCCAGGTAGCGAATATCCTCGGGGAGCTCGAGCAGCGCCGTGGTGAGTTCCGGAAACTCCTGGATGAGCAGGTCTTTACGGTTGGGTCTCATGATGGGCTGCCTCCTATTCGGCCGCACGCTTCTAGACACGTTTCTCTCCAAACCTCGAGGGGAGCGGGGTGTACACCCGCTCCCCTAGGTAGCCCCTAGAGCAGAGGCTTCTTTCTGGTTTCCCAGGCCAACTCCAACTCGTACGCGCTGACAGGTCGAGAACGGTGCAGCGATAGGGACTGCGCGACCTCTTCTTTACCCCACTCGAAGTGTCCATTACAGCCGTGGACAGTCTCGGCAGCGGCGAAGTCGGTCCACAGCTCGTCTAAAGTGAGGCTGTCGGTTTCGGCGAACTTCGCTTCGATCTCGCGGTCTAAAAATACAAACATCGGCACCTCCACCCTTTTGGCTGCTTGCGTCAGCAAGTGTTTTCAGGGGTGGTGTCCCCATAACGACGCGTCTACTCGAGCGGGGGGATGCGCCTGAAACCCACAATCTCAGCCACGGACAGTCGGACGTACGAACCAACTTCAGTTTCATCGTCGTCTCCTGACTGGTGGCCGCGTCTTCTCAGACGTGTCTTTACCTGCTGTCAGGCTTCAGGGCAAGCTCTACGGTAAACAGCTCGACGCTGAGACCTTCGTCGCTCAGGTCGTCCGGCGTCAACCCGCCGAAGCCCACCTGATGCTCCAGAGCGTTGTCTAGCACGTTGCGATAGTCTTCTATCGCGGCGTCGTCCGGGGTGTAGCCCTCGGGTAGGTTCAGCTCGAGCACAACCTTAAAGGTGAGTTTCAAGACCAGCCTCCAAACAGTGACTTGTGCAGCAGCACGTTGAGGTTGCTCCGCCTTCCGAGTTCGGCAATCACGCTCTCCAGCTCGTGCTTTTTGCATTCGGTGACGACCTCGAAGTGAGCACCGGGTAACTGCCCGTAAACCGTAAAGAACTCGGCCTCGTCGGCGCTTACCATGACCCTGAGCACACCCTCGTTCCTTTTAGAGCCTGAGACTTCAAGTTGAATGTAGCGGCTCCAGTCAGGTTCTTCCCGGCATAAGCTGTAGAGCTTTTTCACCGTCCACCTCCTGAGAGGTGGCTGCATCACCAGATGCGCGTTTTAACGATTTTAGGATTTGTAACCGACTATTTTCGTGGTGAGCCTCAACCGTTGTAAGCAGGCAAGTTCCGAACGAACGAATCGCCCTCGACGTAGCGGTCTTCTGTGGTGATCGACCAGCCCGCTTTCCGAGCGGCTCGTAGATAGACGCCTGCGTCCACATCTTCCTCGAGATAGGCGTTCGCCTCATCCTGGTACGAGCGTGAGCTGATCTCGTCCCCGACGCCGAGCGTGGTGAGATCTTGCAGGGGTACCTCGAGCCAGCTATGATTGGGATCGCTGTGAAACGTCAGAATCCTCTTCATAGCGCTACCACCTTTGTTTTTGCTACCCGTGCGATGTTCTTCGCCGTACCCGGACTCCGCCCGTCCCACACGGCTAGGCCGTAGTCCGCACCCTCAGCCATCGCCGCGTCCTTGTCGGTCTGACGCGAGCCTGAGACGCGCTGCGTCCTGAAGCCGACGTTGTTCCGCGGCTCCTGCCCCATGCGAAAGACGACGACCTGCTGATAGTTCTTCGTCGCAAGATAGTCCTGCACCAGCGTATCGACATAGAACGGGCAAAGCCCGGCCCGGTGGGCCTAGTTCGCCGTGGCAGTCGCCGACGCAAACGGTAAAGCCGAGTTCAATGATCTTATCTAGCGACGTTTTTGCCGCCTGTGGCAACGCCCGAACGCTTCGTGAGCCCGATACGAACACCTGGGTCATATGGTCCTCCTCGGCGCTCCGGCTGCGTGGTTCGGCACGCGTTTTTTAGTAAGGTTAAGCGGCACCACTTAGGGCAAAAGGCTATTTTGTACCGAACACGGCACCCTGTAAAATATAGGTTAGTGCTCGCCTTTTTGCTTTTGTCTAAACCTCGAGGCGCGCTCGCGGATATAAGCGACCTGCTCTTCAGGGCTCATATCTTTCATCGCCTCGGCCAGCTGGTCCCGGGTTTTCCGCACCTCTGCGACGGCGTTGTAGCCTTCGATCACTGTGCTTTGCTCGTGGGCAGCTTTACTCACCGGTCACCTCGTTCGGACTCCTTATTTCCAGTGCGTCATACCCGTGTAGGATCTCAGAGTTGTTAATATTGACAACGTGATTTTCACCGGTTTGTTTCGCAGTTCTTGAGACTCATTTCAAAGTTGTTGATAGCAACCTACCTTTATTTCAGAGATTATGCGTCTGGCCTGCGAGCCATCCTAAGACGGACTCTTGGTTTAGAGTGCTAAGAGGCGTACCGCAAAACCTCACATACCTCTCGAGCCAAAAAATGCGGCGTGAGTGCTTGCTCCTAGCGTAACCCTCAGCACCTGAGCCTAAGCCAGGCGGAATGCGGAAATACCTCGACCTCGACACTTCGCTCATCACGAGTGATGACGTCGAGTTCGCGCACATCCATGTCGGTACCCGATGTCGGTGTCGAAGATAAGTCTTTGCACAAGTGTCCCCTCTGAAAGCGTTTAGGTCGGTTCCCGCCGTAACCACACCGCCATCTCCCCTACGCCCCGGTGTGACCAGGCGTAGTAAGGGACGAGGGTCAGCTTCCCGGTTCGGATCGTCCGGAGACCCCCGAGTACGTCGGGCTCGTTTTTAACCTGCACGTCCTCACTGTCACCGAGGGTCAGGTTCAGCGCGCGCCCACCGTTGTCCACCCCTTCGGCGCAGTAGACCAAAGGCCCACGCTCCACGGCGACCTTACCCCTGTTTTCCTCCACGCCACCGCCCAGCACCCGGCGCACGGGCAGAGGCAGCGTGAGGTCTACGGTGTCCCCGGCGTTCCAGGTTCGGCGGATGTGGGCAAAGCCTCCCTCGAGCCCCACGTTTATCCTCTCTCTATTCACCTCCAGCCGGACCTCTTCGCCGCTATCACCTAAGTACCGGTAGAGGTCGCTCGGCACGGGCCGGTTTTGTGCCCAGCCCGGTACGCGCAGCGCCAGGGTGAAGTCGGCAGGCGCGCCCACGTCTACGATAAGCCTGACACGTCCATCCCAGGGATAGTCCGTCTCCTGAGTGAAGTGAACGCTCTCCCCACCCAACTCGAGCTCGACTTCACTCGCTATAAACAAGTTGACGTAGAGCGTCTCATTCTCTAGAGCGTAAACGTACCCCGGTAGCGAAGGCAAAAACCGCACCACGTTAGTCGGGCAGCACGAGGTCTCGAACCAGGGGCTACGGGTCGCCGCTTGACCTATATTGAACCGCCATGTGCCGTCGGACTCGAGCGGGTTCGGGTAGAAAAACGCGTCGCCTCCAAGAGACACCCCCGCCAAAAAGCCGTTGTAGAGCGTGCGCTCGAGAACGTCTATATATTTTGCGTCGCCGTGCAGCAAGAACATGCGGTGGTTCCAGAGTATAAGGGCGATAGCCGCACAGGTCTCGGCGTAGGCGGTGGCGTTAGGCAGCTCGAACGCTTCACCGAACGCCTCGCCTTCGTGCCTCGAGCCGACGCCACCCGTGAGGTACATCTTTCTCGACACCACGTCGTCCCAGAGTGCCTCGAGCGCGCCCAGGTAAGCCTCGTCAACCGTCAGCGCCGCTACGTCCGCCATGCCCGCGTACATATACACCGCCCGAACCGCGTGCCCTACCGCCTCCCGCTGTTCGGCGACCGGCTGATGGTCTTGCATGTAGCCGCTAAGACCGTGGTCGGTGTATAGCTCGCGCCCGTCGGCGTGCCCACGTTCGTCGAGAAAGAACTTGGCTAAGTCCAGATACCGCTTTTCCCCCGTCACCCGGTAGAGCTTGACTAAGCCCAGTTCGATCTCCTGGTGTCCCGGTATGTCGCGCTTTTTGTGAGGGCCGAACACGCGGGCGATCAGGTCGGCGTTTTTGAGAGCCACGTCTAGAAGCGTACGTTTGCCGGTAGCCTCGTGGTGCGCGACCGCCGCTTCGTAGAGGTGTCCGGCGTTGTAAAATTCGTGGTTCTTGCGTAGGTTCGACCAGCGCGTCAGTCCCTCCCCGTCTTCGCTCACCGCGTCCGGGTCGATGGTGCGGGCGGTGTAGAGGTAGCCGTCGTCTTCCTGGGCGGCAGCGACCTTGGCGATGAGGTCGTCCAGGTAGGCGTCCAACTCGGGGTCGGGGTGGAGCGAAAGGGAATAAGCTGCGCCCTCAATGACTTTGAACACGTCGGAGTCATTATAGAACATGCCTTCGTGCGCGCCCGGCAGCAGCCCACCCGCCTTGGCAAAGTTGCCCACGCGGCCTGTTTCTTCGCACTTTTTGAAGTCGTAAGGAATGGTGACGGTGCGGTTGGTCTCTAGACGCGGCAACCAGAACGCGCCCTTCAGTTCAACTTCGGTAAACGCCACGGGTCGGATGGGGTAGTCCGAAGTTGAGGTCGCTTTTTCTCGGTCGGTGTGCATGTCGGCTATCCTTTCGCTCTATGAACTGATCGTGACAAGCGGACAACGCGCAGAGCTTCCTGTCGTTCAAAAGACCGAAGCGGTGCCGGTAGATGTTGCTTGCGCGCTGTCTTGTAACTGGTACGTCGTCGGCTGGATTTGGCACAGCTTCCCTTTCCGCTCTGCTACTTCTCAGGTCGTCACCCGCAGCGGGTGGCTGCCGCCGGTCTCGAGACCTTCACAGGTCAAGGTAAACACTCTCCGCTTCGACCGTCACCGGGTAGGTCTCAACCTTGACAGGAAAGGTGCGAAGACGTCGGGTGTCGGTGATGCAGTCGCCGGTCAGAAGATCGAATTCCCAACCGTGCCAGGGACACGTCAGTATTTCGCCTTCACGCCCCCACCTGAACTCACCGGGCGCGGAAGGCAGCGTCATCCCCGTCAGGCGGCCCAAGCAGACCGGGGCGAGTTCGTGAGGACAGACGTTGAGCACCGCCACAAACGTCCTGTGGACGTTGAAGACGCCAATCGACCTCCCGTTCGCCTCGACGATCTTGCGAGACCCCGGCGGCAGTTCACTGACCGAGGCTACCCGAACCGCCTTTTTTGCTCGCGGTTTAGGCATGACTCAGGGTCGGCAAGCGGTAGAGCGTCCGGGCGTTACCGGACATGATCTTTTCACGCATCTCTTTGGGAAAGTGGCGAGCGGCAAAGTCGGGTGTGTCCCCGTCCCAGTGAGGAAAGTCACTCGAGAACATGATCATGTTCTCGGCGTCGAAAAGGCCGAGCATGGCGTGAAACTGCTCGAGCTTCGGCGGCTCCTCGAGGGGTTGGGTGCTCAGGCGGATGTGCTCCTGAATGATTTCACTCGGCAGGTGGTCGACCCAAGGTGTCGTTGAACGCAACCCCTTCCAGTTCTTGTCGAGTCGCCACAGTAGAGAAGGCAACCAGAAGGCACCCCCCTCGATCATAACGAAGGTGAGTTTGGGGAATTTGCTAAAGACGCCTTCCGTGACGAGGCTGACGAGGTGAGCGATGTAGTTGCCGACGAGCCCCGTATGCCACTCCAGGTAGCTCGAGGGATACCCCGCCGCGGTCGGTGTCCAGCGGAGATGCCGACGCCCTCGGTGCTGGGATGAATAGCGACCGTTAGGTCGTGTACGCACGCGGCCTCGTAGATAGGCCAGTAGAAGCGGTTGCCGTAAGGACGGGCGGTGGCGCTCGGCATGAGCACCTGAACGACGCCGGGATTTTCGCCGTGACGGTGAATCTCAGCCACGGCCCGCTCCGGGTTTTCGGGGTAGACGAGTAGGGAGTAGCGAAAACGGTCGTCGACGGGCAACCAATCTTGCAGGTAGTGGTCGTTCACCGCGGCTAGGAGCGCGCTCGGGTAGTCCGCCTCGGGCGACATGCCGATGGATAACGTGCCAGCGGAGTTGAGTAC
This sequence comes from Truepera sp., assembly GCA_965215315.1. Lineage (GTDB taxonomy): Bacteria > Deinococcota > Deinococci > Deinococcales > Trueperaceae > Truepera. The sequence continues at coordinate 3,762,703 of CBDCDB010000008.1, read as the reverse complement.
GCAGTGAGCTACGTCGTAACGGTCGAGATGATGTTTGGCGAGCGACTCGGGGCTCGCTTCGATACGCGCCCCGTCCGCCAGCACCGCGTCGGCGCGCATGACCCCGTGAGGATTCCAGTAGCATAGTCCTCCGGGGGACCGGTTGCCTTGCGTCAACCGTGTCCGCCACGGCTCTGCCAGAAAGTCCTGGACGCGTTGCCAATTCGGTGCCGGATGAACGTCGCTGTCGATGATGTGGGTCATCTTTTCTCCTTAATATCTAAGGTGATACGCGCGCTTCAAGCACCACCGCAAAAAGCCAGACGATGACAAGCCTGGGGCAGGCCAAGGACTAAGCTCTCAGCGCACCGCGCTCCACTCGTCGACGTAGCTCAAGCAGCGCAGGCTCATGAGCGTGCCCTCCATGTCGCCGATGGGCTCCGCCGCCGAGATGTAAAAGGAGTTGTGCTCGACTTGGCAGTGGTCCGGATGAAACGAGAAGCCGCCGCCGGGTTTGCGGTAGTCCTTTAGGAGCAGTTCCGCCGTGCGCTCGCCCGCCGCGCGCACGGCGTCGAAGCGGTAGCCGTGCCCCAACTGCTCGCTCAGAATTTTCAGCACCCAGAGCGCGTCCCAGTTCATCGTCATGCGGTCCTGGACGTAAGCGTCGCCGAACGAGCCGTTCTCCAGTTGAAGCAGCAAGGTCGAGTCGAGGCCGCGCTCCGCAAAGGGAATCTCCACGCCGACGGCGAGGTAAGCCCGCGCCGCCTTGAAAAGTCCGGCCATCGCCACCGCCTTGCTCTTGCAGCCGCGCTTTGTCGGCAGGCCCGTGGCGGGGTCGAAGATGTCTTGCTCGAGCGTCCCCAGAAGGCTTTTAACCACGGGGTCTGCGGGCTGCCGGGTTTCGGGCGGCAGGCTGTTCCAGTACCACTTCACGGCGCGGGTGACGTGCTCGGCCTCGAGCCAGGGGTTGCGCCAGTCGAGCCCCAGCACCCAGGCGCGTGGGTCCACGCTCCGCAGGTCGGTAAAGGGCGGGGCCTTCTGCGGGTGGCGCGGGTTCGCGCCGAGGCTCGCCAGCGCCACCGTCGCCGCCTGACTCATGTGCGCCCAGTTGTGCTCCCAGGTGTGAACGTCGCCCACCCGGTCCGCTTCGCTCAGAAACGGGTCCTTGAAGAAGCCGTCGGTAGAGTTTTGCAGCCCCTGCAAAAACGTGACGGCTTCGGCGCGTCGGTCGCTCGCAACCTCCGCCAGCAGGCCGCACAGCTCGAGGACTTCTATCGCCATCGTGGAGGACTCGAGCGCGTAGGGCCGGGTCATGGCGCGGTTGTAGGGCCAGCGTCCCCAGCCCTCGCCCGTGTAGCGGACGGTCTCGAGCCACGCGGCAACGTCGTCCTTGACGCGCCCGACATAGCTCGTCCGTATCACGCTTGTCCCACGAGGTTCAGCTCGTCGGCGTGGTGGCACGCGACCAGGTGCCCTTCTACGTCGCGCAAGAGCGGCGTTTCGGTTTTGCAGCGGTCGGTGGCGTAGGTGCAGCGCGGGTGAAAGTAGCAGCCCGTGGGCGGGTCTGCCGGGTCGGCGACCTCGCCCCCTAAACGGACGCGTTCACCCCGGCGGCGCAGGCGCGGGTCGGCTTTGGGTACCGCCGAGAGGAGCGCTTCGGTATAGGGATGTTTGGGGTTGCCGAACAGCTCGTCGGTGGGGGCGAGTTCGGCAAGCTTGCCGACGTACATGACCGCCACCCGGTCGGAGATGTGCTGCACCACCGACAGGTCGTGAGCGATAAAGAGGTACGTCAGGCCGAATTCGGCTTGCAGGTCTTGCAAGAGGTTAATAGTCTGCGCCTGCACCGACACGTCCAGGGCCGAGACCGCTTCGTCGGCGATGACCAGGCGCGGATTCGTCGCCAGCGCCCGCGCTACCCCGATGCGCTGCCGTTCGCCACCTGAAAACGCGTGCGGGTAACGGCGCAGGTATTCGGGTCGCAAACCCACCTTTTGCAAAAGCTCGGCGACCTGTTTTTCGAGCGCCTTGCCTTTAGCGATACCGTTGACCCTAAGCACCTCACCGACGAGCTCGAGCACCGGCAAACGCGGGTTCAGGCTGCTCTGCGGGTCTTGAAAGATCATGCGGATGTCGCGGCGGTAGGGTTTGAGCGCCCCGGCGGAGAGTCCGGTCAGCTCCTCGGTGCGGCCCTCGGCGTCGTGGTAGACGATGCTGCCCCCGGTAGGCTCGAGCACCCGCAAGATGCTCTTGCCGGTCGTCGATTTGCCGCAGCCCGATTCACCGACCAAACCCAGCGTCTCGCCCTCGTAGATGGTAAAACTCACGTCGTCAACGGCTTTGACGTAACCTTTGGTGCGGCCTAAAAAGCCCTTAGTGATGGGGAAGTGAACCTTGAGGTTCGAGACCTCCAGAAGCGGCGTTTGCGCGGTTGCCGGGGGGCGCGGCGAAACGGCTTGCGTCATGCCGCCTCTCCGGGTCTCTGTTCGCGCCTGACTTTTTCAACGTCGCTGTAGAGCAAGCAGCGCACCTCACGGCCCTTGCCGAGAGCTTCGGGGGGGGGCTCGAGCCGGTCGCACACCCCCGGCATAAAGGCGTCGCAGCGGGTGTGAAAACTGCATCCGTGGGGGCGGTCGAAGGGGTGCGGCACCATGCCCCTGATCTGCTCCAGGCGTTGCCGTTTGCCGACCTCTACGCTCGGAACGCTCCGCAGCAGCGCCTGCGTGTAGGGGTGCTTCGGGTCGTGAAAGATGCTGTCCACGTCGCCGCGTTCGACCACTTTGCCGAGGTACATCACCGCCACCTCGTCGGCGATCTCGGCGACGACGCCGAGGTCATGGGTGATAAACATGACCGACATCCCCAGGTCTTGCTGCAAGTCGTAGATGAGGTCCAAAATGACGGCTTGGGTGGTCACGTCGAGCGCGGTCGTGGGCTCGTCGGCGATCAGGAGTTCGGGGTCGCAGACGAGCGCGATAGCGATAGCGACGCGCTGCCGCATCCCGCCGGAGAGCTCGAAGGGGTAGCTCGATATCCGCTCGGCGGGTTTGGGCAGGCCGACGCGTTCCAAGACCTCGATTGCCCGCTCGCGCACCTCTTTTTTATTCGGCGGCAGGTGTAAGCGGATCGCCTCCATAAGCTGATTGCCGACGGTGTGAACCGGCGACAGCGCGGTCATGGGCTCCTGAAAGATGAGGGCGATGTCGCGGCCCCGGATGCGGCGGATCGTTTTGCCTTTAGGCTCGAGCTTCGCCAGGTCGATAGTTTCACCCTTCGCGGGACGGTAGATCATCGTACCCGCGACGACCCGCCCCGGACGGCTGATAAGCTGCATCAGCGAGCGGGCGGTAACGCTCTTACCCGACCCCGATTCGCCGACTACACACAGCGTTTTGCCCCGTGGCACGTCGAAGGTCACGCCGTCGACGGCTTTGACCACACCCTCGTCGGTAAAGAAGTGCGTACGCAAGTTCTCGACGCTGATGAGGGCGTCAGGCGCGGTCACAGGGTCGGCCACACGGTTCTCAGCTACCGGGTTCGCAGTTGTATTGCTTTGATTCATGACATTCTCACGCATAGGGGTCCGCCGCGTCCCGGAGGCCGTCGCCCAAAAAGTTCAGCGCCAAGACCGCCGCCACCACTGCGAGCCCCGGAATCATCAGCCACGGCGCGGTGGCGATGACGCGGACGCTCTGCGCTTCTTGCAGCAGCACGCCCCAACTTACGATAGGCGGGCGGAGACCGATGCCCAGAAACGAAAGCGCTGTTTCCGCCAAGATCATGCCGGGAATCGCCAGGGTGGTGACAGCGATGATGTGGCTCATGAACGAGGGCACCATATGTTTCATAATCACGCGCAGGTCGCTACACCCGTCGAGCTTGGCTGCGGTGACGAAATCCTCGGTTTTGAGGGAGTAAAATTTGCCCCGCACCACCCGCGCCAACCCCGTCCAGCCGATCACCGACAAGATGATGGTAACTAAGAAGTACACGCGTAGCGGCGGGGCCGTGACCGGTACGGCGGCGGCGAGTCCCATCCACAGCGGAATAGCGGGGATGCTCTGCAACAACTCGATAAGGCGCTGAATCAGATTGTCCACCCAACCGCCGAAATAGCCCGACACACCGCCCAGCAAGACACCTAGAAAGAGGCTCAGCGCCACCCCGACCAAACCGACCGTCAGCGAAATCCGAGCACCCTGAACGACGCGGCTGAAAAGGTCGCGCCCCACCCGGTCCGCCCCCCACAGGTACATGGGGTCGCCCATGTTAAGCGGCCCGATCAGGTGGCGGTTCATGGGGATGAGGCCGAACATACGGTAGGGTGTGCCCTCTACGAAAAACCCGACGGGGACGGTTGCCTCGGGGTCCACCACGAAGGTCCGGCGCAGCGCCACCGGATCGACCTCGACCTTGTAACCGTCCACATGTAGGCTCAGACGCGTTCCTCCCGGGCCGCGCTCGAGCAGCCTCAGGGGTTGCGGCGGCGCGTAGGTGTAGTTGGCGTTCGTGGCGGCGGTAGGAAACGGCGCGATAAAGTCCGCGAGGAGCGCCACCAGGTAGAGAAAACCCGTGACCACGGCCCCGAGCATCGCCAGCTTGTGCTTGCGGAACTTGCGGCCCATCAGTTGCCACTGATTGGCGACGTGAACGCGGTTTTCGCCGACCGGCTCACCTACCGGCTGCCGGGGGTCCGCTCCCGTGTGCTGCCGAGCCGTACCCGGCTCGGTCGGGGCCACCGCGCTGTCGGCGGTTGCGTTCACAGCCGGAACGACCCTCACCCCTTCTTCTTGGGTTGCCCCTTTAGCTCGCCTTGCGCCTTGCTCCACTACCGTCCTCCAAACGTATCGGTCATGGTCATCACATGGTCATCAGTAGTAACGAATTCGCGGATCGAGCCAGGCCAGCAGCAGGTCTGAGAGCAGCGTCCCGATCACCGCGAGCACGGAGAGCATCAGGATGAACGACCCGGCCAGGTACATGTCTTGCGACAGGAGCGCCCGCAGCAGCAGCGGCCCGGTCGTCGGCAGGCTCAGCACCACGGAGACGATGATCGAGCCCGAGATGAGCGAGACTAAAATGCCGTCGAGCGAGCTGACAAACGGGTTCATCGCCAGCCGGACGGGATACTTGAGCAGCAGCCGGTTTTCCGAAAGCCCCTTGGCCCTGGCGGTAACGACGTAGGGTCGCCCGAGTTCGTCGAGCAAGTTGGCCCGGATCGTGCGTATCGTACCGGCGGTACCGGCGGTGCCCAGCACCACCACGGGAATCCACAGGTGCGCGAACAGATCGACCAGCTTGCCCCAACTCCAGGGGGCGTCGATATAGGCCGCCGATTGAAAACCGCTCACCGTGGTCCCGTAATATTTGAACGAGATGTACATAAAGACCAGGGCGAGCAAAAAGTTCGGTACCGCCAGACCGATAAAGCCGACCACGGTCGCCACATAGTCACCGAGCGAATACTGTTTGACCGCCGAGTAGATACCGAGGGGAATAGCGACGACCCAGACGAAGATTAAAGACGCCAGCGAGAGTAGCACCGTCGAACCGAGGCGGTTCCAGATAAGGTCTTTGACCGGGCGGTTCCAGTCGAACGAGTGTCCGAAATCGCCGCGCAGCAGGATGCCGGTGATCCACCTCCAGTACTGCACGTACCACGGTTGGTCGAGCCCGTAACGCGCGGTCAAGTTTTCGATAACTTGCATGTTGACGGTATCGCCAGATTCTGCCAGACCGCTGATATAGGTCGTGAGATAGTCGCCGGGTGGCAGCTGAATGACTAAAAAAGTAACCACTGAAATCCCGAGCAGCGTCGGGATCATATATAAAATGCGGCGGATGACGTAACTGAGCATGACTCACTCCGGTATCTGGAAGCCTCGTCCGTGCGGACGAGGCCATAGACCGCGCTAGCGGATCAGTTCTGACTCTTCAGGTAGAACTGCGCTGGGTTGTAGGTCGCGGGGTCCGGAAAAGAACCGGCGGCGTCGAACATAAAGTCGGGTACGTTGCCCATGCGGTTACTGACCACGCCGTATTCGGCAGCAGGCAACACCAGGCCCATCGCGTAGAACTGCTCGGTAGCGATGTCCAGAATCTCGGTCATGAGCGCGTTTTGTTCTTCCGGGTCAGCGGTAGTCTCGAGCTCATCGCGGAGTTCGATCTGTTTTTTGGCAGCGGGCGGCGGCTCCTGCGGTTGGGCGTTTATTAATGCGCTCAGGCTAGGGTCACTCCAGAGTGCCCAGGCCACACCGAAGTCGGACTCGTGACTGAAGGGCATATAGAAGCGGGGGTCGCCGATCACCGCCAGGCCACCCTCACCGGCCCAGGTCATCACGTCGAAGTCGTTGGCTTGTTTGTGCGTGCGGAGCAGGTCCGCGCTGAAGCTGCGAACAAAGGTCTCGACCCCGACCGCTTCCCAGTTAGCCTTGACGAGCGCGGCTGAATCAACATCTGCCGTATTACCCTCATCGACCTCAATCGTTACCGAGATGCGTTTGCCGTCCGGTCCGAGGCGAAACCCTTGCGCGTCCTTTTCAGGAAATGCTTTGTCCAGGTGTTCGTTGGCGAGCTCTACGTCGTACTCGGTGTACTGCTTCGCTAGGGTTGCGTTGTAAAATTCGGAGTCGGGGCTCGGCGCGGCTTGCCACGGCTCACCCTGCGACACGTATACGGTGTCGATAATGGCTTGGCGGTCGATAGCGTGTGAGAGACCGACGCGGAAATCGTGGTTCCGGAATATCTCACGTTTGACCGGATTCGTGTGCGTCTGATTGAACGAGAGGATCGTGGCGTTCATCTTTTCGTTGCCCTGCTCGAAAAAGTTGAAGTTGCCCGTTTCCTGATTGTCGAAAAACGCTGCCTTGTTGTCCAAGGTATTGACGTAGTCCGTTACCAGGTCGAGTTCGCCGTTAAGCGCCTGCAACAGCATCACCTCATCGTCTTCGACGATGTTGAAAACCACCTCGTCGATATAGGGAAGCTGGTTGCCCTCGGTATCGACCTTGAAGTAGTAGGGGTTTCTCTGCGTTACCACGCGTGTACCTTCACCGAACTGCGTTGTGGTCGTCCAGGCACCCAACGTCGGCAAGTCGGGGTTCTGCCAACCTTCGCCAGGGCCGGGTGAACCGTGCTTCGACTGCAAATACTCGGCCCAGCTTGGAAGAAATGGACCCAAGAATCGAGACAGACCCCTTGGTTGAAAGCGCTAGGCTTTCAGAAAGGGGAAGAGATGAAAAAGCAGAGGCGAAACCACTCAGCAGCGTTCAAGGCAAAGGTGGCATTAGAAGCGGCTAAAGAGGAAAAGACGTTGGCTGAGCTGTCCCAGCAGTTTGGTGTCCACGTACAGCAAATCTCAGCGTGGAAACGGCAACTGCTAGCTCAAGTCAGTGAGGTCTTTGAGAGTGGTACTGACAAGCAGTGTGACTTCGAGTCTGAGGTCAAAGACCTCCACGCCAAGATCGGTGAACTTACGATGGAGCGCGATTTTTTGTCCGGCAAGCTCAGGCGCTAAGCAGGTCTGAGCGCCAAGCGATGATCGACAAGGAAATGCCATTACCGGTTGTAAGGCAATGCCGACTACTGGGTGTAGGCCGCGCGTCGGTGTACCGCCGGAGGGCAGCAGTCTCGGAAGAAGAACTGACGGTCATGCGCCACATAGACGAGATCCATCTAGCACGGCCCTTCCTAGGAAGTCGCCGGATCGAAGGTGAACTCAAAGACCGTGGTTTCACCGTTAATCGCAAACGTGTTCAGCGCTTGATGCGGGTCATGGGTATTGCGGCCATCTATCCCCAACCAAGAACCTCGAAAGCTGCCAAGGGACACGAAATCTATCCCTACCTACTTCAGGGACTCGAGCCGAGCCGACCCAATCAAATATGGGTCGCCGATATCACGTATCTGCCGATGCCCAAAGGCTTCTGCTACCTCGTCGCGATCATGGATTTGTACAGCCGCAAGATTCTGAGTTGGCAGCTGTCGAACAGCCTCGACCCACGCTTTTGCATGACTGCCTTAACCGAGGCCTTGGCAACACACGGCGCACCTGAGATCTTCAATACCGACCAGGGTGCTCAGTTCACCTCTCAAGCATTCACCAGCTTGCTTGACCAGCACGGGGTTCGGATCAGCATGGATGGCAAAGGTCGCTGGATCGATAATGTCTTTATCGAACGCTTCTGGAGAAGTCTCAAATACGAGGAGGTTTATCTCTATGCCTACAACAATCTTAACGAAGCCCGAATTGGCCTAGAGCGCTACCTCAGCTATTACAACGGCGAACGCCGTCACAGCAGCCTCAGCAAGCAAACACCTAATGCGGTGTATGGTGAGGCCACAAGCAACCGGGTACTGCCCCATCTGCCGATATTGGGTAGGGCGGTGACGCCGAGACCTTGCTCGTGAACAGCGTTAAGAACGAACGGGGTGCTGTCTCAAGGATAAGGTCCACCTCTATCTAACAGCCAAGAAGCTACAATGAAGGCATGGGAGCGCCTTACAGTAGAGACTTACGCTTAGGCGTGTTAGCGGCTTTGGATGAAGGGCTGAGCAAGACGGAGGTACATCGGCAGTTCAAGATCAGCCGGAGCACGGTAGACGATTGGCTTAAACTGCGAGCAGAAACAGGCAAGGTAACGGCAAACACAGACTACTATCGCGGGCGTCCTGCGGTACTAGGCAACACCGCAGAGGTGCGGGCTTTTACCGCAGCGCAGCAGCACCGCGCACTTACAGAGATGGCGGCAGCGTGGCAACAAGAGCAAGGCGCAAGGCTGAGTACGATGGCGTTTTCTAGAGCACTTAAGCGACTTGGCTATACGCGTAAAAGAAGAGCTATCTCTACCGGGAGCGCTCACCAGCAGCACGGCAAGCCTTCGAGCAGGAGCTAAGCACACTAGACCCGGAGAAGTGCGTGTATATCGATGAAGCTGGCGTTGAGAACACGCTCGACTATAGCTACGGCTGGAGCCTCAGTACACGCTGCAGTGCTGAGAAGCTGGGACATTTTACCCAGCGCGTCTCGATGATTGCCGCCTGGTGTCAGGGTAAGGTCTTGGCACCGATGACCTTCACCGGTTACTGCGACGGCACGGTAGTCGAGACCTGGTTTGAGCAGGTGCTCATCCCTACGTTAAAAGCTGGGCAGGTCGTTATTCTTGATAACGCCTCATTTCACCGTCAAGCAACCCTGCAAAAGTTACTCGAGCCGCTCGGTTGCCGTCTACTCGCCCTACCGCCTTATTCTCCTGACCTCAACCTCATCGAGCCGCTATGGAACCAGATTAAAGCCCTTATTAAACATCATCCTGACCTAGACCGTGCTTTCCATGACAAGGTAAATGACGCTTTTTGTAGCCTCTAAACCGTTAGATGCTATAGGCTTAAACAGCGAAAGCGCAACCCTCGAGACGGTTGTCAGTCACCGAAAGTACAGGATTTGCGTGCCGGACGTGAGAATAACTCCGAACTTGTATGTTGAGTGCGGGTCAAGAGTAAGGCCGACTCCGAACCTGAGCGTTTGAGCTCGTACCTGAGATAGGCCTGCTCAACCCATCACCAAGACTCCGAACCAGCATCCTGAGCCGTTAAGGCCGGATCTGCAAGTATGCGAGCGGTGGTGGCCTAGAGCCGGACCCAAGCTGGAGGACGAGATGACGTTTGTAGGCATCGACGTAAGCAAACTCAGCCTGGACGTGGCTGCACTCCTTGATACCGGTGAAATCCATCGGGGAAAGTTTGGTAACACCCCAGAAGGCCATCGTGAGCTGCTAACTTGGCTCGAATTCTTTCCGAACTGCCGTCTGGCCCTAGAAGCAACGGGCTCCTACCACCGGCGTCTTGCTGCGACCTTACAAGGCACTTACGTGAGCGTGAGCATCCTTAATCCAGCCCAGGTCAGCTATTTCATGAAGCGCCAGCACCGCCGTAACAAAACCGATAAAGCGGACGCCTTGTGGCTAGCGGTTTACGTCAAAGAGCGGCAACCTGCTCCCACCCTCGCCGTGAGTCCGCTACGGCAATCGCTCGCTCGGGAAATTCAGGCGCTAGCGAAGGACCTGACGCGACTCAAGAACCGGCTCGAGGCAGCCGAACATGGTCAGGTTCATCCCGAGGTGGTGACTTCCCTGAAGCGGCGCATGGCCTCACTAGCAGTAGAAAAGCAAGCCCTGGAGAATGAGCTCGAGCTGGAGACGAAGCGTTCGAACGAGCACGAACTCTTGTTGTTGACGAGCATTCCTGGGATTGGGATTCGGACTGCGTGTCTGCTCCTGGCAGAGTTAGGCTCGGTAGCGCGGTTTGCTACAGCACGCAAGCTAGTCGCCTTTGTTGGGCTGACACCTACCCAGTTTACCTCCGGTACGAGCGTGGCTCAACCAAGCCATATCTCACGCTTAGGTTCTGCCTACTTGCGGCATATCTTGTACATGCCGTGCCTCGCAGCTATTCGTTTTAATCCTGTCGTTAAGGACTTCTTTGAACGTCTGGTGAGGCATGGTAAACATAAAAAGGCGGCGGTGGTAGCATGTATGGCTAAACTGCTAAGGATGATCTTTGGCGTGCTTACGCACAGGAAACCCTTCCAGCCAACTTCAGTTCAAGCTTGACAAATCAACACAGCATCTCAGGTTACCTTAACGCTGAACCACGCTAATCTCACCGATACGGGTCGTTAAAACTATCGTCCTTAAGCCGTCCCCTAGCACAAGCTCACCCCGCGTCGGAGACAGGCGCTTGAAATTTTCTGGTAGTTGCCGCGTGGTTGAGGTCGCCGTGATACGGGCGTTCGTATTGGGCGGCAGCACCAGAGCGATGTTACCAACATCCGTTTTGGCTAAGACCGGAGCGGTTGAAAGCTCAGGCTCGAGCCAAATATCCCCCATAAGCGTCTCTGCTTCGACGCCCCCGCCAGCACCCGTTATAACTATATTGCCGACGTCGGTCAGCGCCACCGCCGCGCCCGCAATGCGGCTAAGGGTCACGTCACCCAAGTTCGTATTGACCTGGGCCGAAGCCAAATCTTCAGCCTTGACGTCGCCGTTTCGGGCGTCGACCAAAAGCTTGAGGCGGCGCGGCACTCTCGCTCGGAGCTGCGCTTCAGCCCCACGCAGCGGTTTTTGCACCCAGGTAGGCTCGAGGCCTGTAAAGTCCAGCGTTGCGCCGCGCCGCGCCGTAAGCAGGTCTTCAGGTACGCCGCGCACCGCTGCGCCGTAGCGGTAACGCGCCCGGAGCCGCCAGCGGTCGCCGCCCGTAACAGAAATGTTCCCATTACTATTACGAACCGACAACGTATCTACCCCGGCCCAGGTTTGCGCGTTTTGCGGAGTGCTTGAGACTTCACTTATGTTGGGCGTGGGAGGTTTTTGTTCAAGATTTTGGACCACCGGACTTACGAAGATAAGTCCAAACGTCACAGCGAGCAGCCACACTCCAGGTTTGGGCCAACGCGCCAACCACACCGTCACCAAAACGAAACCGAAAGGCCAGAAGAAAAGCGGCGCACGCCAGCCCAAAAGCAACCCTACGCCTACGCCCAAAATGCCCCAAAGTACAACTTGAATACCCCGCCACCGCTTCACTTCGTCATGCTACCTGCAAAAGATGCGTACACAACGCACCCCGTCACGCCCAAACGCACCTTGACCCTAGTCAGGGCACATGCTAGAGTTTGCAAAGTTATTGCAGACCCTGCATAAACCTGCAATCTGCGTTCAAAATGATGACCGTACCCCTCACTCACCGCGTCCGACGCTAACGCCCGCTCTCAAGAGCGGGCGAAACCGCCCTGCGCCCCGTCCGGGTGAGGATTTTTATTGTCTTGCCCCTGTTTAGGAGAACCTTATGCCGTCCGCTCAAACCCAAACCATCAAAAAAGTTGTCTTGGCCTACTCCGGCGGCCTCGACACTTCGGTTATTTTACGGTGGCTTAAAGACACCTACAACGCCGAGGTGGTCGCCTTTACCGCTGACATCGGTCAGGGTGAAGAGGTCGCCGAGGCGAAAGAAAAAGCTCTGCAAACAGGCGCAGTGAGCGCCTACGCCGCCGACTTACAAGAGGAGTTCGTCAAAGATTTTGTCTTTCCGGTCTTGCGTTCAGGCGCACTTTACGAAGGTTACTACCTGCTCGGCACGTCGTTTGCACGCCCTTTGATTGCCAAAAAGATGGTCGAAATCGCCGAGCAAGAGGGAGCCGACGCGGTATCGCACGGCGCAACCGGTAAGGGCAACGACCAGGTGCGTTTTGAACTCGCCGCCTACGCGCTCAAACCCGACATCCAGGTGATTGCGCCGTGGCGTGAGTGGACGCTCCGGGGCCGTGAGGACTGCGTGCGTTACGCTCAGGAACACGGGATTCCGGTCGGTGTGACGAAAGAAAAACCGTACTCGATGGACGCGAATTTGTACCACATCTCATATGAAGGCGGCATCTTGGAAGACCCGTGGGCCACGCCGCCTAAGAACATGTGGCGGCTCACCGCCGACCCACAAGACGCGCCGGATATGCCGGAAACTGTCGAGGTCGACTTTGAAGCGGGCAACCCGGTCGCCATCAACGGAGAGCGGTTGGGACCGGTAGCTTTGCTGGAAAAGGCCAACGCCTTAGGCGGTAAACACGGCGTCGGGCGCGTTGATATTGTCGAGAACCGGTTTGTCGGGATGAAGTCTAGGGGCTGCTACGAAACCCCCGGCGGCACACTCCTCTTTCACGCCCACAAAGCCGTTGAATCGTTGACGCTCGACCGGCAGGTGATGCAGCTCCGTGACGAACTGATGCCCAAGTACGCGAGTATTGTCTACAACGGTTTCTGGTTTGCGCCAGAACGTATCGCACTGCAAAACCTGATGGATGACCTTCAAAAACCGGTGACGGGGACAGCGAGGCTCGAGCTGTACAAAGGCAGCGTCACCATTACCGGGCGCAAGTCACCCAATTCGTTCTACCGGCAGGACGTGGTGACGTTTGAAGAAGACAACGTATACAACCAAGCTGACGCCGACGGCTTTATCAAACTGAACGCGCTGCGGCTGCGGATTGCAGCGCAAATGGACGAAGAGACCAAAACGCCGCCGCTCAAGATTCCTCAGTACAGCGAATGATGCAGCTCGAGACCGGGGCGCAGCAAGCAAAGCTTCATACCGCTACGAGCAGTGACGCAGCGGCGTTGGCTGAACTTTATCAAATCGCTTGGAGCGACCAGGGAGAAAATGAGGCTCGAGTGCAGGGGTGGCTAGGGGACGGCGGCGTCCTCTCTTTCGTTTGTGACGGGACGTTTGTCAGTGCGCTGCGCTGGCGCGAAGCGCCTTACGGTTGGGAGGTCGGACGTTTGGCAACGCTGCCTGAATACCGGGGGCAGGGGTTTGGGCGCTGGTTGACGACGAGGCTCGAGGCCCTCGCCATTCAGCACAACATCCCCGAGCTGCGCCTGACGCTCACAGACGCGCAGACCGAGTTGTTGCCTTACTACACCCGGATGGGCTACCACGCGGCAGCTTCAGATGAGCCGCTTTCGCTCTCGAAACAGGTTGGTGGGGTATGGCAGCGGCAAGGGTAAAAAGCGGTGATGTCGTTGTCGAGCTGTGTACTTAATTATCGCTAGTGCTTTGATAAACATTTGGTAGAATTAAAATCACTTTATGGCCGAAATTCGTGTTTTGAAAAGCAAATCGCTCGATGGGGCAAAGCGCAAAAACTTGCCTATCCTAGTGACATGTGAGGGTTGCGGTAAAGAGGTAAGATGCAATCCTCATAAAGTTATTTTGTGTCAGGGATACACCTGACACCTGTCAAAAGCTTGAGTGCTGGGGCAACCCAGATTTTATATTGCCCCAACTATCCACTGCTCAGTATAAATTGGTCGAAAACGCAGCAGGGACACTTCACGGATACAATACCGTTCCAAAAAAAGTGTCCGTGGCTTACGGAGCACGCACTCGCGTTGACGGGGTAGATACGTTAGACAAACACGGGCTAAGCCGTCATCACCGCCGCGTTCTTTGCCAAATGTACGCCGGTCGAAAGCTCCGTAATACGCGAAACATTGGCTGGGGCATTGACGCGGAAAAGATAAAAGATGAATTAGGTGTTCGTCTCGAAGAAACCAAGATGATAAAGACTTTCGACGGTGAGCTGTATTTTTTTACTGAACTTGGGCTGAAGCTCGGTGAGCGAGCGTTTTTTGCACGGGCTCGAGACCCTCGTGAATGGCTAGAAGCCATCTCAAAAACGAATAGTCAGCTGCATAGCTGTTAGAACGGTGGTATGGAACTCACCGATGAACAGTGGGAAGTACTAGGGCCGCTCATTCCCGAACCAGCTCGACGCAAAGATGGCAAAGGCCGTCCCAGACGAGAACCACGAGCGATACTTAAGGGCATCTGCTGGATATTACGAACGGGCGCACAGTGGGCTGATTTACCCGAGCGCTATCCGCCCTATCAGACGTGCCATCGGCGCTTTCAAGAATGGGAGAGAAACGGCGTGTTGCGGCAGATTCTAGAGACTTTAGCGCATGACCCCCTGCAGCGGGGCAAACTCGACTTGTCGGAATGCTTTATCGACGGTACCTTTGTGGCTGCGAAAAAAGGGGGTCAGCAGTTGGTAAGACTAAACGGGGTAAGGGTAGCAAAGTCATGGCGGTATCGGACGCTGGTGGTACTTGCCTCGCCCTGCACGTTACGTCTGCTAGCCCACATGAGGTCCGGTTGGTACACGCGACTCTCGCATCTCGACACGTCAGCGGCAAACCCGACAAGTTAATCGGTGACAAAGCGTATGACAGTGATCCGCTTGACGCTGAACTCGCCGAAGCAGGTGTTGAAATGATTGCGCCTCACCGAAGAAACCGTAAAAAAGCCAAGACGCAAGATGGATGTAAACTGAGGCGCTACAAACGGCGCTGGAAGATTGAACGGCTATTCGCCCACCTCGGCAACTTTCGCCGTCTGGTCGTTCGCTATGAACATCACTCCCTAAACTTCTTGGCCTTCCTGCATCTCGGCTGCATCAAATTACTGCTTAGGCGTTTTTGAGATGGCTTCTAGTAAAAGAAGATATTCCCGAATTCAATAAGCGACTAGCTGAAGAAATGACCCGGTTGCGCAAAAAAAACGTAGAGCTTACAGACATTGTAATAGTTGAAGCGGCGCAGGCAGTGTTACGCTTCATGCGTATTGACGGGCTGTACCACCGCGATGTCAACGTAGATAAGCGCCCGCCTAAAGACATGCTTAACCAGTTTCGACGCGCTGACAGACTTCGGAAAAATACCGGAAGGGCACGCCACTTTAAGTAGGGGGTACTCACAGTAAAGCAAGAAGCGCAGCCTCCAAAAAACGGGCTGCGCTTCTCTATTACGTCTATGACGACTTTCTTATGGCGGGCGCAGAAGGACTTGAACCCTCGACCTACGGTTTTGGAGGTCTTTGCAAAGGTAAAATAGGTAAATCAGGGGTAATGCAGGCTTACCGTACAGCACGGCATAAACTCTGTTTTGCCCATTCTAGTAAACAGCCGTAAACAAGCGTCAAAAGGGGCTTGTAGGTGCAAATAAGGTGCAAGCACCTTAAACCTTTAGGACTGTGCAGCACGGGTTTTCTGGTTTTGCTTATGGGCTTTATAAGCGCACCCGCCGCGTCTGCAATACTTCATATTTTTTCGAGCGGGTGCGAAGAGCGTACCGCATACCGGGCAAGTTTTAACCTCTGCACCGTGTCGCCATACTTGAGCAAGGCGATAGTACGCCCATGACGAAACGCTGCACCGTGCAATGATCCCTTGACTTGTAATCGTTAGGTTAGCGGGCAAGGGATTGTGTTCATCAAAAGCCGCGCTAAACCTGCGGTGAAGATGCTCCGCAATACCTAAGCGATAACTTAACCTGCTGTTACCGATGATGCTAAGCCATGCTGAGGGGGTCTTCTCTTTCGTTTCATAGACTATGCCGAGAAATCTAAGCTGCGTGAGTATAGCCAGTTCCATTTCTTCTGGTGAAGCACCCTCGTTCGTAAATACAAGAGGTTCTCTGCGGCGCGGCATGTCTTTTAACGCCTTTAGAACCGGCTCCAAGATGTCGTTAAACTCAACTTGCATTCCTTCGTACTCGAGCTTTTGTAAAAGCTGATACCCCAACATATAGCCGTGTACTACCGCTGCTACACATAGCCACGCTTTAAGAGTATGGTCTTCTCGCCTATAGGGAGCGCCGTATCTATTAGCGAGCACCAGCACTTTGTCACGTAGGATTTTGACAGGCTTACCGGAACGCCAAGGGCGAATGTACGAGTAGAGTGCCAGCAGCTCGTTTAGCAGCTCTTCCGGCCCACTCTCGGGTTCAGCCCAAATCTGTTTACGGCTTTTGTCGAGACAAACTAGGCGAGGGTACTCCGAAGGTGACTCGAGTACGGTTTCATCACGCATACCCGGAAACATGTCGTAAGAATCTCCAGCGTAAGCTTGGGGTTTTCTCGAGGCGTCCCATTCCGGCACTTCGTCAGGCGTATCAGCCCAACCGTAAGAATACACATGTGGACACCATAAAAAACTAATAGATTGTGCAGGGTTTTCGCCTTTGTCCATAACTGTGAGTATAGGCCAAACTGAGTATGTGCCGAGCAGTAGGCCGTAATAGGAGAGGATCAAATGGCTAAGCAAGTTCAACAAAATGAAGTGTTCAGAAGCATAGACGCCGCCGCTCGTTTCGCGGGGTTAAGCCGTCCAACATTTACCCGTGATGTGTTACCGCACGTTCCGCACCGCCGCGCCGGAAGGCGGGTACTCATTACTAGGTCAGCCCTACAGCGGTGGCTCGAGGGCCAAGAGCAGGCCGGTTAAGGCATAAGTGTCTCTCCATACCCACTACTTAGAACTTGGCTTTGGCTTGGTACACCTCCCGACCGGCTCCAAAGCCCCGCAAGGTAACGGCTGGCAGCATCACCCGGTTAAGACCCTGGAAGGCGTTGCTAGAGCGTGGCAGCACGGCGGCAATATCGGCTTACATCACGGCGCAAGCCGCACCGCCGTCTTAGATATTGATCACCCCGAATGGGCCGCATTAGCTCTGGCTGCTATGGATATTGACCTAGACGCTCTACTGTCTGCCCCCGGCCCCAAGATACGCGGTGCTAAAGGTGTCAAGCCTGTGTACCTGCTACCTGAAGGGCTCGAGCTAAACCGTAAGTCTTTGGCTTGGGATAATCCGGCGGGCGGCAAACGAATCACCGTGTTTGAACTCCGGGCGGGCATGGCTCAGGACGTTTTGCCGCCGTCTATTCATCCCGACACAAATAAGCCTTACGAATGGGTTGACGGCATCCCCACAAAACGAGACGACTTTCCAGAGCTGCCCGGAGGGTTACGGGCACTCTGGGAAAACTGGAGCGTTATCAAGCCGGTGCTCGACAAAGCACGGCCCGGTGCAACCCCACCCCCGGCCCGCACGTATAAAGACATTCCAGAAGGCGGTGGGGTAATCGGCGCGTTTAACAAGGCGCATCGTCCAACCGCTATTATCGCAGCGCGTGGCTATAAAGAGAAAGCTCCGGGCCGCTGGTTATCGCCGCATAGCAGCACCGGCACACCGGGCATCATCGTCTTAAAAGGCGACGACGGGCTCGAGCGGCTCATGTGCTACCACGCTTCAGACCCGCTTTACAGTGAAGAGCACGCTCACGACGCCTTTAGCGCATGGCTAATTTTGGAGCACGGCGACGATCTGAAAGCGGCTGTGAAAGAAGCTGCTGAAGGTCTAGGGATGAGTTACAGCCGAGAGCCCAACATCACCTTTGGGAGTAGCAGCGCCGCAGTAGCGTCTGAACCCGCCGAACCTGAAGAGCCCTGGGAAGACCCGCTCAAGTTACCCGCGACCGCTCCCGAAGTGCCGACCCTGCCAGCCGAGATGATACCCGAGCCCTTGCGCCCCTGGATTGACGACGTAGCCACGCGGCTCTGTGTTCACCGTGAATATATCGCCGTGCCCGCGCTTGTTTCACTAGGCGCAGTTGTCGGGCGCACCGTGGGGATACACCCGAAACAGTATGACGACTGGCTCGAGGTGGCTAACCTTTGGGGCGCATTGGTAGGCCCGCCGTCGTCTAAAAAATCACCGGCGATTGCTGAAGCTTCAGCACCGTTAGAACGACTCGCTGCACTTGCTGCTGAAGCCCATGCTAATGCGCAAGCTGAACATGAAGCCGACGCCGAAATTATCAAACTCGAGCTTGAGGCCATCAAAAAACGGGCACGAGCAAGTAATGCAGACCCCGCCGATTTTCGGGACGAACTGCAAACCAAACTGAGCGCGTTGGAAGAGAACAACGTACCCGAGCGCCGCTACCTGACAAATGACGGCACCATCGAAAAGATAGCCGAGCTGCTTAAGGCAACCCCACGCGGTTTACTCGTCAAACGTGACGAGCTGATCGGCTTACTCCGAACCTGTGATAAGTCAGGGCACGAAACCGACCGCGCTTTTTACCTCGAGGCTTGGAACGGCAAAGGCAGACACACCATCGACCGCGTAGGCAAAGGGACGTTTCACATCCCAGCGTTGACCCTGGCAGTGTTGGGCGGGATTCAGCCGGGGCCGTTGTCAACTTATGTACGCGGCGCTATTGAGGGTGAGGGCGGCGCTGACGGTCTCTTGCAACGTTTCCAGCTACTCGTTTGGCCCGACCGTCAACGGCCTTACGTCAACATTGACCGCTACGCCGACACCGCCGCCAAGAATCGCGCTTTTCAGTTATTCGAGTTTTTAGACCTCAAAACGGGTGAAGAACTCGGCGCAAAAAAAGACGAACTCAACCCCGATAGCATTCCGGCGCTACGCTTCAGTCCCCAAGCTCAAGTGCTTTTTAACGACTGGCTCGAGTCTCTAATGAAACGGCTGCTCTCGCCCGAACTTGAGGCAACCCCGGCGTTTCACGCACACCTAAGTAAATACCCCTCACTCATGCCGAGTTTAGCCCTCGTGTTTCACCTGATAGATGTCGCTGACGGTAGAGCGTCCGGCCCGGTCTCAGCGGACGCCGCCGACCTTGCCGCCGCGTGGTGTGACTTTTTAGAGCTTCACGCCCGTAAGCTTTACGCCTTGGAACTCAACCATGACGCCGCGAGCGCTCATGCTCTAGCCGAGCGGATTATTCAAGGCGAAGTACAAGACACTCAAAACGTCAGCGATCTCTACCGCCGCCGTTTTCCCGGACTTGTAACTGCTGCCGAAGTGAGCGCAGCGCTGGGCACCCTCGAGGCTTGCCACTGGCTACAGGTCGAAGAGTTACCGAACCCCGGTGCGAGACCTACAAAACGAATACGCCTAAACCCCCAGATAACAGGAGGCTAAGCATGGCTGAGTTTATTTTGAAGTCCCGAAAAAACGAAACGGCTACCCCTGACTTTGAACTCGAAAAACTCGAAAAACCGGAGGATAATCAGTTATTCGAGTTATTCGAGTCAAAAGTGGTGGATATTCTCCCAGAAAAAAATCAAGAAGTACGGCCCCGCTTACCCTGGCAACTCGAGCGGCTTATCAGCGCCGCGTGTGCCGACGCCCTACCTCAAAGCACGGTGGCACTCCCCTCTGGGTTTGTCACCGATCTAAACCGTTACGTGTTGGGGTGGGGCTGTTCCTACCTAGTCAGCGACCGCGCAGAGGCAGAGCGTCGCCTGTGGCAAGCTCACCGCGCCTGGAAGGGTGTGAACTAATGGCACACTCAACTGGGAAAAACGCGGGCAAAACACGACAGCCGAGACTACTCTCAAAAACGACTTTGGCACCTATCCGAACTGACGACGCGCTCACCCTTGACGACCTAACGACCCGCTACAAATGCAGGTGTGGTAATTCTGCTGTAACGGGTATCCGGCTCGAGGCTGTGACCTGTACCCGTTGCGGTCAAGCTATGAAGGTGGTCTCATGATGCTGCAAAACCCCTCTCCGAGAACTCCGGTAAAGGCGACCTCATGACGACACGGAGAGAAGCCGAGACCGCGCTGTTTATGAATAGGGCGCTAACCATAAGCTATGACCCGAAAGCCGAAATGTCTACAAATGTAGGCAACCCCGACAGAAGGCGCGTTGACGCGACGTACTGCCCGCTCTGTCAGGGCTGGGTGGAAGTCCGATTACAACCCGTCCGGCTGCACTGTACGGGCTGTGGGGTTGAGGCTAAGCCGTGATACCCCATAGCACAAGTAAAACGCTGATAGCTCATAGCACAAGCCGCTGCTATACCCTGTGCAAGCCTTGTTGCTACCGATACCCTATGCGAGTACCCAACCTGCTGATACCCCATAGCGTTATAAAACGTAATAACAAGACTGCCGACGATGTGGAGGCTAGGACATGAGTGAACTCGTTAAAACTACCAAACGAAAAGCCGCGACGAAAAACGGAAAAGGCGTCCGGGCGCTTAATTCGTTGCGTCACGGTATCCAAGCTAAAAGCGTTTTACCGGCAGAGTTAGAAGCGTACAAGGTGCATCAAACCGCGTTGCACGCTTCACTCGAGCCCGAAGGCTACCTAGAAGAACGCCTAACCGACCGCGTAGCCCTTACCCTGTGGCGTCTGACACGCCTGGAAACCTGGGAGGCGTCACTCTTAACCGAACAGGGCCGCCGCGTTTGGGAGTCGGCTCTATTCCAAAACAACGGGATAGGCCGTTTGCTCGACTCACTCAGTAAGGACGGGACAACGCAGTACCGAGAAGTCTCGAGCCTGAACTTACAAGAGACCCTTAAAGAGTTGACCCGGCTTGCTTACGGCGAACCTGCCGACCTGTTGCGAGATTGGGCAGACACTGCGCTCTACGCCCAAATGCTTTTAGAGTACGGCGAACAACTCACCGGCTTTTATTCGTCCGGTCAAAACGAACAGCCCGAAGTAACAGACGACATGCTCACAGGGCTTGGGGCTGAAGCTGGGGAGGGCTTAGCGAACAACCTAGCCGAAACCTTAACCGAGTGGGGCGTAGACGCCGAAGCTATCTGTAAAGCCGCTATGGGAGACGCTTACGAACCCGAACAGGCCGAGGGCTATGAAAATGGTGACTGGACTTGGGAGGCTAGCGAACTGCCGGGATTATGGCGACTCTACCGCGACGAACACGCCCAACAGGGCAACGTAGTGAACGAACCTCACCTCATGGCCTACCGTAAGGGTAGCGAACTGAAGGGGAACGGTGAGCGCATCCTCGAGCTAGGCGACCGAGCAAAAGCACTCTTGACCGAACAGCAAAACCACGCGGTTATGCTCAGCGAGAAGGACGTGCAAAAGGTGCAGCGTTATGAAGGCCACCTCGAGCGTGTTCTCTACCGGGCGCTGCACGAGTTGGAGGCGCTAAAAGATCGCCGGAATGGGAAAGCGGCACCGCTGGCGCGAGTAGAGGTGCATAACGATCTATAACGATCTGGGAGCGTGAAACGTCAAAACACCCCATAAGAAAATTCAGGTTATCCCGGCTCTGAAAACCCAAAAACACCCTGTAGGAAAAATCGGAACCTTACAAAACCTAACTATGTAGCCCATGTGCAGGGCGGCACAGGTTGCGTTCGGTTGTGAAGTTTTGGGGCAACCCTTTATGCACTCTTTGCTATGCGCTTGCAACCGAGCTATGCAGCTCGAGTAGATTGTCAGTCTCGAGGGGAGTCTATAGCAAGGGAGTCTATATCTTGTAACGGCGTGGCACAGCTTCAGTAAGGCGCTAGGGGTATGTAAGATAATTCTGATAATTCGGTTTGAAACGGAGGAAAGCAGCACCCCGGCACATGACCGGAGCTAAGGGTGCAGTTTGTAGTGCCTGAAGTGGGCGGGCACTTTTCCACACGTTTGAAACTGTGTCCCTTAAACTTGCTACTTGTCTTCTGATACTTGGGGCGGGGTAGGAATCCGCGATGTAAGTTTGTTAATGACTAGCCTATAAAACTCTATTTGTTCAGCTTGACGAGTAAAAAGGTATGTGACAACGGTAGCGAAAACGCCTATAAGACCTGCGGCGGTGCTACCTATAAGTGTCACGAGTACCCTGTCACTAAGGTGTAATAGACCAAATCCCTGCAATAAAACTATTTTTGTAAGGATAATTAGCCAGCCCCCAACGAAAAACGGTAGAAGGATGAAATAATTCTTTCGGGCGTTAGTTTCACCCTCTTGATCTTCACGTAGAGTTTTGAGAATTGTGACTAATTGACCTAATGCGGCTTCTTCGGCTTGCGCCTTACGCCGGTTGGCATCTTCAGCTTCTGCCTCGGCTGAGCGCTCAGCCGAGGCACCGGGTTCTTCAGGTACGGGAGCGTTTTCTACATCGCTAAGATTAGGTCTTTCAGGCGGTTCGTGACCCATTCTTACTAATTAGCGCGTTTCTTTCCAAGTTCTATGAAATGCTTCTCGATTTCTTTCATCGGTATATCAGTCTCTTTGACCTCCGAACCACCAAGTTCGTTCCATGTGAAAGACCAAGGCGTTCCATCTTGGTGTGTGAGCGCTGAAAGCTGAGCCCCCGAGAGTTGACCGTACCTGTTCCATATCACTTCTAACAGCTGCCATGTATCAGCATCGGCATCAGGCACACGTAACTGAGAAGCGCTATGCTCAGGAAAAAGGCTGTCAGAGCTGAAGCCCAAAAAGCCGTTTATCGGATCAGCACCGTACATCTTCGTTGCTTGGTAGAGTTCAGGAATAACGGGGCCATACTGCCAAGCCTGAACTTGCGAGTTAATCAGCGGTTTGCCGTTGATTGCTAAGTACCAGCCGTGAGCGATGTACACGAGCTTTTGCAGCTGCATCTGTGTGATCCTTTTACTATGCTTCTGCGCTAAGTATATTAGCGAATTAGCAACCGTAACGGGCGAATACGGCGGCATATATGGCCTCCTTTCTCTTTCAACGATACCTTAAATGTTAAGGTAAAACTTATCACAGTCTTACCTTTTAGATAGTAGCAGCTACCGGGTTGTGCCATCACGTCTTACCCTATGCGCCTTGCCAGTGCCACGCATAAGCCGACCCTTTAACCTGCTGATAATTCGCGTCTAGCTGTGGCGTTAGCAAAAGCAGCGCTGCAATCCGCCGCGTCATATTCATCACTTCTCGAGCCTCATCTGCTGTGAGTGCCCGCCCCAGCACGTCCTCTTCGCGGTAAGAGAGCCACTTTTTAACGACCTGATACCCGCCGATGGTGTAACTCCAGACCCGTTCCGGGACGTTGCGCCAGTACGCCCGACCGTTCAAACAAACGTCAAAGGTCGTGGGGCCAAGCTGGGCTAGAACTTGCTCGAGCCCCATCCCCAACGCCGCCGCCCCCGTTTCTAAACTTTGCATCTCGGCGTCGGTATAGGGACGCGCCACGACCCGCCCTGACCCCGGCATAATCGCGCCGCGTGGGTTACGGTAGCCCCAGTTATTTGTTACGGCTAGATCGCCCGCATCCGGGTTGATACTGCCTCCGTCCGTTACACTAACGACACCGACCCCGCGCAGCTCAGCACGCACGCTCCCAGAGGTGACGCCAGGAACACCTCTTTCGGTATCCAAAAGCGCCGCAACCGTGCGCCCTAATTCCGCCGAGGCTGATAAAGCTTCACTCGAACCCGGTAAAGGAATGCGAGGCCAATTATGGCGCAACGCGTCTTTGTTTTCGACCCTATACAAAGGCGAATGTTGAACCGATAAGCAGTGCCTTAAAAGCTCTTCTTCTGAACTAGACAACCCTTTGAGGTACATCTTTGCAGACGAACTCAGGTTAGGTTCCAGCTCAGTGAACATAGTTCCGACATTACTCTTCAGATATAGTGGGAATCCCCCCGAGGTACTATCTAAACAGTTCATATCCATAAGCAGGTTTGTTGATAGTGATGGCTCGGCAATATTTTTTCTAGTCTTAGCTGTTGTGAACAAAAACTTGTTGGTGTCAAAGATTTGGGCTTGCAACTCGGGGCGCGGTCTGTCAAGCAATCTTATGTCAGCCCGCCAGTAAATCCACCTAACATCGAAAGGCCGGTAGCAGTAGCGGAAAACTACCCCTGTTTCGTAATCCTCGTCCAACGAGTCCAGATGACT
Source organism: Truepera sp. (assembly GCA_965215315.1). GTDB lineage: Bacteria > Deinococcota > Deinococci > Deinococcales > Trueperaceae > Truepera. Next base: position 3,738,671 of record CBDCDB010000008.1, on the reverse strand, counting down.
TTTCACACGGCTTTCAAGATTTACCTTATCTATGTCTATCAACAAATCGTCCCTGCTTGTCTTGACACCTGGAAACGAAACTGGAAAGAGGTCAGGTAACAAAGGCCAATTGAAATAATTTTCCTCAGTCTCAGACGGCATAAAGGGAAAGCCCATCTCGAGCACCGGCTCAATCGGTTCATACTTTTCCGGTAACGTCTCAAAGTCTTCGGTGGCAAGTTGCTCGAGCTTGTCCCGGCCCCAGAGGTTACGAAACGACACGCGGCTAGGCTCACTTACCGGGCCGGTACGGGTCAAGGTGGCAATAGCTGTCCCCACCTGTATCCCCTCACGGTTGAAATTTGTTGAGAATACGCTCGGGTCGGGCAACCCTTCAGGCGTCAGCTTCCCGGTGCGGTAGCGGTCGCCGTTCAAGCTGTCAATCTGGATGCTGTCGAACAGCTCGAGGTACCGCTCACGCATTCCCGGAAACGAGAGCCCGTCAAGCCACGAATAGTTAGAGATAAAACAGACGACGCCGCGCCCGGTCTGCTCGACAATCTGCCGCTCTGCCATCCGAAAAAAGCGGATGTAAAGGTCGTTCAGCCCTTGCCCGCGTGGTCTGGGGGCGCGTTGGGTCGTGCGGTAGGCGTCACTCAGTTCGCGCTCTTCATCTATCGCCATGCCCGCAAAACCGTTGTACGGAGGGTTGCCTAAAACCACCAGGATTTTGGTCTGCTGTTTAAGGCTCGAGGCCACGTCACGCTCTTCAGCCAGTTCGGGAAAGTCTAAGCGGGGCTGCTCACCCTCACGCCAGCCGGTGAGGGCGTTCGTGAGATAGACGGCAGCGCGTTCCCGACCTGTGAGCGGTGTACCCAGGTTTTGCAATACCAAGCCCATTTGTAAGTGCGCCACGACAAACGGCGCGGGCAAGAGTTCAAAGCCGAATACTCGAGTCGTGGCAGCTTTTTTAAGGTCGCTGCCGAGTAGCGCGTCATCCCCACGTTCCCGTAAGGTCGTCTCAATACGCGCTAAGACCTCAACCAAGTACGCCCCGGTGCCACAGCAAGGATCAAGCACATAGACGTTTTCATCGGCTAGGCCGTCGGCTATCCCTAACTCATCTCTTAGGCTGCGGTCTACCCGCTCGACCATGTAGCGCACGACTTCCGGCGGCGTATACCAGACGCCCAACTGTTTGCGTAAGTCGGGATCGAACGCCTCGAGAAACGGCTCATAAAAGTATTGCACCGCTTCGCCCTCGTTGAACCGCTCGAAAAAGGCGCGGCGGTTGACGCGGTTCAGCGTGTCCCCCGTCCAGCTCAAGACTTCCACGAGGTCTAACGTCTCTAAGCGTTCGGGATCAGCGACGCGGTAAAAGAGCGCACGAATCACCGGCACCTTAAGGGTATAAGCGGCTAGACGCCAGTCAAACCTATCTGTGTCTCGAGCTGTTTTATGCCACAGTACCCACGCCGAAAAGATGCCATAGAACAAGGTTTGAATCAAGGTAGAACGAAAGAACGCCTCACCTTGCGCCGCTTGAAAGTGAATCCCCAGTGCTTCCTCTAGCGCGGTGCGGACGCCCTCGAGCGTTGGTAAGTCAGAACGGTCTAACCGTACCCTAGCTTCGCGGGCATAAGACGCCAGAAACCAAGCCACATCTTTGGGATCATTAAGCGGTGCGCCTTGTAACATGACCCGCTTCAGATAGTCCTCAAACCGGCCTGTATGCTCAGCTGTTAGCGTAGCGAGGGGGGTACGCCAAAACTCCCCTTCGGTAGCAGCTAAGCGGTAGGGCTCGAGCTGAATGATCTCACCGTTGGCCCCTTGGGTCACAGGCAAAAAATCACGGTAGTTCGTAACGAGCACCTGACCGTAACGAGCTAAGTAACGTTTGACCTGCGCACTGTTAGCGACCTCTTCAACATTAGCGGCTGTACCTTTGACCTCGAGCACGCCCCTAGACGGTACTTGACCGCCGCGTAACACTTGCGCCGCGTCATCGTCGGTGCGCAGCTGGTCGTGCGAAAAGAGCCCACCGTCAGGAATCCCAGCGCCCCGGTTTTGCAGGTTGATAACCGCGTGAACGCGGGGGCGTAATGACTTACCAACTTCGTTTAAGAGGCTGGCTAGGGGGCCGTAGTAAGACGTTTCAGCGACGGCTTGCCCGGTGCTGTGGATGGTGCGGAGGTCTCTTAGGTAGGTTTCAGTAGCACTCAAAGATGATCTCCCAGAAGATGACGTGAGCACAGCCTTAGTTAGACAGCCGTTTGTAGGTAGATTGTACCGTCACTATCTTGGTTCGGGCGCACAGCTGCACAGTGCCCTAAAAAGATGAAGGGGCGGTATCGCCCCCCTTCTACGCAGCAAACGCCAGCTTGTCAGCCTCTAGTGCCCTCACCTGATACCGGGCTAAATCCCATTCGAGCCGTGCCACCTCAAAAGCACACCTAGCCTCTGTCAGCGCGTCCTCAGCTTCAGCGAGCGCCGCGTACTCCGAAGTTAGCTCGAGCCGTAGCTTAGCCGTCCGCTCCTTATCGTTCTTACCGTCTACCCCTTCACACAGTTTCAGGGCTTTACTCAGCTCGAGCCCGCGCTTGGCTTCAGCATGTGCTGTGACTGCACCGCATAGGGTAATCTGTGCATCCTCGAGCCCGTTCTTAGCCGCTTTGAGTTGGGAGAGAAGAGGGGCGCTCACGCCGCCTCTCCCCATATATCCCATTCGGGTAACTCATCTTGGATGATGGGGGGCAGTTCCTCATCGTCTGCCCCGTCCTCTTCAGCTGCCAACTCTGCGTAAAGCGCTTGTAAATCCTCTTCACGGTCGCTGTACATCTCGACATCGGCAAAGTAGAAGGGGCTCATTATAGAGCCCTCGCTGCGATACGTACCGCTGCTTTGATGGTGGTGTGCTTAGACACGAGGTTAAAGGTTGAATCTAAAACCTCCCAGACGGTGCCCCAGGTTTGCAGCGTGCCGACAGTGACACCGTTACGCGCTAAGTCGTATGCCTTGACCGGGCTGCGGTAGCTTACGCCGTCTTGCTTGTGAAGGGTAATGGTATTGTTCATTTGGAACTCCGTTTCTATCTAAGGGCTTGCTTACTAGGGCGTTGCCCTTAGATGTCTATAGTATGACATAAATTGACAAACTTGTCAATACCTGCTAAACTACTTAATATGAACAACATGAATGACACCATCCGGGAAACTGTCAAAATCCGCATGAAAGCACGTGAGCTTACCCAGCGTGAGCTGGCTAGGCGTACCGACATGCACGAGACGAACCTAGCGCGGCTGTTAGCCGGTAGGTCAGGCAAGATCAACGAAGGTTGGCAGCGGGTACTTGATGAGTTGGGGCTCGAGCTGATCGCTGTACCAAAGGGTACAGACGTAAGCAAGTTAGAAAGTGAGGCGTAAAGATGCCAAGACGTAAAAGCACGAGACGCGGTAGGGGTGAGGGTTCCGTATTTGAGCAGCCCAACGGGAGTTGGCGGGGCAAAGTCACGGTGGGCTATGACGATGAAGGTAAGCAAAAGTTTCGTTGGGTATCGGGTAAAACGCAGGGTGAAGCACTCGCTAAAGTAGCAGAGATAAAGCAGCGGCTTTCAAACGGCACCTATACAGATACCAAGCTCACTGTGAAGGAATACCTCGAGACTTGGCTCGAGGAAAAAGAACGGCAAGTTAAAGCACGCACGGCTCACGACTATCGTTACAACTTGGAAAAGTACATCTATCCCAAGATCGGGAGCGTCAAGCTCGACAAGCTCACCCCTTTGCAGGTACAGCGGTTCTTATCCGAAGTAGCCGACGCAGTGAGCCCAGACCGTGCAAACAAATGCCGCCGTGAGCTGCTAGGCGCGTTTAAGCAAGCCGTGCGTTGGGGACTTATCCCGCGTAACCCTGTTGACGCTGTAACCCCCCTGAAGCACGAGCGCCGGGAGATGATCTTATGGAGTGGTATCCAAGCCGCTGCATTTCTCGACACCGCACGGGCACACCGGCTCTACGCGCTGTTCTATCTGGCGATGTCTACCGGACTACGCTCCGGGGAGCTGCTAGGGCTGCGCTGGCAAGATATACAGGGAGACAAGCTCATCATCCGGCAAAACTTTGTAAAGGTTGGAAGTAAGACCATCATAGAAACGCCTAAGACGAAAAAGGGTAAGCGGGTCGTAGCTATCTCCCCTGACGTACTCGAGACACTCAACACGCACCGGATGCGGCAAGATGCCGAACGTCTCCCCTCGTGGCCTGATAACGGTCTCGTGTTTGTTTCCGAAGCTGGAACATCTCTTAACCCAGATAACTTGCGCCGTCTGCGTAACAGCCTTATGGACGATGCCGACGTGCCCCGTATCCGTTTACACGACCTGAGACACCTTCACGCATCTATGGCAATTCGGGGCGGGATGGACGCCAAAGTCTTAGCCGACCGCTTAGGGCACGCTCGAGCATCCTTCACGCTTGACGTGTACACGCACTTATTTGATGAGCAGCGGGCAAACAGCGCCGTATCCCTGCTCGACTTCTTACCCAAAGGCGACCCGACCACCGCAAACTAAAAAGTCCTGTAGGTGCAAATAAGGTGCAAACCGGCACAGAAGAGAAGAGCCCCGCACTCAGCGGGGCTATCTTTTCGCGTGCTAGACGCTGTGTTTATGGCGGGCGCAGAAGGACTTGAACCCTCGACCTACGGTTTTGGAGACCGCCGCTCTACCAACTGAGCTATACGCCCACAAGACTTATGAGTATATCAAACTACGCGGCGTTCTGCCAAGTCCCGGACATTTGTCATCAGCCGCACGTGCTATAAATATAGCTAGGAAAGATACGTGCGTTGGAGGAGCTGAGATGACCACACAACCAGTAGATACAACTAAAGACGTAATAAACACCAACATGACCGTAACTGAAGCTGCTGCCCGCAAAGCCGGTGAGCTGTTAGGTAACGCGCAAAAAGACACTGCGGCCATTCGCGTTTACGTCAAGTCGGGCGGCTGTAGCGGCTACTCATATGGCATGGCGATTGACGACCGTGAACTCGAGGGCGACAGCGTGTTCGTAGACCGAGGCGTCCGCATCGTGATTGACAAGATGAGCTTGCCCCTGTTGGAGGGTTCACAAATCGATTACGTTGAAAACATGATGGGCGGCGGCTTTAGCGTCAACAACCCGAACGCGACGAGCGCGTGTGGTTGCGGCAGTTCGTTTCGTACCGACGGCAAAACCGCGCCCGAAGGCGAAAGCGTCAGCTGTCACTAGCGCTTAAACAGCTATAAAAAGAAGCGGCCTGCTACCGGCCCGCTTCTTTTTTTATGGACGACGTTTTTAGGAGTGGCGTTTACGGCGCAGTGTAGCGCAGAACGGGTTTACGGGCTGCTTTGACCTCATCCAAACGGCGTACCGGCGTGGTGTACGGTGCGTCTTTCAAAAAGTTCGGGTCAGCTTCCGCACGTTTGAGTACCTCCGCCATCACCGCGACAAACGCGTCCATCGTCTCCAAGCTCTCCGTCTCGGTCGGTTCAACCATCATCGCCTCTTTAACGACCAGCGGAAAATACATCGTCATCGGGTGCATCCCGTAATCCAAAAGCGCCTTAGCAACGTCCAGAGTCTTCATCCCTTTGGGCGGTTGGGCCACAAACTCGTGCATATTGATGCGGTCGAAAGCCGTCTTAAAACCAACTTCATTCAATTTGACGCGCAAGTAATTTGCGTTCAGCACGGCCCGTTCTGAAATCTGTGCCAGCCCGTCACGGCCCAGTGCGCGAATGTAGGTGTACGCCCGCACGAGGTTGCCGAAATTGCCGTGAAACGAGCGCATCCGCCCAATCGAGTGCGGCTGATCGTAATCGAATGAGAAGCGTTCGCCCTCTTTTTTAATTATCGGTGAAGGGAGAAAACCGCGTAAATGCGTCTTGACTCCGATAGGGCCGGTGCCAGGGCCGCCGCCGCCGTGAGGCGTGGTAAACGTCTTGTGCAAGTTGAGGTGAACCACGTCGAAGCCCATATCGCCGGGGCGGGCGCGGCCTACGATAGCGTTGGCGTTCGCGCCGTCGTAGTAGAGTTGTGCGCCGACCTCGTGGGCGAGGTGAGCAATTTCCAAGATATTCGTCTCAAAAAGACCTAGCGTGTTAGGGTTCGTAAGCATAATCGCCGCAACATCCGGGCCGAGAACGGCTTTGAGTGCGCCCAGATCAACTTCGCCATTCGGGGCCGTCGGCACCTCTTTTACGTCGTAGCCGACCATCGTCGCTGTTGCCGGGTTCGTGCCGTGCGCGGCGTCAGGGACGATGACAATGCGGCGCTGCTGCCCTTCGCCATTATATTCATGGTAAGCCCGAATCATCAAAATTCCGGCGAGTTCGCCGTGTGCGCCCGCTGCCGGTTGCAAGGTAATCGCGTCCATTCCCGTGATTTCAGCGAGGTCGTATTGTAGGTTGTAAAGCAGTTCTAACGCGCCTTGCACTGCGTCCGGATCAGCGTTTGGATGCACATCGGCGAAGAGTTTGGCGGTCTCTTCGTTGACTTTGGGGTTGTACTTCATGGTGCATGAGCCGAGCGGGTAGAAGTTGCCATCGATGGAGAACTGGCGATGCGCGAGCTGGGTATAGTGGCGGACAAGCTCTAACTCAGACACCTCAGGCAGTTTGGGCGGCGCGGCGCGGAGGTGCTCAGCACCCAAAAGCGTCTCGAGACTCTCCCCCGCCGGTTTGGGCGGAGTTGCTGCGCGGCGGCCCGGTTGCGAACGTTCAAAGATAAGCGGAAAGTCTTTGGCAGTATGTTCTTGAGCTGCAACGGTCGGGCGTTCTTCAAGTTTAGTCATGGGCCACCTCGAGCCTACTCTCTAAAATGTTCGCTAAAGCGTCCATCAGGAGCGTCATATCTTCGTCAGTGGTCAGTTCAGTTGCAGAAAAGAGCGCCGCGTCACCGAGGCCATAAGCTTTAGGCACCGGCACAGCGGCGGCTACACCCGCTTCAGCAAGAGCGTGCCGCAAATCGTTTGCAGGCAGCGGTAGACGAACCGCAAACTCGTTAAAGAAAGGTTTTACGGTGAGGGGCTCGAGGCCAATCTCTTTGAGTTTCTGAGCCAGAACATGCGCGTTTTGTACGCTTTTGGTGGCAACCTCAACCAGACCTTGCGGCCCGAGCGCGGCGAGGTTGATAGACGCCATCAGCGCTGTGAGTTGGTGGTTCGAGCAGATGTTCGACTTGGCTTTCGAGCGGCGGATGTGCTGCTCTCTGGCCTGAAGCGTCAGAACAAACGCGCGTTTTCCGTCCCGATCCGTCGTTTCGCCGACGATACGCCCCGGCAGCTGCCGTAAAAGCGGTTCAGCGACGACCATAAACCCAAAGTGCGGCCCGCCGAAACTAACTGGATTGCCGACCGTCTGCCCGTCACCAACAGCAATATCTGCACCATAATCACCGGGCGTGGCTAAAACGCCGAGTGAAAGCGGGTCACACACCGCGACAGACAAAGCGCCCGCATCGTGTGCAGCTTCAGCGAGTTTAGGCGTCGCCTCTAAATAACCTAAAAAATTTGGGTTTTGGACGATTAAGCAGGCGGCGTCAGCAACGTCGTTAGGTTCAGGGGTACTCAAGTCCGTGAGAGCAATTTCAACAATCTCTATCCCCAAAGGCCGCGCGTAGGTCGCCAACACCTCTCTCGACTCAGGATGTACCCCTTGGCTGACAACAACTTTACGCCGCCCCGTCTGCCGCACCGCCAATAACGCGGCCTCCGCCACTGCCGACGCCCCGTCATACATCGAGGCGTTCGACACCGGCAAACCGGTGAGTTCACTCATCATCGTCTGGTACTCGAAGGTCGCTTGCAACATCCCCTGCGAGACTTCAGGTTGATACGGCGTGTAAGCCGTGACGAACTCACTTTGCAGCGCTAGGTGAGGCGTCACCGACGGGATGAAGTGTTCTTGCAACCCACCGCCTAAAAAGTTGGCTTGTGGGAGTTTATTTTTTGCGGCGAGTGAACGCAGGTGCCGTAAAAGGCTCACTTCGTCCAGACCTTCAGGAATGTCCAGTTCAGGAATTTTGAGCGACTTGGGCAGGTCGGCGAACAGCTCATCAATGTTCTCGACGCCGATAACGGCGAGCGCCCGCTTAATATCTTCGGGGGTATGCGGCAGATAGTTCATCCGGCATCAGCAATCTGCTGGTAGGCGTCGGCGTCGAGCAACTTGTCCAGCTCTGAGGTGTCCGACACGCGCAGCTTAAACAGCCAACCGTCTTCAAACGGTGCGGTGTTGATGGTTTCAGGGGTGTCCTCGAGGTCGCCATTCACCTCAATCACTTCACCCGAAACCGGCGCGTAGATGTCCGAGGCCGTTTTAACCGACTCGACCACCGCGACCGCGCTTCCGGCCTCGACCGACTGACCGACGCTGGGCAGCTCGACAAAGACCACATCGCCGAGCTGGTCTTGGGCAAAGTCAGTAATGCCGACGGTGAGGGTGTCGCCCTCGAGCTTCGACCACTCGTGCGACGCGCTGTATTTAAGGGCTTCAGGTAGCTGCATAACAGGACTCCTTACGGTCATTGTAAAGGGTACGCGGCGGTTTTTGGGGTGTTTCTAGCGTAGACAAACGCACACCCCGTGGTTTTCCTAGCGTACCGGAAAGTCGAAGAAGCGTGCGTTCCTTACCTTGCTTTTAGGCGTTTCGAGCAGCCTGTTGGGTCGTCCGCAAGCTGTCAGGTGACTTTCGTAATTGTCGGTGCCGGTTCATATAGATGCGCCGGAGCGATTACCGCTCCGGCGCATATTGCAATACTTTTACAGCGGTAGTGGCCCACCGAAGACTGATAAGTTAAGGAATGGTCACTAAGGTTGTTCATTGCCAGCACTGCGAGAGCGACAAACTTGTCAAGAACGGTCACGCGCCCAACGGCAAACAAAGGTACCTGTGCCGAGCGTGTGGCAAAGCCAGTCGAGAGAATGCGGTCGTCAAAGGTTACGCTAAAGACCGTAAAGAGGAGATACTGAAATCCTACCAGGAGCGTTCAAGTATGCGTGGACTCACCAGAACCTTTGGCGTGTCCCGCACCACAGTGTCGAAGTGGCTTAAAAAAAGCCTAGACGACACCGCCGCTTGAAGCCACGCTTGTTGCTCCCGAGAATGCTGAGGCGGTTGAACTCGAACTTGACGAGATAGGGTCACTTATGCGTTACGAAACCGATAAAAGGTGGGTCTAGCTGGCGTTGTGTAAGCAGACTCGGCAGGTGGTCGCTTGTGTTGTTGGCGGACGCGGCGTTGCTACTTGCCGCAGACTATGGCGCAACGTTCCTGCAACTTACAAGCGAGGCAGCGTGTTCAGCGACTTTTGGGAAGCTTATCAAGTTGTGATTCCCGACGAACAACATGAAGCCGTCGGCAAAGACACAGGTCTGACCGCTCACGTCGAGCGCTTCAACAACACCCTCCGCCAACGTCTAGCCCACTTCGTCAGAAAAACTCTGTCCTTGCTCTAAATCCGAGCACATGCACCTTATCTGTCCTCATATGTTCCTTGTGCACTACAATCTCGAACGTGCTACTGTCAGTCGCTAGTGGGCTACTACCGATGTCGAAAAGCTGCGTTAGGCAGGTGGTTCGCCCGGGCTTGAATAAATAGCAACGCCTACCTCAACGATCTGCGCTTTCTTATAGGAAAGACTCTCTAACAAAACTTACTCTCTTTAATCTTTTCTTAATTAATACGGTCTAGGATAAAAAAATGAAAGGCACTAGCGAACGTGTCCCTGGACAGCTTCTTGCTTTCGGCCCTCTTGCATTTTCCAATCCTGCTCCAAACATATCGACTAAGCCTCTCCTCGTGCTCTGTTATCTGAGCCTCGAGGGGCACCGGTCGCGTCCGGAACTCGCTGCTTTGTTCTGGTCACATTTAGCGGGGCAGCGCACCAAAAAAGGGGAGCGTAAAGACCACAACAACTACGGGGTCACGCGGGCGGTGCTAAAACGTGAACTCGGAGTCAACATCGGGGATACGGTGCAGGTTGCGGCGCTACCTTGCGACGTTAAAGCGTTTGAGCAAGCCCCGAACGAAGGTCGTTTGGAAGACGCCTTAAATCTGTACAGACGTGGCCTTTTACTAAAAGATATAGAGACGAACGGGTGGCTCGAGCTGAGCACCGAATTCTTAGACTGGTTAGACGCAAAACGGGCAGCACTCGCCCAACGTGCGCAAGCAGCGCTTCTCGGAGTAGCCCAAGAGGTCGCCTAAAACCCGCACTTTAGAGACTGCGCCGTGCGCTACGCCGAAGCAACTTATGAGGTCGAACGTAACAACGAGAAGCTCGACGTTTTGGCGCAGCTTCACAGCTTGCTCGCCCGGCTGAAGTCGCCGCTCGCTCATGAGGCTCGGCGGCGGCTCTCGAGTCGCCTAGAAGAAATGCCACAAGATGAAGTCTCCCCCGAATCATTTCAGCTCTATTTGGCTTTATCCTTGCAGGGATCGCCCAATTTGGCCGCAGCGCAGGTTGCTACAGACCTCTCGCCACAGGCGGGCGCAGCGTGTCTGGCGGAGCTGCGCAGTACTGACCTCATCAGCCAAGAGAATCAGGTACTTAGTTTTCCTATAGCTGCGTTTTACCTCGAACAGCACGTTGAAGAAAAGATGGCGCTACTCCGTGCGTTGGCAGACAGCACCCCGACAGAGCAGGCCCTTCCTATATTCCAAAAGATGTTTGAAATGAGTCATACTTTTGGTGGAATAGGCTATTGGGACAAGGCTCGCGCGGCCTACTATAGCGGGGCAAGCGCTTTAGCTGAGGCGCAAGATTTCCAAGCTGCCGCCGATATTTTAGGACAACTTCAGGAGGCTGAAGTCGCGAATCGGCAGCCGCCTCACCCTGAAAGCCGCGCGCTACGGGCGTATGCGGTAGGGCAGCTAACGCACTATCACGAGGGCTTGGCTGTACTAGCAGACGTTACCGACACCCCGGAGGTCATGGCGGTCAAAGCCGCGCTATCGGCCCGAGTCGGCGATTATGACGCGGCCAAGGTGTTTGCCACCGCTTTCAGAGACGCAGCCGTCACACCCTCAGCTGATACACGGTGGCTCGGGGCTCTAAATACCCATACGCTCGCTCAGGTCGCCCACCAAGAAGCCCGTCTCAGAGACACAGAAATTGCTTTTGCTCAGGCGAGCGCGGCGTGGCTAGTGGCAGGTCAACCTCACCGCGAACTCGAAGCGCTACTAGACCGGGCGAAGGTTCTGGGGCAACTCGGGCACTTTGAAAACGCCCTCAACGTTTGTGAAAAGGTCTTGGCTAAAAGCGGTCAATGATCGGTTGCGTTTTCACACCTCGTTAACTCGTCCATGTCGAGCTGCAACACGCCCGCCCGTACTTCAACCTCTTGAGCTACCTAACCAATTAAGGTACAATCCACTTATGAGCACACCACAGATCCCCGACCCCATGAACCCGCAACGGCGCAAGAGTTTGGAAACGACCCTCACGCAGATCGAGAAACAGTTTGGTAAAGGGGCCATCATGCGCTTGGGCGACGACCGCACCATGCTCAGCCAAGGGGTCATCTCGACCGGTTCGATGTCGGTTGATTTAGCACTAGGCGTGGGCGGTGTCCCCCGTGGCAGGGTGATTGAAGTCTATGGCCCTGAGTCGGGCGGTAAAACCACCCTTTCGTTACACATTATCGCCGAAGCCCAGAAAGCGGGCGGCGTGGCAGCCTTTGTCGACGCCGAACACGCGCTTGACCCCGGTTACGCCAAAGCTTTAGGCGTCGATACCGAAGAGCTTTTGGTCTCCCAACCTGATACCGGCGAACAAGCGTTAGAGATTACTGAGCTGTTAGTTCGTTCGGGTGCGGTCGATGTAATTGTCGTTGACTCGGTCGCCGCGCTGGTCCCCCGCGCTGAAATCGAAGGCGAGATGGGGGACACACATGTGGGTCTACAAGCCCGGCTGATGAGTCAGGCCCTCAGAAAACTGACGGGGGTCCTGAGTAAAAGCCGTACCACCGCTATTTTCATCAACCAGATCAGAGAGAAGATCGGGGTGATGTATGGCAACCCGGAGACGACGCCGGGAGGTCGGGCGTTGAAGTTCTACTCGTCGGTCAGGCTGGAAGTCCGGCGTAAAGGCGACGTCAAGTCAGGCACCGATAAGGTGGGCAATCTGACGCGGATCAAAGTCACCAAAAACAAGGTTGCGCCGCCCTTCAAGGAAGCCGAGGTCGAGATCATGTTCGGGCGGGGCATCGACAAAGTCGGCGACCTGATCAATATTGCCGCTGACCTGGACATCATTCAGAAATCGGGCTCGTTTTACAAGTATGACGGGGTGACCATCGGGCAGGGCAAAGAAAAAGCCTCGGCGTATCTGCAAGACCAGCCCGGGCTCATTGACACCATTCGGCAACGGGTTGTGGATATTGTGAGCGGGGTAAAGGGTGTTGAGGTTCAGGAAGAAGTTCCGAAAGACGCGTTCAGCGATCTAGCGTAACGTGACCCGGAGCGACCTCAGGGAAGTGCTCTCCTACGCCCTCGGCGGTTCGGCTCCAGAGCGGTTTGTCGAGCGGCTGGTCTCGCAGCGTAACTGGGACGGTGAATTTGCCGAGCGCCTCGAGGCATTAGCCTACGAACTCCGCCCCGATCTAGCCGTCTGGGAAATTGAAGTTGACGAGCGGGGACAGCTGCGTGAACGCCGAGTGCCGCTGCTCGAGTAACACTTCACGATTTAGGAGTGAAAATGTCTCGGAATCCTGAACTTGCTTTGTTGCTCACTTCTTTTGACCGTAACACTAGGGTCAACGAGGCTGTCTTGAGCGCGATAACTGCATCAGACTTAACGTTTTCAGACGGACAAGGCGGTTGGAATATAGGTCAACATTTAGGCCATCTGGCAGAGTTTCGCAGTAACTGGTTGCGGTTTATTTCGCCACCCCACGCCGAAGACATTCCTTCGGTTGTCGAAAATTACAAAAATCTTCGCTTGGCAGAAGATCCTCGCTTGACGACACAAAATCTGGACGAAATTAAGCAGGCGTTTGTGGCGGGAGACAAGGCTGCGCTCGAGGCCGTCATGAGTGCATTAGCTGAAAACCGCTCTTTTGAAGGTGCGTATAAAAGCCACCCGGCCCACTTTTTGCAGCACATCATCGTCCATGATTCGCATCACCGGGGACAGGTTTTGAGCTTGCTCCGTCGCGGCGGCTGGACACGCGAGCAACTGAGCGCACTCGATGACGCAACCTGGACATTTTGGAATGAAGAGCAGGGTTAACTGCAAACGCGAGTGAAAGGAACTAAAATGGCTAACGTTTTACTTTTCCACCACGCCCAAGGCTTGACTAAAGGTATTACCGCCTTCGCCGACGAACTGCGCTCCGCAGGCCATAACGTAACCGTACCCGACCTCTATGACGGGCACACCTTCTCGACACTTGAAGAAGGGCTCGCCTACGCCAAAAACGTCGGCTTCGGTGCGCTCGCTGAAGCTGGGGTCGCTGTCGCCGACGGTCTCCCGAACGATATGGTGTACGGCGGTTTCTCACTTGGTTTGATGCCCGCACAACAGCTTGCCCAGCAGCGTCCCGGCGCACGTGGCGCACTGCTCTATCATGGCGGCATACCTGTTACCGAGTTCGGCGAGGCTTGGCCCGACGGGGTGTCGCTACAAGCTCATGTAATGCGGGACGACCCATGGGGCGACGTTGAGGACGTCAAAGAACTTGTAAGTCAGGCTGATGGCGAGCTATTTCTCTACGATGGAGGCGCTCACCTGTTTACGGACAGCGCTTTAGACGCTTACGACCCGGCTGCAACTAAACTCGTTACAAAACGCACTCTAGAATTTCTTGACTTTTTGACGTGAATCTCTCACCTCAAAGATGACGTCTAATTTTTAGCGAGGGCGCGCTCGAGTTCTCCCTTGTTCATCTTGCTCCGCCCTTTAACGTCCTGTTTCTTCGCTTCATCCATCAGCTCGGCTTTCGTTTTGCCTCCGCCCTGCGCTTCTTTACGGGCTTGTTTGGCCTCAAGCGTATTTTCAACGTACTGCTTACCTTTTTTATCCCCCTGCTTTTTCTTCTTCTCGGCCTCTTTTTTCTCTTTTTCACTTAGCGCGTCCCACGCTTTTTCCGGCAGGTAACGTTTGGTACTCCCATCTTTTTGGCGGGCGTCAGCGCTACCGTCCTCGGTTTGCCAGTTTTCGTTTGTCCAAGACTCTAACGACTTTGCGTCGTCACTCTTCTCACCCTTGTACCCGCCGCCCTGCTTTTCATATTCGTGAACGAGCAGCTGACTTTTACGGGCCGACCACTGCCCTTTTTTACCGCCCTTGCTTGACGCCTGGATGTCGTCTTTGAGTTTACGGCGCAGCTCAGGGTCGGTATATTTTTCGTCGTAGTCGTCGTTATGGTTGTCTTTTTTGTGGGCCATCTTAAGAGTCTAGAGGGTGGCGTGGGTCAAAATCTGCGCGGTGCCTGACGGTTGCGCAACCGAATTTGTGAGACGATAGGCGCTATAGTAACTCTAAGGAGGCGTAACATGAACTCACTCGAGAAACTTTCAACCTTCGGACAGTCCCCGTGGTTAGACGACCTGCGCCGTAGCCTGGTCACAGAGGGCGGTTTACAAGACCTTATTGACAACGGCCTGCGGGGTCTCACCTCGAACCCGGCGATTTTTGAAGCTGCCATTGCCCAGAGTAGCGACTACGACGACGCCATTCGTAACCTGGCACAAGACGGCAAAAGTGTTGAAGAAATTTACCGAACCTTGACTGTCGAGGACGTACAGGGAGCCTGCGACCTGTTTCGCCCGCTGTACGACGAGACGGGCGGAGCCGACGGTTTCGTCTCTTACGAGGTTTCGCCAAAACTCGCCAACGATACGGACGGCACCGTTCAGGAAGCACAGGAGCTGTGGCAGATCATCGACCGCCCAAACGTCATGATCAAGGTTCCGGCAACCCAAGAGGGTCTCCCGGCGATTCGGCAGCTGATCAGTGAAGGCATCAACGTCAACGTGACGCTGATTTTTGGGTTGCCACGTTACAAGCTCGTCGCTGAAGCTTACATCGGCGGGCTGCAAGACCGCGCCGCAAAACGTAAGGACATCAAGAACGTCGCGTCGGTAGCGAGTTTCTTCTTGAGCCGCGTCGATTCGCTGTTAGATCCGAAATTGGAGGCCATCCAAAAAGAGGGCGGCGAACGGGGCGAACACGCCGAAAAAATTCTCGGCGAGGTGGCCGTAGCGAGCGCGAAGATGGCGTATGTGGCCTACGGAGAGATTTTCAGCGGCGAAACGTTCGCCAAACTTGCGGCGCAGGGTGCCCAGCCACAGCGCCTACTATGGGCGAGTACCAGCACCAAAAACCCGGCCTATTCTGAAGACAAATACGTCGAACCGCTCGTCGGCGAACCGACTGTCAACACGATGGCGCAAAAGACATTGGACTACTACCGTGAGTCGGGGGCGCCTGCGGCAACCTTGGAGCAGGGTGCGGATAAAGCCGATGAGACTTTGAAAACTTTGGAGTCTCTAGGCATCAGCATCGACGAAGCGACGCAGCGGCTCGAGGACGAAGGGGTCGAAAAGTTTGTTACGCCGTTTGGCAGCCTGATGGACACGCTTGCTAAGGCAAGAGACGAAGCGCTCACAAAATCCACTACCTAGAAACAAGCACCCGCTGCTAAAGTGCCTGGTGAAGTGCTCGGCAAAACGTTCATGTAAAGTTTCTCACAGTTGCCAAGCTACCTTCATAGCCTTCACAGACAAACACGCCTCCTGCTTCTATCCTGAAAGCAGGAGGTTTTTTTGAAACACTTAAACTCTAGAGGGTTCCGGCGTGCGTTACTGCCTTTGGGTCTGCTCGTCCTCGCTGCGTGCGCTCCCCAAACGAGCGTCGAAACGAACGTGCAACCGACCATCTTTTCGGTAACGTCCCCTAGCGAAGTCGGTGGCGAACTTGTGATGCAGGGGCGCTACTTGGGTGACGGACAAGCGGGCAACAATTCGTACGTCGTTTTAGGTGCGGACATTAACGGGGACGGCGGCGGACGGATTAAAACGACCTCATGGTCGCCCTCGCGTATCACCCTAGATGTTCCTAAAAATGCGGGCTACGGGTTTGCCTTCGTTTACGTTAACGGCGTCAAGAGTAACGGTTTACCAGCCAATTTGCCCTAACAACAAAAGTAGCTTGTATTGGGTAGCGAGGTCAAGCTCGCTGCCTTTTATTTTTTACCGTGTTTTTACGGTTCGCCTTTCGCTATGAGAAGACACTTTTACGGGGGAGCGACCCGAGTTCAGGTTGAACACTCCGTATCACGCTTCTCGAGTAGACGGCACCGACTAAACCGGAGCTGCTAAACGTTTAGAGCAGCAAAGTAACGAACCGCGCGGAGCTGAGTGCTAGACTCGGGTGGTATGAAGTTTCAGGCCGTTAGAGGCACCTACGATATTTTACCCGCCGACCAAGGGCGTTGGGAACACGTTTTTAGAGCTGCAGCTCGTGTGCTCGGTCACGCTGGCGTTCAGGAACTGACCCCGCCGGTATTTGAACACAGCGAGATCTTCGTCAAAGCTGCGGGCGAAGCCTCAGACCTTATTGTCCAAAAAGAGATGTACACCTTCTCAGACGCTGGCGGGCGCAGCTTAACGCTCCGGCCCGAGTTTACGCCGGGCGTTTTGCGGGCGTACCTCGAGCACGGCCTGACCAACCGCCCCGCGCCGGTCAAGCTCTGGAGCAGAGGCCCGATCTTCCGCGCCGAAAGGCCGCAACGGGGCAGATTTCGGCAGTTTCAGCAGCTCAACTGTGAAGTGTTAGGTCTCGAGACCCCTTTGATCGACGCTGAAACTGTCGCGCTCCTCTACCGAGTCCTGGGCGCGTGCAGGCTCAAAAACCTGTCCGTAAAACTCGGTTCGGTCGGCGACCCAGAGGACAAAGCGGCGTATAATCAATACTTACGGGACGAACTCGGCAAACGCGCGGATGAACTTTCCGAGACGAGTCAGGAACGCCTTCGCCTCAATCCGATGCGTGTGCTAGACAGTAAAGATAAGGGCGACCAGGAGATTGTCGGGGCGCTCAAGCGTCCACTCGAGTTCCTCAACGACGGTGCCCGTAGACATTTTGACACTGTGCAAGAATTCTTAACCGATTGGGGCGTCCCTTTTGAAGTTGACGCCAGCATCGTCCGGGGTTTGGACTACTACCGCCGCACCGCCTTTGAAGTGCATCACGCGGGCATCGGCGCACAGTCGGCGCTGGGTGGGGGCGGTCGTTACGACGGGCTGATTGAGCATTTGGGCGGCCCTGCCACACCCGGTATCGGTTGGGCGTTCGGCGTCGAGCGCGTCCTCGACGCGATGGCGCAAGACGAGGTGCCGCAAGAAGCTGAAGCCAAACCGCTCCTCTTTCTCGTCCCGATGGACGAAATGGCAATTTCCGAAGTTGCCCGCACCGCTTTTACGTTACGCAGTCTTTTTGCGGTGCAGCACGGGTACAAGGAGCGTAATCCGGGTAAAGGGTTACGCGACGCCGAGCGTAGCGGCGCACGGTTTGCGGGGCTGCGCGGTGACAGGGAGCGGGAGCGCGGGATGTACACGCTTAAAGAACTCGGAACCGGCGAACAGCTCGAGGTTGCCGAGTCTGATCTCGAGTCCTTTTTGATGGCGCGTACCGAAACACTAGACCTGCAGGTCAGCCTGTGAAACGCACCCATGTGAGCGGCGACTTGCGCGGAGGCAACGCGGGCGAAACCGTCACGCTGCAAGGTTGGGTTCACCGTCGCCGCGATTTGGGCGGCTTGATCTTCCTGGATTTGCGCGACCGCAGCGGTCTGGTTCAGGTCGTGATCGAACCGGACTCGGCGGCTTTTACGGCGGGCGAACAGCTCCGGCCCGAGTTTATCGTGACGGTCAGCGGCAGCGTGCGGCTCCGCCCCGAAACGCAGCGCACCGAGCGACTCGAGACCGGCGAGATTGAAGTTCTGGTTGAAAGTATCACCATCTTGTCCGAAGCTAAAACCCCGCCCTTTGTGCTGAATAATCCCGAAAAGGCTGCTGAAGTCAGTGAAGACTTACGGCTCAAATACCGCTATCTCGACCTCCGCCGCCCTGAAGCCGTTGCCCCGCTCCTCCTACGGCACCGCGTCAGCAAAGCGATTTGGGACTTTTTAGACGCCGAAGGCTTTACGCAGGTCGAAACGCCCCTCTTGACGCTCTCGACACCCGAGGGTGCCCGCGATTACGTCGTGCCGTCGCGGACGCAGCCCGGTAGCTTTTACGCCTTGCCGCAGTCGCCGCAGCTTTTTAAGCAACTCCTGATGATGGGCGGTTTGGAGCGCTACTTTCAAATTGCCCGCTGCTTTCGGGACGAAGACCTCCGCGCCGACCGTCAACCCGACTTCACGCAGCTCGATATTGAAATGTCGTTTGTTGACCAAGACGATGTGCTAGACCTCAACGAACGGTTGATGCAGTTCGTTCTGAAAACCGCACTGGGCCGCGACGTTCCTGCACCGTTTCCGCGCCTGAGCTTTGATGAGGCGATGGCCCGGTACGGTTCGGATAAACCGGATGTGCGGTTCGGGCTCGAGCTGACCGACCTCTCCCCCATCTTTAGCAGCACGACCTTTCGTGGGTTTGCCTCGGTGTTGGCTTCCGGCGGCAGTGTTCGGGCGCTTCCCATTCCGGCAGAGCACGCCGCCGGTCTCAGCCGTAAACGGTTGGGGGAACTCGAGACCCACGCCAAAACCTACGGCGCACAGGGTCTGGCGTGGCTCCGGCGTGAGGGCGAAGGCTTCAGCAGCCCCATCGCCAAGTTTTTAGCCGATTCTGAAGTTCAAGCGCTCACGCAGCACGCACCCGAAGCCGGTGATTTACTCCTCATCGTAGCCGCGAAAACACGCACCGCTTGCGAAGCGCTCGGCGCGGTTCGGCTCAAACTGGCGCACGACCTGAACCTTATCCCCGAAGGCGAGCTGGCGTTTTTGTGGGTCGTCAACTTTCCGCTGTTAGAGCGCGACGAGAAAACGGGCGGCTACACCTACATGCACCACCCCTTTACTCGCCCGCAAGACGAAGACCTGCCGCTGCTCGCTACCGAACCCGGAAAGGTGCGAGCGTGGGCGTATGACCTGGTTTTGAACGGCTTTGAAATCGGCGGCGGGTCGCTGCGTATCTACCGGCTCGAGACCCAACTTGCCATGTTCCGGGCTTTGGGTTTTTCGGACGACGAGGCGCGGGCGCGGTTCGGCTTCTTTTTGGACGCGCTCGCTTACGGCGCACCGCCGCACGGCGGCGTCGCCTGGGGTTTAGACCGGCTCATCATGCTTTTAGCAGGTGCGAAAAGCCTCCGCGAAGTGATCGCCTTCCCCAAAAATCAGCGCGGGGCCGACCCTTTAACCGGCGCGCCGGGGGCGCTGACAAGAGCGCAGCTTACCGAACTCTCGTTACAGCTCGCACTTTTAGAAAAGGAACCGGCGTGATTCCTTTTGTGCTGCTTGACCTAGACGGCACCGTGATCGGCTCGAGCGGTCAAGTCTTATCGTGCGTCTGGGACGCTGTTGAAAAGGCCCAGGGTGCAGGGATTAAATTTGCAGTCTGTACCGGTCGGCCCCGCGTCGGCGTCGCCAAACGAGTCGCGGAACGGCTCGGTAAGAGCGTCCCGCACATCTTTCAGAACGGCGCGATGACCGCCTACGCCGACGGCGACGTGGTAGAACTGCACGCGCTTAGAGAGGCGGACACCAAGGCGCTCATCACGCACGCACGGGCGCACAATCTGGTTCTCGAGGTCTACACCTCGAACGCGCTGTACGTCGAGCGGCGCACGCCCCTGAGCGAATCGCACGCGAAGATGATCGGGGCGTCGGCCATTGTAAGGAACTTGGAGGACGTCGCAGAAAACGAACCCGTCGTGCGGGCGCAGTGGGTCGTTCCGGGAGAGCAGGTGGCGCAGGCCAAAGCTCTGACGCTGGCGGGGGTGCAGGTCTCGAGCGCCGTCTCCCCCGCCCTCAAAGGCACCGTCTTTATGAGTATCACGACCAAGGGCGTATCTAAAGGTTCGGCGGTTCGGGCGCTGATCAAAAGCCAGCGGTTCAAAACCGAAAACGTGATGGCGGTCGGTGACAGCGTAGGCGACCTGCCGATGTTGGAAGCCGTCGGGCACCCCGTCGTGATGGCCGAAGCGCCCGCTGAACTGCGCGAACGGTTTTTTACGGTCGGCGGCGTAGACGAGTGCGGCGTGGTCGAGGCGCTAGAACGCGCCATGACGCTTAAAATGGTCTGAACTAACGGCTAAGCGGAAGCCCCCATTAGAGTTTCCTGGAGCAGCCTCAGATGCTGTTACAGCTTGGTGTTTACAACTTAGTAAGAAACGAGTTTCGCTGAAGAGCGGATTTTATCTTGGTGCGTCACCATATACATCACTGTGTACGTCACCGTTTAACGCGCTCCCTAAACCGAGTCTTGATACACTCACCTTATGGTCGTCTCAATTCAAAACCTTAAAGAACATTTGGGCGAGCGCGTCACCGTGCAGGGCTGGCTGGCGGGGTCGCGCTCGAGCGGCAAGATTGCCTTTTTACAACTCCGTGACGGTTCCGGCTTTGTGCAGGGCGTGTTAGTCAAAAATGACGTAGACGAAGAGACGTTCAAGCTGGCGCGTTCGCTCACACAAGAGTCGAGCCTTATCGTCACCGGTGAGGTAAGGGCCGACGGGCGCTCGCCTTCGGGCGTTGAGTTAGGGGTGACGGGGCTCGAGCTGGTCGCCCAAACCGAAAACTACCCCATCACGCCCAAAGAACACGGCGTCGATTTTCTGATGGAACACCGCCATTTGTACCTGCGGAACAAAAAGCCGTGGGCCATCATGCGCGTCCGGGACGAATTAGAACGCGCCGTTCACGATTTTTTTGCCGAACGCGGCTTTGTCCGCTTCGATACGCCGTTTTTTACCCCAAACGCCGCCGAGGGCACCACCAACTTGTTTGAAATCGATCTGTTCGGTGAAGATAAAGCGTACCTGTCGCAGTCCGGGCAGCTTTACGCCGAGGCCGGGGCACTCGCTCTGGGTAAGGTCTATACTTTCGGGCCGACCTTTCGCGCCGAAAAGTCGAAGACGCGCAAGCACCTCTTAGAGTTCTGGATGATCGAGCCTGAAGTCGCCTATTTGGAGCACGAAGGTAATATGAAGTTGCAAGAGGAGTTCGTTACGTACCTCGTAGGCCGCGCCCTTGAAAACCGTAAAACCGAGCTGATGATGTTGGAGCGGGATACGACCGTGTTGGAAGCTACCGCTGGGGGCAACTTTCCTCGCCTCTCTTACGATGAAGCCCTCGCCAAACTTGCCGAACATGGCGAACACCTTACCTGGGGCGACGACCTCGGTGCGCCGCACGAGACAATTTTAGGCAACCTCTACGACCGCCCTGTCTTTATCGACGCGTGGCCCACCGAGACCAAGGCCTTTTATATGCAACCCTTCGACGATGACCCGACCCGCGTCAAGTGCGACGACCTCATCGCGCCGGAAGGGTACGGCGAACTTGTCGGGGGTTCAGAGCGTATTCACGACTTTGAGCTTCTAAAATCTCGGATTGACACATATAAGCTGCCGCAAGAGGCGTTCGCCTGGTATCTGGATTTGCGGCGTTACGGCTCGGTACCGCATTCAGGGTTCGGCCTCGGCTTCGAGCGGCTGTTGGCGTGGGTTACGGGCGTGCATCACCTACGCGAAGTTATTCCCTTTCCGCGGCTGCTGACCCGTATGTACCCCTAGATGGGAACCCCCGTACTTAATATGCTTGGGGTGATGGCGGGCGGCGCGTTCGGAGCGCTTGCCCGCTACCTTGTGACGGTGATGGTGCAGGGGAGGTTAATGCAGACGCCCTTCATGGGTCTACCGGCGGCAACTCTGCTCGTCAACGTGGTGGGCTCGTTTTTGCTGGCGTTTTTGGCGACACTGACGTTGCAAGGACGGCTGAGCGGGGTCTGGTCGCTAACGCTTGGCACCGGCTTTTGCGGCGCGTTTACGACCTTTTCAACCTTTGAACTAGATGCCGAGGGACTGTTAAAAAGCGGTCAGTTCGCCTACGCACTGCTCTATATCGGCGGGAATCTTTTTTTGGGCTACGGGGCGCTGCTCATCGGACAAGTAGCGGCCACTAGACTGCAGTAAGACTACAGCAAGGAGGTCTCCGGTAAAGCTTATATTCATTTACGGCCCACCCGCAGTAGGAAAGTTGACCGTCGCCAAAGAGCTTGCAAGACTGACCTCATTCAAAGTCTTTCACAATCATCTGACGGTAGATTTGGTCGAATCGGTTTTTCAGAGGGGAACACCACCTTTTGCCGAGCTTATCTGGGGCGTGCGGCTGAGCGTTTTTGCCAAGGCAGCCGAAGCCGAAATCGACGGGCTCATCTTTACGATGGTTTACGAACGTAACCGGGAAGCCTTGATGTCTCGCTGCGTTGCTGTAGTCGAGGAAGCGGGTGGCGAAGTCTGTTTTGTCCACCTGACCTGCACTCCGGAGACCCTGGGACACCGCATCGGTAATGACAACAGAAAACGTCACGGGAAGATCGTTTCAGGGGAGGTGCTCAATACTTTTTTGCGTAACGCCGAAGCTCGCTCACCTTTTGCTGCGGCGGTTGGATGGGAAAGCCTGACTATCGACACGGAGCAGGCGTCCCCCGCAGAAGCTGCCGCGCAGATTGTCAAGCATTACAGTCTGAAAGCTAAGATATGAGCGGCGTTCAGGTCGCTTTAGTACCGTACTGTTTGCTCAAGACCCTGTTAGCAAACGCTCGAGCTGGGCTTGCAGCTGAAATTATTTCACCGCCAAATCCTCAAGCGTTTGCGGCAGCACTACCTGACCCAAAAAGGTCGGGGGCACTCGTCCGTTAACTAAGACAAACGTATCAGCGATCCCTTGACGGGCTGCTGTCCGGCGGATGGACCCCAACAACCACACTTCAGCCGAAACCGGTACGTCGGGCGTACCCGAAAGTGAAAAGTCGAGCGCCGCGCGGCCCTCGCCGGAGAACTCACCGAGCCAGAACACGCGCGGCGCACCGAGTCCTCGGGGCCACGCGCCTGTCTCCAAAAGCCACGTCCGGAGCGCCCTCAAGGTCGCGCCGAGGCGGGCGGGTGGGGTATCGGCAGCGCGGAGCGTGACGTCACGCGTCCGCACTTCGCCGTCTGTTTGCTGAATCAACACAGCGCGAAACGGCGTTGTAGCGAGGGGCCCGGGCGTCACCAAAGCGGGCAGCGGCACAGGAGGCGAACGAGTCTGCACGAGCGCAAGAATCCCGGCGAGCAGTAAGAGCGCACCTAGCAGCGTCGGCAGGGGCCGCACTAAGAACCCTGCAACAGCGTGCTGAGCAGCGAAGCTAGGGTGACGGCCAGGTCAGAGAGGTTCAGGTCGCCTGCGCCTAGCTCGAGCATCACCCCGCGCCCCGCTGCGCCGCCGAGCGCCTCTAAAGGCGCGGCCATCAAAGACCCCAGGGTCAAAGGGGTGCGTGCGCTCAGGCCGGTAGCGAGTCCCCGCGCCAACCGTTCACCTAAAGCCGCGTCGGGAGCAAGGCGAGCGAGGTAGGCTTTGGCCTCGTCAGACGCCGCTTGGGCCGGGGCGCGTCGTACCGGAGCGCTCAGCGCGGGGGCGTCCTCGGGCAGATAGTAGATGTTAAAGCGACCGGCTGGCAGCGGTGCCCGCCGGAGCGTGAGCAAAAAAGGCGCAGCGAAGCCCAGCTGAGCCGCCCCTGCCGACGCGTCACTTTGCACCTCAACCTGCACGTCGACCTCAAATCCTCTAGACTCGAGCGCAGCCTTGAGACGTTCGGTCAGCTCGCGGGTACCGGGTTCAGCCGCGAGCATCAGAACCGGCGTTTGCGCTCCGGCGCTACCCTCTGCCGGACTACGAAACACGTCGATGACAACGCGCTCGCCCGCCCCGTAAGGTTCACTAAAGGTGCGGTAGCTGTTGCCCTTTTGCAGGGTCAGATTAAAATCTAAAAAGCCGCCACTAGGGACGAACGCGTAGTCGCGGATGCGGCCTCCGGAGAGGTTGAAGGGCCGCCCGCCCAGCCCTGCCGAGCCAAGCTCGGCTCTAGGAAAACGAAACCGCGCGACCCCGAGTGAGGGTTCAAAATAGTCTTCCATAGCGACCGGCGCGTCAAAGGTCAAAACAAACCGCTCTTGGCTCCCCCACGCTTTTGGCGGTGACACCTCGGTGAGTTTCGGTCTGGGAAAAACGACCGCGACGGTTTTCGTCTCCCCTAGATAGGCCGTCCGGCCGCCGAGCGCCGCTGTGACACTTTTCACCGGCAGGTAAACCGTATCGCCCTCACTGACCGCGCCCGTACTTGCAAGGCGCTGCCCGTCAACCGTCAGAGCTGTGGTTGCCGCAGCAGCTTGGGCGGGCGCAGGAAAGCTCTGCAAACTTAGAAACCGCCCACCGAACGAAAGCAGAACGCTGGTACGCGCGTCGAAGCGGTACGCTGCGCCGAGTGCGCGCGCATAGGCTTCGGCTGGCGCATAGGCCGTGCCGGGAACGAGTTCGGTGCGAACGTTTAGAAAGGTGCCGTTGACGACCAACTGCTGCTGCGCCAGCGCGTTTGCAGCTAGCACAAGCAACGTAAGCAGAGCGAAAAGAAGACGCATCTAGCGCTTGAGCGCCCGCTCCATCTGGCGCTGCGCGTCCCGTTTAGCCTCATCTTGGCGTTTGTCATAACGCTTTTTACCGCGACCAAGCGCTAGCTCGAGCTTCACCCAGCCCCCCTTAAAGTAGAGCCGCGTCGGAACCAGCGTCAGCCCCTTGCGTTCCAAGCCTTTGGTAATCTCGGCGATTTCAGAGCGTTTCAGGAGCAGTTTACGGCTGCGAACGGGTTCGTGGTTGTTGTAACTCGCCTCCTGATACGGCGGGATGTGCATCCCTTCTAAAAAGACCTCACCACCCCGGACGCGGGCAAACGCTTCACCGAGCGTCACACCCCCGTGACGAAGCGATTTGATCTCGCTGCCGGTCAGCGCGATGCCTGCTTCAAAGCGCTCCAAGAGTTCGTAGTCGAAAGAGGCGCGGCGGTTCTGAATCATAGGACGTCCACTTTACCGCGTTTCGGGTCTGCGTTGCCTACTCAGTATGCTCAACCGCTTTCTGCTAAGGCAACACCTACTTGGTAGACTCTGAATACCGGACACTTACCGTTTTACTTTCAACGCGTCTTTCACGCTCGATTACTGCGTGAGCGCCGAAAGCTGACTAAAGGCCAGCTCAAAACCCCCTAACGGCTTTCGCCCATTGGGGGTTGACCGAGCTAGGCGAGTAAGATGAGACGCGCTCAGTCTGAAAAATCATTTTTGAGCTAGGTTCTACTCTGACGCGCGACCGAACTTTGCGCTAGGTGCCCCGGTTTACAACGCGCTAAAAGTCGCCGCGCTAAAAGTCTTCGTCCAGCTTGTCGTTCGGATTCGGCAGATTCGGCTCTACCTCCTCTCTCCAGAAAATCTTTGCCTTTTCAGACCAGTACTCAGGCTCCCATAGTTTAGCGAGGTTACAGCGCTTTGCGTAATCACTGATAGCGTAGGTTATAGCCGGAATGACCGAACCAGCCAAGGATGTCTTGCAAGGAGATGGTTTTCAGGGCAGCGGCAATGGCTTGATCGAGGGCGTCTCGAGCTCGTGCCTGGCTCGCTTTGACGAAGGTCTTGATTTTAGAAAGCGCTTCTTCGATGGGGTTCAGGTCCGGTGAGTAAGGTGGCAGGAAAAGCAGCGAGCAGCCTTTGGAAGCCAGCAATTCGGCGACCCTATCGCCTTTATGGATACGGTGGTTGTCAAGCACAACGATCTGACCTGGGGTAAGGGTAGGTACAAGCATCTGCTCGACATAGGTCTCGAACGCAAGGCCGTCAACGCTGCCCTGAAGTGTCATAGGAGCTTGCAGTCCGTTAAGGGAAAGGGTGGCGATGAGGCTGGTATTCTCACCCCGGTTACGGGGCACTTGGTTGTAAGCGCGTTCCCCCTTCGGAGCACGGGCGTAGAGAGGTGTCATAGCAAAGTTAAAGCCGCTCTCATCGACAAAGACGACTTTGCCTGGGTCAACACAGAACACTTTAGCCAGCCAGCGCAAGCGTTGCCCTTCGTCACGTTCACTCGCTCCCAACGTCTTTTTTTCTCGATAGATCAGCACGCTGCATCGTGCGGCACATGGCTACGATGCTGACCTTGACGCCCTGCTGTTCTTCCCAGAGTTCGCAGTGTCTGGCCAGGGTGACCTGGTTATGCTGTCTGACTTGTTCGCTTAGCAGCTCATACGCTTCGGCTGGAATTAACGCGCTGCGGCCCGGTGGTGCCTTGGCTGCCAGCTCCCCGTGAGCGGCTGAGGTAACGCCGCACCGTCGCCACGCCTACCTTGAAGCGCGCTGCAACGTCCTGATGCTTCTGCCCTTCCGCTACCGCTTCGACAATTCGTTCGCGTAAGTCGAGTGAGTATGCCATGCTCCACTATGACGCTATATCAAAGCTAGCGCAAATCGCTGTAAGTGACGCCGAACAGTGAAAGTAGTAAGACGTGATCTGAACGACCGTGACAAGTCGCGCCGCTTTGCCGCTAACGGTACAGCTCGAGCACAGTTCGGAGTCATCGCTGAGCTGCGCTTGACCGTGAACCTGCAGGGTTTCGCCCGTTCCAAAAAAAGATAAGCCCTACTTTAGGGTTAAGCAGCATGTTT
The DNA here is from genome assembly GCA_965215315.1 of Truepera sp. GTDB lineage: Bacteria > Deinococcota > Deinococci > Deinococcales > Trueperaceae > Truepera. Next base: position 3,711,959 of record CBDCDB010000008.1, on the reverse strand, counting down.
TGCACCGAAAAAATAAGGTTGTTGCCTTTGACGTCCAGCAGGTAGAGGGTGTTGGCCGCTTCGTTTAGGACGACGAAGCCAAGATCGCCGCCTTTGGGAGAGATGGTTAGCTCGCCCTCAGGTGAAACTGTCGAAAGCAGCATAAAAGGGGATTGGCGTAAAAAGTTTTTGGCTTGCTCGGTAAGCTTCTCCTGAATTTTATACGGGGTGTGCGGGTTGGGTTCACCGCAGAGTTCTTTCAAGCTCTCCAGGTCTGTGATGGCGTTAGGTACGGTCATTTGGAGCTTCCTTTCGCAAAGTGACTCGAGCCGAGTACCGCGAGCAGTGCGCCGTACTGCACCTCGACGAGGGTTTTAATCGGGCTGGCTTCGTACTCGAGCCCCGTCTCTAACCGCGCAGCCCAAGTTTCCAGCAGAGTTTCCAGATCCGCTTGGGCGCTCAGTAGGGTTTCGCTGGTTGAATGCTCGAGCTTGCACCTCTAGAGCGCGGCGCAGCATACTCGCCACTAAAAAACGGTAAAAAGAGCCCAGGTACAGCTCATCGGTGCGTTGCGCCACAGTAGCGGGCTGGTTCATATCGGCGGCTTCAGCGGCCCAGGTTTCTCTGCTCGGCAGTGCGTCTAACGTCTGCTCGGTAAAGAGCGAAACGGCGCGGTAAAACCGGCTGTCCACTGTCATCTCGGGGGCGATACGTTCTAAAATAGCCTTGACACCCGACACCGAGTCTTTAGCCTGCCGGATACCCGCTAGAATTACCTCACGCCGCGTCTGGTCGGTAGATGTCTGGTCGGCGACTTGGTCGGTCTGGAAGTAGGGCAGTTCAGTCACCAGCATGGGCGGCTCGGGCTCGAGCTTCAGAGCCCGTAAATAGTCGGCGCTCGAGCCGCCTCCTTGAATCAGCTCGGCGGGCGGGACGTCACCGTAGACCTCGAAATAATCGTAGGCTTCGCCGATAGAGGACATTTGGTAGACAGCCGGAGAGAACTCCGTCGCCTAGGGCATCTCCGCTTCGCCTAACGACAGCGCCAGACCGCGCGCTTTGGGAATTCTCGCCAAACGCCCCGTAAACATCCCTGAGGTCGGGGGAAAGATAGTAGTAAACCCCGCCGAAACCAGCGTTGTGCAAGGAATAGACGAGGTTGGGTTTCGCTATCTCAAAGGCCGTCATGAGGGCCGAAGTTTCAGGCAGCGGCGCATCAAAATGAAGGTCTTTGTAATGGACGGGAAACGTCCACTCGACCTACTCCGCGGAGGGAGGCCGGTAGAAATGACGGGCGTAATTTCTGATGGTGTAGGGACCAGCGAACCAGCCCTCGTTAAGGCGCGTTCCGTCCGGGTCTACGCACGGCAGCAGATACCAGGTATAGGCTTCGCGCAAGCGTTCGTTGTCAAGGAGTTCGTCCAGCAAAAATTGAATGAGCATCGCGCCGATGGGTTCATTTGGATGCGGAAAGGCGAAGAGCAGGAGGTGTTTCTCTCCCGACCCCACGGTGAGCATGGGAATAGCTCCACCGTCACCCGAGTGCCCCACGACGTCATAGCTGAACACGTCCGGGTGCTTGTGTGCAACGGCTCGAGCTTTTGCTATCAGCTCGTCTAACGTTAAAAACCGCTCGTAGTCCGGTACTTTTTTAAGTTCGTCCTCGATACTAAACATAGCTCGCCTCTTTGAGTCTGTTTGCTTCTAGGTCGTTCAGCCGGGTTGATTTGCCCCTACAACGCCAGCTAATGAGACCGCCGCGCTTAGGACGTGCGCTCAAAAATCTCCAATACTTAACCGCAGACCACAACTTTTTGCCCTAATCCGTCCCCTTAGGGTCAAGCACGTCGCATAAGCCGTCACCCAAAAAGTTGAAACTCAGGACGACCATCATAATGGCCACACCCGGCCATGGTGATGAGGTAGGGAGCGCGGCGAACGAAGTCTTTGCCCTCACTGATCATTACGCCCCATTCGGGGGTGGGCGGTTGTACACCCAGACCCAAAAAGCCCAGCGCCGCCGACGCCAAAATAGCTTCGGGAATCCCAAAGGTCGCCAGCACGATAACAGGGGTCAGGCTGTTGGGCAAAATGTGCTTGAACATGATGCGCCCGTCGCCCATACCCGCCGCTCGCGCCGCTTCGACGTACTCTGCCTCGCGTAAACTCAGCACCTCCGCCCTGACTACGCGGGCATAGAGTGGCCAGCTCACCAAACCCAGCACCCACATCACGTTAAAGATGCTGGGGCCGAACAGGGCAATCACCGCGATGGCCAAAATCAAAAGGGGAAACGCGTAAAAAATCTCGACCAGGCGCGTGCTGAGGTTATCCACGACGCCGCCGTAAAAGCCCGCCACGACGCCTAAAATTGTCCCGACAACTGCAGCAATGCTGACCACAACGATATAAGTAGCGAGATGCGTGACCCGTAGATGAGGCGGGACAAGATATCACGGCCAAAGTTATCGGTGCCTAAAAGGTGCCCGCCGGTGCCGGGGGTTTGATAGGCGTTGATCAGATCGAGCTCGAGCAGACTAAAAGGGGCGACCCAGAGCGCAAAGACCGCAGCCAGGACTAAACCCACGATGAGCACCGCGCCTATCACCGCTAGCGGGTTACGCAAAAACTTTCGTAGCGCCCTGTTTTTTACTCTTTTAGGCGAGGCGGCAGCGTCAAGCATAGCGAATCCTCGGGTCGATGCTGCTGTAGAGCAGGTCTACGAGCAAATTGACCACCATAAAGCAGAGGGCAAAGACCGGGACGCTGCCCTGAATTAGCGGCAGGTCGCGCTGCCGAATTGCGGTGATGGACAAGAGTCCCAGACCGGGCCACGAAAAAATCGTTTTGACGACGACCGCGCCGCCCAGCAAGCTGCCAAATAAGCCAGCGGTGGTCACGACGGGGACAACCGCGTTGCGTAAGGCGTGTCTAAAAAGAACGCGTGACCCCCGTAGACCTTTAGCTTTGGCAGTGCGGACATAATCTTTAGATAAGACGTCGAGCACCGCGCTGCGTGTGAGGCGCGTCAGAATGGCGGCGAGTGCTGTTCCGAGCGTAAGCGCAGGCAGGATGAGGTGGCTGACAAAGTCCCATAAGCCGTCCTCCAGACTGCCGATCCCCCGAATCGGCAACCAGCGCAACTCGAGCCCAAAAGACAAGATGAGAATCAGACCCAGCCAAAAGTTAGGCATCGCGACCCCAAGCATCGAAAACGCCATAGCGCCGTAGTCCTCAGGTCTACCTCGTCTGGCGGCGGACAAGGTGCCTACCGGAACCGCGATAACAAGCGCAACGAGCATAGCGCTAAAGGTGAGCATCAGCGTGTTGGGAAGGCGCTGCATCATCTGGTCCAGTACAGGCTGCCGGGACGTGATCGAGGTGCCGAAGTCGCCCTGAAAAAGCCCTGCTATATAGGTATAATACTGGGTGTACCAGGGATCATTAAGTCCTAACTCGTCCTCTAGGCGCTCGAGGTTGGCCGCGTTCGCGGTTTCGTTACTTAGCATCACACTTATCGCGTCACCCGGCGCGAAGGTAATCAGGGCAAAAGTGATAAAGCTTATCCCCAGCAGAACGGGGATGCTCGTCGTAACGCGGCGTAGTAGGTACGAAATCATGGGTAGTTAAAACCTACCCTCAATAAGAGAGTATGACGAGCGAAGACAGTACGAACGACAGCGTAGGTTGTAGCAGTGTTCAAGTATACCCAATAAGGGGTTGCTACCCCTTGTCACGCCGAGCACGAACTCATGACAGTAGGCTTTAACTAATGGGTCGCTGAGGATAGAACACCCCCTTTCGTCTAGGTAAATTTGAGTTACCAGCGTGATTAGGAACAAATCTAGGTCTCACCTTAGTGAGACCTTCAAATCTGCTAGCCCCTAAGTTATTTGTCCAAAGAAACGTTGTTTTGCAGTGACACGAGTTGCAAGCCGAGTGCGCCCGGTCTCAGGTCTTTTACGTCTGTGTTGACCACGCTGTAGCCGTTTTCAAAGTAGAGGGGTAGTGCCGCTCGGTCTGCCATGATGAGGCGCTGAGCTTCTAACCAAAGGTCGTTGCGCGTTTGAAAGTCGAGGGTAGCGCTGGCCTCATCGGGCAGGGCGTCAACCTCGTCGTTCTCGTAAAAGTGTGCGTTGGTTACGCCGACGTTGCTGCCGTAAAAGAGCGCGTACAAGCCGGTAAGACTTGCAAAGCTGTAGTCGAAAAAGATGCCGGTGTCGTTGCCCTTTTGCAGATCTTCGCCCCAGACAGCGCCGTCTTGCTGAAGCAAGTTCGCGTCGTTACCCAGCGCTTGCAGCTGCGTAACGAGAATCGTCAGAACTCTGGTTTGCGAACCCGCAATCGTTTTGATTTCAAAGCTGAGCGGTTGGCCGTCACGGTCTAAGATGCCGTCGCCGTCCGTGTCGCTAAAGCCTGCTTCTGCGAGTTCTGCTACTGCGCCTTCGGGATCGTAAGACCAGAGACCGGGCAGCTCCGGGTCTTTTTCAAACTCGAGCCAGTACGGCACTTGCCCGTAGGCACGCCGGCCGTAGTCACCCACAACCGAGGCTACGGCGGCGTCTATGTCCATAGCTTTAGAAATCGCGTCACGGACGCTTAATTCATCAAAAGGTGGCGTCGTGACGTTGATACCCAGACCCCGGTAAGAGCCCGGCCCCGGTAACAGCTCCACCTCAGGATTGTCGGCGAGTTGGGTCACTGAGTCGATATTAAGAAGGTAAGGGACCACATCAACGTCTTGCGCTTCCAGGGAGATGGTCTGCACCGTTGGGTCGGGGATAAAGACGAAACTCTACCCCGTCCAGGTTGGGGGTAAGGAAGTAGTCTTCGTTACGCGTGAGTGTGAGCTCTTGGTCGGGCGTAAAAGACTCGAGTTCAAACGGTCCCTAACCTACCGGGTTAAGCGCAAAACCGTCCTCACCGAGCTGTTCGACGGCTTCGCGGGGCACGATGAGTACCCGCGCCAACCGGTTGGGGTCGCTCAGCAAAAAGGGGTCGGGCGCAGCCGTTTTGAGTTCGACGGTGTAGTCGTCTAGCGCCGTGACGCTTTCAATATCGCCCAGGGTAAAGGCGGTAGACACGTCTAAAAAGCGGTTAACGGAATACACGACGTCATCAGCTACGACTTCTCTATTCGCACCTTCAGGAAAAACATCGTTGCCGTCGTGAAAGGTCACACCTTTTCTGAGCTTAAAAACTCAGGTGGTGTCATCAGGATTTTCCCAGCTCTCCGCGAGGTAGGGGGTGGCGCTGTAATCATCTAGGTCAGGCATAATGAGGGGGTCAAAAAGTTGAGCGAAAGCGTCGAGTTCGCCGCTGTTCGCAGACTTGTAGGGGTCGAGCTGCTGCATCGACTCGAAGAGAACCGTTAAGACGCCCCCCCTTGGTTTGGGCTAGTGCGGCGGACGCCGTGCCCAGTAAGATGAGCGCGAGGCCCAAACCGGCTAAACCGTAGCTGGGGCTGGGGGCTAAAGGCTCACCTGTTAAATTCAAGATGTGTTTCAAAAGCGAACCTCCGTTGGCAGTGAGACTAAGTTGAGTTCGGGGCTGGCTGGCGGCGCGTAACTGACTGAGTTAGCTGAGAGTTTGGGCGTAGGTGTACATGTTGCTGTGGCAGACCGCTATAGCCGTAACGTCGCAGCAGTATTCGCGCTCTTGACGGACTTGGCTGGATATCCACCAGACCGCGGGGTTAAAAAACAAGAGGGTTTCGGCGGCATGTTGAACCAGGTTGATAAAGGGGTCGCCGCGTTTGATAGGTGCCAGTTCGTGCGCGAGGATAAGGTCGAGCTGCTGCGGCGTCAGTCCGCTAATACACACCCATAGGAACCAAAATGAGCGGTTTTAGATACCCTGTGACCAAGGGAACGTCCGCCAGCTGCGATTTGACTTCGACGTTGCGGCCTAGTGCCAGCGTTTTGTGGAGTCGCCCGACGGTATGCGTCACCGTTTTAAGGGGCGCGCTGAACGAAGCTCGAGCGTAGCCGCCTGAGCGTCGATATGGCGACGCTCAGGCGGGCGCAGAGCGTTGTGATGCCTAAAACCCAAGCAAGGACGATCCAGGGAAACAGGGGCTCGAGCCTGAACTTCCCGCACCACACGGTCTTGAACGTAGCTACCCCGGTTCTCGCGGAGGTCGTCTCAGGTACAACACGCAACCCTGTGCCTAATTCGGGTCTAGCCTTCTCATAGCATTTGCATCAATCATAGCCACAGTGATTAAAGCAGTTCTGAACCTCTTGCGGTGAGACGGTAGCAATAGCTTTAGCAATAGCGTTGATGAGGTCGGCGACAAGAGTTGCGCGGGCTTTTCTAAGAAAGGCTTTGACTTTAGAGAAGACGAGTTCGATGGGATTAAAGTCGGGTGAGTAGGTTGGGAGGTAGCCAAGGTAGCAGCCTGCACCTTCAACGAGTCGCCTGACGTTTTTGTTGTGGTGAATGGTGAAGTTATCCATAAACACCACTTGTCCAGGGTTTAGCGTGGGGACGAGTACCTCACGCAAGTAGGTGAGAAACGCCGTAGTATCTACAGCACCGGGATGAATCAGGCAACGTTCAGGGTCGAGTCCTTGTGGGGTAATTGCAGCGATTAAGCTGAGCTTGCCTTCTCTGCGTCTGGGGGCGTCATCGACTGCACGGGTTCCTTTAGCTGAGCGGGCGTAGGTGCGGGTCAGTCCCAACCACGCCCCGCTTTCATCTAGAAACACAAAGTCTTCGGCCTCGAGCCGGGTGACTTCGGCTAACCACTGTTCGCGAGCAGCTTCGTCCCGTTCTTTGGCGTAGAGACGCTTTTTTTACGCGTGATACCCAGTCGTTTGCAATACAAGTTCACCGTCGAAAAGGCGAGGTTGACGCTCTGTTCCTCGGCAAACCGTTCAGCATGTTCTATCAGCGTCTCATCGCTATGCGCCTCGAGCTGCCGCTTAAACGCCTGCACCTGTTCCGGGGTTAGCTTGCGGGTGCGGCCTGGTGAGGTTCTTGCTTTGAGTTCGCCTTGCCCAGCGCGTGCTAGGTAACGATAAACCGTCGCTCGGTCTATTTTGAAACGTCTTGCTACTTCTACCTTAGCAAGCCCTTCTTCCTCAACTGCTATTACGATTCTCGTTCTTAAGTCTTCCGAGTACGCTCGCATTCCTTACTATCGTGTGTCGTAACCTATTTTGCAAATGCTATCAAATACCAGACGCCGCGCTTCAAAAGACGAGGGGGTAGCTCGAGTCTGAATAGGACTGCTCGGAAGCTTGGGCGCTCTAAGCTGCGCCAACGTAAAAACGGGTAGCGCCAACGTGCCGAGCAGTGCCAGCAGAGCGCGTGCGTAACGCTGCTGTGAACTAAGCCCCCTAAAGAATCGCAGAAGCACTGCGAGACCAAACGCCACCGCCACGCCCTGCCAGAGTGAATGAATAAGCACCCTCGCCAACAGTTCCGCGCTTGGTGAAGTGAGCAGCGCCTCGAACATCGCTATCTTCCGGTTTACTCTCGAGCGCGCCGAGAGGGTCTTGAATTTTCGCCAGGTCTGCTTTGCAGGGGGCGTCTGTAGCGAGGGCGCGGGATACCAGGCGTGTAGTCGAGCCTCCAAAAACAGCTCGTTTAAGCCTTTTGATGAGCTTGTCTTCGACCTCCTCTTTGGTGTGGATAGGGCGTTTGGCGTCAGCTCCCCGCGCAAGCAAGCCTTTATTGAGCATGATAGAGAGCATCGTAGGTACCGACGAATAGGCCAGAAGTTTGACCTGAGCTTCGTTAAGGCGCACTACGATGTCTCGGGTGCCAAGCGGCCCAGCCGCCCACAGTACCTGCTGTCCAGCTCCCGGTCCGTCGGCGTCTCTTGTTTGGGTCGCAGTGTGGTATCTCCAACAGGTTTCGAGTTAGATTTAGAACGGACAGCTGCAAAATAGATCTTTTGAACGAAAGAATATGCTAATTCTTTAGTAAAGTCAACCGCTCACACTCGATTAGGGCGTGCTCTATCCCGACTAAAAGCGTGGGTTGAGTGGAAAGTTAATCGGGTCGCCTTTTCACCTCTACCCGCGTTCTCGCGCTGAACAATCGCCCCGGTGTTTTGAACGCGCTCGGCGCTCGCCTAATGGTGCGTCCGCTAAATCTCGTGTAGGTTTGACGGTCGCGTTTTCACGTTATGGACAGCAGCTCTTGAGCTAACAGCCTACAGCGCACTGACCTATAAGTCTCCGCTTGCAACGCGAAACTCAAACATCCGCCTCACGCAAACCTATGTAAATGAGCTAGCAACCAAGGTGTTTAAGCCTGCCCCTGCTTCGCAAAACTTGACACGCTACTAGCGATGAGAATATATTCTCAATTATAGAGGCACCCGGCCAGAGAAGATCGACACGTTTGGGAGCTTCTAAAAGTTACTCTTTTTTACGGAGGGAAACATTATGAAACACTTTCTCATCAGCTTGCTGACCCTTACGCTCCTTGCTGTAGCGGCGGCGCAGACGGACGGTTTCGTACAAGAGGAGCCCCACGAGCACGGCGCAGCTCTGCTCTCTGTGGTGCTCGAGGGCGAAACGCTCAACATGGAGTTTGCCAGCCCAGCCGTGAATCTGGTTGGTTTCGAGTACGAACCCGCTTCCTCCGACGAGGAGCAAGCCGTCGCAGACGCGCTCTCGCAACTAGAGGATGGCGCAGTTCTCTTTGCCCCGACAGAAGCTGCAGCCTGCGAGCTGGCGAGCCAAGAGGCTGAACGTGAGGTCATCGGCGAGCACGAGCACAGCGAAGATGAGGATCATAGCGGCGAGGAAAGCGGCGGCGCGGCTGAGGAGCATAGCGATGAAGAGCATAGTGATGAGGAAGGCGCGGTTCACAGCGAGTTTCACGCCACCTACACCTTTACCTGTGCTCAGCCGGACAGCTTAAGCGGCGTCAACCTGCGTGAACTTTTCGCGCTCTACCCCGGTATCGAAGATTTAGACGTGCAGTATGTTTTGCCGAGCGGGCAAGGTGCGGTAGAACTCAGGCCGAGCGCAAACACGCAACTGACCTTTTGATTGATAAAGGGCAAAACGATAGCAGGTACACTAAGGTTGTGACACGGACGGACCCTCTAGTCGCCGCCTCTAAGCCACCTCTACAAGCCCCGTTGGTCGAGCTCGAGGAGGTGCGCTTCCGCTGGAAACAGGGCGCACCCCTCGTGCTGGATATCGAAGCGTTTACAGTTCGACAGGGCGAAAAGGTTTTTCTCAAAGGCCCCTCGGGTAGCGGCAAAAGTACACTTCTCAATTTGGTCGCAGGTGTAACGGTGCCACAGGCGGGCACGGTTACGGTCGGTGATACGGCGGTTTCCGCTTTGCGCGGCGCACGGCGAGACACCTTCCGAGCAGACCATATCGGCTTTATCTTCCAGATGTTTAACCTCATTCCTTACCTCTCGGTGCAGGGAAACGTCACTTTAGCGCTCACCTTTTCAAAACGCCGCGAGGCGCGGGCTAGGGCCATAGGCACACCGGACGAGGAGGCGGCGCGTCTTTTGGAGCGTCTCGGGCTAGACGCGGCACTCCGGTCGCGACCGGTCACTGAACTGAGTATCGGGCAGCAGCAACGCGTTGCGGCGGCGCGGGCGCTGATCGGCAGCCCAGACCTGCTCATCGCCGACGAGCCGACCTCAGCGCTCGACGCGGACACCCGCGAGGGCTTTATCCGCTTGCTCTTCGAAGAGTGCGACCGCGCCGGGATGACGCTCTTGTTTGTAAGCCACGACGGCAGCTTAGAGCGCCTGTTCGACCACAGCTTCGATTTGAGGGCGCTCAACCGCGCTTCGGGGGCGGCCTGATGCTCGTTAAACTCCTCCAGCTGACCGTCAAGAGTATGCTCAACCGCGCCGGCACGACGCTCCTTACAGTCTTGGTCATCGCTATTAGCGTGACGCTGCTCTTAGGCGTTGAGAAGGTGCGTACCGAGGCGAGGACGAGTTTTGCCAACACCATTTCCGGTACAGATTTGGTCGTGGGCGCGCGCAGCGGCGGGATGCAGCTCCTGCTTTACAGCGTGTTTCGTATCGGTAACGCAACGAATAATATTACTTGGGAGAGCTATCAGCAGGTAGCTGCCCACCCCAACGTTGCCTGGAGTGTACCCATCTCGCTCGGCGACTCGCACAAGGGCTTTCGCGTCGTCGGCACGAGTGCGGCGTATTTCGAGCACTACCGCTACGGGCGGGAGCGTCCCCTGCGTTTTACAGCGGGCGAGCCCTTCAGCAGCGCTTACGACGCGGTGCTCGGCGCAGACGTGGCCGAGACGCTGGGCTACGAGATCGGGCGAGAGATCGTCCTCGCCCACGGCACCGGCGACGTCAATTTGCTTGACCACCGCGACAAGCCTTTTACCGTAGTAGGTGTGCTAGCGAAAACGGGCACCCCTGTAGACCGCTCCGTCCACGTGAGTTTAGCGGGTATCGAAGCGATGCATATCGATTGGCACAGCGGTGTGCCTGTCCCCAGCCAGCAAGTAAGCGCGGAGGAGGCGCTAACACGCGATCTAACGCCGCAAGCTATCACCGCCTTTTTAGTCGGGGTAGAGCCAAAAACAGCGATCTTCGGGCTGCAGCGCGATATCAACGACTATCGGCGCGAACCACTCTTAGCCGTACTCCCCGGCGTGGCTTTGCAGGAGCTGTGGAATCTTTTGGGCGCGGCGGAGCGAGCGCTCCTCATCGTCTCGAGCTTCGTCGTGCTGAGTGGGCTTATCGGGATGCTCAGCGCGATTTTATCGAGCCTTAGCGAAAGGCGGCGGGAGATGGCGATCTTACGCTCGGTCGGTGCCCGGCCCTGGCAGATTTTCATGCTGCTGACCACGGAAGCCGTGCTGTTTACGCTCATAGGCTGTGCGCTCGGCGTCGCACTCCTGTACGCTACACTTACGGCGCTGCGACCCTGGATCGCGGGTGAGTACGGACTCTTTATCGCTATCACGCCGCCGAGTTCTTTTGACCTCACCCTGCTCGCTGTCGTCATCGGTGCAGGGGTGCTTGTCGGACTTGTGCCCGCCTACCGCGCCTATCGCCACTCGCTCGCCGATGGGCTAACAGTGAGGGTGTAAAAGCTATGATAGAGAAACGGATAGATGTCTACTGAACACCGAGAGGATGATGAAGTTGAAAAGGTTGACGCTTACTTCGCTTACTGCACTAGCACCCTTACTAGCACTCCTATTCACTGCGTGTGACAGCGAACCCCAGGCGGGCACGCCACTCAACCTGGCTCAGCAGGTTGCGACGCGAGCGTTTGAGGCGCTCGAGCCGACCGCGCTCGCTTGGGGCAGCCTCATGCCCGCTGACTACAAACCAAGCTATCAGCCCTTCCCCTGGGAGGTCGAAGATGGTGAAACGATGATGGCAGAGACCTTGCAAAGCACGCCGCTCGTCGAGGCGTTAGACGGTCAGCAGGTCAAGGTGTCGGGCTACGTCGTGGCACTCGCCGGCGATGAGGACGCAATCAGCGCGTTTCTGCTCGTACCCTTTTTAGGTGCGTGTATCCACGTACCGCCGCCGCCCGCGAACCAGATCGTCTATGTCGAGCCGACCTATCCGCTACCGAATGACGAGTCACGGAACGTCATCTCGGTCGCGGGCACGCTTCAGGCGCAAGGGCGAGCGAGCGAGTATGGCGCAGCGGGTTATATGATGACAGACGCGCTGCTCGTTCCTTTTGACGGGGATGAATATACAGGTATCGCGCAAGATCCAGTCGTTATAGATGGAACTAGCGACCCGAACACGCCTCCTACATTCAAGTAGCAGTTGCTAAGCGAGGTGGGTTTACAAACATCTCGCTGACGTAATCTGAAGCTTCGCTCATCTCTTTTTGCTTACGACCTCGGGGGCGCAGAATAACCCCTTACGCGCACGAGCTTCTGGCTGGCACACACTCTACGGAATGGCAACAATCAAATAGCGAGTCAGATATTCGGACCATCGTTTCCGCTACGCTATGCTCATTGACAGGTAAGTTAGAGCCCCCCTAACCCCCAAGCTCTCGTGCGATACTTGAGTATGACTTTGCCCCTCGAGGCCCCTCCCAAACCCAGCCCAACCCCGGTACCGGACGAACGCTTGCTCGAGCAAATTGCCTCAGAGCTTCGGGCGGTCATCACCGGCGAAGTGCGCTTTGATACCCCGGCCCGCACACTCTACGCCACCGACGCCAGCCCTTACGAAATCAAGCCTTACGGTGTGGTGCTGCCTAAAAGTATTGACGACATCAAACACACGCTCGCTGTGGCGCGGCGTCACAAATTGCCGGTTCTACCGAGGGGCGGCGGTACAAGTCTCGCAGGTCAAACGGTCGGCGCAGCTATTGTTGTGGACGTGTCTAAATATCTAGACAAGCTTTTAGAGTTTGACGAAACGGCCCGCACCGTAACGGTACAACCGGGCGTCGTCCGCGACCAGCTCAATGCGTTTTTGAAACCGCACAAGTTGCAGTTTACGCCCGATGTTTCAACCACGAACCGCGCCAATATCGGCGGGATGGTGGCGAACAACTCTGCCGGAACGCGGAGCGTTAAATACGGCAAAACGGTTGACCAGGTTGAAAAAATGACGGTGATGCTCAGTGACGGCACCATCACGAAGTTTCGGGCACTTTCAGCGGATGAGCTGAAAGAGAAGCTCGAGCTGCCAGGGCTCGAGGGCGACCTCTACCGCACGGTTTACGGGGTCGTTACGGAACACGAAGCCGAAATCAAGGCGCGTTTTCCTAAAGTCATGCGGCGGGTCGGTGGCTACAACTTGGACGAGCTGACCGAAGGCCGCCCTTTCAACCTCGCCAAATTAGTCTCGGGTTCCGAAGGCACGCTGGCGTTTATTCTGGACGTAACCATCAAACTCTCCCCGGTTCCCTCGCACAGGTTGCTGGCACTTTTACACTTTGATTCGCTGAAAAAGTCTTTGAAGGCTGTTCAGCACATCAACCGTCACGGGCCGTCGGCAGTCGAGACTCTGGACGATAATCTGCTGAAGTTGGGGCTCGAGAACCCCAACCTCGCGCCGCTGCTAGGTTGGCTTAAGGGCTCGCCGGAAGCCGTGTTAATCGTCGAGTTCGACGGCGAGACCGAAGCCGAGATGCGGGCTGGGTTGGAGAGCATGAAAGCCGACCCTGAGGTGATGAACCGGGCCTACTACCTGCACGTCGCCGACACCGCCGCCGAACAAGCTGACGTATGGAACGTCCGCAAAGCCGGTTTGGGCGTTTTCAATACGATGAAAGGTGCGGCGAAACCCACAGCATTCATCGAAGACGCGGCAATTCCGCCCGAGCATCTAGCCGATTACATCCCCGAAGTTGCGGCGGTCTGTGCCAAATACGGCGTCAAGATGGTCTCTTACGGTCATGCGTCGGTCGGGGTCATTCACGTGCGGCCTATTTTAGACCTCAAAACTAAAGAGGATTTAGAAGCGTACCGTAAAATCAGCGAAGAGACGTTTGTGCTGGTGCAAAAGTACGGCGGCTCGTGGTCGGGTGAACACGGCGACGGGCTGATTCGGTCGTACAAAAACCGTGAGCTGTTCGGCGATACGCTTTATGAGGCGTTCCTTAAGGTGAAACGGGCGTTCGACCCGGACAATCTGCTCAACCCCGGCAAGATTGTGGAGGCTCCGCCCATTACTGAAACTTTACGGTACGGCGAGGATTACACCGTTTTGCCACTCCAAACCCACTTCGATTTTTCTAAAGACGACGGCTTTATGGGCGCGGTCGAAATGTGCAGCGGCGTCGGCGCGTGCCGCAAAACCGGCACCGGGACGATGTGCCCGTCTTATATGGCAACAAGGGACGAAGACCACTCGACGCGCGGGCGAGCGAATCTCTTACGGGAGGCGATGAACGGCAGGCTCGAGGGTGGCCTGACGAGCAAAGCCGTTCACGACGCGCTCGATTTATGCCTCGAGTGTAAAGCGTGCAAGGCCGAGTGTCCGAGCCAGGTCGATATGGCGAAGCTGAAGTACGAGTTTTTGCAGCACTACTACGATGACCACGGCACACCGCTCTCAGTTAGGGCTTTAGGTAACGCGGCGACCGTCGCACCCTTGGGCCGCATCTTCGCCCCGGTAGCCAACGCCCTTTTACCGCTGCCGCCGATGCGCTGGCTGATCGAAAAAACGGTGGGTGTAGACCGCCGCCGGGTGATGCCCCGCTACGCCAGACAGTCGTTTGACGGCTGGCGCAGGGCGCACGAAAAAACGAGAGCGCATACCACCGACACCCGCACCGAAAAACTCAAAGTCGCGCTTTTTGCCGATACCTGGACGATGTATAATGAACCCGAGGTCGGCGCAGCGGCGACGCGGGTTTTAGAGGCTTTGGGCTACGAAGTCGAACACGTCAATTACGGCTGTTGTGGTCGCCCGCAGCTTTCCAAAGGGCTGTTACGCGACGCTAAAAAGCTGGCGGTCAAAAATGTCGAGGCGCTGCACCGCTATGCCCTACGCGGCGTGCCGGTGGTGGGACTCGAGCCGAGTTGCGTCGCCTCCTTTCAAGATGACTACCGCGACCTTGTTCCGGGCGAAAAAACTGAAGCAGTGGCGCAAAATGTCAAAATGATCGACCAGTTTTTGGCGAAGGAGTGGACTCGGGGAAGGCTCGAGCCCGCCCAAACCTTCCACAAAAACGGCGTCTCCATCATGCTGCACGGACACTGTCAGCAAAGGGCGATTCAGGGGACGAGCAGCACCAAAGCAGTGTTGGGTTGGCTGTCAGAAAACGTTGCTGAGGTAGACTCCGGATGTTGCGGGATGGCCGGGAGTTTCGGCTATAGTCATCACGAGTTGTCGATGCAAATCGGTGAGCAGCGGCTCTTTCCGGCCGTCAGAGAACACGCGGGCGAAACGGTTGCGTGCGGCTTTTCGTGTCGGCACCAGATCAAAGACGGCACCGGTAAACAGACCAAACACTTGGTTGAACTGATGGACGAAGCGCTCTCTCGTACCGATTAGCCCACACTGAGCGTACCGAGTCCAAAAGGCGGGTTCTTTTGTCAACCTAAAGTAAAACGGGACATTCATTGTCCCGTCTCTTTTTGACTGGCTACTTTTAACTGTCTAGCTGCTCGGCGTTACGACTTGGTTAAGGTACTTCCGTTAGCATTTGCAAAATAGGTTACGACACACGATAGTAAGGAATGCGAGCGTACTCGGAAGACTTAAGAACGAGAATCGTAATAGCAGTTGAGGAAGAAGGGCTTGCTAAGGTAGAAGTAGCAAGACGTTTCAAAATAGACCGAGCGACGGTTTATCGTTACCTAGCACGCGCTGGGCAAGGCGAACTCAAAGCAAGAACCTCACCAGGCCGCACCCGCAAGCTAACCCCGGAACAGGTGCAGGCGTTTAAGCGGCAGCTCGAGGCGCATAGCGATGAGACGCTGATAGAACATGCTGAACGGTTTGCCGAGGAACAGAGCGTCAACCTCGCCTTTTCGACGGTGAACTTGTATTGCAAACGACTGGGTATCACGCGTAAAAAAAGCGTCTCTACGCCAAAGAACGGGACGAAGCTGCTCGCGAACAGTGGTTAGCCGAAGTCACCCGGCTCGAGGCCGAAGACTTTGTGTTTCTAGATGAAAGCGGGGCGTGGTTGGGACTGACCCGCACCTACGCCCGCTCAGCTAAAGGAACCCGTGCAGTCGATGACGCCCCCAGACGCAGAGAAGGCAAGCTCAGCTTAATCGCTGCAATTACCCCACAAGGACTCGACCCTGAACGTTGCCTGATTCATCCCGGTGCTGTAGATACTACGGCGTTTCTCACCTACTTGCGTGAGGTACTCGTCCCCACGCTAAACCCTGGACAAGTGGTGTTTATGGATAACTTCACCATTCACCACAACAAAAACGTCAGGCGACTCGTTGAAGGTGCAGGCTGCTACCTTGGCTACCTCCCAACCTACTCACCCGACTTTAATCCCATCGAACTCGTCTTCTCTAAAGTCAAAGCCTTTCTTAGAAAAGCCCGCGCAACTCTTGTCGCCGACCTCATCAACGCTATCGCTAAAGCTATTGCTACCGTCTCACCGCAAGAGGTTCAGAACTGCTTTAATCACTGTGGCTATGATTGATGCAAATGCTACGTATATCTGTCCGCATGTTGACAGCGAGAGTCGAGCCCCAACCTCTACTACTTCACGACGATTCATGCTCCTCTAGCGCGTCGGCTCAGCATCACCGCGCTCAGGACAACCATCAGTCCTTCGACAACCAATGACGCAACCCCGAGTGGTTCGCCCCAGTTGCCGATATCGTCCATCGCATTGGGCATTCCGACGGTGCGGTTGACGCAGTAGGCGATAAAGGTCAGCAGCGCCAGCGTGCCGCCGAGCGTCCAGCCGGTACGCGGACGGTAAAAAAGCAGCCCAGCCGCCACGATTGAACCAGCAATCAGCGCGAGGTACAGATAGCCGATATAAGGTACTTCTGTCAGCTTATCGCCCAGATCGAGGTAGTGAATTACGGCGATGCCCAACATCAGCAGTGCGCCGATAACGCGGGGCAAGATAGCCGAGGACTCAGTTTCGGCTACGATAACGGCAGATTGATGGCTCGGGGTGCTCTTCATGGCAGGCTCCTTTTAACCCGGCGGTTCGGCCTAGTGGCGCGTAACTTCCGGGTTAGCCGAAGCTTAGAGCAGGGTGGTTAAAAAGGGGTTTCAAGTCTGAGGCTCGAGCCGTCCGACGTAGCAATATCAGATATAGACCGCGAGTCGCCAAAACACAGAAGACTTTAGTTTAAGCCGGGTCTGGCAAACTAGGCGGGGCAACACAGCCGCGCACCGGGGTAAGCAGCCCCAATGCGCGACCAAAACCTGAACTTTGCTAAAGTTTACTGATCCGTCCAGACCGTACTTCCCGAACCGCTCGTCAACCGCCTCAAGAACGCGTCTGCGTTACCACTGCTCGAGCTTCCCAGCACGCCATAGGTATACCCCGCTGCCGTAAACCTCACTGCCGCGCAACAAGACCGCCTGCGCCGCGTCAAACGCGCTCGTACCGAGCTGTTTGGCCCAGCGGTAGTTCCCACTCGCATCGAACTTATAGACGTACCCGTCACCGCTTCCTTGATTGGTTCCAGCAAATGGAAGTGTAGGTGTACCCCGAAAAGATCACCCCGCTACTGTCGGCAGTTACGTCGTTGACGTAGTCACTGCCGGTCGGCCCGAAACCCCTGTCCCACTTGACCGAACCCGACGTCGTGAGTTTGACGACCCGCACGTCGGCGTCGGGCGAATTGCTGTAATCAAAGCCGCCGACCAGATAGACGCTGCTTCCGGAGACAGCGACCGCGTTGCCGTAAGCCGCGTTGCTGTAGTTGAGCTGCTTCGTCCAGCCGACGCTGCCATTCGTGTTGTATTTGTGGATAAAGATGTCTGCGCCGCCGCCGTTACTCCCTGAAAGCGAACCGTAGGTGTACCCCACCACATAGGCGTTGCCGCTGCCGTCAACTGCAACGTCACTGGCGAGGTCTTTAGCAGAAGTGCCAAACTGCTTTGTCCAGGCGACGCCACCTGAAGCTGTGTACTTGCGAATAAAGGCGTCGAGGTTGCACTTGCTACCCGCAAGATTGCCTAGGGTCGTGCCGACCACATAGACCACATTTGTACCGTAGGCCACGACGTCACCTACGTAGTCGTACCCGGAGGTACCGAACTGTTTTGTCCACGAAACGGAGCCGCCAGAGGTATATTTGCGGACGAAAACGTCGCTGTTACCCCGCGACCCGGCGAGGCTGCCGTAGGTCGTTCCAACGACGTAGGCGTTGTTGCTACTGTCTCCGGCAACACCTTCAGCGGAGTCGTAAGCGGGGGTGCCGAACTGTTTACCCCAGATGACCGGCCCGTCTCTATTGTATTTGCGGATGAATGCGTCGCCCCCTCCTTGGTGTGTGCCGTGAAGGTTGCCGTTGGTATTACCAACCACGTAGACCCCTCCGGCGTGTTTTGCCAGAGCTTGGGCGTAGTCGGAACTGGAAGTGCTGAACGTTTGCGGGCTGAGGTTTGCTGAATCAGCCGCGTCCGGCGCGGGGGTCTGGGCGCAAGCGGCGAGCGCTAGAAGCCCTGCGAAGAGTAAAACTCGTTTCATGGTGATGTCTTTTCTTAAGGCGTTCTCTAACGCCGACTAGAGGTGAATCCTGCTTAAGTGTTGCCTGTTGCGGCCTTTGATAGACCCGTTCTTAACCTCATTCGCTCCTCCGACTTTCACCTCCTTGTGATGGGCAAAGCTTGCGCCTGAGGGCGTGAACTCAACGTCAACTGTGGCGGCAAAGAGATTAGAGAGTTACAAGGCGCACGTCACGGGCACCTTGACCGGATGAACACGGTCGGAAGCTCGAGTATTTTTTATCTATGAACGACCAGATTGATACGGGTATGCACAGGCAAAGTCGCTTAAACCTAAACAAAAACCTAGACAAACAGGGCAATTTGGTGATGGAGTGTGCAAAAAGGGCTCGAGCCGACCCTCGGCTACCGTCCGCTCACACGAACACCTTCCGGCGCAGCAACCTCGTCACTGGGTACTCACCGCTTACCTCACGACAAAATCCTGCCTACATTTGCCCCAACAAGCTTATCGGCGTCCGCCCGGCAGCACTTTCTTTAGTGTAAAGTAACGAATACAGCACTAAATACGGCGTTTCCCAGCGATGGAGATTTTATGCACAACCCTAAAACCAGCGTAGTCAGCCCATGAAAGTCTTGTTTATCGGTGGCACCGGCATCATCAGTTCTGCCTGTTCGCAACTGGCTTTAGCGCGCGGGATAGAGCTGTATCTGCTAAACCGGGGGCACAGCTCGAGGCCCATTCCCGAAGGTGCCCACGTCATAGAAAGCGACATCCGCGACCCCGCTTCGGCAACAGCAGCACTCGGCGATTTGACCTTCGACGCCGTGGTGAACTGGGTAGCCTTTACGCCTGAACACATCGAGACTGACCTGGAACTGTTTAAGAACCGAACCCGGCAGTACATCTTTATCAGCTCGGCCTCGGCGTACCAGACGCCGCCGCTGAGTTTGCCGGTGCTCGAGTCCACCCCGCTCAGCAACCCCTTTTGGCAGTATTCACGCGACAAGATAGCTTGCGAAGAGCGGCTCGTGCGGGCCTACCGCGACGAGGGTTTCCCCGCAACGATTGTCAGACCATCACACACCTACGACCGGACGCTCCTGCCGATGGACGGCGGCTACACGGTTGTCAACCGGATGCGGCAGGGCAAATCCGTTATCGTTCATGGCGACGGCACCTCACTCTGGGTGCTGACCCACCACCACGACTTTGCAAAAGGTTTTGTGGGTCTTTTGGGCAATCCTCACACCCTCGGTGAAGCCTTTCAGATTACCGCTGATGAAGTGCTGACCTGGAACCAGATTTTTGAAACGGTCGCCCAGGCAGCGGGCACCACAGCCCAGCTCGTTCACGTCCCCTCGGAGGTCATCGCCGCGTATGACGCAAGCTGGGGCGCGGGGTTGTTAGGCGACAAAGCGCACAGCATGGTGTTCGATAACAGCAAACTCAAACGCACCGTACCCGGTTACGTCGCTACAATCCCCTTTGCCCGTGGCGCTGAGGAAATCATGACCTGGTTCGACGCAGACCCGGCCCGTCAGATTGTAGACGTCCAGCTCGACCGGCTCATGGACGACATCATCGCGGCTCAGCTGTCGGTACGTCCCTAGAAATA
The DNA here is from genome assembly GCA_965215315.1 of Truepera sp. GTDB lineage: Bacteria > Deinococcota > Deinococci > Deinococcales > Trueperaceae > Truepera. Next base: position 3,692,297 of record CBDCDB010000008.1, on the reverse strand, counting down.
TAGCAGGTATCATCTGGTCAGAAACACGTTACGTAGAATTTTTCCAGTCTAGCACGCACGTTCTGGGATGATACTGGTGTCAATCGCTTATGCAAATGCTGATACAACACGTTCAGAGTTGGTAGCGTGCAGATATGCACAAACGACAAACCCAAACTCTCATCTACGGGCGCATTCGTGCTATACGCTCCCCAAGCTGACACCCTGCCCCTACGTTTTCTCGAGCTTGACCCATAGGAGGATAGCTATGAAAACTGTTCGTGTGTGTTTAATCGTTTTGGCATTGGGGACGTTGGGGAGTGCGTTTGCAGGGTCAAACGCTCGAGGCTCTTTAACCGCACCCACTTCAGGACAAACTATGGATGGGAGTCGTGCAAGAGGCACTTAGCCGTCAGCAACACAGCGAAAATCCCGGCAGAGAAACCGGGGTTTTATTTTTGCCGCCTGACTTCGACCGTAAATTCTCCGGCACAGACCGCCAAGCCTAGACAAATGTGATATTTCCATGATAATGGGGTGTGCAAGGCACGCTCGAGCTGACCCTTTTAGGTGTCCCTACCATCCATTGGCAGGGACAATCTATCACGCTGCAACCTCGCCACTGTGCGCTCGTGGCGTACCTCGCCCTGACCGGCGCGACGCCCCGCGACGACCTCGCCGAACTCTTGTGGGGGCCGGGGAAAAGCGCCAACCTACGCACCGCGCTCTACAAACTCCGGCAGCAACCGGGGGCCGAAACGTGGCTACACGACGACGAACCCGTCCGCGTGACGGCAACGAGCGACGTTGAAACGCTGCGAAACGCCGTCGAGAACACCCAGTTTGACGATGCACTGCCCCTTTTAGAAGGCGACGACCTTGTGCTGCTTCACGGCCTCAAAACACCGACACCCTCTTTCGATGAGTGGCTAGGAGAAGCGCGGCAAGAGACCGCCGAGCTGGTCGGTCGGGCACTCTGGGGCGTTGCTCAACACTTTCGGGATGAAGGGCAGCTCTCGAGGGCAAAGCAAACGACGCTCAAACTGATCGGGCTCGAGCCCACCCATGAACCCGCCTACCGGCTGTTGATGCGTTTGGAACACGAAAGCGGCGACGCCGAAGGCATACGCGAGGCATTTGTGAAGCTGACTGTCGCGTTGGGCGAACTTGGCGGAGAACCCGCACCCGAGACGCTCAAACTCCGTGCGGAGCTGATCGGTTCAGAAGGTGCAGTCGCGCAGGGCACGCTCTTTCATCACGGCGACACCGTGCCGGGGCGCGCGGCGGAACTGATTGGGCGAGGGTCAGTGTTAGAAGGACTCGAGGCTGAAGTCAAGCGAAGCCCCACGGTACTGCACGGGTTCGGTGGCGTCGGTAAAACCGCACTGGCTGTCGAATTTGCCACCCACACTCTAGAGACCGGCCCAGATGACGTTCAGGTGCTGTGGCTCCACGCGGGCCGGAGCAGCGAAGCTGAACTGTTTGACGCGGCGCGGCAAGCGTTGGGCGTCTCCGGCGGCGACCCGAAAGAATTGACCGCCGCCCTGAGCCGGACGGCGCTGCTGATCATTGACGACGTGTGGAACGTTCAAGCAGTCGGGTCGCTCTGCACTGCACTATCCGAAGGCTTGCCGGTTTTAGCGACCTCGAGACAACGCCTGCCCGGATTTTCTCGAGTCGAACTCGGTGGGTTGGAACGGCATGACGCCCGCAAACTCTTAGACGCCACCGCCGAAACCACCCTACCGGAAGCGAGCGCCGACGAACTCTGCCACGTCCTGAGCGACCACCCGTTTGCGCTGCGACTTGCCGGAACCCAGCTCCGGGGCGGCGCGACACCGCAAAACGTGCTGGCGCGGCTTGCTGGCGCACCGCACACGCTGCACGCGCCTAAAAGCTGGCGCGACGAGGAGAGAGAAAGCATCAGCGCCCTCTTAGCTGCCAGCTTGGAGACCCTCTCAGACGCCGCCTATGACGCCTTTTTAGCGGTCGGGGCGCTGGGCTCGAGCGCCGTCACCCCTGACTTTCTCGCTCTCTGCCTCCGCCGCACCCCCGACGAGACCGAAACTGCCCTGAATGAACTCCAAACCCAAGCCCTCGCCGAACGCCGCACGACCCCCGGCAGCGACGTGGTGCGCTACCTCTTGCACGATTTGTCGTACAGCTTCGCGCGCCATAACGGCACGCTCCGTGCCGGGAGCGTGTTGCGGGCCTGTCAAACCTTCGTTTCGGAAAATGCCCGCGCTTTCGAGATTTTAGGCGCGGAGATGCCCAACATCGTGGGGGCGTTGGAAACCGCTCGAGACCAAAGCCAGCGTGAAGTTTTGGTCGAGGTGATGGCGCAACTTGTGATCGGGGATGCTTATTTTTCAGCGCGTGGGCATTCGCCGCGTTCCTTAAAACTTTTAGAGGTAGCCCTCTCTTGGGCCAAAGAGTTGGGGATGCTCGAGCAGGCACATTACCTTGCGGGAAAGTTGGGAGACACCTACCGAAATCTTTACCACCAATACGACAAGGCGCTAAAAGCATATATGGAAGGAGCAAGGTTGGCAAGGCTCATTCGCAATCCGTCACGGGAGGCTATTTTGACAAGTGTCTGTGGGGTTGCACGTCATCACCTCGGACAATCGTCCAATCAGGATTTTGAACGCGCTTACCAAATTGCTAGACAAGCAGACGACGATTTCGTAATAGGCGTCATATTGCAACATCGCAGTCACGTTGCTTGGTCAGAAAAAAACTGGAAAGCGATGGAGCGGTTTAGCCAAGAAACTGTCGAATTAGCAACTAAACTTAGGCAGGTACTTGGGGCCAATCAAGCAGACCATATGTCATTCTACGGGCTATTAAATTTAGGTGAAGCCAAGCGAAAGCTAGGAGATTTTGAAGAAGCTGTTACATTAAGGCTACAAGCCCTTGATATAGCTATCTCTCGAGACAACCAGCTTTGGCGTGCTATTGCTTTACACGAACTAGGAGAGATGTACATAGATGCGAAACAACATCAAAAGGCGGAAAATTATCTCCGTGAAGCGTTAGAGCTGTTTGAAAAAAACAACGCTCAAGCAAGAGCAAACTTAGTTAAGCAGATTTTAGTTGAACTTAGCGCCGAAGAAAGTTCACGCTGAGTTGACGGTGGGCTATTAACGTTGAAATTTAGGAGGAACAATGAAGCAAATCGTTTGGTTACAAATAAGCTTGCTCATAATTCTCGTCGGCTGTATTCCAAGTTTTCAGTCGGAAGCACCACCTCAAGGAGTCAGGCCGAAAACGGAACTCGACACTAAAAGGTTGACCTCTGCATTTAGCGGCGAACGGCTTACTAGAGAACAAGAGGGTAACTGTCCAATTGATGAAATAGAAATTCCCGGAGAAGGTAGTAATGCTATGGGCACTATCGGTGGTCTAGCAATCGCACCTAATCCTCCTGGCATAACACCTGAAAACCCTCTTGAAGTCGGTAAACAGATGTTCGACATAGCCGCACCCATCCGAAACGAACCCGCCGCCATCATCATCGTTGACGACTTTAACGGCACAGCAAGACAACCCGGCGTCTACTTTCTCGACCAACAAGACGGCCCAACCTTGGCTGGCCTTGGGAGCAGCGCAACCGAAGCGGAGGTGACGGCGTTAGAGGATGCCGGTCAATACTCACACGGCGCACTCGTCTTTAACCACACGCTCGCCCTCCTGAATGCCGGAAACCGTATCCCCAGACGGGCTGATTTCGTGGTCAACTTACCTGCCGAAGACACGGAGATAAACGTCCCTGCGTTTATCTTTACAGAACCGAACGTCATCGTCGCAGCGCTCGATACGCAGGACTTTAATACCGAGATTATCGGCGGGCGGCTTCAGGCGACCCTTCAAACCTTGGCGCGGCGGCAGATTCGGCGTTTTGCGGTCAACTTGAGTTTTGGACTGGTGCCGTGCAGCGTACTCGCGGACATTCAGGCGACAAAACAGCCAGACCTGACTTTCGAGGAATACCGAGATGAAGTTTTGGACGCGAACGGTTTAGATGCGGAACAGTTCAGAGATGATTTGGTCAACATCCTGACGACGCCCGTAAACATAGACAGCGACCCGCTGCTGACGGGCGCAGAGACCGGCCCCAAGCGATTTGAAAACGCGGGCGTTACCGACATCACCTATCTGGCGGCTTCAGGGAACTATTCACTGCCGTATTCGCTCTATCCGGGCTACTGGTCGGAGTTTGTAAGTATCAGCGCACACAACCTGGCGGATACGTCTGCGCCTCCCGTCCGTGACCCCGATTACTCGAATACCGGTGAGGTGCTGATGCCGGGGGGTTACTACACGCTGACCGCTTACGACCCTACTATGAGCAACTTTCGCACCTACGACGAAATCAGCATTGCCGGAACGTCGTTCGCGGCTCCCGTCCTGAGCGTGTTTACGGCGCTGGGCTTTACCAGGACGGCTCCGCGCTGTGCCCGCGTCCCGCCGAGCGTCGTCTCGCCGCTGGCATTTTTCAAGACCGACTCGGTACCGATAGCAGCGCCTGCGTCCGGCCTAAACCTTGCCCTCATAGACGCACTCAGATGGTACTGTCCCTGAACCGGGAGGGTTAGCGAACGATATCCCCTTCTTGAATACCGACGAGTTGCTCGAGTTCGGTTCGGTTCGTCACCGGCTGGTCGCCGTACTGACTCAAAGACAGGGCGGCGGTCAGGACGCCGTACTCGAGCCCTTTCTTAAAGTTGTCCTGCAAAACGCCGTGCAGCACACCCGCTACCATCGCGTCCCCCGCACCGATGCGGTCTAAAATGATGACGCTCCGTGCGGGGACGTGCGTGTACGCCTCGCCGTCCCAACCCATCAAGCCTTCGTGCGACATGCTCATGACGATGTGCGGCGCGGCGGTGTGGTCGGCAAGTTGCGCGACCATCTGCCGGGGGTCGCCGGGGGTACACCCGAAAATCAGCTCTGCGTCGGCGCGCCCACAAAAAAGGATGTCAACATTACGGACTAGAGGCGCGACAGCGACCCGCGCCTGTTTGGGTGTCCAAAGACGGCGTCGGTAGTTCATATCGAAGCTGACGGGCACGCCCGCTGCCCGCGCCCGCGCCGCAGCTTCGACTAAAACCTCCTGAATGTTGCCGCAGAGCGCCATGCTTAGGCCCGAAAGGTGCAGGAGCCGCGTATCGAGCAGGTAGTCCCAGTCGATATCTGCAGGGGTCAGCTGGGTAAAACAGCTGCCGCTACGGTCGTAGTAGACTTGCGTCGCGCGCGGCGGCACCGCGTATTCGACGTAGTAGGTTGCCAAACGGTGATCGTCCGCCCAGCGCACCGCCGAGAGGTCGAGGCCGCTCGAGCGGTACTCACCCGCGACGCGGCGGCCTACCGGCGTATTGGGCAGGGCGCTGACCCAGCCGCAGTTCCAGCCGAGCCGGGACAGCGTACACGTCACGTTCGCCTCGGTACCTGAGGTGTGGACATCGAACTGATGCGCCTCCTCGAGCCTTCTCCCTGCCGGAACGCTGAGCCGGAGTTGCCCTTCGCCGAGGGTGGTGACGTCGAAGCGGGGCATAAGCTTAGGCGAGACTCGAGAGACTTGAAACCGTAAACTCGTCTAGGGTTGCAAACACCGCGTCTACTCGCGCCAGTACCGCGTCATCTACCGAAAACTCAGGATCGGGTATAGCGATAACTTTCATCCCGGCGTTGAGACCTGCCAAAATACCGTTTTGTGAATCTTCTACACACACGCAAGCTTCAGGAGCAACGTCTAAACGCTTCGCGGTCTCGAGGTATACGTCCGGGTGCGGTTTGCCGCGTGCTACGTGGTCGGCGCTTAGGATGACCTCGAGCTTGCCGTCAAGCTCCGGGGAGGTCGTGACCAGCTCGATAAGACTGGCCTCCGAGCCCGACGCGAGCGCCGCGCGGTAGTGTTCTGCCGCCAGCTCAACCGCGCCCACTGCATTTTTACGAAACGGAATCTCTTCACGGTAAAAGTTCCGCATCCGCCCGACGATCTCCGCAATGATCTCTTCTCGGCTCATGTCTAGATTCCACTTCGCTTTCATATAGTCCGCCCACTCAGCCGTTGAGACGCCCATCACCGCTTGGTGGTCACGCTTGCCCCAACTCTACCCCAAGCGTTCCGCCATCCCTACCCTGGCCCTGTCCCACACGGGTTCAGAGTCGATGAGCAAACCGTCCATGTCGAAAATTACAGCTTCAATCATAAGGTTTATAGCTCTAGTTTACGCTTAATTGAAAGACTTGTCACAAAGTATTTCACTGTGTACTTCGGTATATACTTCACTGTGTATTTCACTGCGTACTTCATTGTGAGACAGCTTGTGAAGTCGAAATCTATGCGTCGCCGTAAGCTTGGGTAATCGCAGCTTGAAACGCCCTTGCCGCCGCTGCCGGGTCATTCGCTTCACGAATCGCGCGTCCAACGGTAAAAAGGTCAACCGGAGCGCCCTTAAACAGCGGCAAGTCTGCCGTTTTTACGCCGCCTGCGACGCTGACCTTAAAGCCCATTTCGCTTAGACGCCGCATCTCGTCAAAATCGCGGTCGTGCCAGCTGAGGTTGCCGCCTTGTTCTTTGGTGGCGGCTTCTCCGTCACGGCTGCGGTGGGTGATGACCCACGGAACACCCATATCGTGCCAAGTTGCCGCGTCGTCCCACGTCCAGCCGCCCAACAGCTCGAGCTGCACCTCTCCCGCATGTTTTTCGGCCTCTTTCAGCACGACTTTAACCGTCGTCAACGTCGCGCCGCTCACCACACTGACCCAATCCGCGCCCGCTTCAAACGCAAGCTTAGCGATGATGCTCCCCGCTTCAGCAATCCGCACGTCAGCCAGCAAAATCTTCTCCGGATAGAGCGCCCGGAGCGCCCGAACTGCGTGCATCCCTTCGGCGTAACAGAGGATGGTTCCAGCCTCGACCACGTCGATATAGTCTTTGGCCCGCTGCATAGGCGCTAGCGCCGAGGGCAAGTCAAACGTATCTAGCGCAAGTTGAAGTTTGGGTCGGCTCATAGCATCAGCCCTTTACGGCCCCCGCCGTCATCCCCTGGATAATCTGTTTCGCCGCAAAAAAGGTGAGTATCAGCGGCGGAATCGCAATCAAACTCCCGACCGCCATCATCTGACCCCAAAGCACACCGTCGTCGCGGATAAACTCCGAGGCGAAGACCGGCAAGGTTTTGGTGTAGCGCGTTGTTAAAAAGAGCGCCAGAATAAACTCGTTCCAGGCGATGCGGTAGGTGAAAATCGCTGACACGGCGAAGCCTGCACCCATGAGCGGAAAAATAACCCGGAACAGAACTTGCAGCAGAGTTGCGCCGTCTACGATCGCAGCTTCCTCGAGTTCCACCGGAATCTGCTGAATAAAGCCGAACAACAACCACACCGAAAACGGCAGGTTCAGGGCCGTGTAAAAGAGCATCAAGCCGAGTTGCGAGCCGTCGAACAGGTCGCCACGTCCGAGACCGTTGGGCAACTCAAAGCGTAGACCCGGCGAAATATCCCCGATACCCCATGAAATCCAGAAGCCGATAACCGCAACGGCAATCACGGCCGGGGGAATCATCCGGATCACCAGCGTCGTTTGGGCGATGATGCCGCGCCCCGGAAACCGCATCCGTGCGAGCGCAAACGCCGCCATTCCTGCTGTGAGGAGCGTAAAAAAGGTCGCGCCAACCGCGATGACTAGAGACGAGAGAAGGTACGGAATCATTCGGTAAGTGGTAATAACTTCGGTGTAATTGCTCACCGTCGGCATAAAAATCCAGCGCGGCACCCGCGACTGAATCTCGATAGGGAGTTTGAGCGAGGTGGCGAGCATCACGAAAATCGGCGCGAGTGAGACGAGCGCCAAAACAATCAGCGCCACGTAACGCCAGAAATCGCCGCTCCGAATAGGCGCACGTTTTTCTCTGCGGCGTTCGGCCTCGAGTCCCTTCGCAACTGTCCTCTGCATCCTAAGCCCTGTCTTTCAATGGGTTGTTATAAAACATCAAAACCACGCTTAGCACGATTAAAATAACGCTCAGCAAGAGCGCAATCGTCGCTGCGTAGCCGAGGTCTTGTGAGGTAAACGCGGTTTGAAACAGGAGCAGCGAGAGCACCCGCGTCGAGCTGCCCGGCCCGCCGTTGGTCATGATATAGATCACTTCTAACGCCCGGAATACGTCGATAATCCGCATCAGCAGCGCAATCAGGAGGATGTTCCGCATCATCGGCAGCTTGACGTAAATCGTCTCTTGCCACCAGGTTGCGCCGTCAATCCTTGAGGCTTCCATCACGTTGCTAGATAGACCCTGAAGCCCCGCCAAAACAATCATAAAAATAAACGGCGTCCACTGCCATACGTCGCTGACAACAATAGACGCCATCGCTAAGCCGGGTTTCGCCAGCCACTCCTGCCGCTCGAAGCCCAGGTTTTGCAGAAAAGGCAGCGCGTTGCCGATGACCTCGAGGTAATAATTGACAATGCCGTTACGTGCGTCGAGCAGATAGCGCCAGATAAGCCCGACGACGATAGGTGCAATCATCAGCGGTAAGACAAAAATAGTGCGAAAAAACGCTGCGCCGCGAACGGGTTTTTCCAGCATGAGCGCCAGTCCGACGCCGATAATCATCTCGAGCAGCACAACCCAAAACCCAAAAATAAAGGTGGTGCGGACTGCCGCCCACACACTTGGGTCGGACAACAACCGCTCGAAGTTTTGCCAGCCCAGGAATTTCTTGTCGCTCCACGCCTGCCCAAAACTCCAGTCGTAAAAGCTCAGCACCAGCGAGTTGTAGAGGGGCACCATCAGGCCTAAAACCAGCACGGCGACGGCGGGGAGTAAAAAGAGGTAGGGAACGGCTCGGTTTGGTCGCATACGTTTCTTTCTGTCTCCGAGATGCAAGCTTATTAAAGTAGCTACGAAGCGAAATACTCCCAAATTAGGAAACGGTCATAACCCAATTCGACCGCTACTGTTTCCGAGAATGAAACAAGGGGTTGCAACCCCTTGTTCATTTTAGTTGACGGCCTCGAGCAGCACACCATTTTAGAAACAACTAAAAGCCTACTCGCTCGCCGCCCAGCTGTAGTACCCGGCGCGGTCTAACAGGTCGCGCAAGCGGTCGTTTGCGGAGTTCATCGCGTCTTCGATAGACTTTTGCCCGGTCAACGCCGCCGAAATCTCTTCACCCAAGATGGGCGCGTTCATCGCAGGCCACTCGGGGATGAGGGGCCGCCAGTCGGCGTTGGCACACTTGAGCTGCTCTAAAACCACCGGGTATTCTGCGTGTTCGGCTTGCAGCTCGGGATCAGCCATCGTCGAGGTGCGCATAGGGTTGCCGCCCGCAGCGACGACCGCCCGGTCGCCCATCTTCGAGGTAAACCACTGGATAAAGAGCCACGCGGCTTCTTTTTGCTCCGAGTTCGACGCGACGCCCATCGCAAAGCCGCCGGTCTCGCTGCCGCAGGTTTTCGCGGTCGGGTGCAGCGCGTAACCGACCTTGCCGACGACGTTCGAGACGCTCTCATCTTCAACCATCGGTGCAATCGCCATCCGGTCTAGGTACATGGCCGAGTCGCCCTGTAAAAAGGCGGCGTCCTGTTCACCGGCACCGTTCGCTTCTGCGCCGGGTGGAGAGTTCTCTAAAATGGTCTTCAAGGTTTCAGCCGCTTGAATTGCTTCGGGGCTGTTGACAACGGGTTCGTACTGGTCATTTAGCACCGTGCCGCCGAGCGGCGAAAGGTGCAGCAACCACGCGTGGACGACCTGATGGCCTGCTGAACCGCGCGTCGTCATACCGTAAACGCCGTCTATGTTATCGGTGATAAACTGTGCGGTCTCGAGCAGTTCGTCGTAAGTTTTGGGAACTTCCAGATTGTTCGCTTCAAAGATGTCTTTACGGTAGGCCAGGATGCTCGTTTCAGGACTGAACGGGATGCCATAAAGTGACGCGCCGGGGCCGTCCAGGTAGCCTTTACGCCCGCCCGATTTGCCGCCGTTGGTCAGGTACGCCGGGACAATATCGCCGATGTCGTAGTCCGGGCTCGTCAGGCGCGGGTTGTTAAGAAACGGGGCGAGGGGCTCGAGCCATCCGTTCGCCACATACTCGTTTTTGGTAAACACCACCCACGACACCACGTCGAGGTCGCCGGAACCGGGTTTGGACAGCTCGGTAACCTGCGTGTCGTCGAGGTTTTCGTACTGCGTCAGGTCGAGTTCGACTTCGATCCCAGTCTCTTCGGTAAATTGCGGAATCAAGGTGGCGGCAGCGTCAAAGTGCGACAACGCAGGCCAGCTGACGACAATGGTGGTGCCTTCGTAGTCGCTGTAGGGCTGCGCTAGCGCGGGCGCAAAACCCCAGGCGGTCACCAGCAAAATGGGTAAGAGTAGCTTACGGACGGTTTGCATAATATCTCCTTGTGAAAAACCTGTGAAAATCGTACCGGACGTTCTCTGCGTCGTTCGTCTCCTTTGCCGACCCGCCCTTTAGTAAACCCTGAAAGGCCGCCTGCAAACGTGACCCGAGTAGGGACTTGCGTACCTACAGAGTACCTATCAACCGAGACTCAGCGACTATAAGAGCGCCTTAAAGGGCAGGTCGGGTTCGGTGACAAAGGCGTCTTCAAACCCGCGCCGGTAATTAAACTCGAGCGCGTCTTTATCCGCCGGAAAGCTGAACTTGCCGCCGACCTGCCAGACGAACGGCTTAAACGTGTACTTGTGACGGTCTTTACGCCGCTGCCAGAGCGCCAGAATCTCCCCGGTATCGGCCTGAAAGTTCGTCCAGATGTCGTGATGGATAGGAATCACGACCTTCGCCCGTAAACTCTCGCCCATCTTGAGCAGATCGACCGAGGTCATCTTGTCGGTCATCCCGACGGGATTGTCCCCAAACGAGCCTAACGCCACATCGACCGCGTAGTCTTGCCCGTGTTTGGCGTAATAGTTCGAGTAGTGCGAATCGCCGCTGTGATAGAGCGACCCGCCCGGTGTTCGGACGAGGTAATTCACCGACGCGTCGTCCATGTCCTGCACAGGTTGGCCTTTAAGCACAACGCCTTCGGGCGCAGTGACGAGGACGGTGCGGTCGAACGACTCGAGCGCGACAATCTCGGTATCTCCAACCGTGACAGCGTCCCCCGGACGCACCGTCACACAGCGCTCTCCCGGTACACCCCAACTCTGCCAGAGGTCGGTGCAGGTCTTCGGGCCGATGAACTGCACGTGCGCGGGGCCATTTTGCATTACGGCGGCGGCGACGTTCGGGTCGATGTGGTCGCTGTGATGGTGCGTAGCGAGCACCGCGTCAATGTCCCTGATGGCAAACGGGTCGATGACACACGGCGAATTGCGGAGGTTCGGCTGAAGCTTGAGTGCGCCGATAGCCCGCCGGTGCTGATGGTGGAGCGCCATATCGGGCAGCTTTTGCGAGCGTTTGCCGCTCCCGACCCAGAGGTCGAAACAGAGGTTGGTGTTACCCTCGGTTTTCAGCCAGATGCCGGTACAACCGAGCCACCACATGCCAAAGGTACCCGGTAGAACCGTCTCCGCTTCAATCTCTTCGTTAAGCCACGTACCCCATTCAGGAAAGGTGCTTAAAATCCACGACTCTCGGGTGATTTCGCCTACTTTACTCAACGGGCTAAACCTCCTTCTGCGTACAGCAGCCCAGCCTCAAAATATTTAGAAAGCTCAAAGGCGGCGTACTGCACAGCTATCAAAGTGTAAAGAGACCGTAGCACGAAGTAGAGAAAGCGTCAACACAAATGTTCAAGTTTTTGCACATTTGTGCAAGCAGCGGTAGGCTCGAGACTTAAAAAGATTCGGAGGCTCGGCAGCGTGCGTTTTTCGGAGAGCAGTTCAGGGGACAGTTCAAACGACGACTTCGGCATTTTGGTCGAGGTTGCCAAACTCTACTACGAAGACGGTCGCAATCAGGCGCAGATAGGAACGCAACTGCACATCTCGCGTTCGGCAGTCTCGAGGCTCCTCAAAGAGGCCCGCGCCAGAGGAATTGTCAAGATAGAAATTGACTACCGGTGGGTACGCGACAGTGCGCTCGAGCGCGACCTCACCCAAACCTTCGGCCTGAAGCACGTGTGGGTGCTCCGCAGCAAGGGCCGTTCCGAGGACGAGATGATTGACGGCTTGGGCTATTTCGCCGGACACTACCTCGGCAGCGCTGTGCGTAGCGGTCTGGTGCTGGGCGTCTCTTACGGTCGGTCGCTGGCGAGTACCGTGCGGCACGTTAAAGCGCGCGCCGTAAACGACCTGACGATCTTGCAGATTATCGGGGCGCTCGGGTCGGGCAATCCGCTGCAAGACGGCCCCGATTTGGCGCGGCAGCTAGCCAACAAGTACAACGCCAGCTACCGCTACCTGCACGCCCCGCTGCTGGTCGAAAGCCCTGAAACCCGTGACCGCCTGGTGCAAGAACCACTTGTCCGTGACCTGTTGCAGACAGCTCGAGAGGCCGACATTGTGCTTACGGGCGTCGGCCCCTTGAGCGCCGACGCCTCGGGACTGATTTTTCAGGGCTATTTGAACCGGCGCGACTATGAGCGGCTCGAGACCCTCGGCTCAGTCGGTCATATCTGCGCCCAGTTTTACGGTGAGGACGGGCAACTCGTCCCGTCAGATGTGAACGAGCGGGCGATTACCATCGGCTTGGACGCCTTGCGGAGCGTTCCAACAGTCGTCATCGTCGCCGGAGGCGCAGAAAAAATCCGGGCACTTCGCGGCGCACTCCGGGGTGGGTACGCAAGCGTACTCGTTACCGATGAGGTAGCGGCTAGAGGCGTTCTTGCTGGTGACAGGTGAGTCCCGTGTTGAGAGCTTTTAGACAGACGTTTCTATAGTAGCCGGGTTAAAACACAAGTTGAACCGACTTGACCCGCGTCACCGAATCGTGAACCAAATCGTGACCAGAAGGTGGCGGGTTCTTAAGGCCCGGTTAAGTTACGAGGCGTCAAATCAGCCTTGTTAGTCATCACTATACTCAGGAGGCAAACATGAAACGCGCTCTAAGTTTGACGCTGCTTACTTCTCTCGCACTGCTCGGTGGTTGTAGCTATATTGAGGACGCCGTAAACAAGTACATTACGCCCTCAACGGCGACGCTTAACGGCTACACTGCCGAACGCGACGCCAGCGGCGCACCGACCGGCAAAGTTGACCTCAACATCAGTGCCTTAGATGACGGTGGCGAGCCTATCGCCGGAGAGATTAAAAATCCGGTCGTCAAGGACGTAAAGGTGACGTCAACTGGTAGCGGCGTTGGGGCCGCACAAGCATACGCGGCAACGGCTGAAATCAAGTTCGACATTCGGGTAGAAGAGATCGTCAACGCCGTTTTAGACATCGACCAGAGCGGCAGCATGAAGCAGACCGACCCCGCCCGTAAACGGGTGGACGCAGCCGAGTCGTTTATCGGACGCATCAAAGGCAATGACAGGTTAGCGGTGATGACCTTTCAGGGCAGTGATGAGGGCTACCGCGCCTCGAGCCTCCTGCAAGACTTTACCAGTGATAAGGCAGCACTCAACACCGCCGTTCAAAAAGTCGGGCAAAAAAATGAGACGCCTATCTGGGATTCGGTGTTAGATACGCTCGACTTGCATGAGGGTGACGAAGGCGGCGTTGCCTCCGCCTCGCGCGTCGTCGTGCTATTCACCGACGGACAGCGCAACGGCGGCACGGTAGATTTTCCTGAAGCGCTGGGCGCAGCCAGCGAGTCCGGCGTCAAGTTCTTTACAGTAGGTTTGGGCGCGGGCGAAAAACAGCTCGACCTGACCGAACTGCAAAAGCTCGCCGAAGATACGGGCGGCACCTTCGCTAACGTCGCTGACGCAAGCGGCCTCGAGGTACTCTTTGAAAAAATCTTTAACGCGATTCGCGCTTCGGGCGTCATTACGCTAGACATCAGCCCGGTACCGCCCACAGGTAGTTTGGTCACAGGGACGATTCAGTTTGAGGTGAACGGTCAAACCTTTAATCTGCCCTACGCGGTTCAGCTCTAGGTTTTTAACCCCTAAACTTTTTGCAACATCTCGAGCGGGCTTCGGCCCGCTTTTTCTTTGCGTCGCCCGTAAAACTACGCGTTCTGTAAGCCATCCCAACAAAGCTCACACCGCCCCCGGATAAGCTGACAGCAGTGTTACAGCCGTGTTCAAGTACACGTTTTTAGTACGCTCAACTTTAGGAGGCTCTAATGGACAGATTCAAAGATGTCAGCACGTCGTCTTCACGCCGGACGATTGGAACGTACTCGAGCTACGCCGAGGCGCAAAAGGCCGTCGATTATTTGTCAGATAACAAGTTTGCCGTCGAAAAAACGGTCATTGTCGCTGAAGGTCTCAAGTTCGTCGAACAAGTTACAGGCCGCCTCAACTGGGGCCGCGTGATCTCTACAGCGGCGAGTAGCGGCGCACTTACTGGCGTTTTAATCGGCCTTTTTTTAGGTTTCTTTTTCGGTGGCCCGCTACTTAACATCGTCCTTTACGGCCTTGTCGTCGGGATTCTGATCAGCATCTTGTTCGCTGTAGCTGGGTACGCCGCAACACGGGGTCAGCGCGACTTTTCTTCAGTCGGCGGGATGCAAGCCGAGCGTTACAACGTGATGGCCGATGCGGACGTGGCGGATGAAGCCGAGGGGATGCTAAGGGGGATGAGCTAAAGACGTAATATTTACTCAGACAGCATAAAGCAGTAGGGAGCCGCCGATAATAAAGGCGGCTCCCGTAATTTGGACAAGCCTGATGCTGTTCTTGATGCCTGCAAGTTCAAACGTGGTGCCGGTAGTAAAAGGAAAGATGACAAAGACGATGCCAAGGTAGATAAGTACGGCGGTTGCTCCTAGCTCCCAACCCAAAGCAGCAAAAACCATCACAGCAACAATGCCAAACAGTACAGCCCACAAAAACCTGCGGGCGTTTTTGTACAGACGGGCGTAATAGCGACGTGTTTCGGCCTTATGCTCGGGGTGAACCAAAACGTCAATATCCTGCTCTTTGTCACTAAAGATTGGGACGTTGGGAACGTGAACGCGTAAAGCTTCAATTATGCCACCCGTTTTATAACACCAGACGCAGCGCGGTTCATCCCAGCTCATGTGCAGATTCTACATCTCCTACATTTCTTTGGGTGCTTCAATTCCCAACAGTGAAAGTGCGTCAGCTAACGTATCTCTGACCTTACGGACAAGCGCAACCCTCGCCTCCTGTAAACCTGGTTCGGCTTTTAACACCTGCGTGTCGGGTTTACCTTCGGCGTTTCGGTGGTTATAAAACCCGTTCCAAGCCGTTGCTACATCTAAACAGTATTGGGCGACGATGTGCGGGGCGAATTCCCTGGCCGCCGCTTCCGTAACTTCCGGCAACCGGGCCAACTCTCGCGCTAGTTTGACCTCGAGCCTCCCCACCCGGCCCCAGTCCGCCCCGTCTTCCCCGACGCCCGCCTTGTCTGCCGCCCGTAAAATGCTGCACGCCCGCGCGTGCGCGTACTGTACATAGGGTGCGGAATCGCCCTGAAGGTTGAGCGCCTGTTCCCAGCGAAAGTCGATGATGCGCCGAGCCTCACTTTTGAGCATGGCAAAGCGCAACGCGCCGAGACCGACCTGCCGCGCTACCGTGTCGATACTTGCCAAGTCCGGATTTTTCTCTTCGACAACGGCTCTTGCCCGCCGTTTCGCCTCATCTATTACCGTGTCAATCGCCAGTGTGACACCTTTACGCCCACTCATCGCTTGGCCCTCTAAAGTGACGACTTCATACGCCAAGTGATGTGAGGTGTCAAACCCTTGCGCCGTATCGGTCAGCGCCAGCGCTGTTTTGACAATCGTCTGCGGGTGGCTCTGCCGGGTGTCGATGACGTTGATAATCTCGTCGGCGTGCGCGAAGGTGCGCCCGTCCGGGTGCGTCTCCCCTGTTGGGCTGCTCGTATAGAGCGTTTTGCTCGAGGGTTGCACGTCAAACTCAGAAAACGTCATACCTTCAAACAACCCGACTTTCCAGAACTGTGTGCCGATGTCTTTAGCGACGTACATCGCGTTGCCGTCACTGCGGACGAGGACGACTAGAGGTTCCTCGAGCCCCGGCAGAAACTTCGATACGTCCATGACCATCGCCCCTGCAAACTTGCCTTCGGTCGCCGTAAATACGTTTTCGCTGCCTTTTAGCACCTCTAAAGCTTGCGCCAAAAACCCGCTGTGAACGATGTCGGATTCCCAGACCAACAGGTCGTATTCGGCACCGAGAGCGTAGTAGGTCGTAAGCTGTGACCGTAAAACCTTCTCGACGTCGGCGCGGAGTTCGCCGCGCTCGAGCCGCCCCATCACCTCCGACACGCCGCGCTCGATGACTTCAGCGTCGGTCTCTTTAGCTTGCGTCAGCCGCACGTAAAGTTTGCCGAGCCAGTGGTCGTACTTTTCCAACCCATCGTAAGCTTCACCGAAATACGTCACCGCAAAGAGCGATTCCGCCGCCTGCCGCCCGGTGTCGTCAATGTAGTTCTGCACCTCGACGTCAAACCCGGCAGCCTTTAAGATGCGGGCGCACGCGTCACCCAAAACGATGTTCCGCAGGTGCCCGACGTGCGCCTCTTTGTTCGGGTTGACGCTGGTGTGTTCGACGATGGCTTTTTCGCCGCGTTTCGGCCTTTTTACGGGATTCATAACAAGTTGCTTGACAAACACGCCGGGGTCTAGGTGAAAGTTTAGGTACGGCCCGACCGCTTCGGCCCTGGCGATACCGGGTGGCAACGTAAGCTGCTCCAACAAACTTTTCGCTATCATCACCGGATTTTGCCGTAATGTTTTCGCCAAACCAAATGCGACCGGCGACCCGTAATCGCCCGCTTTACCCTCTGGTACGGCCTGTACCGAGACCTCGGCCTCGGCCCCGAGCGCCGTAACTGCGTGCTCCAACGCCTCTTTTAACTGCCCTTTGATGTCTACACCTGCGTCCATCCTCCAACGCTATCACGCGGTATGCGTTGGCTCACCGTCTGCCGCGCCGCTGAGGTTTAGACTGAGAGATGGCTCCTCGAGGCCCAGACACTAACCTCAGCCTTCAGCGAATTTATTTACGCTTAAGCTCAAGCCCGGACACAAGCCAAGATGTAAGCCAGCTTCCGGCTAATGGTGGAATACCTAGTAAACTTGATACATAGGCACTAAGATTTGCAGAGTGCAAGTCTAGTCGTCCAAGAAGAATCCGTATGAACCAAAGGAGCTTTCTGTGGCTGAAAAACCTGTAGAACCACATAACGAACTTTTCGACGCACCCGTCCCAGTCTGCCCGGTACGAGGCTCAGTTTTATATCCGACGATGGTAATGCCCATCGACGCGGGCCGTGGCGTCTCAATTCGGGCGATTAACGCAGCGCTCGACCGCAACCGCACTATTCTAATCGTCAGTCAAAAAGACCGCGACACCGAAGAACCGACCGGCGACGACCTTTTCGAGGTTGGAACGGCGTGCAACATCTTGCGGATGAAACGCAATCCCAACGGCAGCGTGCAGATGCTCGTGCAGGCGTTTGCCCGGGCGCGGGTTTCCAATTACACGACCGGCGAACTTATCGAAGCTGAAGTCGAGCCGTTCGACGTGCCGGTCGGCAACGAAGTGACGCTCGAGGCCGCCTTCCGCGAACTCAAGGAGAAATTCGGCGACATCATCGAGGGTGGCGTTCGGAACATCCAACCCGAAGTCGCGCAGTTTGTCATGAACATAGAAGACGCCGGGCAGTTCGCCGACTACGTGGCGTATCATCTGGATTTTCGGCTCGAGGACAAACAGGCCGTGTTAGAGTCCGAGTCCGTTGAGGCTCGTGTTCGCCGCGTGCTGATTCTCATCGACACCGAAATCGAACTCGCCGAAACCCAGCGCCGCGTGCAGCGCGAGGTCAAAGACGAGATCGACCGCAACCAGCGCGAATACTTTTTACGTGAGCAGATCAAAGCCCTGCAACGCGAGCTTTCGGGTTCGGACGACGGCGACGACGAAACTGAAACTTTCCGCGCCAAACTAGAAGAACTCAAACTGCCCGAAGACGCGATGAAAGAGGCCGAACGCGAGCTCAACCGCTTTTCCCGGATGCACCCGGATTCGGCTGAAGCGTCGGTCATCCGCACCTACCTCACCACCCTCACCGAACTGCCTTGGAACACCCGCAGTCAGGACAAGTTGACGCTCGAGGTCGCTTCCCAAATTCTGGACGAAGACCATTACGGTCTGGACAAAATTAAAGACCGCGTAGTCGAATACCTTGCCGTCCGTAAACTCAAAGCCGAACGCGCCGCCAAAGGCGAGATGAAAGAGGAAGAGGTCAACAAAGGCCCGATTCTCCTGTTTGCGGGTCCTCCCGGCGTCGGCAAAACCTCGATTGCTAAGAGCATTGCTAAAGCGCTCAACCGCGAGTACGTTCGCATCTCTCTGGGCGGCGCACGCGACGAGTCCGATATTCGGGGCCACCGCCGTACCTATATCGGGTCGATGCCGGGGCGCATCATTCAAGGGATTCGGCAAGCGGGCACTAAGAACCCGGTCTTTCTGCTCGACGAGATCGACAAACTCGGTTCGTCGTATCAGGGCGACCCGTCTTCAGCCCTCTTAGAGGTGCTCGACCCGGCGCAGAACAGCTCATTTGTCGATCACTACCTGGGCGTCCCGTTCGACCTCTCCGAAGTGCTGTTTATCGCGACGGCGAACTACGTGCAGCAGATTCCTGAAGCCTTGATGGACCGGATGGAACCCTTAGAGTTCTCTTCGTACATCGAGCAAGAGAAGATCGAAATCGCCAAACGCTACTTGTTGCCGCGTCAGATTGAGGAGAACGGCCTCAAACCCCGGCAGATCAATATCTCGGACGGCGCAGTGGCAAAAGTTGTCACCTCGTATACCCGTGAGGCGGGCGTGCGGAACTTGGAGCGCACTATCGGCACGCTGGCCCGTAAAGCGGCGCGGCGGATTGCTGAAGGCGAGTCCAAACGGGTACGGATTGGGGAGCGGAGCTTGGAGCCTTTCCTCGGCCCGGAACGTTTCACGCCCGAATCTGAAGGCGAGGAAAACCTCGTCGGGGTGGCGACAGGGATGTACTACACGCCCGTCGGCGGTGACATCTTGTTCGTCGAAACGTCGATTACCCCAGGCAAAGGCGGGTTGGTCTTAACCGGACAACTCGGTGATGTGATGAAGGAGTCTGCTAGGGCAGCACTGACTTACGCGAAATCGAACGCTGAACGCTTCGGTATTTCACAGGAGCGGCTCGAGTCCGAAATTCACATTCACTTTCCGGCGGGCGGAACGCCCAAAGAAGGCCCGAGCGCAGGCGTCGCCATCGCTACGTCACTTATCAGCGCCCTGACCGGCATCGCCGTTCGTAAAGACGTCGCGTCAACCGGTGAAGTCACCCTGCGCGGACGTGTCCTGCCTATCGGCGGCCTCAAGGAAAAAGTTCTGGGCGCGAAGCGGGCAGGCATCAAGCACATCGTCTTTCCGCAAAAGAATGTTCCGGATTTAGGCGACATTCCGGCGCACCTGCGGCGCAGCCTCGAGTTTCACAACGTTGACAACCTCGACAAAGCGCTCGATGTGTTTTTGGTCGGCGGCTTGGAAGGGTTAGAGAAACGCGGCGGCGGCACCCCGAAAAAGTCACGGCGCAAAAGCGAAACCGGCCCGACCGCACAGGCATAAAACGACGACCTCAAAAGCCAAGGCTCACCTCTCAGGGTGAGCCTTCTGCGTTATATTGTGCAAACAAGATTTGCCAAACACGTCAAGATAGGCTAGGCTGCACAGGTAAAACTTTAGGAGGTGACACCTGTGAAACATGTTATCGGCGCTATCTTACTGGCAGGATTGCTTGGGGGCTGCGCGATGCAGTCGTTTGACATCAATCCGGCGGTAGGCCCACTTGGTCAAGCTGACCTCGAGACGAGTCAGGTCTTCTTTTTGGAAGGTATTGCCCAAGGCGCAACCGTAGACGCAGCGCAGGTTTGCGGCGGCGCTGGGAACGTCATCAGGGTTGAAGTAGAGCAGAACGTACTAGATAACGTTTTACGAGTCATAACTGCAGGTATCTATACACCCCGGACGGCACGTGTTTACTGCAAAGCGTAAAACAGTTTTAATTTAGCTAAAAAAGAAGCCCCTCAGCTCGAGGGGCTTTTACTGTTAAACCGGGCCAATCACTGTTTAGAAACCAAAAACGAAGACTCCTTTGTGAAACAACAGCTCTATCAGTCCTACAGGGTCATCACTTTCTAAATGACCGTATTTGTTGTTTCAGACATAGTTTGTTACGGCCCCGTGTGCGACGCTTCACATATAGGTTTACTTAACAAAACAGAACTTCAAACTGCGCTGCAAGAGCTGATAGGCGATACGCTTTATCCTTGCAACGCCGCAAAAGGTGTTCTGGCCCGCTCGAGCATCGACCTCTGCGTAGTTGACATGATGACTAGCCCGGAGGCCGTAAGGACAGTCCAAGCACGGTTGACAGCGTTTGGTCAGCGAGAAACGGACGGTTTAGTCAGCTTTATCGCCGCTTTCAACGCTCAACCTATCTACTGCAAACATCAGTTCGATACCCTCCTCTGGGACTTTTTGCAGAAAGTTCACAATTTCGACGGGCTATGCTACCCATGGGATGAAACTGTCAGCAGCGACCCGGACGACCCCAACTTTAGCTTTTCCGTAGGCGGCAGAGCGTATTACCTTATAGGCCTAAACCCACACAGCAGCCGTAAAGCGAGACAGTTTTGCGTTCCGGCTATCGTATTTAATTTGCACAGCCAGTTTGAAGCGTTGCGGCGACGGGGTAAATACGCGCGGCTACGCGATACCGTCCGGGCTAATGACGTGCGCTACTCCGGTAGTGTCAACCCGATGTTACGAGACTTTGGCTCAGCGTCTGAAACGGTGCAGTATTCAGGGGAACAGCATGAGGAAACGTGGCAGTGTCCGCTACAGATCAAAGTAGCCTGACGATTATTCCGCCGCAGAGCGGAACTGCGCTGACGCTTCGGGCGGGGCAGCGGCTTACCATCATAGACATACAGGGTGAACAAGTAGCCGACCTGCTCTGCTACAACCAGCACGACCTCGGTGAAGTCCTCTCTTCAGGCCGCACGCTCGACTACGCCGAGACGTTTCTCCTGACAACCGGGCACGCTCTTTACTCAAACCGTAGCCGCGTCATGGTTGACATCGTTGAAGACGAGGTGGGGCGACATGATTTTCTCTTAACGCCGTGCAGCCGTGACACATTTCGTATCATCTACGGCAATACAGACCCACACCGCGGTTGTTTTGGCAATCTAGCCGCTGCACTAGCACCTTACGGCGTAAACGAGGACGCGATTCCCACAACGTTTAACGTCTTTATGCACGTTGATCTTGATGGTAAAGCGGGCGCAATTAAGGTCTTGCCGCCGCTCAGTCAGGCAGGGCAAAAAATTGTCGTCGAAGCCAAGATGGACTTGCTCGTCGGGTTGACGGCGTGTTCTGCGCTCCAGTCAAACAACGGCGCGTTCAAGCCCATCGGCTACCGGATAGATTGACACGATTTTGAAACGCGGCAAGGTGCTGAACGAATAGTTTCTCGGTGTGACGTACCGCTTTAGCTGTCAGCTGTAAACGTTACCGCACGCTGAGCTTAGCTTTCTAGGGGGCAATGATGTATTTTCACAAAGGTAGTTACGGAAAAACCAGATGATCTGGTATGTGGTCACACGTGAACACTTCTATACTGTTGCCGAATACCTCGCAATTTACGGTTACGCTTTTTCCACGCGGCCCCGCATCGTATTTTATGACCAGCTGGAGCGGGCACGGCGGCTGCCCAGTGGTACCTATATCTTTTCCGATATTGAGCGTTTAACATCAGCGGCGGCTGAACGCGCGGCGCAGGTGTGGAGCGCCCTCAGCGCGGCTGGCGACCGAGTACACCTTCTCAACCATCCGACACGTTCGATGCACCGGTATGAACTCTTGCGCACACTTTACGCAGACGGCGTCAATGCATTTAACATCTACCGGTTTACGGACGCTCCTAAGCCTGAACGCTTTCCTGTATTTGTACGCCGCGAAGAGCACGGAGGTTACGTCTCTAAGCTGCTAAAGACGCCGGACGCTCTCGCAGCAGAGACCGCCGCGTTAGTCCACCGGGGGCAGTCTCGAGAAGACAAATTAGTTATAGAATTCTGTGATACAGCCGACGCTCAAGGTATTTTCCGAAAGTACAGCGCGTTTGTTGTGGGCGACTGTATTATTCCAGCTCATCTCTTTTTCAGTCAAAACTGGCTTGCGAATCGGTTTTCAGCTAACGACTACAGCCCCGAAATGTTGGCGGAAGAGCGCGTTTATATGGAGGAGAACCCGCACGCCGAAGCTCTCGTTGCGCGCGCGCGGCGAGCCGGTATTGATTTTGGTCGTATCGACTATGGCATTTTTGGCGGTTCACTGCAGGTGTGGGAAATAAACACCAATCCGCAGTTGCCGCTGCCGCTGCGTCGCCACGCGGTCGTACCAGAACAGATACCCTTTTTAGAACTTTCAATAAAGAGACTTACCGCAGCTTTAGTTGAGATTGACATCCCGGCTAGAACGACGCAGATCAGTATCTCATCGGCAAAAGCCAACCTACTATTGTGGGGCAAGCGTGGTTTAGGTATGCTGCCTCACCGTTACCAATTACCGGCAAAACGGATGCTGTGGCGTTGGTATCACGCGAGCATCGCTCTGAGGCAACGCTCGTAGTTAGACACGAATCCGGTTAGGCGTGTAGAACTAGCTCAAAGTAAAGACGGTTGTAGCGCCTAAAAGCCCCTCGAGCTGAGGGGCTCTTGTTTTGCTGCAAAAATTAGTCGAAGTGGTAGTTATAGCCCAGCCGCAACACCGCACCGAACACCGTGCCGCCCGAGATAAAGAGCGTCGGTTGAAGTTCTACAAACAAAGCCGACTGGTCGGCGATATTGAACTCGAGCCCGCCGGTGCCGTGAATATTAAAGAGTGAACCACCAGAGATGAGCACCCCGGCCCCCCCACCTAAGTACGGCGAAAGCTCATCTGCAGCAAAAGGAACCAGGATATCTGCGCTGAGATTGAAATAGTTGCCCGGTGAGATACCGATATCAAAGTTTCCTCGCAAAGTAGCCGAGCCGAGTAGGTCGCCTGCACCTCCCTGAAAAGATAACGCCGTCAGGGTATTTCCGTTAACGAAGTTGATGCTCAGGCCCCGCCGAGAAAAGGTTGGGCGTCCTGTGCGAACGCCACGGGAAACGCGCTAGCAAGACCGACGAGTAACACCATCCAAAAACGTTTCATCTCCTCCTCCAAGCTGATGTGTGGGCACCTGCCACGTTGATTTTGCCTGCCCGAGGCGACTATACCTGCTTTATAGGAAAACGTCACCTTTCGGCCTCGAGACTTCACACCACCCCCCGTCAAAAGAACAAAATCAAACGAAGTTTCACGTTGATAGACGGGCAGGTCTGCGACGTTTGGGTCCTGAGGTGATACCCTTGCAACAGTTTATACTTACTATTTTTTAGGAGGCGTTTATGGCGCGCACCGTACCTGCCGAAGGTACCCCTTCAAACCGCCGCGTTCAGTTTCTCAAGGCGTTGACCGGCGCGTGGTCGTGGCTGTTCTTGCTGCTGGTACTGGTCTTTTTCGAGGTTTGGGCCAGAGTTTCTTACGGCAGCACCTTTTTGGGCCGCATCTACAGCGTACAGAGTATCTTGCTAGCAACAACGCAAATTTTGCTGATCGCGCTCGGGCTGACGTTTGTCATTATCTCGGCGGGCATCGACTTGTCGATTGCTTTTACGGCGGGCTTGGCAGCGGTCACGATGGCGGTCGTGGTGCGTGCGCTTGCCGCGCAGCCGCCCCTTTTGGGATTTTTTGCTGGACTCATCGCCGCGCTCGCGGTGGCGACGCTGCCGGGTCTGGTCAATGGGTGGATGATCTCGAGGCTTAACGTCCCGTCGTTTATCGGCACGCTGGGCATGTACGGGATTGCCAGGGGGATGGCCTTTCTAGTTGCGGGCGGCGGCACAGTCGCCATTCGTAACCCGGTCGTCACCGAATTCGGCAACGGGCGCGTCTTCGGCGTCGTCCCGGTTCCGGTGCTGGTCGCCATCATCTTTACCCTCGTGTTTCACTATATTTTGTCGCAAACCAAGTTCGGGCTCTACACCTACGCGATGGGCGGCAACCTTAACGCGGCGGTGCGGGCGGGCGTCAACACGAAGCGCCATACGCTCATCTTATACGTGCTGAGTGCGTTGACGGCGGGCGTCGCGGGCGTTATCTACACGGCCCGGTTTTCGGCGGGCGCAGTAGACGCGGGCGAACCCGTCTTGCTCTACGCGGTCGCAGCGGTATTTATTGGCGGGGCAAGTTTGACCGGCGGGAGCGGCACCATCAGCGGAACAGTCATCGGTTCGCTGATTATCGCGGTCATTCAGTTCGGTCTGGTCTTTATCAATGTGCCGCCCTACTATCAGTTCGTCGCGGTCGGTCTGGTGATTATCGTGGCGGTACTGATTGACCAGTCCAGAGACCGTTTGGCGAGGTTGACATGACGGCACAAAAAACTGCTCTGTTAGAGGTCAAAGCTGTCAACAAACGCTTCGGCGGGACGTATGCGACGCGGGACGTGTCGTTTGCGCTCCGTGAAGGTGAAGTGCTGGCCCTAGCCGGAGACAACGGTGCCGGAAAATCAACCCTAATCAAGATGATTTCAGGCGTTCACACACCCGACAGCGGCGAGATTTTTTATAAAGGCGACTCGCTCCGGGGCCGGACACCGCAAGAGGTGCGTGAGGTCGGGATTGAAACCATCTATCAAGATTTGGCCTTGGCGGATAACCTGGACATCGGTATCAATTTATTTTTAGGCCGGGAGAAAATGAAACGGTTTTTGGGCGTCCCGGTGCTAGACCGTAAGACCATGCGTGCCGAGGCGAAACGGGCGCTCTACGACCTCGGGATCGTCGTCGATGAGATGAACCGCCCGGTGCGTGACCTTTCGGGCGGACAGCGGCAGGCGATTGCCATCAGCCGCGCGGTGTACTGGCAGGCCAAGGTGCTGATTATGGACGAGCCGACAGCGGCGTTGGGTGTGCCCGAGCAGCGTGAGGTGATGGACTTGATTCACCGGCTCAAGGACAGCGGGGTCGGAATCATCTTCATCTCGCACAACTTGAACGACATCTTTGCGGTGAGCGACCGGATTGTGGTTTTGGAGCGCGGGCGTAAAGCGGGCGAACGGTTGATTTCTGAGACCGACGCCGACGAAGTTGTAAAGCTGATGATGGGCGCTGAAGGTCTCGGACAACGCGCCCACGCATGAAACAGGACGACTATTCAAAACTCGCTGTTCTCACTTCAGGTGGAGATGCGCCGGGGATGAACATGGCGGTTCACGCGCTAACTGAACATGCGGAACGCTCAAACTGGCGAGTTCTAGGTGTCTGCAGCGGACTTCAGGGGCTTTTAAAAGCCGACTTTGTGCCGCTTACCGCAGGAGATACGCTGCGACATACGCGCTACGGTGGCACGTTTTTGGGTAGCTCGAGACTCCCTCAATTCGACACTTTTTTACCTGAGTTCAAACAGGTTCTAGAAACCCACACCATCACGCATTTAGCCGTCATCGGCGGCAACGGTTCGTTTCGCGCGGCTGCACTGCTGAGTGCGTTTCTACCCGTCGCCGCGCTCCCCGGTACCATCGACAACGACGTCGTGGGCTCGGAGCTGAGTATCGGTTTTGACACTGCCGTCAACACCGGCCTTACGCTGCTCGACGGGATGCGCGATTCGGCGGAGTCGTTGCCCCGGCTTTTCGCGCTCGAGACCCTCGGCGGCGACACCGGCTTTTTGGCGCAAGCGGTCGCTGAAGCGGGCGGGGCCGATTTGCTGCTCGTCCCGGAACAGGTACTTCCCGAAAACGAGATTTATACGCGGCTGCAAAAGGTCGCAGCCGGGCGGCGTTACGCACTCATTGTCGCTTCGGAAGGCTACCCCGACCTGCTAGGTGTGCTGGAAAGAGTTTCAGTGAGGCTCGAGACGCGCGTCCGCATCTCCCGTGCCGGACACGCGCAGCGCGGCGGGCGTCCGAGTGCTGGAGATAGGTTGTTGGCGAAACACCTTTCTACTGCTGCGTTCGAGTTGTTACAGGGCAACGAGAGCGGCGCGGCGCTGTGGCAGCGCGGGCAAGCTGTAACTATGCCATTTGGCGAATTGACATCTAGCAAGCTTTTTACGGCGTCTCTCTAAAAGATTCACGAACTGCCGATTTAGAAAAGATACACGCGTTAAGACGCGCTGTTTTTCCGGGCGAGTTCGAGGGCAGTCTCGAGTACCCTGTCTCTACCTTTCACGTAACCTTGAAAGGTAGGCCAGACTTCGTAGTCGGGGATGACGCCGCGGCCTGGCTCGAGCGTTTCACCGCCCACAAAGTCCTCTCTAAGCAAAAGAACCCTCAATCGCAAGCGGGTATTAAGTATCCCCAAGCTATACTTGAGGGATGCAACCCCTCTATGTTGAGCTGAGCGAGCAAGAAGACAGAAAGCTGCTAGAGATAGAGAAAGCCCCCCACTTCAAGCCCAAGGTGCGTCTGCGAGCCAGTGTTCTACGGTTATCGAACCAAGGCTGGCGTGTGCCGAAGCTAGCTGCTTACTTGGGCCGAGGCGAAGAAAGTATCAGGCGCGATCTGAAAAGGTGGCAACAGCAAGGCGTGGCAGGTCTGGGCGACGGCACAGCGCCGGGACAAGCTCCTTTGATTACGGACGAAATAAGAACCCAACTGGCCCTATACCTTGCTGAAGAACGGAGCTGGACAGCCTCGCAGCTTGCCGCTGAGATAGCTGGGAAATTCAACATAAAGGTCACAGCTGAAGCGATACGCCAGCACCTCAACCGCTTGGGCTATGTCTGGAAAAGGACGCGCTACGTGCCCTGTAAAACGGTAGACCCTGAGCTTGAACAGCAGCACCGAGCGGGTTTAGACACGCTTAAAAGGGGGCGGCAGAAAAAAGGCTGAAGCTTTATTATCTAGACGAAGTAGGCTTTAGTCTGGCGCTGGGCACAACGTACACCTGGGCAAAATCTGGTCACACCACATTAGCAGTTCCGACACGCTGGAGATAGAACGGGCAAAGCCCGGCCCGTTGGGCCTAGTTCGCAGTCACGGACGACTTAACCTTATCGGTGCGCTCGAAGTTTATGGAGCAAGGCAAACGCTTCACTACGAAGCTTTAGAAACATCGGTCAGAAGTGCCAATGTCCTAGCCTTCTTAGAACACCTCGCTGATAGCTGTTCGCCTGACAGCTTGAGTGTTGTGGTTCTGGATAACGCTACTTTTCACCGCGCTAAAATGGTTCAATCCAAACGTGCTGCTTGGGAAGCTCAGGGACTCTATCTACGCTTTCTGCCGCCTTATTGCCCACACTTCAATCTCATCGAATGTCTTTGGAAACGGCTCAAGGCTTGGCTCCTCCCAAGGCGTTGCTACGATGCCCTCAGAGACCTCCGCAAAGCTGTTACCCAAGCACTCGAGCTGCTTGGAGCAACCGCCGTCTAAGCCTCAGTCTTCATTTGGGGGTACTTAGTAGCATTTGCAAGGGTTATAGACCCACATAGCCACAGTGGTTGAAGCAGTTTTGAACTTTTTGGGGTGAGACGGTAGCAATAGCCTCAGCAATAGCGTCGATGGGGTCGGCGACCTGAACTGCGCTGACTTTTCTAAGTAACCTGAGTTCGAAGTTTCCATAACGCAGCAGTATCTCCTAAGCTGGAGTTGTCAAAGACCCACAAAGGAGATACTGCTATGAGTTTACTCGGGTTATTCGTTGAAGTGGACGATTTTGTTCAGAAGTTCGAGGGCTGGGCAGCGAAGCAGCAATTACCGGGTAAAGCAAAGCGGGGCCCTAAGCCTTCGTTATCGGTCAGTGAAGTGATGACGCTGGTGATTCACTTTCACCAAGCAGGCTACCGAGACTTCAAGCACTACTACCAAAACCGCGTTCGTAAGTATCTTAGCAAAGAGTTCCCCAGTCTAGTTTCGTATGGTCGCTTTGTCGAACTGATGAAGGAAGCATTGCTGCCGCTGTGCGCTTACTTGCAGCGCCGCTTTGGATGCCGCACTGGATTTATAGACAGCACGCCCTTAGCGGTTTGTCACAACCGGCGTATCAGCAGAAATAAAGTGTTCAAAGACCTAGCTGCTAGGGGCAAAACAAGCATGGGTTGGTTTTACGGTTTCAAGCTGCATCTTATCGTCAACGACGTAGGTGAACTGCTTGCTGTGCATCTCACCCCAGGCAATACCGACGACCGCAAACCGCTTGAGCTTGAGGGTATGGGCAAAAACTTCGTCGGCAAGCTTTTTGGAGACAAGGGCTACCTCTCTCAGGCTATATTTGAAAAGCTATACGAGCGCGGACTGGCGCTGATCACCTCTTTACGTAAAAACATGAAAGCCAGGTTTATGCCACTCGCCGACAGACTTCTGCTCCGCAAGCGCTTCATCATCGAAACGATCAACGACCAGCTTAAAAACATCTCGCAAAGCGAGCATACCCGGCACCGCAGCCCCGCTAACTTTGCTGTTAATCTGATCGCCGGTCTGATCGCTTATACACTTCAACCTAAAAAGCCCTCGATCCGTCTTCCAAAAGAGGTGGCCCAGCTACCGGCTCTGCTATAAACCCCGAACTTGTATGTTGAGTGCGGGTCAAGAGTAAGGCCGACTCCGAACCTGAGCGTTTGAGCTCGTACCTGAGATAGGCCTGCTCAACCCATCACCAAGACTCCGAACCAGCATCCTGAGCCGTTAAGGCCGGATCTGCAAGTATGCGAGCGGTGGTGGCCTAGAGCCGGACCCAAGCTGGAGGACGAGATGACGTTTGTAGGCATCGACGTAAGCAAACTCAGCCTGGACGTGGCTGCACTCCTTGATACCGGTGAAATCCATCGGGGAAAGTTTGGTAACACCCCAGAAGGCCATCGTGAGCTGCTAACTTGGCTCGAATTCTTTCCGAACTGCCGTCTGGCCCTGGAAGCAACGGGCTCCTACCACCGGCGTCTTGCTGCGACCTTACAAGGCACTTACGTGAGCGTGAGCATCCTTAATCCAGCCCAGGTCAGCTATTTCATGAAGCGCCAGCACCGCCGTAACAAAACCGATAAAGCGGACGCCTTGTGGCTAGCGGTTTACGTCAAAGAGCGGCAACCTGCTCCCACCCTCGCCGTGAGTCCGCTACGGCAATCGCTCGCTCGGGAAATTCAGGCGCTAGCGAAGGACCTGACGCGACTCAAGAACCGGCTCGAGGCAGCCGAACATGGTCAGGTTCATCCCGAGGTGGTGACTTCCCTGAAGCGGCGCATGGCCTCACTAGCAGTAGAAAAGCAAGCCCTGGAGAATGAGCTCGAGCTGGAGACGAAGCGTTCGAACGAGCACGAACTCTTGTTGTTGACGAGCATTCCTGGGATTGGGATTCGGACTGCGTGTCTGCTCCTGGCAGAGTTAGGCTCGGTAGCGCGGTTTGCTACAGCACGCAAGCTAGTCGCCTTTGTTGGGCTGACACCTACCCAGTTTACCTCCGGTACGAGCGTGGCTCAACCAAGCCATATCTCACGCTTAGGTTCTGCCTACTTGCGGCATATCTTGTACATGCCGTGCCTCGCAGCTATTCGTTTTAATCCTGTCGTTAAGGACTTCTTTGAACGTCTGGTGAGGCATGGTAAACATAAAAAGGCGGCGGTGGTAGCATGTATGGCTAAACTGCTAAGGATGATCTTTGGCGTGCTTACGCACAGGAAACCCTTCCAGCCAACTTCAGTTCAAGCTTGACAAATCAACACAGCATCTCAGGTTAAGGAAGCCTTTAAGCTTGGAGAAGACGAGTTCGATGGGTTGCGGACAGGCCCGGAAGGTGCGTTTTGTCCAAAACGAAGTCAGGCGCGTAAGTTGGGAGGTGGGCGAGGTAGCAGCCTGCACCTTCGATAAGCCGCCTGACTTGCTTGCCGTGGTGAATGGTGAAGTTATCCATGAAAACTTGCTCGGGTCGCAGGGTAGGCACAAGCACTTCACGCAAACAAGTAAGAAATGCGTTCGTGTCTACCGCACCGGGATGACTCAAGCACCGCTCAGGGTCGAGTCCTTGCGGCGTGACTGCAGCGATTTGACCTTGCCTGCTCTACGTCTGGGAGCCTCAGCAACCGCGCGGCTTCCTTTGAACGAGCGGGCATATAGCAGGTATCATCTGGGAACAGACGCCCCCACATTCATCTGAACTGTCTAGCACGTACATTCTATGGTGATAAAGGTAGCCTTCAACCGCTTAAGCGCCATACGTGCGGGCCAGCCCTAGCCACGCGCCACTTTCGTCTTAAAATACAAAGTCTTCAGCCTTAAGGTGCGTGACTTCAGCTAGCCACTGCTTCCGGGCGTCTTCATCTCGCTCCTACAGGTGAGCATCGCAGATGCAACGCGCTATGCGTTTAACCTGTGCGTAGAGACGCTCTTTTTGCGGGTGATGCCCAGTCTTTTGCAGTACAAGTTCACTGTCGAAAAGGCGAGTTCAACCCCTTGCTCTTTGGCAAACCGTTCGGCGTGTTCTATCAACGTCTCATCACTGTGTGCCCCGAGCTGCCGCTTTAGCGCTTGCAGCTGTGTTGGGTTGAGCTTGCGTGTACGCCCGGCGCTTTACAGGGTGCTAGCTCGCCTTGCTTCGCCCTTGCTAAATAGCGGTAGACCGTTTTATGCCCTACCTTGAAGCGTTTGGCTATCTCAGTTTTGTCTAAACCTTCCTCAACAGCGGCAACGATTCTTGCTCTCAAGCCTTCTGAATACGCTCGCATAGCTCAGCTTGGCTCGTGTTGACTTTAGTTGCAAATGCTAAAAGTCCGAATGCGGCGTCGGCCCCAGCGCCATAAGGGTTGTGCCGGAAGCTGTTTTACCGTTTCGCTCGACCCAGACATCCGCGCCGAAGTTGAGGCTCAGCTACACCGAATCCGACGAGAGTCCGACTAGCGTCGTGTGCGCTAACCGGTCTGTTTACGAAATGCTGTAGTAGAGGATGTATAGCAATTATCACACCTACTGAGCGCGAATCCCACAGCTATCATCTCTTAGGGGTGCGTGCTAGATTGTGCTTTATCCTCATAGACTGGCTCTAACCAGATGATACCTGCTGTAGCGGTTTGGCGCGTGAGAAATTTTGGTTTTCAAACCTGCTCGGCGGCCTCGAGAGTTACAGTCGAAAGTTCTAAGAGAAAGTTCAGGCTTCCTTACTCTGTTTGATATGTTTAGGGCTTAACGTGTCTACGGCGCTCGAGCCACTTTGACGGCGCAACCCCCGTCCAGCGCCGAAAGGCGCGGTTAAACGAACTCTGCTCTTCGTAGCCTAGAGAATTAGCAATCTCCGCCATCGATTTTTGCTCATAAATCAGCAGGTTCAGCGCACGTTCTTGTCTATAGGTGTCTAGTAGCGCCTTAAAACTCTTGTTTTCGTCAGCGAGTTTTCTCTGGAGCGTCCGCCTCGACAAGTTGAGCGTCTGCGCGACGTCTTCTGTGGCGAAAGCCTGGGCCTGCAGCGCCTCGGGCAACAGGGCTTTGATGGTGTCAGCGAGGGGCGCATCGGTAAATTGCCGGATGTCGATGCGTTCTGCAAGTCCTTCAAGCGTCGTTTGTAGGTCTGGATTGGCCTGCTCGTTTTCGGTTTGCCGAACTCCTTTAGCTAGCCTAAACCCTGTTTTTTCTGCGACAGCCGTACAGGAACCTGCCACAACGCGCCCAAAGCCGCCGGGTCAGCTGCTTGGCTCAGATGAACTTCGGCAATCTTAGAGGCAGGGTTTCGGTTCATCTTGCTGTAGATAAGGGCGAGCGTCCATTCGGTAGAGACAGAATCTGAAACCGGGTCGCTGAGAACCCACACCCAGTCGTCGGCGGCGTGGTCGAACTCGAGCCATATCCCCGTAGAAACGAGCCATAAAAATAGGTTCAGCATATGGAGCGCTTCGCCGAAGGTCGCCGCAGTCGTAACAAGGTGGTCTAACAAGACCAAATTCACCGTAAGGCAGGGCAAATGCCGCTCTGGTTGCCAGCGTAGGGTCGGGCCTCAGCTTAAACGCCCTCGCCCAGACCTCCGCAAAAATGGCGTCAGAAACCGCAGCGTAGGGGTCGCCTAGTTGTTGCAAAGGTGCTGAAAGCAGGTCTTTTCGCCCGAACCCTAACACCTCGAGTCCTGTCACCACGGCTTTAACCGAGACTGCAGGAATCCAGCTGTCCACCTCTGTCACTTTACCAGCTGACGCCGCGACCTTTAGCATTTCCGTAAAAGATGACTACCCGTATACCCTTGGGGGCATATCCTCAACTGAGCGTGTTCCTGACCAGATGATACCTGCTGCTTGGCGCGAAATGACAAAAGCTTGACACCCGCAGACAAGAGATAAAGTCCCGGTTCAGCTATCCTTTTAGCAAGAAGCCTGTACGTCACGCGCAAAGGAGCGTAGCCTATGACCTTTATCGCCAAACAACCTCGAGAGACTGTAATAGAGATTGTACCAGCGGCTTTTAGCCGTAATTTCAGCTACACCGGCTTCGGTTACGGCTTAGCTGCAAAAACCCAAGGGGAGGAAATCCGGTGAGCCAAACGACACCTAAACCTAAAGTTGCCCTCGTTACCGGCGCGTCGAGCGGGTTCGGTCGGCTTATTGCTGCGCGTTTAAGCGCCAGCGGCTACCGCACGTTTGGCACCAGCCGTTCAAAACGACCTGACCAAGATGCTGTGGAAATGCTCGAGCTTAACGTCTGCGACGACGCTTCGGTTCAGCGGTGCGTTGAGCGTGTGCTCGAGCGGGCGGGTTCGGTCGATGTCCTCGTCAACAATGCGGGCGTGCTCGACGTAAGCCCGGCTGAAGAGCGCTCGGCGGCGGCGGCGCGTGAGCTCTTTGAAACCAACTTCTTCGGCGCAGTTCGGGTGACGAACGCTGTGCTTCCCGGAATGCGCGCTCAAAAATATGGTCGAATCCTCAACATCGGCTCACTCGCCGCACTTATCGCCCCGCCGGGTGAGGCCGCCTACGCCGCGAGCAAGGCCGCGCTGACCAGCTACGCCGAGGCGCTGAGCTATGAAGTGTCCCCTTTTGGCGTCTCCGTGAGCGTCGTCCACCCTGGGTTTTACCGTACCGAAATCGGCGGCTCCGTCCCTGAGGCGGCAGGGTCGATTTCGGACTATGACAGTTTCCGGGCTACTATCCGGGCGTCGATTGAGAAGAGTCTCGAGGGTGGCAGCGACCCCCTAGAGGTAGCCGACCTCGTGGCCCGTATCGTTCAGGCGAAGCGGCCTCGGCTCTCCTACCGGGTCGGGAGTGACGCGGTGTGGCTCCCTCGTTTACGCCGGATGCTCCCGGAGTGGGCCTTTGCAAGGGGTGTCCGCCGAGCGTTCGGCCTGTAGGTAGCGAGAGGTTGCAGCCACACTGCACTGTGCGTTCATGTTAGCGTTCTGTGACGATGAAAAGCCTTTTCAAAGTTAGCTACGGGGCACTGTTAAGCCATGAAACGTAAGACCGGCGCGGTTGTTATCGATTTAGGCGGCACCAACTTGCGCCTCGGGCATATCGGCGGGGACGGGCCGCACCCTGCCGGACAGGTTTTGCCGACCGAAAACCTGCGGCAAGCTGAACCTATCGGTTTCTTAGCTGAGGCGGTTGAGCATTATGTGCAGCAAAACGAACTGGATTTGGCTGGCTTGGTCATCGGCGTCCCATTTACCCCCGACCGTAAGCTGAGTACGGCGGTCTCGAGCCCCAACATCCGCAACTTAGAGGGTGCGCCGCTCAAGACAGGATTAGCAGAGAAACTCGGGTGTGCAGTACGGCTCGAGCGCGACATCAACCTCTTGGCGCTCGGTGAATGGGCGGCGGGTACCGTAAAAGGCGTGACGTCGGTGTTCGGGATGTTCGTCGGAACGGGCGTGGGTGGATGTTATCTGGAGGATGGTGCGCCCTACCGGGGTTCGACGGGGGCGGCGCTCGAGTTAGGCCACATCCCCATCCGGGCCGAAGGCAAGCGGTGTGTTTGCGGCAACGTGGACTGTGTAGAAGCGTATGCGTGTGGGAGTATCTTAAATCAGATTGCCCAAAAAGCACAGGTCAACGTCGGCGATATTTTTGTCCGGGGCTTGGCGCGTCCTGGTTTAGAACCAATTCTTCACACCTTTGTTGACGATTTGGCGCGGACGCTCGCAACCGGCGTCAACCTCTTTCATCCGGAGGTGGCGCTTGTCGGCGGCGGCGTTACCGAGATGAAAGGATTTCCTAAAGAGAGGTTTCGGGAGACGTTTTACGCGCATCTGCGGCGTCCGGCGCCGTCCGAGACCGTGAGGCTCGAGTGGGCGGGGTTGGGCTCGAGGGCGTCCTTGTACGGCGCTCAGGTGCTGCTGCAGCGGGTAAATATGAATGGCTAGCGGCGTTATTGTCAGCCTCGGCGAACTGCTCGTCGAAATCATGCGAGAGAACAACGAGACGCCCCTAGCCTCCCCCGGTACCTTTCGCGGGCCCTATGCCTCGGGCGCTCCGGCGATTTTTGCGTGGGCCGCGGCGCGTTTGGGCGCAGCAGTTCGTTTTGCCGGAGTTTGCGGTGACGACCCCTTCGGCACGTTATGCCGGGAGCATTTGCAAGACGCAGGTGTAGACCTCTTTGTCCGCACCACCCCGGCGCACGAAACGGGCGCGGCGTTCGTCAGCTACTGCGAGGGCGGCGACCGTGAGTTTCTCTTTTATCTGCGGCACGCAGCGGCGGCGCAGCTCTCCCCTGCCGACGTCCCCAAGAAACTCTTGGAGGGCGTCGGCTGGTTGCATGTCACGGGTTCGTCGCTGGGCGTTTCCGAAGGGATGCGTCAAGCAGTTTTTACGGCGGTTGAGAGAGCCAGAGCACAGGGCGCGACGGTCAGTTTTGACCCCAACGTCCGCCCGGAACTCTTTCCCGGTCAAACTCTTGCCGACGTGTGCCGCCCTATTCTGGACGCCGCCGACGTCATTTTGCCGAGCTTTGCTGAAGCAGAACAGTTGACGGGAATGAGCGACCCTGAAGCAGCTTGCCGCGCACTTTTAACCCCTACGCGCATCGTTGTTCTGAAACGAGGAGCGGAGGGCTGTACACTCTATACGGACGCGGGCGAGCAGCACCTCCCCGGCCTCCCGGTTCGTGAAGTTGACCCGACCGGGGCAGGCGACGCGTTCGCCGCCGGGTTTGCGGTAGCGTCACTTAGAGGTGAGCCGCCGCCCCAAGCGGCCCGTTTTGCCAATATTGTCGGCGCACTTTCGGTAACGGCCTTTGGCCCAACCTCAGCGCCGCTCTCTCACGAACGCGTAAAGTCCCTTTTGTAAGGAAGGAATACCCCATGCAGATGACCCAAAGGAAGTTCGACAATCTTCAAGCTTGCGCTAGGCCTTCAGGCATTATCGCGGCGCTGGCGATGGATCAGCGCGGCTCGCTCCGTAAGGCGCTCGAGGCAAACGGCGGCACCTTTAGCGACGCGCAACTCGGAGAGTTCAAAACGGTCGTCACGGAGGTGCTGACCCCTCACGCTTCGGCGATTTTGCTCGACCCGCAGTACGGTTTAGAGGCGAGCCACGCCCGCGCCGAAAATGCCGGGTTGCTGCTAGCGTACGAGCAGTCCGGTTACGACAACGCGCAACCGGGACGCTTGCCCGACCTCGCGCCGGGGTGGAGTGTGCGCCGCCTCGAGAAGGCCGGAGCCACCGGCGTTAAACTGCTCGTCTATTACAATCCTTTTGAGGGTGAGGAAATCAACGAGGTCAAGCACGCGTTTGTCGAACGGGTCGGGGCAGAGTGCGAAGCGGTCGGGTTGCCGCTCTTTCTCGAGCCCGTTACCTATGACGACGCTTTGCCGGACGCCGCCGAGTTTGGGGCCAAACAACCCGAGTACGTCTGCGAGACGATCCGCGAATTTTCAGAAGACCGCTACAGCGTCGATGTTCTTAAAGTCGAGATGCCGGTCTCGGGCAAGTACGTTTCCGGACTCAGCACGCCGCCCCAAAAGGCATTATTCAGCCGTGACGAAGCCGCAGAGCAGTTCCAAAAGGCCGCCGAGTTCGCCAAACGTCCCTTTATCTACCTGTCCGCCGGGGTCAATATGAAAATCTTTGCTGAAATGTTAGAGCTTGCTGGGGAGCACGGCGTCCCCTACAGCGGTGTGCTTTGCGGGCGGGCAACCTGGAAAGGTGGGATTTCCGTCTACGCTCAAAGCGGTAAAGACGAGATGGCGAAATACTTGGAACAAAACGGCGTCGAGAACATCAATATGCTCAACGAGGTCATCGAACGCTACGCCAAACCCTGGTTTGAGACCTACGGCGGGCTGGACAAACTCGAGCTGACCTGAGCGCATCGTCTGCAAGCTTTACGAATCGGCGCGTCCCTAAAGTATCTCTTGGAACGCGCCTGTTGATTTGAGTAATAGCCTAAAACTATCTCGTTACCCGCTGCACGTTGGGGTCGGTAAACTCGTCGTATTCGTCGTGACTGGGGCTCGAGAATTCCGATACAACCGCCCCCTCGTCGCCCCCCTGAAACCAGTGCCACGTGTTCGGCCCAATCGTGTACTGTTCGCCGGGATTCAGCTCAATTTCGCGAAAGACCGTGTAGTAGTCGGCGCTCTTTTCGGGAATCGTCGCCTGTACCGGGGTCTCTTGACCCTCGACGTAAAGCCAGACTTTCCCGTAGCGGCAGCGAAACGTCTCCAGCTTGCCCTCGCCATGTTTGGTAGGCGGATGGCGGTGCTGCGGGCAGGTCTGGCGCGGCAACAAGACGAGTTCTTTGGCGCAGTAGCGCTCGTTATTGACGTACACCACGAGAAACAATCCCTGCGTCTCGAAGTCGTTCAGGCCGAGTTCAGCGATTTCCACGTTGTCCAGCTCGGCGGGTTGCAGCACCGTTCCGGAACGTTTTAACAGCTCAGCGGCTCGCTGACGTATATCCGAGTCCATATCACGCTCCTATCACCCTATCCGGGCAAGCTGAGTTTCATCCTTGATAAAACGAGCTTAGCATAGCCCCGAGGCTGCACTTTTGGCTACTTCAGTTGTGGTAGCGCTTGCTGAACCGTACAAGGTTAAGTCTGAGCAGACGAAGTTATGCGGTAGGCGGTTCAAGCCAACAGATAACTCTCTCCCTAGAGTGTATTGTGAACTCTAGTATTCCACCACAGTAGTTATTGAGCGTAAAGCCGGGCGAGTTTGGTACGGGCGTGAGTGGTGGAGAAACACCAATTGACTGTAGCTCGTCTTTGGTTGCGCTCAGCCTGCCAGGGGTTGACGCGCGTCCTGAGCTAGACATATCGGGAAGGCGTCCCTTTAGTGCCTGTCGCGAGAGCACCGACCACTCAATCTCAGCCATGTTGAGCCACGAACCGTGCTTAGGGGTGTAGTGAAACTCAAGCTTTCGGGTCAAACGCCTAGCTTCGTCAGCCGAGCAGGTTTGGTAGAGCGCCGCCGGGGTATGAGTATTGAGGTTATCAAGCACAACGCCGATAGCGTCAGCGTCGGGATAGCGAGCGACGAGCTGCTGCAGCTCTTGAGCGAAGTCCTGCGCGGTGCGGCGTTCTCTTACCTTGACAACGCGCTGACCTACAGCGGGTTCAAAACCGATGAACAGCGAGCAGTGCCCTCGGCGCTCGTACTCGTAGTCTTGGCGTTTGGGTTTACCCGGCTCAGTGGGTAGAGGTTCCTTAACTTCAGCCAGGAGTTGACAGGGCAACTCGTCGAAACACACGACCGGACGCTTCGGGTCGTGTGTTTCGGCGTAGAGGTCTAAAACGTCTTCCATCCGCCACACGAAATCAGCCGTTACCTTGGCGCTGCACCATTGTTTGGTCTGCCACGGTTTGAGCGCGTTTTTTTCAGCGTTCTGCGCACCGTCTCATCGCTGATGGCGTCCACAACCTTCAACTCGACGAGCTTGTCGGCCAACAGTTGCATGGTCCAGCTTTCCCGGTCGTCAGGTTGGCTACACGCTAGGGCGACCAGCAGCGCTTCTTGCTTGCCGTCCAGTTTTGGCTTACCTCCTGGTCGAGGTTTGTCGTAAAGGGTCGCTGCCAACCCCCCCGAGGCAAAGCGTTTCCTGAGCTGATACACCGTCTGTGCCTTGAGGTGCAGCGCTCCCGCCACGTCCTTGTCCTGTTGGTCTTTAGCCGCCAGCAGCAGCGCGTGTGCCCGCCGAATCACTCGGGCTGAATGGTGGTCTGCGTTGACAAAGTGACGTAGCTGCTCTCGCTGCTGTTCGTTTAGTTCTACACGGTATTGTTTCGATCTTGGCATCCTTGACCATATTCTTGTTATCCGCTGTGGTCTAGTACTAGTCTAGCGAAACTTAGGCTTTAGGATAAAACATCCGCAGACGGGCAGAACATCTACGGGTGTTTTCTTGTAATGGGGGGATATTTTCGTGTTTGTGAACCGAGCTCGGAGCGGGTTTTACGGCGTTGAACCAGCATTTATACAAGAGATTGACACAGGCATCATTTCAAAACGCGCGTGCTAAACTGAAAAACTCTTACATAGAGCGTTTCCGACCAGATGATACCTGCTAAACATAAGCAGCGAGACTTGAAAAAGCTTCAAAATGTCAAGGTTTGGCCTTTTATGGTGGGGTCAAAAGCAGTCGTAAACATCAGTCGATCCAACGAGCCCACCCCTTCAACGTTTCACTGAAACCCTTAAAACGCCCACTCTCCCGCACGCATCACCGGTTCTTCAGACCCGTCATCTCCGACGCCGGAAATCTCCATCTCGGCAGAACCGATCATAAAGTCTACGTGCGCCAGTGAGTCGTTCAGACCAACCTCTTGCGCTTCGTCGTCGCTCATGGTCGTGCCGCCCTCGGCGCAAAACCGGTAGGCGCGGCCCAGTGCGAGGTGCGAGGCGGCGTTTTCGTCGAACAAGGTGTTGTAAAAGAGCAAACCACTTTGGGAGATGGGGCTCGAGTGCGGCACCAACGCCACTTCACCCAAGCGGGTGGCACCTTCGTCGGTGGCTAACAGGCGCTCCAAAGCCTCTTGTCCCTGCGCCGCCCTAACCTCAGTGACGCGCCCTTCTTTGAAAGTCAAGGAAAAATCGTCAATTAGCTGCCCGCTGTACGAGAGCGGTTTGCTGCTGTGGACGGTGCCCTCAACCCGCGCCCGGTGCGGCGCAGTAAAAACTTCTTCGGTCGGCAGATTAGCCACGAAGGTCGTTCCGGCGTCGTTTTCTGATGAGCCGCCGCGCCAGATGTGATGGTCGGCCAAACCCAACAAGAGGTCGGTGCCGGGGGCGCGGTAGTGTAGCGCCTGGTAGCGGCGTTCGTTGAGGTGGGTGCGGCGGGACTCGAGTTCCCCCAGATGCGCCTGCCAGTTCGCCACCGCGTCGTCGTTGTCAGCCCGTACTGCCTTGAATATTACGTCCCAAAGCAGCCCGAGCCGCTCACCTTCCGGCGCGTCCGGAAACACCTTGTCGGCCCACGCCGGGGTTGCCACCGCCACCACGCACCAGTTTACGGCGTCGTTCATGACCTTGTTCATAAACGGTTTGAGCGCGGTTTGCGTGGCCTTTTGCGACGCGGCAATCGCGTCGCCGTCTTGCCCTTTGAGCAGGTCGGGGTCGCCGCCGGTCACGGACAGTCTGGCCCCGTTTTGGTCTAACATTTGGAGCATCCCCGCCGCCAACCACTCGGGGTAAAAGCTGAACGAGTCTTTTGGCGCGTGGCGGTAACGTGCCAGCGTCAAGGCGTCGTCGTTATAAAACGGATGCACGTAGCGCACGCCGCGCTTATAGGCGACTTCCGCGACCTTGGCAAGCAGGGGTGAAGCCTCTATCGGCGCAGCAATCATCAGCTGCTGCCCGGACTGCACATTAAGGCCGACCTCGGCAATCAGCGACGCGTAACTGCTGAGTTTATCGTCAAAGTTCATGGGTTTAGTCGTCATGAGCCTAGCTTAACGCCTGCGGCTCCAGAAATTTCGTGTTCTAAACAAAAACGCAGAGTCAGACCCCAAGGAAAAGCTGACAAGCTGTTATACGGTTTTGCAGTACAACTCAACTGGCTCCCAGACGTTAAGCCGTTCGTGAAGATCGTTACGCAGGCAAACGTGAGAAACTTGATTACCTCAGGGTTCGCGCCGCGATATAACGGGGAGTCTTGCCTTGACCTATCCCCTACACTCTGCTTGCAGCGAGACCTGAAAACGTAACGAACGCTGCTGCGGCAGCCGTATAGAGTTTGGGTCGACGGCTTGAACCAGCCCGCGACTTACTCGCCAGAGGGAGCGCATTTTGGAGAGGATGAGGATGATTTACTTAAGCCGGTCGCGTCTTTTTGTGCGCAGCGGCGCTCAGTGCACCAACTCAAACCCTGAACAGGTCGCGCCGGTTTGTGACGTCCTGTCCTCTTCGGATCCATGCGCTGCAAAGACCTACACAGACGCCAAGCTCGTCTTGGTAGGAGAAAGGCTGACGCGCTAACCCTTGTTTTCACCTGCTTTCGTTCCCGACGGGTATACCCTCTTGCAACTGCTCGGTTCAGGCAATACCGCGCACGTGTTTGAAGCGCGTCACGCCGAGTTCGGTACGGTAGCGCTCAAACTGCCGAAGGGTGAGCTGCACCACGACCCGGTACTCCGGCGGATGTTTGAAAACGAAGTGCAGCTGACCAGACCGCTTAAACACCCACGGGTCATCAACGCTTACGGCGGCTACCCGACCGGCAGTGGGGCGTTTTTAGCCCTCGAGCTTTGTGGCGGCACCCTAGACGCAGAGTTGGAAGAACGCCTGACGTTAGCGACCGCCTACCGGCTGATTCTAGACGTGGCGCAGGGACTTTCGCACAGTCATCAGCGGCTGACCTTACACCGCGACGTCAAACCGGCGAACGTCTTTTTACGCGGAGGCCGCGCCAAACTCGGCGACTTTGGGACGGGCGCATATATCAGCGATACGTTCGGCGCACCCGAAAGCGCGGAAAAGGTCGGTACCGCTTTTTACATGGCTCCAGAGGTGTTTCAGGGCCAGAGCGCTACAGTCCGGAGCGACGTCTATAGCCTCGGCATCCTGGCGTACGAAGTTATCAGCGGCGTGCGCCCGTTCAACGGTGAAAACGAAGACGAGCTGATGCTCGCGCACTCGTCAGGCGTACCGGTTTCGCTGCGGCAAGTTCGACCTGAGGTGAGCGCGGAGGTCAACCGGGTCGTCGTCAGCGCCATGTCGCGCACCCCGCAGCGGCGCTTTGAGAGCGCTGAAGCGTTTGTGACGGCGTTTGCTGAGGCGGCGGGTCTACCCTCCTCTGACGCTGTGACCGAACTACAACTCGGGCGTTCGGGACGTGCAGGCGGGCAGAAAAAACGCGAAACCGAAGCGCAGACGAGCGAGAAGTCCGGGCGCTTCGGCTGGTTTGGGCGGAAGCGAAGCTAGGTTGTATCAACGTTTCAAAGCACGCACTGAGAGTTTTTCCGTGCAGCACGTAAAGAGCAAAAATCTAGGAGCAACGAGCAAAAGGCGGCAAACTGTCACCAGCTTTAGCGTCCAGCACGATGGAAGCTGTGATCTAAAGGGGGTCTAAAACATAAAGTAGGGCTTCTTAACGCTCGAGGCCCAGATAAACAGCTCGAGACTCACCCCGAAATACTCAGCCAGCTTTTTGGCCAACCCTTTACTGATACCCCGTTTACCGTGCAGTACAGCGCTCGAGTTGCCCTGACTCACGCCCAAGTCTTTCACAAGCCGGTAAGCCGACACGTCACGCGCCTCTAGACAATGCGCCGGCATGTCGCGCGGCGGTAGCTGTACGTCTTTGAGGTCGGGATAGTGCTGCTGCTCCCAGCTGCTGATAAACGCTGTCACTAGATCAAAAAGTGCGGCGTGAGGTCGTACGTTGCAGTTGTAACGACCTGTTCATTCAATCGTCAAAAATAACAGCTAAGGGATTCGCAAAAACCATTTTTGCCTCATCAAAATTAACCCCGTGCTTCGTTATTACAACGCCGTTTGTCCGCAAAGCAGTCCGCACAGATGAAAGCTTGCCATAAATGCGCGTTACTGCCCTTACCCCCGTAAAAAGTCCGTCGGCGCGTCTTCTAGCGGCGGTAAATCGTCTAACGACTTAAGCCCGAACTCCAACAAAAATCTGCCCGTCGTCCCGTACAGGAGCGGTCTGCCAATCACATCTTTACGGCCCTGAACCTTGATAAGTTCACGTTCTTGCAGCGTTTCCAGGGTCGAAGCACACGAACTGCCGCGGGCGGCCTCGAGTTCCCCCCTTGTTATCGGTTGCTGATACGCCACCAGCGCCAACGTCTCTAAGGCTGCCGCCGAAAGGTGTGGCAGGGGCGGCGGCGACAACAGG
The DNA here is from genome assembly GCA_965215315.1 of Truepera sp. Taxonomy (GTDB): domain Bacteria; phylum Deinococcota; class Deinococci; order Deinococcales; family Trueperaceae; genus Truepera. The sequence goes on along the minus strand of CBDCDB010000008.1, from coordinate 3,649,913 downwards.
GCCGCCAAATCAGGCGTCAGCACCGGGTCTACCAGCAGCCGGTAGCCCCCCGCCACCTCTTCCAAAACTAACCCCAGATGCGCCGAGCGCAACACACCCCGCAGGTCTTGCACGGCGTCCTCGACCTCAGCCGGAGAGAGCCCCAACAGCGTGACGAGTTCACGGGGCAACAGCGGCCTGCCTGCGCCCAACAGCCCCGCACAGAGCAGCGCCCGCCGACGCGGGTTGAGGCTCTCGTTTATACCCTCAGCGTCTCCTACCGGAGCGTCTACAGGTTTGTTCAAAATAGAAAGTGCGGACACATGCAAGCGTAACACAGCCTTTACACATCGTCCTCAATTCAAAGAAACGCGCTGCTTTCAGCTTGATTTCTGCGTCTTCCCTGTTATTTTTTTAACACGCCCGACCCGCGCCGCTTCTGTAAGTTTTTTGTAAGAGCCTTCTGAGTATCTTAACTACAGCGAACGAAACAGGGTTCGCAAAGCACTAAAAGAGCAACCGGCCATACCAAATCCCATCATCCGGGGGCTCAACCACAAAGGAGCAACACCATGCGTAACCGTAAGCAGAACCAAGGCTTCACCCTCATCGAGCTTCTCATCGTCATCGCCATCATCGGCATTTTGGCAGCGGTTCTTATCCCGAACCTGCTCTCCGCTCGTAACCGAGCTAACGAAACCGCCGCGCAAGCCTACGGCAAAAACTGCATCACCGCCATCGAAGTCGAGCGCGAGCAGGTTTCCGGTAAATTACCAGGTGCTACCAGCTGCGAAGATGCAACTAACCTCGGCAAATCCGTTCTTGTCAAACCAGCCGCCGTTACCGACTCTGTAGTGGCTGTCAACACTGCGACCGACAGCTATACCGTTACTGTAAACGCCATCACTGGCGCTAAGTGGGTCTGGAACGGTAGCGCCTGGGCCTTCACCAAAGCCCCTTAATCTGAACGCTTAACTGCAACACTAAGGCGAGCCTAAGCGCTCGCCTTTTCTTTTTCTCTCTGTAAGGACGTTCTCATGAAAACCCACAAACATACCGGGTTCACCATCATTGAACTGCTTATCGTGAGCGCCATTTTGGGCATCCTGATTGCTATTACGGTTCCTAATTTATGGTCTGCCGTGGGCAAAGCTAACGACACCGCCGTTAGAGGCTATATCTCTCACGTCGTCAACGGCATAGAAGCAGGTAGAGACCGCGAAACATACAAGTTGCCATCAGCACAAAGCTGTGCGGCGCTTATCCATCTCGTAACCGACCCAGCGAGCGTAAATGCCTGCTCTTATGACGCAGAACCAGAACGCGACTTTTATACCGTTACAGCCGTTAGCGTCACAGGCAAAACCTTTCAATATAACGGCTCTGAAGTCGTTCAAATTGAGTAATTGTGAATACGAGAGATGAAACAATGAAAATAGTTTTACGGGTTTTTTCAGTTGCCTCTATCACCCTCGGGGTGTTCTGGGGTACCTACGCCCTCGCCAACGGCTTCCGCGCTGCTGGCGGCGACCCCTTTTACTTCATCCCGCAAGCAGCAGGCTTTCTAGTGCTGGGCGCAGCAGGCTGGGCGGTGTTCGGGGCGCTCAGCAGCATTTTGGGGAGGCTCGAACGACTCGAGACGCCGTAAAATCGCTGTAAAAACGCCGTAAACCGGTGCGGGCAAATAGGCTCGGGGGACATGCGGTATAACTAAACCTGTATGAGCCAACTTCACCGCATCACCGTAAATCCTGAACAGTGCGGCGGTCGCCCCTGCCTCGGTTGTACTCTTGGGAGGGCTTAGAGTTCGGGTTAAGGATGTGCTCGAGTTGCTCGCTGCCGGAGCCAGCCGTGAGGAGATTTTGGAAGATTATCCTTGCCTGGAAACGGGAGACATTGACGCGGCTTTGGAGTTTGCTGTCAATGGAATACCCATAAGGGTGCGTTGTTGCGCTAGTTAGAGCCACTTTTGCCGGATATACTGGCGGCGCTGGAACGAGGCGGAACGCTCGTCGAAGTTGCCTGATTTTTGCTGGCAGGTGAAGGTGAAAAGGTCTATCCTGTGGTCATGAGCATCGAGCTTACCCAAGAACAAGAGCTGCTTATACAAGGGCTGGTAGAAACTGGGCGTTACGAAGACGACCGAGCCGTACTTAGCCAATCGCTAAAACTCATTCAAGAATACGAAAGTAAACTCGCCTATTTACGCGCCGAAATTCGTAAAGGCGAAGAGAGCGGCGACTATGGGCCGTTTGACGTTGAAGATACGATTAAGCGTGCAAGGGAGCGGCACGCACGGTAATATCAACCCGTAATGCCAACTGTCATCTTCCGCCCGGCAGCAGACGTTGATTTGCTGCTGATTTGGGATTTTATCGCCCAAGATAGTCCCAGCGCCGCCGACCAGTATTTGCGCTGGTTAGCAAGTAGGCTCGAGCTGCTAGCAACACAGCCCTTTATGGGCAAGGCCCGCGACGAACTAAAACCGCAACTGCGGAGCTTCGTCATCGGCAGGTTCGTTGTTTTCTATCTTCCCACCAAAGATGGCGTCGCTACTGAGAGGGTGCTAGGAGGACATCAGGACGCAAACACAGATTTGTTCTCGTAGGCTAAAAAGGATACTCGCACAGAGACTTTGCCCGCCGCCTGACCTCAGCTTTTAGTTTCTCGGGCAACTTGGGACGCGTCACCTCGCCTTAAATGTGCAGGTTCCGGACGACGCGGTTGAGGTGGCTCAGGTAGTCGTCAACCTCTTCATATCGGGTTAGTTCATCTGCCTCGGTTTGGTTTAGTCCGCTCTCCTGCTCTTTCTGAGCGAGCTGTTGGGCGCGGCTGACCACAGCAGCCGAGGCCCTAAAGGTGGGCACACCTTGCACAAGTACGGTGCTGATTGCGCCGTCAGCAGGTAAGCCTACCGGCAGTTCGGTAAGTTTAGGGAGTTGGGGCAGAGCGGTTGCGTCCGTAGCAGAGCCAGTATAGGCCAGAACCTTTTAGGCTGTTTGACGTTGAGGGCCTGATTAAGCAGGCGAGGGAACGGCTCGCGCAGGCATAAAGAAACCCCCACACATGGCCGGGGGTGAACATGTGGGGGGTCAACTTAGTAACGCAGCGCAGAGCCGTTTGGATGCACGGTTGAACATGACGTAAAGGCTCGTCTCTGTGCGCGCCACTCCAAGTAACACAGCCCAGCCGCGTTTGGATGCAGGGGTCGCCGGTTGTCGCAACCGTAAAACTACGACGTTTTATGAAGTTCTTTGCGTGAACAAACCTTTACCGTATCTTAAGCTGCACTTAAGCTTGAGGGCGCACCATCAAGAAACCCCAAACATTAGAGTGTGTCGGGGCGTTTAACAAAGGGGAGGCCACCCCAGCCCGTGTTAAGCCGACGCGGGCTATTTTTTTGCTGTGTTTTTCTGGTTCGGTGCAAGTACTGTAGCTAACGCTGGGAAATGATTTTGTCATATTCGCCGTGTGAACCAATGTAAAGCCATACGTAGGCGTCTTCACGTTTGACTGCTAAGGCTCGGTAATCATTGTTGATTCTTGCCGACCAAAGCTTAGCTACAGGTTTGAAATGTAGAGAAGGATGCTGCGGGTTTTGTTTAAGAAGCCCGTTTGCGTGCCAGAAGCTGAAGGTCAGGAGAAAGCTGATTGTACCGTTTCCAAAAGGTTTTGGTTGCATAGTGCTTCAACAGCCTGGTTCGCTAACAGTCAGACGGTTTCAAGGTTTACATTCGAGGTCAAGATCTACCGTTTCGCCTGCGTCATACTCGGCGGTAGCCTCAGCGATGAGATCATCGAGCTTTCCGGCTTCTACATCAGCGCGTAACTTTTCAAAAGCGTCTTCGTCTTGTAGGGGCTAGCCAAGGAGCGCCTCGAGCTTTTCCTGCGGTTGCTGCGGTAGCAAGTTGCTAATTGTTTGCAGAGTGTCTTGGCGGGTCATACACAAGACTTTAGCACGAAGACACGAACAGCCGGTTCAAAGGTCGTTAGCATCTTCTCCAAGTGGTCGCATACTCTCTGCCAGGAAATCTTCACCGACCTCTTGACGGTCGAGTCCTATCGGGCGAAGTGTTTTGGCACCGACCCGCTCTGATGAGACGAATTCGGCGTCGCGTTCTAAAAGGTCGCTTACTTTTGCCCGCGTGCCGGTTAGAACGTCGAGCGCACCGAGAACTGCTGAGAGCGTGTGCAGATCTATGCGCTTAGGTTCTTTGTTGACGAGATTATAAAGGGTGTTTTTCGGAATACCGGACACGCGGGACAGCCGGTAAACTGTGATGTTGTGCTGCTTTAGTAGCTCGGGTAATTTCCAGGCAAAGCTCATGAGCTCGAGTCTACCATGCTAGCGTGGCCCACGTTAAGTAGCCTGAATGCCGCCGTAAGAATTTTGTCAGAGTTCGTCTTATAAATTGGGGCAGAAGGAGTCTTATGCCTCGTCCCAATCTAGCTACGTCTAAACCACTTCACCCGCAGGTTCAATCAGCGTCCTCTCAGCGTCGGGGGCCGCATTTTAGGCTGGGGGCTATGCCGGTTCCTTTTCTGCCCTCACGCACTCGCCAAACTCAGGGCATTGCGCTCGTGGTGGTGCTGCTCTCGGCGATGGTTTTGATGGTTTCGCTGTTGGCGATCAGCGCGACGATGACGATCTCGAGCCAGCGCACCACCGCCGACCAAGGTACGACTTTACAAGCACAGTACGCAGCCGAGGCGGGTCTCGCTCAAGTTTCGTCACGTCTCGACGAAGCCTATAAATTACTTAAAACGCTTAGTGTCTCGACGACCAGCTCGAGCGCCAGCGCCATCAACACCGCCATGCGGACACACGCGCAGAACTACTGCAATACCTCGCTAGCAGCTCTCCCAACAGGTTACGAAAGTTATCGTAACTGGAGCGCGGCTCATAAAGCGAGCGGCTTTCCGCTTTGCACGGTGCAGTCTGGGACGAACAGCAACCGCTACTCGCTGTTTGCAAGCTATATCCCCGGTGGCTACCCGGCAGGTACTACCGCAGCTACCTATTGGCCGACCGTCTTTTCAGTTGGTACACAGACCAGCACCAGCGTCAAAGTAGCAAGCACGAGCACTAGCGAAACCTGGTACAACGTCAATTACCAGCTTTTGCGGCCTACCAGAGTCACTTTAGTGCAACCCAACTACTACCGGTTTTACTACAACGTCGCCTATAACGGTGTTACTTCAAGAGGCGAGTTGCGGGGCACCGGCAGCACTACTCCAGTGGCCTCCCGCACCATCTCACAGCAACTTTCAGCCTCGAACGAAGAGTATTACATCGAGATTAACCTCCCCTCTTTCGCCCGCAACTTCGTTTTCCGTAATAAAACGACGAATACCTCTAACGGCCAGCTTTATTTCGCAGGCGGCGAAACGTTCGACGGCCCTGTTCATACCAACGGCAAACCGGGTTTTTACAAACTTAACGGTCAAGTCCCTGTTTTCAGTGACAGCTTTAGCACCTGCTCGAGTGATGGTGCCTTTTACGGCTACGGCTCAGCTAGTTCAGCAGATATGCAAAACACTTTCCAGGGCGGGTCACCCGAGTTTGGGGTGCCCTGTATCGGAATGCCCACCAACAGCTACAACCAGTTGCGTGCATCCTACGGGGGCAACGTCGAGGACACAACTACACTAGCTTGCAGCGAACTAGCTGGCAAGTGGGGTCTTAAGGTCAACTCGAGTTCATGTAAAAGCACCAGCACAGGTAAGAATTCTGACTACAACGCTATTTCAAGCGGCGTCTACTACAGCAAAGGCAACCCCAGCAGTGGCAGTAGCGGTTCACCCAACAGTGATACTTCCTGGAACGATACGAACGACTATGGCGGCGGCATTTACATCAAAGGAGATGTAAACCAGCTTAAGCTGTCTGTTAAAAACGGTCGTCAGGTTATCGAGGCGCGGCAAATCGTTCCGGCAGTACTGCTTCCAACTACAACCCGTTTTGAAGAACAGGGTAACGGCAAGTGGGATGTTTACGTCAACAACGTCAAAGTAAAAACCCTTAGCGGCACCTTTAACGGCCTTGTTTACGTTGACGGGAACGTTGCCGACATGCGCGGTGACGGCACGACTGCCGGTGATATCGCTGCTGAGAGCCAAATGACCCTGACAGCGACAGGACAGATCATCCTCAAAGACGACATCACCTATACCGATGATCCACTTACCAACAGTGACGCGGCCAACGTACTGGGGATTTACTCGAGCGGTGAAAAGTGCGACCTCGCAGGTGCGATTGACAGTTGCGGCAGCGTCCTGGCAGACGGTGGACTTAATAGAGACATCAATATCAGCGCCTCAATTATGGCGTCGCATGACGGTGAAGGGTTCGGCGCAGTCAAGTACAGTCAGCCCCTCGGTCTATTGACCGGTAGAAAAGTGCGTATCAACCTTACGGGCGGTGTTATCGAAGACCAGTCGCAGACTGTAGGAGATGTGGGCAATAATGGTTACGCCCGCGCCTACAAGTACGACAAACGTTTTAGAGACGGCCTTGTCAAGCCACCATTTTTTCCCGAAAGAACGTCGAAGTGGGAAAGCAAAACCAAAACGTTTATCGACCAGCCGCAGGTCTGGCAGACCGTGAAGCAGTGATGCAGGAGAATAAGGGTTTTAGTCTGCTCGAGCTGCTCCTCGTCGTTGCCATCATCGGCATCTTGGGGGCGGTAGTCACTACGACGTTTACCGGCGCAACACGGCGGGCGCAAGTCAGCGAAGCCAGCGCCCAGCTTGCCGCCGACTTGCAGCGCGCCAGAAGTAGCGCGCAGCGGTTTAATCAAAGTGCCGTTCTAAAAATTACGACCACTACAGCAACTACCTATACGCTTACCTTAGGGAGTCAACCGACCATCACGCGTACGCTTCCGACCAATACACAGGTCGTGGTCACAGCGCCCCTTACGCTTACCTATAGCGCACCTTTTGGTGAGATGAGCCCGATGACTGGAGCAACCCTTACAGCACGCTCAAAAACCGGTAGTGAAGCGCGGGCCGTGCGAGTTTTAGGGGTTACCGGAAAGGTGTATTTCAGTGAAGTCCAGTAAAGGCTTTAGTCTTATCGAAATGCTCGCCGCAACAGTTATCTTGGGCATCCTGATAACTGTGATCATCGCGCCGCTTTCCCGACTGTTTGAAAACACCAGGGGCAATGGACAGACGTTACGTATTACGACGCAGGCACAACAACTTACTGAATATGTACGCGGTCAGTGGCAGTCATACCCTGCTGAGATGATTCCTAATCCAGCAGACCCCAGCAGCCAGATCGATAAAAATGAGGTCAATAGGACAGATAGCCGAGGCAGATACGACAGGACGTGTTCAGTCGCTCTGCCCCAACTAACCGGTATCACGAAGTCTGTTACTGTGCGAACGCTAGACCGAAACGCCAATGCGGGTAGCACTTTGACGTTTAGCGAGAACTGCGCCACTGCTGCCCTCAGCACCAACCCACCGCCAATGAAACGTGTCACCGTCACAACCACGACGGCTGACGGAAGCCGCTCGAGCCTCACCATAGATATTGCGAGACCTTAAATGAGGACTTACAAAGGTTTTACGCTTGTCGAAATGCTCATCAGTATGGTGATTTTGGGCATTCTGATGCTGGCATTCACCCAAATTTTTGGTGGTTCGCTCCGCGCCTCTTCTGAAATCAACTCGAGAAACGAGCTTGTCAATGAGGGTCAGATAGCTCAGCAGCTTATCACTTCCAAATTACAAGGCGCTTACTACCTCTACACGGGCACGCTTCAATTAACTAGCGGTGGCGACACTACGAAAAATACGGTTCGGAGTGGCGCAGGCCAGAGTTGGGCGGTCGGAACTGATCCTTTTGTCGCCATACTTGTTCCCCCAACGATGTCGCCTTCACCCGCCGCAGGCGCACCATCGCAGTGTCCGGTAGACTCTGCGTCCAGCTCAGTTAAGGCTAGCAATAATCAGTTTTGCTTCACTTTCTATGCATATTACCCTATGCGCCGGGGTAGTTTTGTTACAAATGTGCCGAATTCTTCTCCCCCAGCTGACCCGAACAACGAAAACGGTTGGGTGTTGATGGAATACCGAGCTAACGTTTTTGATGGCGTTGATCGGAGTGGCGATCAGCTGAGGAATCCTCCACTTCCAGGAACTGCTTCTGGTACAGGGTATACAGGACGCAGCGGACAAATGTTAGTTGATTACGTGCAACCTGCTACTAGCACACCCACCTACACAATGTTTCGTGTGTGTGATCCTAGGCTAAGTATTGCGCAACCAAACTGCCCGGTGGGAACAACAGCAACAAGCCCGAGGTTGGTCGATTTCGACTTGCGCCTGTTGCAAAACCGCGTCGGCAAAAAGCTTAGTGCGCCCGCAGGTAGTGAGGCGCTGCGCACTCGAGTCTATCCGCGCAACTGGAATTAAAAACTATTCACCACTCGAGAGCACCGCTAAAAACGCCTCCTGCGGCACCTCAACCGTCCCCAACTGCTTCATCCGCTCTTTCCCCTTTTTCTGCTTTTCTAAGAGCTTGCGTTTGCGCGTGATGTCGCCGCCGTAGCACTTGGCGGTGACGTCTTTGCGAAACGCCCGAACGGTGGCGCGGGCCAAAACCTTGGTGCCGATGGCGGCCTGAATCGGTACCGCGAACATCTGCCGGGGGATGACCTCGGCCATTTTGTCTACGATTTTACGGCCCAGGGTGTACGCCTTGTCGCGGTGAACGATAACGGCAAGCGCGTCCACTTTTTCGTCGTTGACCATGATGTCTACCTTGACGAGGTGGCCTTCGCGGTACTCTAAAGGTTCATAGTCCATGCTGGCGTAACCGCGTGTCAGGCTTTTAAGGCGGTCGTGAAAGTCGTACAAGATTTCGCCAAAGGGGATTTCGTAGCGCAGTTCGACGCGCCGTCCGTGATAGACCATGTTTTTCATCTCGCCGCGCCGCTCTTGCAGCAGCCCCATCATGCTGCCGACGTATTCTTCGGGCACGTAGATGTTGAGCTTGACGTAAGGCTCTAAAATTCGGGTGATTTTGCCGGGGTCGGGCAGGTCGGCGGGGTTTTGAATCCGCGCCGAAGAACCGTCGGTACGTTCGATCTCGTAGATGACGCCGGGAGCCGTGGCAATCAGGCCGAGGTCGAACTCGCGCTCGAGCCTCGCCTGCACGATGTCCGCGTGCAAGAGTCCCAAAAAGCCGCACCGAAACCCAAACCCCAACGCTTCCGAGGTTTCAGGTTCAAAAGTAAAGGCCGCATCGTTGAGGGAGAGTTTCTCTAGCGCCTCGCGGAGTTTCGGGTAATCTTCCGAATCGGTCGGGTAAAGCCCCGAAAAAACCACCGGTTGCGCGGGCTTAAAACCGGGGATGATGTTCTGTGTCGGGCGCGTTGCGCCGGTAATCGTATCGCCGATCTGCGTGTCCGAGATGTCTTTGATGGCGGCGGTGAGCCAACCCACTTCGCCGGGGCCGAGTTCTTCAGAAACAGTCGGTGCCGGTGAAAAGAAGCCGACTTTATCGACCGTAAAGACCTTGCCGGTACTGACGATTTTAATCTGGTCGCCCTCTTTAACCGAACCGTCAAACACCCGGACGAACGAAATCACACCCTGATACGAGTCGAACACAGCGTCGAAAATCAGGCACGACAAGGGTGCAGCTTTGTCCCCTCGGGGTGGCGGGAGATGTTCGACGATACCCTCGAGAATTGCCGCCACGTTTTCGCCGGTCTTGGCTGAAACTGCGACGGCAAAGTCGCCGGGGATACCGACGACCTCTTCCAACTCTTTAACTGCACCGGCAGGGTCGGCGTTGGGCAGGTCGATTTTATTGACGACCGGCAAGACTTCTAAGCCGTTGTCGGTCGCCAGATACGCGTTCTGAATCGTCTGCGCCTCGACCCCTTGTGACGCGTCGATAACGAGCAGCACACCCTCGCAAGCGCGTAAGGAGCGTGATACCTCATAATTGAAATCCACGTGACCGGGGGTATCGATGAGGTTAAACATATACGGCGTGCCGTTTTTGGCGGTGTAGGTGAGGCGCATCGGGGTGGCCTTGATGGTGATGCCCCGTTCGCGCTCGAGTTCTAGGGTATCCAACATCTGATCGCGGCGGCCCCGCTCGGAGACGGCCTGCGTCAGCTCTAAAATGCGGTCGGCAAGGGTCGATTTGCCGTGATCCACATGGGCGATGATCGAAAAGTTACGGATTTCCACAGTCTTATTGTAGCCCGCGCAGCCTAGCGGACAGGTACGGGGGAAGCGCTGAAGTTTTGAGCTTCTCGAGCCTTCCTGTTTCGAGCTCCCTTACACTTTCTTTTACGCTGCGCCATGTCACGATTTGCAGTGTGGACGTCTCTAACCTTTACGGCAGCCCTCAACACCGGAGCTTTGTGCTGGGACGGAGCAGGCGGCGGGCGCTTCTACTGCACGGGTTTCCCGGTACGCCTGCTGAGGTGTTACCGATTGCGGAGGTATTGGCAGCGGGCGGGCTCGAGGTTTACGGCCCGCTGCTGCCCGGCTTCGGGCTAGACACTGAAAATCTAGAGAAGACGCGCTGGCAGGACTGGGTGAGGGCGGCGCGAAGCGTTTGGAACGAGGTGCAAAACGGCGCAGAGACGACCCTGCTGCTGGGGTTTTCTATGGGTGGGGCAGTGGCGCTCAATCTGAAAGCCGACCCCGACCAGCTCATCTTAATCGCTCCTTTTTGGCGTTTAGCTGACCCTCGCGCGAAACTCTTGCCGGTCGCTCAGTACCTCTTGCCGCAACTCAAACCCTTTCAAAATGCCGACTTTACCCAAGAGGTGGTGCGTTCGCAGTTTCGGCGGCTCGAGCCCACCCTCGATTTAGACAATCCAGAGGTACAAAAGGAGCTGCGGGAAAAGGTCGTTTTACCCACCAAATCTTTGGTTGAACTTCAGCGTGTCGGGCGGGCCGCGTACCGGGCCGCGCCAAAGGTCAGGGTACCGGCGCTCGTCGTTCAGGGCCGGGACGACACGACCGTCTCCCCCGCCGACACGCGCCGTTTGACAGCACGTTTAGGTGGCCCCGTCGCTTTCCGTGAGGTCAGCGGCACGCATGAGCTGATACGTCCGAACGCGGCAGGGTTTAACGAGGTCGTAGTGCAACTTAAAGCGTTTCTGAAAAGCTAAACCTTCGTCGTTCGTAGCGGCCTAACCCCCCAAGGTAAGCTGCCGGTCGATCTGAAAAATATCGTTCGGCGGCGTTTTGCGCGAGATCAGCGATAGCTCGTTGACCGTAAAACGTAGCGGTTCCCAACTTTCGTTCAGCTCAGCCAAAAGTCGTTCGAGCTTGCCCGCGCCTTGGGCTTGTCCGACGCTCAGGTGCGGCGTGAAACCGTCCTTAAACGAGCCTGTATCTCCAAATTGCGGCAAAGCTTCCGTCAGCGTCCGGTGAAGGTTGGTGAGGGATTCGGTCGGCGTCGGTGCCAGCCACACCGTAAAACTCTCGCGTCCGTGCCGAAACGAACGAAACTCGCTCAGCGTCAGCTCGAACGGCCCCTGCGCCCAGCTCGCTTCGGCCAAGTCGGGCAAAATACGGGTAAACTCGCTTTTAGGTGCAAACGGGTAAAGGAGCGTCAGATGCGGCATCCAGCGCCGAAACTGCTTGTCGTGCGTTCTGCGAACCTCCTGGATAGGTTCCCACACCCCACGGGGCGGAATGATGACGACGGCAGTTTGATGGGTTTTATCGGTACGGCTTCGGTTGTCATGCTGAGGGTTGACACGTTTAGAGTTTACGTTTTTGGAGGCTGCACTTTTGGAGCCCCCACCCTTAGCTTTCCGGTCAGCTGTCCGGTTACGGTTTATACGACTACGGTTCACGTTATCAGTTTAGCTTGGTTAGTTTAGCTAGGTCAGTCTGGCTAGGTCAGTCTGGCTAGGTCAGTCTGGCTTAGGGCGGCATCGGCTTTTAGGCCTCGTAAAGTAGAGTAGCGCGACCAAACTGCCAAACAAGACGGTTCCGGTTGCCGTCACACATAAGATGCGGAATACCGAGAGCGTCGTCTGAGCGAAGTATTCGACCATCTCGGGAACGCGCCACGCAGCCGGATAGTCCGACACCCAGAGCAGCCAGATGGCACCGAGCCAGAGCAGCGCAGACAAGACACGCGTTTTAGAAAGGTGCGGCAGAGGGTTCTCGCTACGGGCGAGCAACCAAAGCGCAACACAGCCGCTGAGGGTCAGAATGACGCTGAGCGAAACCTCGCCTTCTATCACCTGATTATTTTGGCACGAATGTGAGAGAGACAGTGTGACCTAGTTGTAGCGCGGCAGATTCATCTGTTTAGGGCTCTTCGTTAGGGTTTTGAGGCTTATCGTCGGGTTTAGCCGATAGGGATTCCAAAACCAGCCCGTACACTTTACCTTCGTAAAACTGTTTTCCGTCATCACTCGGGGCCGGGGTTAGGACGATAGTACGACCGTCCAGCGTAAACTCGACGATTAAACTCCCCTGCTGCCCCAAAGTAAAAAGCTTAAACCGCCCGTCGGCACTCTCCCCCACCGTTTCACTGCCCCGCACAATCTTAAAGGTTTCGGTGACGCCGCGCGAGGTGTAGCGCCAGCGTCCGGCAAAGGCAACACCGTCATTTTCGGCGATGTCCGGGACTATTTCGGCGCTCGAGACCACCTCATCTGCGCTGACGAACCTGACTTCTACGGTATCAGCGTCATTGTGAACGCAGGTGAAGCTTCCGGCAACGACCTGTTGATACACTCGGTTTTCGGCGCAGCGGGCCTCGAGCCCAGCGGGTGAACCGCTCAGGTCAACGTCCGCTGTAACGGTGTAACGCACCGCCCACGGCGCAGGGCCGCCAGGTGTTGCGCTCAGCTCGAGGTCGCCGATACCGGGGCCGGTGTTGGGCGTGTCAGGCGCGTTTGCTGTCACAGTTGCACTGCCTGACACATTACCAGCCGACACGCTGACGACGTAAACGCCTGAACGCTCAAACGTTGTCTGAAAGGTGCTCGAGGTTTCCGCCTGCGGCTCTGTGCCGACCGTCCAGCTAAAGGTGTTGACAGCAGGACTCGCCTCAGCCGTAAACGTCACCGCAAAAGGGATTTCGCCCGCGGTCTGAGACGCGCTCAGCGTGACACGTTGCGGCTCGGGTTGCGGCGTGGCTTGCGGGAACAGGTTGCAGGCGCTCAAGCTTAGCGCGAGGAGCAGCAAAAAATATCTCATAAGTTAATCTAAACGTAGCACTACGGCAAAAAAGACCCACTGCAAACAGCACAGCGGGTCTCGAGCCTCCGGTTTGAAAGGACTTAAAACTGGAGAAACCCTAGAGGTTGTTGGGGAAGTTCGGGTCGAGCAGCGCCGTAAACTGCTCGGCGAGGGCTGAAGGAACGCTGAGGCCTTCCGGGAAAAAGCTCACGTCTAGGTTGGCAGCGTCGGGGTTGAGCTGAACGATTTTGGCAACTTGCAGTGGGGTGCGGCTAAACGCAATGCTGTTCAGGTCGGTTGGAACGATGTTGACCGGCGTACCAGCGGGATCGTTGACAATCCCCTGATCGAGGTCGTCAGTGCCGTCCAGTGAATCACGCGCGTCTGAAATTGCGCCGACGATCTTCCAGATGTCTACGCCGCCGTAACGGTTTTCGATGCGGCTGTCCGAGGTGTACAAGAAGGTGCGGATCAGGCCCGCGTGGTACGCCTCGACTGCCAAGATACCGGCGGCGGCCTCGAGGAAGTCGGGGTTGGTGACAAACCGGGCGGCACCCTTGTAGGCCGTAACGCCCACGTCTTCAAAGATAAACGCGCCGTGCAGGAAGAAGGTGTCATTGGCAAAAGGATTAAAGGCGTTCGGGTCGAAGCCCAGACCACCGTCGGCGAGGCCGTCAGCGGCGGTCGCAGCGGCGACAAACGAGCTGCTCAGGTTGACAGTTGGCAACTCAGCGACGGGCGCACCGGCGGCCGCTAGCGCCGTTCTCAAAAAGACGACGTGGTTGAGTTCGTCTTGTGCGGTTTCGTTGGCGTAGTTGGCAACGAGTTCGCTGATTTTTGTGACCGTTTGCGACTTGAGACCCTTGCTCGGCGCGTAGAGCGAGGTGCCGGGGTCGGTGCCGGTGTAACCGTCAGGCAGGATGACTTTCTCCGGGTCGTAACCGGGGAGTTCGCTCAGGCGGCCTACGGCGGCGAGGTAGTAGGCGGCCTCGAGATACTCCAGATTCAGCGCGAAGTTAAGAATCGCGGCGTCGTAATCGTCACCGGACTGCTGCGCACCAACTTGTCCGACCGCTGAGGTACCACACGCAGTTAGTACAGCGCCCGCACCGAGCAAGCCTAGATTGCCGAGTAGTCTCCGGCGGTCTACTTTCCCGTTTAGCACTTTGTTTACGTCCATACTTTATCTTCCTCCAGCCCTCGAGCGAAGTGGCCCACCTCGGGAGCAGTAAAGTTTTATGGGCCATCTAGTAAGGTATACACAGCTCACGCACGTTTAGATTTGCTTTTTTTAACCTTCGTCAAGCACAGATGCACTTTTCCACAGAGTTGGCGCAAGCTGTGACGTTTTTTACGGGCAATAGGTGAGAGTTATGCCAGCGGACAGCAGACGGGAGGTTGCCTGAGAGCTTGCGCCCTATAAACTGCGCCGTAAACCGTAAGGAACATTGTGTGTAGCTGCGATTTACGGCACAGTTTGAGCCTTTACGCTGAGGCTTCTTCTACGAGCTTTTCGACCTTTTCGACGTACGCGTCCGGTTTGGCTTTACGTTCCAAACCCCCCGCCGACATGTAGCGCACCTTGCCGAGCACGGCCCGCTCCGTCCAACCCCGGTCGTGCTGACCGAAAACCCACGCGACGTTGGCAAAAGAGTTCGCGTCGCGCCCGTCTAAGAAGTATTTATTGTTGAGGTAAAGGGTCGTTTCAAAGGCGCATTCCGGGGAGGACGACCACTCGAGAATCTTTTTCCCCCAGTACATCCGCATATAGTTGTGCATATACCCGGTATACTTCATTTCATTCATAGCGGCGTTCCAGTACGGGTCAGCGGTTTCGGCGGCCTCGAGTTCGCTTCGGGTATAACTGGGGTCGCGGGCGTCGTCTTTATGTTCCGCCAAACTCCTTTGCGCCCACTCGGGCAGGGCGCTGTACTTGTCATAGTCGGGTTCGTAAAAGACAAAATTCATCGGCAGTTCGCGGCGGATGATGAGTTCCTCGAGGTAGCTGTCGGTATTTTTTTGTGAGGCGTGAGCAGCTTTAACCTCGAGCGCGATATAAACCGGCGAAATCTGCCCGTAATGCAAATATTTGCTCATGTGCGAGACGTAACTCGTTTGCGGTTGGTTACGGGTGTCGGTGTAGTCGGCGAAGTCGTTTTTAAGAAAGTCACTCAGGACTTTTTTGGCCGCTTCGGTACCGCCCTTGAAGAGTTTGACGGGTGGGGGGTAGGGCTCGAGCTTCAGTTTGTCCAAAAACGTGTCTACATCAGAGAAATCTTCACCTTTAACGTCTAATGAAAGCGAATCCGTTTTTAGGTTTACCTCACCCAGTTCGATCAGAAACCTGTCTAAATGTTTGCTCAGCCGGGGCCGCAGGGTGCGGGCCGCGTGTTCTTTTTTACCCGACGCCAGCTCGACCGGTACGACGACGTTGGTTTCGACCTGTACAACCTTGCACGGCGCTTTTTCGGCGAGATGTTCACGCCATTTACGTTGTAGCCGCAGATAATCACGGTCACAGACGACTAGGGCGGCGTCTTTGGCAAGGGTTACGGCGACCTCGGCAGGTGCGCCGCGCTGCACCACAAACTTGATTTTGCGTTTCTCGAGCGCCCCAGCAACATCTTGCAAACCCTCCACCATAAAGTGATAGTGCCGTAAACTCGCCTCGGGATAGTCGTCCATCAGGCCAAACGCGACAAGTAGCGGTTTTTTCAGCTCGTTGGCTTGCAGGGCGGCGTGCTCGAGGGCGTGGTTGTACTCGGCCCGCTGCGAACTCTGCATCCAGTAGAGGACGTACTTGCCGTCTTGAATCTCTTTGTCACTGAGTTCTTGAATGCGCTCTTCTTGAATCTGTTTACGGATTTTGGTGTCAGCCATGCCTTACGGTAAAGGGGTTACGACACGTTCGCCGCAACCCCTCACACGGTTAGCTGTAACGCTACTTAATCTGCGCCTGAAAACAGACGTCTCCCGCACCACCCGCCGGAACCGCACCGACTCTGACCGTCAGCACCGCGCCCAGCTCACCGTCATCGTCGCCTGAGACCGCGCTGAGGTTTTGGGTGCTGGTGCTCGGCTGGGTAATCCGCCAGCGAATCGCCTGATTGCTGTAGGCGAGTACCGAAGTTAGCGGCGTGGTCGTCAACGGAATCGTGTCGTTGACGACTGTATTTGACACCGGACTCTGACCGCTGTTGCTGTAGGCGACGCAGTACTCGAGCACATCCCCCGGTTCTCCACTCCCGGCGCTACTAAACGCTGAGTTCGTCGTGACGTTGCGAACGCTTTTAACGAGCGTAAGGTTGCCCGCGTCTACGATTGTGGTCGGGTCGGTTGTGCTGTTGTTACCCACGTTCGCCGTCGCTTCATTGCCCCCCGAAACCGCCGCGTTGTTGGTCACACTAGCCGGAGCAGATGACGCGACGTTGACGTTAAAGCTAAAGGCGCTGCTACCATTTTTTGCGATTGTGCTCGTATAAGTACAGGTAATGACCTGCCCAGACGCCGAACAGTTCCAGACCGTCCCGCCAGCCGTAAGCGTGACGACACCGGCGGGGACACTTAGACCGTCCGGCAAAGTATCGGTGACAGTAATCGTGCCTGAAGTCGAGACTGTGGTAGCTGCGTTGTTGTTCCTTACAGTAACGGTGTAACTCCCTACCCCGCCTTGTACAAAATTACTGGGCGTGTGTGTTTTGGTAACTCTCAGATTGGGCGACAAAACGGTCGTCGGATCGCTCGCACTGTTGTTTGCGGGGTTGCTGTCACCACCACCTGAAACCGTCGCCGTATTGGTGATGCTGTTCGTTCCCGGTGCTGTCGCTACACCAACGTTGACCGTAAAGGTAAAGATACTTGTATTACCGCCTGAAATCGCGGTGCTACTTGTACAGGTCACGACTTGCGGCGACGCCGCATTTGAACCGCACGTCCAGGCTGCGTTACCCGAGGCTACCGCACCGCTCCCACCACTGTTTACCGTCAGACCGACCGGCAGCGTGTCCGTGACGGTAGTCGTGCCGGAGCTGGCAACGCCGCCGCTATTACTTACCGTAAAGCTGTAAGTTCCTACCCCGCTTACCGTAAAGTCACCGCTGTGCGACTTGACGAGCGTGAGGTCGGTCGGTGCAACGGTCGTCGTCGGATCGGTGGCTGTATTATCGCCGTTGTTTGCCGTCGCCTCACCTCCACCGGAGACCGTTGCGCTGTTCGTAACGCTGTTTCCGGTACCGGGCGCGACGTTGACGCTGAGACTGAACACGCTGCTCCCCGACGTTGCTATCACCGCGCTGCTCGTACAGGTTACGACTTGCGGCGACGCTGCATTTGAACTGCACGTCCAGGCTGCATTTCCTGACGTGGCGGTTCCGGCAGTCCCACCATTAACGCTCAAACCCGTGGGTAAAGTATCGGTCACGGTGATAGTACCGTTCGTCGCGGCGGTTCCGGTATTGCTGACTGTGAGGGCATAAGTGCCTGTACTCCCGCGCACGAAACTCCCCGTGTGGCTCTTGGCGAGAGTAAGGTTCGCCGAGAGAATCGTCGTCGGGTCGCCGTTGCCATTATTCGCACTGTTGTTTGCCGTATTGCTGTCACCGCCGCCTGAGACTGCCGCTGTGTTAGTAATGCTGTTCGTCCCCGGCGCTGTACCCACGCCGACGTTGACGCTAAACCCGAAGGCGCTGCTCCCGTTTGCGGCAACAGCCGTGCTACTCGTACAGGTAACGGTTTGACCCGAAGCCGAACAGCTCCAGCCCGTTCCGGTCGTCGAACCGGAAATAAAGGTGAGGCCCGTAGGCAAGGTGTCGGTAACAGTGATAGTGCCGCTGCTTGCTGCGCCCCCGATATTGTTGACCGTCAAGCTGTAGCTGCCTGTCTGCCCGACGGTGAAGTTGCCCGTATGAGATTTTGTCAAGGTGAGATCGGTCGGGGAGGCGGTGACGGTCGAGTCACTTGCCGTGTTGTTCCCGCTATTTGCAGTCGCCTCGTTCCCGCCGGATACGCTCGCACTGTTGACCACCGGGGTTCCGGCACCGGACGCCACGTTGACGCTCAGGGTAAAGGTGCTGCTTCCCGAAATAGCGATAGACGCTGTGCTCGTACAGGTAATCACTTGCGGCGACGCCGCATTGGACGTGCAAGACCAGTTTGCTGCGTTCGTGCCGCCCGGCGTAACGGTACCGGCAGCTCCGCCGTTGACATTTAAGCCCGTCGGGAGGGTATCGGTAAGGGTGAGCGTGCCTGAGGTTGAAACGGTGCCGGTATTACCGACCGTCACAGTGTAGGTTCCGGTACTGCCCCGTACAAAGTTGCCCGTATGCGTTTTAGAGATGGTGAGGTCGGGCGAGAGGACGGTTGTAGGGTCGCCGTTACCGTTATTGGCGCTGTTGTTTGCTGTATTGCTGTCGCCGCCGCCAGAGACCGCCGCCGTATTGATGATACTATTCGTTCCCGGCGTTGTACCCGTACCGATGTTGACATTGAAACTGAAGGTGCTGTTGCCCGCTGCCGCAATCGCTGTGCTACTCGAGCAGGTAACGGTTTGACCTGAGACTGAGCAGCTCCAGCCTGTCCCGGTCGTTGAACCGGTTACAAAGCTCAGACCTGCAGGTAGCGTATCCGTTACGGTAATCGTTCCGGAACTTGCCACGCCACCAATATTGTTTACCGTAAAGTTGTACGTTCCGGTACTGCCGACCGTAAAGTTGCCGCTGTGCGACTTGGTAAGCGTAAGGTCGGTTGGGGCAACGGTGACGGCTGAATCGCTGCCCGTATTGTTCCCGTTGTTTGCCGCTGCCTCGCCGCCCCCGGACACCGAGGCGGTGTTGACCACCGGGGTTCCAGCACCTGAGGCGACGTTGACGTTTAGCGTAAACACGCTGTTCCCCGACACCGCTATCACTGCGCTACTCGTACAGGTAATGACCTGCGGCGACGCGGCGTTCGAGTTACACGTCCAGGCTGCGTTACCTGAGGAGACGGTTCCAGCAGCTCCGCCGTTGACGTTCAAACCTGCGGGCAAGGTGTCGGTCACGGTAATCGTGCCGTTGGTCGGTTGGTTGCCGCCGTTAGCGACCGTGAGGGTGTAAGTTCCGGTGCTGCCGCGAACAAAAGTCGCCGGAGTATGCGTTTTGGCTATCGTCAGGTCGGGTGAACCAATCGTTACCCGGTAATCTTCGACCTCACCGCTCGAGGCCGCCCCCACGGACGAAGTAACCTCGCTCGCGGTACTCCCGATACGAAAGCGCGCGTAGGTTGTCCCCGCCGTAAGTCCAGAGGGCGTCGTAAAGACAACGTTGGCAGAGGTTGCGTCTGCTGCAATGGACACGGACGCCGACTGCTCACCGGGGTCTGAAAAGACGCCGTTTCTGTTAAAATCGATGTAACCCACTAAAGTAGCGGCTGAGCCCGTCGTATTCGTTACTCCGACCGGCACCGTAATGACCTGCAACGGTGCGGTGCTGATGTAGGGAAAGCTCGTCACACCTTCCTCGTCGTTGGTGCCGGTGGTGTTGTCAGCGGTTGCAGTAGCGTCTTGCAAGGTGCCGGGGTCGGCGTCGGGAACGACTGAACCGAGTCTCAACCCGGGAACGATGGTGTGGCTTGGGCCGTCATCACTGCCGGTCGTTTGATAATCGCCGACACCCGTACCCGTAGCTGCGTCGGGAGCGTCGCCGAAGTCGCGGTTGCCGATGGTGATCGGTGTGCCACCTGTGCCGCCGCCAGGGGGCGTTGTAGGCTGGACGATCCGGGTATCACTGGTTCCGGAATCGTACTCGACAAAACCCTGGTTAGTTACCGCTGTCGCCCCTGAAGGAAACGGATTATTAACCCTGACCTTAAAACTCACAGTTGCCTGGTTCGCTGTACCTGTCCCGACAATACCCGGCCCGAACTGCGTATCAGGACTGGTAATAGTAGCAGCAGTTACAAAGGGCATTACGCCACCTGCGGCGTCTGGAGTAGCAACGCCATTTTTAGTTGTCGAACCGGCGACGTAGGTCGTATTTGCCGGGATATTGTCTTGAAACGTCGTATTAACCGAAACAGCGTTGCCGGTGTTGTTTACAGTGATGGTATACGTCAGTTCAGTCCCAGGAGAGACCGGACCGGAAGGTGAAACCGTTTTGATAATAGTAAGGTTGGGCTCGAGCGTCGGAATCACACAGTTGGCAAAATCAAGACTATCACTGGCTCGCCCTGTCATCGTGCGTAAAGGCCCGAACTCGAGCGTCCCTGCACTGACAACCCTCGAGGTTGTCGCGTCACCGATCAAGAGGTTTCCCTCAGGTGTAAAAGCTACGCCGTTAGCGTCGGGGTTGTTCGTATTGACGATAGAAACGGCGGGCAAACTGGGGTCGTTTAGGTTAACGCGGTAAACTTCACCTGCTGCGCTGAGCCACGCTCTGTTAGCTGCAGTGATCGCAAAGTCGCCACTTAGATTGGTCGGAAGACCCGAGATCGTCCCAATTCGAGTCGCAGAAAACGGGCTTGTAGTGATGCGGTAAACCGCGTTGGTCGCACTGATCGAAGCGTAACCGACGCCACTAGCGTTAAAACCGAAGCGCGTAAAGTTGCCTGCGTCGCCCGCAGTCTTAGTGATAGAGAGTCCTGTATCGACTTTTTGCCCGGTCGTAAAGTCGTAGTAACCCACCTGCGCCGCCGTTGTACCGGCAATAGATTCGATGTAGTAGAGGCGGTTGGTTACGGGGTCCCGAGCAAACGCAGAGGTTCTGTTAGGGGTAGCCCCCGCAAATGTTGCCGTAAAAAGGGTTGCGCCAGCTGTACCGTCGGCGTTAAGCGGATAGATCGCGTTCGTCGTCGCTTGCCCACCTGCAAACGTTACCGAGCAGGGTACGGGCGCGGGAGGTTGTGCCAAGCCGATGGCCTGTACCGTAGACGAGGTCCCCGAAGTCACCGTCACGGTGCGCGCCGCCGTCGTCACCGAGTAGCCGGAGGCCGTGGCTGATATATTATAGGTGCCCGCCGAGACATTGTTAAAGGTGTACGAACCGGTGGCAGTGGTCGTGGTGAGGGTTGCGCCAGTCGTGGTATTCGTTAGCGTTACGGTCACGGTCGCGGCGGTGAAGGCAGTTTCGCCAGTATCCTGCGCGCCGTTTCGGTTCGTGTCGCCAAAAATGGTGCCGGTCACCGTGGTGGGTCCGGTCACGTTGAGCGTCAGCGGATGGTCTTCGACCTCGCCCGTGGTCGCACTCCCTGTGGGTGAGGCAATTTGTGCGGCAGCCGTAGCGGTGCGCAGGCGCAAAAAGCTGGTTCCGGTCTGGGAGCCAACATTGGGTACGGTCCAGCTCAGGCTGACCGGGCTAGTGCTGCAGGTCGGGGTGTTGGTCGAGATCTCGCCGGTGTCTAAAAAGTCGCCGTCTCTGTTCCAGTCGATCCAGCCGCGCACCGCACTGCCGCCGTTACAGGCTACGCTGCTTAACGTATAGGTACTTCCTGCCGTCGCCGTGACCGTTCCGGGGGAGCCTGCGGGGAGCGCGTCTTCGTCGTCGGTGTTGTTCAGGTCGTCGGCGGTGGCCCCCGCGCTATTTTGCACGGTAGGCTCACCGTCGGCGAGCGCACCGAAACGCACAGGCGGGGGGACGAGCGTGCCGGGGGTAAAGGTAGTGTTATTTACGGAGGTGATAGTTCCTGCGGTCAGCGTGCCGCCGGTCCAGTTCGTTACCAACTGATGGGAGGCCTCACCGTAAGTCGCCGGAGCGTCGCCCCGGTCGAAAGAATCGACGATCACGCCCAGCGCGATAGCTGAAATGCCCGACCCTTGCAGCGACACAGTCGCAGTGGCTACATTCTCCATAAACGCTACTGCCGTGGGTCCCGCTACTTCTGCCCCCGCCGTGTTCCGGCACGGTGATGAACCCGATAACCGCAATGTTCTTGTCGCCGTCGTGTTTGTCTGCAGCGCGCTCGAGGAGAAGGTGCAGCCCGCAGCGCGGTAGCGGTCAATGACGCGCCAAGTACCCGCGGAGGAGATAACCGCCTGAATGTACTCGTTCGTGCCGTCCATCTGCTCTGCGTCGGCCATGACAAGCCCGTCAAGCGGATAGTTGCTGCCGTCCAGGGTGGCCGAGCAGGAGAACGTGAAGCTCGGGTTGCTTCCCGTAGCAGAGTTCAAGCCGACCACCAAAGTGTTCGCCGTCCCTGTTCCGCCGATGTTGTACATGTCGTCAAAACCGTCCCCCTGAAAGTTTCCGGGGCGATAGGCGTTGAGCGTTCCGGACAGGTTGCTGATCGAGCACGTTACGATGAGCGTCTGTCCTCCGACGCTGTAGGTGTTCGTCCGGGTCGTGTTGGTCACTGCTGCGCCCGCCGTGCCCCACGAAAACCAGATGATTTCGTTTTTGTAGAGGCCGTTCCCACCCGTCGCGTACTGAGCTTCTGCCAGGGTCGGCAACATGAGGAGGAGGCCGAAGCTCAGTAGTCGTAGGAGAACTAAGGCGCTCACCAGAACCTTTTTGTGGGCTCTTCCTAGCGTATCGCCGGTCTTGAACGCGCTCATTGTCTCAACCCTTCGCAAGTAAATTGTTCGTCGGCGATAATGTCCACCCGGATGAAGAAGCCCTCGCCACCGTAACCGGGGCCGAGCGGATCAGACAGACCGCCGTAGTTGTAACCGCCGACGGCGTAGAGGCCGCAAAAGACCTCTTGGGACAGCTCGAGGCTCACTCCCGGCAAGTACGTTCCGGGCGTCCAGAGGTGAAGCAGCTGACCGTACAGGGCAACACTGCCGCCCATCCACGGATAGACACCGACACCGAGCGCTGTGACGTCTTGAAGACCGACAACGGCCTTACTGCGGTACAAGTACGACCCCCGCAGGTCGAACAGCTGACCCAAGGGGAGCGCGGCACGCACGTCGCCGGTCAGCTGTGAACCGTCAGGCGAGAGCGAACCGAACAGGCCAGTGTGACTTGTCAGCACGTCGATAACGGCCCCACGGTAGGCACCGGCCACGTTAAAGGAAAAGCCCTGAGGTTCTTCGGTGCCCTGCTCGAGGCTGTAAAGCGCATTGACCCCGCCGAAAAGATGGTCATTCACGCGGAAATTACTCCCGGCGCTCAGCAGGTGCCGGGTCAGACCGGCATCCAGGCTGAACTGATAGCTCGCCTGCGCGTCTACGTCGTCGGTGTCGTAAGTCGTGCCGAACGACGCGGCGCTGCGGCTGCCACCGTCGGAAAAGTCGAGAATTTGCTCGATAGACCCGTCGATACTCCACGTATCCGAGAGCGGGTATTGGGTGCGTAGCCCCAGACGGGCGCGGCCCGCGTCGGCGCTGAGGCCGCCCGGAATCTCGTACTGCGTGCTGACGCTTGTCTGACCCCGGTAGCGGGCGCCGCCTAAGAGTGAGGCGTTGTCAAAACCGGTCTCGAGGCCCACGAGCAAGTCACTCTCTACACCCCAGGTCAGCCGTTCGGTCACGGTCAAAGAGAGGTTTTCCAGGAGACGATAACGCACCCCGAAATCGGTCTCACTCGGGAGCGTACTCAACAGCCCTTGTCGGTGCAAGACGCTCACCTCGGCGTCGGGGAGGCCGAAGGGTGTCTGTACCCGAAAGCCCCCCAGCGCACGCGGCACCCAGTCGTTTCGCTCATCTCCGAGACTGGTGTCTACTTCAGCGCCGAGTTGCAGTTCGGGACTACTGCCCAGAACAAACGACCCGAGCGCGGCCTCGTCGCTGACCCGGTAACGGCCCAGCACGTCGGCGCTGAAGTTGACGTCGTTACCAGTCGCACGCTGAGCTTGCGCCGCCGTGCCACTCGCCGAAACGTTGAGCGCGTCCGTAACGTTATACGACACACCGAAACTCGCCTCGTGGCCAGCGCTGCTGCTGACCCCTAACGCGGGTGAGCGGTAGCCGGGGGCAGTGTAGCGGTAGGTTGCCGAAGCGCCCAGTTGTTCACCCTCCAAGTTGGCTTGTGCGGTCGCCGCAAAACCGCTGCTGCTCTCGTCGCCGCCATAAGCAACGTCGGCTTCAGCAGTTAAGTCACCATGCTCGTAAGAAACACCCGCAGAAACAGCTCGAGCCGTCGTCGCCCCGTCTTGCGACTGCGCCGCGCCGAGGCGGGGTTTGAGGTCGCCTGCGTCGTAGGCGAGTTGCGCTCCGGCCTCGAGCACCCTCGGCCCACCGACTTCAGCGGGAAACCGGTAGCTCAGCCGTAACAAGAAGCGGTCGCCAAGACTGTTTTGCAGCGGCAGCGGGTCGTTCAAGAGAAGCTGCCCGGTCTCAGGGGTATACGTGTAGTCCGCGCCCCGTGCGAGTTCTTCCTGACCGGTCAAGCTGCCAAAATCATCTTTGGTCACGGCCGCGACCACGAGAGACTCGAGCCCTGCCGGAAGCCGGTAAAGACTCGTGCCATTTGAGGGAACGTCACGGTTGGTAATCTCCTCGCCTTGCGGACGGTATGAGGCGTAACCGCGTGCTTCAAAACCGCCGCCGAAATTCGCGTAGCGCCCGCTCAAACCGGTCAGCTCGCGAGAACCGCCCAAAAGCGGCCCGAGCAGGTCGGTGGCGAAGTCGCCGTACTGGATAAATGACAGGTCGTTTTCAAGACGGGCAAAGAGTCCATCTTGGCTTCTCGCCTCGGTGGTGGGGTCAATACTCGAGCCCGTGACCACTTCGGGTTCAATAAGCTGCTCACTCGGCAGGATGCTGAAGGGATCGGTGGGGTCGCCGTAAACCGACTGCGGATAACGCGCCCCGAAAGTCAACAGTTGACCGTACACGGTGCCGCGCGCGAAGAGCGTTCCGGAAACGCCGAACTCTGCGGCCCGTAAAGGTTGACCGGGTGCCAGCGACGCCCCGACGCTGCCCGCTGCCGCCGCGACCCAAGGCCGTTTGGCGGAGCGCACCGCAAAGTCGTGCTTGCTTGCCAGTGCGCCCAACTCGGCGCGGACGGCGATTGTTGCCGGAACCGGCAAAGGTTTAAGAGTGAAGCGGGCGCGGCCCTCGCGGGTACGAACCTGCATCCCGAGCGCGCGTTTGTTCGCGTCTTCCGAAGCGAACTCGGCCCCGTCCACGGTAAGGGTGACAAACGCGTCTTCCGGTGCGTAACCGTTTTCGTCTTGGAGCCGTAACACAAACGCGAGCGGCGCAGCACTGTCAGCTGTCAATTCTCCCAACGGCCTGACGAGGATACGTTCGGGCGGGCCAGCGGTAGCGAGGGTGACTCGAGCCTCCGTTACCGCACCCCCGGCAGGTTGACTTTTTACGACGATTTCACTCTCACCAGGTTCAAAACGTACCCCGGCGTACTCAAAACGTTGCCGCTGACGCGCCTCGTCCAGCACCCGTTTACCGAGCAGCGACGAAGGGATAACCTGACCGTTTACGGTCAAGCTCACCACGTCGCCAAGCGGCGTTTCGACGATAATGGGCACGCTGCTGCGGCCCCGGAGCAACGTACCCGGAGTCGGAGAGATGAGGTTGACGCCACTCAGGGTTTCGACCGGGCTTGCAGGCAAGTCGGGCTCTGACGGGTTTGCATTTGACGTATTTGTATCCGGTGTCGGCGTAACCTCTGCTGCCTGAGATACGGGTTTCGCTGCAGCTGTTTCTGCAGCTGTTTTTGTGGCTGTTCCTTTAGTTTTTGCAGGTGGCGGCACAAAGCCGATGTCCTGACGGGTAAGCAAACCGGGCTGCAACCGCACGCGCCAGAGACCGTCTTTTACGGCGGTACGTTCGTTTTCGGCAAGCTCGAGCCCTCTAATCGTCGTACTGTCGAGCCGCAGCGCAAGCAGGCCCGCAGGCAAGTCGGTCACGGTATAACGCCCAAACTCGTCCGTGACGACCGAGACCCCGTTCGAGAGGTAGAGCCGCGCGTCTCCGACGGGCCTATCACCCTGAGTGAAGTCGCCGCTGTCGTCGCGGTCAATATAAAGATGCCCGAGCAGCACGCTCCGGGTACGGAAAATCCCCACTTCGACCTCGACTGCCGCTTCATCTTCTTGCGAGGCGACGACGCTACCGTCGCTGCCGAGGGCGTCGAACTCGGCGCGGTTGAGCAAAGTTTCTTGCCCGAGCGCCGCCGCTGTCACACGGACGTCAAAGCGCAGCGTCAGCGACGTTCCGGGCTCGAGGTCAGGTATCGTCCAGACGAGGACTTGGCCTGTTTGGACGGGTTCAAAGGGTTCGGTCGTCCCCGCCGCATCCAAACGGACGGCGGTGTCCGGGAGGTACTCGAGACCCTCCGGCAAGGCATCGGTCAGGGTGCCTTGTGTGACCGGCACGACGCCGGAGATGTTCGTCGCGACGAGTTCGTAGGTCAGGGTGTCGCCGACGCTCACAGTGGGCGAGAGTGCCGTTTTGCTCAAGTCCAGCTCAACCGGGGCGAGCGGGTGCGTCACCGGGGCGCTGCACACTTCGGTCAGCCCCGAAGCTGCGATACAGGCTGTGTTAGCAACCGTTTCGGTAACGGCTGCGTCGTCAGCGACTTGCGTTTGAACGTCTAAGTTTACGGTCATCCCTGCCGGGACTTCAGCAAACGTCCACGAGAGCGTTCGGCCCTCTAAAGTTGCAACTGCGTCGGCGGTGAGGCCCGTCGCCAGGTCGGTGACGGTACCGGTCGTGAAGCTCGTCGGTAGCATCAGTTCGGCGTCTAAAACGTCCTGTACGACGACGTTTTCCAGCGGCACTTCGGGGGCGGTAAAGGTGATGGTATACGCTACCGACGCGCCCGCGTAAAGCGCAGTTCCGGCGGGTGGGACGGCAGTTTTTTGAGGCGCTGCTAAGGTTAAGGCCGGAACGTCGATTTGCGAGACGTTGGTCGTATCTCTCGTATTTTCTCCGGCGTCCTCGCCCGCGTCTTCACAGATGGCTCCGAGGTTGACCAGACGTGTGCCGGAGGTCTGAGTCAGGCTGACCTCGAGCAGCAGCGCAGCGCTTTCTCCTTGAGCGAGCGTCACGCGGCGGACGACCTTTTCGCCCGCGTCCAGCACGCCGTTGGCGTTGTCGTCGGCGATGATTCGGAGACGTTGAGTATCGCCTGTAAGGGTAGTCGCGCTCAGTACGAAGGGGGTACGAGCGGCGCTCCCCGCGTCACCCTGACTGCCAATATTTTGCAGCAGGTAGGGTAGATAAACGGTGCCACCGGGCAGCGCTTGCTCGAGCTGACCCGGCACTTCTTCGGTGCCGTCGGGCGTGACCGACACGGCGCAGCGAGCAGGGTCGGGTTCCGGTGCGGCGCTGTCTACATCTGTCGAGACGGTTTCCGAAGAGGCCGACCCATTCCCGTAGTCTACCCTGGCCTGGTTGCTCACCTCGGGGCCGCCTGTGACCCGGACGTTCAGGATGAGGGTCAGGGTGTCGCCTGCTCCGAAGGTGTCGGCAGCAGAGCTAGTCGCGTCGCCGTTCGTATCAATACCGACGTAAACGCTTTCTCCTGTCCCCAAGCTAGCCGGAGGCGTAGCAGACCAGCTCGAGCCGTCCTCCGAGTAGAGCGCCGCGCCGTCCAGCGTCGTACTCACCGAAGCGGAAACAAACGCGGTATTGGCAGGCAACGGGTCGGAAATGCTGACGCCGGTTGCGGGGCCGTCGCCGGTATTCGTAGCGGTGACGGTATAGGTCAGGGTCGTACCGGGTACCACCGAACCTGTTGGAGAAACCGTTTTATTCAGAACGATTTTTGCGCCCGCCGTACCGCCGCCGTCCTCGTCTTCGATAACGATGATGTCGGTAAGGCTATCCTCGACGGAAGGGTCGTTCCGACTTGTCGCGGTGACTGTAACCGGTGTGCGTTCGGGTTGTGCGTCTGCTGGGGGCGTCACACGGACGACTAAACAGACCGTTTCGCCAGGCTCGAGTGGCCCCACTGTCGTAATCGGGATGTCATCGTCCGCTACACCGTCACAATCCGCGTCCAGAAATATTGCCGCGTTCCAGCCGGTCGGCAGGTCTAATGTGAGGTCAAAGGTGTCGGCAGCGTCGCCGGTATTTTTCAGCTCGAGCGGATAGCTCACTGTTTTACCAGGTTGCGCCGAGACCGTTTTCTGAGCGTCGCCCGGTTTCGTGTCGCGGTCGCCGTCGCTGTTGCCGATATCGACGCCCGCTGCCGCGCCACCGCCGCCGCCTTTAATGACCACCGTATTCGTAATGCTGTCGCTCACAGACGGGTCGTTTTGACTCGTCGCCGTAATGGTAATGGGTGTCGTACCAGCCTGCGCGTCTGCTGCAGGCGTGACCGTAAAAATCAAACAGACGTTTTCGCCAGGGTCTAATGGCCCGACTTGGGAGATCGGCGTGTCGTTGTCGGCTTTGCCGTTACAGTCCGCGTCGGCGAAAATGACCGCCGTCCAGCCTTCAGGCAGGTTGGGGAGTGTCAGGTTAAACGTATCGGGCGTGCTGCCGGTGTTTTGGAGCTCGAGCGGAAAACTTACCGCTTGGCCGGGTCTGGTCGTTACCGAGACGCCGGTATCACTCGGGGTTGTCGAGACGTCGTTATCCCCGTTGCCGAGGTTGAGGCCAATCGTAGCGCCGCCGCCGCCGCCACGAATAACAAGTGTGTTGGCAATGCTGTCACCCTTCGACGGGTCGTTCCGACTCGTCGCTGTGACCGTAAGCGGCGTAGAACCGGGCTGCGCGTCCGCTGGCGGCATCACGGTTGCAACTAAGCAGACGTTTTCGCCGGGACTGAGTGGGTCCACTGACGTGATGGGCGTGCCGCTGTCAGCTTCGCCGTCACAATCCGCATCAGCAAAGATTTGTACTGTCCAGCCCGCAGGGAGATTAGGAAAGCTCAGGTCGAAGCTGTCGGGTGTGCTGCCAGTATTGGTGAGCTCGAGCGGAAAACTCACAGCCTCACCGGGTTGCGCCGAAATCGTCTTTTGAGCGTCGTCCGGTTTCGTTTCGGAGTTCTTGTCCCCGTTGCCGAGGTTGACGCCAACCACCACGCTACCCCCGCCACGTTGGACGACGACGGTGTTGGTGATGCTGTCGCTGACAGTCGGGTCGTTGCGGCTCGTTGCGGTAACAGTCACGGACGTGCTACCCGCTTGTGCGTCCGCTGCAGGCGTGACTTGGAGCACCAGACAGACGTTTTCGTTCGGATTTAGCGACCCGACCTGAGTGATAGGCGCGCTGTTATCGGCTGCACCGTCGCAGTTTACGTCAGCAAAAACTTGCGCTGTCCAGCCCGCAGGCAGGCTGGCGACGCCTAAGTCGAAGGTGTCGGGTGTGCTGCCGGTGTTGGTTAGCTCGAGCGGATACGTGACCGCTTTTCCGGGCTGCGTCGTGAGGGAAACGCCCGTGTCACTGGGGGCGGTTGAAACATCCTTGTCCCCGTTGCCGAGGTTGAGGCCAGTTGTAGCGCCGCCACCACCGCCGCGAACGACGAGTGTGTCGGTGATGCTGTCGCTCTTCGACGGATCAGCTTGACTCGTCGCCGTAACCGTAAGCGGCGTAGAACCGGGTTGCGCGTCCACCGAAGGCGTCACGGTTACAACTAAACAGACCGTCTCGCCGGGGTCTAACGGCCCGACTGAAGTAACAGGGCTGCTGTCGGCGCTGCCGTCACAGTTCGTATCAGCGAAAACTTGCGCCGTCCAGCCGCTAGGGAGACCCGGAATCGTCAAGTTGAAACTGTCGGCGGTCGTGCCGGTATTTTTCAGCTCGAGCGGCAAGCTCACAGGTGTACCCGGCGTTGCCGAGCGGGTTACGCCGACGTTGTTTGGAGCTGTTTGCGTGTTGCCGTCGCTGTTGCCGATGTCAACGCCGAAGGTCGCGCTGCCGCCCGCAAGGACGACTGTATCGGTGATGCTGTCACTTTTGGAGGGATCGTTCTGGCTCGTCGCTGTGACCGTAATCGGTGTGCTGCCCGGTGCAGCATCTGCCGCAGGCGTCACCGTCACGACTAAACAGACGTTTTCACCCGGATTGAGTGGCCCGACCGAGGTGAGGGAGGTGCCGTTGTCAGCTACACCGTCACAATTTGCGTCGGCGAAGATTTGGACTGTCCAACCCCCAGGGATATTCGGCACGCTGAGCGTAAAGCTGTCGGCAGCGTCGCCGGTGTTTTGCAGCTCGAGCGGAAAACTCACCGTTTTGCCGGGTTGCGCTGAGATGTTCACGCCCCCGTCGTTCGGAGCCGTGTTCGGGTTGCCGTCGCCGTTACCGATATTGACGCCTGCCACGCTTCCGCCGCTATTCCCGCTGAGCACAGCTCTGGCCCAGTTGTCGGCGTCGGTATTGCCCGGAGCCCCGACCGAAGCGCCCTCCAGGTTGAGATTGGCGACCGCTCCCGGCGCTGTCCCCGTAGGTACGGCTCCCACAACGATGAGGCGCACTGATTCGTTGGGCTTCAGTTCAATTTTAGTAAGGAGCAGTTCGCCCGCATCTAACATACCGTTGCCGTTTTTGTCTAGATAGATACGAACATTGTCCAGATCAAACCCATCGTCCCCCGCTTGAACGACGCTCAGGGCGATGGTGTCTGTTATATTGCCTTGATTCGTAACGGTATAGGAAAATTGTGCCGCGCCGCTCGCGCTCGCGCTCACGGTCTGACCGGGCGCACTGGAGCTGGCTCCGTTCGGCGAAATGAAAAAGTCGTAAACCGGCAGGACGGTCGTGATAATCTCGTCCGAGGTGACAGTTTGGCTTGTACCGTCCGGGTCTATATAGGTCGCCTCGGCCCGGTTTTTAATCTCCGTTCCAGCAGGCGTCCCGGCGGCTAAAGCTCCACCCATGAGCAGCAGTAGAGTCAAATAAGGTAGTACTTTCATATTCCATCCTCAACAGTCTCCGGCGACTGATACCAAGTAGCGGATCATTGGTTTCGGCAGCGAAGGCCCAAGCGCCGAGCAAACGCGTTGAGCCGAGCTGACCGGCGTGAATAGGGCCCTACCCCACCGCTGGCGAACGGTAAGGTAGAGCCGAAAGGGTTTAGTTGATGGTGACGGTAAACGTCACGGTTAGGACGCCCGCTCCCGGAGGATTCGGCACAGTACCGGGGAAGGTGTCCGAGGCATTGATCGAGTTGTCACCATTTGTGCTGACCCCGACGTAGATGCTGCCGCCGGTAGCGAGCGTGGTGGGCGCGGTCTGGCTCCAGCTCGTTCCGTTCGTCGAGTAAAGAATCCGTTGACCGGCGAGGCCGCCGCTGGTCGTTGCCGAAACAGAAACGAAGGTCGTGTTGGTGGGTAAGGGGTCGGTGACTTTAACGTTGGTCAGTGCGCCCGAGCCAGTGTTTTCAGCAACGATGGTGTAGGTCAGGGTGTCACCGGGTTCAGCGCTGGCTTTGTCTACCGTTTTGGTCAGGTTGAGCAGGCCGAAGAACTGCTGGTCAACCGTCGTGGTGTCCGTCACCGAGGCTGCCGTGCCAGCGGTTCCCCCGTAGATCGGCGTTGCGGTCAGCGTAAAGGTGTCGGTCGTACCCTGGGCTGCGCCAGTCGCGGGCGTTACCCGAACGTAAACCGCTTGCGTACCCCCGTTAGCGGCAACCGGAATGCCTTGCGGCAGAGCCGTGACGTAGTTTGTGCCGTCGAGTGAATATGCGTAGGTGAAGCCCGCCGCACCGCCGCTTTGGCTCAGGTTTACCGAGGCTACGTCGTTCGAATTATTTGTGATTGTATGGGTGTAGACGACGGGTACCGTGTTGCTGGTCGCTTTGGCCTGTGGGGTAGGCGTAAAGGAGAAGTTCTCCAAGAGCTCGACCGTGACGGTATCGGTGATGCTGTCACTGATGTTCGGGTCGTTTTGGCTTGTCGCCGTGACCGTCACATTGTAAGTGGCAGGCGTAGCCCCAGCAGGTATAGCAACCTGGGCGATAAAGCACTCGAACGTGCCAGCGGTCAGGGGTCCGCTATCGGTAACGACTGCGTCGGTTCCGTTAACAATACCGTCACAGTTGTCGTCTGAGTAGAGCGTCACCGTGTAGCCGGGTGGCGCGACAACTGGAGAGAGCGTAAAGGTATCGGTGTCCGCGCCGTCGTTACGAACGATCAGCGGAATGTTGACCGTACTGTTGGGTTGAACCGGAAAGTTGACTAGGGTGTCGTTCGGCGTCCCGTTACCGGCGTAGTTGCCGATATTGACGGCCTGCGCTTCAGTTACGGCGCTGATGGTATCGGTGGTTGAGTCGGTCGTCGTCACCGTGTTCGTTGTCGCAGTCGCGGTGACCGTAAAGTTAATCGGGGTCGTAGTGGTGTAGTCGGCGGGCAGCGTAACGACAGCGTAGAATTCTCCGGTCAGACCGGCGTTTACAGACAGTGTGGTGATCGGAGCACCCCTCGAGCCGTCCGCAAGATTGACCGCGTAAAAGCTGACCGAACCGGGTAGCGCCGCAGGTGGCGTGCTGCTAAGGGTAAAGGTGTCGTTAAAGTTCGTAGCGTTTTGCAAGCTCTGGCGGAAGCTAACCTGGCGCTCGTTGGCAACCGTGGCGATCGTCTGGGTGTCCCCGCTCCGGGTAACTGTATACCCTTCACCCGTCACCGTATAGGTCGAGGCTGGGGTTGTCGGTGCGTTACCGTTCGGAAAGGTATAAGGCCCAACAGCAAAGGTACCCGTCGGACTGATCGTCGTCGTCGCGGGCGCACTCGTTACGTCTTCACCAGCGTCGGTGCCGTTGCTGTCACCGTTGATGTCGTAGCGCAGCCTGCCAGTGTTGTTATACGTCGTTCCGGCGGGCGTACCTGCAGCGGCCGTGACCTGGAAGGTAAAGCCGTACTGAAACGGCGCGTTCCCGGTTGTGGCGATACGCGAGTTTGGTGTACCCAAGACGAGGAGCGCGACGGCGTTGACCTGTCCACCCGTAGGAAGCGTCAGGCTCCAGCTCGAGCCCCCATTGACCGAGAAGATAAGCCGCGTGCTCGAGGGCACCGCCGTGTTGGTACCTGAAAATGCGAGTGAACCTGGAACAAGGGTCAGCCCTGCGGGAATCTGGTCGGAGATGAGGATACCCGACTGAAAGTTGCCGCTCGGCGTAATCTGCGCGACGTTCGTCACCGCGAAGGGATTTGTACCGCCCGTGTTCGCACCTGAAATCGTGTAGGTGATCGGGTCGCCGGGAGTCACGTTACCGGTTGCTGTTTTACTAATGCTCAACGTTGCGTTGGTGAATACCGTTGCTTGTGCCCAGTTGTCGGTATCAGTCTGATTGCCAAGCGCCGAAGTACCGGTCAAATTCAGCCTGCCGACACTGTTGTTTGGTGTTCCAGTCAAGATCGGGGCATCGACAAAAAGCGTCCGGCTCTGACCGTAAGGGATTGTTACCGAACCCGTCGTTGCACCCGCCGCTTTTACAACGGTGTCGTCTGCGGTGCCGAAAATACCGTCGCCACCGTCGAGGTAAATTGTCGCTGCGCCGAAATCGAAGTCGTCGGTGGTGCTCTGCGCGATTGACAGGTCGATGGTGTTGTTCGTCGTGTTGCCCTGGTTCTCGAGGCCATAGGTAAAGACGACACTCTCGCCGACAGTGCCGTTCAGGTTGTTCGGCGTCACGCCGCCCGCGTTCGCCGTATCACTGCCGTTCGGGGTGATGGCAAAGCGGTAGATCGGCAACACCGTCGTCGTAACCGTGTTCGACGTTGCCGTCAGGGATTGATTGGCAGCGTTCGTGTACGTCGCCGTCGCCGTGTTGGTAATTGACGTACCGTCACGGGTTTGCGCTAGGGCAAAGCCTAGCAAGCTTAGGACGCTTAAAATAAGTGTTGCACCGAAAAACCTTTTCACCGGGGCCTCCCATTTGCCGGTCTGCTAAACCTCGAGTTCAGCCCTGCTGAACCTGCCTTGATACGGTTTGTCCAATAAGCTCTCATCATGATGTGCGTCGTCCTCTCCCTTGACCATTTGCGCGCCCGAGCTGAGTTAAAAAAGTAGCTGGGGTACCTACACGCTTCGCTCATCATGCCTATAGGTCGGGGATTTGCCGCGTGAATTCTCCCACGACTGCGCGCAGCCCGGTTCGCCGTAAAACCGAAGGCAAAAGTATTTTCCGCGTCTTGGACAGGTTTTTGAACAAACGAAGAGCTACTGCAGAACCGCTCGAGTAAGATTTTTTACATCTCACACTTTACGCTCATAACCTGTTTTCAGCAGCGTCCCAAAAGCGTTGTTTCGGATGCGTTGTTCGGGTTAAAAAAGATTCGGGTCGTCTACCAAGAAATGACTCAAAACACCGTTTGTGACTGCAGGGGCGCGTAAACTTAGAAATATGACGAGCAAACGTAAAACACGCGAACCCCACGGTAAAGGGGAAGAATCGGTCTGGGATTACCCGCGTCCACCGAGGCTCGAGCCCTCCGCCAAACACGTTCAGGTCTACTTTGCCGGGGAGCTAGTAGCGGACTCGAGGCGCACCCTGCGTATCTTGGAAACGTCGCATCCACCCACCTTTTACATCCCGCCTGAAGATGTTCGGACGGAACTCCTGACGCAGACCGCGCAAAAAAGCTTTTGTGAGTTCAAGGGCGGGGCGTCGTATTGGACGCTCAAAGTAGGCGAGCAAGAATCAGAGAATGCCGCCTGGAGTTATCCGAACCCGACGAAGGGGTTTGAAGCCGTCAAAGATTACCTGACCTTTTATCCGAGCCGGGTCGAGGCGTGTTTTGTCGATAGGGAGCGGGTTCAGGCGCAAGCCGGAGACTTTTACGGCGGCTGGATAACCCGCGACATCAAGGGGCCGTTTAAGGGCGAGCCCGGAACGTGGGGCTGGTAGCCGGGTAATACGTGGATGAGCTTGTCAAGCTGGGCGCGGTTCAGTTTGTACGCGGTACGCACACCGTTTTACGGGACGTCAGTTTTGCGCTAAAACGGGGCGAAAAGGTCGGGCTAGTCGGGGCGAACGGCGCGGGCAAAACGACGCTTTTGGAGCTTCTTACCGGAAACCTGACGCCGACTGAAGGGCGCGTCATCAAACTGCCGGGTCTGCGCGTCGCTTACGCCGAGCAGCACACCGAGCGCTGGCGCGGGACGGTGTGGACGGTGGCTGAGGGCGGGCTGGCGGAGGTGCGGCGGCTCGAGGCCGAACTGCGGGGCGCTGAAACCCGGTTGGACGAGGTTGGTTTAGCGTTTTACGGCGACCTCAGCGCCCTCTTTGAAGCGGCGGGCGGTTACGAAGCCGAAACAGCTTTGCGGGCGACGCTGAGCCGGTTGGGATTTTCTGAACCCGACCTGGAACGTGACGTGCAGACGCTTTCTGGTGGTGAGCGCTCACGGCTGGCTTTGGCTCGAGCCCTTGCAGGAAGAGCTGACCTGTTGCTGCTAGACGAACCGAGCAGTTACCTCGACCTGCCGGGGAAACGGTGGCTGTCAGAAACGCTAGTCAGCTATCCGGGCACGCTGCTGCTGGCTTCTCACGACCGGGCGCTGTTAGACGCCGCGACGACGCGCACACTGCACCTCAGGGGCGGTGCCGTCAAAGGGTACCGGGGGGCTTACAGCCGTTTTCGGGTACAGAGCGAACACGCAGCGGCGCGGGGTTTACGGGAACAAACGCGTCTAGCGCATGAGCGGCGAAGTTTGGGAGCCCGCCTCCGTGAACAACCGACGCTTTCAACCCGGCTGGGGCTCGAGCGGCGTCTCGCACGGCTTCCTGCTGCACCTATCACAGCTTCAAAAGACGATAGAACCCTCACCCTGAACGCTGCGAAGGCGAGGCCGGGCAGTTTGGCTCTGAACGCACAGCATTTAACCTTGACGCAAAACGGTGAACCGCTTTTACAAAACGTCTCTCTGCGCCTCCATACCGGCGATAAAGTTGCGGTGGTCGGCCCTAACGGAAGCGGCAAAACGACCCTGCTCGAGCTTTTGAGCGGGAGGCTCGAGTCAGACGACCCGGAAGCCTCCGTACAGTTTGGCAGGGGCGTCAGGCTGGCGGTCTACGACCAGCAGAGCCGAGGGTTAGAAGACGGGATACCTGTCGGCGCACAGTTGGAGCGGAGCGTTTCTGAACCCAGGGCCCGTTCGCTGCTGGCGCTCGTCGGGCTTTCCGAAGCGGTCGGTGCGCTGCCCGAAACACTTTCCGGCGGACAACGCGCCCGCGCCGGAATCGCGCAGCTCCTGGCAACCGAAGCGAATTTGCTGCTCTTGGACGAACCGAGTGAAGGTTTGGACACCGAGACGGTAGAAAAGCTCGAGACCGCCCTGCAAGACACCTCGGCCACGCTGATTCTGGTCTCACACGACGAGGCGCTCATCGACGCCGTAGCCACGCGGGTTGTGGGCTTAGCAGACGGTGAACTTAAAGAGTACCGGGGCGGGTTGGCCGGATACTACGCCGGAAAGTTGCGGCTCGAGCCCGACTTGCCCGTCAACGTAGCAGAAACTGACGAGACTACGCCCGACCCTGAAGCGGAACTGGGGGCTTTGGAAGACGAGACCGTCAACACCGAAATGCTGCTCGCCGACCCGCTACGGCTTTCCGAACGCGATAAGCTGCGGCTCGAAAGACGTTTGCACGAACTCATTCAGCTTTTGTCAGAACATTACGACGCCCGGTTAGCTCCTCCGGCTCCTCGGTACAGGGTGCTCGAGGCGGGCCTCACCCTCACCACGAACGGCGACACGTCTCCGGTTGTAATACAGAGCGGCAGTGGGGTTGAGGTGCTGCTTTATTTGGACAAAAACACCCGAATCGGTCACTTGCGGCTGCGTCGTGATGATGAAAGCTGCCTGCTCCCCTGGGCCGCGCAAGCACTCGTGCGCGGAGCCGCGCGGCTCGCCTTTGAAGTTTTCGGCGCAAACGCATTACAACTGCAGTATGAGGGCGACCTCGAGGCTGGTTCTGGCACTACCGGTTTTAGCACTACCGGCTTCAGCGCTGCCGGAAACGACTGGTGGGTACAAGACTGTGAGCAGTACGCGCTACGTGAAGGATTTTTACGGCCCGTAAAACAGGCGCAGCTCAGGAACGTGCAGACCAAACGTGCTGGGGCCAAACGGCGCACCTTGCGTTATCCAACCCCGTCAGAGTGGGCCAAACGGCGGCGCGGCAAAACCTGAACGGCAAGAGAAGCCAGCAGTAAACTAGAGTTTATGCGCCGCACCCGCTGGTTTCTCTTCTGCTGGTTTCTCCTCTGCACTGCGTTTATCGTCTGGTGGCTGTTTTTCCCGCCCCCGTTAGTGTGGCTCGACCGCGTTTACGGCGGCGTTATCTATCCGGCTATCGCCGGGGTTCTCGTCCCCCTGACAGGCAGCTTGCCGCTCCCGGTGATACCGCTTTTGCTAGCGGCTTCCCTGCTGTGGCCGATTCTCAGCGTCGCACTAAATAAAAATCGGCTACGCGGGTTCAGGGCTTTCCGGCACTTCCTTTGGCGGAGCCTGGTCGCTGCCGCGACGCTCTACGCGCTCTTTATCGTGCTGTGGGGCGCAAATTACGGCAGAACCCCGCTCGAGACCCGCCTCGGCCTCTCAACCACCGCACCGACCGCTGCCGAAACCGCTGCGTTGGCCCGAAACCTAAGCCAAATATTACGCCAGAACCGTAACGCCTCGCAGAGCTGGACAACCGACCTAAGCGCAGGCACAGCGTCGTTAAAAAGGTTAACTGAGGGGCTCGAGCAGCACCCCATCACGTTGCCGCACCTCGTCAAATACACGCCGCCCGGTTTCCTGATTTTTACGGGCCGCGCAACCGGCATCACCATCCCGTGGACGCTCGAGGCGTACATCGACCGCGCCCTACCCTACCCGGTGGCGCTGGCAACGGCGCTTCACGAAACCGCTCATGTTGCAGGCTACGCGGGCGAAGCCGAAGCCGACTTCGTCGCCGCGCTAGCGGGCCTCAGCGCCGAAAATGCGGCCGTGCGTTACGGCGCGGCGCTGGTACTCTTTTCACGGGTCGCTCAGGCGCTGCCGCCGGAGCGCTACGAAGCCCTCTTTAACGGCTTGCCGGATAGAGCAAAAGCCGACCTGACCGCCTACAGCCGCGCTTACCGGCGCTACCTCGCACCCGACCTCGTAACACTGGTGCAGACGCGGTTTTACGACAGCTACCTCCGCACGCAGCGTATAGAAGCCGGAATCGCCGACTACGACCGCGTGGTCGTGCTGCTGCTGGCCGCCCAACGGGACGGCCTTCTCACGCTAGACCGGGAAGGAATTCGCCTTAACGCTGCCCTGTTACGTTAAAGTAGAACGTGTTTTACCTTTTGTATACCAATTTTGCAGCTTATAGGTACGTAACCCCGTGACCCGGCTCCGCGGGCAGCTCGTGACGCCGCAAGGGGTGAGAGCAGGGGGGCTCGAGTTCAGCACTCACATCTCCGAAATCACGGACGCGAACGGGGCAGAAGACCGCTACATCCTCCCCGGTTTTATCGACACGCACGTTCACGGCGGCGGCGGCGGCGATACGATGGACGGGGCCGAGGGTGTCCGCACGCTCGCCCGTTTCCACGTGCAGCACGGTACGACGACGCTCTATCCAACGACCATCACCAATCCTTGGGAGAAAATTATCGGGGCGTTAGCGGGGGTTCAGGAGGTTCAAGCCGAAGCCGACCCGACGCTTCCCGATATCCCCGGTGTCCACCTCGAGGGGCCGTTCATCAGCCCTGAGAAGCTGGGCGCACAGCCGCCCCTGACACGTCTCCCCACCACCGAAGACGTAGACGAACTTTTAGCTTTTGACGTCATCCGCCTCGTAACCCTCGCACCCGAAATCACAGGCGTAGCCGAAGCTGCCCACCGTTTTGCGGGCGCAGGTGTCCGTATCAGCGTCGGGCATACGGTAGCGAGCTACGAGACGGTGAGAGGCTTCTCTGAAACGGTGAGAGGCGCAGGTGGCACGCTCGGCTTTACCCACTTGTACAACGCGATGGGCGGACTTCAGGGGCGCGAACCCGGCGTCGTCGGTGCAGCGTTTGCTGACAGAGACGCCTACAGCGAACTGATTTTAGACTTGCGTCATGTTCATCCGGGAGGATTTTTAGCGGCGCTCGAGGCCAAACCGGGCAGGCTTCACCTGATGACCGACTGTATCCGCGCGGGCGGCATGGGCGACGGCGAGACCGAACTTGGCGGGCAGCGCGTCAAGATTCAGAACGGCGCAGCGACGCTGCCCGACGGAACGATTGCCGGGAGTACCATGACGCTCGGCAGAGCCTTGCAAAACGCTGTTTCTCTGGGCGTCGAGCTGAGGCAGGTAAGCCGGATGCTCTCAGAGATTCCGGCAAGCTATCTGGGCCTGAGCGACCGGGGCAGCTTGAGCGAGGGCAAACGTGCTGATTTGGTCGTTTTAGACCGTGATTTGGGGGTGCAGGCGGTTTACGTTGCAGGCCGACAGGTCGCTTGACAAATGAGAGCTATAGCGGTTTTCGTAGTTACTGAACAAACGGTTCGGGATGAACCCACACCTCTGCGACGGCGTCTGCGCCGGACGCTGCCATCACGGTTGCAAAACAGTTTCCGCCACTTTCAGGCAAGAAACTTCCGGCGAGTGCGTTTGCGCCGGGCAGACGCTGAGCGGTACGTTGCCAATCGTCAGCAGTCAGTTTGTCACGCTCGCAAGGGAGCCGGTCAGTTTCGACAAAGGCCTGCAAGACGTTGTATTTCTCAGTGTCATCAAGCAGCTTCCAAAGCTGCGGCCACCAGACGAAAAACCCGTCAACTGTTCTGACCTCGAGCTTACGGGTCTCGAGCTGTTCAGCAACTTCATCAAGCTGTATCACACACCCCCGCCCAAACGTGCGCTGCGCTATCAACAAATCAAGTTTCAAAACGTTGTCAAGACTCGAGAACCCTTCGTAAGTCAGCCAAATAATCCAGGGCGGTTCGGCGCTAACTCCGTAGGTCGCAAAGGTGTCGTGCAGGCTAAGCGGCACACCTGAAGCCTGAAACTCTTTACGGGTAAATAAGGGCCACGCCTTAAACTTCTGAGCGAGCAGGTCGCTGATAAAAAAGGGTTGTGCGGGCGGCGCAAAGTGGTCTTGCCAACGGGCGGAAGTGTGGGGCTCGAGGGGACAGTGAGCAAACATCATCTCTGACATCATCCGTGTTAAACCTTTTTGCGAAACATGTAGCTGGCTTTAGATGGTTCGTAATCCACAGCTTGATAAAACGCGTGCGCGTCCAGTCGGTGTGACCCCGAACGCAGGCGTAACTCACTGTAGTTATGCGCCGCCGTCCATTTTTCAGCGCAGCCGAGGAGTTGCCGACCCACGCCCTGACGCCTCGAGTCCGTGTCAACGACGACGCCACCAATTTCAGCGTAACCATCGGTCTCGAGTAACTTGACCCTGTAAACGTGGAGCCATCCCACAACGTCCGCACCTTTCACAGCAACAAAGAGACCATCATCAGAACTTTTTTGCAGGCTTAAGAACCGTTTTTTCACTTCCTCTGTAGTTGAAAAGTAACCGAGCTGAACGCTCAGCTCAGCTACTGCGGCAACGTCTGAAAGAGACATCTCGCGTGTTCGGACAACCACCTACTAAGAAACGTTTTTCAATCTCGGATCGAGCACATCACGAATCGCGTCACCTAAAAGGTTAAAGCCGACTACCGATAAGAAAATGGCTAACCCCGGAAAGATGCTCATCCACGGCGCACGTGAGAACTGCCGGTAGCCGTCACGGATCATCACGCCCCACTCAGGGTCGGGCGGTTGTGCGCCGAGCCCCAAAAACCCGAGTGCCGCTACTTCTAAAATCACCGAGCCAATCGATAACGTGAGCTGCACCATGATGGGCGACAGGCTGTTCGACAGGATATGACCGAAGACGATACGCGGCCCGCCGCTCCCGAGCGCTTTGGCAGCCTGCACGTATTCGGAACCGCGCAGCCCCAAGACGACCGAACGGGTAATCCGCACGTAGCTGGGAATCTGGGTGATGCTGATGGCGATAAGCGCGTTTGTCAAGCTCGGCCCGAGCGTCGCCACAATTGCAATCGCCAGCAAGATGCCTGGAAACGCCTGCAAGATATCCATCAGCCAGACGACGATAAGGTCAACGCGGCCCCCGACGTACCCGGCAAAAAGTCCTAACAGCACGCCGATAACCGACGAGATCGCTACCGCCGCAATCCCAATGCGGAGGCTGATGCGTCCGCCGTGCCAGACCCGTACGAGCAAATCACGTCCGTTTTCATCAGTACCGAAGGGCAACGTCCAGCGGCCTACGTCCAGGTTGGCGTCGTCGCTGAGTTCCGTGCGTTCAGCCGGGCTCAGCGTCCACGACGGTGGCGACAAGCGGAGCCGTAAATTACGGTCGGTCGAGGCGTCATAGGGGCTCAGGATGGGCGCGAGCAGCGACATCACGACGAAAAACAACACGATGAAGAGGCCGACGACGCCGGTCGGATTGTGAAAAAACCGCTTCAGCGAATCCTGAAACAGGGAGCGGCCCTGTACGGTTTCGGCGCGTGCGGAGGGTGTCGCGGGGCTGTCGGCGCTCATGTGTACTGAATCCTCGGGTCGATAAGTGCGTAGGAGAGGTCAACGAGCAGGTTCACAACGACAAACACAAACGCCACGAAGATGACGCCGCCCTGCACGACGGGATAATCCCTGGCCCCAATCGCGTCGTAAATCCATTTACCGATACCCGGCCACGAAAACACTGTTTCGGTCAAGATCGCACCTGACAAGAGCGAGCCGAACGACAATCCGATAACGGTCACGACCGGCAAAAGAGCGTTTCTCAGGGCGTGTTTGTTTACCACCAAGCTTCGCGCCAACCCTTTGGCTTTAGCGGTGCGGACGTAATCCTGACCTAAAACCTCGAGCATCGCACTCCGCGTCATCCGCACGATGATCGCCAGCGGAATGGTGCCGAGGGCGATTCCGGGCAGAATCAGGTGCCGGAGCGCGTCCCACGAAATCTCCGGCCTGCCCCGGAGCAAGCCGTCTAAAACGAACAGGCCCGTGACAGGTTGAAAACTGAGCGCCACGTCGAGCCGACCCGACGGCGGCAACCAGCCCAGATTGACGGCAAACACATAGATTAAAATAATCGCCAGCCAAAAGACCGGAAACGATACCCCTGACAGTGCGCCAATCATCAGCAGCGTATCGACGAAGCTCCCGCGGTAGAGCGCCGCCGCCACCCCTGCCGGAATCCCCAGCACAAGCGCGAACACCATAGCGATAAGGGTCAGCTCTAAGGTCGCCGGAAACCGCCGCGCCAGACTCTCCCCGACGTCGAGACGCGAAAAGTACGAGCGCCCCAAGTTGCCGGTCAGTGCGCCGCCAACGAAATCAAAATACTGCGAGTCGAAAAAGTCGCGCGGGTTGCCGGTTTCGGCAGCTCCGGCAGGGTTGAAAAAGAGCGGCTGATTGAGACCTAACTGCTCTTGGAGCCGCGCCCGCGCCTCAGGCGTTGCCCGTTCGCCCAAAATAAGGAGCGCAGGGTCGGCAGGAATCACGCGCGTCAGGGTAAAAACCAGCAAGCTGACGCCAAACAAAACCGGGATAAGACCTAACACGCGCCGGAAGATATACTGCGTCAAGCGTACCCCCTCGAGCTAGCCAACATAATAAAAATAATACTGCTTGAAATAAGAAGTGGGGCCGGAAAACCTTCCGGCCCCACCAAGTCTAGTTAGACTTGGTGATGGTGCTAAACGGCAGGGTGCTCCCTAAAGGGCTCGGTGTAAAGCCTTCAATACCGACGCGCACTGCGTTCAGAACAGGGTTGTGGTCAACCGGAATGGCCGGAACCTCGTCGTAGATAATCTGGTTGATCTGCCCGTAAAGCTCGGCGCGGGCGTCCTCATCGGGTTCCTGACGCGCTTGGTCGAGCAGGTCTCTGACCTCGGCGTTGTCCCAACCGAAATTGCGTTTGCCCTCTTCGGAGCCGAAAAAGGTATAGACGAAGTTGTCGGGGTCGGCGTAGTCAGCGCTCCAGCCGAGCATATAGATGGGGAATTTGCCGGTGTTGTTGTCGTCTAGGTAGGTGCCCCAGTCTTCAGTTTGCAGTTCGGCCTGAATCCCGATGTCGGCCATATACGAAGCTATGGCCGACGCCACAGGTTCCGCTGAGGGGAAGTAAGGGCGGGAGACGGGCATGTACCACATCTCCGTCGAGAAACCGTCCGCCATCCCGGCTTCACTGAGAAGCTGTTTTGCCAGCTCGGGATCGTAGGCGTAAGGCTCTAAATCATCGCTATAACCGATCAGACCGGGCGGGATAAACTGCGACGCGACCTGCGCCCCTTCGCCGAAAAAGGCCGTGACGACTTCGTTCCAGTCTACGGCGTGCGCGATAGCCTGCCGGACTTTAACGTCTTGTAACGGTTTGTTCGCCTGATGAAAACCGATATAACCGATGTTCAAGTTGGAGTCAGCTGTGGCGGTCTCGAGGTTCGGGTCGTCTTCAATCGTCTGGGCGTCGTCAGGCGAAAGGTTGACAGCAATGTCGATGCTCCCGGCCTGAAGTTCAGCCAAGCGAGCCGTCGAGTCTTCGATACCGCGGAAGACCAAGCGTTCGACTCCGGCGGCTTCACCCCAGTAGTCGGGGTTGCGCTCCAAGGTCAGCTGGCTGCCGTCGACCCACTCAACAAACTGAAACGGCCCGGTACCGATCGAACCGACCGCAGGCTGACCGTAATCCGCACCGGCTTCTTGAACAGCGGTAGGGCTGTGAATTCCAAAGTACGACGACGACAGCGCCGCAGGCAGAAAGCCCATCGGTTTAGTGAGGTTGAGCTGTAGCGTATAGTCGTCCACGACTTTGGCACTTTCGACGGTCGCCGCTTCATCACCTAAATAACCGCCGAACACGTACCCCCACGCTTCGTAGATTTTGCCCTCGTCACGAAACCCGTATTCGAAATCGGGATCGTTCCAGCGGTCGATGTTGAACTTGACAGCTTCGGCGTTGAAGGGAGTGCCGTCTTGAAAAGTCACACCCTTGCGGAGCGTAAACGTCCAGACGGTGCCGTCTTCGTTCGACGACCATTCGGTCGCCAGACCGGGTTGCAACTCGGTGCCGCCGGGTTCAACAAAGACCAGATTTTCGACAATCTGATACGCGGCAGTGAGTGAGTTGCCGTCGGTGGCGTCGTCTAGGCTGACGGGCAAGCCGCTCCCGCCGAACACCAGCGTTTGGGCCGAACCGAACCCTAGAAAAAGCAGCAAAGTTGCGATTAGCAGTTTCTTCATGTCACCTCCAGAAAGTACATCGGGGCGGCGTTCGGGTTATAAAGGTCTGATCATAGACTCTAAAACCCCACAGAACTTAAAAAGACCTGCACACCGCGCAATGCTCATCAAAGCCTAACATAAGCTCGTCGTGTGGTCGTGAGGACATTCGGGAGTCGTTTTGAAGAACTTCAGTTTGAAGAATCTCAGACCGGAACTAGAACGCCCCCCTCGAGCCCAAACCGTGCGTCTACGCCCTCTACAAGTCCTTCGTCGTGCGTGACCATGACCACCGCGCTCCCCTCTTCGCGGGCGAGCTGCGCCAAAAGTGCGTACACATCGGCGGCCGAAGCGCGGTCTAAACTCCCGGTCGGTTCGTCGGCCAAAATGACCTGAGGACGGCTGTACAGAGAACGCGCCACCGCCACACGTTGCCGCTCGCCCCCCGACAGACGCTTAGGCAAAAATGTAGAGCGTTCCGAAAGCCCGACACGTGAGAGCAGTTCCGCTCCCCTCGCCTCGTCCGGGCGGCCCCCGATGCGTCCGGGCAAAGTCACATTCTCGAGAACAGTTAAGTCCTCGAGCAAATAGTGCTG
The DNA here is from genome assembly GCA_965215315.1 of Truepera sp. Classification (GTDB taxonomy): domain Bacteria; phylum Deinococcota; class Deinococci; order Deinococcales; family Trueperaceae; genus Truepera. Next base: position 3,605,113 of record CBDCDB010000008.1, on the reverse strand, counting down.
CTGAAACACCAGTCCCAAACGCTCCGCCCGCAAAGCCGCCAGTACCCGCTGCGGCAGTGCGTCCACGCGGCGCTCACCCCAGTAGATTTCACCTGCCGTAGGTCTATCTAACCCGCCCAAAAGGTGCAACAGCGTACTCTTCCCCGACCCTGACGGCCCCAAAATAGCGATGATCTGCGCGGGATAGACCGCCAGCTCGACGCCCCGGAGAATCTCTAAGCTGCTCCCCGGCGTTGCGAAGGTGCGGGTCAGGCCGCTGCAAGACAGCGCCACTACCTTGTCAGGCGACGCGTGGGGCAGTCTGGCAGCTTCGGAACGGGTCACGCCGCTACTATACCGCTGACCCACCAGCTTTCCGCGCGAATCCAACTTTTCAATCCGTAGAGGTAAACGAACGTCGAAAAAGTCACCTGCAAAATGTGCATGGGCGTCTACTGTAGAGCACTTAAGCCTCAGGGCCGTCAGTAACACGGCGGTCACAGGTCAGTTGTAAGACCGCTGTAAGAGAGGAGACGTCATAGTGGGTACAAGCTACCGGGAGGTCTCTTCGTGGACGGCATGAGCAAAGACAACGAGAACAATAGGCCACCCGAAGGGCTGATGATTCGCCGTCAGGGTGAGTCTTTGGAAACGGTAAGTTCAAAACGTGCCGTCTTAAAACTACTCAACACTGGCACAAACTTTGAGCTTACAGAAGTGACGTTGGAGGAGGGCACTCGCATTACCTTCATGCCATCAGGTATAGGCAGCGAGACGTACTACATACTTTCGGGACAGCTTAGTTACAGTACCCCTGTAAGCGACTTTATTTTGGAAGCAAACGACTACATCATTACCAAATCTCTCCAAGAGGTTGCGACAGCTACGGCTCTAATGGATACGAAGTTGCTTTACACTACTGAACGACCTCAGTTTCACACACTTAGCGAAGATTTGAATCAGCTTAGAGAATTAGCTGTGGAGGTCGAAATCAAAGATGGTTATACAGCGAATCACTGCAAACGTCTCCAAGACCTATCTTATGCTCTGGGAAAAGAACTTGGGTTAGAGTCTGGAAGACTTTACCTTTTAGACTACGGTGCTTATCTTCACGATGTCGGCAAAATACGTGTGCCTCTAGCTATCTTAAACAAACCCGCCAAGCTAACTCCTGAAGAATGGAACGTTATCAAGAAACATCCTGTTTATGGTCGTGAACTTTTAGAAAAAACATTTATGAAGGAGGCGGGCAACATCGTTGAGCAGCATCACGAACGATTGGACGGCAGCGGCTACCCCAAAGGATTATCGGGTGACGACATTTTGATTGAATCTTTTATCGTGGCAGTAGCCGACACTTTTGACGCTATGACGACAAACCGCCCGTACCGCAAGGCGTCAACACAGACTAAAGCACTTGCCGAAATTCATAAATATGCAGGCGTCCACTATCCTAAAGAGGTTGTAAAAGCCTTCTGTTCGGCAATAAGAACGAACAAATCGGAGAAAAGAAATTAGTTCTAAGCAGCCAACTTGTGAGATAACCCACTCTAACCTCCCTAACATTGACGTGAAGCAGACGTCAATATAAAATCGTGCTTAAGAGACGAACGCCAGAGCGTCTCTATCTCGGAGAAAACGTCACTTCAACGTTTTTCCGACAATCTTAAGGGGTGAAAAATGATCCGGAAAACTGTTTGTGAAGGATTTCGCGTCAACGGTTAGGCGTTTTTTAGTTTAGCAAAGCAGACTGACATATATTCAGTCTGCTTTCTTGTTGGCTTCGGGCGGCCATTTTACGGCTATCTTTCTGTGCTGGGCCCCGAGTAAGAATCTCGTAAGAGTTTGAGTTTTATCCTGTTTTTATAAAGCGCATCCGGATCATGCGTTTTACGCCCCGCACCACGACTCTGGCGATGAACGGTGTGGGGCACCCCTTTTTTATCTCCATAAGAAGCTGCTACCGGATTGACGCACAGCATATTCAGGCCACCAACCAAATGGTTTGGGGGCGCTATAAAACTCCTCATACGGTGTGGTAGGCTCCTTCTTAATGAAGTATCTTGCTCACCTCTGCCTTGGAACTGCCTACCCTGGAACCGCTCATGGCTGAACTCGAGCCGTTTCTCGCACAAGTCCCACTCTTTAAGGGTGCGCCGCAGCGTGCTCTGGAAATTGCTGCGCAAGCGCTCCAACCCCGCACCTTTGCCCCCGACACCGTGCTTTTTCAAGAGGGAGACAAGGGCGAAGTCTTATATATCCTCAATAAAGGCATCGTCAAGCTCTTTAAGATTGACTTAGAGGGCCACGAAAAAACGCTCGCTATCTTGAAGCCCCCCGAGTTTTTCGGTGAGATGGCGCTTTTGGGCGAGCAGGGCCGGAGCGCTACGGCGCTTTCAATCCGTGAAACACTCGTGTATCTGCTCTTTAAGGACGACTTTCAGCGGCTCATCAAAGAGTATCCGAGCATCAGCCTAAACGTTGCCAACACGCTCTCGCAGCGGCTTTACGGGGCCAACGACGAGGCGCAGGTGCTGTCTTATAAAGACGCGCAGGGACGCGTCGCGTATGTAATCTTGCGGCTTTACTGGGGTGGCCTCATCGACTTTAACGACGAGGGCAAGGCGCTCCTTCGGCTCACGCATCAAGAACTTGCCAGCCTCGCGGGAACGAGCCGCGAGACCGTCACGCGGGCGCTTAAAGCGCTCGAGGAAGAGCGCGTCATCAGTACCCGGCCCAAAGAGGTCTTGATTCAAGACCCTGAAGGTCTCGAGGAGATTTTACACGGCATTCGCTGACCCCGTACCTTCAGAGCGACTCAAAAGTATCCCTGTCCCAAGCGGGCGAGAACATCTCGCGGCGATGCGGCTTGCAGGCCGCGACATCAACCGGGCCGTAACGGAACTCTATAAGGTTTACGGTCCGGTGTTTGCGTTCGGTTGGGGGCCGGTGCGGTTCGTCTGGTTTGTCGGGCCGGAGGCAAATAAGTTCGTCCTAGAGGACGCCGCCGCACATTTTCAGCTCGGCCCCGCTTACGGATTTTTACGCACTATCGGTGGCGACACCGCGCTCATCACCTCCGACGGACCCGAGCATTTACGGCGGCGGCGGCTCGTCCAACCGGCGTTTCACCGCTCACGGTTGGCGTCGCTCGATACGCTTTTTGAGGTGCGCTTAACGGAACTTTTTGAAAGCTGGGTCGGGCGCACCGTGGACTTTTACGGCGAGGTGCAGGGGCGGGTGCTGGCCGTTATCTGTGAGGTGCTTTTGGGGCGGGCAGCGCTCGAGACCCCCTTAACCTCCGACGTCGCCCGGATGATGCGCTTTGCCAACCTGCCCTTTCAGCTGCAACTCGTCAAGTTGAACCTTCCCGGTACGCCGTGGGCGAGGTTTTTAGCGGCGCGGGAGCGGGCCGACGCTGCCATCTACCGTGAAATCCGGCGACGACGAGAAACCGGCGACTCCGGTGACGACGTACTCGGGCTGTTGTTAGACACCCAAGACGAAGCGGGGCGGCGTTTAAGCGAGCTCGAGATGCGTGACCAAGCTATCAGTCTGGTGTCGGCGGGTTTCGATACGACGAGCGCAGCGCTGACGTGGGCGGTTTATGAGCTTCACCGACAACCGGACCTGCTCGCTGAGTTGCGAGCTGACCTGCTGACCTCGGACGAACCACCTTTACTCGCGCAGGTTATTAAAGAAACGTTGCGCCTCTACCCGCCCGCTCCGGCAGGGTTGCGGCAGGCGTCTTGCGACCTCGCTTTCGGCGGCTATCACATTCCCAAAGGGCACCCGGCAGCGTTCTCGATCTATGCGTCGCACCGGCTCGAGTCTGTTTACCCCAACCCACTTCAGTTCGACCCGAAACGCTGGGAAACGTTCACGCCGCCGCCCTACAGCTATCTGCCCTTCGGCAGTGGCTCGCGCTACTGCATCGGCGCAGGCTTGGCGACAAGGCTTTTAACACTCTCACTTAAAAATCTCCTGCGGCACTACACCTTGACGCCGCTATGGAATGAGCCGGTCGAGGAAGCGGGAAACACCTTGCATCCACGCAGCGGGCTACCGGTTGGGGTAGCGCGGGCACAAACCTAAACAGCCTTGAAATGTGCTGACAGTTGGGTTTCGAGCCCCCGCTTCACCTCAGGCCACTCGGTATGGATGATTGAGAAAAGCATCGTATCTCTGATACGCCCGCCCTGCACAATCCGTTCGGCGCGTAAAGTACCTTCGTAAACCGCGCCCAGACGTTTGATAGCCCGCTGCGACTGGATATTACGGGCGTCCGTCTGAAACTGGACACGTAAAAAATCAAGCGTCTCGAAAGCGTACCTAAGCATCAAGTATTTGCTTTCAGTATTGATGCCCGTTCCCTGCGCCGGTAACGAGAGCCAGGTAAACCCTATTTCGCACTTTCGGTTGGCGTAGTCGAGCGTGTGGTACCGGCTCGTCCCGACGAGCTCGTTTCCGGCAAGCAGAGCGAATACATATGTTTTGCCTTCGTCACGTTCACGAAAAGCGCGGCTGAAATAGCGCCCGGCTTCCTCCGGCGTCGTCGGCGTCGAGGTGTGACGGTAGTGTTCCGGCGACGCCGTAGCGATGTTTAGGAGCGGTTCGAGGTGCTCCTCGGTTAGGGGCTCGAGCGTCACCACACGGCCTTTTAGGGTAAGTGGGTGCTGAACCCTGCCGTTCGTCAACCCGTCAGTCAAGACACGCCAGCCTTAGCCGACCTGCAAATCCACGTCGGGGAGCGTAGCAGAGTGGTGGGTCGGGGGTTGCGCCGAAAGGTCGAGCTCGAGCGGAACAATCTCGGCGTGGTCGATCGGGCGCTGTACACCCAACATACTACTGATCACAACTGCGTGCGACACGACAATTAGACTGTTGAGGTGTTCGTAGCGGCGCAGCACATTGACCACGCGTTCACGCACCTCTTCAACGCTCTCCCAACTGCGCGCCTCGGGGGGTGGCGGTTGCCGAGCGGAGACCGGAACGCGCCGGTCAACTTCAGGTTTTTGTTTTGTAGGGTTGGCCTTAGCGTCTGCTGGAGTACGGATGCGCCGGTCAACGAAGGGAATAAAGCCCGTGTAGTACGAAAGTTGCTGATTGGCGTCGCGGATGATGTCGTCGTCCATCTCACCGAGCGAATCTTTTTGCGGCAGCCATTCGTGCAGGTCGTATTCGACGTGTAGGGGTTTATCGAGCGCCCGCGAGAGACGCGCCGCTGACTCAAGCGCCCGCGCGTACGACGAGCTGAGGATGCCCTGGGCGCGCTCGAGCCGGTAGTCGTTGGCGATGACGTCGATCTGAACGCGGCCCTTGGGCGTAAGTGGGGCAAACGAACGCGCCCAGCCGCGTACCCCACGCGACTCGAGCGCGCCCCAATCGGTTTCACCGTGACGAATAAAAAAGAGCTTCATATGCCCTTCACACGCCTTTGGCACGTCTTCTGTGAGAAAGCATTGTGGATAACGCCAGCATAGTTCAGGGTAGCACAAAGCGTGCTTTTTCGGCAGTAGTTAGGGTTGTGTAAATTGACGTACATCAAGGTATATAGCAGAGTGTGCATTGCGTCTCGAGAGGCCCCGGCGTCTCCCCTTCGCAGGTATCAAGATGGTGGTTGCAGCCTGACAAAATAGGGCTCAGGCAACGGATAGCTGCAGCCTAACAAGGCCCGTTACAAGGGGGTATGCAATGCTTAACTTTCCGGCCCTTTGCAAAAGCTTTCTGGAGATTGCTGACGCGGGGCAGACATAACCCTAAGCAGCCTGCTACTATAGAGAGGTGCAAGCTATCGACACGCTTTACCGGCGGGCGGTGCTCTCGGTTGCCGACGCGCCGCCCATCACATCGTTTATCAAGCAGCGAGGGTTTAATCTGGGCGTCTCGAGGTTTGTTGCCGGAGAGCAGCTGCCCGAGGTCTTAGAAGCGGTTGAGACGCTGCAAGAGGGCGGACTCGAGAGTATCCTCGATCTGTTAGGCGAGTTTGTGGATACCGAGGCGGGCGCAGCGGCGATGACAGACGAGATTTTAATGACCTTGGAAGCGATTAAAAACGCGCCTGGCGAAGGCTATATGAGCGTTAAACCGACGCAGCTAGGACTCGGTGTAAGTCTCGAGTTGGGCCTGCAAAATGCCCTCAAAGTTGCGGAGAAAGCCCGCGACGTCGGCGCAAAGCTCTGTCTGGATATGGAAAACGTCCCGTATGTAGACGGCACCCTGGAGCTTTTCGGCGCGCTGCAAGACGCCGGTCATACCCACGTCGGAACGGTGTTACAAAGCTATTTGTACCGGACGATGGACGACCTGAACGCCCTCGTAGAACGCACGCCCAACCCTACGCTCCGCATCGTCAAGGGTGCGTACCGCGAAAGCGATACGGTTGCGTTTCAAGACAAGGTCAAAGTCGATCAAAACTACCGTGATCTGGTCTACCGGGGGCTCGAGGCCAGAGCTACTATCGGCGTCGCCACGCATGACGAGAGCATCATCCGCGAGGTCGAAGCGTTTGTCCGCGGGGCTAGAACGCCGCCGGAACGTTGCGAGTTTCAGTTTTTGTACGGTGTCAAACCCGCCCTTCAGCGCCGCCTGGTCGCCAAAGGCTACAAGGTGCGGATTTATATCCCGTATGGTCACGACTGGTACGGCTACTTCAGCCGCCGCCTAGCTGAGCGCCCTGCTAATCTACTTTTCGTTGTCCGCGGGCTTTTCGGCTAACCCATTCTCTATCCCGGTTGATGACTAAGCGTCAAGGCTTAGGTTTCCAGGCGCTTCTGCGGGGCATTTCGTAGCGCGTTGTGCGACCGACACCCTCTGAACCTTTTGTACGTTATGAATACAGATATGTATAGCTGGTATCATTTGAGATAAGCCGAGCAGGATTAGGTGACGCAGTTCTTGCCCGTTTTATCGGCGCGTACAAACAGATACGCGGCACAGCACCAAAGGAGCTTTATGGATTTATTTGAACCCTACCAAGTTGAGCCGTACTCGGACTTTTCGCAGCAGGGTGTGCAAGACGCCTATAAAGTGGCGTTAGAAACCGTTCGAGGTCAGCTCGGGCAAGATTATCCGCTTATTATCGGCGGCGAACACGTCATGACGCAGCACGGGTGGCTCGAGTCCGTTAACCCGTGTAACACCGGGCAAGTTGTGGGGCGCAGCGCCAAAGCCAAACGCAAAGAGGTCGAGCGGGCGATGAACGTCGCCTGGGACGCCTACGCAAGCTGGTCACAGCTACCGATGAGCACGCGGGCGCGGGCGCTCGTCAAACTCGCCGCCGTGATGCGCCGCCGCAAATTTGAACTCTCCGCGTGGGAAACTTTTGAGGCGAGTAAGAGCTACGCTGAAGCTGAAGCCGACGTTGCCGAAGCCATCGACTTTTGCGAATACTACGCGCGGCAGGCAATGAAGCTAGACGAGCCGGTCACAACCTACGACTACCCCGGCGAAGAGAACACGTCATTCCTAATACCGATGGGCGTCGGCGTCGTGATTCCGCCGTGGAACTTCCTGCTGGCCATTTTGGTCGGTACCGCCGTTGGGCCGGTTGTGGTCGGTAACACCGTTATCGTCAAACCCTCGCCCGACACACCGATTATCGCACAGAAGTTTATGGAGTGCGTGGCTGAAGCGGGCTTTCCGGCAGGCGTGATCAACCTCATGACAGGGGCAGACGCCGACATCGGTGACGCGCTCGTTGACCACCCGCGGGGCCGGTTTATCAACTTTACGGGGTCGCTCGAGACCGGCCTCCGCATCTACGAACGCGCCGCCAAGCTGCAACCGGGGCAGAAGTGGCTGAAAAAAGTTTACGTCGAAATGGGCGGCAAAGACGCGCTTATCGTTGACGAAACCGCCGATTTGGATATGGCAGCCGACGCTGCGGTAGCGAGCGCGTTCGGCTTTCAAGGTCAGAAGTGTTCGGCGCTGAGCCGTTTAATTGTGGTTGACGAGGTTTACGACGCGTTACTCGGGCGGGTCGTCGAACGGGCGAGCAGGCTCTCGTTCGGCCCTGCCGAGGGTAACAATCACGTCGGCGCAGTGATCAACCAAAAGGCTGTTGATAAAATTATGAGCTACATCGAAAACGGCAAAGCTGAAGCGAAACTCGTGCTAGGCGGGGGTCGGGGCGACGAAGCGGGCTTTTTTATCGAACCTACTATCTTCGCCGAGGTGCCGCAGAGCGCGTCGATTGCGTGTGAAGAGATTTTCGGGCCGGTTTTATCGGTGATGCGGGCCAGAGACTTTGATCACGCTCTGGAGCTGGCAAATGCAACGGTTTACGGGCTGACCGGCGGCGTGATTAGCAAAGATCGTTTACGGTTGGAACGGGCGCGGCGCGAGTTTCACGTCGGCAATTTGTACTTGAACCGTAAGATTACCGGGGCGCTCGTCGGGGTGCAGCCGTTCGGCGGTTTTAACCTCTCAGGCTCGAACGCCAAAGCGGGCGGGCCGGACTATTTGCGGCTGTTTATGGAGATGAAGACCGTCGCTGAGCGGTATTAGAAACCCTGAATTTACAAGAGCGGCTTTAGATGCCGCTCTTTTTTGTGAGGCGAGATGGACGTAGCAGCACAGTACGCTTTAGCGGAAAAACTAGCCGAACACTTGAGCCTGGTTCCCGGCGTTCGGGCGGTCACGCTGGGCGGGTCGTTGGCTAGAGGCCGAGGGCAACCGGGGAGCGATATCGACTTGGGCGTTTACTATCATGCAGACGCAGCCCCCGATACAGACGCATTTAGAGCGTTTGCCCGTGACGTTGACGACAGCGGTTTCGACGAAACAGTGACAGATTACGGCGGTTGGGGAACATGGGTCAACGGCGGTGCGTGGCTTACTGTCGGCGGTCAACGGGTTGACCTCATCTACCGTGATTTGGCGAGAGTGGTGAAGGTACTCGAGCAGTGCTGCGCAGGTCAGCCGGAGCGTGCGCTTCACGGCGGTCATCCGCACGGGTTTCACAGCCCCATCTACCTGGGCGAGGTCTATTACGCCCGGATTCTTTACGACCCGGCGGAAGAATTGCGTACACTCCAAAACCAGCTTGCCGTTTATCCGCCCAAGCTTAAAGGAGCGCTCATTCCTGCGTCTTTACGCGAAGCCGCGTTTGCCTTAACAATCAGTGAGAAGGCCGTACAACGCGCGGAGAGTTCTTACGTTGCCGGCTGCTTTTTCGAGTGCGTGTACAGCCTCGTGCAGGTGCTTTTCGCGCTGAACGAACGCTACTTCATCAATGAAAAAGGCGCGGTCGCCGAGACGCGCACCTTTGCCATAAGGCCACAGGGATTTGCCGATGAGGTGACGGACATTCTAGGTTTTGTGGGCCGAACAGTAGAAGAGTTGGAGCACAATTATAAGCGCTTGGATGCTCTCGTCCAAAGTGTCAAGTCGCTCTCTGAAACCTCCTATGCAAACTAAACCCGAAACTGGAAAAAGACTCGAGAAGTCGCGTGCTTCTCGAGTCTTTAGAGCTTTGGATGCTTGACTTACGAGTGTTCAGCCGTTCGGAGTGGCCTTTCAGAGACCTGCTTGGGGGGCATTTTAGTTGGTGTACGACGCCTGCGCTCTTTGAGCTGTTCGGCCAAAAAGTAGCTCCCGGTAACAAAGGTTCCGGCAACGGCCTGTAGCGCCAGCCCTTCCCACGTCGCGTAAAGTCCGAACCACAGGCCCGCCCAGTAGGGGAACTCAGCGAACCGCAGCGGATGCGTCGGCACCCAACCCACAACCTGCAAGGCGTGAGCGGTATTGCCGACCATCACCAGCAAAACCGCGCCTAACATCACCGCCGTGACGACCAGCATCTTTTTGTACGGCAGCTTGGTCTGCACCTTAGAGACGATAAAGCCGACCGCGAACGTGGCGGCGAGGCCGAGAGCGACGCCCGCTATCACGCTGAGACTGCCCGCCTCGAGCACCAGTGCCTGCAAAAACAGGGCCGTTTCAAAGCCTTCACGGTAGACGCTGGTAAAACCCAGCAGCGCCAACCCGATAAATTGCCCGACGCCCGCGCCGATGATGCGGGCCTTTTTCTTGTGAAACCCGGCCATCCAGTCGGTCCAGTAGGTATCGTGAAAAAACCAGTTGGTGATAACTAGCAGCGCGCCTATGGCGACGACCGAGACGACGGCCTCGAGCTTCTCCCCAAACTGCGCAAACGCCAAGAGTGCCCCGCGCATAATCATAAACGTCACGGCGCTAGCGACCAGAGCGCTCCAGACGCCGACCCAGAGCGGACGGCGGAAGCGCTGCATCGACGCCATTTTGAGGCTGCCTAAGAGCGACGCCAGGATAAGGACGGCCTCGAGCCCCTCCCGGAACACGATAATCGCGGCGTTCATCGCTACCGACCCCGGCACTTTCGAACCGCTGACGGCTGTTTTCGCCTCCAAAAGTTGCGCCGAGAGCGCAGCGCGGGTCACCTGAACGTCAGCGAGCGGTGCGTGACGGCTGAGCAGGTACGCCAGACCTTTAGGACTATCGCCGTACCAGAACAAGTTCTCGATCTCTGGGACGAACCGGGGCGCGAACGCCGTCAATTTGGCTTCAGGGCCACTTTCTAAGATTGCGTAGGCTTCGATACGGGACGATTCGGCCTGTGCGTAAGCACCGGTGGCTACGGCGGCCTCGAGCTGCGACAACGCTTCTTCAATCACGTCGAAGTCGGCGCTGCTGTTTTGCCGGAGCCACGCGGCGGGCATCACACTGTTAAGCGTTTCGGTCAGCGTTCGGACGTTTCCCTTTACCGCGTCCGGCGCAGCAACGGCGGTGTGTTTACTCGCGTCGTCCAGAGTTTGCGTCAACCACGTAAGCAGTTCAGCGGCGCGTCCGGTGGCGGCGGGTCGCGCGTCGTCAGTTCACCTTGAAGGTCGGCGAAGGCGGCGGTAGCGGCCTCCTGAAAACTGATGGCTTCACGAATCTCGAGGTCAACGGCGACCTCTCCCCCGCGGATGGCGCGGCCGTACTCGACGGGAACGAGTGACAGAAAGCGGAACAGCTGACCCGCGCGGCGGGCCTGTTCGTCCGGACTGAGCGGCGCGGCGCGGAAGCCTGTGAGCGCCGCCTGAACCGGCGAGACATCACCGTTTACCAGACCGGTAAAGGCGGTTTGGGCTTCTTTTAACGCTTCAGCGCCGCGCTGTGCCCTAAAGCTAGGAGCCAGAATTGTAAAATAGCCTTGTGCCAGCGCCGCAGCTTCAGCCGTGCGTACCGCAAAGTTTTGGGCGTTCGCAGCGTTGACGTCGGCTAGGGTTTCCTCGCCCCATACGTGTCGAGCAGGTCGGCCCGTACCGCTTCCAAAGCCTCAGCTTTAAACAACTTACCAGCTTGCCATCCTCTTAGCGCGAGCGTCGCGTCGGCGTCGGGGCGAGAAAAGCGGGTTGCCTGACGAAACTCGCGCAACACGAGCCACGAGGCAGCCGCTTCCGGTTGATCTTGCCGAATCGCGGTGGTTGTGCGTTCGAAGCCAGCGCTTAAAAGTGTCGTCCAGAGTTGCACTTTAGCGGCGGCGAAGGCGGCTGCGTCGCCTTGTTTTACAGCCCTTTCCGCATTAGCCAACGCGGTTTCGGCGCGGGTGTCGAGGACAGGCTCGAGCCTCTTTAACCCCAAGTCTGCGTAGGCTGCTTTCGCCTTTTGCAACGGTGCGCGGGCGGACGTAGGCGACAGCATAAGCCCCAACTGAGCGTCCATCAAACTGCTCCGCACGGTCTCCGCTATTTGGGCAGGCGACGCTGCCAGGGCAGCTGAGCAGGTGAAAAAAAGCCAAAGAACTGCAGAGCGCTTTATCTCGGTTCTCAACATCTCAGTTGTCTGCCGAAACGCCGAGTACGCCCGCAACCTGAGCCAACTGTCCGGTAATCGCGGTCGCGCGGTCTTGCGCCTCAACCCCTAAAAGGTCAGCCTGTTCGGGGCTAAACCGCGTGCCGGACGCTTCCTGAGCGTGGACCTTACCAACGTAGGACTTAAGACCGACCAAACGCGCGGCTAGCTGCTCGCTCTGGGCGGCGTCAACGGTGCTAATCTGTGGGCTGACGCTGCTAAGGACAATTTCCAAACCGCCCAAGATGTCCTGAATGTCGGCAAGGCGTGAGATCGCCACAAAGTCGCGCTGCTCCGAGCTGCCTCCCTCGACGAACCTCGAGTCGCGCCACGACGCGAAATACTCGTTCATCGTCGGTACCATCACAATTAGAGCCGTAAACGCGTCGGACTCGGTCGGTTCCCAGGCTTGCGCCGAGGTCTCGAGGTTGCGCGCTACCTCCGCCATCTTTTTGGCCCCACCGAGGAGCACGTTGGCGTCGGGCAAAAGGTCGCTGAACTCCAGTTCGCCGTCGCCGTTAAGGTCAGCTTCGACGCCGCTCGAGTAGTCGGCGAAGGTGCCGTAGAGCGTACTCTCGGTGACGCCCATGAGGTTGCCGGGTTTTTCCAGCACCTGTCCGTCGGGAAGCGCGATATCAAACGAAACCGCGTTTTCGGGGTCTTCGGCAGCGGCAGCGCCCGCGTCTAAGTCAACGTCATACTGAGCCAAGCTGGGCGTCCCGGCGACGATGCCTTCCGTCTGCTCATAAAGTGGACTCGCTGTCGTCCAGGCGTCTCTAGCAGCTGTGAGGAGGCTCGAGACTTCAGCCCGCTGGTCGGCCCAGAGCGTTTCGTAGTCAAAATCTGCCGCTGCTGCCAGCTCAAAGTAGCGCTGGCTGAGGGTTTCCAGGTCACCGGTTGAGGTGACAAGCGCCTCGGTTTTGCTCAGCAGGTAGGTTTTGATGGCGCTGAGGTCGTTTTGGGCGAACGCGGCCCCTGAAAAGCTCAGGGCGAGGCCGAGACAACCAGCCATTTTAACTTTGTTAAACATAGAACTCCTTCTGGCGCTGCCTGCAGCTGCACACACTATAAAACCCAGTAGCGAGGTTGGATTTAAGAGTAGTCTAGCGCCCCGTCAGAGCTACGCCAATACCCGAGCAGCTTACTTGGAATAGTTCTTAAGTTGGCTCCAGGACGCATTTTTCCCAAGAGGGGCTCGAGCCCACATGACAACTCGGAGGTTCTTGCTGAAGCGTCCGTTTTGACCAGAATAAAGGTATCTCTACACCGGAGATGACTCGGGAGCACTTCGGCTGCTGCACTAAATGATAGGTTAAGCGCTATGCAACCGACTTCACTCGGCTACCGCACCGACCTGATTTTTCACCGCTTTGAAGGCGAAGTCATTGACCGGGACTCTTACCTCGTCATTCGCACGCCGAGCAATCCGAGCTACCGCTGGGGTAACTTTTTGATTTTTAACGCGCCACCGAAACCGGGAGAGTTCAGCAGGTGGAACGAACTTTTTGAGCAAGAGGTCGGCGTGCCGCCTGCGATCAATCACAGAGTTTTCGCTTGGGACACCGTAGATGGGCGTCACGGCGACGTAAACGACTTTCTCGCTGCCGGTTTCGAGTTGGGTGAAGAGGTGGTCATGGCAGCAGATAAGCTAACGCCGCCGCGTCGCTACAACCACACCCTCGAGATTCGGGCGCTTACGACCGACGCCGAGTTTTCTGAACACACTGACCTGCACGTGCGCTGCCGCCAAGAAAAAGACGACGAGGCGAGCTACCGCAGCTTTTATGAGGCGAGTACCGAGTCGTACCGAAGGATGATTGCGGCGGGTCTCGGAAGGTGGTTCGGGGCTTTTCTAAACGGGAAACTGGTCGCCGATATGGGTATCTTTACCGATACGCACGTAGGCAATCTGGCTCGCTATCAGTCGGTGGTGACGCACCCGGATTTCCGGCGGCGCGGGATTTGCAGCACGCTGCTCTATGAGACCGGGCGCTTCGCGTTCTCAAACTTGGGAGCAAAAACGCTGGTCATTGTCGCCGACGACCACTACTTTGCGAAAAACATTTACGGGTCGGTCGGGTTTACGATGCGGGAGCGGCAGGGATCGCTCGAGCGGTTTCCTTAACCCAAAGACTTGAGTAGTACGACGTTTAGAGTACCCTTCGAAAGGGTAGGGCTCGAGGGTTGACCTGACAGCCTGAGCAGTTTATGAACGAGCGCTCTGCACCCGGAGAGACACGCGTCACACCGCCTTCACGTTTTCTCGTTACGATGTGGGGCGTGACAACCCGCGTTTTGACCTGTCTATTTGCATTTCTGCTTACAAGTTGTACCCTTCCCGGCGTAAGCTCTCAAGCCGTTTCTCGGGTGAGCCCACCCCTTAAACCGGTGGGAACTTACAGCTTAAAAGGCGATCCTAATTTTGACCCAAATCAGCTTCCTGGAGAGATGAAGCTCTGGCACACGCGTCTGTGGTACGGCGTCAGATATGTCAACGACCATGACAGCGATTTTGATCCTGAGACTTTGGCTGCTAGCGGCGACCTCAACGCTTTGGGTAGAAAGTTCAGCAACTACGTTACGACGCTGCTCACAGCTTTACGCGTAACCAAAGACTTGGCTTTACTCGACGAGGTAGACCGTCTTATGGAGATAGCCCGTACGCAACTCGCAGATTACAACGCTGACGGGTTTAGGAACTGGCGTTACCTGGCCGAGAGTGGCGACAGAACGTACTACAACGACGACTATCATGTGATGGAGGAGATACTAACGCACTCTGTCGTCGCGGCCGCTGCTGCTGCGCTCCACGAGAACGCGGCCTTCAGCGAGCGCTACCGCGAACACGCGATATTTTGGGAAGATTACCTCAAAAACGATTTCGAGGCCAAATGGCGCGAGCGCAACGACGTGCGCTCCGGTTTTCCGTTTTTGACACGCGATTTGATGCACCCTTACGTCGAGTTTATCCGTTATCACCTCTACATGTACGAGTTGACCAGCGAGACGGGCTACCTTAGCGAAGCCGAGCGCATGGCAGCTGAGGTCACGCAGCAAGTCAAGCGGGTTTATACGACGGGCGGCCCTGCTTATGTTTGGGATCAGCGGTTTTTACCCGCAGCGGACGGTGCCGGTTCGCTAGCTTGTCAACCGTTTGTCTATTTACGGCTTACCTTTCAGGCGTTTCAAGACCTGGCGATGGAAGGTATGAGCGTTTTCGACGACACCTTTATGCAGTACGTCGCAACGTCGATGACGTCACTTGTTATGCGGGACAGCTACCGCTCATTTACAAAAGATATCTGTGGGGGTACCTATCAGGCCGGAATTAAACCGTCTAGTGGCGACGGTGGTATCACGTTTCACTTTGTCAACTACCCCTACGCCGTCGTCGGCAAGTGGGACGCTACGGGCAGGCTCGAGCGCGCTGTCAGGCGCGCCTACGCAGAGGTTGACCTGGACGACAATTTTTATCCGGTGGGCCGCGCTAACCTCGCAGCTGAGATGCTTTTCCTGCTAGCTAACAACCCTGACGGACAGCGCACCGAAAAGTAGCTGAAGATCGCGGCTCGGGCGCTCACCCTACCTGTTCCCCTCCCGCTCGAGCAGCACCCTTCTACGCGCCGCCCCCCAGCGGTAGCCGCTCAAACTCCCGTCGGCCCGGACGACCCAGTGACACGGCACTGCCAGCGCTACCGGATTTTTCGCGCCCGCGCCCGCTACTGCCCGCACCGCAGCAGGGTTGCCGATGGCCTCTGCAACCTCCGCGTAAGAGCGCGTTTGACCGTAGGGAATCCCCTGTAGCGCTGTCCAGACCCTTGCTTGAAACGCGCTCGGTGAAAGGTCTAGGGGCAAGGTGAGCGGTTCCCCGGTCAGATAGGCCCAACACGCCCGGATGTAGGGAGCTACCGCCTCTTCATCTTCCTGAAGCCGGGCGTGCTCAAACTCGGCTCTCAGTTCTTCCTCGAGCCCCTCACCAAAACGGAGCGCACAGACCCTGCGTTCGGTAGCGGCGACAAGCCCCGGCTCCGCCCTTGCGGTACGCACCCGGCGTCATACCAAGCGCCCTGTCCGCCGACGCATAGAGCGCCCGCGAGGAGCCGTACCCAGCAGCGTAGAGGGCTTCAGTTACAGACGCGTCGCCGCGCAAATGGGTGCGGAGCCGTTCGGTCCGCCGCGCCTCAGCGTAGGTTCTCGGGGTCACGCCCATCTCGCGCCTGAATAGCCGCGTGAGGTAACGGGGCTCGAGGCCAAAACGTTCGGCGAGCGCCCCCAGGGTCAGGTCGGTCACACTCTCCGCGCTATCTAAAAACGCCTGTACCCGGTTTAGGTCAGCCGCTTCTTGAGCCGCATCTTGCGGGCGGCAACGCGAGCAGGGTCGGTAGCCCGCTCCTTCTGCCTCGGCGACGCTCCTAAAAAAGCTCACCTGAGACGCCGACGGACGCCTCGAGGGGCAGTCGGTACGGCAGTAAATACCCGTCGATCGCACTGCGTAAACGACGTCTAGCAGGTAGCGCCGCTCGCTCAGGGCTCGCCACATCACCTCGGGTTCAGCTTTAGATTCGCCCACTGGCGTCGTTTTGTTCATAGTTTTACGCTACAACGGGCCATGAGGCTGCGCTATCCGCTTCTGCGTCCGAAGTGCCGCCCCTAGCGCCACTAGCGCTGCAAATATGCTGTAGGCGGCGGTTTGGCAACTATCTTTTGCAGCAATTATCACAGCTACTAAGCGCGAATCTCGCAGCTATCATCTCAGAACGTACGCGCTAGACTACGAAGCGCTTACAGAGAGCGTTTCCGACCGGATGATACCTGCTATAAACCGCAAATGATAGCTTTTTCGCACGGGATTTCGGGCTGCTGTAGAAAGATGTAAGGGTGACGCCCTACGCTCTTTTCTATCTCTCCCGGCACCCCGTACGGCACCGACTATGAACGTCTTGGCAGTTGTACCGGACGAAGCGCAAGCAGCGGCGCTCGAAGACCGCTTCTATAAACGTCTCGGTGAGGAGCTGAGCTTCCAGCGGAGCAGCAGCGGCAAGCACGCGTTAGGGCTGCTCGGAGCGCAGCCCGCCGACCTGATCGTCTGCGCACGTGAAACCGATGATATCGCTGGGCTCGAGCTGCTCAAAACGGTACGCAAAACGTCCGACACGGCCGTTATCTTGCTCGACCGGAGCGTTTTGTCGCGTTTTTCGCCCGGCCCCTTCGACGCCATTTTAGACACACAGGCTCACCCCGCCGACGTGCTCGAGGCCGCCTTTAGTTTGCTGGTCTCGAGTGGTCGCGCCAAAGACGACCGCCGCTCACAAAATACGTTTTCAAAAGGACGAGGGAGCCGCGACGCCAAAGTCAGCGGCACGCTCGAGGTCGTCAGCCTGTTTGACCTCACCCTGCTCCTGACCCAGAAAGAGAGCACCGGCAAGCTCTATCTGCTGCTCGGGCAAGTCGAGGCGCTACTGGCGTTTCAAGGGGGCGGGCTCGTTCACGCCGAATACAGTGAACTGACCGGGGAGGCGGCGGTTATGCGCATCTTCTGGAAAGCCGAACTACGCCCCGACACCGAGTTCTTTTTCGAGCCGTCGCCTCACAAGTTGCCACCCGGCGGCGTTACGGTTCACAGTTCGGTGCAAGAGATTTTACTCAAGGTTGCCGTCGGGTTAGACCGTCAGCGTGAACCCGAACTCACAGGAGGTCGATAAGAGGTGCCCTCTGCACCTCTGTGAAAGCGGCAACGAAAGCTACAGTGAAATAGGAGCCTCGAGCCCCGCCTCCCCAAACAGCTCAGCCATCATCTTGAGGTTTTTAAGCGCGTGGCCTTTGGTGGTGTTTAGAAACATGATGTAAACCTGCTCGAGCCCACTCTCCGCCACTGCCCTGACCCACGGCTGAAGCTCGTCTTTGCTGTAGAGGTAATCGTGTCGCTCAGCCGCACTTTTACCGCCGTACCAGGTTTTTTCGTTGCGCCCGTGTAGCCGAAGGTAGGCGGTGCTCGAGGTCTTCAAAAGCTCAGGCTTGGGCATATTCGGCAGCGGCGGGTAATCAACGCTGACTGCAATTAAGCCAGTTTTTTGGAGGGCGTCGTAGACTTCCGGCAGGTGCCAGTCGGCGGTACGAAACTCAACGGCGAGCGCTTCCCCCGTTTCGGTGAAGTGGTCAGTCAGAGATTTCAGGTACACCCGGTTTTCCGGTGTCCGGTGAAACGAATAGGGAAACTGCGCTAAAAACGGCCCCAGCATTCCCGCTTCACGGAGCGGTTCTACGGATTCAAAGAGCCTTTTGTAAAGCTCCGCGTCGGCGTCGCGGCTGTGGGTCATCGAACTGTGCAGCTTGACGGCGAAGCGCACTTTGGCACTACTTTTTTTAACCATCCCGGCAAACGCCTTGATACCGGGAATGTTGTAAAAACTGCTGTTGAGTTCGACGGCGTTAAAGTGTTCGGCGTAAAGTCCCAGATATTGTGACGATTTGGCGTCTTCGGGGTAAAAGATACCGTTCCAGTCGTCGTTGGTGTAACCACCCGTCCCTAGATAGAGTTCCATAGCGCAGTTTAACGCTCCTAACGTTGGCAGAAACAGTTTGGAAGCAAATCCGGATAGAAACCTGGAGTCTATTTTTTTAGACTGTTACCGTTAGCCGCAATCAAATTGTGAGGAGAAAAAAGTGCTGAAAAAACAATTAAAAGCTCAATACGCAGAAGCTTCGATCAAATGGCAAGAGGTCGGTGAAGACGGAACCAAGTATGCACTCTTAGACGGAAGGCGTGAAGCGGGCACGTTCAGCTACGCTTTTTTTATCCCCGCCGGTTTTTGGGATCCACCTCACCAGCACAGTTCAAACGCCAGGATATTTGTCTCAAAAGGGTGCCTCGAGCTTGCTTACGGCGATGATATAGCATCTAACGGTTTAGAGGCTACAAAAAGCGTCATTTACCTTGTCATGGAAAGCACGGTCTAGGTCAGGATGATGTTTAATAAGGGCTTTAATCTGGTTCCATAGCGGCTCGATGAGGTTGAGGTCAGGAGAATAAGGCGGTAGGGCGAGTAGACGGCAACCGAGCGGCTCGAGTAACTTTTGCAGGGTTGCTTGACGGTGAAATGAGGCGTTATCAAGAATAACGACCTGCCCAGCTTTTAACGTAGGGATGAGCACCTGCTCAAACCAGGTCTCGACTACCGTGCCGTCGCAGTAACCGGTGAAGGTCATCGGTGCCAAGACCTTACCCTGACACCAGGCGGCAATCATCGAGACGCGCTGGGTAAAATGTCCCAGCTTCTCAGCACTGCAGCGTGTACTGAGGCTCCAGCCGTAGCTATAGTCGAGCGTGTTCTCAACGCCAGCTTCATCGATATACACGCACTTCTCCGGGTCTAGTGTGCTTAGCTCCTGCTCGAAGGCTTGCCGTGCTGCTGGTGAGCGCTCCCGGTAGAGATAGCTCTTCTTTTACGCGTATAGCCAAGTCGCTTAAGTGCTCTAGAAAACGCCATCGTACTCAGCCTTGCGCCTTGCTCTCGTTGCCACGCTGCCGCCATCTCTGTAAGTGCGCGGTGCTGCTGCGCTGCGGTAAAAGCCCGCACCTCTGCGGTGTTGCCTAGTACCGCAGGACGCCCGCGATAGTAGTCTGTGTTTGCCGTTACCTTGCCTGTTTCTGCTCGCAGTTTAAGCCAATCGTCTACCGTGCTCCGGCTGATCTTGAACTGCCGATGTACCTCCGTCTTGCTCAGCCCTTCATCCAAAGCCGCTAACACGCCTAAGCGTAAGTCTCTACTGTAAGGCGCTCCCATGCCTTCATTGTAGCTTCTTGGCTGTTAGATGCTATATCTCTAAGAAAGAGACACTGAAACAGTACCCTGCCGGAAGTTTCGTCCTCGTACCCGCACAAGCCGTACACTTTGATGGTGCAAACGAAAATACACTGATCATCGGGGTTGCTAAAGGGCCGTGGTCAACAAGCTACACCGATGCTAGCTTCAAAGGGTCAGCGGGAACGATTCCCTAAAACAGGTTTCCAAAATGTGTTACGCGCCCGCGCCTAGCTGTCCGAGCAGAATACCGATACCGAAGACGATGCCACCCCCGACGATGACCTGCAAAATCGTCTGTCCGAGCGGGCTTTTCATGTAGTGAAAGCGGATGTAAGCGATGGCTAAGAGCTCGAGCCCCACCACCACATATGCCAGCGTGAGGGCGGCCTGCAGGTTCGGCAATAAAAAGGGCAAGGTGTGGAGCATCCCGCCGACAATCGTCGCAAGTCCGGTAACGCCGCCGCGCAGCCACGGATTGCCACGCCCGGAAATCTTGCCATCGTCTGAAAGTGCCTCGGCGAGCCCCATACTGATGCCTGCCCCGAGCGCCGCCGCGACCCCGACGACGAACGCGGCGAAGGGTCGCCCGGTCAGTTCGGCAGCGGCAAAAATTGGTGCGAGCGTCGAGACGGAACCGTCCATCAGCCCGAGGAGTGCGGGTTGGACAATCTGCAAAACGAAGGTGTGAGAATCATCGCGTGGTTCAGGAGCGAGGGTTTCGGGGATAGCAGGTTCGGGCGTAGTCTCGGAGTCAGATTTAGCAGCAGTCGTTTCGGAAACGGTATCTGAGATCATGCTCCAGCTTATTCGGAATAATTCCGACGAACAACCCGTAAACCAGTCGGATTTACCTGAGGTAAAAGGTTTCCGGAACGCTTGTGCAGATTGCATAGTTTTGTCAAAAACCCTTGCTATACTCCCCAGAGACATGTACCTGAACGTTCGCCACACCACCACCTACAGCTACGCGCGGCCCGCTTGGGACTCGTTTAATGAGGTGTGGCTCCGGCCCGCCGACGACTACCGCCAGACGCTTTTGGCGTTCGAGTTGAACATTTCTCCTAAAGCTACGGTCAGAAACCGCCGTGACCAGTTCGGCAACCTGATCAACCACTTTCACCTGCCGAGCGACCACACCGAACTCTCCATCGAAGCGACTTCGGCAGTTGTGACCTACCCGGTGCCGACGCCTATCGAAGTCTCAGCTGAGGTCTTGCCCGATTTTCGCCACCGCTTTTTTGAATACCTCGCGCCGACGTTGCGGGTACCCCTAAATGAAAACTGGCACCGGGCGTTCGGAGCGTTGCCACTTACTGCTGGCTCAGGGCTTGTGAGTTATCTAGAGGCGATGAATACCTATTTGCACGGGCGGTTTCGCTATTCACCTTCAGCGACCGACGTCAACACCCCGCTGACCGAGTTTGCCCAGCACAACTCGGGCGTGTGTCAAGACTTCGCCCACGCGATGCTCGCCCTCTGCCGCGCCTCGGGGATTCCGGCGCGTTACGTTTCGGGTTATATCCATTCCAACCCACGCGGCGACGAAACACTTATCGGCGCGGAAGCGTCGCACGCGTGGGTCGAGGCGTTTTTGCCGGGGAACGGTTGGGTTGGCTTTGACCCCACCAACGGCTGTCCGGTTACAGAGGCGCACGTCAAAATCGGCTACGGACGCGACTACGACGACCTGCCGCCGGTGCGGGGGCTACGGCGTGGTGGGGGTAGAGGCGGCGGGGGGCTCGAGGTCACCGTCGAAGTCCGCAAAGGCACCTCACCTCTGATTGAAACAATTTGAACTTTCAGCATCTTTGGGAGTAGCTACTTCTGGAAACGCTGCTGTTACAGCTTTTTAGCCACGATATAACCCCGCTCCGTCTGTAATTCGGAGGCGTAAGGCGGGCGCACCTGCACCTCAGTTACTAAAAAGCCCGCGCCGCTGAGATAGCCAGCGACTTCTTCAGCCTCAAAAAACGTTGCGGTTAAAGACACCCCTTGACCAAACCAGTTCTCGGCGTGCGTTTCTCCGCGGCCTATGTGAAAGGACGCGAGCAGAAGGCCGCCGGGTTGCAAAGCGCGGCCCAACTCTCTAAAAACGTCGCTGACTTCAGCGCGTTGCAGATGAATAATCGAATAAAAGGCGACGATTCCGGCGAACGTACCGGTTGCTAACTCGAGCTTCCGCATATCTCCAACGGCGAAGTTCAGGTCGGGGTTTAGCCGCCGCGCCACCGCCACCATTTGCGGTGACAAATCAAAGCCTGATACCTCGAGACCACACTTGTCCTTGAGAAACCGCGCGATCTGACCGGGGCCACAGCCCATATCAGCTACCAGCCCTTTAGGAGGCAGTGAGGCCGCGAAACACCCCAGCAAGGCGCAGTCAAAGGGTTTACGGTGCAGTTCATCAAAGTAGGCGTCCGCATAGGGCTCAGCGACAACATCATACGTGTCAACTAGTTCGGCGTTCCAAACTTTTTTTGAGGGCATAGTGAAAGCAACTATAACTTCCCAGCTCGTACTACGGCCTTTCAGCGGCATCTCGTAAGAGACGGTATCATAGACCCATGACGCTTAAGGGAGAGGGCAAAGGGCCGCTACCACCGCTTTTGGTGCAGTACACCGAGCTGCGCGAACGCTACCCGGACTATCTCTTGCTGTTTCAAGTCGGCGACTTTTACGAAACCTTCGGCGAAGACGCCGAACGTTTTGCCCGCGCCATCAGCATCACGCTGACGCACAAAACTAGCAAAGACTTCACCACGCCGATGGCCGGAATTCCGGTGCGGAGCGCCGACGCTTACCTCGAGAAACTCCTCCGGCAAAACATCTGCGTCGCAGTTGCCGACCAGACCGAAACCCTGGCAACTGCCGACGGCCTCGTCAAACGTGAAGTCACGCAGCTCATCACGCCCGGTACGGTGACGGACGAAAAACTTTTACGTCCTGACGCAAACTATCTGGCTGCTGTAGCGACCGGCGAAGGTTACGGCTTGACCTTTTTAGATGTCACGACCGGTGAGTTTCGCGGCACGCTCCTCTACAGCAAAAGCGCTCTGTTCGACGAACTCCGCCGTTACCGTCCAGCTGAGTTGCTCCTCGCGCCTGAGCTTTACGCCCAAGAAGATTTTAGAGAGGCGTGCAGCGAGCGTTTTGCGGTGATGGTCACGCGCGGGCGTTTTGGTGAAGCTGAGGCAGAAGGCGTCCTGCAAACGCACTTCGGAGCCGTGCCGCCGGGAGCCGATAACGCGCTCTTACGCGCTGCTGGCGCAGTCTTGTCCTACGCTTTGACTACCCAGCGCGGTCAGCTTGGGCAAGTCACACGGTTTTTACGGTACGACCCGAGCGCGTATATGCAGGTCGGAGAAACGGCTTTGGCAACGCTCGAGGTCTTCTCCGCCAACACCCCAACCCCGAGCAGCGAAGCCCGGACTTTGCTCAGTATTTTAGATACCACCCGCACCGCCCCCGGCCGTAGACTCCTGCGGGCGTGGCTCCGGCATCCGCTGCTTGAGGAACCACTCATCAGTCGCCGCCAAGACGCCGTGGAAGCGTTTGTGCGGGATACCGTTTTACGGCGTGAGGTCAGAAAAGCGCTCTACAAGCTTCACGATTTGGAGCGCCTCGCCTCAAAACTGGTGACGGGTCGGGCTAATGCTCGAGACCTCTGCGCTCTGGCACGGAGTCTGGCACTCGTTCCGGAACTCAAAAGCTTGCTTGCCGGACGGAGTGAAGGAGCGCTCCAGGCTTTAGCTGAACGGTTGCACGGGCTCGAGACAACCCACGAACGCATTAGCGCGGCCCTCGTTGAAAGCCCACCGCTCAAACTGACCGAAGGCGGCTTGATTCAGAGCGGGTTTGACAGCGAACTCGATACACACCGCGCCGCCGCCGAATCGGGGCGGGCTTGGATTGCGGCGTTGGAGGCCAGCGAACGCGCCGCAACCGGGATTCCCACGCTTAAAATCGGCTTTAACGGCGTGTTCGGGTATTACCTCGAGGTCACGCGCCCCTACTACGATGAGGTGCCAAAAAGCTACCACGCGGTGCAGACGCTTAAAGACCGCCAGCGTTACGTCCGGCCCGACCTGCGCGAACGTGAACGTGAGATTCTACGGGCTGAAACTGCAGCACGGGGCCGCGAATACGCCGTTTTCGGTGAACTCCGCGCCGGACTCGCCCCCGCCGCCGCCGCCGTGCGCGAACTCGGCGCAGCCTTGGCGGAGTTGGATACCTACAGTGCTCTCGCTGAGGTTGCTGCTGAAGGGAGCTACTGCCGCCCGAGTTTTTCGGACGGTGAACTGAACATCGAAGGGGGCCGTCACCCGGTCGTCGAACGCTTTCACCCATTTATCCCCAACGACCTACATCTCTCCCCCGCCGAACGCCTCATCATCCTGACCGGGCCGAATATGTCGGGCAAGTCAACGTACTTGAGGCAGGCCGCGCTGATTGCCCTGCTTGCCCAAGTCGGTTCGTTCGTTCCGGCAGAGCGGGCGGTGCTGCCGCTCTTTGAACGCATCTATACCCGCATCGGCGCGTCAGACGATATTGCGGGTGGGCGCAGCACCTTTATGGTCGAGATGAGCGAACTCGCTACGATTTTGCAGCACGCAACGCCGAAAAGTCTGGTGCTACTAGACGAAATCGGACGCGGAACCAGCACGTTTGACGGCCTCGCTCTCGCGTGGGCCGCAGCGGAACACTTAGAAGCGTGTACCAGTTCATACGTGCTTTTTGCCACGCACTACTTTGAACTTACGGCGCTCGAGAGCAAACTCGGCGCAGTCCGCAATTTTCACGTCGCCGCCAAAGAAGAGGCGGGTGGGCTGACCTTTTACCATCAAGTATTGCCGGGGCCAGCGTCGAAGGCTTACGGGCTCGAGGTTGCCAAACTTGCCGGGGTTCCGGCGGGTGTGCTGAAGCGGGCGCGTTCGGTTTTGGCAGGACTCGAGGCCCGCGGTCAAGACAACGCAGCCGAGGTTGTCGAAACGATCCTGACTCAGGACTTAAACCGGTTGTCGCCGCTCGAGGCGCTCGCGCTCTTGCAAAAGTTGCAAGACCGGGCGCGCGGTTTGGATGAGCGGGTACTCGAGGCGCAGAGCAGTTGATAAGATAAAACAGCAAAGAAAAAGCCCCATTTAAGACGGGGTTTCTTTGGTGCGCCCGAGAAGATTCGAACTCCTAGCCTTCTGATCCGTAGTCAGTTTTGGGCTTACTTTGGCATGTTTGCCTAAGTGTAAAAAGCTCTGTTTATATTGTCTGAGACAGTCTTTTTTACATTTGGTGTATCCGCTGACATAAGCCGAGATTTGGCTATATTGGCTGAGTTGGCACACAATTGGCACACAAGATTTACCTCGAGATACCCCGTCTCAGAGAGCGTATTTCCACTTCTTTAGTTGCGCCTGCACAACAGGCAACGATTAAGATAGTTGGAGGTAGCCCAAACCCTCTGACCTTCTGCTCAAATCCAGCTGCCTATTTTGAACGAAGGAGCGTGATGAACATGAAGTCAATGCGTTTTGGCCCGGACTACATCAGAGACGATAAAAAAGTTGGGCCGGAAAGCTCATCATACGGATTTACGTTAACCGCTAAGTGATGACAGACTGAGGCATGCCACGAACAGCGAAACTCGAAGGACATCTCAGCAGCGCTGAGTTGCAGCAGCGATATCTGCGGTGCGGGCACCGGGCCGACCGTACGCGCTGGCACGCACTTTGGCTGGTGTCAACGGGAAAGTCAGGCAATGAGGCAGCACATCTGGTAGGCCGCACAAGCGGTTGGGTCAGCGTGCTGGTGCGGGCGTACAACGAGAGGGGCATTGAGGGTGTCGAAACCGTCAAGCGTAGAGGCCAGCAGTGGGGAGGCCATGAAGCGGCCTTACGCTGGGGCACCGAGGAAGAAACGGAACTGCGTGAAGCGCTCCTTAGACCTACCACTGAGGGTGAAGTATGGACGGCTGTAAAAGTTGCCAGCTGGCTCAGCAAACGCCGCGGTCGTAAGGTGCACCTCGTGACCGGCTGGCGGACCCTGCGACGCTTGCGTCAGTCGATGCAGCTGCCGCGCCCGGAACATCCTGGAGCGGCCAGTGCTGAGGATCAAGCCGCCTTCCAAAAAAACACTCGAGACGCTGAGGAAGTTGCGCCAAGCTGAACCCGATAGGCAGGTCTGGTTGTGCTTCCAGGACGAAGCACGCTTTGGCTTGAAACCGACCTGTAGGCGTGTCTGGGCACCTGTCGGCCAGCGTCCTACCGCACCGAGCCGCGCCAGATACCAGTGGAGCTGCGTTTTTGCTTCTGTGCATCCTGAGACGGGCACCACCCACGCTCTGATCCTGCCTGTCGCTAACACCCAAACCATGCAGCTTTATCTTGATGACTTTGCGGCTTCACTACCCATAGACGTCGTCGCCCTACTTGTTCTAGATGGCGCTTCTTGGCACCGCTCGTCCAAGCTAGCTGTGCCGAACATTCCGGCTCGTGATCCTGCCGCCTTATACCCCTGAACTCAATCCTGCCGAGCACCGCTGGCCGCTGCTGCGCGAAGTTACCGCCAACCAGGCTTTCGCTGACATTGACGCGCTCGAGTCGCGCCTTGCTGAGCGCTGCGTCTGGCTCACCGACCACCCTGATAGAGTTGCCAGCTCAACCAGCTTCCACGGCTACACGTCATTGCCCAATCCTTAACCTTCAAAGTAAACCCGTATAAGTAGGCAACTACCTCAAGCGCATGGGCATCACCTATAGAAAAAGAGTTTCAGTGCTATAGAACGAGACGAGCAAAAGCGAGCAGCTTATCTGAAAGATGTCAGCTGTAAAAAGACGAAGACGCTTGTATTCATTGACGAAACAAGTGCCTACGTCGGGCAGAGCCGTGAGTACGGCTGGGCTGTAAGTCGTGAGCGTGTCCATGACAGCCGACCCAAAGGCAAGAAAGAAGGGGTCAGTCTGATTGCTGCCGTCAGCCTAGATGGTGCAATGGCTGAGCAAACCTTAGTTGTCACCGATACGGTCAACAACAACGCTTTTCTGGCTTTTCTTGAAACTACGTTGCTTCCAACGCTTGCCGAGGGCAGTGTTTTGGTCTTAGACAACTGAACGGTTCATTACGGTGAGGAGGTAAACGAGCTTGTCGCTCACTTTGGCTGTGAACTGCTCTATCTTCCAACCTACTCCCCCGACCTACTCCCCCTTGAACATCTGTTTGCCAAAATTAAAGCGTTTGTCAAAGCGCTTCGTCCCGAAACTTTAGATACCCTTATCCAAGCTTTCTGTGAAGCGGTTGAAACCGTGACTCCCAAACAAGTCCTCAATACCTTTGAGCATTGTGGCTATAAGCTAGAGCAGTGAAACGTGGAAGTGCTATGAGAGCGTTTCCGACTAGAAGCCATCTCAAAAACGCCTAAGCAGTAATTTGATGCAGCCGAGATGCAGGAAGGCCAAGAAGTTTAGGGAGTGATGTTCATAGCGAACGACCAGACGGCGAAAGTTGCCGAGGTGGGCGAATAGCCGTTCAATCTTCCAGCGCCGTTTGTAGCGCCTCAGTTTACGTCCATCTTGCGTCTTGGCTTTTTTACGGTTTCTTCGGTGAGGCGCAATCATTTCAACACCTGCTTCGGCGAGTTCAGCGTCAAGCGGATCACTGTCATACGCTTTGTCACCGATTAACTTGTCGGGTTTGCCGCTGACGTGTCGAGATGCGAGAGTCGCGTGTACCAACCGGACCTCATGTGGGCTAGCAGACGTAACGTGCAGGGCGAGGCAAGTACCACCAGCGTCCGATACCGCCATGACTTTGCTACCCTTACCCCGTTTAGTCTTACCAACTGCTGACCCCCTTTTTTCGCAGCCACAAAGGTACCGTCGATAAAGCATTCCGACAAGTCGAGTTTGCCCCGCTGCAGGGGGTCATGCGCTAAAGTCTCTAGAATCTGCCGCAACACGCCGTTTCTCTCCCATTCTTGAAAGCGCCGATGGCACGTCTGATAGGGCGGATAGCGCTCGGGTAAATCAGCCCACTGTGCGCCCGTTCGTAATATCCAGCAGATGCCCTTAAGTATCGCTCGTGGTTCTCGTCTGGGACGGCCTTTGCCATCTTTGCGTCGAGCTGGTTCGGGAATGAGCGGCCCTAGTACTTCCCACTGTTCATCGGTGAGTTCCATACCACCGTTCTAACAGCTATGCAGCTGACTATTCGTTTTTGAGATGGCTTCTAATTGATGCCTGCTATAGATACCGCTCGAGTCTCGGTTCAAAGCAGTTCAGTACAAAATAATAAAGTCAAGGTCTGCTGGCCCCGCTACAAAGATATTTTCCCTAGCGACCGCCCCAATGACCACCGGCCCGGAAAGCCGTGACAAAGACGCGACGAACGCGTCAAGTTCAGCTTCGGTCGGTACAGGCCGCACCTGCTCAAAAAGCCCGATACGCTGCAACCGGTTGACGCTCTCCTGGGTTAAGCGGGCGACCTCGGCGCGGAGGCTCGAGCGGCTGACCGGTGCGCCGTCCCCCCCGGCGTAGAGTTGACGGCTGGCAATCAGTTGACCGCGCCCCAAAAGTTTGCGGTTGTCGTACGCTTCGACTCTGACCAGAATTCGTGAGCCTCCGACAAAATTGTCTGCAGCTAGCAGCACCACCAAATCTTCGCCCGGCGTCGCGGCGACCGCGCCGATCAGACTGTTGAGCTGGTCAGTGCTGAGTTCGACGTCGCTGGCCCCACGCTCAATGACCGCGCTCTGCGCCCCCCCCAAAAATTCCTGGAGCGCCGCCGAAATCGCTGTGACGTTTTGCGCGGCGATGAGGTCAAAGTAGACGACCTCGTTCTGCCGGTAGGTCAGCTCGCTGCCGCTGGCGGCCTCAAACTGCGCGAGCGTATCGCGGAGGTTTTGCGCTTCGCGTTCACTCCGGACGCGGAGCGCCTGCAGCTCTTCGTTGAGCGTCACAACTTGCGTTTGCAAATCGTTAAACGTCCCTTGAATTGCGGCGTTTTGAGCGCTGAGCTGGGTGTTGCGGGCCGCGAGCGATTCGTTGGCGAGCGCGAGTTCGGCGTTGCCCTCTTCTAAAGCTGCGTTATCGCCCTGCAGCTCCGCTTGCTCATCGTTTAGAGCCGTGAGTTCAGCGCGTAGGGTGTCTTGTTCTTTTACGATACGGTCGCGGATACGGAGCGCTGCGTCCCGCGCAGCTCGAGCCTGATTTTTGGCAAGTTCGGCGTCGGCGGTCGTTGCGCGCAAGTCTTCGAGTTCACGGGCGGTTTGCTGGGAACGTAGCAGCACCCCGGCGGCCCCGCGAAACGCTAAACTCAGCACGCCCATCGTACTGAGCATGATCAGGACGCCCGCCGCAATTCCGACTGCCTGCCCGGTGCGTTTGGGCCGCCAGCCAAAGATGCTGAGCCGCCGCCGCCCGACCCACGTCCCGAGCTGGTCGCCCGCGTAGGCAATCACGCCCGCTAGCGCCAGCAAAATCAGGAGCAGGACGAAGGAAAACATTGTCCTGCCCGCGCTTAAAGTTGAAAGTCGCTGCCTAGATAGTGCGTCCGGACGTTCTCATCGGCGGCAAACGCCTCGGGGGTTCCCTCGAACAAGACTTTGCCGTCAAACATCAGGTACACTCGGTCGGCAATCGAAAGTGTTTCACGGACGCTGTGGTCGGTCAGAAGCACGCCCAAGCCGCGCTGCGCCCGCAGGTCGGCGATGAGGAGCTGAATCTCGCGGATATTCTTTGGGTCGACCCCAGTAAAGGGTTCGTCAAGCAGGATAAAGTCCGGGTTGGTGGTAAGGCTGCGGGCAATCTCGAGCCGCCTTCTCTCGCCGCCTGAGAGCGTATCGGCCCGGCTGTTCGCCAGCCTTGATAAGCCGAATTCTTCTAACAGCTCATCGGCCCTCGAGTCCTGCTCGTCCTTGGAAAGTTTTTGAAACTCCAAAATCGCCATCAGGTTGTCTCGCACTGAGAGCTTGCGAAACGCGCTCGGTTCTTGCGCCAGGTAGCCCAGACCGCGCCGCGCCCGTTTGTACATCGGCCAACCGGTGATGGTTTCGCCGCCCAGCGTAATACGCCCGGAGTTGGGCCGGACAAAACCGACCATCATATAAAACGAGGTCGTTTTGCCCGCTCCGTTCGGGCCTAGCAGTGCGACGATTTCACCGCGTTTGAGGTTAAAACTTACGCCCCCGACGACCGTTCGGCCCCCGTAACGTTTGACGAGGGTATCGGCCTCGAGCCTCAGAGTCGCACGTTCGGGAGCAGGGGCCACAAGCACAGGTTCCGTTACAGACATAGGATGATGCTATCACGGAGGCGGTGAGAAATCCGCCCCAAGTGCCCTTTGGCAAGGCTTCTCAAAAACAGCGTCAGAGCTTGAAGGGGTGGACGCCCCGATACGTTGAAGTCGTCATTCTTGCAGTTCAGGCACACACTCGGTTTCATAACGTTCGATAAGGACACCTAAAACGTCCATCAGCGACGCTAGAGAATGAGCTTCGTTCTCACCCACTTCGTCGGTGAGTCTATCAAGCCACCTTACAAGCTGCTCGTACTGTACTTCGTTGCGAGGCACCACAAGGCTGTCGGCTAACGGCTGCCACACTTTTTGGGTTTCAGGTACGCTCAGCATCCTCTATTCCTTCCACTTGTTCTGGTCATATTCGCCGTGTGTCAAAACGGCGCGAACATAGACCTTTTGCCTATTGCAATGGATAGCGGCAATAAGACGCACGTTATTTCCGCCGATATCAAACACCATCAGGTTGCCAACTTCGTCTGCGCTGGGAAACATTTTTCGCAACTCGCTAAAAGAGGTCGGTTCTTCTCCCTTTAGAAGCTTGTATCAGCGAACTAGGGAGCTTTTGTCTTCAGGATGTTTCTCGGCAAACTCATTAAGACGTTTACGGGTAATAATGTGTATGACGCGCCTGACAAGAGTTTACCAGAAAAGGGGTAAATTAAACCGCTCTGACAAATCTGTCTTTCCCCCGCTGCAATACCACTGGCAATTCCACCTGCAAATTTACGTCAGTAATGGCTTCACCGCCAAGCTTAAGCCCTCGGTTTTGAATTAAACGCCGCGCCTCACCGTTTGAGGCTGTAAGCCCGGTCAATGTTGCAAGCTTGCAAATCCAGATTGCGCCGTCCCCCAATTCACTTTCAGGAATCACGGCTTCGGGAATATCGTCTGGAACGCCGCCTTTGGCAACGTAATCGAAACGTTTTTCGGCCTCGGCAACGGGTTCTTCACCGTGGTAGGTGCGGACGAGTTCATGGGCCAAAACCCGGTGCGCTTCTTTAATATCGGTTTCGGTCAGCGTTTTCGCTTCAGCTAGCGGTAGAGAAGTACCAAGCTCAAAGTAGCGGTAAACAAGCTCATCAGGAACTTGCATCGCTTTTTTGAACATACTTTCCGGCGATTCCGACACGCCGATGTAGTTACCCAAAGATTTGGACATCTTGTTTACGCCGTCCAAACCTTCTAGCAGCGGCGTGGTGAGAGCAATTTGCGGCACTTGCCCGTAAGAACGCTGTACGTCTCGTCCGACGAGCAAATTAAAGAGCTGGTCGGTGCCGCCGAGTTCGATGTCGGCGCGGATGGCGACCGAATCGTAAGCCTGCGCGAGCGGGTACAAAAACTCGTGGACGCTGATGGGAACGCCCGCGCCGTAACGTTTGGTAAAGTCGTCGCGCTCGAGCATCCGGGCCACCGTATAAGACGAAGCCAGCTTGATGAGTTCAGCAAAGCCCAACGGCTCGAGCCACTCCGAATTATGACGAAGCTCGAGCTTGTCCGGGTCATCGTTCAAGATTTTTACGGCCTGCGCCACGTAGGTTTCGCCGTTTTTGCGGGTTTCCTCGAGACTCAAAACTGGGCGCGTTTTGCTCTTGCCCGACGGGTCGCCGATCATCGCCGTAAAATCACCGATAATCAGTACGACCTTGTGACCGGCGTCTTGAAAGTCGCGCATTCTGCGCAACACGACCGCGTGACCGATGTGCAGGTCGGTTGAGGACGGGTCAACGCCTAGTTTAACGCGGAGTTGACGGTTTTCCTGTTTGGCTAAGGCGAGTTTTTCTTCTAGTCCGCTTTCAGGAACGATATGTTCTGCG
This sequence comes from Truepera sp., assembly GCA_965215315.1. Lineage (GTDB taxonomy): Bacteria > Deinococcota > Deinococci > Deinococcales > Trueperaceae > Truepera. The sequence goes on along the minus strand of CBDCDB010000008.1, from coordinate 3,573,414 downwards.
CCGCGTGTCAGGGCGGCTAGTGTTTGGGGGTCAAGTGCAGCGTCAGTACTCATCCGCCTAGTATCGCATTTAGGAGCCAACTTTACCCGCACGCCACATCTCTCTGACCCTGAGCTGTTAAAGTTGCACTCATGGAGGCGTTATGAAACTAGGCATGGTGGGACTCGGACGGATGGGCGGCGATATGACGCGCCGCTTGCTAGGTGACGGGCACGAGGTCGTGGTGTACGACCTGTCAGAAGAGGCTATCGGTGAGCTGAAAAAAGAAGGGGCGTCGGGCTCATCGGGAATCGACGATATGGTCGCGCAGCTTGACGCGCCGCGCGTGCTGTGGCTGATGCTGCCTTCAGGCAAAATTACTCAGGGTGCCGTCGATGAGGCGTTGTCGCAGCTGCAAAAAGGCGACATTTTGGTTGACGGCGCGAACTCAAACTGGGAAGACTCCCGCAGGCGCGCCGAGCAAGCCGAAGCGGAGGGGATTCACTACGTAGACTCCGGCGTTTCGGGGGGCGTTTGGGGACTCCGCGAAGGCTACAACCTGATGGTCGGGGCGTCGGACGAAGCGTTTACGACACTCGAGCCTATCTTAAAAACGCTCGCCCCGGAAAACGGCTACGCGCACGTCGGGCCGACCGGAGCTGGACACTTCGTCAAAATGATTCATAACGGCATCGAGTACGCCATCATCCAGTCTTACGGCGAGGGGTTTGAAGCGATGGCGAAGTATCCGCACGCCGACCTGAACTTGGAGCAGATTTCCGAGTTGTGGACGCATGGGTCGGTCGTGCGGTCGTGGCTTTTGGAGCTTGCGGCGATGGCGCTTAAAAAAGATGTGCGGCTCAACGATGTGCGGGCGTATGTGGACGATTCGGGGATGGGCCGCTGGACGGTTCAGTACGGCGTGGACAACGCGGTGCCGATGGCGGCGATTGCGGCGGCGCTGTTTGCGCGGTTCTCGAGCCGTGAAACCGATTCGTTCGCCGCCAAGCTCGCCGCCGCCCTGCGTAACGAATTCGGCGGGCACGCAATTCACGAGGTACTCGAGGCCGAAGGTGTCGAGGCGTCCGGCGTCGAAGAGACTGCGCCCCCCGAAGCGAAAGGATAGCAGTGGCCTCCCCCTGTACGTTTGTCATCTTCGGCATTACCGGCGACCTCGCTGCCCGCAAACTGATGCCCGCCATTTTCGAGCTGCATAAGAGCGGCGCACTCCACCCCGAAACGAAGCTGGTGGGGTACTCACGGCGTGATTGGGACGACGCCAAACTGCAAGATGAGGTCAAAAAGGCGCTGCAAAAGTTTGCCGCCAAAGCCTTTAACAAAGCTGACTGGGACACGCTCGCACCACGTTTTTCATTTGTCTCAGGCGGTTACGACGACGCCGCCGGATTCGACAAGCTTGCTGGACACCTAGACGAAATTGGACTCCCCGACCGCATCTTTTACACCTCGACCCCGCCGAGTACCTACGGCGGCATCGTTGAACACTTGGGGCGGGCGGGCCTCAACCGTAGCGAAGGTAAGACGCGGCTGGTGATTGAAAAACCGTTTGGTGACGACCTCAAAAGCGCCCAAGAACTCAACAAAACCGTACTGGACAATTTCGACGAGTCGCAGGTTTACCGGATTGACCACTACCTAGCCAAAGAAACCGCGCAAAATATCGCCGCTTTACGCTTCGCCAATTCGATTTTTGAGCCTACCTGGAACTCGCAGTACGTTGACCACGTACAGATTACGATGGCGGAACCCATGGGCGTCGAAGGGCGCGGCTCGTTTTACGACGAAACCGGCGTCATCCGTGACGTAATTCAAAACCACCTGCTGCAACTCGTGGCGCTGACCGCAACCGAACCCCCGAGCCGCTACGACGCCATCAGCGTCCGCGACGAAAAGGTCAAGGTTTTTCAGGCGATGACGTGCGCCAACCCCGCCGCCGCCGTCATCGGACAGTACGCGGGCTACCGCAACGAGCCTGATGTTGGGAAAGGCTCGAGGCAAGGCACCTACGCGGCCTTAGAGCTACAAATCGCCAACTGGCGCTGGGCCGGGGTGCCGTTTTTTATCCGGAGCGGCAAGGCCCTAAAGTCCAAATCGAGCGAGATTGTGGTCGTCTACAAGCGTCCGCCGCATATCCCCTTCGAGCTGCGCGGCCCCGTCAAACCCGACCGCATCATCTTGCGGCTACAACCCAACGAGGGCATCAGCCTCCGGTTTGTCGCCAAACGTCCGGGGCAAGGTGTGAGCCTAAGCCGCGCGAGCATGGACTTTTACTACGACGAAGAGTTCGATACCAACGGGCGTGACGCTTACGAAACGCTGCTCGAGGACGTGATGATGGGCGACGCTACACTCTTCATGCGCGCTGATGAGGTTGAGGCGCAGTGGCGCATTGTCGAGCCGGTCATCAGCACCTGGGAGAAAAACTTCGATGACCCGGCGGTGTACGAACGGGGCAGCTGGGGGCCGGAAGAGGCGGACATGCTGCTCGCTAAAAGCGGACGTATCTGGAACGTTCCTGAAACTGAATAGTTGAGACAAGGAGAACCTGTGAACGACGACACGCCGAAACAACCCGAACATGAACCTGACGGTCAAGGCACCGACAAAACACCCGACCGGGCGCAACCGGAGCTGACTGAAGAAAATCTGCTGCTCCAAGAACGCGACGAAGCTGACCCCGAGGAGCGCCGTAAAATCGAGGGCGAGTTAGAAGAGATGACCGGCGATATCGAAGAGGCAAACGAAAAGAGCGAGTAATCAGAAGTATCAGAGGCTCGAGGTGAGGTTAGACCTCGAGCTTTTAACGTTAGCTCGTTTCCACACCTCTGTAAGCCGAATCCGGGTAGGCCGAACTGCTGTCACCTTGAAACAGCTGCGCTGTCTGGTAAATATACTGGGAACATCGTAATCGGCCGTTTTGTATATCTATTTGAATACCTGTAATAACTTTCAAATTCGCGTCTCTGACGTACTTCGTGCTAGTTTAACGCATGATAAACATTCGCATTTTAGGGATTCCGCTCGATTTGGGTGCGGGGCGGCGCGGCGTCGATATGGGGCCGAGCGCGTTGCGGCTCGCGGGGCTAGCGGCGAGTTTAGAAAAACTCGGACACACGGTTTTTGATCACGGCAACGTGCAGATGCCGGTCGCTGAAGCCATCACCAGCACAAACGGCCTTCACTACGCTGAAACCATCGCCGAAACCTGCCGTCAGGCGTTTTTGGAACTTAGAGAGATGCCTGAAGGCGATTTTCCTATTGCGCTAGGCGGTGACCATTCGGTCTCGCTGGGCAGTGTGGCGGGGGTGGCCCAAGCCGGTCATACGGGCGTCATTTGGGTGGACGCGCACGCCGACCTCAATACGCCCCAGAGCAGTCCGAGCGGCAACATTCACGGGATGCCGCTGTCGCACCTGCTAGGAAACGGTGATGAGAGGTTGCTCGAGGTTTGGGGCGGCGGCGCAATTTTGAGGCCGCGAGACCTCGTGTTTATCGGCTTGCGGAGCCTAGACCCGTTCGAGCGGGCGTTCGTCCGTGAGCACAACATCCGCGCCTACACGATGAAAGAGATTGACAAGCGCGGCCTCGCGGTCGTCGCAGAAGAGGCCACCGAATACCTCTCGGACGTTCCGCGCTTGCACGTTTCGTTCGACGCCGACGCTTTAGACCCGACCCTCGCGCCGGGTGTCGGCACCCCTGTACCGGGTGGTCTCAGCTACCGCGAGGCCCACCTGTTGATGGAACTGCTAGCCGATTCGGGCAAGGTCACGAGCCTCGATTTAGTCGAAGTCAATCCAGTTTTAGACGTTAAAAATACGACCGGGCGGATTATGGTCGAGATGGCGGCGTCGCTGCTCGGGAAGGCGATTTTGTAGGTGTTAGCTCGAGCGCCGAGCTAACGGACGATCTGGAACAAACTCGAGCAAGTCCCACAAATTGCCGTATAAATCTTTGAATACCGCAACGGTGGCGTACTCAGCCTCTTTGGGTCCACGCACAAACTCAATACCTTTAGAGATCATCTCGTGACAATCGCGCCAAAAGTCGTCGGTACGGAGAAACAAAAAAACCCTGCCCCCTGACTGATGACCGATAAACGCTTCTTGCTCAGGAGTTGAGGCTCAAGCTAACAAGAGATTCGTCCCCCCTGAACCGGGCGGCGCAACGACGACCCAGCGCTTATCCTGCTCGGCTTGATAGGTATCCTCTAAGAGCGTGAAATGAAGCTTTTGCGTGTAAAACGCGGTAGCCTCATCGTAATCTCTAACAATCAGCGCAACGTGGACGATAGACTGGTTTATTCAGCTCAGAGGTGTCAAGGTAGGTGAGGTCTAGACCTGGTAACTTACCGAGTCGTACGCGCTTAAGGCTTTTTTAAGCCGGGGGATATAGCCTTCTAAAGCTGCGTCTCCGGCGGTCATCGCCACTTCCGCCCCACGAAAGTTAAACCAGCTGATCGGCGGATTTGTATGCACGTAGAGCGCCTCTTCGGACAAGACTTGCGGCGTTTGCCACGCGGTCATGGTGTGTGCGAGTGAACGCCCGAGCTGCCGCATCGGATGTGCGCCGGGATGGTCGCGCAAGGTCTTGTGAACGTGCTGCCCCATCCGGGTGGTGAGCCAGCGCTGGGCAAAACGAATCGCGCCGGAGTCGGCTTCCTCGAGTCCCGCCCCAATCCCAAGCGCGATATCGAGGTCGTAGCCCTCCAGCGTTGCCAGCGGTAGCGGCGAGCCTAGCCCGCCATCAACCAGAAACCGCCCGTTCAGCTCAACGGGTGAAAATACCCCCGGCATCGAGGCGCTGGCACGCAGGGCTCTAGCGAGCGGCCCAGAGGTCAGGTTGACGGGCTCACCGGTAGCGAGGTCGGTAGCGACGACGACGAGGGTACGCTTCAAGTCGCTGAAACTCCGGCCTTCGACGAGTTCATCAAGGTAGGTCTCGAGCTTGTCCCCCGAAAAGAGCGCCGCTTTGTGCAGGCCGAAGTCAAGCACTTTAGAGAGGTCACGCCAGCGCATACTGTTGGCGGTTCCGGCAATTTCATGCGGCGTCAGCCCAGCAGCGTAGAGCGACCCGACAATCGCCCCGAAGCTCGTTCCGACAATCAGGTCAGGGACAAACCCGTTGCGCTCCAGAGCGGTAAGCGCCCCGATGTGGGCAAAACCTCGAGCGCTACCGCCACCTAACGCCACACCAATCTTTAAGGGGGAATCTAAACTGCTCATTCCCAAGCACTATACCCCCCGTTCCTTATAATCAGCTGTGTAGTACTCGGCTTTCGCCCGTACAAACACCTAGATAACGCTATGAACCATGACACCCTGACCCTACTCGTGATGCACTACCGCACACCGGATGTGTTGAAAACGTGTTTGGAAAAACTCGCCGCCTGCGCCCCCGGTGTGCGCGTCGTCGTGCTCGACAGCAGTCCGCCGGACGAAACCCCACACGTCAAGACTGAACTCCTCAAGGTGCCCAACCACAGCTTCGCGTATATGGTCAACTGCGGCCTCAAGCTTGTGACGACGCCCTACGCCGCACATCTGAACGCTGATGTTTTTATAGGGCCGGAGACGCTGCCCCGACTTTTAGCGGCGGTGCAGCAGCCGGTTGCCGGGATGGTCGGCCCGAGCGTCAGGACGCCGGACGGTGGGTGGCAAAATCAGGGGCTTCCGTACCGGTGGCACTACGCCAAGCTAAACCGCAGCGCCCAGACCTCTATTTCAGTACCGTGGCTTTCGGGTTGCCTGCAGCTCTTTCGTACCGAAGCGGTCGCCGCTGTGGGCGGAATGGACGCGTCTTTACGGTTTTACAACGAAGATATGGAGTGGTGTTTTCGGTTTCGGCGCTCAGGCTGGGCGTGCCATTTGGTCAAAACCGAAGTCTTGCATCTCGGCGGCACGTCTACCCCCAAAGACCCACGTTTTATTGTGGAGGGCTACCGGGGTGGGTACAAACTTTCGCAGCGCTATCACGGTGCTATCTATCAGGGGCTTCACCACAGCGCCGTAAGGGTACAGAGCGCGTGGGACGAACGTTTCAGCCGTGACCCGGTGCAGCGGCAGGCCGCCGTAAAAATCAGTGAGATGTTCCGGTCGGGTAGGTTTGACGAAAGTCCGTTTGGGGACATATCACTCGACAAAAGGTAAAGTTTGGATTGTGAGTACCTGGATAAGCCATTTGCGGATTACCGAAAAGCTCCTCGAGTCCCTCCCATTCGACCCGGTAGCCTTTGCGTGTGGTCATCTTGCACCTGATTCAGGGCTGCCAAATGCCGACTGGAGCACGTTTGACCCACCCAAAGAAGTGACGCACTATCTTAAAAAGGGCGAAGGTGAAGGCGATATCCGCGATCTGGACTTTTACCGCACGTACTTGACCGGTCTTAGAAACGAAGAAGATGGAGAGAAATATAGTTTCTTGTGGGGTTACTTCTTTCACCTGCTCTGCGATAATCTTTGGTCTAAGCAAATAGGCAAGGCGTCGAAGCGTGAGTTCGCTACTTTGTTCGCCGAGCAGCGAGCACAAGGCAAGGACGCTTTTTGGATACTTAAAGACGATTGGTACGGCCTCGACTTTCTTTACCTTAGAGACCATCCGAACAGTCTGTTTTGGAAGGTATTTTTACCGAACCCCGACCCGCCGAGCTACGTTTCTTTCGTTCCTACCAGTACGCTACACCATCAGCTCGAGTATAAACGCTCGTTTTACACCGATACGCACGACGACCTGGTGCTTGACCGCGCCTATCCGTACCTAAACGAGGCCACCATGAACCGTTTTGTCGAAGACTGCGCTGCTAGCTCATTGACGATTTACACTGCCTTACAAAACGACACCGATTTGAAAACGCGTACTACAGCTTTAGCCATTCTTGAAGCAGGTCAGATTGCACCTTATCCGCCCCCTCTAGGAGACACGCTGTAGAGATCTTTGCTGTTTCTAGAAAGCCTTAGCGTAGCGGCACACTAAACCCAAACTCATTTCCCGTTTCTAAAGGCCGCCCCCACGCCTCGCCGCCCCACCGGTTAGCAATCGAACGCACAATATAGAGCCCCAACCCCGTTCCCTTGACCTTGACGCCGCGACCCCTCGAGTGCGGTTCAAACAACCCTTCAATAGCCGGTTTAAGGAGCGGCTGCCCCTCGTCACGAACCGAAACTCGCACCCACGCGCCCTGCATTTCGACCGCTAGAAAGACCGTTTTTTCGTCGGGGCCGTGAACGGCGGCGTTCTCGAGCAAATTAATTAAAACCTGCAACAACTTGTCGGCGTCGGCTAAGACAGTAAAGGGCGGGACGCTGCACTCGAGCCTCACTTTATGTTCTAAAAACGTGTCATGCAACAGGGTCAGCGCCCGCGAGACAACCTCGCGCAGCGCCAGCGACCGGAGCTTGGGCGGGCGCACGTCTACCGTCAAATCGTTTAAGAGACGGACTAAACGCTCGGTTTCAGCTTCGGCGCGGCCCAAAAAGCGTTCGCGTTGGGCTTCTTCTAACGGGTAACGAAGGGCTTCTAAAGTCGAGCGAATGGTCGTAGCAGGCGTTCTGAGTTCGTGGGAAAGCACCGCCAAGAGTTCGCGGGCACTCTCTTGGGCGCGGCGCGTTTCGCTCAAATCAACTAGCATGAGGCAGTCGAGCGTGGCCGAGGCGCGGAGGATTCGGCCTCTGGTCTCTAATTCAGTACTTTGACCGGTTAAGAACACTTCCTCGAGCCGGTGGTCACGCAGCACGCTGATGAGCGGCGCACCTGCCGCACCGTCTGGTTCAACGTCTAAAAATCGGCCTGCCGCCGCGTTTAGCCGCACCACCCGGCGGTCGCCGACTAAAATCAAACCCTCTTCCAACAGGTCGAAGTAGGGCGGGAGCTGCGTCACGTTACTCCGGCTCCTTGAAACGGTAGCCGCGTCCACGCACCGTTTCAATCAGGTCAGCTGTATTTAACAGCGCCCGAAGCTGCGCGACATGCTGGTCTACGGTGCGCTCGGTTCCCAGAAAGTCCTCACCCCACACTCTGTCGAGCAGCTCAGTACGCGAGAATACCCGCCCCGGCGACGCGCACAAAAAGGCCAACAGGTCGAATTCGCGCCGGGTCAGGGTGAGCGGGCGACCCTCAAAACGGGCGCTCCCCTGACGTTCGTCAAGCTCGAGCGCTCCTACCTTATGCACACGCGCCGGTTCAGTACGCCGTAACAGCGCCCGGAGCCGTGCCACGAGTTCGGCGGCTGAAAACGGTTTGACGAGGTAGTCGTCTGCGCCCGAGTTGAGGCCCTGCACCTTGTCGGTTTCGCTGGCTCGAGCGGTCAACATCAACACCGGTTGACGTTCCCCCTTCGTGGTCTGCCGCAACGTCCTCAACCAGTCCACGCCGGAGCCGTCCGGGAGCATCCAGTCGAGCACCACCGCGTCAGCCCCGGCAACGTGTTCCCAAGCTTCAGCTAGCGTTTCAGCTTCCGTCACCCGAAACCCGGTTCGCGTCAGGTGAAACGAGAGCAGTTCACGTACCGCCAGCTCGTCTTCGACGACCAAGATATGTGCGCTCAAGCGACCCGAACCTCAATATTCCAACACTTCACAGCTTGATTCTAGCCATCTGTTTGTCAGCGGGCCGTCAGCTGAGCTTAGCTATAATTTGACGAGAGGGTGCCAAAGGCATACTTCATAACTTTGTCAGGTTGGGTAAAAGAAGAACCGTTCAAACCAGGTATAGGTTTTGCTCGAGCGATACGGCGTGATGTGAACACCGCTGTAAGGCTTCAAAAGCACTTCGATAGGGACGTAGCGGAAACTCGGTTCCGTGATGTATTCGCGGATTCTTTCAACGGGATAGGTATGCAACGTTTCTTTGATACAACCAAAAATTGTTGTCAAACGACCAAAGTTAGAGATGCGGATACTAAGAGCTGCATCTGAGTGAGTTGGATGATGTTCTTCAGAACAAGGGTTATCGTAAGCGTCTTTCATGATGTACAAACCTCCGTACCAAGCGGGATATTGATAGTCAACAACGTTGAGCCGACACTCAAGCCCCAACTCTTCCCGCAAAACCGTTTGCAAGCGCTTAATATCTTCAGTCAGCCCGATATGGAGGCTTCTATCAGCTGGCATGTCGAGATGCTCTACACCCTCGTCGTATCTGTTTAGCAGTTCAAAATAGTCGTTCACGTATTATCCTCTCAAAAATATAATAACGGCTCATCTAGCTGACGCTCTCCTGACAGCCCGCTCTCATAGTAAGAGGATGTTACGCTTCTCACCTATGACCGCCCTTGACCAGAACTTGCAAGAGATTACCGCGTCGGTCGTACGGATGCTTTCACTGGTGCGCGAATCGGTCGGCCTCGCCAAACGTGCGCTCATCGACGCTGAACCGGGCGCAGCTGAGCTGTGCGCCGAAAACGACCTGAAGATAGACGCGCTCGAGGCCGAAATCGACCAGACCATCCTGACCGTCATCGCCCGCCGCCAACCCGCCGCCACCGACCTGCGCCTGTTGGGTGCCATGCACCGCACTTTGGCTGAAATCGAACGCGCCGGGGACAACGCCCGTCACGTGGCGAAAGTCGGGGCCGAACTCGCCGAAAAACCGCCTATCAAAAAGTATGTGGACACCGAACGCATCTTTGAAATCTTAAACGAGATGATTGAAACGACCATCCGCGGCATTGCCGAGGGGGACGTTTCAGCGGCACGTTCAGCGCTCGACATGGACGACGAAATCGACGACTTATACGAGCAGATTCAGCGCGAACTGCTCACCTATATGATGGAAAACCCCAAAATCATCTCGCAAGCGACCAAACTCCTCAGTATGGCGCGGTATTTGGAGCGCCTCGGCGACCATTTTGAAAACGTCAACGAACACGCCATTTACTGGTTGACCGGGGAGCGGGTCGTCAAAGCGGGTTAGCACGTCGTCTTAAGAGCTTGCAGTACGAACCCACAAACTGCGTGCAGGACGGTGTGCTAGGCTTTTGTGATGAGGACGGAGCGCTTTACCGACTTTGGCGAAACGCCCCGGTACCTCGAGACCTTACAAACCCTGGCGCTCAACATTTCTGTTCTTTTGCTTGCTTCAGTACTGACCTTTTCAACGACCCTCGCGGCGTCACACTTCGGCCTCGCCGGACAGACCCGCACAGCCCTGAAAAACGGAACCCGGAGCGTTTTACGGCTGGCGTTCGGGCCGCCCCGTATCGGGGTGCAAATCGGTCATGACGGAGCCGCGGGACAGCCCGACGAACTCGCCCACTTACGCGGGAATACCGGCGGGTTTTCAGGTGGCCTCAGTGAGCTTTCGGTCAACCGCAGTGTGGCACGGGCCTTGAAGCAGACGCTCGAGGCCCAGGGCGTCACCGTTGACCTGCTCCGCGCCACGCCCCCGGCGGGCTACCACGCCGACCTGATGCTGTCCCTTCACGCCGACAGCGTGTTAGACCCGGCGCGAACTGGCTACAAATCCGCGTATTTTCAGCCACCCCGGAACGGGCTCGAGCCTCAGCTCAAACACCTCATCGACGCCGACTATCTAGCCGCGACCGGACTTTCCGACGACACTGGCAACACCACTGACTCGATGCGCGAATACTATGCGTTTAACTTCCGCAGCTACGCGCACACCGTCCACCCGGCGACGCCCGCGCTGATTGTCGAACTCGGCTATCTGAGTAACCCGCAAGACGTAACCTTGCTGCAAAAACCGGGCGTGTTGGCGGACGCTCTCGCCGGGGGCGTCACCCAGTTTTTACAACGCCGTAACCGCTTGCCCTGAGCGTCAGCAGAACGTTAAATAGCGGGACATCTGTCAGAAAGCTAGAGAGTAGAGTAAAGAGATGCGTTATTTAGCTGTTTTTTTACTGATAGTTCTCGCCGCTTGCCGTCCACCGGAGCCTTCGGACGCTGCGACCGGGGGTGCAGGCAACGCCGACGGGGTAAAAGTGAGCCTCGAGCTTCCCCAAAAACCCGCTATCGGCCCGGCTCCGGTGCGCGTCTACGTTCTCGGCAGCGACAACAAGGCCGTCGCAGGTGCGACCGTTGCCGTTACGGGCATCATGACGCACGCGGGTATGGAACCCGTTATCACCGACGCGGCACCTACAGAAGTTGGTCTCTACCAGACAGAGGACTTTACCTTTAATATGGCCGGTGACTGGATTGTGCAGGCCGACGTAACGCTGCCCGACGGCGGTGAAGCGAAAGACGAGCTGAGCGTGACGGTTCCGGGCGGCTGATGAACGGGCGGCTCAGCAAACGGTTTGGGAAAGCTCTGCGCGCAGGTGGCGTCACCCTGCTTTTGGGGCTTTTTTGCACCGCCGCGCTCGCCGCTCCTAAGCTCAGCACCATTCAAGGTTTCGCGCATACGCACCCACACGGCACGCCGCACCACCTGCACCCCATCATTATGGTGTTTAGCGGCACGCTTCCGGTCATTCCCACCACCTTAGCCGACCGCCAACAGGGGATAGAAAGCCTTTTACCAGCCTGCCCAACTTGCTATATTGCTGCCGAAACCTTCGCCTTTTCACGCAGCCGCGCACCTCCTGAAGACGTCTAGCTAAACCACGTTTAGCTTTAGTTTTTTGCGTTCAGCTGTTCCAACGCAAGGTAGGAGGACACCGTGTCTATTACGAAACCCTTACACCCGCCCGACGAGGCAGGTTTGCCCAGGCACCGCTCCAGCCGTCCGGTCTGGCCCCGGCAGCCTCGAGGCTTCGACCTCCTCAAATTACCCGGTTTACGGCGCTTTTTCCGCTGGCGTTACGCCCGTCTGGTGTTCCAGCTGCCGCTGCTATTGCTCGCTATTTTTGCTGTCGTGGACGGTCTCACCGGAGACCAGCTCGCCCCGCGTAACATCGCTACGACAACCCTCTGGCTGCACTACCGGGGTCTGGGCGTCGTTGCTCTCGCGGTTTTCGGCAACGCGTTTTGCTCGGCGTGCCCGCTCATGCTGACGAGAGGTTTGACGCGGCAGTTAGACAAGCTGTTGCCCCATAGACTGGCTTGGCCCAAACGCTTGAAAAACAAATATTTTGTGACGGCGCTGCTCCTCGCGTTTTTTTTATCGTATGAAGTGTTCGACCTCTGGGCCAGTCCGTTTCTGACCGCGTGGCTCGTGATCGGCTACTTTATGGGCGCACTTGTGATCGACACACTTTTTCCAGCCGGAACCTTCTGCCGTTACGTGTGCCCGCTTGGAAATTTCAACTTTGCGTTTTCAACCGCCTCACCGACGCAGATTACCGCCGTCAACCCGGACGTGTGCAGCAGTTGCCACGACAAACCGTGTTTGCACGGACGTGAAAGCTACGCCGACGCTAAACAAGCCAAAGGACAAGCAGTGTTCATCCCCCTTTCGCAAATTCAGAATGCCAACGGTTCAGGTTATTTTCCGGGTTGTGAAACCGACCTGATGGTGCCGACGATCACCTCGAATATGGACTGTACCTTATGCCTGAACTGTGTGCGGGCGTGCCCGTATGACAATGTGGCGCTCACCATCCGGACGCCGGGGCTCGAGTGGACACGCAGCCCGTGGGCCAAACGTGGCGGTTTCGCCGTCGTCCTGCTGGGTATCCTTTTAACCTTTTGGGGACTCTTAAACGCGCTCGCCATGATCGGGCCGTTTTATCAGGGCGCAGAAACTCTTTCGGCAGCTTTAGGAACACGCAACGAAGCATTACTGCTCGTCGTCATCTTTGGCAGTGTCACCTTGATCGGCTTCGGATTAACCGTTGGCATGAGCGTGCTCGCCGACCGTCTAGGCGGAAAACGCAGCACGGTAAAAACTGCGCTGATGCGCTGGGGCTATGTGCTCTTGCCGCTCGGGTTCGGCTTTTGGGCGGCTCATTATCTGTTTCACTTTTCAACCGGCGCTCTCAGCATCGTCCCGGTATTTCAGCATTTCTTCGAGACGTGGGGCTTTGCCGTAGACCCGAACTGGCGACTCTCGAGGCTCGTCCCGACCCACTGGCTCTTCCCTATCGGCGCAGGCTTTGTCAGCGTGTATTCGCTGCTGGCGGTGTGGACAGCGTTCCGGATTGCGCTCCGCGACTTCGGTAAACGCGGCGTGCTGGCGCTCTGGCCGCCGCTCCTGTTTGTCCTGCTCTTTGCCGCCCTGTCACTCCTGATACTCGCAGAGCCGATGGAGATGCGCGGGACGATTTTCGGCCCGACGTTTTAGCCTTGACTTAGACTGAACACCTGACGGAGACCTTTTGTTGACGCTTCGGCAAAAACTCGTTTCGCTGCTCTGCCTTTGGGCCGGGTCAGGGATTCTTTTGGCCCCGTACCGCGTCGCCTTGCAGGGTGTTTTAGCGGGTGCGGCAGGCACGTCTGTTCATATGGGCGCGACGCGTATGAATATATCAATGCCGGGACAGTCCAGAAATCGCCACTCTGAACCCAAACACGCACCTGCTCACGAACACGGGCCTCACTGCGTCTTATGTATTGTCGGAGCCGGGACGCTGCCCAAAGTGGTGAGGGTAATAAAATTTGGGCCTCAAACGCTTCTCGTCACATTTTTACCTCGTCACACGCTGCAACCACGTCTCTTTCGCCTCTTCCGGAGCCGCGCCCCACCACCCCTAAAGCTGATAGCCACCCTCGCAAATCAACCTTCCCCCGTTCAGCTTTAGGAGTCTTTTATGTACAAGCATGTTTTAGTTGCCGCCGGTTTGCTCGCCCTTCCCCTCTCTTTCGCTCACGAACATAAGACGGTCGGTCAGGGCAAAAACCAGTACGAAGTCACTATCGGGTACGTTCACGAGCCGACCTATACCGACCAGTTAAACGGTCTGGACCTCGCGGTTCACAAGATAGACGAAACGCCGGTCGAAAACCTCGAGACTAGCCTCAAAGCCGCCATCATCGCGCCGGACGGCGAGGCCCGCCGCGAGCTGCCGCTACGGGCCGTTTACGGCGAACCGGGCGCGTACACGAGCGACTTCATTCTGAGCGAACCGGGCGCGTACACCTTTGAAATCACAGGTTTTATCGGCGAGACCGAGGTCAAGCTAAACGTCCCTTACGAAGATAAAGTTGAACCTGTTGCCGACCTCACGTTCCCGTGAACGCTGTTCTCGTAAACCTTGCTCTCGTAAAACCCTTCGTGCTGGCGCTGACCCTGGTTGTTGCCGGGGTCGGGTCGGCCCATTCTGAACTGACGAGCAGCACGCCCGCTGACGGTGAGACGCTGCAGGCTGCGCCGAGTGACGTGACGCTCAACTACAGCGAAGCGCTCGAGACCCGCTTCAGCATCTTTAAGGTCTATCCGCTGGACGCCCCCAAAACAGACAAACCCGGCGAAAGCGCCGAGAACGCCCGGTTGCGGACGAACGGACTCGCCGGTCAACTTGCTTCAAACGTTTTAGAGACGCAAGACGATGAAAAGGTTAGAGCCGATACCGGTCTCCAAACGGATGAACGTACCGCTGAAACCGTCACGCTACCGCTTAAGCCAGACCTCAGCGCAGGGACTTACGTCGTGATGTGGCGGGTTTTGTCCGTCGATTCGCACACCACGCAGGGGTTCACGACCTTTCAGGTCGCGCGCTAGCGAGTTATGGACGCGGTATTCAAAACCGCCCTCTATCTGGGGGCGGTCTTGCTGTTAGGAGCCGGGATTTTTCGCCGCTTCGTTGGGCCGGAACTGGCCTTGCAGATGCGGCGCACGCTCCGCTTCGGCACGGTTTTCGGCGCTCTGCTCCTTATAGTCAGCAGCTTGGGTGACGTAATGTGGCGCGTCACCGAGCTTGTCGGACGCTTTGACGCCGGGTTTATCCTCGAGTACACCCTAGCCACCCGCCACGGACAAGCCACGCTGGTGCGGCTCGCGCTCACCGCGTTCGTCCTCACTTTGGGGTTTAACGCCCCCGAACGCCCCTCCCAAAAGGGCAATGCCCACTTTTTCCTCGCCGGTGTCGGTATCTTAGGCAGCTTTAGCTTTTTAAGCCACGCGGCGGCCTTACACGGCCCTCCGGCACTCGTCGTCGACCTGATGCACTTTGCCGGGGCGACACTCTGGGGCGGCGCGGTCTTTTATATGTCGCTTTCACCAGCGTGGCGGCGCGACCCGGCAGACGAGCTGCTCGTAAAGACGATGGCAAGGATTTCGGGCCTCGGCCTCTTTTGCGTTTTGCTCCTTACTGCAACCGGTATCTACGCCAGTCTGCTGCACCTCGAGCAGCCTGCCCAACTCGTCTCTACAACCTACGGACTTGCGCTGACCGCCAAACTCGCGCTCGTCAGTATCATTCTTGGAATCGCCGCGCTCAACCGCTGGTGGTTTTTACCGGCGCTACAACAGGGTAATCCGCAGGGTAGCCCGCGAAGATTCGGACAGGTGTTGAGGCTCGAGGCCGCCTTGCTCATCGCCGTTTTTGCGGCAACCGGTCTTTTGACGACGCGGGCTCCCCCTCATACCCTGACCTCTAGCTCAGACTCAGCAAAGGTTGTTACGATGCCTAACATGGTGCGTTTAAGCTCACTCATTTTGCCCCTTTTATCTTTTGCAGTGGCCCAGACGCCGCTCCCCCCCTGCGGCTACGAAGACCGTCCCGCTTCGCTTACAAGTTATGACGATTGGCCCTATACGGTACTCGACACGCTTTACGCGCTGCCTGAAGACTACGCGCCGAATGACCTGGAACCTGTCACTTCATTGGGCGTTGGAACCGATGCGACACAACTGCGGAGTTTTGTCATGCCAGACTTGGAAGCGTTGCTAAAAGCAGCTGAGGCTGATGGGATGGGGCTCGAGGTTCAGTCCGCCTATCGTTCGTACAGCTATCAAGAGCAAACGTTCGCCTATTGGACAGAACAAGACGGCTACGACGCCGCCTTGAAGAGCAGCGCCCGCCCTGGTCATTCGGAGCATCAGCTCGGCACTGCGCTTGACTTTCGCAGTGCGGACGGCGACCCTGCGTGGGAACTAGACGACTGGTCTGAAACGCCGGAAGGTGCGTGGCTTCAGGAGCACGCCGCTGAGTTTGGGTTTGTGATGAGTTATCCGAAGGGTAAAGAGACATTGACCTGCTATATCTATGAGCCGTGGCACTACCGGTATGTCGGGCGTGAAGAGGCGGCTGAGGTGGCGGCGAGCGGTTTGACGTTGCGGGAGTGGTTGTGGAAGCGAAAAGATTAAGGTTTCATGATTGTAAGGTTTTATATATAAGCTTATTATCACCATATTGATTATTTAGAAGCTCTTGATTCCTTTCTAAAGAGAGTCAATAACTTGCTAGTAACCCAGAAACCACCAAAAAAAGGGTTGGGAACTCAGAGGGGTGTTTTATCTTGAAAGGAAGTAAGCTTCAGACGCTAATTCTAGTATTAGCCTTTACTTTAACAGCTTGTCTTGGTGGTTTGCCTGAAGTTGTTCGGCTCCAAGTTGTCAACTTTCCTGAGCCCAACCAAGGAAGTTGTGATGGTAGTTTGCAAGCCGCTCTCAGCGTAGGTAGCTTGTTTCTAAAAAGTGAGGCATCTTTCAGAGATGTAGCGACTGCCGAAGCAGGCCGTCCTGCAGACGCCCGAGCGGGAACTATAGCGACTATAGAAGCGTGGTGCTACGGCGCGAACAACCAAGAAATGGGTTACTTCAAGCTCGAGAAACCTTGGCACGCGAGTGTAGCGAACTGGGATATCTTCGTACACCCGTCCCTGGAAAACCGCGAAACCTGCTTAGTAGGAACAGAAGAACGCGGTGCAGCCCCGTGCGTCTCTAGCGGCTTACTCGAATAGGATATTGGATATTGACAAAAGAGGGCGATGTGCTACGAACACATCGCTCCGTACTTTTTAGACTGTCGCCAGGTGAGTTAGTGGCGCTACCTCGCGCCTTTACTTTACGCCGTTTCTAGATGAGTCAGCGGCACGACCTCGAGCGCCCTTCCTAGCACATGCGCCTGTAGGTGCTGGACAAACACCGCCGCCGCAATCCCTTTCTGCTCCGGCTCTTTCCGGCTCCGAAACGACACCGCTCCGGCTTCCATCTCTTTGTCCCCGACGATGACGGTGTAAGGAACTTTATAGAGTTCGGCGTCGCGGACTTTGGCGTTCATGCGTTCGCTGCGGAGGTCGGTTTCGGCGCGGAGGCCCAGGTCAAAAAGCTGCTCGCGGAGTCCAACGGCGTAGTCGTTGTGGCGGTCGGCGATGGGAACGATACGGACTTGTTCAGGCGCGAGCCAGAGCGGGAAATCGCCAGCGAAATGCTCAATTAAGAAACCGATAAACCGTTCGTGGGTTGAGAGCGGGGCGCGGTGGAGGCATAAGGGAGTTTGACGGCTGCCGTCTTCGGCGATGTACTCGAGCCCCAACCGCCCCGGCTGCGCGAAATCCACCTGATTGGTCGCCAACGTAAACTCGCGCCCAATCGCACTTTTAATTTGCACGTCAATCTTCGGCCCGTAAAAAGCCGCTTCGTCCTCGACTTCGACAAAGTTGATGTTACCGTTTTGCAACGCAAGACGCACCATCTTTTCGGTTTTTTCCCAGAGTTCAGGGTTGTCCACGTACTTTTTGCCTAATCCCTCTTTGCTGTGCTTAGAGAGCTGCATCACGTACTCGTGAATCCCGAAAAGTTTGAAATACGCCAAGTACATCTCGATAACCTTCATAAACTCGGTTTCAAACTGCGCTTCGGAGCAGTAGATGTGCGCGTCGTTCATCTGCAAGCTGCGTACCCGCATCAAACCCATCAGCGCGCCGTGGTCTTCGTAACGGTAGCACGTCCCGTATTCGGCAAGCCGCAAGGGTAAATCGCGGTAAGAACGCGGACGCGCCGCAAAAATCTTGTGGTGAAACGGGCAGTTCATCGGTTTGAGGTAGTAGGTTACGTTGTCGAGTTCCATCGGCGGGAACATATCGTCGGCGTAGTAGGGCAAGTGACCGGATTTGAGGAAGAGCTGTTCCTTGGCGATATGCGGACTTTTCACCCGCTGATACCCAGCAAGACGCTCCATCTCTTTGGCGAGAGCCTCGAGTTCTTCAATCATCGCTGCGCCGCGCGGCAACCAGAGCGGCAGACCGGGGCCGATGTCTTCGTCTAGCGTAAAGATATCCAACTCTGCGCCGAGTTTACGGTGGTCGCGCTTTTTCGCCTCTTCCAACTGCCAGAGGTGATGCTCCAACTCCTCTTTGGTCTTAAACGCCACGCCGTAGATCCGCTGCAACATCGGCCTCGTCTCGTCGCCGCGCCAGTACGCGCCCGCCACCGACATCAGCTTGAAGTGTGGCGGGATGTCGCCGGTACTGGGAACATGCGGCCCCCGGCAGAGGTCGGTAAAGCCGTCTTCTCCGCCCTGTTCGTAAAAGGTCAGCGGCACATCTTCGGGCAGGTCGGTGATGAGCTCGAGCTTGTACGGGTCTCCATCTTCAAAGCGGGACAAAGCTTCAGCGCGGGGCAGCTCAAACTTGCGGAGCGGCAGCTTGGCCTTGACGATCTCACGCATCCGGTTTTCGATAGACCCTAAATTTTCCGGGGTCAGGTTTCGCGGCAAATCAAAGTCGTAGTAGAAGCCGTTTTCAATCACTGGGCCGATACCCATTTTTACGGTTTCGCGGGCGTGACCTTCGGCGGCGAACACGTCGGTCACAGCTTGCGCCATCACGTGCGCCAGCGTGTGACGCATCAAGCGGATAGTGGCGTCGTCTTTCTTGGTCAAAATCGAGACTTCAGCGCCGTCCGGGAGTTCGGTCAAAAGGTCAGTTAGTTGACCGTTG
Organism: Truepera sp.; assembly: GCA_965215315.1. Classification (GTDB taxonomy): domain Bacteria; phylum Deinococcota; class Deinococci; order Deinococcales; family Trueperaceae; genus Truepera. Next base: position 3,554,698 of record CBDCDB010000008.1, on the reverse strand, counting down.
ACGGTTGCGCCTAAAGCAGCTTTGGCGAGGCCGGGGCCGACGGCTTCGGCGGCGTTTTTGGCAGTTGCGTGTTCGGGCAGGTCTAAACGTTTTCCGTCAGGCAAAGTTACGTGCATAATCACCTCAGAGGTATCCGAGCGAGACCCGGACAGGGTTGCGGCGCAGGTCGAGTGCTGCCGCAGATATAAAAACTGTATCAGGTTGGGTAGGTCAGCGGGCGTGCAGGGACGTTCGTGCCACAAAGCCGCGCGCATAAAGTGTGGACAAAATTGGGCGCGGTGCGGCGTACATAACGTCAGTTTACCATAACGCCACATTTTTCGGTCGTCCGTCGCAATTTTTGTACACTTAAACTCATGCGAATTGCTGTTATCGCTGACATTCACGGAAACTTGGGGGCGTTACAGGCTGTTTTAGCCCACACCGAAACTCAAAACGTCGAGCAAATCATCATCGCAGGTGACGTCGTTAACGTGATGCCCCACTCCAAAGCCTGTTGGGACGTCGTAACGGCGCTCGGTTGTCCCGTTCTCAAGGGTAATCACGAACATTACCTGACGCATTACGGTACCCCGGACGCGCATCCCGACTGGGCAACCGAGCGGTTTCAGGGTTTGGCGTGGGCGCAGGGTCAGTTTAGCGGGGCAGACTTAGAGGCGATGCGGGCGTTGCCGCTCACCTATCGGCTACCGGGACTGCTGGTGACGCACGCCGCGCCGCACGACCTTTTTGCCAGCATTCACGCAGACACACCAGCTGAAACATTACGTGAGTTGCTCAGGGACACCTCAGAGACCTTTATCATCAGAGGACATAATCACAACTGGCTCGAGCGCCACTGGGACGACCGCACGCTTTTAACGATTGACTCGTGCGGTCTACCTTTAGGCGGAAGTTTGGACGCGCAATACGCAATTTTGACCTTTCGAGACGACCGCTGGCACTATCAAAAGCAGTTCGTCCCCTACGACCGTGAAGCGACGTTAGCCGCGATGGATGAGGGGTATCTCGAGGTAATGGGGCCCACAGGACAGCTGTTTAGGCGTGAGCTAGCAACAGGTAAAAAACTCATATTGCCCTTTTTACGGGACTATCTCGCTGTGGCGGATAGTGAAAAGCTACCCCTCAGCGAAGCCGTAAAAATCTTTTTAGCCCGTGAAGCTGGCAACTGAACCCGATGCCAAATGTGACCTTTCGGCCTTTGTAATCAGAGGGTATACTCCCCAAGTGCAACTCGTCGCCCTCATCACCCCCGACCACGCCCTCCGGCAAGCCCTAACGCAGTTTCGCAAACCTGCTCTGGGCGTGCTCTTACACCCCGTTACGCCGACCGAGTTTAGCGCCGTCGCCGGGAGTTTAGCGCCGCTCGAGTTTCGCGGCGCACTCGTCTTAGACGAACACTTTCACGAGGCCGCCTTCCGAGTCGCGCAGCGCTCGTCCTTAATCGCACAGGAAACCGGTACCGCCGACGCGCTGACCGTTTCGTATGGCGGTTTGATTGCCGAGTACACCCTTGGGCGGGCCGTCGTGATGGCCCTGCAGAACAAAAACTGGGACGCACGCGGGGCGCGGGTCGTCGTTGTAGGGTCGGGGCCGCTCGCGCGGGCGGTGTGCCGGGAAGCTTCATCTCTGGGCGCGGCGCACATTACGCTTCTAGCGAGTGACAGCCCGACCGCTGAACGCACGCTCGGGTCGCTCGCCGCGAGTACCGAATGCACCGCCCGCTCATACCGCGACCCGCTGATTCCAAGTTACCTAATGCGGGCCGACCTGCTCGTTCGTATCGACCCGGCGTTCGAGGTGCCGAGCGCCTCGGTCGGGCCACACCTGAGCGTCGTTGACCTCACCGCCGAACCGCTGAGCGGGCTTCGGCAGCAGGCGGCGGGGGTCGGCGCAACCGCCATCGGGCGGCGCGACGTGCAGGCGTATCAGCTGGCGCTCGGTTTAGAAAACATCCTCGGGGCGCGGGTTGCCGCAGGCGATTTTCTCGGGGTGCTGCATTCGCTTTAATCTTGCCCTACAGCGGTTCTCAGGTTTTAAGCACGGCTTTTTGTATGCGTTACTGAGCTGCTTGATGTTTTCGGCGCTTGGTACAGGGACAGTTGCAGCGTCGCCTCTTACACCTCCAGCGTCCTACACGAACTCTGGCACCTACTATCTGCTACCGGGAGCCGCGCCACTGGAAACGCCCGAACCGACCTTCAGCTACCGGGGCGAACGCTACAGCTACGCGGTCGGACTGGGCTGGTTGGGCCTCGAGTCCAACCTGAGCGCACCTCGCATAGAGGCTGACCGGGTTTATCTTCAGGGGGATGTGTTAGGTGCGCTCGGCGTCACCTTGCCCCGGCTGACGGGGGTGCGCTCGAGCGTTGGCGGAACCGTACGCGTCGTGTTTGATTTTGCCGACCTAGACGCGGCGAGCCTCGAGTCTTTGCGGCAAACCGGCACTACGACGCCCGGACGCCCGCTGACCCTGACGCTGCCCCCTCTGCTCCTGCCGGAAAAGCTTCCGGAAAAGCTTGAAAACCTCACGCTTAGTTGGACGAGCGGAGATGGGACAGAACCAAAAAACACGGTGCTGCGCCTTGACGGGACGGAAGCGGCGGGGCCGCTCGAGTTCGAGGTGTTTCCCCTCGCTGACCCGACGCGCCTAGTCGTTGACCTCAAAACAGATCCTGCGCTTGCGGGTAGCAGTGCGGACGAACGCGACGCGGCGCTCGACCTACGGGAGCGTCTGCTCAACCGGCTCGCAGGCACCCGGACGGACGAACGCGACCTCGGGGGCGGCGCGACGCTGCGCTCATTTAGAACGCAGACCCTCGCCGGAGAGAGTCAGGTTGACCTCGTAGAAATCGCGCCGGGACGCGGCAGGTTTGCCGTTCAGGGCGGTTCGGCGGCGCTGCGCACCCCTTCTGAGCTGACCGGGGCCGCGCTCGTCGGGCTTAACGCGTCGTATTTTGACCCGGCGAGCGGACGGAGTATCGGGCTGTTAAAAGAGAGGGGAAGGCTCGAGTCCTTGCCAAGCCGGAACCGGGCGGTGGTGGGTTTCGGCTTCGGTCAGCCGGTCGTCGGTCGCCCCCAAAGCAGGCTCTACCTCACAGTTGATGGGGCCGCGCACGCACAGCTCAGTCTCGAGGACGAACGCGTCACGCTTTATACGGCGCGGGGGGTAGGCGCGGGTGCGTGGGTCGGCAGTCCGCGTCAGGGGGCTATTGTAGTTTCGGCAACGGGGCGGGTGCTTGAGAACAAGGTCGGGCCGCGCCGCGTCCCGACGGGCGGTTTTGTCTTGTCGTACCTGCCCGAGGTGCGCCCGCTCGCGCTCGTAGACGCCGGGAACACGCTGGACTATCGGCTCGAAACCGCCCCAACTATCTGGCGTTTTGTTCCCGAGGCGGTCGAGGCGGGGCCGCTCCTCGTTGCAGCAGGCCGGAGCGCCTTTAGGCCGGAGCTAGAAGCGTTCGATACCGAAGACCGTGAGAGCAACGTCAACCGCCGCACCACCCGCGCCGCGCTCGGCGTCCGGCAAGACGGGACGGTGTTACTGCTCGTCGCCACGGAAATGACCGCCGGAGAACTCGTCCCGCTATTTCTAGACCTCCGCGCCGAGAGCGCTCTGCAACTCGATTCAGGGGGCAGCAGCACGCTCGTCGTAGGCGGTGAGGTCGTCAACCGTCCGGTGGGCTTGCAACGCAAAGTAGCCACCGTCATCACCTATACACCGTGATTTTAGGCGCTGTTGACGTTTCAATTTGCCTACAGGTGCGAGAAGCAAGAAGTAGCGGGTAAGCATGAGGAAATCGGGGCCTCGAGGGTTCTTTTACGCCGTAACAAGGTGGCTGGGGTAGCATAGGTCAATACAGAACCGATACAGCTAGGCTCGGTTTGTCCCCTGACTCTTTAGGAACGGTTGGGCGAGTGCGCTAGACTTAAGGAAGTGGTAGCTAAGTTCTGTGCTGAGTTTTGTTCGGGTGTGCAGCGCACGTCAGCGTGGGCAGCTTTAACCCTGCCGCCGGAGAATTACCGCGTAAGTCTTTTTGTTGCAGGCGGTGCTAAGGTCGGTTGGCTAGACGTCTTTTGGATAGACATTGGTTTCAACTTTTACGGTGCGGGCGGCTCGAGCTAGCCTCATCTTTCATGAATCTATTTACCGGAGTGACGCAGAAATTACAACAGAGCGAGTTATTGCAGAGCTTCGCTGCTATCTTGGGCGTCCTCGTCCTGACGCTTGCGTTTAGTTGGCCCGGAGCCGCTGAACCCAACAGCTCGTGGGGCAGCGTCGCGCAGGTGCGGAGTGTGCTGTTTATGCTTTTCGCGGTCGGTTTCGGGGCGTCTACGGGTGCCGCGCGGTCGGGGGAGCTCGAGACCCTCTTGGCGTGGTGGCTCCTGGCGCTACTGAGTTTGCCCACCGAGGCGTTCGCCTACGCCGCGTCGTATCCGGACGCGCCGGTGTGGTGGTTTGCCGCGCAGCCGCTTTTTGACGTGGGCGCGTATTTCGGTATCGGGCTGATGTTCGGACGGCTTACCTCACGGCTCCCCGCACTTTTACCGTTGGCACCGCTCGTCATTTTTGCAGGGCTTTTCGGGCTCAGTACACTGCTCGAGGCTCCCCTGCTCAACCCGCTGGCGACCGTTCAGCTCTCGTGGCTACACCTTATAGCGACCGCCCTCTTAACCCTGGCGACGCTGATTTTTTGCGTTTGGAGTAGACTAAACCATGCAGATTAGAGCGTCTCAGCGGCAAACCTCAGTGCCGCCACGTCCACACAAGGTGCTGGCGCGGCGTTGGGCGTTGCAGCGCCGACTCGTTACGGGTGGCGGCCTAGCGCTCGTCGTCTCAGTGCTGGCGTGGCTTTTCGGCGCGACCTTGCCGGTTCACCTCGGTCTTGTCGGGATTGGTTTTGCAGCCGGGTATGTTTGGCAGTTCACGCAGGTAGGCCGCCGCGCCGAACGCTGGGCGTTCTCGTGGATCGAAGCGCGTGCGGGGCTCTCGTACCTGACCGCACACGAACTCGGAGACGACGCTAACGACGACGTTGGGCCAGACAGTTTTGGTGAGGCGGTGCGGGCACGGGCCGCGCAGGTCGGCAGGCTCCCAACCCCCGCCCTGCAACCGTGGGCGCTGCCGCTCATCGTTTTGGCGCTCGCGCTCGCCGCCCTGCCGCACCTCGCGCTGCCGACGCTGCGGGCACCGTTGTCTCCCCTGACCGGACTCACACCGGGAACTCCCGCCGAACCCGCACCTTCAGCGTTCGAGACGCCGCCACCGGAAACACCACCCAGCCCTGAACCTGGGGCGGCCTCATCACCTGAACAGGCTGCTACACCGGAAACGGACGAGGCTTCAGAAGAGGGGACGGCAACCGAGGCAGGCGACGCTTCAGGGGACGATCCCGGCGCGGGTGACGCGGGCGTGAACCCTAGTTTCAACGAGGCAGGTACGGCCCCTGAAGGCGACAACGCCGAGGGTGAGCGGGCCGCACTGGACAGTTTTATCGAACAGAACAGTCTCGAGCAAGAGGCTTCACAGCCGACCTCCCCACGGGCCGGGTCGCAACAGACTGGTTCACAACAAACCGAGCCCGATGAAGGTAGGCCGGGCAGCACCGAACCGAGAAACGCAGCCGACGCGCCCCAGGAGGCGCAAGCGGGACAGAACCCTGAACGTGCAACTCCCGATGACGCTGCCGGAGAAGAGGGTGCTAGAGGTAACGCTGACGACGCCCGCAGCGCAGGCAGCCCCGCTGGGCAAGAAGAGGCGGAGGCAGCCGAAAATCCAAAATCCGGAGAAGAGGGGGGTTCTGGGCAAGAGTCCGAGAGCGAAGCTCCGGGAGACGAAGGGGGAGAAACCGGACAAACGGGCTCTACGCAGGACACGCCCCTCTCGCAAGCCGATCCGGGCACCGAGCAGCAGCGCAACCAGTCGAGCCTCGAGCAAGCAGGCCGTCAAGAAGACCCGGCAGCGCGTACCGGTGGCTCGGCAGGTGAGCGCAGCGCCGCGCCGAATGATGGGGCCGAGATGCCCGAAGAACCTCAGGGCCCCAGCAGTGAACGTGCCGGAACGAGCCCCGGAGCTGACACCGAGAGCAGCCGTGAACGCTTGGGCGGCTCGCGGCGCACCCCCGACCAACTCAGGGGCGCACGAGAAGACGGCCCGCTGAGTTTTGCCGGTGAAGCCTTGAAGCAGGGCGACGCACCTGACACGCTGCCGCAAACCGGCAACCCGGCGAGCTACCGGCGGGCCGCCGAAGAGGTCGTCCGTGAGGGCCGGATTCCTCTAGAGTATCAAGAGGTCATCCGTGACTATTTTCGCTAGTTTAACCTAAAGCGTTGAAAACAACTTGCTAGAACGCGGTACCCGAGCCTAACGGCGTAGCTTTCGTAACGTTCAAGTCATCTAGCAGAGCAGTTATCGTCTAGAACGTTCCCTCTGTGTCGCGCCGGGGTCGGTCGGCCTCTACTCTTAGAAGGTTACGAGGGTCAGGCAATTACAAAAGTCAGGTAGTCACAGGAGATTGTGCAGTGCGCCGTTTTACGGCGTCGTGCGCGTGCGTTACGCTCAGCTCTGGAGGCAGTTTATATGAGATTCGTTTTACCCCTTCTACTCGCCACGTTCGGTCTTGCTTTCGCCCAATCGGGCGGCGCAGCTTTGGGTAGCACCGCCTCAGGTGGCGCGGTGCCCGGTGCGGGGCCGTCGCAACTCGGCGCGTCCGCCGAACTCAAAAACGCGGACGGTAATGTGATTGGTGATGTGAACTTTACAACCCCTGCCGGTGACGCGTTTGTCACGGTGCAGGTCGGCCTCAAGCCAGGCGCAGGTCTAGCGCCCGGTGAGTACGCGCTGCACGTGCATGAGGTGGGCAAATGTACGCCAACGTTCGACGCTGCGGGCGACCACCTCAATCCGGAGGGTAAGGAGCACGGCCTGCTTAACCCGGCGGGGCCGCACGCAGGCGACCTCCCCAACGTCGTGGTCGCCGAAGACGGCACGACGACCTACGCGGTGAGTACGAAGCTGTTTACCCTCGAGCCCGGTGGCAGCATCTTTGACGACGACGGCAGCGCTATCATGATGCACGCCGAGGGCGACGACTACATCACCGACCCTTCGGGTGAGAGCGGCGACCGGCTCGCGTGCGGCGTCATTGAGCAAGAAAGCGGCAACTAGGCCGGATCAAGCCGACCGTAAAGCCGAAGCGTAGAGAAGGACTCTCGAGACTAGCTCGAGAGTCCTTCCAGTACCTCGAGTCGCCCGAGTTCTCTTAACGACCCGCTGACCTCATCTAACAGCGCCAGACGGTTGCGGCGCACGGCGTTTTCGTCAACCATCACCAGTACATTGTCCAGAAAGGCGTCGAGCGGCGCTTTGAGCGCCAAGATGTCAGGCAGACCGGGCAGAGCCGTCAGCTCACGCGCGGGGCCGCTGCCCAAATCCCACGGCGTCAGCTCTTGCCGCACTGCGTCCAGAAGTTCTTCTAACGCACCTTTGGCTTCCGGAATCGCGTCGTAAAGGGGCTGCTCATAGGGACTCGAGAAACGTCTGGGGTTGATTTCAGTTTCAGCGTCCAACTGCTTGGCGAGGTTGGCCGCACGTTTGTAAAGCTGGAGCAGGCTTTCAAACTCCGCTTCCTGACTGAGCGCTTTGAGCAGGTGCGCACGCCTGCTCGCGGTGATGACCGGCGGGGCGTCGGCGGTAACGGCCCGGACGAGCGTATTAGGGACGCCCTCTTGCTCGAGCAGTCCGGCAACTCTGTCCCAGACAAAAGCCGTCACATTGGCGACAGTTTCGCCCGTTACGGCGGGCGCGTCGCCCTCGTAGGCGGTCGCAGCAGCGCTTACGATCTCAGCCAGACCCACGCGCCAGCCTTGCGCGGTTAAGATGCGGGCGACGGCTACCGCGTCGCGGCGTAGTCCGAACGGGTCGGCTGAACCTGAAGGCCGCTGACCGAGCGCAAAAAAACCGAGCAGTTTGTCCAAACGGTCGGCGAGCGAGAGCACTGCGCCCACCCTAGAACCCGGCAACGGGGCACCGGACATGACGGGCCGGACGCCGGACTCGAGCGCCTCGGCGACCTCGGCGGTCTGCCCTTCAGCGAGCGCGTAAGCTCGCCCGATAACGCCCTCCAACTCCGGCAGCTCGGCAACCATCTGCGTAGCAAGGTCAGCTTTGTAGATGGGTAACGCTCCGCTCAGGGTCTCTTTTTCGTCACGGCTCAACCCCAACAAATCGGCAAGCGCGAGCGCGGCGGTGTGCGTCCGGGCCACCTTGTCGGCCATCGTCCCGAGCCCCTTGTGAAAGCCGACGCCGGAGAGCGCCCAGGCGTGCTGCGACAGGGAGCGGCTGCGGTCAGCGTCCCAAAAGAACTGGGCGTCGGAGAGTCTTGGGTTGAGCGCCCCTTCGTAGCCGCGCCGAACGAGCGCCCGGTCAGGGACATCATTATTTGAGACGCCGACGAAATATGGGGCCAGCGTCCCGTCTTTACGGCGGGTCGGAAAAAACCGCTGATGGTGAATCATCGTGGTTGCCAAGACCTCTTCGGGAAGTGACAGGTAGCGTTCATCGAAGTGACCCAAAACCGCAAAGGGAGCCTCGAGCAAATCCGCCACTTCACCCAGCAAACCGGTTTCGTTGAGTAGCGTCAAACCTTCCGCCCCGGCAGCTTCCTCGGCGGCGCGGAGGGTCGCGGCGCAGCGTTCGTCCTGGTCAGCAACCACGGACGCTTGCCGTAAAACCGTTTCGTAGTCCGAAGCGTGAGGGAGCTGGGGCGATCCCCCACCTAAAAAGCGGTGTCCGCGCGTCGTCCGGCCCGACGCGACTCCGGCAGCCGAAACCGAAATGACCATATCGTCCAGGAGCGCGACAAGCCACGCCACCGGGCGTAAAAAGGGCGTGTCAACCTTACCCCAGCGCATTTTACGAGGCGCAGGCAGGTCGCGCACAAGCGCTTCTAGCAGGGTCGGGAGCAGGTCGGCAGCGCGCTCACCGCCGAGTTGTTTACGGACGAAAACGTAGGTTCCCTTATCGGTTTCCTGAGTGAACAGGTCGGACGGGTCAACGCCGTTTGCCCTGGCAAAGCCTTCAGCGGCTCTGGTCGGATTGCCGCCCTCATCAAAGGCAGCGCTCACAGCCGGGCCGCGTTTCAGTTCTTCACGCACCGCACTCTGCTCCGAAAGCCCTGCGACCAAAACTGCGAGGCGGCGCGGCGTCCCGAAACTGCGGATAGACCCAAACGTCAGCCCTGCTGCTTTAAGCCGTTCTGCGGCGAGGCGCTCGAGCCCCAACCGTCCCTGCGACACGTACCAGCTCGGCAACTCTTCAGTACCGATTTCAAAGAGCAACGTCGCCACTACGCCGCCACCGACTCGGGCGCTGCGCCAGACAGACTCTCGAGATACCGCTTTGCGGTTCCTTCAGAGAGCCGCCGTAAACGCTGCACGTAGTTCTGCCGCTCCATATGCGACAGCACGCCGCGTGCGTCGAGCAGGTTAAAGGCGTGCGAGGCTTTCATCACAAACTCGTAAGCCGGATAGACGAGCCCCAGTTCCAGAAGCCGCTGCGCCTCCCCTTCAAACGACCCGAACAGCTCACGTTGCAACGGCGCGTTGACCTGCGTAAAGTTGTAGGTGCAACTCTGAATCTCAAAGTCGCGGCGCAGGTCGCCGATGGTGACACCGGGAGCATACTCGATGTCGAAGCCGTGCGCGGCCCCCTGTAAGTACATGGCTAGGCGCTCTAATCCGTAGGTCAACTCGACCGACACGGGCTTCAGGTCGACGCCGCCGACCTGCTGGAAGTAGGTAAACTGCGTGACCTCCATCCCGTCCATCTGCACCTCCCAGCCGAGTCCCCACGCGCCCAACGACGGCTGCTCCCAATTGTCCTCAACGAAACGGATGTCGTGGTTGTGGTAGTCGATACCGAGGGCGTAAAGGGACTCGAGATACAACTGCTGCACGTCGCTCGGTGAGGGCTTCAAAATGACCTGATACTGAAAATAATACTGAAAACGGTACGGGTTTTCGCCGTAACGCCCATCAGCGGGGCGGCGCGACGGGGCGACGTAGGCGGCCCGCCAAGGCTCCGGCCCAAGCGCCTTGAGAAACGTCGAAGGATAAAACGTCCCTGCCCCGACCTCGGTGTCGTAGGGCTGAACGATGACGCAGCCGCGCTCCGCCCAGTAGCTTGTCAGCTTTGAAATCATCTCTTGAAAAACCATGTTTTACCTTCCAAATTGGGCTCGAGTATGCCTAAAAAATTGCTGAGAACCACTGCAACCGCTCCCGAGATGAACTTCACGTGAAGGCCTGCTTAAGCGCCCTCCCGTGACTTGTAAGAAACCTGCGAGAGCAGCGGGTTAAGATAACGGGAGGCTCGAGCATAGCGGTTCGCGTAGCTGAAGGGCCACTCGGCCCGGACGGTGCAGAACGTAATGGGCGACCTTCCCGGTCTCCCGTTGACCGCGTAGTATAACATTATGAATGACACGTTCTTGCTGCGTTTTGGGAGCATGGGTATGACGCAGACGCCTGAGTTTGAAAGGGGCGACCTTTGAACCGATACGACGACCGCGCCCGCCTGGTGTTTCACTTTGCCAGAGAAGAAGGTTCCAAACTCGGTCACGCGATGATCGGCCCCGAGCACTTGCTTCTGGGTTTGATGCGTGAAGGCGGCAACGCCAGCCGCGTTTTAGCCGATTTCGGCGCGACCCTAGAGGGTTTACGCCGCCAAGTTGAAGATATGGTAGGCCGCGGCGACGGCCTGCCGCGTAACGAAACCGCTGCGATTACCCCACGCGCACGGCGTGTGATGGAGTTAGCCGGTTCCGAAGCGAGAAGTCTGGGCTCCAACGTCATCGCTACTGAACACATCCTGCTGGGCATTATCCGCGAGGGTGACGGGGTGGCCTACCGCATCTTACAGCAGCTCACCCGCGACGTTGACACGGTGCGCTGGCGCATTTTGGCCGCTGCCGACCCCAAAGCCCAAAACGAAACCGTCAACACGCCGTTTCTAGACGAGTACGCCCGCGACCTCACCAAAGAGGCCCGTGAAGGCAAACTCGATCCCGTCATCGGCCGTACCGAAGAGATTCGCCGCGTCATTCAAATCTTGTCGCGCCGTAACAAGAACAATCCCGTCTTGATCGGTGAACCCGGGGTCGGCAAAACCGCCATCGTCGAAGGGCTCGCCCAGTCGATCAATGAAGGGCGCGTGCCGCCGAATCTGCGGAACATCCGCGTGTTGTCCATAGACCTGTCCAACATCGTTGCGGGCACTAAGTACCGCGGCGAGTTTGAAGAGCGCCTGCGGCAGGTTATCGAAGAACTCCGGAGTGCCCGCGTGGTGGCCTTTATCGATGAGCTTCATACACTTGTCGGCGCAGGAGGCGCAGAAGGCACACTCGACGCTGCGAACATCTTGAAGCCGCCCCTCTCGCGCGGTGAAGTGCAGGTGATTGGCGCAACGACTACAGGTGAGTATCACCGCTACATCGAAAAAGATGCTGCGTTAGAGCGCCGTTTTCAACCGGTGATTGTGCTCGAGCCTTCCCCCGAAGAGACGTTAGAAATCATGCACGGCCTCCGCGAACGCTACGAAACCCACCACGGCGTCCTGATCCCCAACCAGATTTTAGAGATTGCGGTGCGTTACGGCGAACGCAGCCTGCCGGGGCGCAACTTTCCCGACAAAGCCATCGACCTCATCGATGAGGCCGCCGCCCGCACCCGCTTGTACAAATCGCTCGGTTTTCCGATTTTAGAAGAAGAGGACGGCACGCCCGTCGTCTCCCGCGAAGACATCGAAGCGGTCGTCAACTCGTGGGGCGGCATTTACGTTGATGACCAAGACGACGAAAAACTCGCCAGCATCGAAACCGAACTTCGCAAACTCGTCGTCGGGCAGGACGGGGCCATTCACTCGCTCGGCTCAGCTTTACGGCGCGCCCGCGTCGGTTTGGGCGGACGTACCCGCGTCTCGGCATCATTTTTGTTCGTCGGGCCGTCGGGCGTCGGCAAAACGTTCCTAGCCAAGCAGCTCGCCACCGAACTGTTCGGTAGTGAGCGCTCACTCGTCCGGCTTGACATGTCTGAATATCAGGAGCCTCACTCAATCTCGAAACTTATCGGCGCACCTCCGGGTTATGTCGGGCACGAACAGGGCGGCAGGCTGACCGAAGCGGTGCGGCGGCAACCCTTCTCAGTGGTGCTATTGGACGAGATCGAAAAGGCTCACCCGGATATCTACAACGCCTTTTTGCAAGTCATGGACGACGGACGGATGACCGATGGGTTAGGCCGCACGGTTGATTTTCGCCGCGTCATCCTGATTATGACCTCGAACACCGGCTTTAACAAAGCGGCTCAGGTTGGGTTTCAGGACGTCTCGAGAGACGTTCAAGGCCCGCTCAAAAACATCTTTACCCCTGAATTTTTAGACCGCTTAGACGAAGTCATCGCCTTTGAAACCTTTGACGAACACGGGATTTTGCACATCACCAATCAGATGTTGGACGATATCCGCGAAGACCTCGCGCAGCGCGATTTGCAGGTATCGTTTAGCCCCGAAGTGGCGACGTTTTTAGTTTCGAAGATGCCCAAAGGCGATTCGGCCCGCCCGATGCGCTCGGTGATGCGTGAACACATCGAAGACCCGCTGTCGATGGAGATTTTGCAGCAAGGCTCGAGTGAACCCATCGTTATCGCTGTAGAAGACGGAAAAGTCGTGTTCGCGCGTCCGGTAGCTATAGCGTAAAGACGTTAGACGAAAGACGCTAGCCAAAAGCAGCAGAGCCGAGGGATTTCCTCGGCTCTTTTACTACGGAAGCCAGTGTGGGATTCGGGTAAACCCGCCCGAGCTTGACCGCTCCCGAGACGCTCAAGCTTGTCACTTTACAGGTTAGCGTTGCCCAACCTCGGTTATAAATGTGCTACCTTTTGCGCTGCAAAGGCAGCGACAAAGGCTTTGGCGTCGGCTCCACTGAAATCCTCTAAAACTGAGTGTTCCTCTTCGCGAACAGACTCGAATTTGAGATGCTTTTCTTTACGGTAGCTGAACTCGAGCGCTTTCCCGTCGTAGCTAACGTTGGCAATATCTGCCACAGGACAGCTGATTTCGCGGTCAAAGAGGGCTTGGACGCTCCCCGTTACGAACCGGGCGATGCGCCCGCCGAGTCCAGGACCGTTAACGTCCGGGTCGTCCGAAGTTTCTTCACGAATATGGTTTTTGAGTTTGTCGGTAGCGTGCAAGGTGACGTGTCCACCTTGAAGCTCGAGGGCAAAATGACCACTTTTGGTTTCTATCGTCAAGGGGGTCTCTGACATCGTTAAACCTCCAAGCTAAGTATAGCCGCAGCTATAGCAGGTATCATCTGGGAACGGACGCTCTGACTTTCAGTTAAGCCGTCTAGCACGCACATTCTGAGGCGATTACTGTAGCCTCTAACTGTTTAAGTGCTATATCAGCGTGTGCTACTCCGGTTTGAGAAGCGGAAACAAAATCACATCGCGGATACTCGGCGCGTCGGCTAACAGCATCGCCAGACGGTCGATACCGAGGCCCAAACCGCCCGTCGGCGGCATTCCGTACTCGAGCGCCGCCAAAAAGTCTTCATCCAGCGTGTGCGCCTCATCGTCACCCGCGTCACGCAAGGCTTGCTGCGCTTCAAAGCGCCCCCGTTGGTCAACCGGGTCATTGAGTTCGCTAAACGCATTGCCGAGTTCCATCCCTACGCAGACCGGCTCGAAACGTTCGACCAAACTAGGGCGTGAACGATGCGCTTTCGCCAGTGGACTTATTGCCAGCGGGTGGTCCATCACGAAGGTGGGTTGCGCGAGGTTTGGCTCGAGGTAAATGTCATAAAGCTTGTTGTAGACCTCACCGAGTGGACGCTCAGCAAGTGCGTCTCCCCCATCTTTAGGCGGATAATGTTCCGCAACCCATGCCCGCAGTTTGGTTTTATCGAGCAGGTCAAAATCCATCCCGGCGCGTTTTGCCAGCTCACCCGTGTAATCCACGCGGGGCCACGGCGGGGTGAAATCGAGTTCGGTGCCCTGATAGCTGAGTTTCATCGAACCGGTCAGCTCGAGAATTAGCTTGCTGTACAGCTCCTCAACGAGCGTCAGAATATCCAGATAATCGCGGCCCGCCCAGTAAAGCTCCAACATCGTGTATTCAGGATTGTGCTTGTAATCAATACCCTCATTGCGAAAGTTGCGCCCGATTTCGTATACTGCGTCGAAGCCGCCGACAATCAAGCGTTTGAGGTAAAGCTCCAGAGAAATCCGTAGGTGAAAGTCGTGGTCTAGAGCGTTATGGTGCGTGATGAAGGGCCGCGCCTCAGCGCCGCCGGGAACGCTCTGCAGCACAGGCGTTTCAACCTCTAAGAAGCCCAGTTCGTTCAGATAACGCCGGATAAACGACACCGCACGCGAGCGCAGCGTAAACGCCCGTTTGACCTCGGGCGAGACCATCAAGTCTAAGTGACGCTGACGGTACCGCGCCTCTTTATCGCTTAAACCGTGATATTTGTCGGGTAATGGTCTCAGCGACTTGACGAGCGGGCGAAACGCGTCGGCCTGCACGGTCAGCTCACCGGTTCGGGTGACGAAGAGCTTGCCGGAAACCTCGAGCCAATCCCCCAGATCGACCTTTTTCAGCGCGTTGTACTGTTCGAGCGCATCTTTCTGAAAGTACGCCTGAATTTGCCCGGATGCGTCTTGCAGCGTCGCAAAACTCGCTTTACCCATGCCGCGCAGGAGCATCACTCGGCCTGCCACCGTGAGCGTTTTGTCAAAGTGTGTTCCGGGCTCGAGCCCCTCTTTAGGGTGCGCCGCGTGCAGTTCGGCGGCGGTGTGCGTCGGGCGGTAGGTATAGGGATAGGCGTCAAACCCACGTTCACGCAGCGACGCTAAATTTTGGAGCCGCTGCTCGCGTTGTTCGGACAAGGATTTTTGTTCGGTCGTCATACCTCAGTCTACCTGCTAGGGGCTCCCTAACGGATTTCCGTGACCTCGTAGTCGGTACTGCGTTTCCCCGTCTTAAGGGTGAACGTTTCGCCGACCTTACGCCCGAAGAGCGCCTGACCGAGCGGTGACGCGTCCGAGATATGCGGGATGTCGTCGCCGGTGACAACGGCCTCGACCGGTGAAACGAGTTGAACTTGCAGGGTTTCTGCGCCACTTTTAAGCGTTACCACCGTTCCCAGATCGACTTGAGTCCGTGCGTGGTCGGCAATCACGACGGCGCGGCGGAGCTGATCTTCTAGGTCGTCAACGCGGGCCTCGAGCCGCGCTTTTTCGACCCGGGCATCCTCGAGTCCCGAATCTTCGTAATCGTCCGACGAGACGGTCAATTCTTGCAAGATGTTGGTCGCCTCTTCCAACCGCCCCTGTTCATCGTTAAGTTGCGCCTCTAACCTTGCCAAACCCTCTTTTGTCACCTGAATGTTACGCGTCATAACCCAGCCTCCTGATGGCGGGTATCTTATAACACGCCGCCCCCACTGAGCTGTTCTGTACGCTGCCTTTGGCAAGAGGCCGCGCACACCTTATAATGGGGGCTAAGCCCTCATAGGTTTTGCAACACCTGGAACACGAAAGCTAAAACACGAAAGGTTGTGTAATGACAAAAAAACCCGTACAGCTGACCCCGCAGGGGTTTGAAAAGATTAAGGAAGAACTCAAACATCTCGTCGAGGTCAAACGGCAGCAGATTTCGGACAATATGGGCACCGCCATCGCCGACGGCGACCTCCGTGAAAGTGCCGCCTACGACGAGGCCCGGATGGAGCAGAGCGCCAACGAAGCGCGGATTGCCGACCTAGAAGAGATCATCCACCGCGCCGTTGTCGTCAAGGCTAAAGCGGGCGAAGAGGCCGTTGCCAGGCTCGGCGCGAGCTTGGTGCTAGAAGACGAAGGCGGCGCACAAGTGACCTATCAGCTCGTCGGGACGCACGAAGCAGATATTTTAGAAAACCGCATTTCGGACGAATCGCCTTTGGGCCGTCAGCTCTTAGGCAGGCGAAGCGGCGACCAAATCAAGTTTAAGATGGGCAAGAGCCAGACGAAGTACACCGTGGTGGACGTAAACGCCGATTGAAGGCAGCCAACACGCAAAACGGTGACAGCAGCTTTAAGCTTAGTCAAAAACGAGCCGGGAGTAGAACTTTCTACTCCCGGCTCGTTTTTAGTGACTTTTACTCGATACTATTAAACGCGTCTATCACCGCGTCCGTAAACTCGTCCGTCGTTGCTTTCCCGCCCAAGTCGCCGGTTCGCGGGCCGTTTTCCAAGACTTCATCAACAGCCCGGTCAACTTTTACGGCGGTTTCGGTTTCGCCGAGATGCTTCAGCATCATCGCCGCGGTCAAAAACATCGCCGCAGGGTTGGCAATGCCGCGTCCGGCGATGTCGGGGGCGCTGCCGTGAACGGGTTCAAAAATTGCGTGCTGCTCGCCCAAGTTGGCGCTCGGCGCAAGGCCCAAGCCGCCGACAAGCCCCGCCATCAGGTCGGACAAGATGTCGCCAAAGAGGTTGGTTGTCACCAGCACATCGAAGCTCTGCGGGTCACGGACGAGCTTCATGGCGGCGGCGTCCACGATGATGTCATAAGCGCGGACGTCAGGAAAGGCTTTGGCGACGTCTAGGGCGGTCTCGAGAAACAACCCCGTCGTCAGCGGCAAGACGTTGGCTTTATGAATCACCGCGAGCTCGCCGCGCCGCTTCTCTGCCTCTTGCAGCGCCACCCGCGCCACCCGCGCCGACGCACCCTTCGTAATCACGCAGTCGGCAATCGCCACGTCGCCGTAACGCCTCTCCTGCTCAACGTAAAGCCCCTGCGTGTTTTCCCGCACCATCAGCATATCCACACCTTGCAGCGACCCCGGAATCGGCCTTGACTTTGCCGGGCGCAAGTTCGCAAACAGGTCGAGCGTGCGGCGCATATACCGAATCGCACCCTGAAATCCCGGTACCTTCTGGCTCCCGCTCGGGCTGGTAAACGCCCCGGCTAGCGTCGCGTCGGCGGCTTTAACCTTTTCCAGGGTTTCCTCAGGAACACTGTTGCCGGTTTTCTGGAAGGTGTCCCAACCCGCGTCGGCGTAGCTCAGCTCGAGCGCTAAACCGGTCGCCTGTAACAGTTTTTCGGCGGCGGGCGTGACCTCGAGCCCAATTCCGTCACCGGGAATCAGCAGAATCTTGTACATCTTTCACCTCGTCAGCCCCGACGTTTTGGAGCGGGGCAGGTATCAGTTCAAGCTACCACGCGAGCCGGGGTGCTTTCAGCTGTGCCTACGGTGTTTGACCGTCTTTATTTAATAGGCCGAATTGCCAAGTTCAGCTTCCAAAACCAGAACCCATTAGGCGGTTTTGCAAAAGGCTTCCGTGTCGCCCAACGTTTGTATACTCGGCGCGTCACCGCAACTAGGGCACGCCGGGTTACGCCTCAATTTGACGCTCTGAAACGTTCCAGCAAGGGCGTCGTAGTGGGTCAGTTTACCCGAAGCGCTCTCCCCTAAACCGACGATATGTTTGATGACTTCGGTCGCCATCAGGGTACCGACAACACCCGGCAGCGCCCCGAATACGCCGCCTTCAGCGCAGCTCAGCACGGTGTTAGCGGGCGGCGGTTCCGGGTACACGCAGCGGTAACAGGGGCCGGTCGTACCTTCTACGGCCGCGTGAAGCAGGCTCAGTTGCCCTTCAAACTGCGCCATCGCGCCGTATAAAAACGGTTTACCGAGCAGCACACAGGCGTCCGACACAAGGTAACGCGTCGGCAGGTTGTCCGAGCCGTCGATGATGAGGTCGTAGGGGGAGAGTAGCTCGAGAGCATTTTCAGCGGTTAAACGGGTGGGGTGAGCCTCGAGCCGAACCTCCGGATTGAGCGCTCCCAAGTGTTCTTTGGCCGAGTCTACTTTCTTTTCACCCAAAGCCCCGACGCTGTGAATAATCTGCCGCTGCAGGTTGCTCAGCTCTACGCGGTCGTCGTCAACGACGCCGAGCGTTCCGACACCTGCCGCCGCTAGATACAAAAGCACCGGCGACCCTAGCCCGCCTGCGCCGACGACCAAAACTTTAGCGTCTAAGAGCTTACGTTGCCCCGCCGCACCGACGCCGGGCAAGATCAGCTGGCGGCTGTAACGGTCGAGTTGGCTTTTGCTAAACATCAGTTTCGGCGTCACAGTACATACCCTCAAGTTTACTGCAAGTTGAGAAAAACTCACCGCGCGGTAGACGACCGCTCGAGACGCAAGCTCGTCAACCTTAACTGCGAAAGCTCAGTATGACGAATCAGCGCAAGCACAGAAAGTCATCCTATACAGTTTAGCATAGGTAGATCTACGACCCGATGTAAGGAGATTGCCTTGCTCTTTAACTCTTATATCTTCTGGATTTTTTTCGTTACTGTTTTGTGTCTTTACTTTTTGACGCAGCGGTATTACATTGTCAGCGAAGAGTTGACCCATAGCAACACAGTGTCTAAAGTAAGCGAATGAAAAAGCGCTATGGAATCAAGCTGAGTAAAATACAAAGGCAAGAGCTCGAACGGCTAACAAAAGCGGGAGCGTGCCGGGTGAGGGTGTACAAACGGGCTAGGGCACTGTTACTGGCGGATGCCGGGGTAAGTGACGCCGAGATTCTCAAGCAAGCAGATATCAGTTTGGCAACGCTCAAGAGGATCCGCAAACGTTTTTGCGAAAGCCAGAGTAACGTCCAAGAGGTAGTAGCGGACAAGCCCAAACCAGGACGCCCAAGTCGCTTTAGTGGTGAACAGCGAGCGAAGATTACCGCTTTAGCATGTAGTGAGGCTCCTGAAGGCAGAAGCAGATGGACACTGAGACTGTTAGCGGATAAAGCTGTCGAGCTGGGCTTGGTTGAGACTGTTTCGCATGAGGGGGTCAGCGAGATACTGAAAAAAACGAGCTCAAACCCCACCTAAAGCGGTGTTGGTGTTTGGGCAAGCTCACCTCTGCGTTCATTTGGCAAATGGAGCGGGTGCTTGATACTTACGCTCAGCCTTATGACCCCGACTATCCGGTACTTTGTTTTGATGAACGACCTTGTTATCTGATTGAACAGACCTTACAACCTGTAGCGATGAAAGCAGGCCAGGTCAAACGCGAGGACTACCATTATAAAGTCACGGCAAGTTGTTCAGTGCTCTTAGCGGTCGAGCCGCTTACCGGCAGGCGTTGGACTAGGCTCTATGACCACCGCCGACGGCAGGAATACACCGACTTTATGCAGTACTTAACGCAACAGTTCCCTCAAGCGCAGAAAATCAGGCTGGTGCAGGATAATCTCAACACCCATAACCCAGGCTCGTTTTATGCTGCTCTAGCACCGCAAGCTGCCTTCGAACTTGCCCAGCAGTTTGAGATGATTCATACCCCTAAGCACGCTTCTTGGCTTAACATGGCTGAACTTGAATTCTCCGCTTTAAGCAAACAGTGCCTAGACCGGCGCATTGCTCAACGTGACCGCCTTGAAACTGAACTTAACGCTTGGCAAACAGAGCGCAATCAAGCCCAAGTTAAGCTCAACTGGCAATTCTCCAAAGAAGCGGCTAGACACACCTTCAAACGTGCCTATACAGAGGTGAAGGTGTCAGTACCTCGCTGACAGTGTAGTATTTTCGTTTGCAAAACGGAATACTGCTCGTCTCGAGCTATGTGTTTTACGGGTTCTGGGACTGGCGTTTCTTGTTTCTACTGTTCATCTCTACCGTCGCCGACTACAACTTAGCTCAGCTCATCGAAAAAAGCGAATCGCCGGAGAGACGCAAGCTTCTGCTGACCGCCTCGATGTGCATCAATTTAGGAATTTTGGGCTTTTTCAAATACTTCGGGTTCTTCACCGAATCTTTTACAGGTTTGCTGAATTCTTTTGGTCTTCAGGTTTCAACCCCTCTTCTTAACGTCGTCCTGCCCGTTGGTATTTCGTTTTATACCTTCCAGACCATGTCGTACACGATCGACGTTTACAGAAACAAGCTGCCCGCCACCCGAAACTTCTTTGACTTCGCGCTATTTGTCAGTTTTTTTCCGCAACTCGTTGCCGGGCCTATCGAACGGGCGACCAAACTTCTGCCTCAAGTTTTACAACCTAGAACACTCAGCCAGAGCAATTTTGTCGAAGGATTTTACCTGATTGTGTTGGGTTTATTTAAAAAGGTCGTGATTGCCGACAACATGGCCCCTATCGTCAACACTATTTTTAGCCGTGACGTCTCATCCCTTAGTGGCGCAGAGGTACTGCTCGGCGTTTACGCGTTTGCTTTTCAGATATACGGCGATTTTGCGGGGTACACCGATATCGCCAGGGGCGTCGCCAAGTGGCTGGGCTTTGACCTTATGCTCAACTTCCGGATGCCCTACTTTGCCACCTCGCCGAGCGACTTCTGGCAACGCTGGCATATTTCACTCTCTTCGTGGCTCCGTGATTACCTCTATATACCGCTGGGAGGAAATCGTCACGGTGCCCTAATGACCTACCGCAATCTGATGCTTACGATGATTTTAGGAGGACTGTGGCACGGCGCGGCCTGGACGTTTGTCGCTTGGGGCTTTTTTCACGGCTTAATCCTTTGTGTTTATCGTCCGTTCGAACAGTGGCTCAGTCACAGAAAAACGGCACCTTCAGCGCTGGTGCGCTCCGGGATTTCAGTACCAGGCAAGCTTTTAGGTGTCTTTGTTATGTTTCAGCTGACTTGCGTAGGTTGGCTCCTTTTTAGAGCTGAGTCTATCGGGCAAGTCCGGGGGATGATAGAGCGTCTTTTTACAAACTTTCAGATAACGCCTCTGGTTATCAGCTCACTCGCCATGATGATCTTCTATATTCTGCCGCTTATCTTGTATGAGCTGTGGCTCGAGCGCCAAGGAGACCTGCTCGCGTTACTTCGTACCCGTTGGTGGGTACGTGGGCTCGTCTACGGATACTGCATTCTTATGCTCTGGTTTCTTCCAGCGATGGGGCAACATGAATTTATCTACTTTCAGTTTTAAGACCGAACTCAAAGCTATCAGCGTTGCATTGCTGCTCTTTTTGGCGGTAGAAGCGGGCATCAGGTGGTTTGAGCCTAACCTCTCGGTAGACGTGAGTCACATCCGCGATATTCCTTCAATCGTTACAGAGCTGGCTGACGCCAAGGGCAAAACGCTGCTTTTCCTCGGCAACTCCATGACGCGGCGTGGGGTCAACGTCACTGTCTTGACGCCCGATCTAAAAGCGCAAGGGGTTGACACCAAAAACTTGACTATCAAGCTGATTCACCCCGACTCGAGTGGCATTTTGTACTGGGATTACCTCTATGACTATTACTTCAAGGATCCCCGGAACTTGCCGGACACCCTCGTAGTCAGTTTCGGCAAAAACCATCTTGCTGATGATACCTACGACTATGAACACGTGCTGCGTATCGCACATCAGTTTACGACCTGGCAGGATGTTCCCAGAGCGTTTCAACGAGATTTTACGTCCATTTCCGAACGTGGCGACTTTCTGCTCGCTAAAGTGTTCGCCAGCTTTACCCACCGGGAACGCGTGCGCGTCCGTCTACTCGACGAGCTTATTCCTTACTACCGGAGTACGGTGACGCTCCTTAACGAACAGCAGGGCGCTAGCGCAGACCTGGCCGCGCCACAAAGGTTCACCTACGATGATTTGCAAAGGTTTCTGTCTAGCATCGACACTTCAAAAACGCAGGTAATTTTCATTGCCATGCCGATGCGCGACGCGTACCACCTAGATCCCCAAATAGGTAAGGTCGTCAGGCGAAACGGCGCTACTTTTCTCGATCTCCGCGCAGTAGCAGGACTCGGAGCTAATGATTTTAGAGACCCTCTTCACTTGATCGCTGAAGGGTCGATTATTTACAGTCACGCCTTGGCTGCTAGCTTAGCGCCACTTCTGCGCTAGAGACCAAACTTGTCGCTCTCGGCGTTGCTGAGTTTCAAGAGAGAACGCCACCGGCTCAGGCCCTCAGCCTCGAGACTCAAAGAGCGCGTCCGCAATAGGCGTATCGCCGCTGACGACCTCAAACGACGTTTTGACGCCCAAGTTACCGAGCAGAACTTCAGTTACGATTTCTGCAACGTCGGTCCTTGAAATCATGCCGCTTTCGTTCAAGGTCTCTGCAACGGTGATTTTACCCGTTCCGGCAGCGTCGGTCAGGCCGCCCGGTTTAACAGTGGTGTAGGCAAGGCTGCTCTCCCCCAGAACCTTTTCAGCTCTGTGCTTGGCTACCAGATAAGGTTTGAGCATCTCTGGCATCCGCTCCACGTACCCTGTCCCGAGCGAAGAGACCATTACGAACCGGGAAATACCTTGCGTCTCCGCCGCTTCGATAAGTTTGACTGCACCCCGGTAATCGACTTCTTCGGGGTCGCCACCCATGCCAGCCCCGGCAGCAAACACAACCGCTTCGCAGCCCGTCAACGTTTGGGCAACGTCGCCGGTCAGGTCAGCGACGACGGTTTCTGCGCCGAGCGTTTCTAGTTCCGCCGCCGCCTCTTGACGCCGCACGAGCGCCCGAACCTGTTGACTACGCGCCAAGAGTTTTTCCACTACCAGCCGTCCGGTTTTACCGCTTGCCCCTGCTACGACTACCTTCATAAAAGCCTCCTATAACGTAGCCTCGAGCTTACTGCAGCTTCAGCTCGAGTTCCGTCGCCACGCCGCCGTAAAGCCGGAAAACCCTTACCGCGTCCTGCCCAACGATGAGCTGAACGGTTTTGCCCTGCGCCCCAGCAAGGTCAGTTGAAGACGGAAACGCGTCCGTATGGGGATGTGAATGATAGCTCCCCAAAAGCTGTTCACTGCGCCCATCAGCCGCCAGTAGCGCCGTAAAAAGCGTTTGCGGGTCGGCAAAAAACCGGGTTTGCGGTGTTTGTGAAACGTTCTTCAACCGTAAAACTCGCTCAACCTGCCCTGAGCCGAAAAGCAGTCCGACGCATTCGTCAGGAGCGGCTTCAGCGACGTGCGTCTGAATTTGCTGAAGAAGCGCCCGAGACAACCAAAAAGTGTCCACCCGTTTAAGCAGACGTGTCCAAAAAAAGCGGCGGGGCTTCGGTTCGGGTTTCTGAAATGACCACGGCGCCGTTCAAAAGGTTTACGGCGTCGCCCAACCCTTTATTCCGGTGATAGAGCGTCAGGAGCGGTTCCCCGCGGCTCACTTCGGTGCCGACTTTAGCGTGCAGCACCACCCCGACGCCGGGGTCTATCACGTCACCTTTTTGTGCCCGACCGCCGCCTAAAACTTTGACCGCCTGCCCAATGGCGAGCGCGCTGAGTTCAGCAACAAACCCGTCTTGTTCTGCACGTAGTAAATGCTGTTCAGGGGCGGTCTCGAGCTTCTCCAACACGTCCACATCACCGCCCTGAGCCGCAATCCACGCTGTAAACGTCTCAAAAGCCCGCCCGCTCGAGACCGCCTTTTCCAAAGCACCCCGGTCGGCGTCAAGCCCCGCTGCGGCTAACCCTTTTTCAGCTAACGCAAAAGACAACGCGAGCAGGTCGTCCGGGCCGTCGCCCCGCAACGTCTGCACGGCTTCTGTAACCTCGAGGGCGTTCCCGACTGCCAAACCCAGCGGTTCGAACATTCCAGTCAGGAGCGTCCGGACGTTTCGCCCCGCGTGCGTGCCGATGTCCTGCATCGTAGCCGCCAGCGCTCGAGCCTCGTCAGGTGTTTTCATAAAGGCGCCGTCCCCGACTTTGACGTCCAAAACGATATTCTGCGCCCCACCTGCAAGCTTTTTGCTCATAATCGAGGCGGCGATAAGGGGCAGTGAGCTGACCGTACCGGTCGCGTCGCGGAGCGCGTACAAAAGCCCGTCTGCCGGGGCTAAATCTTTCGATTGTCCGGTGATGACCACGCCGATTTTACGTGCTTGCGCGTAAAACTCCCGTTCTGAAAGTTCGGCGCGGAAGCCGGGGATGCTCTCGAGCTTGTCCACCGTGCCGCCCGTGTGCCCGAGGCCGCGCCCGCTCATCTTGGCGACCGTCGCCCCGCACGCAGCCAAGAGCGGCGCGAGCACCAAACTCGTCTTGTCGCCGACGCCGCCCGTCGAGTGTTTATCGGCGGTGTGCGGCAGCTCTGAGAGGTCTAAAACGTCGCCGGAGTGCGCCATAGCGAGGGTTAAATGTGCCGTCTCTTCAGGATTCATCCCCTGAAAGTAGACCGCCATCAGCCACGCCGCAGCCTGATAGTCGGGCACGTCACCCGCCACATAATCTCTGATAAACGCCGTAAAATCTGCCTCGGTATGGGCCTCGCCACGTCTTTTTTGTTCGACAAAGTCAACTACGCGCATAGTTTAGTTTACGCCCCAAGCTTAACCCGCATGAAACCCAGCCTCGAGCCTTCTCTGGAAACATTCGCTGCAGCTGAGGATTAACCCGGGAAATTTCTGAACGTCAGGTAAACTGCTTTGTGTTCTCAACTTAACCTAAAAGAGATGCGCCGTCTTCGCGGCGAAGGCACACCGGAGAATATCTACGTTTCTACACTGGTCAATCTGCTTAAAGGTTTGCTGAAAGATGTTCAGGTCATCTCTTGGCCCAAAGGTAACGCTGAAGGCTTACCCGACATCGGCATCAAGATCAATGGTGTTATCGAAGGATATATCGAGGCTGAGGCGCTGGAGACGCCTCTGGACAACAAAAAGGGTTGGGAACAAGCGCAGCAGTACTCGAGAGAAGCACCCACGCTGCTGACAAATTTTTACGAGTTCAGGTTGGTTGACCAGGGCCAAGAGGTGCGGCGCTTCGACCTGCCCAAAGAGGCGCTTCTAACGCAGCCCATCTCTGAAGTTGTCACGGCGTTTGAGTCAGACCTTCATGACTTTCTAAACGATTGGGCCGACCGCCGCACACCGATTACCAACCCTGAAGCGCTCGCCGAACGTTTGTCCGAATATGCTAAAGAAGCGCTGCACCGCCTCGAGACCACTTCTCAAGCCAGCCTCAAACCGCTGCGTGACTCTGGAGAAAGCGCTCGGTATCAGCATTGAAACGGGCGGCGGGGAGCAGTTTTTTCAAAGCAGCGTCGTACAGGCACTTTTTTATGGGCTTTTTAGCGCCTGGGTCAGTGCGGCGCAAAAGGGCAAAGGGCAAGCGTTTAAACTCCACGAAGCCTCGAGCTATCTGCAAGTTCCACTCGTCATTGAGCTGTTTGAAGAGCTGACAACGCCCAGCAGACTAAAAAATACCGATCTCAGAGCGCCTATTGGATGGGCCGTCGAAGCACTTAAACGTGTTGAACCTGAATCATTTTTGCAAGCTTTTGAAAACGGGCAAGCCGTTCAGTATTTTTACGAACCTTTTCTTGAAAAGTTTGACAAGCAACTACGCGAAGATTTAGGCGTTTGGTACACGCCACAAGAAATCGTGCGTTACCAGGTTGAGAAGACACACGAACTCCTCAAAAGTGAACTCGGCGTCGCCAAAGGTCTGCTCGACGAGCGTGTCGTTGTTCTCGACCCGGCGACGGGCACGGGGTCATATCTGGTTGAAATCGGAAGATTTTTGCTCGAGCAGTACGCAGGACGCACTTTGGTTGGGTGAAACTATAAAACGAATAGCCGCACTTATTGATATGAGCGAGATTCTAGACGCATCTTATCGGCAAAATAGTAGAGCTTAAACGTATAAGGGACAATTAGCTCTGCCTAGAACAAGCAAACGCGCGTTATAGTCGTGTTTGTCTTCTGGAGGATATTATGGCGCTCTACAACATTCACAACTACTACGGTCAGTTTTTACAGCTTGTGCCGATTGTGGCACTTGTCTGGGTTGCGCTGCGGCGGCGCGGCGCGTTGCAGCGCGTTGCGCCGGTTTTGCTCGACGTCAACGTACTGATCGGGCTCGTTCTCTACGCCGTATCGGGGCGGCAGGTCTCGGTCTGGCACCCGGTTTTTATGATCGCGGCCATCGGGCTCGCGCACGGCGTCGCCAGAAATCAAAACCGGCGTGTGGTCATCGGAGCCTGGGTCGGCGTTTTGGTGCTGGTCTTGGTTGGCGTGCAGATTGCCTCCGGACGACTCCTAACGACGCCACTTTTGCCCGCCTTTTCACTCTGAGGCAGCTTGACGCCCGCACCCGCGCTTTTGTAGACTAAGCTCTTGCGTCGGGGCGTAGCGCAGCCTGGTAGCGCACGTCGTTCGGGACGACGGGGTCGGAAGTTCAAATCTTCTCGCCCCGACCAAACCACCGGAGCCAATACAAAGGCTCCGGTTCTTTTTTGTCTTGGTAGACAGGGTGCATTACTCTGGTTGACCGCGTATCTAGGCTGGATTTTACCGCTTGGCGCGGCTATTCCAGCGGCTATCTTCGGTGTCAACTGCCGACTTAGATGTGGCTGATAACCCCAGAGTTTCAAAACTCTCCGGCTGCTTTCAGACTGCCCTCTATCAGATTTTCGTGAGGGTTTGCCCACCATACTCTTTTTAGTACGCTGCACTGTCTGGAGGAGCTTACCGATATCCCTTACACCTCACTAACCTCCAGACCTGCGCCGTTTTATGATAGTGCTATGGTAGGAACGTTAAGGCTCTCCGAAGTTTTCGGGGCGATGACCTATGCGTTAGACATCACCGAGGGGCAACCTGAAGGCCACGCGCTGCGGAGCTGCCTGATCGGGATGGCGATCGGCGCGGAGCTGAGGCTTGACGCACAAGACCTGTCCGACCTCTGCTACGCGCTCTTGTTAAAAGATCTGGGGTGCTCGAGCACAGCCGCCAAACTTAGTTAAACCTTCGGCGCTGAAGACTTCAGAGTCAAACGCGCCTTTAAGCTCGTTGACCTCGACAATCTTAAAGAAGGCTTGCTGTTTGTTATAGCTCACGCCGGGAGCGCCGCGCCGCTCCACCGCCGCCTTAAACACATCGTTGACGTAAGCTTGGGGCGCTACGGGGGGCAAACGGCGATCATGCAAGTTCGCTGTGAACGAGGCGCTGACATCGCGCGGCAGATGGGGTTTTCCGGAGAAACGGCGGCTATACGCGCCCTGAACGAACACTGGGACGGTAACGGACACCCCTACAAGCTGGTGGGCGCAGCCATCCCGCTGCTGAGCCGGATTTTATGTCTGTCACAAACGACCGAGATTTTTTACGGTAACGCCGGTGCAGGCGCGGCTAGGGAGGTTGCCGCAGCCCGCTCAGAGAGCTGGTTCGACCCCGAGGTCGTCGCCGCTTTTGAGAAAGTGCAGGCGCGTAACGGGTTTTGGGAACGCCCGGGCTCGAGACCCGCATCCGGGCGCTCGAGCCCCGTGAACGCATTCTCCCTTCTGACGACGCGCAGCTCGACCGGATTGCCGAGGCCTTTGCCCGCGTGATCGACGCCAAATCGCCGCGGACGTACCGGCACTCCGAACGGGTACGCAGCTTCACGCTCGGCACGGCGGCGCAGCTTATTGGCGCAGCGACGTTTACGGGGGCGCAACTCCGGCGGCTTTCACGCGCGGCGCTGCTTCACGACATCGGCAAGTTGGGCGTGTCCAACCTGATCTTAGACAAACAGGGCAAGCTGACCGAGCCTGAGTTCGCCGCCATCAAACGCCACCCGGCCTACAGCGAACTGATCTTGTCACGGGTCGAGTCGTTTCGGGGGTTGGCTGAACTTGCGGGCGGGCATCACGAACGCTTGGACGGACGCGGCTATCACCGCGCGGTTCCGGCCACCACCCTGACCTTTGAAGTGCGCGTGCTGAGCGTCGCCGATCAGTTTGAAGCGCTGACCGCAGACCGCCCCTACCGCAAAGGTTTAAGCCCGGAGACAGCTTTGGATATCCTGCGCCGTGACGCCGGGAGCGGGGTTGACCCGGTGGCGTTGGGGGCGCTCGAGCGTTTCGTCGCCTCACCCGAGGCCGCGCCGCTGCTCACACCTCCTGTACCAGAAGTCGGTTCGCTTTCTGGAGACTAGCCCTGAGGTGTTGACCGGCACCCTGACCAAGTGGGCAAACGACCAAAGTAAGAGAGGTGCGCCCGGCAAGAGACACCGGGCGCACGCGAGCACATTTACTTAACAGTTACTTAGGGCGAGAACGAGCCGAAGAAAGTCTGGAGCGTGACTTCAGCGGCGCTGCCGTGCTCGACGAGTTCAGGTTTGGTGTAGGGCTGCTTTTGCTGTTCAGCATTGGAAGCGGCGGCGGTCTGCTGGTTCGTGTTGCCGGGTTCTTGGTTCATAGTGGTTCCTTTCAGGGTTGGTTTGAGCACTGGGTTCCGCCTTGGGGGACGGCGCTGACGACAAAACCTTGGTTCTTGAGTGCCTGGATATCTTGCTGCGCCTGCGTACTCGTAAGGCAGTTGTCATATAGGCTGAGTTCGACCCTAAAGGCGCTGAAGCTTTGGCTACTTTCTACCAAATCGCTGATATCGCTGAGCCGGTTGTTTTGGAGGTCTAAGGATAGCAAAAGTGGTAACGCTCCGAATGTGCCGCTCTCAAGGGTGCTTAGCTGGTTGTGGTCGAAACGCAAGCGTTTCAAGTTGTTCGACTTGGCGAAGGTACCGCTACTAAGAAACCGTCTACGATCTCCCTCAAACTATAACGATGAGCTATCCCAGCGACATCAGCGGCGAGCAGTTTGAAAAGGTAAGACCGCTACTAGAATCTGCGAGGAGGAGAACAAAGCCGAGGAAGCTCGCTCTGTATGAGGTGTTTAACGCTTTGCTGTATGTGGTCAAAACGGGCTGTCAGTGGCGCGCTCTACCCAAAGACTATCCCAAGTTCGGAACTGTGCACCGCTACTTTCGCATTTGGAGCGAAACGAATGACGAAGGCGAAAGTATCCTCAGTCAGGTCTTAAAAAAAACAGGTCGCCAACGAGCGTATCAGCAGTGGCAGAAAAGCCTGCACGAGTATGGTTATTGTTGATGCTCAGTCGGTAAAAAATACTGAAACAGCGCAGGTTAAAGGCTATGACGGGGGCAAGAAAATCTCAGGGATTAAACGTCATATCGTTGTGGATACGCAGGGCTTACCTCACGCCTTGGCTGTTACGGCTGCCAACGTGACCGACCGAACCGGGGCAGTAGACATGCTGGGAACTGCTCAAGCACAGCTCACAACAGTTAAGAAAGTCCTGGTCGACGGAAGCTACACCGGCGAGACCTTTGCCAACCGTATCCAAGACCTACTCGCTGCCAAGGTAGAAGTTGCCCAACGCAGTGACCAGCGTAGCTTTGTGGTCATTCCCAAGCGTTGGGTAGTGGAACGCAGCTTCTCCTGGTTAGAGAAGTGCCGGAGGCTCTGGAAAAACTGTGAACGGCTCGTCTCCTCAAGTTTAGCTATGATGCAGCTTGCCTTCATCCGACTGCTGCTTAGAAGATTGTAGACGGTTTCTAAGGGTCGTCAGCTGGTTATAGCTTAAATACAACCTCTCTAACCTGGTCATTCCAGCGAAGGTATCGCTTTCGAGTTCATTCACCTGGTTGTAGTCAAGGCTTAAGTTGAACAAGTTGACCAAACTCTTAAACGGGCTGATATTGCTAATTTGATTGTTAGTAAGGCTCAACTCTTTCAACTCAGTCAAACCCTCAAAGGGGCTGACGTCGCTGATTTGATTGTTATCGAGGTACGCGTTCCGCAGCTTCGTTAAACCCTCAAGCGGGCTAATATCGCTTAGCTGATTGTTGGTAAGGCTCAAGCCCCGTAGGGCGGTCAGACCTGAAAGCGGACTGATATCGTCGATCTGGTTGTCACTGAGGCTTAAGTTCCCTAAGTTAGTCAGAGTTGAAAGCGCACCAGTATCGCTCAGCTGGTTGTCGGTGAAACTCAAAGTCTGCAGGTTCGTCAATTCGGCGAAGGCAACGCTGCTAAGGCTATTTAGCTGGTTGGTGTCAAGACTCAAGTAGTCTAACTTGGTCAATCCCTCGAAGGCACCGTTGCTGAAGTTAGTTGGTTGGCGGCAAGACTCAAGAGCTGCAAGTTCGTCAATCCGGAGAAGGTGCCGCTTACCAGCGTACTCAGCTGGTTAGCACCGAGATTCAAGATCCTCAAGTTAGCTAGGCCGGAAAAGGCACCGCTACCGAGCGTGCTTAGTTGGTTGGCGGTGAGATTCAAGGAGTCCAGATTGGTCAAACCTGAAAAGGCACCGCTGCTGAGGGTGGTTAGTTGATTGACGCTAAGGTCTAGGTCCAGCAAACGGGTCAGCCCTGAGAAGGCACCGCTTTCGAGGGTGCTGATCTGGCTATTGCCGAGGCCCAGTTCGTTTAGGTTGGTCAACCCGGTAAAGGTGCCGCTTTCAAGCGTGGTTAGTTGGTTGTCGTCAAGCGCCAAGGCAATCAAGTTAGTTAGTCCGGCGAAGGTGCCACTGCTCAGGGTGGTGAGCGGGTTGTTGCTGAGAAGCAACCTTTCTAATTTGGTTATCCCGGCGAAGGTGACGCTGCTAAGGGTGGTTAGCTTATTGTTGTTGAGGATTAAGAAGTCAAGGTTGACGGCGTACTGTAAACCCTCGAGGTCAGTGACGCCCTGGGCGGTAGCATCGAAATACCTAAAGCTTTCCATATCGTCACAGGTAAGCTCGCCTATTTGCTTGCCTACGCCGTTTCGGATAGCCGCTTCGAGCGCTGGGTCAGGGATTGCGACCGGATTGGTACACACCACCGGCTCGGAAGGATTGGGATTGGTTGGGTCAGTCGGGTCAGTTGCTTCACAACTTACTTTTGCCTTGGCAGAGACACCGTAACTAAACGCTTGACCTTTGTGTTCGACTGACCTTTGTGTTCGACCGTAAAGGTCAGTACAGAAGTCTTTTCATCCGGGCTGAGCTTGCCGTCACCGCCCAAGTCAACGTCGCTTACGGCAGGCTCAGTTGAGCTGACGATATTTGCCGTCGTCGCCGAATCTGCTGAGAACGTAAAAGGCTGCTCTACAGCGCTTTGCGTAATCACTGATAGCGTAGGTTATAGCCGGAATGACCGAACCAGCCAAGGATGTCTTGCAAGGAGATGGTTTTCAGGGCAGCGGCAATGGCTTGATCGAGGGCGTCTCGAGCTCGTGCCTGGCTCGCTTTGACGAAGGTCTTGATTTTAGAAAGCGCTTCTTCGATGGGGTTCAGGTCCGGTGAGTAAGGTGGCAGGAAAAGCAGCGAGCAGCCTTTGGAAGCCAGCAATTCGGCGACCCTATCGCCTTTATGGATACGGTGGTTGTCAAGCACAACGATCTGACCTGGGGTAAGGGTAGGTACAAGCATCTGCTCGACATAGGTCTCGAACGCAAGGCCGTCAACGCTGCCCTGAAGTGTCATAGGAGCTTGCAGTCCGTTAAGGGAAAGGGCGGCGATGAGGCTGGTATTCTCACCCCGGTTACGGGGCACTTGGTTGTAAGCGCGTTCCCCCTTCGGAGCACGGGCGTAGAGAGGTGTCATAGCAAAGTTAAAGCCGCTCTCATCGACAAAGACGACTTTGCCTGGGTCAACACAGAACACTTTAGCCAGCCAGCGCAAGCGTTGCCCTTCGTCACGTTCACTCGCTCCCAACGTCTTTTTTTCTCGATAGATCAGCACGCTGCATCGTGCGGCACATGGCTACGATGCTGACCTTGACGCCCTGCTGTTCTTCCCAGAGTTCGCAGTGTCTGGCCAGGGTGACCTGGTTATGCTGTCTGACTTGTTCGCTTAGCAGCTCATACGCTTCGGCTGGAATTAACGCGCTGCGGCCCGGTGGTGCCTTGGCTGCCAGCTCCCCGTGAGCGGCTGAGGTAACGCCGCACCGTCGCCACGCCTACCTTGAAGCGCGCTGCAACGTCCTGATGCTTCTGCCCTTCCGCTACCGCTTCGACAATTCGTTCGCGTAAGTCGAGTGAGTATGCCATGCTCCACTATGACGCTATATCAAAGCTAGCGCAAATCGCTGTAAGGTGTAGTCAGTCGTGTTGGTAAATGCAGCCGTAATCTTGAGGATGTTGCCGGGTAAGAAAACGAAGGTGTGATCAGAGAGCTCGAGCTCATCACTGGGCGTAAGGTTACGGGACTCAGCTGCGCCGCATTCACCTGCAACCTGGGCTGCCAGCAAATCGGAGTTGTTCAGATCGACCGAGGCCGTTACCAGATCGATGTCAAACGAAAAGCTTGGGGCGCTCGCAACAGGTTGAGCGTCTTGCCCACACGCGGCTAAGAGCAGCGGCAGGGTGCTGAATAGCAGGAGATAACAGCGGTTTAGCTGGCGGTTCACATGATTCTCCTTTGGGCTAAACAGAGACGAGAGGCGTCGAACCGGTGGGCAGCTTGGTCAAGGGTCTCCCTTCGGCGGATGAGAGAGACAAACGAGGCGAGTACCAAACGGGGCTTGGCGAGACCTACCGATCCGACTCGGTGTCTAGCACCACCGTATCGTTGTCCCTACCCGTCCGCAGACCACCACTCCACAGGGCGTGTGGACACCATCTGTCAACCCCCCTGTATAACACTCTGAGCTGCGTCTGTCCTGCTCGCGCCAGCATACAAAAATACTTAGCAGTTGCATAAGAGATTGACACAGGCATCATTCCAAAACGTGCGTGCTAGACTGAAAACCTTTTACATAGAGCGTTTCCGACCAGCTGATACCTGCTAACTGAAGCTGCAATGAGAACACTTGCGCGGTGAAAAAAGATTTGAGAAGAGGTTTGAGGTGTAGACGACGTTCCCGAGAGAACAGGCTCGAGGGATTTCAGTAAACTTTACAAAGCTCAACTAACCATGACCTCGAGTCCGGCCAACAACCCCAACGCTTCAGAAAACGACACTTTAAGCCCCTTAACCTCATTTTGCTTGACGCTGACGTTGTAGTTACGTGCGCCCCGAAGGTCGGCTTCGGTTAGATTACACGGCCGAAACGCTGCACCTTCAAAATCCGTGCCGCACAGCTCTGCACGGCTCAGATTTACCCCGTTAAAAACGGCTTCACGTGCGGTGCAATCTGTCAGGGTGAAGCCGCTCAAGCCGAGCCCCTTAAACACCGCGTAGGTCAGGGTGCAGCTGCCAAAAGTCAGCGCGAGCGCCGCCAAACTCGTCCGGGCCAACAGCGAAAAGTTGACGCCGACTAGGGCCGTATATTCAAAACGTGCGTCGCTCAGTTCGGTATCGGTCAGGTTGGCGAGGCTCAGGTCGCAGTGCGAAAAGGTGCAACCGACAAAACGTGAGCGTTTCAGGCTTGCGCTGCTCAAGTCGCAGCGTTCAAGACGGCAGTCGTAAAAGGTTAGGTTCTCGAGACGCCCCTCTTTAAGCGCCAAATCGGAAAAGGTTTCGTCGTTGAAGCTTTGAAAGCTCGAGTCCATATCAGCTAGCTTAACGTCCCAGCTCAACGCTGTAAAAGCTCGGGCCCCGCCTGAACATATCAAGCAGGGCTCGAGCTCACCCACACTGCGGTTTACGCCGCTTCGTCAATGCCCAGGTTGCGCCGTAACAGCGCCGCCTGATCGGGGTCACGGCCCATAAAGTTGTGGAACAAGACCTCGGGGGCGTCGCTGTCACCGCGCGAAAGGATCGTTTCGACGTAGGCGCGGCCCGTTTCGGGATTGAACAAACCTTCGTTTTGAAATCTTGTAAAGGCGTCGGCGTCCAGGACTTCCGCCCACTTGTACGAATAGTAGCCCGCCGAGTAGCCGCCCGAAAAGATGTGCGAAAAGCTCGTTACAAAGCTGTTGTGGGCAAATTCCGGACGAATGGCGAAGGGTTCCATAAGCTTCTGTGTATAGGCCACCACGTCGCCGCCGGTTTCCGGCTTATAGGCGGTATAGAGCGTCAGGTCGGCAGTGGCAAACGAAAGTTGCCGCATCTGCATATTTGCGCCCATGAACGTCCTTGCTGCACGCATTTTTTCAAACAGCGCGTGCGGAATCGGCTCGCCGGTTAGGGCGTGGCGGGCAAAACGGTCTAGGGCAGGCTCTTCCCAACACCAGTTTTCCATAATTTGGCTCGGCAGCTCGACAAAATCCCAGGCGACGCTCGTTCCGCTCCGGGCTGGAATCTCGACGCGGCTCAGGCAGTGGTGCAAAAGGTGTCCGAACTCGTGAAAGATGGTCTCAACTTCGCCGTGCGTCAGCAGCGCGGGTTTGTCGCCTTCAGGCGGCGAAAAGTTGCAGGCAATCAGGCCAATATGTGGTTCAAACCCACGTGGTTTAGAACCTTCATCGGAACCCTCAGGCGTCGGTCCGCCCGTAATCAGGCCGTTCATCCACGCGCCGCCGCGTTTGTCTTCGCGCGGAAACCAGTCGGCGTAAAACGAGCCTAGGTGCGTGCCGTCTTCATCGTGCAGGTCGTAGTACTCAACGTCTTTATGCCACACTTGGGTGTTCTCGCTACGCGTCACGCTCACGCCGAAGGTCTCTCGGGTAATACTAAAAAGCCCGTCCAGAACGCCATTTAACGGAAAATAGGGGCGGAGAGCCTCTTCATCAAAGTCGAAGTTTTGAAGCCGTAACTTCTCAGTCACAAAACTTACGTCCCACGGTTTTAGGTCGGACAACCCGAGCGTTTCGGCAAACGCCTCAAGTGCCCCGATCTCTTCGTCCCAGTAAGGCTTTGTACGTTCGGCGAGACCGTTGACGAAGGCCAGTGCTTCGGCTCCGGAACTGACCATGCGGGGCTCGAGCACGTAATCCGCGTGCGTCGCAAACCCCAGCAGCTCTGCGCGTTCACGGCGCAGCTTCAAGATTTGGGTGATGATCTCGCGGTTGTCGAGGTCACCGTCCCCGGCACGGTTCGTGTAAGCGCGGTACATCGTCTCACGTAGCGCCCGGTTTTCGGCGTAGGTCATGACCGGATAGTACGAGGGAAACTGCAATGTCAACCGCCAGCCCGCTTCCCCTTTAGCTTCGGCACTTGCTTTGGCAAGTTTGAGGGCCGATTCCGGCAACCCGGCGAGTTCAGCTTCATCAGTAACGATTAGTTCAAACGCGTTCGTCGCGTCGAGGACGTTTTCCGAAAACTTTTGCGCGAGCCGCGACACGTCGATGTTGATCTCTTCAAAGCGGGTTTTGTCTTGCTCGGACAACTCGGCTCCGGCCCGGACGAACTCCTGCACGGTTTTGTCCAGATGACGTTTACGGACACCGGTCAGCGCCTGCGCTTCTGGTGTATCAGCGACCTCTTTAACGACCCTCCACAAGTCCGGATTAAGGCCCAAACGCGTCATAAAGGTTGTGTAACGCGGCAAGACGTCGTTAAACGCATCACGCAGTTCAGGCGAGTCTTTGACCGAAGTCAGGTGGGAGATAAACCCTAACGGGCGCTCCAGACGCTCGGTCAAACTATCAAGTGCCAAAATTGTTTCAAAGGTGCGTTCGGGAGACCCTAGCAGCGCCTCCAAATCACGTTGCGCCTGCGCTAAGGCTTCGTCTACGGCGGGTGGAGCCGCTCCTGGCGTCATCTCCGCAAAGGGGATACGGGCTGCTCGAGAGAGAAATGGATTCATCTTCTTACCTTTCTTCCGAACTCTAAAATTCGGTTTGGGTGAATACACCTACTGCGTTAAGTATAGGTAATGACTGTGAATTTACGGCGCACGTCTACGGCGTAGCGGCGACCTGCTGCGGAGCCTCGAGCGAAATCAGGGTCAGCTCGAGCGTCACGTCAGCTTGCTCTGCGGCTTTGGCAGCTCGCAACTCTAACAGACTGCTCTCCTGCACGAAACTCTCGAGGCGCTGCACGACGCCCGGTTTCGGCGCAGGCGCTTCGCTGACGTTTGGGTGCGAAAGCCAGCCCGAGTCAACCAGGTACGCTTTAACCGCTTCTGAGACCGCTGGAACATTTTTCGGTGTGCTAACGGTATAGCTCGCGGTCGTTGCGTCACTCTCTTGCAAGGTGACGTCTAGCCCCGGCGTCCCCTCCAGCGCCAACTGTGCGCCGAGCGTGCCTTGTCCGGGTGGGGCGGCCAAGCTAAAAGACAGGAAAAGACAGGTGGTCAGCAGCCCTAATTTAACCCACGTAATCGGTAAACGCATCTCGAGTCTCCTCAAATAGTACGGTTAGTACGGTAAAACCGCCTGAAAACACGCCCTTAAGCTTGACACGAACGCGTCCGCCAAACGCTACGCACCCCTACAAAAGCTTTTTACGTTACAGCTTCAGAGCTTACGGCCTGAGCGAACCTGCAGGAGCGCGTGTTAGTTTGACCGTGTGCCCCCCCCGCCACCCTCCTTTCACCGCGACCGGGCGACGTGGGTTTGCTATCTGCTACTCGCCTGCTTCAGCCTGATGGTGGGGGCAACCGGGGCACTTTTGCCGTTTTTACGGCTCGAGCTGGCGCTGAATTTCGTCCAAACGAGTCAGCATCCGAGTGCTTACGCGCTCGGGCTACTCGTCTCGAGCCTGAGCGCCGACCGGCTCTCGCGGCGGTTGGGCTCGAGACGCCTTCTATGGGGCGGCGCGTTCGGCATGGCGACGGGCATAGTCGTCATCATGCTCGCACCAAACTTCTTCTGGAGTCTGCTCGGCTTTTTTCTGATGGGCTGGCTTGGCGCGCTGACAGCGACCGAAGTTTCAGCCGTCCTCTCGGCGCTGCACGGCCCGAACCGGGCGCGGGCGATTCCCGAAGCGAATGTTCTGGCAAGCCTGTGTACGGTGCTAGCCCCTCTTTGCGTCAGCGTCGCCGTAACGGTAGGGCTCGGCTGGCGTGCTGGCGTCAGCCTCGCACCCTTTACGCTCCTTGTGATTGCGCTTTGTCTTTGGCGAACCGAGCTGCCGCCAACTGACCTTGTGAAAACGTCGTCTGCGGCGCGGCTGCCCGGTCTTTACTGGCGTTACTGGACGACGCTAGTTCTTTTTACGGCGGCTGAATTCGGCGTCCTTTACTGGGCTGTAGCGTACTTACAGAGTACGGGCTTCACCACCGCAGCGGCGGCTCCTTTAGGGCTCAGCACCTTTTTTCTGGCGATGCTT
The DNA here is from genome assembly GCA_965215315.1 of Truepera sp. GTDB lineage: Bacteria > Deinococcota > Deinococci > Deinococcales > Trueperaceae > Truepera. The sequence goes on along the minus strand of CBDCDB010000008.1, from coordinate 3,517,842 downwards.
ACGGGCCGCGCTACCGGCGCACGGTTGGCTGGGCGCGTCGCCGCCAAACCGCTTCTGCTCAGCTCACTGGGCGTCGCCCTCGGCGGATTTTTTGCCTACTGGTTAGGTAGTACGGCGTGGCTGCAGTTTACCGGGTTGTTTTTTACGGGGCTCGGCGTTGCCAACCTCTATCCGTTTACAGTCGCGCTCGCGCTCGGCAGCGTTACGGACGCTTTGGCCCGTGCGAGTGCCAGAATCTATACCGGCGTCGGGCTGGCGATTTTGGTTGCGCCCTTGGTGTTGGGGGCGCTGGCCGACCTCACCTCGCTGATGGTGGCGCAGGTATTTTTACCGCTCTGCTTAGCCGCAGCATTTATTAACCTGTGGACCACACCCACACCTAGCTCCGCTGAACCCGTTAGCTGATTTTGACCTCCTCGAGTAGTCCCTGAGTAAGCTCTAACAGTCCCAAATACGCCGCCTTATACCGTTCCGCCTCAGCTTTTGCGCTCCTGAGTTCGGTGCGTAACCGCTCGGCCTCCCCCGCCTCGGCGCGTCTCGAGAGGAGCGTAAGAAGCACACCTAGAAAACCTAAAGCGCCCGTAATCAGCGCTGCCACCACCGTTTCAGCCATCGTCTTCTCCCGCTATAACAAAAGTTATACTCATAGCCCTGTCTGTACGCCCTCAAAACAACCTCTCTGGCCTAAATCTCTAACGGACAGTTCTCATTCTAGGATATAACTAAACTTATGTCAAATCTACTGATTTCAGACATTTTTATAATAGTTGTGATAGAATGGGAATGTTAGAATGCGAGGCGAGATGGCGCAAGCTAAACCGGGTCGGGCCAGGTCAAACCAAACCAAATCGGGTCAAGCTAAGGCCAGTCAAGCTAAACTGGGTCTTTTGCTCGGTAGCCGCCGCGAGGCGCTCCGGGGCACACCGGGAGAGTTCAGCGGTCAGGCCGTCGCCGACGCGCTCGGGTTTTCGCAGGCGTATATCAGCAATTTCGAGAGCGGCAAGCTCGAGAAAACCATCCGCCGCTGGCGGTCTGACCGGGTGTGGGCGCTCCTCAAAGCGTACCGTTTGGACGACGCCGAAGCGCGCACCCTAGCTGCAGAACACGGCTTAGAGATTCCCCATAGACACCTGCAAAGTGCGGTGTTACCCGACCCGCTGCTGCGTTTTAGCGTTCACCCTGAATACGAATACTTTCCGGTTTATGACGGGGCCGCCGCCGGGTCTACCGAACCGGGCGAACCTGACCCTAGTGACCTCGAGGTCGCCGCTATACCCAAAACGCACCTCAAAGGCCGCACCAAAGAAAACGTGCGCGTCGCGCTCATTAACGGCGACTGTATGATCAGTAAAGGCGTGCGCGGTCTGCCCAAAAGCATCGCGCACGGCGATCAGGTCGCGTATGACACCTCGAGCCTCCTGCCTCAACACAACGACATCGTGGTCTGCTTCGACCACCAAGAGGACAAACTCATCGTCAAGCTCTTTAGGGAACAAGAATCTGAAAGCGACTTCATCGTGCTCTATCCGGCAAACGCGGCGCATCCGCCGGTAGTTCGCCCTAAAGACGACCCGCAGCTGAGTTTACGGGGGGTGGTGTTTTGGCGTGGAGGCAATATCTGGTAAAGCTCGGCTCACAGCCGTAAACAAGCTTTTACAGCCTCAGGGTTGTGCAGAAATTAGTTAGGCTTTACGGGAATCGCGGTGGCTTGGTCGAAGCGAGGGCCATACGCGGCTCCGGCGTGCGCTTTAATCCGCCGCACCTGACGTGCAAAATTCTGGCTCGAGACGTAAGCAGCTGAGACCTCCAGCAACCCACCAGAACCCAGTGGTAGTTTCAAACGGCTTAGCAGCGTAGCGTTCGTAAAGATATAGGGGAGCTTGTAACTTACAGCGTAGAGACGGTGGAGGCTTGGCAGCGGGCGGATAGGATCTAAAAAGCGTGCCCGATCCACGCAACCTTTTGTATCCCCAAGCCACTAGGGTTTTACGGGGTCGTAAGCGAAGTTCCGCCGTTGCAAATAGAATGGGTCAGCGCTCGAGGCTCTCACAGGTATTCCTGTAAACTATCAGCTCGGGCTCGGTTGGGACAAGTCGGCACGTTCTAAAAGCCCGAGCATAAGCAGAATCAGTTTCAACCTGTTTTCCAACCCAGTCTGAAGTCGTGGGTCAAAACGGTGCAACAATACTCGGTTCTCCTTCCCGGTGCGTCTACCCAATCCCCCTCAACTGGTTATGAACCAGTTGAGGGGGATTTTATGAAACCAGATTTTTTTAGTTGGCAAAATGTGTGTCCCAGCTGCGGCGAAAAGCTCGAGCAGTTTTTGGTCAAACTTGTTTGTTCAGGTCGTAAAGGCCACCTGAGTGCGTTAAACATCGCTTGTCCTCACTGTGGGGTAGGGGCTGACGTAGAGATTGCGGAACTCTCCCAGAGTCTCGTTCAGGCGCTAAGGCTACTGAGGGTGTAGCAAACCCGTCATAGCAAGACCATTAGGTTGTAGCCGGGCCAATCCCTACCGCTCTGCGGAAGCAACGTCCCTTAACCTTGACCCAAACCGGTTGGCACAGTTCATCACCGGCGGTTTAAGCAAGTCGTCTACGTTGATACCATTCAGCCCTTTTACGGTCAACGTCTGGCTCTCCCCCGGTAGCAGCGTCACGAGTTGGTCGTCAATGTCGGCGTCCGGTCCCAAACGGTCAACGAAAAAGGTCAGGTCGCGAATGAACGTCTGCGCTGTCACCGTAAACTTGTCGCCTTCTAAGCTCCCCTCTAAGCTGGGTCTAGGATAAGAGAGTTTTTTGTCCGGCAGAAAAAACCACGTCGCCTTTTGTGCCCCGGTTCGCGCCACCAAAAACTCACGTTCGGGGTCGGCTGCCGTAAAAGCGTCACCTAATTCGCTGACAACCGCCGCCGTGCGCGGTTGCACGCAAAAAGACACCAGCTCTTCAGCCAGCACGTTGCCAGAGAACGAGACCCGCTGTACACAAATTTCGCCCATCCAGAGCAGCTCGCTGTCGTTGCAACACATGAGTTTGAGACCACCCTCAGCCGGTTGAAAGGTCATGAGCTGATCGGCAAAGGAGCGCTTGGTCGCGTACCAAAGCGGTTTTTTGTAGCCGTAACCATCTATAGCAGCCCACGAAGTTGCGGGCCAGCAGTCGTTGAGCTGCCAGTACACCGTACCCGTGCAGCGCGGCTCGAGCGACCGAAACCACTCTACACCGAGCTGCACAGCTCTCGCCTGGTTGAGCTGCGTCAGGTAGAGCCAGTCGTCAAAATCTTCAGGCGTTCCTGTTACAGCGCTGCCGAAGTGAGCCTCTAGGCCCGCCTTTAGCTTATCGTTGCCGTTTTCTACCTTTTGATGGTGCAGCATCGCCGCCGAGGTCGCAAACCGCTCGGACTCGGGGATGCTCCGCGCCAAAGTCCGGTAGGTCGGCGGCGCTTGAAAGCCGAACTCGGCGGCAAACCGCGGTCGGTAGTCGCGGTAGTGCGTGTAGTCATGGGTGTTCCACACGTCCCAGATGTGTTTGGGGCCGTGTGAGTCGGCGTTGGGATGGACGCCCTCGCCCGAGTACGGGCTGCCGGGCCAGTAGGGGCGGCTGGGGTCAAGCTCGGCGACGATGCGGGGAAGCAGCTCGAGATAGAATCCTCGCCCCCACGTCCGCTCGCCTAAAACGTCTTGCCAACCCCAGTCTTCGTAGCCCCAGAGGTTTTCGTTGTTGCCGTTCCACAACACCAGACTCGGGTGCGGAGAGAGCCGCGTGACGTTGTACCGCGCTTCAGCTTCAACAAGTTCGGGAAACGGCGCTTCTTCGGGGTAGGCGGCGCAGGCGAATAAAAAGTCTTGCCAGACCATCAACCCCAGTTCATCGCACAAGCCGTAAAAATCCTCAGATTCGTAGACGCCGCCGCCCCACACCCGGAGCAGGTTCATGTTGGCGTCTACGGCTTGGGTTAAACGTTCGCGGAGGCGTTCCTTAGTTACACGCGCCGGAAAGCAGTCGTCAGGAATCCAGTTGGCCCCTTTGCAGAAAATCGGTTTGCCGTTGACTTTAAGCGTAAAGGCTGCGCCGATGTCGTCGGGGGTCGTGTTAAGTTCGACCTTCCGAATGCCGATACGTCCTTGCCACACGGCTTCGCCCGAGGTCAGCTCGAGCGTATAAAGCGGCCTCTCCCCATGTCCCCGAGGCCACCAGCGTTCGGGTTTGCTTACGTTCAGGGTGAGTTGGACGCTCGAGCCCGTACCTTCCGTTTCAGCTTCTGCCACAACGTCACCAGCGGGATTTTTCAACTTTGCATGTACCGTTTGACCTGCCGCGTCGCCTTCCAAAGCCGCAAAGACGTTTACCCTGCCCTGCTCACGCGCCGCTTCGGTAACAAGAGGCCGCACCGCAGAGAAGCGCACGCCGCTCCAGCTTTCCAGGTAGATATCGCGCCAAATCCCGGAGGTGACGAGCGTCGGCCCCCAGTCCCAACCGAAATTACAGGCCAGCTTGCGGATAAAGTTAAAGGGTTCGTCATACGGCCCCGGCAAATCACCAAGCTCGAGCTGCTTGGCCTCGGCGTAGGTATAAGGGGAGCGGAAGATAACCTCGAGCCTGTTCTTCCCTTTTCGCACCAACCTTTTAAGTTCAAAGCGGTAGCCGACGTGCACCGACTCAGTTGCCGCAAACCGCTCGCCGTTAAGGGAAAGTTGGGCCACCGTATCGAGGCCGTCACAAACGAGCGTCAGGTGTTCGGCTGAAAGTAGTGCCTCGGTCGCCGTAAAGGTGCAGCTGTAACGCCAGTCGGTGCGGCCTATCCAGGCAGTTTCCGGTTCGTTTTGTGCCAGATACGGGTCTTCAATAATTCCAGCAGCTAGCAGATCAGTATGAACGCAACCGGGTACGGTTGCCGGAAACGTCCCTTGCGCCGCTCTAGGAACCGCGCTCAGGGCTGAGAGCTGCCACCCGGAAAGCTCGAGCCTCACAGCGCCCCGCTAGAATCCAGAGGTGCGTCAACTACCAAGTCGGTAAGCTTGCCCATATCAGCCTTTCGGGAGTGCTCGGCACTTTAGGTCGGTTCGGGGCACCCAACTCAGAACCTGTGACCTGATACCTCAGAACCTGTACCTTAACTACACCTATAGCCTAACCGTTTTAGCAGCAATCTTCGCCCTATCCAGCTGTTTTACGAGCTCACCGGGCACCGAGAGGGCGAATACCTTACGCTGAAGTTCGGCCCAACCGACTTTGGGGGACGTCTCACCTCATGTACTACATTGTCAGCGAAGAGTTGACCCATAGCAACACAGTGTCTAAAGTAAGCGAATGAAAAAGCGCTATGGAATCAAGCTGAGTAAAATACAAAGGCAAGAGCTCGAACGGCTAACAAAAGCGGGAGCGTGCCGGGTGAGGGTGTACAAACGGGCTAGGGCACTGTTACTGGCGGATGCCGGGGTAAGTGACGCCGAGATTCTCAAGCAAGCAGATATCAGTTTGGCAACGCTCAAGAGGATCCGCAAACGTTTTTGCGAAAGCCAGAGTAACGTCCAAGAGGTAGTAGCGGACAAGCCCAAACCAGGACGCCCAAGTCGCTTTAGTGGTGAACAGCGAGCGAAGATTACCGCTTTAGCATGTAGTGAGGCTCCTGAAGGCAGAAGCAGATGGACACTGAGACTGTTAGCGGATAAAGCTGTCGAGCTGGGCTTGGTTGAGACTGTTTCGCATGAGGGGGTCAGCGAGATACTGAAAAAAACGAGCTCAAACCCCACCTAAAGCGGTGTTGGTGTTTGGGCAAGCTCACCTCTGCGTTCATTTGGCAAATGGAGCGGGTGCTTGATACTTACGCTCAGCCTTATGACCCCGACTATCCGGTACTTTGTTTTGATGAACGACCTTGTTATCTGATTGAACAGACCTTACAACCTGTAGCGATGAAAGCAGGCCAGGTCAAACGCGAGGACTACCATTATAAAGTCACGGCAAGTTGTTCAGTGCTCTTAGCGGTCGAGCCGCTTACCGGCAGGCGTTGGACTAGGCTCTATGACCACCGCCGACGGCAGGAATACACCGACTTTATGCAGTACTTAACGCAACAGTTCCCTCAAGCGCAGAAAATCAGGCTGGTGCAGGATAATCTCAACACCCATAACCCAGGCTCGTTTTATGCTGCTCTAGCACCGTAAGCTGCCTTCGAACTTGCCCAGCAGTTTGAGATGATTCATACCCCTAAGCACGCTTCTTGGCTTAACATGGCTGAACTTGAATTCTCCGCTTTAAGCAAACAGTGCCTAGACCGGCGCATTGCTCAACGTGACCGCCTTGAAACTGAACTTAACGCTTGGCAAACAGAGCGCAATCAAGCCCAAGTTAAGCTCAACTGGCAATTCTCCAAAGAAGCGGCTAGACACACCTTCAAACGTGCCTATACAGAGGTGAAGGTGTCAGTACCTCGCTGACAGTGTAGTATAGCGTTTTTCATCGCTACTGAGCTAGCTTCTCGCAGCTATCATCTCTTAGGGGTGCGTGCTAGTGTACGAAGTCCTCCGCAGGAACGACGATCATTGTCCCGGAGCGGCTCAAACCAGCTGATACCTGCTATAGCACCTAAGTATATGGCACCCAAAGCTTTAGAGACTACCCGGATTATTTTACAATATGCGTGCCAGACAGCATAAACCAATGTGAGAGCGTCCTTTTCAAGATGATGCCTGCTATATACTTGTAGCTATGACCCATTTTGAAAACGGTAAGGCCGTGATGGTCGATGTGTCGGACAAAGCGGCAACGGCCCGCGAAGCGGTCGCACGTTCCAGCGTCCTCCTTCCACCGGAAGTGTTTACGGCGCTCCAGCGCGGCCCCGACAAAGGCGACCCGGTAGCCGTCGCCGAACTCGCCGGCATCATAGCAGCAAAGCGCACGAGCGACCTCATTCCGCTCTGTCACCCGCTGCCGCTGACCAAAGTGTCGGTAACGGGTGAGCTGGACGCAGACGAGTCACGTGTCACCTTTACGGCAACCTGCCGCGTAGACGGCAAAACCGGCGTCGAAATGGAGGCGCTTACGGCGGTCAGTATCGCCGCGCTGACGCTCTACGACATGCTCAAGGCTTACGGTAAAGGCATGGTGATTCAAGAGACCAAACTGCTTTCAAAAACCGGCGGCAAGTCGGGCGCTTGGCAGAGTGAGGTGCGAGTTTAAGATGGCGACACTGACCTTTGCCCGTCTGCTTAGTTCAGATGACCAGGAGCTTCTGGAATCTTTAGATACAGCTTACGCACAGCAGTTTGGCCTAGACACCATCATCAGCCGGAGCAGCGTATCGTTTTACGGCAGAACGGGTCACGCCTTCGTCGCGGTTCGGGACGCCCAAGCTGTCGGCTTTGTCTTGGCTCAAGCCGTTTGGAACGGCACGCGCCCAACCGTTTACGTCAACCGCTTGAACGTACCGGATACCGAAGATATCGAGGCGAGAGAAGCTCTGCTCGAGGCCGTCACCAAAAGTGCTTACGACGCCGCCGTGTACGACTTGCAGGTGCAAGTACCCGAAGCCGACGCGGGCACGGCGCAGGCGTTGGCGGTCAAAGACTATGTTTTGCGCTCCGAACGGGTTTATGGGCGGGTGCTGGGCTCGAGAGGTCAAACACCCTAAAATGAGGGAGACTAACGTCTACGTCGGGGTGTATCAGGCCCGCCTCGAGATGCCCTGGGTGCGCTCACTTAAAGAGAAACGGGCGCTCGTCAAGCCAGTTGTCGAAAGGCTCAAGGTGCGGTTTTCAGTGTCGGCAGCGCGGCTCGGCGGGGCGGACGCACACACCTGGGAAGAGATCGGCGTCAGCGCGATTAGCAGCGACGCGGTAGGGCTCGAGGCACTTTTACGGCGCGTCGAGGCGTTTGTGGCTGCCGGGGGCGAGTATAAGGTAGTGGAGAGTCGGCTCGAGGTCGAGTTGTGGGATTCACTTTAGGATTGAGCGGCGCAAAGCGGCGTTTCTTCGCAACTTAAACAGACTTTTTACGGCACACTGCAAGTTATGTATGAACAGTTGCTTAAACGTTTTGCTCTGATTTTCGGTGTACTGCTTTCACCATACATAGTTGTGCTGATTCTTATAGGGATACTTGTCGCCAACATAGGCAACCGGGTGGAACCGTTCGCACCTGAACTGTGGAGAGACTACGTGCTGACCGAAGACCTAACGCTGACTTCCTTAGAGATCACACTGCCAGGACTCTTTCAACTCCCAAAAGAGGTTCCTTTCGTTATGACACATGATGAATATCGCAGAACCAAAGAAATTTTTGGGGAAAGTTTACCGTTACCAAATCTCGGCAAGGTTCCAAAAACAAGTCGTGTGCGAGCCATACAAGTATTTACCTACGACGACCTCAACGGCTCAACTCGGTATGGCACCTTATCAGATGTCGAGAAGCTACTCACAGCTTACGCTAGGTGGAAATATATCGGCTCTAAGCTAAAAGAAGTTCCGTAGGCATATTTTTTGGGATAGGCTCGAGCCTGCGCCGTAAAACTCGCTTTAGGTTAGAAAACCCTAAACGGGCGTTTGTTACGGAATTTAACTGTAGATAGGGTAAGATTGGCGCATTCAGGCTTTGGCACAGCTGCCTAGCGCTAAGGAGATTTATGATCGAAAAGCGGCTTACAGCCCGCGCAGTACCCGAGGGGCCGAACAAACTCGGGAACCCGGCAGGGGCTGCCCGATGACTCAGGTGACAGCGGCGGAACCGCTGCTCGAGGCTCCGGCCTTAGCGAAAGCGTTCGCCTACGCGACCGACTGGCTCGGCGTTTACGTCGAAGAGGTCAACGCGCTCAACGTCTATCCCGTCCCCGACGGCGATACCGGCACCAACATGCACCTGACCATGCAGTCGGTGAGGCAGCAGCTCGGCAACGCCACACCCAAAACGATGGTCGAACTCGCGCACGCGCTCTCTTACGGCTCGCTGCTCGGGGCAAGGGGCAACTCGGGCGTGATTTTAAGTCAGATTCTCAAAGGCTTCGCGGAGAGTATCAAGGGTCAGCGGACGCTCAGCTCGGGCGCTGTCATCGACGCCCTCAAGAACGCGTCGAGAAGTGCCTACGCCGCCGTGATGAAACCCGTTGAAGGTACTATCTTGACGGTTGTGCGCTCCGCTGCTGAAGGCGCAGAACACGCGGCATCGGTTTCACCCTTAGAAGTTTTACGCGACGCCTTAAAAGCGGGCGACACGGCGCTGCAAAAAACGCCTGACCAGCTGCCGATGCTCAAGCAAGCGGGCGTTGTGGATTCGGGCGGATTGGGGTTTTTACGGGTTTTGGAGGGCATTATCGCGTCGTTCGACGGGCTCGAGTTGCCGCCCCCCCCAACCGTCACCAAACGCGCACAAAAGGCGTTTGAAGAGCAGGAGTTCGGTTTTTGCACCGAGTTTTTACTGTCGGACGCGACGGTTTCTGCCGAGGAGATTCAGGGGCAGGTCGAGCGTTTCGGTGATTCACTGCTCGTCGTCGGGGCCGAAGGCTTTATCAAAGGGCACATCCACACCGAAGAACCCGAAAAACTCCTCGCGCTGGTCGCGCGTTACGGGACGGTTGTCCGGACCAAAGTCGAGGACATGAGCGAGCAGCATCAAGAGATTTTAGCCGGAGCCGACCCTGCCGGAATCGCGCCGCCGAAAACCGCGCTGGTCGCAGTCAGTGCCGGTTTCGGCGTCACCAAAGTCTTTCGCAGTCTTGGGGCTCGCGTTGTCGGCGGTGGGCAGACGAACAATCCGAGCGTGCAAGACATCGCGGACGCTGTGCGGAGTGTCGGCGCGGTTGACGTGATCATCATGCCGAACAACAAAAATATCATCATGGCAGCCGAGCACGTCGCTGAGCTTGTACCCGAAAAGCAGATTCGGGTCTTGCCGACGCGCACCCTCGGCGAAGGTCTCGCGGCGGCGGTGTTATTTGATGAAAACAGTGAAGCCGACGCACTTTTCAGTGAACTGGAAAAAGCCGCCGAACACGCGTGTACCCTCGAGGTCACCACCGCAAGCCGCACCACGACAGTTGAAGGCGTCGCCGTAACCGAGGGCGAGTTTATCGGCCTGAACAACGGGCAGCTCAAAGTTTCAGCGGCTTCACCTGAAGCTTGTCTGACGGAACTCTTGACGGACACCGCCGATGATTACGAGTTGGGCGTCCTTTTTTACAGCGCCGCGGTGAGCCGTGAACGGGCCGAAACGCTACACGAAAAACTTGCCGAGCAGTTTAGCGGCCTCGAGCTTGAACTCCACGCGGGCAGCCCCGACCTTTACGCGTTCGTACTGGCGCTCGAGTAACCCTGATGACGCAGATAAGCACACCTCAAATCACCCCGTTGGCGCGGCGTCTCGCCGAAGACAGCGGCGTTTTGTGGCATACACTCGCTGGCGAAGACGGCAGCGCCATCACCGAGCGTGACGTCTTGGAGCACCTGACCCAGGTCATTGCGAACACCCTGCCCGCTTCCGTCCCCGTTACGTCTATCCTGCCTCCGGGTCAGCCCGCCGCTACCCCGCCCGCTTTTGCCCCTCCTGCTCCGGTTCCTGAGGAGGCCGAAACAGTTGATTTCGGTCTCCTCGCTGAGTCTCTTTCAAAGGTGCTTGAAGAGCTGTTGGCTACCGAAGAAGTTGAAGTTCCGTCCATCAGCGCTCCGGTGGCTGACTCTAAGCGTGCCCCGGCAACTTCCGCAAGCGCTAGTCCGGGTGCACAGCAGAACCTACAACATAGTCAAATGCTGCTCGCGGACGAAAAACGCGCCCACGCCGAAACGCAGCGTCAGCTTGACGCCTTAAGAGAGTCTAGTGCGAGACAAAAAGCGCGCGCTGAACAGCTTAAACCGCTCTCTGCCGAGATTCGGCGGCTCGGTTCGGCGCTCGGCGTTGCCAATGCTGAAATGGAGCGGCTATACCCGTTAGAGGCGCAAGTCGCTTCGTTGCAAAAGCAGCTCGAGGAGACGCGTACAGACGAGGCTAGAGTGCGGCTTCTATGCCGGGAGCTACAAGAACGTCAGGAGTGGCTCGAGCAAGAGCTTCAGCAGTCTCCGCGCTGGCAGTTCTGGCGGCGTGCATCTCAGGAATAAAGGGTTACGCTGTTACATGACTGTCTTAAGACAGTCATGTAACAGCGTTTATAGCTGACAAATTACGATTTTCCAACCTGCAGCAGGTATCATCTGGTCAAGGCCGTTCTAGGCTTGAGATTGACCGACTACAGCAGGTATCATCTGGTTCGAGCCAGTCTATGCAAATAAAGTACAGTCTAGCACGCACGTTCTAAGGTGATAGCTGCGAGAAACCAGCTCAGTAACTACGGAAATTGCCATAGCACGCACATTCTAACGATGACCTGTGCTCCCTAAAGGTATACTCAGCGCAGTCGCTTGCGGAAATGCTACTGATAATACACAGGGCGTCGCACCAATCTTAATGCGACGCGCTGTAATTATCATCGTACCTTTTGACACCAGACCAAACTAACACGCAGCCGGGGCAGAGACCTATTTACGCCTGAAGCGCGCGCAACTCTAGAGCCAGTTCGGGCAATGTTCGGTTCATAAGGTAGCGCACCACGCTCAGCGCCTTGGCGTCCGAAAGGTGCAGGCTGAGGATGTGGTCGGCGTCAATCCGGCCTAGATAGAGCGCGTACCGAGGAAACTCTAAAACCATGCCGTTGGTCGGGTCTGCGCCGTAGTGCGTCCCCAAAACGTCGGACGCAATGAGTAAAAAGCGGCTGTAATTCGCTAGCGCCTCGGCGTCCGAGGGGTATTCACCAACGTGTACAAGACGAGTACCTTGACGGTCGCTGAGGGTCGCAGCCAAGACCTCGGGTTTCTCGAGAAACCGGTTTAATGAAACTGCGAGGTCAGGTTTTGTGTGAGGTTGGGTATCAGGTTCTCGCGGAGCAGGTGCTGTCGGAGCAGGTGCTACTCGAGCAGGTGCTGACAGAACAGGTGCTGTCGGCGTAGATTTTGGCAAAACAGGTTTTACCAGGCTGGCATCCTGAGGCTCAACTTGCGGCTCGGCGTCGAATGAATCGTCACCGTCAAAATCGGCAGCTTGCGGGTCGGCGTCTTGCGGGTCAGATTGCAGATCGGCTTCCTGCGTATCGGGTTCTTGTGAATTGGGACTTTGCAAACCAGCTTGCGAGTCGAAATCTTGTGGCTTGGATTGCGTTTCGACACTCTGCAAATCGGCTTGCAAGTCAGCATCTGGTACCGGTGGGTCAGCGTCCAACACGGCAGCTAAATCAGCGTCCGGCGGCTCGGCTGATACGACTTCCGGTTCGGACTCGGGCGCTTCCGGTTCCGGCGACTCTGGCTCAAGCGACTCTGGCTCAAACAGTTCTGGTTCGGCTGGCTGGGGTTCAGGTGGGTTGAGCGCGGCCCCTAATGCAGCGCTCAGGTCTTCGGGAGAGAACGGTTTAGGGATGATTGCAGCTGCGCCGACGGCGCGGGCCTGCTGCTCAATCTGGGCGTCACCGACTCCTGAAATCAGGATGACCGGCGTTTCGGGGCTGCGTTCACGCAGCTTCCGGCACAGCTCAAAACCGCCGATACCGGGCATGATAACGTCAGCGATGGTGAGGTCGGGTGAAACAGCGGAAAAACGCTCCAACGCCTCTTCGCCGCTTCTCGCCGCGACAACTTCGAAATCCTTGGCGCTGAGAACACGCTCGAGTGCCCTTCTTACGCTTAAGCTGTCGTCTACGATTAGAACTTTGGGCACAGTCAACCTACTTTCAGGGTCAGGTACATCAGCTCGGTTGGTCTAGCTCGAGGGCGACCTTGAGCAGCAGTACCTGAAGCGGCCCCGTCAAGCCCGCGTCGGCGCTGGGTGGTTCGGACGGCGTACCCGGATCAGCGGACGGGTCAGCAGACAGGGTATGAGATGGGGTATGAGATGGGCTGTGAAACGGGTTATGAGATAGCGTAGGGGACGCGTTGGCGTGGTACTGAAAACAGACGTTCCCTACCGCGTAGACGGTTCTAAAGGTCTCTACGAGGGCCGCCTTACCGACAAGATGCTCGTACTCGGCGTGAACGAGTTTGCCACCCGCAAAACGTATGACTGCACCCTCGTTTAGGTCAAAGATGAGGTGGCCGGTATTATCTTCCTTGGCGAGAATCGTCACGAGGTCAAAAGGCGACACGAACGCCGTCGTACCTTGCAGCACCGGCGTACTCGAGTGGGTTGTGGGGTGAGAAGAGGTGCGTTCAGGCGCGTCTTCTTCAGGGCAGGCACGCGCGAGCAGACTCGTTGCGGCTCCCACAACGACAGCAGGCGACGCGTGCGCCTCCAAGATGATTTCGCCTGCACCCGGCGCCGACGCTGCTAACGCCGTCTCGTCGAGCAGAATAAAGGGAATTTCTCCGAGGAACGCGTCAGCGCGGAGAATCTCCAGAAACTCAGCGCCGCTCATGCCGACGTCGCCTGCGCTGATGATGAGGTCGGGGGTGTCGCGCTCGAGCCGGGTCAGCGCAAAAAAAGCGCTGTTCGCCGTTTCCAGCACCAGCGTTTCGTCGTAGGTGTGAAACACGTTGGTGAGCGCCTGAAGCTGCTCAGGCTCGCGTATAACCAGCAAGATTTTCACGGCCTCTCCAACGGGGCGCGAGGCCAGCTGAGAGGCCGGGTCACGCGTAACCTAAGGGTGGGCCGGGCGCTTTGGGAAGTATCAAACTGAGCCGAGTTGCACATGGGGGCGAGCTTGGAGCACCCAGGAGCGTTGTTAGTGAGATTGTCTGTGAAATCGGACACACGTCATTCTACCTCGCCCGCGCCCCAGTGAGAAAGCCCGGTAACGGGGCGGTCGTTGCCGGTTCGGTCGGATACGCGTCTGCGCCAAGTACAGTACCGAGTACCGCGCCGAATACAGTACCGGGTTTAGCGGCGTGTTCAGCGCACGCCTCGCTCGCACGCTTGCTCATCTTGCACGGCAAAGCCGTAGTCGGAAGCTGTACGTGTAACCCCTCAATCAGCCTTAACCCACTAAGTCGGAGCGTCTCGAGGTCGGTTACAACAGCGTCAACAACCTTGCCTGCTAAACCGTACTTTAACGCCTCTTGACCCTTGATGGCTGTGACGACCGCGTCCTCACACGTCAACGCTCTGCTCTGCCAAAGAGCTGCCAGACCCACTGAGTCTCCTCCCTACACGCTAGCGTCATCTTCCCGTCACCGCCTCACCTTATAGACTACTGGCCCAGCCGAAAACGCGACAAGTTGGCGGTCAGCTCTTCAGCGAGCCTTTGAAGCGTTTCGGCGGCCTCGCGTCCCTGCAAGACCTGAGTGCTAGTGGTTTCGGTCACTCCGGCAATCGCGGTGACGGCCCCGAGTACCCCCTCAACCCGTGCGACCTGCTGCTGCGTCGCCCCGGAGATACTCTCGGCAAGCCCCGCCGACTGGGTGACGATCTGGGCGATTTCGCGTAGCCGCTCCCCCGCCTCCCCTGCGACTTGGTAGCCCGTTTCGACCTCGCGCGTGCCCCCTTCAATCGACACGGCGGCCTCTTGCACTTCGCTCTGCATGTTTCTTACGAGTACGGCAATCTGGCGACTGGCGACCGCTGAGTCTTCAGCGAGCCTGCGCACCTCGTCGGCGACGACCGCAAAGCGGCTGCCCGCGTCCCCGGCTCCGGCGGCTTCGGTAGCGGCGTTGAGGGCGAGCAGGTTTGTTTGCGACGCGACGCGAGAGATGGTCTCGACGACCCCGAAAACTTCTAAAGACCGTTCTCCCAAACTTTTGATCCGTTCCGAAATCGTCTGCACGACTCCGCGCACCCCCTCCATCCCGGTCAGCGTCGCTGTTACCGCCGCTTCACCCTCTATGGAGGCTGCGAGCGCACGCTGCGCCGCCGCCGCTGAACTGTCGGCGTTCTGAGCAGTTTCGCGTACGAGCCGCGTCACCTCCAAAACCTCGAGCCTGGCCTCCTGCGCCCGGAGCGTCTGCGCCTCGGTACTCTCGACGATGCTGGCGGTGGTGCCCAGCATTTCAGCTGCGCCGCCCCGCACCGACACAGCTTTGTCCTGCACGTCTTTAAGGAGACTCGAGATCTCCTCAACCATCAGGTTGATGGCGTCAACCACATTTCCCAAAACGTCTTCAGAAACACTCCCGCGCCGCGTAAAGTCGCCCTCGGCGATGTCCATCGCGACGTCTAAGAAAGCCTCGATATTGCCCTCAATCTGTTGGCTGCGCTCGAGCACTCTGTTGCTGTCTTGGACCTGCAAGCGGAGCTGGAGCGCCGCCTCATTGAGATGCCGGGTAAGTCTGCCAAATTCATCTTCGTGAAAAACCGGTATCTGCACGTTCAGGTCGCCCGTACTAAGACGCTGCGCCGCGCCCGTCAGTTCCTGCACGGCTCGGCTGAAGCGGTAGGCTACCCCGAAGATAAGCAGCGCCGCGAGACCCAACGCCAACAGGCTGGGCAGCAGCAGAAGCGGGGGCCACGCCAGAACCAACCAGGCGAACACGCCCAGAACCGAAAGCACGACGAGCACCCCACTAAGAAACAGGCGGCGCGTCAGCTCGGAAGACCCTCCGGACGCGGCAGGTCGAACAGCGAAATTACTGGCTTGGGAGGGCAGGTCGGTTGACACATCAAACTCCTCTATAAAGTAGATACAGCATGAAGTAAATACAGTGCGCCGACACCCCGGTAGCGCAACCTGAGGCAAGTGGAGATACCCGAGTAGCTGAAGCAGGCGCAGCCGTAGACGACCTCGAGGCGAACACAGAGGTCGGTTGCCCGGTGAACGTTTCTTCGTCTCTGACGCCGCACCTATGACGCCCCACCTACGACGCCGCACCCAAAAGTTCAGAAAGCGGCGGCTTAAATAGCTGCTTTTGTGTGAGATAGTTCACACTACCCAGCATAAACCATAACGGCGCAGTTAAGTTCAAATCTTTAGCTAAGATGTTTCAAAGTTCAACTTGTACCAGGTCGGCAGACAGCCCCGCTAAAGGCCGCAAAAATGTCGAAAATCTTTGGTACTGAAGTTGAGGTCATTGAAATTAGGCTGGAGCAGATTAATAGCATTTCCAAGAAATACTGCACTAAGTACTGTCTTAAAACGTGTGTGCTGGTCGGCATAACTCAAACTAAGAGCGTTGCTGACCAGGTAATACCTGCTGTAAGTACAGAGTTTGCGATACTCGGAAGCGTCGATCGAGAGCTACCAAGAAGAACTATCCTCGTAGCATTTCCGTAAAAGGTGGCTACCGGTAGCACCGCAGCATGTGCGTGCTGGTCAGCAAAACCTAAAAGCGTCCCTGACCAGATGGTACCTGCTGTCAGCTGCAACGTTTAGGTTCAACCTCGTAATTTTGGCCTTATGACGAGGAGGGAGACTCCAACATCTCCTCAACCTTTTCAGCGATGCGTCCGGCGTCGGCGTCCAAAGTCATCACGAGCGCGAGGACGACGCGCGCACCGACCGCGTAGAGCGAAATCTTCCCCTCCGTACCCCGGATACTCGTTTCGCTCAATGTGCCGCCACCGAGTGCGCCGATAATACGTTTGTTTAGACTTATCGCCGTCGACGTCATGACAGCGACGCGGAGAATGGCGTTTTGAACGTCGTCGGCGTCGTCGCCTCCGGCACTCTCCTGCGCGATGAGCAGTCCGTCGCTCTGAACGAGCAGCGCCTGCGTCACGCCGGGAAGCGCTGTGAGCTGTCCCAGGTTCTCCCCTAGCTCAGCAGGACTCACAGTCAGCTCCTGTAAGACAAAAGGTTGCTGCGGTCACAGCTATAGCCATGCTTGTACGCCTTATAGTCATAGTTTTAACACCCCTTACAGTCCGGTTGCTACCGGTCTAAAAGCCTAAAGTGGCGTCTAGCACACAGGTTCTGAGGTGCAGGTTCTAGCGCACACGTCTCGAGATACGACCGCAAAATCCAGCTTGGTAGTTATGAAAACCGCAATAGCTTAAACGAGCCTACCATCGCCGGCTAGGACGATGCACGCCGGTCGGTAAACCAGGCAACGGTGCCCGTACTCTGCGTTTTGCAACGAGAACGGGGCTATACGTGTAAACTGTTTTATCATTTGGATAGACGGAAAAAGGGGTCAACAGGGGCCCTATACAGCGAGGATGTTAGGACGCGCAGAAACGCGTTCGATGGCCCCTAACAGCGCTTTCACCGCAGTTAGAGCGCTTTCCCTGGTAGTCGCGTCGATACCGATGACCGCGTGAGGCTCGAGGGCGAAGTAAGCCGCGACGTCGCTGGGCTCCCAGACGTAGCCCATATCCTGACGCGTCACGCCGATTACAAAAGGCACCGAAATACGGCTGGTAACAAACTCTAAAACGTGCCGAGCGTGGGGAAAGTCGGCAGGTTTGTCCCCGGCGACGAGCAAAATGAGCCCGAGCGCCCCCTCGCAGAGCACCTCCCACATAAAATCGAACCGTTCCTGCCCCGGTGTACCGTAAAGATACACGGGCGTATCATCCGCGAACAGCAACCCGAAGTCGAGCGCGACGGTGGTCGTGTCTTTACCGAGGGCTTCAGAAGCTATTTCGTCGGTTTCCACCACTTCGATGTCGGACAGGCTCTTGACAAAGGTTGTCTTGCCTGCGCCGACCGGCCCCGCCACCACGATTTTGAGCGGTTCACTCACCGGATGGCCCCGAGCGTAAGCGCGGACAAAAGCCGCCGCACAAAGCTACGCTGAGGTTTGTCGGGGGTCGTGTTGGTATAGGAGTCTCGGGTGATAACGCGCCGTTCAGAGGCAGGGCGCGGCAAAGACGACGTTAGGGGCTGCGCCGACGTGTACCTCGGCCTCGTACCCGCTTCAACTCCGCCTGCTTCACCTACCCCGCCGGTCTCCGGAGCGTCAGGCGCGTACCCGGTGTAGGCCTCTAGATAGGCGCGCACCGGGGCGAGCAGTCCGAGGACGCGGAGCCGCTGAAAATAGATTTGCGCGCGCATCGCCGATATCCCGAGCGCCTGCGCGACCTCTTCGGCGCTGCTGCCCCGAACAAGCAGGTCTTGGCTCTGCTGTATAAAGAGCTGTAGGTTCTCAGGTGCACTCTGATTGGGATTCGGCTGGAGCCGAAAGCGGGTCTGTTTATCTGGAATCGAGGTGCGCTCCAAAGCTTCGTCGCCACCGTCGTCACGTGCGAGTAGCTCTTGCCGCGGCAGATTGAGCTGGTACTCGAGCGCACCCACAGGCGTCTGAACGAACTCAAAACGACCTTCACGGGCGCGGTTCAAGACCGCAAGGTGGTAAAAAACGACCGGGAGTTCGCTCTGCGAGGTACCGTTGACCTGCAGACTCCGGAGGGTAGCCTCGCAGAGATGCAACTCGTAGTGCGATTCTCCGGGTAGCTCGAACAGCAACTTGCCGGTACGTTGTCCCAAAATAGTTAAAACTTCCGGGGTCGACATGTCCGAGAGATCGCCGAAAATTGCCATATAGTTCATTATGCCCCAAGCTCAGCATAACCTCAACCTCATGAGAGTAAAGCGAACATAGGAACATGTAAGAAATGTCACAACTGCGGCTGAGCCAGGGACAAAACCGGACTGTATGTCGGCGCGGTCAACGACTTCGGTCGTCGTAGGTGACGAAGCAAGAAGAGCTAAGCTAAACCGTTTAGAACGGACGTCTCCCAGAAAGGCCGAAAGCCGTGTGGCTGCCGGAAGAACTTCTGCCACGAGCCCGACCAAACCCGGACAACCAGTGCCTGGGTACACCATGCAGTTATTGACATAGCTGCAAGCTAACTCGGCCTTATAACCCAACCCTTATAATCCGGCACCTATGACCCCCAGTAAACTCCGAAAGGATTTTCATGTAACTTTTACGTCAGCTCGAGGTTGGTGGGCTAGACTCGCCTTATGCCAAGACGTCTTTTAATCCTTTCGGTCTGTTTTCTAGTTTGGGGCGCAGCTCAGGCGCAAAGCTGCGGCGAGGAGCTGCGCGTAGGGTTTGGCGCAAACGAACTCGCGCAACCCGTAGACGGTCGCCGCGCGGCGACACTGCTTAAACGGGCAGTGGAGTTGCTCGAGCCCTCTCTGCCCCCCTTACAGCGCGTGATCGACCTGCCCGTCACCGCCGACGATCCCGACCGTGAGACCTTCGCCTACCTCGCCGACCGTGAACTGCTGAGCCCACCCTGGAGCGCCGGAGCTTTTTCGTTCGATGCCTGGGCTGTAGCGCTCGGCAGAGTTGCAAGTTGGTACGAACTGCCCGCCCCGACCTTGAGCGACCGAAACCCGAGCGGGAGCGACCTGATACGCAGCTTAGAGCCTATCTTCGCGGCAGCGGGAGCCTACCTCGACCCGGTGGCGGTGTTCGCCTTCGATCCGGCCGACCCGTCCAAGGTCTCGTTTTGGGCCACACTCCGAAACGGCGTCTATCCGCGTCTCATTGTCTTACGTCCACCCGCCGAACCCGTGAACGTTCAAGAAGATGTCACGGGCGCGATGGCGCAACTTGGCGACTGCGTAGTGACGCCGCGAAACTACGTTTACGCCCCCGCCGACACCGCCGAGCGGCTCTTTCTGGCGACCAACGAATCGCGGATGGTCGTCCTAGCCACCGAGCCGCCCTCGTCGCAGGAGCTCATCGAGACGCCCCCCGGCAGCGAAACGTCGTACCTGACGTTTAACAAC
This sequence comes from Truepera sp., assembly GCA_965215315.1. Classification (GTDB taxonomy): domain Bacteria; phylum Deinococcota; class Deinococci; order Deinococcales; family Trueperaceae; genus Truepera. Next base: position 3,498,222 of record CBDCDB010000008.1, on the reverse strand, counting down.
CCCGAAGTTGCCGATAAAACGCGTTACACCGCCCTCTTTTTAGGCCCGAGCGTAGGGTTTGGCGCGATGCTCCGGCTGCTGCCGCAACTCCGCACCAACATGAGCCCACAGGCGATTCTCAGGTTTGTCGGGGGCTCTTAAAGTCTCAGGCTTAAAGACATGGTTTCAGAGACCTAACGCGCCATTTAGAGCGCGGTTCATCTCGGCGACCACCTCGCGTGAACGTTCAGCAAAGTCAGCCTCCTGAGTCGTATAGGTGAGCGCGCGGCTCGAGCTGACCACCGCCCCAAGCCCATCCTTGTCGAATGCTGCCGTGACGTCCCCAGCCTCACCGCCCTGTGCGCCGTAACCCGGTACGAGCAGCACGCTGTAGGGCAGGGCGGCGCGTAAAGTTTTGAGGTCTGCCGGATAGGTCGCGCCGACGACGGCTCCCACAGGCGCGTAACCGGACGGTCCCCGGTGCGGTTCCGCGAGTTTTGTAACGAGCGCTGCAACACGCTCGAAAACCCGTGCGCCGCTCCCCAGCACCGCGTCTTGCAGGTCTACAGCGCCAGGATTCGAGGTTTTGACCAATACGAACACCCCCCGGTCGGCCCGGTTCGCCTGGATGACGAAAGGCTCGAGCCCATCCTCGCCCAGATAAGGATTTACGGTCAAAGCGTCCGACGCGAAGACGCCGTTTCCCAGGTAGCTCCGCGCGTAGGCTTCGGCGGTTGCGCCGACATCGCCACGTTTGGCGTCTAAAATGACCGGAATCCCCCGCGCCCGCACGTCGGCGATAAGCTGTGCCAGCGCGATAATTCCCGGCACACCGAGCGCTTCAAAAAAGGCCGCTTGCAGTTTGTAGCACGCCACGTCGCCTTGCGTCGCTTGAATGATGGCCTGGAAGTAGTGGACGACCGCGCGCGCTACCTGCGCCGGGTCGCCTTCAAAGCGCTCCGGCTGCGTCAGCGGGTGCGCCTCGGGGCGCGGGTCGATGCCTAAGCACACCCGAGAGTTCGTCTTCTGGATGCGTTCAAAAAGTCTTTCAGCGAAGGGTTGAGCCATACGCTCAGGCTAGCAGGTCTACGAGGTCTTTACTCGAGCCTAAAAGTAGATAAGAGGACACTTTCATAAGAACGTTCGACCTGACCGCCGTGTTCGTCAATTAGTGCGGCAATATCAGCCAAAAAGTGTTCCCGTGAGGAGGGTTCCAGAGCCTGCACGTTGCTGTAGGTCAGCAGCAAATCGAGGTAATGGGCCTTATCGTAGCGGTGCGTCCAGGCGTGGCGGAAAGTTTGAACCTCTCCAAAATCCGGGGACGCGGTCATCGCCTCGGCAAAACGTTCCGGCGCAGAATCCGGCGTCGGCCGGTTCAGTTTGGGCGGCGCTTCGTAACGGTTGTGGACGAGGTGAGCAGCGCGGTTAAAAGGCGTGGCTGGCGTGCGGTCTTAGTGCCAAGCCAGCAAGATTGCAGCCCCCGGACGCAAAAGCTGCGCCGCTTGCGCCAAACCGGATTCTGGCGCAAGCCAGTGAAACGCCTGAACGGAAACAAGCGCGTCGAACAGGCTACCCGAGCGGTAGTCCTCGAACGCAGTGGTTTTTACGGTAACGTCTAGACCTCGGACATTAGAGCGAGCAAATTCAGCCAGCGCTGGGCCTAGCTCGAGCGCACAAACCTTCAGTCCACGTTTAGCAAGCGGCCGCGTCGCCTGACCCGTGCCGCAACCAACCTCCAAAACGCTGGCACCGAGCTCGAGACCCCCTCGTTCCAACATGACGTCGATAAGCACTCTGGGCGGCGCAGGCCGAGCCCGGTGGTAACGCGCCGCTTCCCGGTCGAAGGTCGTCCGTAAGGTGAGGTCGTCCGTAGCAGTGCAAGTTTAGCCTTTAGGTTGGCTCGAGCGCTATTCCGCTTGTACCGCTGCTCGAGCCGTACAGCTAGGCGATATAAACCGTTTTCACATTGACAAACTCCTTGATGCCAAGCTCCGAAAGTTCCCGCCCGTAGCCTGAATGCTTAATCCCGCCGAAGGGTAGTCTCGGATCAGACTTGACAAACGCGTTGACGAAGCAATTTCCGGCCTCGAGCCGCTCGTTCGCAATCTGCTCACCTTTCGCCAAGTCCTGCGTAAAGACCGCCGCCCCGAGCCCGTAAGACGTTTCATTGGCAAGCCGAACCGCATCTTCTTCGTCTTTAGCTTCAACCACTGCCGCCACCGGCCCGAAGGTCTCCTCGTCAAACGCAGGCATTCCCGGCGTCACATCGGTCAGGAGCGTCGGCGGGTAAAACGCACCGGGGCCGTCCGGCACTTCCCCGCCCAGAAGCAGGTTTGCACCCGTAGCAACACTTTTTTGAACTTGCTCGTGCAGCGTATCGCGCAAATCAATACGGGCTTGCGGGCCTAAGTCGGTAGCCTCGTCTAGCGGGTCACCCATCTTAAAGGTTTCCATCCGGGCCTTTAACGCCGCTTCAAACTCGCGTTTACGGGACGACACCACGATAAAACGCTTTGCGGCGATGCAGCTCTGACCGCTGTTTTGCAGCCTGCCGGTCGCGCACGCAGCTACGGCTAAGTCCAAGTCGGCGTCTTCCAGAATGAGATAAGGGTCGGAGCCGCCGAGCTCGAGCACCGTCTTTTTCAGTCGTGCCCCCGCCTGCGCCGCCACCGCCCGCCCCGCCCGCGTGCTCCCGGTCAGCGTCGCCGCGACGATCTTGGGATGGTCTAACACGTTTTCAACCTGCGAGGTTTGGATCAAGAGCGCTCGGAAAAGCCCTTCCGGAAATCCGGCCCGCACGAGTAAAGCTTCGGTCGCCAGCGCTGTCCCGGTGACGTTTTCGGCGTGTTTGAGCAGTCCGGCGTTGCCTGCCATCAGGTTCGGCGCGGCAAACCGAAACGTCTGCCAAAGGGGAAAGTTCCACGGCATAATTGCCAGCACCACCCCGAGCGGGCGGTACGACACGTAACTTTTGCGGGCGTCGGTCTCGATTGTTTCCGGTTTGAGAAAAGTTGCGGCGTTTTCGGCGTAGTAGTCGCAGCCGAGGGCGCACTTTTCGACTTCGGCAACGGCTTGCCCCAGCGGTTTGCCCATCTCGAGGCTCATCAAACGGCCTAGTTCATCTTTTTCCGCCCGTAGAAACTCGGCAGCTTTTTTAAGCGCCGCCGCCCGCGTTTCAAAGCTCGTTCCGCGCCAACCCAAAAATGCTTCGTGCGCTTTGTCAATCGTCTCTTTTACGGCGTCGTCTGAAACCGTTTCGTAATCTTGCAGCTTTTCGCCGGTGGCGGGGTTTGTAGAAGTGAGCGCCATGTACGCCTCCTGTTTAAGTTTGATGCTCAGCTCAGCTTAGCTCGAGCGGTTTTATGGCATTTCGCTTTACGGCGCTCTGCAGCACAATATAGCTTTACAGTGCGGTTTTACGGGGTCGCGTCTCCCCAACGCACGGCTTTTTGACCTGCACCGCGTAGAGTAGGGAATGGAACCCGTTTTTATCCATCAGTTGGCAACCGCCGTGCCGCAGTACGCGATACCGCAAGCTTACGCCCGTGACGCCCTTAAAGAGCGTCTCGACGACCGCCTTGCCAAACGTCTTGTTCACCGGCTCTATCAGCAGTCAGGGATTGAAACCCGCTACAGCGTTGTCCCGGACTTTGCCCCGGAGCCCGCTACCGGGCGCGGGGGGCTGTTTTTGGACGGACACGGCGTCTACACCTCTCCCTCGACCAAAGCGCGTAACGACCTCTACACCGAGGCGGCGCGGCCTCTCTTTAAGGAGGCCGCAGAAAAGGTGCTGGCAGATTCACCGTTTCATGCAGGCGACGTCACCCACATCGTAACCGTTTCGTGTACCGGCTTTTTTGCGCCAGGGCCGGACTATTTTTTGGTTCGTGACCTCTGCTTGCGCCCCGACGTGCAGCGCTTTCACGTCGGTTTTATGGGCTGCTACGCGGCGTTTCCGGCCCTCAAAATGGCAAAGGCGTTTTGTCAGGCCGACCCGGACGCCGTAGTGCTAGTCGTGTGCCTCGAGCTTTGCACGCTGCACCTGCAACTCGGCGGCGACCCCGACCAGCTCCTTTCGGGTTCGGTCTTTGCCGACGGGGTAGGCGCGGCTTTAGTCAGCGCAAGGCAGCCTCAAACGCCGGCGTTTGAACTGAGCGCCTTGGCGACCACACTCACTGCCGAAGGCGAAGGTGATATGGCGTGGTCGGTCGGCGATGAAGGGTTCGACATCGTCTTGTCGAGCTATGTTCCGGAGATTTTAGAAGCCAATATCGGCGCAGCTTTAGCTCCGTTGTTCGAGCAGTTCGGACTAGAGGTACCGGACATCGAGCGGTGGGGCATTCATCCGGGTGGACGGGCCATTTTGGATAAAGTCGAGAAGAGTTTGAAGCTACAAGATGACGCGCTCCAACCCTCCCGCACCGTGCTGCGCGATTACGGCAATATGAGCAGTGCGACGGTCTTATTCGTCTTGAAAGAGATTTTAGCGAATTCGGCTCGTGGCGACCGGGTCTGCACGGTCGCGTTTGGCCCCGGTCTAACGGTTGAAAGCGGCCTCCTGACCCGCTGCTGATGCCCTTGGTGCTGCGTCAACGAAACGCCGAGTTACGTGAATATATGGACGATCCGGCGTGCAATTTGGAGAAATTACGGGCAACGTATGCCCGTTTCGGCACTGTCAACCGGATTTTTTCAGGCTGGCGGACGCTGTATCAGCGTTATCTGCGCCCGCAACTCGCAGCAAACCGCACCAATCATCTGCTCGATGTCGGGTTCGGCGGCGGCGACATTCCGCGCGTACTTTTACGCTGGGCTGAACGTGACGGGCTCGAGCTTCATATCAAAGCTATCGACCCCGACCCGCGCGCGGCGGCGTTCGCACGTGACTTGTCGCCGCACCCGAGGCTTTCGTTTGAACAGACCGACGCCCGCGCGGTGCGGGCTCGAGGCGACACCTTCGATGTGGTTATCTCAAACCATCTGCTGCATCACCTGTCGGACGCGGAGATTAAAGAACTCTGCTGTGACAGCGCCGCGCTCGGGCGCGTGGTGCTCCATAACGACATCGCCCGCGCCGACGTTGCCTACGCCGGGTTTGCCGCGCTGACCGGGCCGTTTTTTCGCGGTTCGTTTATCACGCCGGACGGTCTCACCTCGGTGCGACGTTCGTACACGCCGGGCGAGCTGCGTGGGGTCATTCCGACCGGTTGGCAGGTCTCGAGCCCCTATCCCTACCGTTTGCTGCTCAGTTACGGCCTCGAGGATGGCTAAAGTTGACGCCGACATCATCATCGTTGGCGGCGGCGCAGTTGGGCTTTTTTTAGGCTGCCGGTTGGTGCAGCTGGGAATGAGCGTGCAGGTACTCGAGCGCCGCCCCACCCCGCCGCCGCACTCGAGGGCTATCGGCGTGCATCCGCCTTCGCTCGAGCGCCTTGCCATCCTCGGCCTCGCTGAAAAGTTCGTTCAGGAAGGTGTTCGGGTCACGCGTGGTCACGCCTACGCCGGAACCGGGCACGCCTTAAAACATCTGGGAACACTTCCCTTCGCCGTCTGCCCGCCGCCGTATTCGTTTATCCTGACGCTGCCGCAACCGCGTACCGAAGCGCTGTTAGCTGCCCGGTTAGCTGAGCTTTCACCCACCGCTAGGGTTTGTGACGCAGAAGTTGTGGGGCTCGAGCCAAACGCAAACAGCGTCACCGTAACCTTGAAAACCGGCGAAACCTTGCGGAGCCGTTTTCTGGTCGCCGCCGACGGCAAAGACAGCTTTGTCCGGCAGAGCTTAGATATCCCCTTTTACGGTAAGCGCTACCCCGACACTTATATTATGGGCGACTTTGCCGATACGACCGAACTCGGTAGTGACGCGGGGCTCTACTTTACGCACGCGGGGCTTGTCGAAGCGTTTCCGCTGCCGGGTGGGGTGCGGCGCTGGGTCGTTAAAACGCCGAAATTTGTCAGGGAGCCGACTCCAGAACGCGTTACCGGTCTAGTACAAGAGCGGCTCGGCGTCAGCGTGCCCACGGAAACAAATACGACGGTCTCGAGCTTCGGCGTTCAGCGCTTTCTAGCCGAACGGTTTATCTCAGGCCGGGTCGCGTTGGTCGGCGACGCCGCTCACGTGCTGAGTCCGATCGGTGGGCAGGGGATGAACCTCGGCTGGCTGGGCGCGTGGCGGTTGGCGGACGCTTTAGCTCGAGGTCAAGGCTTCAGCGACTACGGCGCACACCGTAAAACCGCCCAGAACGCTACCCTCCGCGCCGAATTCAATACCGTGATGGGTCGCGCGACACCGCTCGCTCCGCTCCGCGACACCTTCGCCTGGAGCATCCTACACACCCCACTCAAACACCCTTTCGCACGAGCCTTCACCATGCGCGGGCTTTAGCACGCCCCGCCGTCACGTAGAATAAACGCTGTGTCTCCCCAAGCAACGTTCTTCTCCGGCTTTCGGGTCGGTTTACCGGTGATGCTCGGCATCGTTCCGTTCGGCCTCGTCGCAGGTGTCAGCGCAGCAAGTGTCGGTCTGCCGAACCTCCAGGCCATTATGATGTCGGCGCTCGTGTTTGCGGGTGCGTCGCAGCTCGCAGGCCTGCAGCTCATCGCCTCGGGCGCACCCGTGCTCGTCATTCTCCTAACGACGTTTTTTATCAACCTGCGTTTCATGATGTACAGCGCTTCGCTGGCCCCGTTTCTGGCGCGTTTTTCGGCAGGCTCGAGAAGCCTTATGGCGTACCTCATGACCGACCAGGCTTACGCGCTCAGCATTCGCCGTTTTACGGCAGAGCCCGAAATGTCCCACAAAGGTCTCTACTATCTAGGCTTCGCCGCGCCGATTTGGGCCGTGTGGATGCTCGCTACGGCGGTCGGCGTTTTTGTCGGGGCACAGGTACCAGAAGGCTGGTCTTTGGAGTTTGCCATCCCTCTGATTTTTATGGCGCTGATTTTTCCAGTGCTGGTTGACCGCGCTTCGGTTGCGGCAGCGCTCACGGCCAGTATCACCGTAGTCCTCGCGCATTCGCTGCCGTTTAATCTCGCGCTTATCGTCGCGGCGCTCGTCGGTATCGGGACCGGGACACTGGTCGAAACGTTGCAGAAGAAAACCTCATGAGCGGCACCGCACTCTGGTTGACGATGCTGGCGATGGGACTCATCACCTTCGCCCTGCGCGTGTCGTTTATCGCCTTTTCAGACCGTCTCAGATTGCCACCGCTGGTACAGCGGGCGCTGCGCTTCGTCCCGGTAGCAGTGCTTCCGGCGATTGTCGTTCCGGCGCTCGTGTTTCGGGAAGAGGGGCTCGAGCTGACCCTCAGCAACGAAAAACTGCTCGCCGGACTCGTTGCAGCTGTTGTGGCGTGGTACACCAACAGCATCATCTGGACGCTGCTGGCGGGGATGATTACACTCTGGGCGCTGCAAGCTGTATTTTAGCTCAGGTCACCGTAAAACGTTGCAAGACGGAACGGTCATTAAAAAAGAGGCCATTTTACAACGGCCTCTTCGGAAAATATAAACACCTAGCGCCGCGCGAAAAGCCAGCCCACCGCAAACCCGAGACCGAAAACAGCAAACGACGCCGCTGTCGCCGCGCCCCGAGTTGCGCCGTCATGCTTGGCTTCGTAAAACGCGCCTTTGCCCCGGCGTTCAGCCTGCCTCATAAACTTTTGACCTTCGTGCTCAGCTTCTTTCATAAAGCTTTTACTCCGGCCTTCCGCCTCGTGAGACGTGTCTTTGAGTGAGGTGAAGACGTGGCTGAGCTGGGACTCGAGCTTCCCCTTCATCTCTTTTAAGGCGCTTTTAGCAGCGTCGCCGCCCGATTCGCCCAAGTCTTCTAGAGTTTCCTGAAGCTCTTCTAGCTCGTGCCGTAAAGTTTTGAGGTCGCGTTTGAACGCACGGTTCAACATTTTCTCTCCTCGCCCGCGTCACGCAAAAGGTGTAGCATAAGCATTTACAGCGAACGTGACGCATCATCCTATTGATGATACGCCTGAGGTGTTTGTACACCATCTTTTGGCCTACAAGCAAGCATGATGCGGGGGCGACTTTAAGCCGCGCCGATAAGATTCTCGACAATCTTCGAGCTTGACAAAACCCCCGGTAATCCTGCCCCCGGATGCGTCCCCGCCCCGACAAAGTAGAGGTTGCTGAACTCTTCACTGCGGTTGTGCGGCCTAAACCACGCCGACTGCGTGAGCAGCGGCTGCACGCTAAACGCCGAACCCTGATACGAGTTGAGTTCGTCTTGAAAGTGCAGCGGGTCGATCATGTGTTCGACCACGATGTTCTCTTGCAGGTCAGGCAGATAGTTGTCTTCCAAAAACTGCATGATGAGGTCACGGTACGGTTTCGCGGCAGCCTTCCAGTCCGTTCCTGAACCCAGATGCGGCACCGGCGACAAGACGTAAAACGACTCACACCCTTCCGGAGCCATGCTCGGGTCGGTATAGGTCGGCATGTGCAGGTACAAGGAGAAATCTTCGGCAACGTGGTGCTTGTTAAAGATGTCTTGCAGCAACTCTTCGTAGCGCTCGCCCAAGATGATGTTGTGGTGTTTGAGCTTGGTGTCCAGATAACGTTTTTTCGTCCCGAAATAAATCACGAACAGAGACATCGCGTATTTCATGTTTTCGATCTTTTTGTCCGTGTATTTACGGCGGTGCTCAGAAGCAATCATGCTGCGGTAGGTGTAGGCCACGTCAGCGTTTGAGATCACCGCGTCAGCAGTGCGGACGCTGCCGTCTTGCATGCGCACCCCTTTGACGCGCCGTTCGCCCTCGCCTTTATCTACGACAATCTCGTCAACTTCGGCGTTCAGGTAGATTTCGCCGCCGAGTTCGGTAATGAGCCGCCCCAAGCCTTTGACAATCGCGCCGGTGCCGCCCATCGCGTACCACACGCCCCATTCGCGCTCGAGGTAATGAATCATCGCGTAAATCGAGGTCGTATCGAACGGGTTGCCGCCGACTAGCAGCGGGTGAAACGAAAACACTTTGCGTAAAAATTCGTCTTCAACAAATCCTGAGGCGTATTTGTACACGCTCTTGTAAGACTGCAACCGCACCAAATCAGGCGCAACCTTGAGCATATCCCACACGCTCAAAAACGGTTTGTCGGCAAGCTCGACAAAGCCTTTCTGAAAAATCGCTTTGGTCGAGCGGATAAAGCGCATGTAGCCCTCTTTATCTTTCGGATTACGCTCGTGAATCTCGTTTAAGGTAAACATCTCGTCGTCGTTGTAGTCGAAAGGCCGTCCGTCTGCGTCAAAAATTCGGTAGAACGGGTCGCACTTGACCAGCTCAAAATAGTCTTCGCGGCGTTTTCCGGCAGCCTCAAAGATATCGTCGAACATAAACGGAGCCGTGACAATCGTCGGGCCACCGTCGAACTTAAAGCCGTCCATCTCGTAAACGTAGGCGCGGCCCCCAAGCTTGTCGCGTTTTTCAAACATGGTGACGTCGTGACCGGCGGCGAGCAGCCGAGCCGCGGCCCCAAGTGCGCCGAAGCCGCTACCGATGATAATTATTTTCTTCTTCACAGGGTATTGTACCGGAGTGGGTTGTGTGGGCGAGAGCGGTGGGGGCACAGTTTAGGAATGTGCTGCTCGTAAAACGGAAGATATCAGAGTTGCAAATTTGATACTTTTGTCGTCAGCTTGATTCTTGTAGCAAAACAGGGTTGTACTGAGAAAACCTTGGAGGCCGACCCATGGAACCCGTCGAGAGACAGCTACTTTTTGAAAAGGTGAAAAACGAGCTTACCGTACTGAGTTTTGCAAAACACTTGCTCGAGCTAAAGTCATGGGCGTGAACCCTCTTTTTTATGTCAGCTGGCGCAGCGTTCTTGTTTTGGTTAGCTGTAACAGTGACCCTGATTCCGCAAGCTTTTAGCTGGGCGGGTCTGGTTTTCCTAACCCCTACGACCTACGGCATGTTTAGGCAGAGCGAGATGTACAGATTGCCCTACTACAAAAAATATAACCTCCAGGATAAACCCTGGCCCGTCAGAAAAAGCTTGGCTGATCTCGGAAGATTCCAAGACCTGCTCAAAGTTGAAGGGGTTTACCGAGAAGACATCACGATATTTGTCAGACGGGCGGAAGTAGCTCTCGAGATTGGGTATTTAGGGAGCGTTTGGCGACATCCCTTTTTCCTGGTTGCGTTAAGGTTTACCGCTAATGCATTGTTTCAAAGTCTCAACGGTGTGGGCGTTGCTGTTAACTCTGTTCTACTTGCGTTTTTGGTCTTTGCGCTCATTTTTGTGCTCACCGTTGTTTCACAGATTTACAACGTAGCCGTGGGAGAACGCCAGCTTCTAAACCGCTTTTTACTCTTTTTGATAACGGTTTCCGATAGTTTTGAGGAGAGAAGACCCAGCTCAGAGAAAGAAAATAATACCTAGTGCGTCCCGTTAAGCTGACACTTTGAAACTCGCCGCTAAAGCTGGTAAGGTTGCAAACCACCTCCTAATTTCAAACGGTTATACCTATGCTATACCTCTCCTAAATGTTACATTGACCCTACGATGTCTTTTCTCGAGTAGCACTCGAGCCTAAGGAGCAAAGTATGAGACGTGTAGGGATTGTGGGTGCAGGACTCATCGGCAGCTGGCACGCTGAACGCTGGGAAAACCTGCCCGTGGAGCTGGTTGGATTTTACGACCACACGTTAGAGAACGCCGAACGCGCCGCTGGGCAGTTTGGGGGGCAGGCGTTTTCTACTCTGGACGAACTCTTAGCAGCGGTTGATTTAGTTGACGTATGCACCCCGACCTACGCCCACAAAGAAGGCGTGCTGGCTGCAGCCGCCGCAGGAAAAGACATCATCTGCGAAAAGCCCATCGCGCGTCACCTAAAAGACGCTGAAGAGATGATTGGGGCGTGTGAAACGGCGGGCGTACCGCTCTTTATCGCCCATGTGGTGCGCTTTTTTCCGCAATACGAAAAGGCCAAAGCGCTACAGGACAGCGGTGAACTCGGGCGTCCGGGCGTCTTACGAACCGTGCGGGCCGGGAGTTTTCCGCGAACCGACCCCGATACCTGGTACAACAGCTTCGAGCAGGGCGGCGGCGTGGTGATGGATTTGTCGATTCACGACCTCGACTTCGCGCACTGGCTTTACGGCGAGGTCGAGCGGGTGTTTGCGCACGGCCTGACCTTTGCGGGCGAGAGTATGCGCGACCAATCACTCGTTACCTTGCGGTTCAAAAATGGTGCCATCGGACATATCGAGGGGAGTTGGGCGTCGCCACCGGGTCAATTTGTGACGTCGCTCGAGGTCGCCGGAGAGGGCACCCTCCTAGAGTGGAACGGCAGCGAACCGCCACCCTTTACCCTGCTGATTGACGCCGCCAAAACCGGCGACGAAAAGATTCCGGGTTCGGACAATCCGCTCGTCCCGACCGACGACCCATACTATAAAGAACTCAAACACGTGCTGCACTGCTTGGACACCGGTGAGCCGTTTCTCGTCTCGCCGCAAGACGGCCTGATGGCGCTCAAGCTCTCGCTGGCGGCGATTGCTTCAGTTAAAACGGGTCAGCCCGTCACGGTAGACGCGTTTTCTGAAGAGGTACTCGCATGACGCAGGCCGTAAAAATAGGCCCGAAAATCGGGATAATTAGCTTTGCCCATATGCACGCTCAGAGCTACGCAAACGCACTCAACACCTTGGACGTAGGCGTCGCCGGAATTTACGACGATGACGCGGCGCAGGCTGAGGAGATGGCGGGGCAGTTCAGCACACAGACGTTCGGAACGCTAGACGACCTTTTTGCTGCCAACTTGGACGGCGTGATCATCTGCTCAGAAAACAGCAACCACCGGGCGCACGTCTTAGCAGCGGCAGGTAAAGTCCCGAATATCTTGTGTGAAAAACCTATTTCTACGACGCTCGAGGCTGCTCAGGAAATGATTGACGCGTGTGAACAAGCCGGGAGCAAACTCCAGATTGCCTTTCCCGTTCGCTTTGCGCCACCGATTCAGAAGCTTAAAGCCATCTTAGACGCAGGCACGCTGGGACGCCTTATCAGCGCGAAATGCACCAATCACGGGAAAATGCCGGGGGGTTGGTTCATAGACAAGGACAAAGCGGGCGGCGGCGCGGTCATCGACCACACCGTCCACGTCATCGACGTGCTGCGCTGGGCGTTGGATACCGAAGTAACTGAGGTTTACGCTGAAATTGGACACGGCCTTTTACACGATACCGAGATAGATGACGCCGGAATGCTCTCGTTTAGGCTGGGAAACGGCGTGTACGGCACGCTCGACACGAGTTGGTCGCGGCCTGACACCTACCCGACCTGGGGCGACGTAACGATAGAGATTTTGGGTGAACGCGGGATCGCCACAGTTGACGCCTTTGACCAGAAGCTGACCTTAACTTCAGCACCCGCGCAAAAAACTGAATGGGTACCGTGGGGCAGCGACGCCGATTTGGGACTCGTCAGAGACTTTATTGAGATGATCGAAACCAGTCGTGAACCCTCGATTACCGGCAGAGACGGACTAAAAGCTTTAGAAGTTGCGCTCGCGGCGTACCGCTCAGCTGAGCAAGCCAAACCTATCGCACTCTGAGGGTATGACCTCTTCTTACTGAAAGGAAATAAAGAAACCATGACAACTTTACGCCTCGGCGTCTCCTCGTATTCTTATTGGCACTTCACCCCGGAAAAGGTTCCGCTTTCGGTTATTGTCGATAAGGCCGCCGATTCGGGTGTGATGGGGCTCGAGATTCTTCATCAGCAGTTAGAAAGTGAATCAAACAGCTATCTGCAAGATATCAAGCGCCAAGCGTTTCGGCGTGGGCTGGCGCTCTACAACCTCGGCACCTCGCAAAACTTTATCGCTAAAGAGAGGGCTGAACGAGACGAACAGGTCGCGCACACAAAGCACTGTATTGACCTGGCGCACGCGCTCGGTGTGCCGTCTATTCGGGTCAACGCCGGGACGTGGCAGTATTCCGGCGGGCCGGGATTAATTGAGAGCAAAGGTTGGACCCAGCCGTGGGACGGCTTTAGCCATGAGGACGGGTTTACCTGGGCGATTGAAGGTTTGGGCGCGTGTGTAGACTACGCCAAAGAGCAGGGCGTGATGCTGCTGTTGGAAAACCACTGGGGTCTGACGACGACTGCTGCGGGGATGCTGCGGGTTTTAGAAGGCGTCAACTCGCCGTGGCTCCGGGCGATTTTGGATATGGGCAACTTTTATTACGACGGCGATATGTACGGGCCGATGGAGCAGGTCGCGCCCTACGTGGATTTGGCGCACGCGAAGACGTATCCAGGTGGCGGCTTAGTGTTTACGATTGATATTGACTTTGCCCGCGTTTTCCGCATTCTCAAAAATGCCGGGTTTCAGGGGTATGTGTCGGTGGAAATGGAAGGCAAAGAACACGCGGATACGGCGGTGCCGAAGAGTATCGAGGTGCTACAAGAAGCATGGGCGAAGTCTTAAAATACAATACTGAATTCGGTTGTTGAAGTATGACAGTGAAGTCAAGGAAAGTCCTGTGATGTTGACGGTTGAAATTGGGGGTTGATCAATTCAGGCAGTTCAGTTTGAGCGACTCGAGCTGTCTACCGTCGTCTCTCTTGACGAACACCAGAATGAGCCGTGGTTACTGGCAGCACCTGGACTTGTTGAGGGCAACCGAATACGCGGAGCGCATCATCTCGGATGGATGGATGTTCAGGCGAGCCATGAGCTATCTATGACCTCTTCTCCACTCTTGAGTATGAACGACGCAGAAGCAGCGGCACTTGGCGAATGGTGGCTTCGTGGTCAACCGCAAGGTGCCTTGCTCTACATCAGGCTCGGAACAGGGATTGGTGCCGTCGCTATTGCCGACGGTGTTGCTCTTTCTGTCGAGTTCAGTCACTTAACCGTGTTCGGCCCGAAACGCTGCGGAGGGTGTGGGCGTTTGGGCTGCTTGGATGCGCAGATTGGTGGACACGCCTTACCCACGCCGCTACGTGACGACGATGCCGAGTTCATAGCAGAGAGATTAGGGAAGGCAATTGAGCAGCAGGAAATAAGGATAGAGCACGTTGTAGTTGGTGGCGGTATAACACGGAGATATCCAAGTATAGTGTCACGACTCCAAGGTTATGCCACGCTTCCGGTAGCTGCCTCTGCATGTCCCGCCGAGTACAAGTCCGCTGCACCGTTTGGACTGATGTACGCTTGGCAAATGCGTTAGTCAGCTTTCCGAAATACTCAAGTTGTGCGATAGGCGCGCGCAGCCGACCTTCAATGGTGCTTTCAAGAGCGTCACAGCACGTCTCGAGCGTCTCCCCAGTCGCCCAAACCCCTTTTAGTTCAGGCACTTCGCCGTAAAAAGGTTCGGTATCTTCGACAATTTCGTAGTGGGCGCGCCCTAAGGCAGCCTTAATGTAGTCGCGGAGCATATATCAAGTATAGGGTCTACGAGCTTTACGAACTCGTTACGCTAAGATACGGCTGTGAACTTCAGGTGGGACGCCCGTAAAGAAGCGTCCAACGAGCTGAAGCACGGCGTCACCTTTGAAGAGGCAAAAACGGTTTTCGACAACCCTCTCGCTGTCATCTTTGGGGATGGAGAACATTCGGCAGATGAAGTGAGGGAGATTATTGTGGGTCACTCTCGGCGTAACCGTATACTGGTTGTCAGTTTTACCGAAAGGTCGGGAGCTGTTCGCATTATCAGCGCACGTCCGGCGACCAGAAAGGAGCGAAAAGACTATGAAGAAACCCTCGCCCGAAGATGATTTGCTACCCGAATACGACTTCGACTATACCGACGCGAAACCTAACCGTTTCGCTTCGGATACCTCTCGGCGAACTGTTGCCGTGCTTGATGAGGAGTTATCAAAAGTCTTTACAACCACGGAATCCGTCAACAAAGCTTTACATGCGCTTGTCGGTGCTATCCCGGCACACGCTGATAAAGACGCCGCCTAAACCTGCAGTTTGCCAATCAAATGACTCGGCAGCGCCCTTAAAAGTCTGGAGTCACCAACGCTTCCGGCCTTTTACACCGACTCTCAATCGTCACCGTCTGCCCGGTTTCAGCAGCTTTAAGCGTCCCCAGCATGACCTCGAGCACATGCAGCGCAAAGCGCCCATCTGCCCGGTGCGCTCTCCCCTGTTCTATCGCTGAAACCAAATCTGCTAAAGCGAGACCCCAGCCGGACGCGAGCGTATCAAACCCATGCACGAGCGGTTCTTCGCGCCACGTTTTCTCCCCTGCCCCGCGCACCCGCACCGGCCCGTCCATCGCGTTAGGCGCAGCTAAACTGAGCGTGCCGTCTGCACCGTAAACTTCAAACTTGGGCTGTTCGGTCGCCCATACATCGAACGAAGTCGTGAGCGTACCAATGACGCCGCTCTCAAACTCGAGCGTACTGACGATATGCGTCGGCGTCGTGACCTTGAAGGTCGTTCCGGCGAGCGGCTCCGAGGTGATGGTGCGTTCCGGAAAGCTGATACGGCTCATACCCGCAACCCGCGTCACCGGTCCCAACAGCGCGACGAGCGCCGCGACGTAGTACGGCCCGATGTCGAACATCGGCCCCGCGCCGGGTTCGTAAAAAAAAGCCGGGTTCGGATGCCACGTTTCCATTCCGTGACTCAGCATGGCGGCGTGAAAGGCGACGGGCGTGCCGATAGCGGCGGCGTCCAGAAGTTTACGGCAGGTTTGCACCGCCGCTCCTAAAAAGGTCGAGGGGGCGCAGGCTACGCGTAAGCCTCGAGCGTCAGCAAAGTCTAGCAGGGCGTGAGCATCTTCCAGCGACGTAGCGAGTGGTTTCTCGCTGTAGACGTGTTTGCCCGCCTCTAAAATTGACCTCGAGACCGCCGCGTGCGCTTGCGGCACCGTCAGATTGACGATGACCTCGACTTCTGGGTGAGCAAGCAGTTTATCTATAGGGAGCGCCTCCAGACCGAATTCTTCAGCTCGAGCCCGCGCCGAGCCCATATCGAGGTCGCTGCAGAAGGCAAACTCGAGGCTCGGCAGATACTCCCTTGCCCGTAAGTAAAGCGGGCTGATGTTGCCGCAACCAATTACACCGATTTTCACAAGATTCTCCTTAAGTTTAGATATTTGCGTGCGCAGAAACCGCTCTGCGTGCGCCGTAACGAACGAGTGCTTCGTGCGCGGCAAACTGCAAGAGCGCGAGGGCGACGAGTCCCGGTGCAATCAGAGACGCGCCGCCCCAATCGGCAGCGCCGCTTAAAATCCACGGTAGCGCCGCCGACCCCAAAGACCCCGCCGCGACCTGCACCCCGATCGCGTGGGCGCTCAAGGTTGGGCCGACCAGCACCGGAGTCCGTGAAACCGAAGTAGGGTAGACAGGCGCGAGCGTCAAACCCATCACGGCGACCCCGAGAAAACTTATAAGGGGCAGTGGGGCAACCCAGAGCAGCGCTGCGCCGAAGACCGTTCCAGCGGTACAGAAGCGCAGGAGTCTCGAGCTGCCCACACGGTCGACAACCGCGCCCATAACGAGCCGTCCGACCGTAATGCACGCCCAATAGAGCGCCGCTGCGTTCCCGGCAACTTCCGCCGGAACACCCCGGCCCAGGTTGAGCAGGCTGCTGCTCAGCTGTCCGGCGCTGACCGAAGTGCCCGTGTGCATGAAAAAGAGCGCCATCCCGAGCCACGTCACGCCGAGGGTGAGCGTCGTGCGCAAACTAGCTTTGACCGGATTTTCGGTGCCCGCCGCAGCCTTGAAACGAAGCGGGGGCCACAGCTGCCGGTAGCGGAGCGTCAAAACGATAAGCACAAGGTAGACTCCGGCGATTCCGGCATAGACCCAGCGCCAGGGTAAACCGAGCGACAACGCCCAGAGCGTAAATAAAAAGGGGCCGAGGCTCGAGCCCACCCCGTAAAAGGCGTGCAACCAGTTCATCCGGCTCGCAGGATAGTGTGCGGCGACGAAGGTGTTGAGCCCGGCATTCAGCATTCCGCTGCCGACACCTAGAACCAGCGTCGAAACGACGACGAGCGCCCAAGTTGAGCCTAGATAACCGAGCAGTCCGACGAGAGCTAAAAGGCTGCCGAGAGCGCAGTACGACGAGGTTCGCAGGCGGGTGAGGACAAAGCCGCTCGAAAGGCTCGAGGTCAGCCCACCCAACATCAAAGCTGCAATCAGTATTCCGACCGACCCCAAAGACTGCGAAAATGCCGGACGCAGCACCAGCCATGACGCGCCCAAAACGTTGTTCGACAACCCGACTGCGACAAATCCCAGATACGCCGTCCAGAGCGGCACCGACCTACTGTTCACCCGCTACCGCCCACCGCCACCACGGACGAGAAACGCCAACACCACCAGTATCAGACCGATAACGAGGGACAACACCGATACGACAAACTCGGCGCTGTCTCGCGGTACCCAGAAGAGTAGCAGCAGCGACAACACGACGACGAACATCCCGGCGCGGGCAAAGAGTTTGAGGCCGTCACCGGACATGCGATATACCCTTAAGCATCAGCAACAATACCTGTAAGAATCAATCTTTGTAGGGCTCGAGTTTACCGCTCTCGGTGAGCGGAACGCACGCGACCTGCGCCGTGCTTTCTGGAGCACCGCCTAGTTCCGGTTCTATCGTGTCACACCGCCCCGGTTCAAAAAACGGGCAGCGCGGGTGGAACGTGCAGCCTGCCGGGAGCGCCGTCAAGCTCGGTACATCTTCACTACGGAGCGTCAAAATCTCCTTGTGCCGCGTCCGGTCGGGGTCAGGTTCGGGAATCGCGGCGAGCAGCGTTTTGGTATACGGGTGCTGCGGTCTTTCGGTGACTTCACGCGTCGGCCCGACCTCGACGACGCGGCCCAGATACATCACCGCAATCCGCCCCTCCCAGGCGAAGTATTTTGCCAGCGCCAAGTCGTGGGTGATAAAAACGATGGTCAATGAGAGCGTTTCGCGCATTTTCATCAGGGTGTTCAAGATTGAAATGCGGATGGACACATCGACCATGCTGACCGCTTCGTCAGCGACGATGACCTTGGGTTCGGTTGTCAGGGCGCGAGCAATCGAAACGCGCTGACGTTGCCCGCCCGAAAGCTGATGAGGATATTTACCGATGATGTCGGCGGTCGGCGTCAGACCGACCAACTCCAGCAGTTCTTCGGCGCGGACGCGGGCCGCTTTGCGGTTTTTGGCAAACCCGTGCCGCAGCAGCGGATAACTCATGATTTCAAAGACACTCTGGGTCGGGTTTAGAGACGCGTAGGGGTCTTGGTGGATGATCTGCACGGCGCGGCGGTAGCGTTTATACGCGTCACCCTCGAGCGTACTGACGTCTTGGCCCTCGAAGAGAACTTGACCCGCTGTTGGCGAGAGCAGTCCGGAAAGAATTTTACCGGTGGTCGTCTTGCCGCAGCCCGATTCGCCGACCAAACAGAGGAACTCGAGCCCGTTTACACTTAAATCTATGTCTCTAAGCACCGGGACGACAGTACTCCCTTTACGGAAGTCGCGCCCGACCCCGCTGAACTCGAGCAGCGGCACACTCGTCTCCGGGTTGCTCACCTGCACGCGCATCATCCGTTCACCGGCCCGGTTGTGGGGGCTGCACCTTTGTCCCAGAGTCCGGCTCTGGCCTCGATCACTTTATCTGTGTGCCAGCACGCCGCGGCGTGCGCGTCCCCGAAGTCTGTGAGCGGTGGGGCTTCTGTTTTGCACCTCTCACTTGCAAAAGGGCAGCGCGGATGAAACTTGCACCCCGGCGGCGGGTCGATCAGGTCGGGCGGCGACCCGGCGATGCTGGTCAGCTCGAGCGACCCGTTCAGGCGCGGCACCGAGCGCAGCAGTCCGAGCGTATAAGGGTGCAGCGGTTGATAGAAGATATCGTCAACTGCGCCCATCTCGACAATTTCTCCGGCGTACATCGTCGCTACCCGGTCGGCCATCTCTGCAGCCAGCGCCAAATCGTGACTGATAAAGATGATGGAAAAGCCCAAGCGCTCCTGCATCTCACTCAAAACGTCGATAATCGCGCGCTGCGTAAGGATATCTAGCGCCGTCGTCGGTTCGTCCAAAATGACAACCTGTGGGTCCAAGAGAACGCCTAGAGCCAGCAGCGCCCGCTGTTTCATACCGCCTGAAAGTTCGTGCGGGTAGCTGTCCCACACGCGCTCAGGGTCGAGCCGAACGAGTTTGAACAGCTCCAACGTCCGCTTTTTAACCTTCGCCGTGTTACGCTCGCCGTGCGCGTAAGCCGTATCTAAAAACTGCTCGTGAATCTTGAGCACCGGATTAAAGGCGTTTTGTGCGCCCTGAAAGACCATCGCGCACTCGTTCCAGCGGAAACGGCGTAATTCGCGTTCACTCATCGCCAGTACGTCCTGCGTTTTGCCGTTTTTGAAATAGCGGACGCCCCCCTGCGTGACTTTAGCGGCGCGCACGAGCATCCGGATCAGTGCGAGCGACAAGGTTGTCTTCCCGCTGCCCGACTCGCCGATAAGGGCTAACGCTTCACCCCGGTGGAGGGTGAACGTTACATCGTTGACAGCCTTGACCGCGCCGCGCGGCGCAGCGTAGGCGACGGATACGTTAGCAACCTCGAGTACCTTTTCAGCTGTCTTTACGCCCGTCACGCCGCCCTCAAACGCGGGTCGAAAACCTCTTCCAAGGCTCGAGCGAACATCACCATGCTCACCTGAAAGAGCGCGATCGCTACCACCGGCGCAAGTACCATCGCCGCGCTGTCGGGGCTGAAGAGCGCCCCCCGCGTCCGCCCGAAGTAGAGCATCACGCCCCAAGAGTAATCGTTGATGGGGGCCATACCGAGAAAGATCAGCCCGATCTGGTCGTACATGGCAAACGTTACGGCTAAAATCAGGTTGATCAAGACGAAACTCATCATATTCGGCAGGATTTCACGGATGATGATATGGCGGCGGCCCAAGTCGAGCGCCCGCGCCGCCTCTACATAGTCACGTTCGCGCAAACTCAACACCTGCGCCCGTACTGCCCGCATCAAGGCAGGCCAGACCAACAGACCGATGAGCGTCGCCAAGAGCAAGATGTTGTTGAGCGTAAAAAGCGCCGCCAACACGATTAAGAGCGGAAAACGCGGTAACACCAAGATAAAGTTTGCTAAGGCCGTCAATACCCGGTCAACGGGGCCACCTAGAAGCGCTGCAAGTGCGCCGAGCACCACCGCAATCGTCGTTGAAATCAGACCCGCTAGGAGCGCTGTGGCGATCAGCGTGCGGCCTCCGTTGACAATATGGCTGAAGATGTCGCGCCCCTGCGTATCGGTGCCGAGCAGGTGGCGGGGGCCGAGCGCCGCGTTCGAGACCGCCAGGCCGGAGAACTCGGTCTCCGGGCCGACGGGATAGGTTTTGAGCGATTCGGAAAACAGTACGAGTCCGTCGACATCACCGTCCACAAGCTCTTCCAAGCCGTCCTCGACACCTGCACCCCGGCGATACGATTCGGTGTCTTCAAAGCTGTCCTCCAAAGGGTCAACCAGATCTTCACCCGCAGAGCTCCGGACGTAACCCACAATTTGACCTTTGAGAGACGCCAGCGACGTGTACCGCTCTGCGTCGGCGGCGCGGGTAACGAGTTCTAAGCGTGAACCCGGCGGCGCGTTGACCTGATCGGTTTTGACCTCGTCATCAAAGGGTACGAAAAGTGGCCCGACAAAGACTAAAAGCGCGTAGAAGACCAGCCCGATAAACCCGATAAGCCCGGCCCTCGTCCGTCCGAGCGCCCGAAAAAACCGCGTGATACCGCCCATCAGCCTTCTCCCTCTACCCGTACTCTGGGGTCGAGGCGGCTGTAGAGAAGGTCGGCCAGGATGTTGGCTACCACAACCGAAATAGCGATCACTAGGAACACGCCCTGCATCGAGGTATAGTCGCGCTGCGAAATAGAAAAGAATAGAAAACTGCCGATACCTTTGTAGACGAACAGCTCTTCGATAATAACGCTGCCGCCGATGACCAGCCCGATATTGACCGCTAAAAGCGTAAACAGCGGGAGCGCCGCGTTACGTCCAACATAGGTTCCGGCGATACGCCCCGGCGACAAGCCCCGGGCCCGCGCTACGTTGACGTAATCTTCACCCAGCACGCTGATGGTGCTACTCCGCATGTTGAGCGTCCAGCTCCCGAGCGTGCCGATAATATAGACCAAGACCGGCAAAAAGGCGTGCGCTAATACGCTCCAGATAAACGCCAGGGTAAAACCGGGCGTCAAGCCGGGATCGTAGGTACCGCGCAGCGCACCGATGTTAAACCACTGAAGTTGCACACCGAAGATCACTAAAATAAGCAGACCCCAGATATAGTCGGGTACTGCGCCCAAAATGGCGGCAAAAAACGAGATAAAGGTGTCGAGCGCCGAATTACGGTAGTAGGCCGTCAACATCCCGAGCAGCATCCCGACGATAAAGCTGAGGAGCAGCCCGAGTCCGACGCAAAAGAGCGTCCACGGCAAGTAGCGGGCGATCTGGTCGATCACCTGCGTACCGGTCGAGGTGATGGACTGACCCAGGTCGCCGCGTACCAGCGCGCCCAAGTAACCTAAATACTGCTGAAACACGCTGGCGTCCGGGTCGAACGAAAACTGCGACGCCGCCTGCAACATCGCTTCGTTATAGGTGAGGTTCGACTGGTTCATCAGGAAGCCCACGTAGACGTCAACCGGATTACCGGGCATCAGCCGGATCAGAAAAAAGGTAAAGGTCACCACGGCCCAGACCGTCAGGAGCGCCTGAAGCAGCGTGCGGACGGCGTAGCTCGAGACCACCCGCTGCAACCAGTTGCTCGTTACAGGCGGTGGGCCGGAGAGTGCTTTAGAGGGTTGCATAGACGTCCTCTCGTAAAGGGGCTGGCGACCCCTTGTTGACTTGACAAGGCGCAAACCTGTGTGCCTAGGCTGGCGTTCTAAAAACTGTGCTTTAGACTATCACCAAATGTTTAGGGGCAGAGCCTGACGCGGCTCCGCCCCCCAAAGCTTTTCGGTTATTCGGCGGCGGGGCTGATGTTACCGGTAAGTAAGAGGTACGTCATAAACGGGTCGGGTACCGAGGTGCCGTTTTGGTAGATGGGGTCGTCATCGGCTGGCGCGTCCACGAACTCGCGGTTTAGGGGGTTGTTGCCGTAACGCTCCCAGAGCGGAATTGCAGGCAAGAGTTCGTTAAACGACAGAGCGAGTTGTCCGGCTTGTTCGCGCTGCGCGTCTTCATCAAGACCACGCGACGAGGCCAGAGTCAACTCCAACAGGTCAACGTCACCGCCTGAATAGGTCACATTGGTATCAAACCCCATGCCGCCGCCCGTACCTTCACCGGCCAGCTGACCCTGCCCGTTGTAACGCTGATACGGCTCCAGATAGCTCACATAAGGTAGCGGACTCGCCGCGCCCCAGTTGCGAATTGCCATTTCGAAGTTGCCGTCGTAGACGTCTTGCTGCTGCTGCGCCGACAACACGCCGCGCGCGGTGATATCGAACCCGAAGTCGTTAAGCGCCTGCGTGACGTTTTCAGCAGCGGCGGCCCAGTCCGAATAGTCCGACGGGAAGACGAGCGTAAACGCCATCCGCTTGCCCGTATCGTCTAGCCAAACGCCGTCGTCACCTTTGGAGAAGCCTGCGTCGGTGAGCATCTGTGCAGCAAGGTCGGGGTCGTAATCGTAGGTGTCAAGCTCGTCCAAAACCGCTTCATCAACGGTATTTTCAGCGATGAGGTCGCTCATACCCGACATATATTCAACCGCGACGCCCGAATCACCCAGCGCAACGAAGCCGTTTTCATCACGGTCGATGGCGTGAGCCAAAGCGCGGCGCACTTCGGGGCGATCTAGGGGCGCTATGGTGTGGTTGAAATACAAGGCCGGGCCGGAGTAGAGCGGACCCCGGATGATGTCGATACCTTGATCGACAAACGCCGCTTCGGTTGCAGGCGGAAACCCGTAGGTACCGTACCAGAGTTCGCCAGCCGTGACGAGCGGGGTGACGGTTTCAGTCTCGCCGTTCCACAAGACGATGTTATCGAACTTCACCACGTCGGCGTTGAAGCCGCCGTCGTTTTTGGTCAGCATGGCGCGCGCGTCGCTGATGTTGGCGCGGGTCAGGGTGTAGGGGCCGGAGGTCACATACTGCTCAGGACGAAACTCGGTCAGCTCGGTTAAAAGAGACCCGAACGCCTCGTCTTCTGAGGTGACGCCCTCTTGGATAAGCGCGGCGGCGCGTTCACCGAAGTCGCCGTAGACGCTGTTCGCACGGATCGCCTCGACCATGATCTGCCGCTCGGCGGCGAACGACGGCTCGCTGAAGACAAACTTGACCGTCCGGTCGTCAACGGCTTCAACGCGCTCCAAACCGTCCCAGACCGGGGCGTTAAGCAGGTAGTTGATGTTAAAGGTCGTTACGACGTCGGCTGCAGAAAACGGCGTGCCGTCGCTCCAGGTGATGCCGTCTTTGAGCGTCACGATGTAATCGTTGCCGTTAAACCCAAACGAGTCGGCGAGCATCCCTTCGTATTCGCCGTCAGCCCATTTATAGATGCCCAAAGGGGGCTCGAGCAAATCCGAATAAAACCCGTAAAAGTTAATTGCGTTCGTCGCGAACGTATTAAAGTGCCCGTCCGGGGGAACCGGATACGGGTAGCCGCCGTAAAACGTCGGGCCTTCCTGCGCCGCCGCCGTACCCAGCAGGGTACCTACCAGGGCCAGAACGAAAACTGCCTTTAACGTGACCTCTCTAAACCTACGCCACATAACCGACCTCCTTGAATTTTATGCCAAGCACTTACTCGGCGAGTGTACCACTAGGCTACCAATCTTGTCATGAAGAACTCATTGTATCCTGACGAAAATAGGAAAGCTTTCGTCCACGGTTTTTTTACTCGGGTGTCCAGGTGAGGTCTGGCTCGAGCGGAAATCTCGGCCCCTGCCGCCTATAAGGTAGGCTGTTCAGCTCCTGCGAAACCGTTCCGGGCGTCAGCGCCAGCAGCGTGTGGGCTGCCGCACCCGTCAGTTCTGCCGTCAGATAACCCGATTTGACGACGAGCAGCCTTGTCTTAGAAAGCTTGATTCCTAAACGTTCGACGTCTGCCGGATAGTGGTGGGGGCGGCGGGACGCGCTCACGATGACCTTGACTGCGCCTATTTGCAAGGCGGCCTGGCGTTCGCTTTCGGTCTCGGTAGGCTCTAGATAAACGACGTGGGCACGTACATGAACAGGCTGACTCGTCTCCGGGTCTAAAGTTGCGCCGAGAGTCAGCTCGAGCTTCGTCCCCACTCCTGCCGCATAACACGCGTTTACGGCGGGCACGTCGGCGAGTCCGGCGATGACGGCACCCTCGAGGTTTTGCCTGAGCAGCGCCGCTAAAACAAAGGTCGTATCGCCCACCCCGCCGCCCGTCGGATTGTCACCGGAATCGCTCAAAATAACCGGGTAGCTGTCTAAAGCGGCAACTTGCGCCAAACACCACTCGAGGCTCCCCGCCGGAACGCCAAAGTGAAACTCGCGCCGCGCGTCCCAGTAACGTTTAGCAAGGTTTACGGCTTCGCGTTTTAAGACGTCTTCGTCCATCCCGGTCAAGACCACACTCGCCCCTGCCCTCGGTTCGTCCGCCCAGACATACCCCACGAGCAGCGAAGCGTCCAGAATTCCGTCTAACGCGTCAATGTCGGGCAAACTTGCGTAGAGACTGCGGGCCGGTTCGTCGTTGGTAGCGGTCATTTCACCGGGCAAGACAACCGGAACAGGTATCCAGACAAGCCGGGGCCGATATTTGCCATAAAGTGCGTCTACAAGCAGTGTGCAAGCACGCTGCTTGGTCTCAGTCACGTCAATGTGCGGCGCAGTGCGAAACGCGCTGAGGCCATCAAGTGTGTCGATGATGCGTTTAGACATATTGCCGTGCAGATCGTAACTTGCGACGATGAGGCATTCCGGGCCGACAACCGCCCTCACCGCCGTAAGCCAGTCCCCTTCGGCGTCGTCCATTCCGGAAACGTTCATCGCACCGTGCATGTCTAGGTAAAGACCATCGACAGGGCCGAGTTCAGTAAGCCGCCCCAAGAACTCCCTTTTGAACGCCTCGTAAGCTTCAGACGATACTGGCCCACCGGGAAGCGCCGCCGCGTGCAACGTCGGCAAAAACTCGGCGTCATAATCAGCTGAGTATGCGTCTAAGAAGCTGTAGTGTTCACTCTGCCGCAAGACGTCGCCGCGCAGCACCCGAAAATCCTCAGTTCGGGTCGGCACCGGGTTAAACGTACTCGATTCGGTATGAATCCCGCCGAAAGCGATACGGTAAGGCATTAAAAACGCTTCGCTACGGCTTTAGCGGCTGCGGCGTCGGTAAACGCCGGAGACCCGAAAGCGAACGGTGAGAAAGACAGCTGTGGGGCCTGCTGCACCGAGAAGTGCAACTCTCTCACACCGGTTTCCTGAACGATTTGCGCGGCGTTCGACGCCCGAATACCGCCCCCCGCCATGATAATGATGCGTCCAGCCGCTTGCTCGTTGAGCGTTTTTAGGAGGGGCGCACCCGTTAGCGCGTCCGGTTGTTGCCCGGAGGTCAAGAGGCGCGTGACGCCGAGGGCGACGAGTTGTTCTAGAACCTGAAAAGGCTCGAGGCAAACGTCAAACGCGCGGTGAAAGGTCACGGGCAGCGGGTCGGCAGCAGCCATCAGCGTTTTCATCCCCGGCAGGTCGAGCGAACCTTCCGGAGTCAACGCGCCAAAGACCAGCCCCGCCGCGCCTGCCTTCCGAAACTGCTCGAGGTCGTCCAGCATGACTGAACGCTCGAGGTCACTATAATAAAAGCCCCCGGCTCGAGGCCGAATCAGCACGTGAATAGGTAATCTTGAGTGCGCCTTTGCCTGCTTGAACAAGCCCAAACTCGGCGTTACCCCACCTTCAGCGAGGGCGCTGCAAAGCTCAATCCGGTGTACGCCCGCCTCCCCTGCTGCCAGAACTCCCTCGAGGGTTTCGGTGCAGAGCTCGAGGGTTACAGCCGGTTTAAGCAGCTTTTCATCAGGCAATGTCGGCGAGCGCTTTACCTAACACCTCACACCCCGCCGCCATATCGCCTTCTAAAACGTTGAGATGCGGCGCAATCCGGTTGACGTTGCTGTAGCGTCCTCCTTTACCGATAAGTAAACCCCGTTTACGGGCCGCGACGACTAAAGCATTTGCCCGAGCTGCGTCCGGATTTTTCGTTCCCGGATGAACCATCTCAAACGCTTGCATCAGCCCCAGCCCGCGCACATCACCGATAAAGTCGTAGCGTTCGCCCTGTTTTTCCATAAAGCTGCGGAGTATATTCCCCTGCGTTTCGGCGTTCTCCCAGAGCTTATGCTTTTCAATATAAGAAATCGTCGCATACGCCTGCGCCATTGAGACCGGATTCCCGCCGTAAGTTGAAAGCGTCAACCCGCTCAGCGCCTCAGCAACTTCAGGCGTCATTACTGTGACACCGACCGGCGCACCGTTGGCAATCCCTTTGGCAAAGGTGATGATGTCGGGTTCGACACCCCAGTGTTCAATCCCGCACCAGTGCCCACCCGTCCGGCCCCAACCCGTCTGCACCTCGTCGATAATCAGCACGCCACCTGCGGCTTTAACGAGCGGCAAAATACGTTTGAAATACTCCTGCGGTACGACCTGAAAGCCGCCGACACCCTGAATCGGCTCAGCGATAAATGCTGCGATTTTTCCGTCCGTACAAGTTGCCAAAAAGTCTTCAAAGTCTTCGACTAAAAAGTCTAGATACGCCTCTTCGCTCAGCCCGTTCGGGCGGCGGTACATGTTCGGACTCCGGACGTGTTTGATGGTGCCGTCATAGACGCCGCCGAGCTTCCAGTTCGCGTGCGCGGTCATCCCCATCATGGCGCTGCTCCGGCCCGAGTAGGCGTGGCGCAGGGCGATGATGTCGGTGTTACCGGTGTAGACGCGGGCCGCCATAATCGCCGTTTCGTCGGCTTCGGTGCCCGAGTTCGTAAAAAATGAGTGTTGCAGGCGTCCGGGCGTAATCTCAGCAATTTTCTCAGCAACCTTAAGCGTCATTTCGTTGATGTACAGGGTGCTCGTGTGCCCCGTCTTTTTCATCTGCTGATAGGTTGCTTCGACTACCTCATCGTTACAGTGACCGATGGAAACCGTTAGGATACCGCCGAAAAAGTCCAGATAGCGTGTGCCCTCCACGTCCCATAGGTATTGGTCTTTGGCGTGGTCAACGGCGATGGGGTCGTCACCGTAGTAGAGCATGTTGGTGAGGCTCGGCGCGAGGTATTTTTGCTGGCGCGCTCGCAGGTCTTGGGTTTTGCTGGTGGTTGAAGTCATCGGAGCCTCCTGAATGAAATAGTAACCACACTCTAGCACTGGGCGCTGCAGGTCGCTTCAAATTCCCATTTCAGCCAAAAGCTAGATAGTTCAAAATTACCGGTAGTTGCGGCGACCGTTTATAGTATCGTAATATGACACTATGAGGTTGAGCGGCAAGCAGAGAGGGACGCTTCAAGCTGTTTTTGAAACGCCTGTTCGCTCTGATGTTGCTTGGACGGACGTAGAAAAGCTCTTGGGAGCGTTGGGCGCAGAGGTCAGTGAAGGGCGCGGCTCTCGAGTTCGGTTTGCTTTAGGCGGCGTCAGAGCTGTTTTCCACCGCCCGCACCCGCAACAAGAAACGGATAAAGGTGCCTTAAAATCCGTTAAGCGTTTTCTACTAGAAGCAGGTTTTGCGCCTGAGGAGAATTTATGATGAGCTATAAAGGCTATACCGGACACGTTGAGTTCGACGACGAGGCGGGTATTTTTCACGGTGAAGTGCTTGACCTACGCGACATGGTGACGTTTCAAGGCAAAAGTGTTGACGAGTTGGAGCAGGCGTTCAAAGACTCGGTAGACGATTACCTCGAGTTCTGCCAAGAGCGCAACGAAGAACCCGACAAGCCCTTTTCAGGCAAACTCATGTTGCGTTTACCTCCTGAGCTTCACCGCAAGGTTTACACCTCTTCTAAAAGAGAAGGCAAAAGCCTCAACCAGTGGATTGCTGAACGGCTCGAGCGTACCGGCTAAAGTATGAGCAGAAACACTGACGACACGCTACGTAGTAATTAAGACTTTTCAAAGGGCGTAAGGAGCAAATACCGTCACTTTTACAGCTAAGCCTGCATCCTTAAAGCTCGTCACCCGGACGGTTCGGTAACAGTTAAAACCGTCCCATCTAGACCCGGATGTAAGCCGCTATTTTCACGACTCGGAGGCGGTCAACAAGGCTTTACGCGGCCTTATCGAACTTATCCCTAAAGACGAAACTTCTGCGTCTTAATAGCTGGAATTGATGGCTATCTTTTCCCTGCTGGTGGTATAAAGCTCCTAACAACCCTTTTAGCACAACCATGAAAACTTGACCAAAAGGCTTCATTGAAGACAGCCCGAGCTTACGGACGTCAAAATTTTGCCTTTGCTGGTTTGCATATACTTGACAACTCAAACTCACAGCGTTTAACTTAATGGCGTAAAGGACTGTTAAAGCCAAGTTTGAGTTAGGGGAAAGCCGGTCGGCTCCGTTTACTCTCTACTTATTCTCTGCACCCTTGCCCATACACCGAGCAAAGGGGCTTCAGTCCTACTGGAGGTGATTCTCGGCCTTTTACGAAACTCTCAGATACGCTTCGCTACAACCTTTATCTTCGTTTGAAAGGACGCCCCATGCGTAAACTCGCCCTGATTTTTCTTGTCACCCTCTTAGGTACCAGCTTCGCGCAAGACGCTAAAGATCCGAAAGACCTTACGATCACGCTGATTCCGGGTCTGACCACCGACGCCTTTTACATCACCATGAACCGGGGCGCACAGGCCGCTGCTGAAGCGCTCGGCATTACCGTAAACTTTCAAGGGGCCGAGGAGTTTAACCCGACCCTGCAGGTACCGGTCTTGGATTCGGTGATTTCACGTGCGCCTGACGCAATTCTTATTGCGC
Organism: Truepera sp.; assembly: GCA_965215315.1. Classification (GTDB taxonomy): domain Bacteria; phylum Deinococcota; class Deinococci; order Deinococcales; family Trueperaceae; genus Truepera. The sequence goes on along the minus strand of CBDCDB010000008.1, from coordinate 3,469,315 downwards.
CGACCGACAGCACCCAGCTCACTGCACCGCTGCAAAACGCTGAAAATCAGGGGATTCCGGTTATCACGGTCGATACCTTTATCGGCGACGGTCAGTACCAGACCGGGAGCGGTGACGGCGACTTTCCGCTCTCGTACATCGCCTCGGACAATATCGAAGGGGGCCGCATCGCCGCGCGTGCGATGGCAGAGGCGGTAGACGGTTCGGGCTCGGTGTACGTGTCGAACGTGCGGCCCGGTATCTCGACGACCGACCAGCGTGAGCAGGGTTTTAAGGATGAGTTGGCAGCAAATTATCCGGACATTACCGTGTTAGAAACCCAGTACAACGAGAACGACTCGAGTACCGCCGCGTCTCAGTTTCAGGCTGTCCTCGCCCGCACCCCCGACTTAGGGGGCGTATTCGGAGCCAACCTGTTCTCCGCACTTGGAGCCGCCAACGGCGTGCAGTCTTCAAATATGGAGGACAGCGTAACGGTCATCGCCTTTGACGCGCCGCCCTCAATCACCGAAAATATCTCGTCGGGCCTCGTCGATATGGCGATTGCCCAGCATCCGGCAGAGATCGGGTATTACGGTGTGATGACCGCCTACGCCGCATTGACCGGGGAGTCGGTACCGCCACTGATCGGTACGGGTTTTACGCTGATTACCGCCGACAACGTAGACGACCCTGAAGTGCAGAAGTTTATCTATTCCGAGTAGACGAGCTTTATAGCACTCGAGCAGTTAGAGGCTACACCAATCATCTCTGCGTGTGCTAAACAGCCTGATTTGCTGTGATTGCGTTCATTTCTGAATAATATTACATTGTCAGCGAAGAGTTGACCCATAGCAACACAGTGTCTAAAGTAAGCGAATGAAAAAGCGCTATGGAATCAAGCTGAGTAAAATACAAAGGCAAGAGCTCGAACGGCTAACAAAAGCGGGAGCGTGCCGGGTGAGGGTGTACAAACGGGCTAGGGCACTGTTACTGGCGGATGCCGGGGTAAGTGACGCCGAGATTCTCAAGCAAGCAGATATCAGTTTGGCAACGCTCAAGAGGATCCGCAAACGTTTTTGCGAAAGCCAGAGTAACGTCCAAGAGGTAGTAGCGGACAAGCCCAAACCAGGACGCCCAAGTCGCTTTAGTGGTGAACAGCGAGCGAAGATTACCGCTTTAGCATGTAGTGAGGCTCCTGAAGGCAGAAGCAGATGGACACTGAGACTGTTAGCGGATAAAGCTGTCGAGCTGGGCTTGGTTGAGACTGTTTCGCATGAGGGGGTCAGCGAGATACTGAAAAAAACGAGCTCAAACCCCACCTAAAGCGGTGTTGGTGTTTGGGCAAGCTCACCTCTGCGTTCATTTGGCAAATGGAGCGGGTGCTTGATACTTACGCTCAGCCTTATGACCCCGACTATCCGGTACTTTGTTTTGATGAACGACCTTGTTATCTGATTGAACAGACCTTACAACCTGTAGCGATGAAAGCAGGCCAGGTCAAACGCGAGGACTACCATTATAAAGTCACGGCAAGTTGTTCAGTGCTCTTAGCGGTCGAGCCGCTTACCGGCAGGCGTTGGACTAGGCTCTATGACCACCGCCGACGGCAGGAATACACCGACTTTATGCAGTACTTAACGCAACAGTTCCCTCAAGCGCAGAAAATCAGGCTGGTGCAGGATAATCTCAACACCCATAACCCAGGCTCGTTTTATGCTGCTCTAGCACCGCAAGCTGCCTTCGAACTTGCCCAGCAGTTTGAGATGATTCATACCCCTAAGCACGCTTCTTGGCTTAACATGGCTGAACTTGAATTCTCCGCTTTAAGCAAACAGTGCCTAGACCGGCGCATTGCTCAACGTGACCGCCTTGAAACTGAACTTAACGCTTGGCAAACAGAGCGCAATCAAGCCCAAGTTAAGCTCAACTGGCAATTCTCCAAAGAAGCGGCTAGACACACCTTCAAACGTGCCTATACAGAGGTGAAGGTGTCAGTACCTCGCTGACAGTGTAATACTTGCTACACTCTGATAAACTCTTTACAAGAACCCGGCTTAAAACCGGGTTTTTTATATCCCTAGCCGCTCAAACTGTAAGCGTATCTGCCGTGTTAGCGCGCGCAGTGTGGTTTTACTAAGGGTGGGAGGGATAAATATGGCAAACGAACTTAGCGGACGCAAAGTTGCAATTCTAATCGCACCCGAAGGTACCGAAGAACCCGAATTCAAAGAGCCGAAAAAGGCTCTTGAAGGGGCGGGCGCGGCGGTTCACGCCGTCAGCAAAGAAGCGGGCGAGGTTAAAACGGTCAATAGTGATTTGGAGCCCGGTAGTTCCTACACCGCCGACAAGAGCTTCAGTGAAGTTTCGGCGGACGACTACGACGCGCTTATCATTCCGGGCGGGACGGTCGGTGCGGACAAACTGCGCGGCGACCCCCAAGCGGTAGCCTTTATTCGCGGCTTTTTTGAACAGGGCAAACCCGTCGGCGCAATCTGCCACGCCCCTTGGACGCTGATCGAAGCGGGCGTCTTGGAAGGCCGCACCTTGACCTCGTATCCGACGCTGCAAACCGACCTCGAGAACGCCGGAGCCACGTGGCAAGACGAAGAGGTCGTCACCGACCAAGGACTCGTCACGAGCCGTAATCCGGACGACCTGCCCGCATTTTGCGCCAAGTTGATTGAAGAAATCGGTGAAGGCAAACACCAAGGACAAGCACGCAGCGTTTAGTGCTTTGGCAAGCCTGATAGGCCACCCCAGCGGTGGCCTTTTTTGTTGGGGCAACGCATCCAAGATTACGCCGAGGCGAGAAGTTCGGTTTTGAGTACGTCCAGCGTCGGCGGTAGGCTCAGAACGTCGACAGGCGGGCCTTTGAGCGCTTCTAACGCTGGAACTTTTGGAAGCTCGAGTCCCAGCGCCGCCTCAACCGTCTCTTCAAATTTGGCAGGGTGTGCGGTCGCTAGAACGATGATGGGCGTACTGTCGCCGGTTTCTTCGCGGTACCGTGCTACCGCTTCAAACCCGACAGCGGTATGGGGGCAGGCGATATAACCGTGCGCGTCGTAAACCTGCCGAAGCCGCGTTTGGATTGTTTCGTCTGAAACCGACGTACTCCAGATGTCGCCCTGCTTTAGCGCGTCCTCGCCCAAAAGCGCGTAAAGGCGCTCGAAGTTGCTCGGCGCGCCCACGTCCATCGCGTTAGATAACGTTGAAACCGTATTCCGAAAGCCGCTGTGGTCGTAACGCGACGCTAAAAAGCCGGGGAAAAAATCGTTGGCGTTATGCGCGGCGACAAAACGGGGCGTATCAACACCCATGTGGCTCGCCAGAACGCCCGCCATGAGATTGCCCAAATTACCACTGGGAACACAGAAGACGGGATTTTTTAGTCCCAAATCCTGCGCTTGCAACGCAGCCCAAAAATAATACGTTGATTGTGGGAGTAAACGCCCTAGATTGATTGAGTTCGCCGACGACAACCCTAGCTCACGCAGTTCCGGATCTACAAACGCTGCTTTGACCAGCCGTTGACAGGCGTCGAAGTCTCCCTCGACAGCGTAAGTACGAACCCCCGGACGCGGGCAGGTCAGCTGCCGCTCCTGCACCTTGCTGACCTTGCCTTTGGGGTAGAGCAGCACCACGTCGATGTTGTCTTGACCGGCAAAGCCGTCGGCAACGGCGCTACCGGTATCGCCGGAGGTTGCGACAAGAATTGTAATATGTTCGTTTTTACCTTCCAGAAACGTATTCATCAACCGCGCCATCGTGCGTGCGCCAACGTCTTTGAACGACAGGGTGGGGCCGTGAAACAGCTCGAGCACCCCCAACCCATCAGCGAGTTTGACGAGCGGCACCGGGAAATCCAAAGCGTCTTGGGCAATCTCAGCAAGCTTGTCTCGGCTCAGCTCACCGTTTAGCCACGGCGTCAATACGTGCTGCGCCAGTTCGGGCAAGCTTTGTGACTTTTTCCAGTCGTCGTCAAGCCGGGGAATCTGTTCAGGTATATAAAGCCCGCCGTCCGGCGCGAGGCCGCTCAGCACCGCCTCTTGCAACGAAACGGGATGTTTTTGGGGGTCTCGAGTACTAAAATAGTGCATTCTGTCTAATCTACCTTGTTCGCTCGAGGCTCGACATAACAAATAACGCAGCAGCTAAACCTGTCCACCGACCATCAAGACTTCACCGAGCGGTTGGGCTTTGTAATTTCGCGGCGTTGCGGCTGCCCTTGTCAGCAAACTGGGGCCGAGGCGACCGGACAGCGCACTCATCACGTCGGCTAGAACAGCGCTCGCCGTCGGCGCTGCACCCGCGCCTGCGCCGGTAATCAGCACTTCACCGACCGCGTCGCCCCGAAACACAAACCCATTGCGGTTACTCGCCGAACCCGCCAGCGGGTGTTCGGGCGGCAGGTAGACCGGGCGCACGGTGCCGCGCCAGACGCCATCTTCCGGATAGATGCTGCCGACCAACCGGAGCCGCCCGCCGTCCTCCATCGCCTCTTTGACGATGGCCGGGGTCAGGTGCCGGATGCCGTGCGTATGTGCCCGAACGTCCTCCCACGAAAAATCGGGGTCGAACGCCAAACGGCCCAAGATGGTGAGTTTGTGCGCCGCGTCGAGGCCGTCTACGTCCATACTCGGGTCGGCTTCGGCGTAGCCCAAATCCTGCGCTCCTTTGAGCGCATCATCGAATTCCGCGCCACCCTCGAGTTCACCCAAAATGTAGTTACACGTGCCGTTCAGAATCGCGTGCAGCTCTAGAGGTCTCGAGCCCCGTAAAATGCCCGCCAGCGGCTCGACAGCGGGCGTTCCGGCCATCACTGCCGCTTCAAAATAAAGCTGACCTGCTTGGGTAAAGGGTCTGAACTCATCCCACCGCTCAGCAAGTACGGCTTTGTTCGCCGTGACGACCCGCTTACCGGCTCCTAACGCCCGCAGCATCAGGTCGCCCGCGTAACCCGTGCCGCCGAGCAGTTCGATGACAACGTCGCTCGCTAGAACTGCGTCGGCATCGGTGGTCAGCGCCGCTTGCGGGACGCAACCGGGACGCAACTTGTCGGGGTCGCGTACCAGCACCTTGCTGATAGTGGCGTCTAGACCTGCACCTTCAAAGAGGTCACAAAACCCTGCCCCGACCGTTCCGGCCCCCAAAAGTCCAATTTTTACCGTCCCGCTCGCGTCGCCCGGTGTCATATCTAGAGGGTATCACGGAGCGTGGGCTCAGGGTTACGCCCCGCAGGTAAACTCAAGCATGAAGCCAGATGCGCCAAAAATTACGCCGAGAATTATGGTGGTGTCCTCGAGCCTAGACGCCGCCAGCCGCAGCAGGCAGATTGCTGAGCTTTGTTTGTCTAAGTTACGGGCACAGCAAGTAGACGCGGCGCTTACCGATTTACGTACGACCGAACTGGCACGCTTCGACAACGACACGGTCTACACCACGCCCGAATACCGCAAACTTCATACCGCAATTGCCCAAGCCGATGGGCTGCTTCTTTGCACGCCAATTTACAACTGGTCGGTCAGCAGCGAACTTAAACGGCTCGTTGAGGTGACAGGTTCGACCCCGCCAGACGGCTCTTTGCGCGGCGCGTGGTTCGACAAAGTCGTAACATTTGCGTGTGCGGCTGGCTTACCTCACAGTTACATGGCTTTTAGCAACCTTGCGACCACGCTGATGCTCGACTTCAAGTGTGTGATTAACCCGTATCAGATTTACGTTCACAACCGGCACTGGGCAGAGGACGGTTTGAGCAAAGAGGCGCACCCGCGGATAGATAAAACGTTGGGGGTGATGCTCGAGCTAACCACCCTTCTCAAACCCCGTAGCTACACCTCAGACTGGGAACTTTAACGGCGGAGCACCGTAAAACCGGGAAGCTGGGAAAAGCTTGGTATACTTCACGTTTGGAACGCCGTAAGTTTGGCGTACTTAACCGTAAAAACCAAGGCTCAAACGATTTAAGGGAGTTTCATGCTAGGAATCGGTATCGTCGGTTTGCCCAACGTCGGCAAATCTACCCTGTTTAACGCCATCACCAAAGCGAGCGTCGAAGCGGCGAACTATCCGTTTGCCACGATTGACAAAAATGTCGGCGTCGTCGCCGTCCCGGACGAGCGCCTCGTCGCCCTGCGCGACCTGTACACCAAAGGCGAACGGGTGCCGCCGGTTGTCCCGACCACCGTTGAATTTGTAGACATCGCCGGACTCGTCAAGGGTGCCAGCCAGGGCGAAGGTCTGGGCAACCAGTTTTTAGCCAACATCCGCGAAGTCTCGGCGATTGCCCATGTGGTGCGCTGTTTTGAAGACGAGAACATCCTGCACGTCGCCGGAGACGTTGACCCTTTGAGCGACATCGAAACCATCCATACCGAACTGGCGCTGGCTGATTTGAGTAGTCTCGAGAAACGCACCGACAAACTCCGCCGGAGCGCCAAAAATAATAAAGACGACGCTGAACTTTTAGCTGCCGCCGACGCGCTCATCGCCAAACTTTCGGACGGGATTTTGGCACGGCAGAGCGGTTTAGAGATTCCTAAAGACTTCAACCTGCTCACCGCGAAACCGGTGATTTACGTCTGCAACGTCGCCGAAGACGAAGCCGGAACGGGCAACGCGTTTTCTGAAAAAGTCCGCGTTTACGCCGAAGCCGAGGGTTCTGAAACCGTGATTATCTCGGCGAAGCTCGAGGGTGAACTTGGTGAACTCCCCGAAGACGAAGCGGCCGAGTTTCTAGCTGACTACGGCCTCGCTGAACCGGGTCTAAACCGCCTCATCCACAGTGGTTACGACGCGCTGGGTCTCCTAACCTTTTTAACCGCCGGTGAAAAAGAGGTGCGGGCGTGGACGGTCACAAAGGGCAGCCGAGCGCCGCAAGCGGCAGGCGAAATCCACACCGACTTTGAACGGGGCTTTATCCGCGCCGAGGTCATCAGGTGGGACAAACTCACCGAAGCGGGCGGGACGGTTGCTGCCAAAGGTAAAGGTTGGGTGCGGACTGAGGGCAAAGAGTACACCGTAAAAGACGGCGATGTGATGAACTTTTTGTTTAATGTCTGATTTTTAGCGCCTGAGGTGAGCTAATACGGCGTCTTCGGCGGCGTAGTCGAAGCGAGACAGGTCAATTTCAGGTGGGTTGGCCCGCTCCCAAGCTATCGTGCGGCGCAGCGCTTCCCCAAGCGGCACAACTTCTTCATAACCTAACTCTTGACGGATACGGCTCGAGTCAACCGACCAGTCATGTGCAAAAGCGTCGCGCGAACGTAAATTTTCAGGTAGGTCTGCGTTAGGTATAGAGACGATTTCACCTGTCCAGCCGACTGCATCAGCGACATGCTTAATCCAAGCCGCCTCAGTATAATTGGCTTGGTATCCAACGTGATAAATACGGTTGATTGCCTCCTCTTCTGTAACACACAGCCTTATCGCTTCAGCCATGTCCTCGACATACCCACGAAGCGCCCGACAAGTTGCCCACTCTTCCGGAAGCAAAATGTAGGGTCTGCCGTCATCCATCCGCTTGAGGTAATTGAAGAGCCTATACTGTTCATCACGAGGACCAAACACCATCGGTAAGCGCAAAATAGTTGCAGGCAAAACGTCAGGCTGCGCCATAACCACCCGCTCGACTAAGATTTTATCGTAGTTGTAATCTGAATCGTCAGGGCTTTCCGCATGTTTACGGTAAGGGTAGAGTTTATCTCTGAGCGGCGAAGCTTCAGTGAGAGGTGTAGGGTCTGGTGGGCCGGGGTCAGAACCACGCAGCCGGTCGTAAGCGCGGTAGACATCACCGCTACTAAAAACGGCAAGACGACGCGCAAGGCCGGTAAATGTTTCGACAACGGTTTCCGCATCTTGTTCGGTCAACGCAAGCGTGTCTAGAATTACATCTGGCTCGTAGGCTTGAAAATCATCTAAATAATCAGCTAGCCGTGTCCGGTCGCCGTAAAGAGGCGTCACCTCAGCCGGAAGCGGCGCTTTTGTTTGCCCTCGGTGAAAAACTGCGACTTCGTGACCTAATTCAATCAATCGCCGAACAGCAGGTGGGCCAATAAAGCTGGTTCCGCCGAGAACGAGCACACGCACGTTGTGTAACCTCCCCAAGCAGTTTACTATTCAAAGTTTAGTTTGACTTCTTGCGCTTAGTACACGACAATATTGAAGTAAGGGGCTCTCCGATGAAGAATGGTGATTGCGACAAACCACTTCAAAGGAGAGCAGATGAAGCATACCGGGTTAATGGCACAGTTGAAAGCGAGCGGCTTGAAGCTGCATAGGTCACGGCTTGAATTCTTGAGCCTATTGGTCATCGCTATGGTTCAGGCAAAGACGGTCAATCTGGCATCTCTGGTCGGGATGATGGAGGGTAAGGCGCAGCCAGATTCATTTTACCGACGGGCACAACGGTTTTTCCGAGGGCTGTATTTGTCCGATGAGTTGGTGTTCAGCTACGTGGTGCAGTTACATTCACAAAAGCGCTACCGCTTGTGTCTAGACCGGACGAACTGGAAGTTTGGTAAGCTCGACATCAATATCTTGACCCTTGCCTATGCCCATGAGGGCGTAGCGGTTCCCCTGCTTTGGTGTCTGCTACCCAAAGCAGGCAACTCGGCAACACAAGAACGGATTGCGCTCTTGGAACGCTTGTTGACGTTTTTGCCTTCAGAACAACTCGAGGTGCTGCTAGCCGACAGGGAGTTTAGCGGGGGTGACTGGTTTGCCTACTTGTGCAAGCAAAATTTGCCCTTTGTTATTCGTGTGCCTAAGGACGCGCTGGGCGACGGTTGGTTTAAGCTGTTCGGCTTTTTTCAGCACCTGCCTATAGGCGAACACAAGGTTCTTAAACAACGTTACGCCATCTTCGGTCATGAGCTTGCGCTTGCAGGCGCACGTTTACCCGACGGCGAGTACCTCATTGTCGTGACTAACTGCTCTCCTGGGCAAGCTCTCGCAAGCTACGCTCAGCGTTGGCAAAGTGTAGGGCCACTGGGCCCCCGCTAGTGCGGGTACTACATTGAGTCGCTATTCAAAGCCTTGAAAAGCAGCGGCTTCGACTTTGAAGCAACCCATCTTAGACATTTAGACCGTATCAGCACCTTACTGGTCGTTGTAAGTCTCGCTTTCTTATGGGCTTTGAAAGTCGGTGAGTTCGTTCATACAAAGCGCAAGCCTGTGCCGCTAAAGTCGCACGGTCGCAAAAAGAAGTCTTTGTTTCGCACTGGCTTAGACTACCTTAGACACTTGCTCTCCAACTTAATGACCAGAAGCCGTGAGCTAGACAGCTGTTTTAGACTTTTGTCGTGTACTTAGCTTCTTGCGGTGAAGGGGCAGGCGAAGCGCGCACCTTAGCCCACATCAGCAACCCGAACCCCGCCGCCATCAGGAGCATCGTCATCACTCCGAGTGGAAAGTAGATATGCGAGACCAGAAACGGCACCGCCGCGCCGCAGAGCAAGAGCGCACCAGGCAGAGCAAAACGGCCCACTTGCCGGATAAGTACGGCGCTCGTCAAGATACACGCAGCGAGAAACGCCCAAACGCCGATGAGCGAGAGCTCGTTGCCCGCTACGAACAGCGAGCGTACCGTGCTACTGAGTTCAGGGCTGTCCGCGGCAGGTGCGTTGACGACCAAAACGCTCGTCCCGATACCAGCTAAAACATCGAGCGCACCGTAAAACGTAATATAGACGAACCCAAGCGCCCTAGCCGTCCACACTGCCCAACCGGAAAACCCGGACAGCAGCCACCACAGGTTAATCCCCAAGAAGGGAAAAAGAACGAGCAAAGCAAGGTGCAGCGCGTGCCAGTAAGACGCGGTTTCAGGTGTCAGCACGCGGGGGTGCGTGACGCCGAGTACCGCCAAAAGTATCGGAGCCGCGATAATACCGAAAACAGCCGGATTCACTGGGCGCATAGCCTAGTTTACCCTCTCTTAGAGCGTTGCACTCCGGCGTTAAACGTCGGGTCAGCGTCGGCCTCACTACCGCAATATCTGGACGCGCCGAAGCGTTTTTTGCATGCAGAAAACCCTCTTTAGTGATAAATATGTTGCTCGGTTTTAGCGTCAGGAACGTCAGCCTCAGGCGCGGCTTCATAAACGGTGGTAGACTTCGGTGGTTGAGAGGCTGAAACTGCTCGCCAGCGGCAAAGGCTGTCTTCGGCAGCTAAAGCTAGGTTGAGGATATCGGCTTGGTCGTCCGTCATCTGCTTAAACGCTTTGACTGTACCTAGTGGCTGAACCTCGAGCTGAAAACGCCGCCGGTTTGCCACGTTATTTTTGTGGTTGTCCAAAGCCTCGGTAAACTGCTGCTTGGTTTTGAGCAGATATTTAAGCGCTGCCTCGAGCTCCCAAACGTCTAGCGAATCGGCCTGTACCTGCGTTTTCACTAAGAGCAGCTGAGCTTTTTCGTAAGAGTAGGTGCTGCCGGACACGCAGCGCCGGTAACGTGGCAAAAGCCGGTCAATCTCCGCTACAACCCGCCCTAGTTCTGCCCTGTAGAGTTGCCTAATTCGTTCTAAAACAGCCGCTTCCGAATACTCCTGAGCCAATTCGGCAACGATCTCCGCATTTCCCTTTACCATGACCAATCACCCCCGTAACCGTGCAGACGGCGTAAAACTCTACTTTCCAACTTACGTTTGGGGCAAGCTTGCACCTTCTTGCCTGAACTACCCGGTTTTCAATATTCTATAAAGCGTGATGCTAACGTGCCACGAGTTCAAGTCATACTTTTTTGGTATTTTGATACTAACTGAAGATAGGACTCAAGACGAAAAGCGGCAGAAACGGACACGCTCAGGCCCGACGTCACTAAGGTAAAGCCCGTTACAGTCCTTTCGTAACGTGGGCGTTCATTCGTCACGGACGGCGCACGTATACTTTTAGATATGTTAAAGCGGTCCATACTAAGACACCCCGACCGAAAGGAGGGCACCTTATGAGCCGCACCTCACATCCTTCTCAGCTCATCCCCGAAGGCGGTTACACCGACTTGTTAAGTGTCGAAGCGGGCGAAGTGACGCTGTTTCCGGGCGACCCGGACAACCTTTACCGCGTTCAAGAAGGTTTGGTTCGTATCCACACCGTAGACGACGAGGGCAACGGTTTAACGCTGCGTTATGTAAAGCCGGGCGGTTACTTCGGCGAAGAAGCGCTGGTGGGTTTGCAGCGCCGCTATTTTGCCGAGGCCGTAACCCCCACCAGCATTGAAGTCATGAGCCCGGCGACCCTCAACCCGCAAGAAAACCTGACCCTGACTACACATTTGGTCGAGGCGATGGAACGGCTTTACCGGGCGCTCTACCGGCTTTCCGGCAAACGCCTCAAAGCGCGTATCGCTGCTGAGCTGCTGGATTTACAGGACAGCGCTTTAGCGACAACCGGCGCGAACGGCGAAGCGGTAGTCCACATCACCCACGACGACCTCGCGGCGGCAGTCGGTTCGGTACGCGAAACGGTCACGAAAGTTGTTGGTGAACTCTCGAGACAAGGGGCTATCCACGCCGGTTACGGCAAAATTGCCTTGACGAATCTCGAGACGCTCCGCAAAGTTGCCGGCGAATAGACGCCGCAAGTTTTTAGCGTAACCAAAAGAAGCCGCACTTGAACCTCGAGTGCGGCTGGCTTCTTTTACAGCCTTTTTTACGGTGAACGGCTCTACTTTGGGCGTGGTTGGCCGAGCAGCCGCCACGCCAGCGGCAACAGCGCCGCCGCAACGAGCAGCTTCAGCACGTCACCGGCGATAAACGGAACCAGGCCCACGTTGAGTGCCCATGAGAACGGCGCTACACCTGCAGGCGCGTACCGTTCAGCAAACGTTGTCAGCCACGCCAGACCCGGCAGATAGATAAAGACGTTGCCCAAAAGCATCACCAGCGCAGCGCCGGAAAATGTCCGCGTCAGACCCCGCTGCGACAGGTACCCGACAAACGCTGCCACAAATGGAAAGCTGACCAGGTAGCCAGCCGTCGTCCCCGTAAAATGCACCAAGCCTGCACCGCCTCCGGAAAATACACCGAAACCGACGCTACCGACGACCAGATATGCCAGCAGCGTCAGGCCGCCCAAACTGCCGCCGTAAGCCGCGCCGAGGAGTAGCACGCCGAGGGTTTGTCCGGTTATGGGCACTGGGCCGATGGTCAGCTCGAGCTGCGCCAATAGCGCCATCAAAGCGACGCCCAGCGCAATTTGCAAAGGTATCCGCAAAGCGGCAGAGCGTACCGGAATCAGTGTGTCGATAAGAGGGCGAGACAAGGTAGTCGTCATGGTTTGTATCCTTTCAAAGCGCCTTTAATACCGTTTGCCAGTATAGCAACATGCTCATTTTATAGCTGCTTCAAGCGGCTCGAGCTTACCTGCCGCCCAACAGTTTACGTCTCAGGGGAGAAGGGTTAGATGAGCTGTAAACACTGAGTTTTATGTGCTACAGCCGAGCAGAGGTGCGGCAGGCTTTTATACTGCGTTTATGGCAGCTGAGCGCACCTCCGAATGGATTACCACTTTTGACACCGTGTTCCCCAACCACGTCAATCCGCTCGGGACGCTGTTTGGTGGACGTGTGCTGGAACTCATGGACGTCAACGCTTCGATTGCCTGCTGGCGCTTCTGCCGCTTGCCCGCCGTCACCGCCTCGACCGAACCCGTAGACTTCCGCGCCCCTATCTACGTCGGCGAGATTATCGAGCTTAGAAGCCGCGTCACGTTCTCCGGACGCACCAGCATGATTGTGCGCTGCGAAGTTCACGGGGAGAACCCGACGAGCGGTGAGCGGCGGCTCTGCACCGTCGGACACATGAATTTCGTGGCCCTCGGGCCTGATATAAAACCGACCGCCGTGCCGGTTTTACGCTTGGAGAGTGAGCTCGAGCGCCGCCACTTCGAGGTCGCCCAAAAGGTGAAAGAGGGCATCGCCGCCCGCCGCGCCCAACCCCTTAGCTGATATTGGGTTTTTAAGATCGAAAACGGTAGGAGTTCACCCAAACCCTTTTTCAGCCGACCTTTAAACTACGCATAAGCTGCATTGGATTATGTAAAGCAGGCTCTATAAAGCAAGCTCTGTTATGCTGCACAGAAGGTTTAGGAGGAGAACATGACGCAGACGCAAACCCGCCAGTCACTCCAAGAGCGCTCTATCAACGCCATTCGCGGTCTGACGATTGACGCACTGGGGGCCGCCGGTTCGGGCCACCCCGGAATGCCGCTAGGTGCGGCCCCGGTAGGCTACACGCTGTTTACCAAATTTATGAAGTTCAACCCGGCAAACGACCGCTGGATCGACCGCGACCGCTACATTCAGTCCGCCGGACACGGGTCGATGCTCCAGTACAGCCTGCTGCACTTGGTCGGCTACGACCTGCCGATGGAAGAACTCAAACGCTACCGGCAGTGGCGTTCCAAAACGCCCGGACACCCGGAGCATTTCGTCACGCCGGGAGTCGAGGTTACGACCGGGCCGCTCGGTCAGGGGATCAGCACGGCGGTCGGGATTGCCCTCGCTGAAGCGCACCTCGCCGCCACCTATAACCGCCCCGGTCACGAAATTATCGACCACTACACCTACGTCATTGCCGGTGACGGTTGTTTGATGGAAGGGGTCTCGAGCGAAGCTTCATCGCTAGCCGGAGAGTGGGGTCTCGGCAAACTGATTGTGATGTACGACGACAACAACGTCACCATCGACACCAAAACCACCGCGACCTTTACTGAAAACGTCTTGGAGCGTTACGGCGCGTACCACTGGCATACACAGATGGTTGAAGACGGCAACAACGTCGAAGCGATTACCAAGGCTATCGAAGCGGCGAAGGCTGAAACCGACAAACCCAGCCTGATTGCGGTGCGCAGCATTATCGGATACGGCTCGAAGGTCGAGGGGACGCCAAAGGCGCACGGTTCGATGCCCGACCCCGACGAGACCAAAAAGAATCTGGGCATCGACTGGCCCGAGTTTACGGTGCCGGACGATGTTTTAGCGCACTACCGTGAAGCAACCGAGCGGGGCAAAAAGGCTGAACACGAGTGGCAGGAGCGGTTTGACGCTTACGAAGAAGCGTTTCCAGAGTTGGCGGAACAGTTTAATACAGCGCTCAAGGGCGAAGTTGAGGGCGACCTCGAGGCCCTGCTCCCCACCTTTGAAGTCGGTGATAAAGCGGCGACGCGTGTTTCTTCAGGTAAGGTCTTAAACGTCCTGGCTGAAAGGTTTCCGCAACTTATCGGCGGTTCCGCCGACCTCGCGGGCTCGAACAACACGACGCTCGAGAACACCCCCTTCATTTCTAAAGACGACTACTCGGGCCGTAACATCCATTTCGGCGTCCGTGAACACGGGATGGCGGCGATTACCAACGGCCTGTCGCTGCACGGCGGCCTCAAACCTTACGCTGGCACCTTCCTGATTTTTTCCGATTATCTGCGCCCCGCCCTGCGCCTCGGCGCGCTGATGGATCAGCCGGTCGTCTGGGTGTTTACCCACGATAGTATCGGTCTGGGCGGCGACGGCCCCACGCACCAACCGGTCGCGTCACTGACTGCACTCCGCGCCATTCCGCAGCTCAAGGTGATTCGTCCTGCCGACGGCAACGAAACCGCGCAGGCGTGGGCGTATGCGATGACCAGCAAAGCGCCGGTGGCCTTCGCGCTTTCACGTCAGGATTTACCTCACCTAAACGTACCCAAAGGCAGCGTCAAACGGGGGGCGTACATTCAGGCCGATTCGGACGGGACACCCGAGCTGATTCTTATCGGCACGGGATCAGAAGTGTATTTGTGCTTGGAGGCTAAAGAAGCTTTAGAAAAAGAGGGAACGAAGGTGCGCGTCGTAAGTATGCCTTCACAAGAACTCTTCGATGAGCAAAACGAACAATACCGCGAATCGGTGTTGCCGAACAGCGTGCGAGCGCGGGTGGCGGTCGAAGCGGGCGCGTCACTCGGCTGGTTTAAGTACGTCGGGTTAGACGGTGCGACAGTGTGCCTAGACCGTTTCGGCGAGTCTGCCGACGGCGACGTGGTGATGGACAAACTCGGCTTCAATGTGCAGAACGTCGTCGATACGGCAAAAAAGCTGCTTTAGGTACGTTTTTACCGGACGTGTGGGTCAGTTCGTTGTGACTGGCCCATTTTACTTCGCCGACGTTTTGGTTGACGCTTTAGCGGGACATAATGTACGAGATTTCTCAGGTGGGGCTCGAGTACACTGATACTAGATGTCACTGACAATAGGTTCAACCAGGCAAACGCAATCAGGAGGATACATGCTTCGTTTTATCGTACCGACCCTTGTACTCACGCTAGGCGGGCTCGCCGCCGCCCAAAACCTCGCCAAACTGCTCCCTGAAGAAACTTTTTTAGCGCTCGGAATGCAGGATTTAGCAGGCGCTTCGGACAAGCTCGCAGATTTTAGCGCCGAATTCGAGCGTTTAGACGTGCTGAACGCGCTTACGGCGCTCGCCGGTCCGGGCAGCACATCGGGCGGCTCAGCCTCAGGCGGCGTAATGTCCGGCGGAGCGGTGTCCTCTATGGGCGACTTGAGCCCTAAAGAAAGGCAAAACTTAGAGACTTTGAGTAGCCTCGAGGTGTTAGGTCAAGAGGCGTGGATTGCGCTTTCAGCTTCGTCCTACAGCCCACTTCCGGCTCTGACGCTGGTGACTCGAGTCACCCCTGAAGGGGCGGAGAAGGTTCAGGCACTGCTGGACGACGCAGGAACCGAGGGCGTAGAAACCCTTGAAGAGAGCGGCGTGACCTTTTATCAGCTACAAGTTCAAGATGCTGAACCGCTCCAAGTCGTTGCTTATACCCTTACCGACGACCTCTTAGCCCTATCAACCAATCCCGACGAACTGCGCGGTGTCCTGCGCCGCAACGCAGGAGCCGATGAACCCAACTTTAGAGTTGCCCAAAATTATGAGAACACCCTTGGCACCCTCGACGAAGGCACTTTTTACGGTTTTCTAGACTA
This sequence comes from Truepera sp., assembly GCA_965215315.1. Classification (GTDB taxonomy): domain Bacteria; phylum Deinococcota; class Deinococci; order Deinococcales; family Trueperaceae; genus Truepera. The sequence goes on along the minus strand of CBDCDB010000008.1, from coordinate 3,453,380 downwards.
CGCCCGCATCGCTGAAGTTGCCGTGCCCTACGCGCAAAACTTCGGTTTTACGGGGCTCGTAGACCGCCTCAGCCAAGTGTTCACCACAGCCGGTGCCGCGGGCGGCGTAGTAAACCTCACTGACGACGGCCTCGTCAGCGAAGGGTTGCAGGCACTCGACCAAGAAGGTGGCGACACCTCCCTTTACGCGCTGCTGAGCGACAGTACCGCCGCGACTACCGAGGTAAGCGTACCAAACGAAGCGCTCAGCTTTTCGGCCTCCGCGTTCGACCTGAGCGGCTGGTACGACTACCTCAACGAACTCGCGCTGAGCGTGCCTGAACTCGGCGGCGACCTAGACAGCCTCATCTTGTCGTTTACCGGCCTCAACTTGCGCGAAAGCATCTTTAGCTGGACGGGCGAACAGCTCGCTAGCGCAACGACCGGTTTGAGCAGCGCGGTAGAGCCGGGTGTTCCCAGTGAAAATCTCCTGGGCGAAGCGGTCTACCTGATCGAAGCGACGAACGCCGCCGCCGCTGAACGCGGGCTCGGCAACCTGTTTGAGAACGTCAGCCGTGTGGCGGGCAGCCTGAGCGCTCCGCAAGGTGAGGCTGAGGGGCCACAGCGCAGCCAGGAAACACTTGCCGGGACCGACGTAACCCGGTTTGAAGTTGCGCCAGGAACGACCATCTTTTACGCCGTCAACGGTGGTTACGCGCTGATCGGAACGAGTGAGGGAGCGATGGCGGCGGCGCTGACCGCGCAAGCCGAAGGAGGCCGAGACGACCTTTTCGGCGATGTGCCTAACGGTGCAACGGGCTACGCTTACACGGACGATCAGGCAACCTTTGAAAACCTTGCACAAACCCTTAGCGCACAGATTCAAACAGCTGCCGGGATGGGCGGCGGCGCGAACCTCGACTTCGACGCCGTAGAAAAAGCCAGCAACGTCGCTGAGGAGTTCTTATCTTTCGTTGCTACCCGCCTGACGAGCACCACGACCTACAGCAAACGCACCGACGGCAATATTCGTAGTCACTCCGAAACGGGCGTGACCTGGGCCGAGTAAACCGTAAAAGGGAGCAAAGAAGGGCACCTGAATCTCGGTTGCCCTTTTTTTTCAGGTATTAAAGCCGCCAGTACGCGCCGCCGCCGCCTTCTCTAGCCATCAGCCCGTGCTCGACCAGACTGCGGCGGAGTCGGGCCGTGTCAGCGTTAAAGCGCACCAGCCGCTCGTTGACTTCACGTTCCGGGTACCGAACGCCGGCTTCAAATGCGCCTAAAACGTGCCGGAGGAGTACCAGATATTTTTTCTGCTGTACCGGAAACGCGGTGATTGAACCGGTTTCATCGGTAAACGTACCTAAAACTTTGCGGTCAAAGGCGGACAGATCAACCGCGTCGGCGAATGTTCCGAAACCGTCTTCACCGAGCAGCATTTTGGCTTGTTCTTGCAAAACCTCGGGGCGGAGTGAGTAAACGCTGTAGTAACCTTCGGCCTTCGCTTCGACGAGACCGACCTTGGCAAGCTTGCGCAGGTGATGTGAAACCGTTGGGCTGCCGATTTCTAGAAGTGCCGCTAATTGTTCGACGGTGCAGGATTCTCGAGCAAGCAAGCCCACAATCTTAAGCCGTTTAGGGTCGGCTAGAGCTTTGAAAAACGCGACGAGCGTCTCTGTATGCGCTGAAACAGTTTCCGTTTCGGATATATTTTTTGTTTCGTTATTCATAGATTTAGTTTTACATATATCGAATAACTTATCAACTCGTGTCGTCACTTAAACTCAGCTTTTGCCACACCGCTTCGACCTGCTGAAGCAAGTCTTCTTGCGCCCCGCTGTTGTCGATGACGAAATCTGCGCGGTTGACTTTTTCTGACGAGGGTAATTGAGCGGCGTTTCTTGAGCCCACCTCTTCCGGCGTCAGACCGCTGCGGGCTACGACGCGGGCCACGCGAGTGTCTAACGGCGCGTCAACGACAACTGTCTTGTCCATCTCAGCGTCCAAACCGACTTCAAAAAGCAGTGGAACATCGTGAAAGATGACCGTCGGCGGTGGTTTTTGGGCAATCAAAGCGGCAACCCTGGCCTCACGTTTACGCCCCACCCAAGGGTGAATGATGGCGTTGAGTTTAGCTCTGGCTTTGGGCGCATGGAAAACGACTTCAGCAAGTTTTGCGCGGTCTAATGCTCCCGCTTTAACAAGCTCAGCTCCGAAGGTTGCCGCAATCTCTTCTAGCACCTCCGGGTCTTGCGTCGCGTCACGGGCGAGCGCGTCGGCGTCGATCACGGCGGCCCCGCACTCGGCGAAAAGCTGCGCTACCGTAGACTTGCCCGACCCGATATTCCCGGTCAAGCCGACGTTTAGCGGCATCGACTTCCGCGTATACTTTTAGGTATGCGCTGGTTTTGGGGGCAAAAAGAGGCAGCGATAAAAGCGCTCGACATGGGTCAGTTTACGCCGCACCCAAGCGCCGGGTATCTCGTCGGCGGCGCAGTGCGCGACACGCTGCTGGAGCGTCCGGTACGCGATTTGGACTGGTTGGTTGAGAGACCCAAGCTCGAGGCCCACCAAGCCGCCATAGAACTCGGCGGTCGCGCGTTTTGTCTGGACGAACAGCGAGACCACTGGCGCGTCGTTACGGATAGAATGACTCGAGACTATACGCCTTTGGAAAATTTGGAAACCGGTTTGGAAAGTAATTTAAGGGCTCGAGACTATACCGTCAATGCTCTTGCCGCCGACCTCTCAGGCGAAATAATCGATCCGACAAATGGACGTGCAGACCTCAAAGTAAACCGGCTAAAGATGGTGAGTGAGTCGAATTTGCAGGCCGACCCGGTTCGCAGTTTGAGGGGCGTAAGGCTGGGAGCAACTCTGGGTTTTAAGCTGGACGCTGAGACCGAAACCGCGGTTCAGCGTCACGCTGACCTTCTCGGACACGCCAAAATCCAATTCCCGGCCTGGGAGCGCGTCAGCGACGAACTCACGCAACTTTTGCTGAGCGAAAACGCAGCACCGGGATTCAAGCTTTTGCATCGGGTCAGACTTTTACGGGTTTACCTGCCCGAACTCGCCCAAGCCGACGGCGTAACGCAGGGCGGCTTTCATCATCTGGACGTGTTGGGGCATTCGCTCGAGGCTTTGCATCAACTTATGCAGGCTTTCCCCGACGCTGACCCTACCCTACGCTGGGCCACGCTGCTCCACGATGTGGGCAAACCGGCGACGAAAACGTACGAAGCGGGGGGCCGTCACTATCATTTTTACGGTCACGACAAACTCGGCGCTGAACTTACGGGGACGATATTAAAGCGGCTCCGCGCACCCGAAACGCAAGGAGAACGAGCCGCAAATCTCGTCCGCTACCATATGGTGCAGCTCCCCAAATCGGACAAAGAGGCGCGCCGCTTCGTCCACCGCCGCCGTAACCTCTTGCCCGATTTGCTCAAGCTGATGATTGCCGACCGTGAAGCCGCGCGTGGGCCGCAATCATCCGAAGCAGGCCGCCGTGGATACAAGCTGGCACTGGCTCGTGTTCTAGAAATCATGAACGAAGCCCCGCCCAAAGCGCCGCTTTTAGACGGACTCGAGGTGATGCAGCTCTTGGACCTTTCACCGGGGCCGCGTGTCGGCGAGGCCGTACGTTTTGTACAGGAGGCCGAGGCCGTCGGGGACATTAGAACCAAAGAAGACGCCGAGGCTGCGCTGCGGCACTACGCCGAGGTGCAGGGTTGGCAAGGCTAGAGTAAAGGCATGTCTACGCTGATTCTGACCCATTCCGACGTGGTGAGGTTACTCGAGCCTCTCCCCCTCCTAGAGGCAATTCGAGCGGGTTTTACAACGGTTTCAGATGCCGACATCACTCCGCAACGCTCCCGCTCCGAACTTCCGCGAAACGGCGCGTCGGCAACCGTCCTCTTCCCCGCCCTGCTCCCCGATATTCCGGCCTATACGGTCAAGGCTCACGCGAAGTTTCCAAACGCAAAACCAGCTATTCGTGGCCTCACGCAACTTTTCGACCTCTACACCGGCGAACTGCTGGCGGTTTTAGATTCAGGACACCTCACCGCGCTACGAACGGCGGCGGCAGGCGCGGTCGCAGCTGATGTGCTCTCCCGGAAAGATGCGGGGCACGTCGCCCTTATCGGTGCAGGCGTGCAAAATGCGTGGCAGCTCGAGCTGCTCACCTACGTCCGAAACCTCCGCGCCGTGACGGTTTACGACACCGCACCCCTAAAAACCGGCCCCTTCATCCGGCGGCTGGCAGAAAAAACGGACGCAAAACTCGTTCCCGCAGATTCGCTCACCGAAGCTGTTGCCGACGCCGACATCATCGTGACGGCGACCTGGGCTCGAGACCCCTTTCTCTATCCGGAGTTTTTACGTTCGGGCGCACACGTCACCACGCTCGGCGCAGATGAACCGGGCAAAGCTGAGGTCTCAGCAGATTTAGTATTGGCAAGCCGCTTTTTTTGTGATGACAGGAACTTAGCGGTCAGGGGCGGCGCGGTCGGCAACGTCGGACTAGGTGCCGAAACGATTACCGGCGAACTGGGTGAGGTATTGAGTGGACGTATTCCGGGACGACTCGGCGACGAACTGACGGTTTACGGCGGTGTGGGTTTGGCGTGGATGGACTTGGCGGCGGCGTGGACGGTGTATCAGAGGGCGTTAGGGGCGGGCACAGGTCAACACACCGATTTTTTAGCGTGAAGCGCGTGGCGATTATCGGGTCGGGCGGGGCCGGGAAAACGACGCTGGCCCATGCGTTAGCAGAACGAACCGGGCTCCCCGTTATCCATTTAGACCGGCTCTACTGGAACGCAGGCTGGGTTGAAACGCCCTATGACAGGTGGCTCGAGCGTCAAAACGAGTTTTTAACACAAGAATGCTGGATTGTCGATGGCAACTACGGCTCGACGATGGACGTGCGTTTAGCCGCCGCCGACACTGTCATCTTCCTCGATATATCCCGGCTGCGCTGCTTATGGCGCGTCGTCAAACGCCGAGTAAAGTATCACAACCGGTCACGGCCTGATATGACCGAAGGGTGTCCAGAACGGCTTACCTGGGAGTTTTTACAGTTCGTCTGGGGTTATCCAAAGACGCGGCGACCGGTGATTTTGGAGAAGTTGGGGAGGCTCGAGAACAAACAGGTCGTCTACTTACAAAGTGTCGGGGAGGTAGAGACTTTCTTGACTCGTTTGCCTGCATTTGATACCTAGACACAAGCAGATTTACTTGTTTTGCACCTGAACCAATCTTGCCGCTGAGCGGGCCAGCTAACTTAACCACTACCGACTTGAAGTCGGTAGGTTGAAGAGCTAGGCTGGAAGCCGGGGGTTACTCTGAAAAGATGTTCTCTTCACCGTTTTGCTTATGAGCGTCATAGTGGTTATTGATGTACTCGTCAATCATCTCATCGGTCACGTTTCCACTCGTGGCACTGAAGTAGCCTCTCGCCCAGAAGTGCTGCCCCCAATACCGCTTCTTTAACTCCGGAAACTCTTGCTGCACCTTCCTTGAACTCCGCCCTTTCGCCCGTTTGACAAACTCGCTTACAGGTAGTTGCGGTGTAATCGACACAAACAGGTGGATATGGTCGCTCGACACGACGCCGTTGAGAATCTTGCCCCCCGACTCTTCAGCAACTTGGGCGATAATCGTCCGCACCCGCTTCTGTAACTCGCCCCGCAGCACTCTATAGCGGTGCTTCGTGATCCAGACCAGATGATAGCGGTGGTGGTACAGCGTATGGCTTCCTTTAGTGTAGCGCTCCACCTCTGCAATCTACACGCTGAAGCGTTTCCCGTCTCGAAGACGGGGGTTTACAACCGTTTAGAGGACTATCAAGCTGTCCAATCTCAAAATGACACCCTTGACGTTTTTATACCATTTGGTATACTACCGTTCGGTATAGGCGTGGATACAGCTGACCTCATTCTCACGCACGCCCTCGAGCTGTTCTCGGCTCGGGGTTACGACGCGGTGGGCGTGCAAGAACTCGTTTTAGCGGCAGGCGTCACCAAACCCACGCTCTACTATCATTTCGGCAACAAGGAAGGTGTGCTGGCGGCGCTTATCACCCGCGACGGTCAAAGACTACTCGAGAGGCTCGAGGCCGCAACCCACTATCAGCAAGATTTGACACTTAATCTACTCGCTATCGTAGAAACGTACTTGGCTTTTACGGGCTCGCAAACGAGCTTTTACCGCTTGCTTTCCGCGTGTTCGGTAGCCCCGCCGGAAAGTCGTTCGTACCGGTTGGCCCGCCCGCTCGAGGACCAGCAACATAGGCTCGTCAAAGCCCTTTTTGAAGCTGCCAGCCGTGACCACGGCAATATGCGGGGTCGCGCTCGCCGCTACACCATCAGTTTTTTAGGGCTCATAAGCGCCTACTCGAGGCTCGTTCTTGCAGGCGAAGTAATCCCCGGCGACACGCTCAAACACGACATCGTTAAACAGTTTAGCTACGGCATCTATTCTTAAACACCCACCCTATAGGCAGAATCTACTTTTCAGGCACTTTTCAGGTTGTTTATATACCGAACGGTAAGTAAAGGAGACAAAAATGAACCACTGGGCACAAGACGCGATCATTTATCACCTCTTCCCCCTCGGCAGCACCGGCGCACCGGCGCAGAACAATTTTTCAGGTGATTTTACGAACGAGCCGAGTGGCCGCTTAAACACGCTGCACGACTGGCTGCCCTATCTGAGCGAGTTAGGCGTGACCACGCTGCTACTCGGGCCGGTACTCGAGTCCGGCACCCACGGTTACGACACCGCCGATTTGGTCAAGGTTGACCGGCGACTCGGCACGAACGACGACCTGAAAGCGTTCGTCGCAGCGTGTCACGCACACGGCCTCAAAGTGATGCTCGACGCCGTTTTTAATCACGTCGGGCGCGACTTTTGGGCGTTTCGGGATGTACAGGAACGTGGCGTAGCAAGCCCTTACCGCGACTGGTTTTTTCTCGATTTTTCCGTCCAAAGTCCTGCTGGTGATACTTTTAGTTACGAAGGTTGGAACGGACATTTCGATTTGGTCAAACTCAACACCACAAACCCGGCGGTGCGTGAACATCTTTTTACGGCGGCGCGGCTATGGCTGGAAGATTTCGGCGCAGACGGTCTGCGGCTCGACGCGGCGGACGTTCTCGAGTTGGGGTTTCAGCACGACTTGGCAGGGGTCTGCCGTGCGGTCAAACCGGACTGCTGGCTGTTAGGTGAGGTCATTCACGGCGATTACCGGGAGTGGGCGGGTCTCGGCAAGCTCGACGCGACGACCAATTATGAACTTTATAAAGGGCTGTACTCGAGCCACAACGACCGCAACTATTTCGAGTTGGCGCATACCCTCAAACGTCAGTTCGGAGAGGGCGGTCTTTACCGAGATATGCCGCTCTACACCTTTGCCGACAACCACGACGTTCCCCGCAGCGCCAGTATTTTACGCGAGCCCGCACACCTCTACCCGCTCCACATCCTGCTCTTGACGGTGCCCGGTGTACCGTCTTTATATTACGGCAGCGAGTGGGGCGTCACGGGCGAAAAAGCGCCGACGAGCGACGCGCCGCTCCGTCCGCCGCTCACGCCCGAAACATTGGAGAGTACCGGGCAGCACCCCGATCTCTGCCCTGTAGTCCAAGACCTCATTAAATTGCGCCACGTTTTACCCGCGCTCAAATACGGCGACTATCAGGAATTACGGGTAACTTCGGAGCAATTCGTGTTTGCCCGAACTTGGCAAGGTGAAACGGTTTTGGTGGCGGTCAATGCTAGTAGCGAAGCTGTGAGGCTCGAGCTTCCGGATTTAAGTGGTAATTGGACAGACCTCTTAAATACGGGCAGGGCGGTTTCGGGGGGTAGGCTCGAGCTACCACCAAACTGGGGCCGAATATTAAGCCGGTAGCCGCGAACGGCCTACGCTGCGTGAACGAGTGAAATAACTCCTTTTCAGGGCCCGCCCGGTTGAGTAAACTGTCCGTTCAGCTGGCGGTTTACGCCGCCGCAGCTCCGGTTTACTCAGTGGAGGCGAAACGATCTTAAAGTTACCCGTTGGGACTATCACAGAACGCGCACACTGGTGGACGCTTAATATCGCCGAGCGCATTCGCCTCGAGCCTGAACTTTACACGCAGGTTCCAGGCGGCGCGGCGCTCTGCATTTTGCCCGACGACGACCCCGAGGTCGCGCGGCATAACTTGTTAAAAACCGAAGAACAACCCGGCGACGTCGCCCTCATCATCGTAACGGGCGGCCCGGAGCACCCTGAGATTATCGTCTGGCAAGAGGATATGGCTTGACGCGGACTTACAGGGCTCGAGCTTAAACCAACATGCTCCAAGTTGATAAAGCAGCCGTACGGATGCTGGGCTCACAGCTTTTACGCTCTCTTTACACCAATTTCCGCACTTAAAGGTGGAGCTCGAGCTGCAGCACCAGTTAGGCGACCTTCGAGAACCTACACCTAACTCTCAGCCTTGACGCTGTACCCATAAGTAACCACGGGTATGATGTGGCCTAAATGGAGGTTTTATGACACTTGCCGGTAAACCCGCCCCGGACGAACTCCTTGCCAACATCCCGCGCCTCGTCGCAGCGTACTACACGGTGCAACCCGACCCTGAAAACCCTGCCCAGCGCGTTTCGTTCGGAACTTCCGGACACCGCGGCACCTCGTCCGCGGGCAACTTTAACGAGGCGCATATTTTAGCCGTCACGCAAGCACTTTGCGAATACCGAGCCGAAGCGGGCATCACCGGCCCGATGTTTGTCGGGATGGACACGCACGCACTTTCCGAACCTGCGCTGATCAGCGCTACCGAGGTGCTCGCCGCCAACAGCGTCACAGTCATGCTGCAAGAGAGTTTGGGATACACCCCGACTCCAGCCGTGTCACACGCGATTTTGGGCTACAACCGGGGCCGCAAGGACGGCCTCGCCGACGGCGTGGTCATCACCCCGTCGCACAACCCACCCGGAGACGGCGGCTTCAAATACAACCCGCCATCCGGCGGCCCTGCCGACACCGACATCACCAAAAGAATTGAAACGCGGGCGAACGAACTTTTGCAGGGTAGTTTGAAGGGTGTCAAACGCATTCCGTTCAAACAGGCGCTGGCAGCTGACACCACGCATATGTTCGATTTTGTTGCGCCCTATGTGAACGCATTAGGCGACATCATCGATATGGACGCCGTGGCGAACGCAGGTCTTAAACTCGGCGTTGACCCTTTAGGCGGCGCGAGCGTCGGTTATTGGGAACCGATTGCCGAGCGTTACGGTGTGGATTTACACGTCGTTAATAGAAGCGTAGACCCGAGATTTGCTTTTATGAGCGTCGATAAAGACGGCAAAATCCGGATGGACTGCTCGTCACCGTACGCGATGGCGGGGCTGATCAAGCTCAAAGACGATTTCGACCTCGCCTTCGGCAACGACCCTGACGCCGACCGGCACGGCATCGTTACGAAAAGCAGCGGGCTCTTAAACCCGAACCACTACCTCGCGGTGGCTATCAATTATCTTTTTCAAAACCGTCCGGGGTGGCGGAATGATGCAGCAGTTGGGAAAACGTTGGTCTCGAGTTCGATGATCGACCGCGTGGCGGGGCGGTTGGGGCGGAAGCTCGAGGAAGTCCCGGTCGGGTTCAAGTATTTCGTTTCGGGCCTGTTAGACGGCTCTTACGGCTTCGGCGGCGAAGAATCGGCGGGCGCGTCATTTTTACGGCAGGACGGCACCGTCTGGACAACCGACAAAGACGGCCTCATCATGGATTTACTGGCGGCTGAAATCTTGGCTAAAACAGGCCGCGACCCCGGCGAACACTACCGCGACTTAGAAGCCGAGTTCGGCGCGCCGGTCTACGCCCGCACCGACGCGCCCGCCGATACCGAGCAGAAAAAAGTCCTTGCGACCCTCTCCCCCGAGCAGGTCACAGCCGACACCTTAGCAGGCGACGCTATCACCGCCAAACTGACAGAAGCCCCGGCGAACGGCGCAGCCATCGGCGGCCTTAAGGTCGTCACCGAGTCGGGCTGGTTTGCGGCGCGGCCTTCGGGTACCGAAGAGATTTACAAAATATACGCCGAGTCGTTTAAGGGAGACGCGCACCTTGAGAAGATTCAGAGCGAGGCGCAAGACATCGTTCGCAGCGCGTTTCAAGCGGCGGGACTGTGAGGGTTTACGGTGAGTGAAGACAAGCCAAATCCTAGACCACCGGGCGTTTACGAGGTTCCGGAGGTGCCAGATCCTGATGTACCGAACACTGAAGACGAGTTTCCTGATACCTGGGGTGACGAACCGGGTGGACGTCCGCACAATGAGCCTGAAGCGGAACCGCTGAGTGACCCGTCACCGCTGGACTCGAGTCAAGTGTTTTAAGAAAAGTATCTATAACCCGTGCCTTGGGTTTTCTTCGATACTCAAGCCAGTGTGACACTGGCTTGGAAGATGGCATTATTCCCTCACATAATATGATGTGTTGAACGTAGAAGGGGACAGCTGACTGATCTTGCTAAGCCAAGACATAACCCATTCTCAGATGTCTGCTTCTGCTAGTTAGGTAGAGCAGGTGCTAGCCATCCATGATTTATTAGAGTCTCCCACGCGACGGTTATCTGTGAGAGACTGAATTGTTTTTTATGCTCACTCCATGCATGTACACCGTCAATTACGTCACCGAGGGCAAGTGATGTGCCATTTACTGCAACATAGTGGACAGTAGAAAGCAATTCCATGCCATAGCCAGTCTCGAAGCCTTCTATAAGGTCAACTACGCGTTCAAAGTAATCAAGGGTATCTGGGTAATCATTCAGAAACCGATTTGCATCATCTCGAGCACCTGCAACTAACGAAATAGGCTTATCTGGGTTTTCCCCACCATCGCCGTATCCATAGATCATATGGCCCTCTAAGCGTTTGAGTACATGGCGAAGGTTATCGGCATAAGGGCCATATGTCCCTTTTATATAATTTAGCTTTAAGTCCTCGCCAGCTGCTTGCAAAAAATACATCAGCTTTTGTACTTCGATCAGTGTGATGTATGGATCAAGAAGGCCACCCAAATAACGATCCATCAAGCCAACTAATGCAGCACGACCAGGAGTAATCTTTGGAGGACTTGTTACATGACGAAGTGTTGGGGCGACGCTTGATGGCTCGTAAACGATCACTTGTACGCCGTCCATATTTATAAGTGTTTCTTCTATACGGTGTCGTACGTCATGCCAGTCAAGTCCCCCCAAGCCTGAACCCAACGGAGGAAGAGCTATGCTATGAATGTTTAAGCGCTCTATTTCGTGCTTTAAGGCAAGCAAACCCAATTGAATATCTTCAATGCGGCTTTTGCCTTTCCAGTGCCGTTTCGTTGGAAAGTTGATTATATACTGTGGTTGACCCAATGAGACACGCTCAGTAGTAAACATTTTGCCCGGTTGCACAAGTTCTTTTTTACAAGCATTCACATACTCCCTAAAATTTTCTGGGAACCTATGCTTGAATTGTAGCGCCACGCCTCTACCCATCACACCGACACAGTTAACAGTGTTAACAAACGCTTCAGCGTCGGCGTCGAACAGATCACCATGGCGGAACTCAAGACCTGACACAACTAATAATACCAGCTTCTAATGACGCTTGTCGTTATTTTTACGTCAAAATTTGTTACAGCGCTTTCAACCTCACGCATCACAGCACTTGAGTAGACGCCGATGCGCTCTATTAGTTGAATGGGAAATGTGTCATAAACTAGGAACTCTGCATTCTTACGTTCTTGCCTGCCGCGCCAATTCGTCGCATATACCGCATCCCAATCAATCTCGTCTAAGTTATCTAGATTTGAACGAAACTCAGTGTAAAACGCTGCAGCGTTGGATAAACTGAACGCCCAAGGTCTACGTTCATGGTTCGCCCAATCAAGTACGTTAGTTAGCTTGGCCTCCAAATGAATTATAGGTTCTTGCCCACGATTGTAATTGATTTCGTAATTGTTTCGGTCAATCATAAAAAGCATAACGGAACGGGGTGCAAAATAGAACGGCACGCAAGCGCCTACCGGCGTATTTGCCATACACGGTATTACAAGTTGGTTAAGTCGCCGTTGCTTCAACCGACTCATACCTATGGACTCAGTTGGGCCACCCTGTGCGAGTAAGCTCGCGTCCGATGACAACTTGCCAGAACTCAAAATTGAAGCCAAATTTTTTACGGACGTTATGTGATAGAGATATATTTTTGAAATATCTGGAACGCGATTGAAGCCAGCCAATCCACTATTCATCTATGACACCCCGATAGCAAATAGCAAGCGATTTCTACTACTGTCTTACATACGCTTCCTATATCTGACAACACTCAAATACAACTACGATGGATCGCAACTCACATGAGTGGTTTTAAGGTGTATGCAAAGCACCCTGGATTTGACACCAGGGTACCCACTCTTCGTATCCTTGGCGGAGAGGGTGGGATTCGAACCCACGGTGAGGGAAGCCCCCACAACGGTTTTCGAGACCGTCCCATTCAACCGCTCTGGCACCTCTCCAAAATGCGGCAAAGGCGAGTATACCCTACAAGTTAGGCTTTGTCACGCGGTTCTCGGTGCGCCGCGCCGCAAAAAAGTCTTGAAGTAACCGTTCAGCGTCGTGGGCCAAAACGCCGGAGCGAACTTGGAGACCTCGTTTCCAAGGATGTTCTAGTAGGTCGGCAACCCCGCCTAACGCACCGTCGCGGGTATTTGCCGCGCCGCAAACGATGCGGGGCAGGTGCGCTGCCAACGCTGCGCCAAGGCACATGGGGCAGGGCTCGAGCGTCACATAAAGCGTACACCCTGCTAACCGCCAGTCTCCGAGTACCCCGGCGGCTTCGCGGAGCGCTTTTATCTCGGCGTGCGCGGTCGGGTCGGTGTCTGAACGCGTAGTGTTTGCTGCGGCGGCGAGGGGTTTGCCGTTCTGCACGACAACCGCGCCGACAGGCACTTCACCGACAAGGGCAGCCTGTTCTGCTTGGACCAGTGCTTGCCGCATCCAGATGATGTCCGGGTCAGGGGTGTTAAGCGCCACCCGAACATCAGCGGCGACGCCCTCGAGCCACAGCACTTCAGACGGCCCCACCGGATCGGTCGCTAGCACCGCAAGCGAGGCGCGGCGTTCACGCGGAACTTTTCGGTCGATAAGTAGGTCGGAAACTTTTTTACTGCCTCCTGAGAAACGGATGCGGTCGCCGGGGGCGGAGTTTCGGAAGTGTAGAGATGGAAACGCCGCAAGCTTCTCTAGGTCGAGTTCGGGACGCAAGTCGGCGAGGTTGAGATCAAGAGGATTGCTGGGTGGGATTAAAGTAGGTGCTATGACCTCGAGCCTTCCGTAAGCCATACGCGCTTGCTTATTTTTAGGCAGTGAAATCCGGGTCGGTTTAGTAGCGTTCAGGGTGTGACGGAGTGTCTCGATGTGGCCTATGTCGGCAGAAAGTTCCGCTCTTTGCAAAAGTGATGCGAGTGCTGCGCGTTGCAAAGCGGACGGCTGACGGCGTAAGGAGGCAAGCTCGAGTCCCTCATCCCAAAAAAACCGTTCGGCTTGAGTGTTTAACGCAGCGGCTTGATCGCGTTGTAATTCGGCAAACTGAGCCAGCTTTTCTTGGACAGCAGGATAACGGTGCTCAAGTAGCGGCAAAACTTCATGGCGGAGCCACGCCCGTGTGCGCTTCGTATCCGTGTTCGTTTCGTCTTCTAAAAAGGTCTGATTCAACGTTTCCAGATGTGTTCTGAGTTGCTGACGAGAGACGCCGAGCAAGGGCCGCACAGTTTGACCTCGCCGCGCAGGGATGCCCGCCGCGTAAGCCGCGCCGCGCAGAAGCTGCATCAGAACGGTTTCGGCTTGGTCATCTTGAGTGTGGGCAGTTAGGATGGCGTCTGCACCGATACGTTTTGCCGTACGGGTCAAAAAACTGTAGCGGAGGCGGCGGGCGGCGTCCTCGAGGTTCCAGCCTTTTTCCTCAGCAATCCGGGCGACCTCTGTCCGAACGCTATGAAAAGGCAAGCCCAACGTTTGGGCTAAGTCTCCGACAAACTCCGCATCGTCTGCTGACGTTTCCCTTAGAGCGTGGTCGATGTGCGCGACCTCGAGCCGATACGAACTCTCTACTAGAAGCCGTAACAATCCCACTGAGTCTCCCCCACCCGATACGGCGACGAGCAGTGTTTCGGCCTCAGGTGCAAGGTGCTCGAGAGTAGAAAGGACGTCTGCAACCAGATTCACCCTTTCATTATGCTCCGACTCACCCAGCAGCTATACTTCAACCATGACTGTCACCTTGATTGTGCTCGATTCCGTAGGCGTCGGCGCACTGCCCGACGCTGCCGACTTCGGCGATACGGGCGCACATACGCTCGACCACACGCTGCGAAAAACCGGCGTGGCGCTGCCGAATTTTACGGCGTTAGGCTTAGGCCGAATTAAAGGTGTAAGCTCGTTGCCTGAACCCGAAACGCCGCTGGCGTCTTACGGACGGCTCGCCGAGGTTTCCCCCGGTAAAGACACGACCACCGGCCACTGGGAGTTTATGGGCGTCACGCTCACGCACCCGTTCAGGACGTTTACGGCGTTTCCAGATGAAGTCATGCGCGCGTTTGACGCGCTGACCGGGCGTGGGCATCTCGGCAACCGTCCGGCGTCGGGCACCGTTATTTTAGACGAGCTGGGCGAAACACACCTACAAACAGGCGAGCCTATCGTCTACACGAGTGCCGACAGCGTATTTCAGATTGCCGCGCATGTGGATAAAGTACCGTTGGGGACCCTCTACAGGTGGTGTGAAGGTGCGCGAGACCTGCTCAGGGGCGAGTACGCCGTAGCCCGCGTGATTGCAAGGCCATTTACCGGCACCCCCGGAAACTTCAGGCGTTTGGGCGAAGCGCGGCGCGACTATTCGCTGACGCCGCCTCATAAAACCGTGCTGGACGTGCTCAAGGCGGCAGGCAAAGAAGTGATCGGTATCGGCAAAATCCCGGACATCTACAATCATCAGGGATTTACCACAGAGGTTCACACCGACTCAAACGACGATGGTATCAGCAAAACGCTGCTGGCGATGCGTGAACGCCCGGACGGACTCATCTTTTGCAATCTGGTCGAGTTCGATTCGCTGTACGGGCATCGCCGCGACCCGGAAGGCTACGCGGGTGCGCTGGAAGAGACCGACGCCCGTCTACCTGAGCTTCTAGACGCCGTAAAATCTGGCGACTGGCTGCTGTTCGTGTCCGACCACGGCAACGACCCGACGCACGGTGGCACCGACCACACCCGCGAATACGGGCTTTTATTGGCCTACAGTCCCGGCGTCACAGGTCAGGATTTGGGGACGCGGGGGAGTTTTGCCGATGTGGGTGCGACGATCTCTGAGCTTCTAAGCGTCGCTTGGGAGGGTAAGGGCTCGAGCTTCGTAAACCATTGTCCCACTTTTCCGAACGCCTTGTACCCGAAACACTGAACGACGCAGTGGCTTGGCAGCTTACGGAGACCATCAGAGCGTTCGATCTGCCTACGACGAGGCTCGAGCGCGAAAGTAAGCTACTCGGCGTCGTGCGGACGCTTCTCGACCACTGTGCCGTTACGCCTTTAAGCGAGCGTCAGGTCGGACGAGAACACTACGCTGTTCAGCAGGTTAAAGTAGCGCTGCACGAACAGGTTGCGGGAGCGGTGAGACTCGAGTCTCTTACCGACCTTACCGGACTAAGTCAGGTATCAGCTAGTCGGAAACGCTCTATGTAAGAGTTTTCCAATCTAGCACGCACGTTTTGGAATGATGCCTGTGTCAATCTCTCGTGCAAATGCTAAGGGTTATCTGCTGCGGACGTTCAAACGCGAGGTCGGCGTGACGCCGCACGTTTATCAGACCGCCCTGTGAACTGAGCAGGCTAAAAATCTACTCGCTTCGGGCGTCGCTATCTCGCAAGTTGCGTTTTACAGCACTTCCAACCTTCACAGCGCTAGTCTAAGGCATGGCCAGCTATTCACTAGACTTACGAGAACGAATTGTCAAAGCACACGTTGAGGCAGGACAGAGCAAACGTGCTGTAGCTAGACGCTTTGGCGTAAGTCGTTGGAGCGCCCTTCGTCACGTTAAACGCTCCAGTGTGGGCAGCTGGCAGCGACACCGCATCCGGGTAGAAGACGGTAGTGCCTCTGAAGTAATGATTGGTTGTAATGATGGATGAAAGCCCAAAGTGCGCCGACTATGGTTTTTGAGCTTTTTGGAGAAAGCGAGCGTTTTGCGTACTAAGCGCGAACAACGTTGTCTTGGACAAAACGGCACCTTCCGGGCCTGTCCGTTGCCTAAGGGTGTTATTGAAACGCTCACTATGATTGGTTTGGCCTGAACCCTTTTCACATTGAACAAGCTTATTAGCATAGAAAATGGCAGTGTAAGCATTCCAAAGGTCTGTGTAAGTCTGAGCCTCGAGATAGCATTCAGGTAAACTTTGCCATAGCCCAATAGCCCCTGCGTCACCCCGCGAACCGATGTAACAACCGACAATTTCACGGGTTTGCCTATCTAGCGCTAGCCACACCTATTGTCTATTCTTTTTGTTGTTTATAAACGACCAGAGTTCGTCACACTCGCTGACCAGCTCCCTCTTTTAGCGCCTATCTGCACAAACTGCTTGACGTTCTCACACTTCTGGTTCATATACTGCAATCATGTCTCAGACACGTCCACGGAGCGTGCGATGCCAGCTAGCGGTATCTTTTCCAAAAGCAAATTGTCAATGCGGGCCTTGGTCTCGTTTGAAATTACTTTCTTAATCGCTTCAGGGACAAATTGTCGTCCACCATCCCTACACATGTAGCGCTTACCATTATGGATATGTCCGTTCTTGACAACCGTTTTACTTTCGCAGCTTCGACACCTGATCATTCTAGGGCGAACTTCCTGCATGTTCCGTCTGATTCAGAAACTGCGTATGGGTTTGTAGCAAATTTGTGCAACGTCCGTCCACCCCCACCTAGGGGCGCGTTGACGCTTCGGCTGCCGCAGTGCTAGATTGTGAGCGTTAACAAGACCTTCGTTGAAGCTGTTTCGGAGGCAGTTCGCCGCTTGGTATGGGTGACGTGAGGAAACTTAGACAAGGAGGTTTGTTTTGGCAACTTACACAGTAGGTATTGATTATGGCACTGAGTCGGGCCGCGCGCTGCTGGTTCGCGTCGCCGACGGCGCTGAAATCGCGACAGCGGTTCACGCTTACGGAGACGGGGTACTAGACCGCACACTCCCTGATGGAACTCAGCTGCCAAACGATTGGGCGCTGCAAAACCCGGACGACTATCTCGAAGTTCTTAAACAGACCGTTCCGGCAATTCTCGCTGAGAGCAGCATCTCCCCAGATGAGGTGATCGGCGTCGGTATCGACTTTACCTCGTGTACGATGCTGCCGACGCTCAAAGACGGGACACCCCTGTGCCGTTTGCCTGAACTGCGAAATGAACCGCACGCTTGGGTCAAACTCTGGAAACACCACGCGGCGCAACCCCAAGCCGACCGCATCAACGCTCTAGCCGCTGAACGTGGGGAACCGTGGTTGGGGCGTTATGGCGGTAAATATTCCTCAGAATGGTTTTACGCTAAAGCGCTCCAAATCCTCGAGGAAGCTCCCAGAATTTACAGGGAAGCCGACCGGCTGCTCGAGGCCGCCGACTGGCTCGTCTGGCAGCTGACCGGGATAGAGACGCGTAACGCCTGCACTGCTGGGTATAAAGCCATCTATCAAGACGGCAGCTTTCCGTCTCGAGCGTATTTTGCCGCCTTAAACCCTGACTTCGCCGACGTAGTGGACACTAAGATGTCGCGGGAGTTAGTTCCGCTCGGTGCCAAAGCTGGTGGACTCAGTGAGGAAGCTGCGCACTGGACGGGTCTCAACCCCGGTACGGCGGTCGCTGTTGCTAATGTGGACGCGCACGTCACGCTGCCCGCGACCGGTGAGGTCGCGCCGGGTACGTTCGTGATGATTATGGGTACCTCGACGTGTGACGTTTTGGTCGCTGAAGAACTTCATGAAGCCGAGGGGATGTGCGGCGTCGTTGACGGGGGCATCATCCCCGGTTACTACGGCTACGAAGCAGGGCAGAGCGGCGTTGGAGACATTTTCGCGTGGTTTGTCAAACAGTGTGTGCCGCCCCACTACACCGAAAAAGCTGCTGCTGCCGGAAAAGACCTTCACCGCCTGTTAGCCGATGAAGCCGCCTCGCAGCGTCCGGGTGAACATGGTCTCTTGGCGCTCGACTGGTTTAATGGCAACCGCAGCGTCCTGGTTGACGCCGACCTATCGGGGCTCCTGATCGGGATGACGCTAGGGACAAGCGCCCCGGACATCTACCGGGCGCTGTTAGAAGCTACCGCTTATAGCAAACGCATCATCATCGAAGCGTTTGAAAATAGCGGCGTACCGGTGACTAAGATCATCGCAGCAGGTGGACTCCCGGCAAAAAACCCACTGATGATGCAAATTTACGCCGACGTTTGTAACCGCGACATTTTCGTGATCGGCAGCGAGCAGGGACCGGCACTCGGAAGCGCCCTGCACGCAGCGGTCGCCGCTGGAGCTTACGCCGGTATAGGTGAAGCGGCCCAAAAAATGGGGAGCCTCAGCGAGGTGGTGTACCGGCCAATCCCAGAAAATGTCGGATTCTACAACGAGCTTTACAAAGATTACTGCTATTTGCACGACCTCTTGGGCAGGAGCACAGCTAAGGAGCCAGGTGGCGTAATGAAACGTTTGCGCGAGCTTCGCAAGGGTGCCGCTGCACAGGCCAAAAACTCAGTCGAGGTTGGGGTACGAGATGAGGTTGGCGAGTGAGCCTCGAGACGCTCCGAAGAACCGTCTGCGACCTGCACGCGCTCTTACCGGCCAATAACCTCGTCGCCTGGACGAGTGGCAACATCAGCGGCCGAGAGCTGGGTAGTACCGCTATGGTCATTAAACCTTCGGGGGTTATGTTTGAAGACCTTACCCCGGAGAATATGTGCGAAGTCGAGCTTGAAACGCTCTCGAGTAGCGGCCCGCACAAGTTTTCGTCTGACACTGCTACCCACGCCTACATCTACCAGCATATGCCTGAGGTGGGCGGCGTCGTTCATACGCATTCTACTTGCGCCACGGCTTTTGCTGCTGTAGGTAAGGATATTCCTTGCTTTTTAACCGCGATGGCTGACGAATTCGGCGGGCCGATCCCCTGTGGCGGCTTCGCGCTTATCGGTGGTGACGAGATTGGACGCGAGGTCGTGCGGGTGCTTACAGGGCACAACTCACCTGCGATCATCTTGCAAAATCACGGCGTCTTTACCGTCGGCAAAACGCCGAAAGAAGCGGTCAAAGCCGCCATCATGTGTGAAGACGTGGCACGGACGTCATTTTTAGCGTTGCAACTCGGTCAACCTCTGCCTATCGCCCCGGAAGACGTCGCCAAACTCTTTGAGCGTTACCAACATGTTTACGGTCAGTAGCACGTTTGTAGCTAGAAATCAGGTGCCAATATGAAAGCTCCAGCATGAAAAACCTCGCCACACCTCAAATCTGGTTTGTCTGCGGCTCACAACATCTCTACGGCCCCGGCCCGTTGGAGGAAGTGTCAGCGCACGCCCTCGAGGTCGCTCAAACCCTTGACGCCTCGGAAGAGGTGCCGCTCGAGCTCGTCTACAAAGGTCTCTTGACTACGCCTGAAGAGATACGCACCCTCTGTTTAGAGGCGAGCCGTGACCCGGACTGCGCCGGGTTAGTCGTGTGGATGCACACCTTTTCACCTTCGCGGATGTGGATCGGTGGGCTCCAAAGCCTCAACAAGCCCCTGTGCCACCTCCATACGCAGTACAACCGCGATCTGCCGTGGGCTGAAATTGACATGGACTTTATGAACCTCAACCAGGCCGCGCACGGCGACCGTGAAGCGGGCTTTATGCACACCCGGCTGCGTTTGGGGCGCAAAGTCGTGGTCGGTCATTGGCGGGACGCCCAAACGCAGGCGCAGCTCGGTGCGTGGGTACGAGTGGCGCACGCCTGGAGCGACCTGCAAGGGGCCAAATTCGCCCGCTTCGGCGACAATATGCGGCAGGTCGGCGTCACCGAGGGCGATAAAGTCGCTGCAGAAATCCGCTTCGGCGTTTCGGTTAACGGCTACGGCGTCGGTGACTTGGTAGAACGTGTAGACGCCGTTTCAGACGCCGAGATAGCTGAGCTTACCGAAGTTTACGAAACGAGCTACGACGTCGCTGACGGTCTACACCGAGGCCAAGAAAACTATGGGGCGCTTCGGTACGGGGCACGGCTCGAGCTCGGTCTCCGGACGTTTTTAGCAGAGGGCGGTTTCAAGGGTTTTACGACGACGTTTGAAGACCTGCACGGTTTAGCGCAACTTCCGGGTCTAGCAGTGCAGCGCCTGATGGCTGACGGCTACGGCTTCGGTGCAGAAGGCGACTGGAAAACGGCGGTGCTCTTACGCGCCCTTAAGGTGATAGCGGGGGGTGAGCGCACCTCGTTTATGGAAGATTACACCTACCATCTGGACCCGGCAGGGCCGCTCGTTTTAGGGTCACATATGTTGGAGGTCTGCCCGAGTATCGCGGCTGAAAAACCGAGGCTCGAGGTTCACCCTCTAGGGATCGGCGGCAAAGCCGACCCGGTACGCCTAGTCTTTGACGCGCCCCCCGGCCCCGCCGTCAACGCGTCTTTGATTGATCTAGGCAGCCGTTTTCGGCTGATTGTCAATGAGGTCGAAGCCGTGACGCACCCGCCACTGCCGAAATTGCCGGTGGCACGGGCAGTGTGGCAGTGCAAACCTGACTTTAAGACGGCCTTAGCTGCGTGGCTTTACGCGGGCGGCGCACATCATACGGTCTACAGCTACACGCTGACGAGCGAACAGCTGGAAGACTTTGCTAAAATAGCCGGAATTGAGCTGGTAGTGATTGACGATGACACCAAACTCAGAGCGTTTAAGAACGAACTGCGGCACAACGATCTTTACTATGTCTTGGCTCAAGGACTGCGGAACTGAGATGGCGACAAGGCGCGTCGCAGGACTACACGGTATTCGTGACCTTCGTGTAGAGACGGTGCCGAAACCTGAACGTGCTCCAGATGAAGTGCTCCTCAGAGTAAGGGCGGTCGGTGTTTATGGCAGCGATCTACATCATTATCTCGAGGGGGCGATCGGTTCGACCCACGCTACCGAGCCGTTTATTTTAGGTCATGAGTTTGCTGCCGAGGTCGTTGAGGGAAGTGAGCTAGCCCCTGGTACGTTGGTCGCCGTCGACCCGAACCGTCCGTGTGGAGCGTGCGAGTGGTGTCAGCTGGAATATCCCAACCTGTGCCCAAATGTCAAATTTGCCGGGGTACCACCGTACCAGGGAGCATTAGCGGAATATATAGCACTTAAGCAGTTAGAAGCTACCGTAATCACCTCAGAATGTGCGTGCTAGACGGTTTAGTTGAAGGTGAGAGCGTTTGTTCCCAGATGATACCTGCTATATTACCGCGCGGCCCGAAGAGCTGGTGCCGCTCCCCGTAGGTTTTGGCGCAGCGGCGGCGTCACTCGAGCCTCTTGGTTGGCGTCGCTGTTCACGCGCTTGACCTGGCGCGTCCAAAACCAATCGAATCAGTGGCGGTGTTAGGTGTTGGCCCTATCGGGCTCTTAATGATGCAGGTGGCGCACTGGTGCGGCGCAGGTCAGCTTTTTGTAATTGATCCGCTCGAGTATCGCCGCGAACTTGCGCTTACCTTGGGCGCAGACGCGGCGTTTAGCTCATGGGCAGGGGTCAAAACGAGGACAAATGGACGGGGCGTCGACGTAGTAATCGAAGCGACTAACTCGCCCTTAGGGCCGCAGCACGCAGCAGAAGCAGTAAGAATTGGTGGACGGTTGGTGCTCGTCGGTATCCCCGAGGGTGATCAGTTTACCTTAAACGCCTCGCTGGTGCGGCGTAAGGGCTTAAGCATCAAGCTCTCGCGCAGGATGGGCCACGTATACGCACGGGCGACTGAGATGGTGCAGCGTGGTCAGGTAAACCTGGCTCCACTTATGACGCATACGTTTAGCCTTACCGGGACGCCCGAAGCCTTCGCAATTCAAGCGGACTACCAGGACGGCGTGATCAAAAGCTTGGTATACCCGTTTGGCGACGACTGATGTTGGAGCACATCACAGCAGTGGGTAGGACAGGGTCAATTGACCGTTGTCTTAGTCAGCGGCTAGTGGTGCCTGAATTTTTTAGTTAGTCAGTAGCGAAAGCCTCACCCTACACCTAGCGTGACGGCGCGCGCTATAATAGCCACGCTCTAAAAACTAAATCTACTTTGAAGATAGTGAAAAACCTGAGGTAAAAGAAACTTTTACCTCAACTAGACTTGACCAAAAGCCAAATTTATGTTAGCGTTCACAAGAAGCACATTTCATAACCAGGAGAACAGTATGAAAGCGTTGCGGTTTGCTCTTACCGGTACGATTTTGGGTCTACTTACCCTCTCTAGCCTTGCCTTAGCTCAAGACAAAGGAACCGTCGGTATCTCGATGCCAACGAAGTCTTCAGCTCGGTGGATTGCCGATGGCAACAACATGGTCAAGCAGTTTGAAGCAGCTGGTTACGCCACTGACCTGCAATACGCTGACGATAATATTCCCAATCAGCTTGCACAGGTTGAAAATATGGTTGTCAAAGGCGTCGACGCGCTCGTCATCGCTTCCATCGACGGCACCACCCTTTCCGACGTACTTTTTCAGGCTGCCGATCAGGATATCCCGGTAATCGCTTACGACCGCCTTATCCGTGACTCTGAAAATGTTGATTACTATGCGACCTTTGACAACTTTCAGGTGGGCGTCTTGCAGGGTTCTTATATACGCGACGCACTCGACTTGGGCAACACCGACGGCCCCTACAACATCGAACTCTTCGGCGGTTCACCCGACGACAACAACGCCTATTTCTTTTACGACGGTGCGATGTCGGTATTGCAGCCCTATATCGATGCAGGCAAGCTGGTCGTTGGGAGCGGTCAGACCGGCATGGATAAGGTTTCAACGCTGCGCTGGAGTGGGTCGGCGGCGCAGGCCCGGATGGACAACCTCCTAAGCGCGTATTACTCAGACGCCCAGGTTGACGCTGTACTCTCACCCTACGACGGCCTCAGCATCGGCATTATCTCGTCGTTAAAGGGGGTCGGCTACGGAAGTGACGACCTGAAGATGCCGGTCATTACCGGACAGGACGCCGAAGTTCCCTCAGTTAAATCGATTATCGCCGGTGAGCAGACTTCGACGATCTTCAAAGATACGCGTGAACTCGCTGGTATTACCGTGGAGATGGTCAACGCGCTTTTATCCAGTGGAGAGGTCCCGACTAACGACACCGAAACCTATGATAACGGTGTCAAGGTCGTACCGTCTTATTTACTTTCGCCGGTACTAGTTGATAAAGACAACTACAAAAAAGTATTGATTGACAGCGGCTACTACACTGAAGCCGAGCTTCAGTAAGCTGCTAGGACCACGCTTGGGCTTACAAGCGTAGAGATTTTCAGGCGTATGTATGCTAGCTAGCGTACATACGCTTTCTTAAGCTAACTTTGGCGAGGTTGTGAGAACATATGTCGACCATTTTAGAAATGCGCAGTATTACCAAGACGTTTCCGGGCGTTAAAGCTTTAAGTGACGTGACCTTCAGCGTCCGTGAGGGTGAGATTCACGCCCTCGTAGGTGAGAACGGCGCGGGCAAATCCACCTTGATGAAGGTGCTTTCGGGCGTCTATCCGCACGGCAGCTATGAGGGTGAAATCGTCTTTCAGGATAAACCGTGCCGCTTTAGAGATACTAGCGATAGCGAAAAGCTTGGCATTATCATCATCCACCAAGAGTTGGCACTAATCCCACTTTTGTCGATTTCTGAAAATATCTTTTTGGGTAATGAGCGCGCCAAGTTTGGCGTGATCAAGTGGTCAGAAGCGACGCTCAAAACGCGTGAACTGCTCGCCAAGGTTGGGCTTAACGAGGCTCCAGACACGCTGGTTGCCGACATTGGGGTAGGCAAACAGCAACTCGTCGAAATAGCCAAGGCGCTCGCTAAAGAGGTCAAGCTTTTAATCTTAGACGAGCCAACTGCAAGCTTAAGTGAGGGTGATTCTCAGGCGTTACTCGAGCTGCTCTTGGAGTTCAAAACCCAGGGCATTACCTCAATCCTTATTTCACATAAGCTCAACGAAATCTCTAAAGTCGCTGATTCGGTTACAATTCTGCGCGACGGACAAACCATCGAAACGCTCGATATGCACGCGAGTGAGGTCAGTGAAGCCCAGATTATTCGGGGCATGGTAGGCCGCGAACTGACGAGCCGCTACCCCGAACGCAAAGCGCACGTCGGTGAGACTATTTTTGAAGTCAAAAACTGGAACGTTTTTCACCCCCTGCAGGGCGAACGTCAAATCATTCGGGGGGTCAACCTGCACGTTAAAGCAGGGGAAATCGTCGGAATCGCCGGGCTGATGGGGTCAGGGCGTACTGAGCTGGCGATGAGCTTGTTTGGGCGTTCATATGGACAGCGAATTAGCGGTCAGGTGCTTTTAAGCGGCGAAGAGGCCGACGTAAGTACGGTAGGTAAAGCTATCCGGAGTGGTCTCGCTTACGTGACTGAAGACCGTAAAGATTACGGCCTGATTTTAGGTCAAGACATTAAACACAACATCACGTTGGCTAATCTAGCTACCGTTACGCACGGGCTGGTCATCGACGAACCCGAAGAGATCACCGTTGCTGAACGTTACCGTCAACGGCTTAATATCCGCTGTTCGAGCGTCTCCCAAGAAACGCTCAACCTTTCTGGTGGCAATCAGCAAAAAGTCGTTCTCAGTAAATGGCTTTTTGCCGATCCTGCGGTACTGATTTTGGATGAACCGACCCGTGGCGTCGACGTGGGCGCGAAGTTCGAAATCTACACGATTATTAGTCAGCTTGCCGCTGAAGGCAAAGGAGTCATCCTGATTTCGTCGGAGCTTCCTGAAATCTTGGGCATGAGCGACCGTATTTACGTTATGAATGAGGGGCGGCTTGTCGGCGAAATGCTCCGGGAAAACGCATCGCAGGAGGGTATTATGCGTGAGATCGTAAAGCTCGAGGGGGTCGGTGCCGCGTGAGCAGTGTAACGGTAACCAAGCAGAGTAAAACACAAGGCGTGGGTGAACTTTTGCGCCGCAATGTGCGGCAGTATGGGATGCTAGTCGCGCTGCTAGCGATCATGCTGTTTTTTCAGGTACGTACGGGCGGTGTGCTGCTCAAACCGCTTAACGTTACCAATTTGCTCCTGCAAAACTCGTATATCGTCATCATGGCTATCGGGATGCTCTTGGTCATTGTGGCAGGGCATATCGACCTCTCGGTCGGCTCGGTGGTTGGGTTTGTCGGCGGCCTCGCAGCTATTATGATGGTCAACTATCACATCAACTGGGTGCTCACTATAATCGTCTGTTTATTCGTTGGGATACTTGTCGGCGCGGCACAAGGCTACTGGGTGGCGTTTTTAGGTATCCCTTCGTTTATCGTGACGCTGGCGGGGATGTTGGTTTTCCGGGGACTAAGTTTGGCACTTTTGCAGGGCCAGTCCGTCGGGCCGTTTCCCAGTACCTTTCAAAAACTCAGCTCGGGGTTTATCCCTGACTTCTTCTCCGGCGAAGAGGTGCACGTTACCTCGCTGCTGTTAGGTGCCGCCGTCTCACTCGCACTGGTCGTACTAAGCGTCCGGCAACGCCGTGGACAGGTGCGTTACGGTCTAAGCGCCGAACCGCTCGCTTTTTTTATGCTGAAAAATATGCTTGTGGTCGGCGCGATCATGTACCTCTGTTACCTACTGGCGTCATACCGGGGGTTACCAAACGTGCTGGTCGTCATGTTCGTGCTGATCTTGCTCTATTCATTTGTGTCAACCCAAACCACGATTGGTCGGCGTATCTACGCGCTCGGCGGTAACGTCAAGGCGGCCAAACTCTCCGGCGTCAAAACCCAGCGGCTAACCTTCTTGACCTTTATGAATATGGGCTTCTTGGCGGCGCTAGCTGGGTTGGTATTTGCCGCGCGGCTCAATACGGCGACGCCAGGAGCTGGAACTTCGTTCGAGTTAGACGTCATCGCAGCCGCGTTTATTGGCGGGGCGTCGGCAACCGGCGGTGTCGGGACGGTCATCGGCGCAGTTATCGGCGCGTTTGTCATGGGCGTAATGAATAACGGCATGTCGATTTTAGGCGTTGGTATCGACTGGCAGCAGGTTATTAAAGGGCTTGTACTTTTACTAGCCGTGTTTTTTGACGTCTATAACAAGAATAAAGGCGTGTCGTAAGCTACTAGAGGAGACGGCTTATGACGAGGGCACTGCGAACGACCAAAGCAAGAGCCGTAACCCTAAATGATGTAGCTGAAGCTAGTGGCGTTTCGCATCAGACGGTTTCGAGAGTTATCAACGGCAGCCCACAGGTTGCTGAGCGCACCCGGGCTAAAATCCTTGCAGTGATTACTGAGCTCGGCTACCGTCCAAATTCGGTGGCCCGGCAGCTTGTTACCGGCACCTCGACAACGATTGGCATCATAAGTTTTGGAACGCACTTCTACGGCCCCGCTCAAATGGTCCGGAGTGTCGAAGGGGCGCTTAAAGACCGGGGTTACGGATTTGTATTTGCTTCGATTGACAGCCTCGAGCTGTCTGAAATCAGCGGTGCGCTGCGAGACTTGGAACGTCACCACGTCGCTGGACTCATCCTTGTGACGCCGCTGTTAGAGGTGCAGCTAAAAGATCTTCAAAGCTTATGCAATGGTCTACCTTTCGTGATGATCGACGTGCCCAAAGGGGCCGACCTGCCCTCCGTACTATTTGACCAAGCTTATGGTAGTGAGCTAGCCACAAGGCATCTGCTGAGTTTGGGCCACCACGACATCTGCGAAATTTCCGGGCCGCTTACCTGGTCGGGCGCACTCGAGCGGCACCAGGCCTGGTTCAGTACGCTCTCCCGTGCGGGATTTACGCCTGGTAGAAGCGTCGAAGGAGACTGGACCGCTGCCGGGGGCTGCCGGGCAGCCCAAGAGCTTCTCAACTTAAACCACCCCTTTTCTGCGCTCGTTGTTGGCAACGACCAGATGGCGCTCGGGGCACTTTCCGCGTTACGTGAGGCGAACCTGCGTGTGCCAGAAGACGTGTCAGTCATAGGCTTTGATGATATTCCCGAAGCACGTTACTTTCATCCACCACTTAGCACGGTGCGCCAAGACTTCAGGGTGCTGGGGTTGCAAAGCGCGGCGGCCATATTAGCTTTAGTTGAAACGCCAGAGGGTACGTCCGAACAGGTTTTGTTGCAACCTGAACTCGTGGTGCGCTCGAGCACCGCACCCCTCTGGAATATCTAATATAGAGAGCTTAAAGATCGCCGACAAGAGACGTTGCTTGGAGCGCATGGTGAGTTACGTAGTCCAGTTGTATTCGGTTCATTCGACCAGGCAAATATGTACCTCATGTGGCGCAATGCTCGCAGTGCCCGACGGCTATCACCCTGCAGCAGATGATTGCTGTCCCAACTGTTTTTGAGATGCTTAGCGAATAAACCTTTATGTGGCATTCCGGCCCGATATAGCAACGATCACACCTGCTGAACGCGAAGCTCGCAGCTATCATCTTTTAGGGGTGCGTGCTAGTGTACGAAGTCCTCCGCAGGAACGACAATTATTTTCCCAGAGCGGCTCAAACCAGCTGATACCTGCTGTAGATGTATAAGCCACACCTGCTTTTGTAGCCAAACAGTTACTTGATCGGGCTAAACGGCGGCTGGCGTACCAAGCATATCACCCAAGCGTTTCTCGAGGTCAGAAGTTTTAACGTCGCACGGCTCTAGCGCCACACCCTTGAATTCACAGTTCTTAGGCGGCGCAGCTCGAGAACTTCCGGTAAAGTTTTACCTACAGCATTTAAGTAACCTGAGTTCGAGGTTTCTCCGGGAATAGGTTTTCCGCCCCTGACAGGTTTCCTCTCATAAGCTTAAGGCGTACCTATGACCAAAACGCTCGAGTACTTTCAAGAAACGGCGAAGTCGCAATCTTTGGGAAGGTTGTCAGTCACCGAAAGTACAGGATTTGCGTGCCGGACGTGAGAATAACTCCGAACTTGTATGTTGAGTGCGGGTCAAGAGTAAGGCCGACTCCGAACCTGAGCGTTTGAGCTCGTACCTGAGATAGGCCTGCTCAACCCATCACCAAGACTCCGAACCAGCATCCTGAGCCGTTAAGGCCGGATCTGCAAGTATGCGAGCGGTGGTGGCCTAGAGCCGGACCCAAGCTGGAGGACGAGATGACGTTTGTAGGCATCGACGTAAGCAAACTCAGCCTGGACGTGGCTGCACTCCTTGATACCGGTGAAATCCATCGGGGAAAGTTTGGTAACACCCCAGAAGGCCATCGTGAGCTGCTAACTTGGCTCGAATTCTTTCCGAACTGCCGTCTGGCCCTGGAAGCAACGGGCTCCTACCACCGGCGTCTTGCTGCGACCTTACAAGGCACTTACGTGAGCGTGAGCATCCTTAATCCAGCCCAGGTCAGCTATTTCATGAAGCGCCAGCACCGCCGTAACAAAACCGATAAAGCGGACGCCTTGTGGCTAGCGGTTTACGTCAAAGAGCGGCAACCTGCTCCCACCCTCGCCGTGAGTCCGCTACGGCAATCGCTCGCTCGGGAAATTCAGGCGCTAGCGAAGGACCTGACGCGACTCAAGAACCGGCTCGAGGCAGCCGAACATGGTCAGGTTCATCCCGAGGTGGTGACTTCCCTGAAGCGGCGCATGGCCTCACTAGCAGTAGAAAAGCAAGCCCTGGAGAATGAGCTCGAGCTGGAGACGAAGCGTTCGAACGAGCACGAACTCTTGTTGTTGACGAGCATTCCTGGGATTGGGATTCGGACTGCGTGTCTGCTCCTGGCAGAGTTAGGCTCGGTAGCGCGGTTTGCTACAGCACGCAAGCTAGTCGCCTTTGTTGGGCTGACACCTACCCAGTTTACCTCCGGTACGAGCGTGGCTCAACCAAGCCATATCTCACGCTTAGGTTCTGCCTACTTGCGGCATATCTTGTACATGCCGTGCCTCGCAGCTATTCGTTTTAATCCTGTCGTTAAGGACTTCTTTGAACGTCTGGTGAGGCATGGTAAACATAAAAAGGCGGCGGTGGTAGCATGTATGGCTAAACTGCTAAGGATGATCTTTGGCGTGCTTACGCACAGGAAACCCTTCCAGCCAACTTCAGTTCAAGCTTGACAAATCAACACAGCATCTCGGGTTAAGTAGTTAGAAGCTACCGTAGTCACCTCAAGATGTGCGTGCTAGACGGCTTAGTTGGAATTGAGAGTGTCCGTTCCCAGATGATACCTGCTATATCTGCGCTATGTTTTTCATGGCGAGTCGGTTCGAAATCCTTGAAACCACCGAAATGCCTCCGATAATTTCAAACCTTAACTCAAATCAGCTTGATATCCCCTGATCTAAACTACGTTTTAGACGCTGACACAACTCTCTTAACGCTCGCCGAGCCACCCTTAAGTAGCTGCTTAGCGCCCAACCGCATGTGAAACCAACCGGACAGCGATAAACCACATGAGGACACCACTAAAACCGTCAACCATCCTTAGGTTTCTAGGAGCGCATAAAAAGCCACTGAATTTCGCAGCCCCGAAAGACAGCGTAAAAAACCAGAAGCCAGATGCGAGTATCGCGCCCACCGTAAAAAAGACTTTCGGCAAGCTTTCGTACTGCGCGGCGTTACCGCCGATGACAAGCACCGTATCCAAATAGGTGCTAGGATTAAGCAAGCTCACCGCGAGTATGCCTATGATGACAGCGCGTCGTCCTAGTCTGACGCTTCGGTAGGCGACCGAGGCGGCGAGGGGTACGGGACGAAACGCGGCGCTAAGCGACTGCCCACCGCATACCAGTAAAAAAACCGCACCTGCCCAGGCTATAAGTTGCCCTAGCAGCGGCACATTTGCCAAAAAGTGCCCCACGCCGCCTGCTCCTAGGCTGATCAGCGCAGCGTCAATCAAACTGGTTAGCAAAGCAACCATCAAGACAAACTGCCGTTTGAGGCTCTGCTGCAAGATAAAGGTGTTTTGTGGGCCGATTCCGACGATAAGCCCGAGGCTGAGTAAAAAGCCTTCAATCAGTGGAACCAAAAGCTGCGCGTTCATAACCCCGACCATAAAAGACCGGGCGTGAACTAAGCGTGAACTGGCAACCCTACCCGCCCTACGCCGTTTGGGGGGTAACTGCTGATGAGGATTGACAAACCAAGTCTAAGCGAGATCAACTATCAGTTCTGTTCTTTTGTGTAGAACCCGTCTCAAAAACGATTTTTTAGACTGAGCGCGTCCTATCTTGCTCGCCTAGCCAAGTCCAACCCCTAATGGACAAAGGATGTTAGGGGTTTTTGAGATGGCTTCGTGATGTTAGGCGTTGCTCCAAACGCGCTTATCAGCTGCGTAAGACTTAAGCTGCTTTTGTTCTCCTCGATATGGTCCAGCTACCTATGGAGCTTGCTTAGCTGTCCTCCTCGAGCCGTTTGCACACCATGCAAGCGGTGTTCAACCTTGCACATCTTTACCTACCGAGTAGTTATACCCCTTCCGGATAAATCCCCAGTAAACTAAAGGATGAACAAAGGCGGAAGACCCAGGTTAGAGCTGAGGGCACAACACCGTGTTGCTGAGCTTGAAGCCCAGTTCAGAGCTTGTACTTGCGCGGTAGAAAGACGACGCCTACAAGTCGTGTGGTGGTTAGTTGAAGGACGCAGCCGTAACGAGGTTATGGAACTGTCAGCGTACTCGAGCTTTAGCCTGCGAGAAATCATCAAGCGTTATAACTAGCAAGGCTTGGCAGGCTTGAAAGATCGCCGCCATGAGAATCCCGGTGCGCCCAGCTTGCTGAGTGATGAAGAGCTATTGCGGTTAGCTCAGCTTGTTCGTAATTACGCTGAGGGCAAGGTCTGGGACGGTCGGAAAGTCGTCGCTTGGCTACGGCAAGAGCTGGACAAGGAAGTCTATCTCAGCCGAGCTTACGAATACTTTGCCGCAACAGGATTCAGTTTCCAGACGCCCCGACCCGCGCATGTCAAAGCTGAGCGCACCGAGCAAGAACGCTTCAAAAAAAGACCCTACCTGAAGCCGTTAAGCTAGCTAAAGAACTTCATCACAAGGTTGAGCTTTGGTGTGTAGACAAAGGCCGTATTGCGCCTGGGTAAGTTGTGCGTCATCGTAGCCGCTGTTTGCGTGAGGGTCGGCTGAGCGTTTGTTACCGGGGTAAGGACGATCCCCACTTCTCCCGCCTCACGCCTCAGCAAAGTCGCGTGGGGACTGCCGCCACCAAGTAGCAGCGCATAGAACCGCTCAATCTCTTCAGGCTCGAGTTCCGGTGCGCCTGCCAAGCTGTAGGCGCGTTCAGCGTACCCGGCGGCGGCACCCGCACGGCCCTGGCTGGCTTCTGCCTCAGCTTGCTGCAAGAGCGCCCCGCGTACCCGCCGCGCCAAAAACTCGCGGGTTCCGTACACACACCCACTCTTCTAGCTCAGTACTTGTCTCACTGAGTTCTACACCGTCGAGAAAAGGACCTTGATAGTGCGTAAGCGCGTCCGGGTCGCCCGCCTCGAGTGCCTTTAAGAGTGCTTGCGCGTCGGTTTGCAACTGCACCGCGACCCGCTCACCGACGATTTGCACGCATTCAGGCAGGACTTTGAGTTTACGCACCGTCACGCGCAAGCTGTTGGCCGGGTCGGTCGCCTCCGGCCAGAACACTTCCCAGAGGTGACGACGCACTTTAGGACCCTCGAGTGCAAGGTAAGCCAGGAGCAGGAGGGGCTTGGTTTGGTAGAAGTTGACTGCTTGAAGCTTCAGCCCGCCCAACGTGCGGAGCAGCATAAACCCACCTTACTGCAAACGTGAAACCACCAACGTGAACTCAAAGTTCACGCCTAGTTCACGCCTCCTTCTCTAAGCTCTCCTCAGCGGTGAAAGTGTACTCCTCAAACTCAAACTTTTACCCCAACGAAAGGTCTGCCATGAAACGCGCTCATCTGCTCATCTCTACGCTCTTGGTTCTCGCTGCTTGTTCACAAGCCCCGTCGTCGCCTACAGCCGATTCTCCCGCCGCACCCACCCCTACCCTGACGCTCACGCCTGCCTCGATCAACGTCAACGCTGGCAACCCCGCCGTGTCGTTTAGCGCCAACGTACAAAACAGCGGTGAAACCGTCACTTGGACTTATTCAGGACCGGGCAGTGTGACGCCTGCAGGGACAGGGGCAAGTTACACGCCGCCGAAAAAGGTCACAACGACCGAGAGTGGAACGCTGACGGCGACCTTGGGTAGCACCGGCGTCTCGGCGACTGCTCCGATTGTCATCTATCCGGCAAATGTGACACCACCGGCTGAGCCGCCACCGACCACTCCGAACCCACCGAGTAACCCGCCTGCCAATCCCCCAAGCAATCCCGACCCGCCTACAATCCCACCGACTGACCCGAATCCGCCCGCGACGCCACCGAATGACCCGAACCCACCCGCTGAACCGCCCGCCACACCTGACCCAACCATTGCGATTGCCGAGGTTAGCCCGGTAACGCTGGGTAACGATGGCAAAGCTAGTGCTAGTCTGGACGCCTCGACCAAAAATGCTCCTGGTGACGCCACGTACCAATAGGTTGCTGAAGGAGCCAACGCCGCTAATGTTAGTTTTAGCTCGCCTACTTCAGAAGACACCACCGCGACGTTCGGTGCAGATGGTACCTACACTTTACGGCTTACGGTTACGGCGGGTTCAAAGAGCGCGACGGCGACAGTTGAGGTTATGGTTGAGCTACCACCCGCGCCAGGACAAAATGTTGTGGGTCTTTGGACATCACCCGCGACTGATAGCTCGCCTGAGTTTACGCTTAACCTGAAGCAAGCCGATAAAAAGGTGACGGGAAAACTTAAAGCTTCTACTGATGAATATCCTGTTATCGGGAATTTTGACGGCACCACGCTTAGGCTTGACTTTCCCGACGTTCCAGAGACTAACATTTTCGCTACGGTTTCAGGAAATATTATGATCGGAACGATTGGTACCGATGATGAACCTAATGTTGACTTTACTGCCACGAAACAAGTCAATCCCTAACGCCCCAAACGCGCCCCTAAAGACTCCCCCACTTTTCGGCGAACGGCTACCCTTACCCAAAGGCCGTTCGCCTACTCTATGCTTGGAGGCAACTATGGCACTCAAAATCATCGGCGCAGGTCAGGGACGAACCGGCACCTTATCACTTAAAGCCGCCTTAGAAGAGCTGGGCTTCGGCCCTTGCTACCACATGATCGAACTGCTCGCTCAGCCTGAACGGGTCAGCTACTGGGAGGCGGCTGAACGGGGTGAAGCCGTCTCTTGGGATGAGCTGTTCGAGGGTTACACCGCTGGACTCGACTTCCCGGTGTTTCGCTACTACGACACCCTGGCAAAGCGTTATCCGGACGCCAAAGTCATCCTCACCGTAAGAGACCCCGAACGGTGGTACGAAAGCGCGTTCAATACCATCTACCGAGCAGGACCACCGCCTTTGCAAAAAGCGCTGATGGCGTTTCAACTGCCCTTTTCGCCGCGCCTGTGCAAACTCATCCGGGTGTTTCGGCTGGCGGACAAGGTGTGGCAAAAAGACTTTGAAGGACGGTTTGAAGATAGAGCTTACGCGCTAGCGGCGTACCACGCGCATAACGAGCGGGTCAAAGAGCTCATCCCCGAAGAGCGCTTACTCGTTTACGAGGTCGGTGAAGGGTGGGAACCGTTATGTGCGTTTTTAGGGGTTCCGGTACCTGAGAAACCGTTTCCGCGGCTTAACGACCGGCTGAGCTTCAAGGAGAATCAGCGCAAAGACCCTCGAGACTTACTTAAGGCTGTGTAAAGCTTGTGGTGTTTCTTCTCGTCTTTACGGTGAGGTCTGTGTCTGAATAAGCGAGTGGGATGGGCTAGGCACTTATCAGTTTGCGAGACCTTACTTCAGCAAAAACGTATTCCAAGGGTTTGCTGGACAGCTGTTTTCACGGCCTAACTGATCTTATTCGCCATTACCTCCTGAGCTACAGAGTCTAGTTTCCTACCAGTAACTTCTCCTCATAGATGCGTCTGATGGTCGTTTCAGCGTCGGGTTCTCGCACCGTAATATCACGGAGGCTGAAGTGTGCTGAAAGCCGCCCGATAAGGTCAGAAGCGCTTAAAGCTTGCCGGTCAAAGGCGTAAACCGCACGCAGGTCAGCAAAGTGGAGCAACTCCGCGCCCTCAACCGAAACGTCTCTGTAAGCTTCAGCAAAATCGACCTCGAGCTGCCACCGGCCGCCAAAACGTGTTTGCAAAACGCTGAGCGCGCCGTCGTAGAGCAGTTTGCCGTGGTCAATAATCAGCACGCGCGGACAGAGCTTTTGAACGTCAGCGAGGTCGTGGATTGTCAAGAGCACCGTCGTTTCCCTGACCTCGTTGATATGCCGGACAAACTTCCGGATACGTTCTTTGGCGACAACATCAAGGCCGATGGTCGGCTCGTCTAAAAACAACAGGTCGGGGTTGTGTAGCAGGGCGGCGCAGAGGTCGGCGCGCATCCGCTGACCAAGTGACAGCGCCCGTACCGGCGTATGGAGGAATTCGCGCAGCTCGAGCACCCCCTCAAACTCCTGCATATTTTGCTTGAAGACCGCCTCCGGAACCCGGTAGATATAGCGGAGTAATCCTAACGACTCAATCACCGGTAAATCCCACCAGAGCGTCGTACGCTGACCGAAGACTGCGCCGATTCGTGCGACGTAGGTACGGCGCGACTGCCAGGGCGTAAACCCATTGACCGTGACGTGACCGCTCGAGGGCACGAGCAAGCCGGTCAACATCTTGATAGTCGTCGATTTGCCTGCTCCGTTCGGGCCTAAGTAGCCGACGATTTCGCCCCCGGCAACCCTGAAGCTGACCTTATCGACCGCCTTAACGGTGCGCGTCTCACGCGTCGTAAAGTCGCGCAGCGCAGCCAACCTACCTTCGTGGCGTTTACGAATTTGAAAATGTTTACTCAAGTCCTGAACGTCAATCATCTTCAGCTCCCGGTGCTGTGATAGTGCTTAAGGCCGAAACGCCAGAAGGCGAGTGCAGCGGCGAACACCGCGCCCCCTGCCAGCGGCGCGACAAACGGGGCAAACGCAGGAAAACCTAAAGGGTCGGGTTTGTCCAAAAAATAGAGTGCCGGGTAATAGTTCAAAAAAATAGCTGGAATCACGAAGGTAAAAATACGCCTGAGCCATTCACTATAGATGCTCATCGGGTACGAGATCAGGTAGCTGCCGCCGTAGGTCAGGATGTTCATCGCTTCAAACGACTCGACCGTCCAAAACGTTACGGTTGAGCCGATGACAAAGAGCCCACCAAAAAAGAGCACCATCCCAAGGACGACGAAGGGCAGGTAGAAAAGTTTCGCAGCCGTCCAAGCTAATGGGTTCAGGTTGAGCGCAAGCGCAAAGATAGCGACGCCTAGAGCGACGCGTCCAACTCGCCTCAGGGTTAGGTCGGAGCCGAGCACCTGCCAGGTCAGCGGGAGGGGCCGTAACAGCAGGCGGTCGAACGTCCCTTTACGCACCTCTTGCCCAAAACGAGCGGGGTCAAAGCCCGCAAAAACCATATCCATGACTCCAAACGACAGCTCAACCAGACCGTAAAGAAAGGCCACCTCGCCGAGCGTCCAACCGTCAAGCTCACCAAACCGCCCAAATACCAGTGCAATAGCGCCGAACTCGGTCAGCGTCACCAGCATCGTCGCTAGCACATCAAGAACGAACGAAGTGCGGTACTGCAACTGACTGCGAAGTTGTGCCCCTAGCAGACGCCGATAGCTCCCCAACGTGTGACGCACTCAGCCTCCTAAAATGACAAGCCGACGGGTCGCCCGCGCTAAGACAAGCTGACAAAGCGCAACCAAACCAACAGCCCAAAGTGCTTGCGCTGCCAGTGCCTGCACGAGGGCCACTCCCGTCAGCGTCCCGAGATAGACCTCGACCACGGTATTGAGCATGTGCGGAAACGGCGTCAGATACGCGAGCGTCTGCACCCAATCAGGAAAAAACCGCAGCGGCATCAAAAATCCTGAAAGAAACATCACAATCACGAAGGCGAAGCGCCCGATGCCGCGAGCGTCCGGCGACCAGAAGGCGGTTAAGTTAACTAAAAAGCGATAGGCGAACGAAAGCAGCCAGCTCAAACCGAGCGAGACCAAGAGCGCCACCCACTGCACCACCCCGACCGGATAGGTGATGTCGAAAATCAGCGCGTAAACGAACATGATGGTCAGTCCCCGTAACATAAGTCCGACCAGCGCCCGTCCCAAATCCTGGGCCAACCAGAATGAAAAGAGGCGCATCGGTTTAAGCAGGTCGGCGGTAATTTCGCCTTGATGCACGGCGTTCATCAGGTCGAACCAGCCGAAGATGCTCAAGTAAACAATGACGGCTTGTGTCAGCCCGGTGTAGGTGATAACGCTCTGAATGTCGAGTTCGGCGACGACCTCACGGTCGCCGTAAAGCGCGACGAGAACCGAAGCGCGTACCAGACCGAAAAAGATGTTAGTGACGAGCCCGGCGAGGGCTGCCGCGCGGTAGGTGAGGTGGCGGCGAAAGGCGCGGCGAACGATCTCCCAGAACAGCCTCATAGCGGGTTTCTCCTTTGACTCGAGGCGTCAGGTTACGAAAGGGGCGTTGTAGTTCAGCGGTGGATTAGAAATTGTGGACGAGAAGTTTATGGTAGCGGCAAAGAGCAGAAAGAGAAGGTAACACGCAAGGCTGAATAAATGCAAGAGGTAGGGGCGTCTCAGGCTTAAAATCGGTACTTACAGCTCAACGTGCTGTGATACGAAGACCCCGCAACCGACCTCAGTGGTAGCCGTGCGCTTACCTGAAACTGCCTGTTCTTGTGTAAGTTTCTAAGAGATTACGCTTCTAGATTTGCGATAGGCTCGAGCCGCCCCATCCGGTAGGCCGGGCCGACGCCTAAAAACACAGCGGACAAGGCAGTTGCGCCGACCGCGATAAGCGCCGCCAAAGGCTGCCAAGAAACCGTAACCCCCAGAAAAAACGAGTTACCTAAAAGACCGAGTAAAGGCGGGATGAGCGCTAGTGCGCTGCCTAAAACACTGCTAAGTAGCGCCAGTACAAGCGTTTCCAAACCGAACTCGTTACCTATTGCCCAACTTGTTGCCCCTAACGCCCGTTTGATACCGATTTCATAACTGCGCTGAGTGAGGCTGACGAGGGTGCTCGAGAACACCCCAATTGACCCGACGATGAGCGTGACGATTCCAAACAGTCCCAAGATGATGAGGTTCGGATTAAACGGCGGCGTAGAGCTGATAAGGTCGTTTTGAGTTGTGAGGTAGAAGTCGGTTCCTAGTTTAGTACCCATTAGCTGAGGATGTTTACGGTATTTACGGCGCACAGCCGTCAGGAGCTGCTCGCCTGCCATCTCGCTACGTCCGGGTTTAGCCCTGACAATCAGCTCAGAAGCCGCAAACGTCGGCGTTGCGTTGAGCGTTTCAGATGTTGCTTTGGGGAGTTGCAAACTAGCTTAAAAAGTAGAGGAGCATGGACGAACAGCCTTTGGACGTTGAGCAAAATGTCACCTTTTTTCATGTCTTAACAGCAGTGGCCAAAGTATAGTAACGTAGCTGAAAGTTAAGGCGTCGCTGACGCGCGTAGGGGAGTTCCCGTGAAGGTGCTGAGAGCGTTTAAGGGCAGGGTACTCGAGTCGATTCTCATTATCACTGCCGTGGCGGTGGCAGCAGCGGCAGTGATGGTCGTCGCTAATCTGTTAGCGAATACGGCAAAAGCTACCAGGGATTACGCCGAGAGCCTCACCTTTCGTCAAATCACCTTGCAACCCAAAGCTCAGGACTATAACGCGTTTTATACAACCAGCGTGCCGTTGGATGCCCGCGAAATCGGCCCGAAAGAGAGCAAGCTGCCTAAGCTCGAGCTCGCCGACCTTGCCAAAGTCAAGGCCGCCGCACCGACTGTCACGGGGGCCTATGTCGAGGAAAACCATATTTTTAGCTATCAAGGCGCAAACAATTCTGCCTCAGTAAGCGTCTCAAAAATCACCGCGGACTTTCAAACAGAGGCGGGGCTCGACGTTTCAGAAGGAGGTCTGCTGAGCGCTGCCGACTTCGACAAACGCAACCCGGTGATGTTGATCAGTCCGTTAGGGATTCAAAAGCTCAAGCTTAAAGCACCCATAGTTGGACAAGAGGTGACCTTTGAGTGGGAAGGAAATTACACCATCATCGGTGTGCTCAAACCAACTGGTGAGCGAGAAGATAATTATTATGAGGCTTTCGTTCCTTGGAAACCTTCCAGCTACGCAGGTGGCGCTGTCCCGCAACTCACCTTTGACGTTGCCAAAGCTGCTGACGTCCCACAAGCCCAAAGCGAAGTTCGGGCCTACGCCGACAAAACTTGGGGCGAAACGGTTAGTGTGCGTTCAAATGTAGAGAGCAACCGAACTTACGCGGATCAAGAACGCACGCGCTCGCTGATTACGGCAGTTTTTGCCTCGCTCGGGTTGGTGACGGCGGCTCTCAGCATCATGTCGCTGATGCTGGCCCGCGTGTTGCGGCGAAACCGCGAGATCGGTGTATTGCGCAGTTTAGGGGCGACGCAGCGGGAGATTCGCAACCGCTTTCTCAGCGAGGCGCTGACACTCGGCGTGTTCGGGGGTATTCTCGGCGTCGCTGCTGGGTACGGTCTTTATACGGTTTACCGGCGGTATCTGATAGGGGTCGATGAAAGTTACCGCGCCTATTTGAGCTTCTCGGCACCGGCAGCACTTGCAGCGTTTGGTTTGGCGCTCCTGATAAGCCTTTTGTTTGGACTCTATCCGGCGGTGTTGGCGTCTCGAGTCAGTATCGTCAACGCCCTCAAGGAAGCTTGATGACGAGTTTATTGCGGGCTTTCCGGCAGCGGCCTCTGCGTCTTAGCCTCTTGCTCTTACAGGTTTTTCTCGGGTCACTGATCATGACGTTGGCACTTAGCGCAGCGTTGGGAAACCGCGCACAAGACGTACCCCCTGAGCGTTTTGACTTCGTTGCTGGCTACCAAACTTCAGACTCTTCAATGAAGTTTGGCGTCTTCTATGCTGCTGGCCTGCCCGGACTTCTCAAACTCGCGCCCGATGTTGAGCAGCTGGCAATCATCAGCCCTATCTATGGGCCTACCGCGGTTGTCAACGATACCCGTTACGGGCTGCGTTCAGCAGTGCGGGTGAGTGAAGGTTTCTTTGACATAGCGTTACTCTCTCTAGTCAAGGGCACTTTCTTTACCGAAACTGAATTTACTGAGGGGCAGGATGTCGCGCTGCTTTCAGAGCAGGCTGCCACAACACTTTTTGGTGACGCCGACCCCATCGGGCAGACGCTAAACCTCGAGACGGACAACCAGGGCTTGGGTATTCCGTCAGCTCCGACACCTTACCGTATCGTCGGAACTTTCGTCCCCACGATTACAGGCCAATTTAACGACCAACCTGCGCTTTACCTGCCTTACGGGAGTTCAGGGGAGGCAAGTGCGGCAACAACGTTAAGCGTGCAGGCTAAACCGGGCCAGGGTGAGGCGGCTCGTACAGAACTTCTGAGCGCTGCCCGAAAGCTCTATGGCGCTAACGTTAAAGATCAGGGGGGCAGTGAAGGTCAAGACTTCATGATCAAAGCGCTCGGTGAAAATATCTACGCAACCGCCGACCAAGGCGTTGACCAGGATGTGCTCGTATTCGGTCTCTTCGGCGCGGTCGCGCTCGTGGTCTCGTCCATCGGTATCTTTTCAGCGACCGTCATCGAAGCCGAGGAGCGGGCACACGAGATCGGGATACGCCGCGCGCTCGGGGCGAGTGCGGCTCGAGTGGGCTCGAGCCTCGTCCTCCAGGCGCTCAGCGTCGCGGTCATCGGGAGCGTTCTAGGTATTGCGGGTGCTGCGCTGCTTATTCCAGTGTTTCAAAGCTCGGCGCAAAACCTCTTTTTGCTCGGCGGGACGAAACTGGTCTTTAACCCTTTAGCTGCCGCTGCCGTATTCGGCACAGTAGTCGTCGTCAGTGTGGTTCTCGGCCTCGTGCCAGCGTTCCGCGTCGGTCGCCTCAAGCCGGTGCAAGCCCTCCGTGAAAGCGTCTGAGTAGTAGCTTATGAGCCACGAACCCATCATCCAGACCACGGCGCGGCCCAAAGGCGAAAAACGTCGCCGCGGCTGGTCGATGATTCTTTTCGTCGTCGGCACCTTGGCGCTGCTTATCCTCGTCCCGTTCTTTATCTTGAGGCCCAGAGAAGACGTTTACCTACTGCGTTCATACGAGACGGCTCCGGTAGAGACGGGCACACTTTTAGAGTTTGAACGTGGTACCGGTACGCTCGTCCCCCGTTTGCAACGTTCGCTGCTAGCTCCCGGCAAAGGCGTCCTAGCTGAGTGGCGCGTCGCTGAAGGCGATGAGGTCAAAGAAGGCGATTCACTCGGCAGTTTGCGCTCATCGGATTTGCAAGATAAGGTCAGCGTTCAGGAGCAGGCGTTGGGCGACGCACAGCGGGCTTTGGAAACGTTGACGCTCGAGCAAGACGTCGCCGTTCGTCAAGCCGAAGACGCCCTTGCCGCCCTAAAAACCACGCTTGATGACGCGACCCGCACCGTCAATTCGACGCAGCGTCTGTTTGATATCGGGGCCGCGTCGCAAGCTGAACTCGAGACTGCCCAGGCTGCCGAAACCACCGCGCAGCAAGCTGTCGAAAATGCCCAGGCCAACA
Organism: Truepera sp.; assembly: GCA_965215315.1. Lineage (GTDB taxonomy): Bacteria > Deinococcota > Deinococci > Deinococcales > Trueperaceae > Truepera. The sequence continues at coordinate 3,412,521 of CBDCDB010000008.1, read as the reverse complement.
GCGCAACCGAGGTAGAGAGCCGTACCGTGGCCCAAAGCGGCGCACAGTCGGCGATTGAACGCGCTCAGCAAGAGCTGACCACTGCTCAGGAACAGGCGGACGCGCTTACGTTAAGCGCTCCCATTACCGGTCGGATTTTGAAGCTCGAGGTCGCTGTAGGTGATTCGGTCGAAGACGGCGCACTGCTCGTGACGCTAGCCAGCCCGAACGACCTGCGGGTTGAGGCGGCCTTAGACGAAGCGGCGGCGCGAAGTGTCGGGACGGGACAAAAGGCGAACATCACCGTCGCCGGTCAAACCTTTAAGGGCTCGGTTACACAGGTTGGGGCGCAGGCCGAAGCGGGGAGCGACGGCAACGCGGCAACCGTACCGGTCGTGCTGAACTTTAGCAAGGTACCTCCCGGTCTTCGCATCGGGGCGAGCGCCGCCGTTGAAATCGAAGTCGGACGACGTGAGAACGCCCTCTATCTTCCGCGTGGCCCATATCTGACAACGGGCGGCGAACGCTTTGCCTACATCGTTGATGGCGAAAACGCCACCCGGCAAAATGTGTTGTTCGGCCTCATCGACGGCGAACGCGTCGAAGTCACCGACGGCCTCAGCGCGGAACAGCAAATCATTACCAGCTCGTATGAGGCGTTCAAAGATCGTGAGGCGATTCGTTTAGCACCTGAAGGAGAGATCAAATGAGCGAAGCTGAAACACAAACCTCTGTAACGTCTACGATGATTGAGTTGAAAAACCTCTATAAGGTTTAGGTAGACACGGGCAACCCGGCTGAGGGCGTTGCTTTCGCTTGGGTTGAAGTTGCCTACTTGTTGCCGTTTGGTAAGCGTACGCTTCGGAATACTTAGCAGTTGAGCAAGCTCGTCGGTGTTTAGCTCGAGTGCGTTTCTAAGCTCCGTAAAGCTGCTATACAGCGACCCTTCTCGCACGGCTTTGATTTGTTGTTTGGTAGACAGTTGCATAGGCGTCACTACTGCCAGCCTAGCAAGCATATCGACGGGCAAAAGCGGTGTATTCACTCATAAGTTCCATCTGGCCTTTGCCTGAGCGAGTTCCGCTTCAGTCATCTCAGCATTCTGCTCGAACTCACGGATCCGAGCCTCGCTGTAGCGTTCTACAGACGCTAGCTCGACAAAAGCGGTTTGTTCAGCGCGTTCTTCGTAAGTCATGGGCTCTACCTTAGCGCTTTTAGGGCAAGCTTGCGTCGATAAAGCCCGAATCGTCGAACACTCGCAATGTTGAAGCAGGTGCAAGTGTGTTGGGAAAGATGACCAGGTTAGCTACACTTGGGTTTTTTGCAGATGGAACCCTGAGCGCCTCGAAACCCGCCTGTTGCGAGGCCAAACCAAGTTGCTGCGTGGGTGCGCTGCCCGTGACGGACTGGATCAGCGCCCAGGGCTTAATAAGTTCCGCTGTGGTGGTGCCGAGCATCCTCTGAATCTCTGGTTCGGTGAGGTCAAGCATACGGCTCAGCGTGTACTGCACGCTGAGGAGTGTCTTAGGCCCAAAGTTGAGTCCGACGAGTTCACGACTCGTTTGCTGCACCGCCTCGACCTCTTGCAGGGCAACGACTGGACTTTCGGATAAGTAGAGCGCTTCGAGCTGACCCCGCGGATTGTAGCGTCCCCCGCGCTTAGCTGAGCCGACCGCGCTTAATGCGGTGAGATAAAAGCGTGCCGGAATGACGCGGTACGCCGTTCCCTCGGCAGGTTGCTTGGGCAGCTGAGCTAGAGCCGCTGAACTTACCCCGCCACCGTAGACACTCAGATAAGCGTCATTGCCTGTTTCTCGAACTTCACCGGGGGTTGAAAGCCCAAACTTGAGTGTCGTCGTTGCCGATTATAAAACACCTCCAGGTAATCGAATACGCACCTCCTCGCCTGCGCCCTAGTTTCGTAGGGGTAACTCTGTACTTCCTCAGTCTTCAGGGTGGCGAAAAAGCTTTCTGCCACGGCATTTTCCAAGCAGTTGCCGCTCGTGCTGGTAAGCATCCCTGCTGCTTGTAGGGCACGTTGATAGTCGCCACTCATATATTGGGAACCGCGATCCGAGTGATGAATAAGTCCGAGCGGGGGCTTTCTTCGCTGGTGTGCCATATCGAGCGCAGCCAAGGTGAGTGACGTGGTGAGCCGTGTCTGCATCGCCCAGCCCACGACACGTCTCGAAAAAGCGTCGAGCACCACCGCTAAGTAAAGCCAGCCCTCTTGCGTGCGGAGGTAGGTAATGTCCGACATCCATACCTCGTTAGGCTTTGCCGCACCGAGTTTACTCCCCAGGAGATTGTTCGCTGTAGGCAGGCCGGTTCTACTTCGTTTCTGCTTACTCTCGCCCTTGCACTTTCCTCTCAGCCCCGCTAGCCGCATCAACCGTGCGATACGCTTCTTGCCGCAACCGACTCTCTGGTCACATAGCTCGGCATGAACCCTGGGTGCGCCGTAGTTGCCACGGCTCTGGGCGTGAATTGCCCGTATCTTTTCTGTCAGCACTTCGTCTCGCTCTGCCTGCTCACTTTTTGGCCTTCTCCACCAAGCGTAAAACCCACTCCGAGATACCTGCATCACCCGGCAAAGCAGCCCTACGGCGTAATTGCGGCGCTCTTGCTCGATAAAGGCGTATCTCACTTGCTCTCCTTGGCTAGGTGAAGGCTAAGAGCCTTTGAGCTTTGCTCTAACCTGTAAGAAGGCCGTGGCCTTTTTGAGGATGTCACGCTCCTGACGCGTAATCTCCAACTCCCGTTTAAGCCGCCGAATCTCCTCTTCCTCGGCTGTCAGCGCAGGCCGACCATGACCGGGAAACGCCCTTTCACCTCGTTGTCGGTGTTGCCGCAACCATGCCGTCAAGGTCGAGCGCCCTATGCCTAGCTCGTCCGCTACTTGCCCTACCGTTTTCTCCGGCTGCTGCACTAAATGCACTGCCTCGAGCTTGAACTCTGCCGTATAAACCTTTCGCTCTGCCATTTTCCACCTCGCCTTGAATCGTGAACCTTATCTTTCTGTCTTTCAAGGCGGGGTAAGTTCACGCGCTCAGCTTTTGACCCGAGAGCACTAAAGCGGTTGCCCGGTTTCCATCGCATAGATAAGAAGTTCAACCGCGTCGCCGTGACCCGCTTCAAGACAACTCAGCGGGGTTTTGCCCTCAAGGTCAGGGTGCGGCGCTTTAAGCCAGATCAGAGCGTAGCTGAGGTCGCCCCCGAATACAACCTTGAGGCGCTGCGTCAGCTCAACTAACGCTTGCAGTCTGCTCTGAAGCCGCTCCGAGCTGGGATTCTTGCGGAGTCCCGCTGGGGTGTAGCCCATAATCCGCGCCATCTGAGGGGTGCTGAGCGCCAGGGTACGCGCCAGTTTAAGAGCGTCGAGCCTGCCTGAGCGAGCATCGTGAGCGCTTAAGAGGGTGTGTTCAAGGAGCTGAGTCATACTTCTAGTATACACAAAGGTAATTAAAACGTATCTATTTCGTTGCATTTCTATCCTCTAGCACGCGCGTCCGCACGTGCAGGCAGAAAGGGAGCAGGCATCGTCCTGACTTCTTTTTGGAGGTGCGTTATGTACCAGACCACGCATACATCATCGGCTTTACCAAAATCTAACCGTGCTCAACGGGACAAGCCCAACCCTGCACTAGAACGCTTGCGCGCAGGTGTTACCGAACTCCTCGACTCGGAGGCGTGGCAAACAGCCTTGAAGTTCAAAACCAAGTTTCACAGCTATTCGTTTAACAACGCCCTACTGATCTACTTGCAACGGCCCGACGCCACCCTGGTCGCAGGGTATCGCCGCTGGCAGGAGCTGGGGCGACAGGTAAGAAAGGGTGAAACGAGCCTCTCCATTCTTGCCCCTATCGTTCGTAAGGTTGCTGAAGAGAAAAGCGGCGAAGAGGAGCAGCGCGTCGTGGGGTTCCGTTCAGCCCGCGTCTTCGACGTGTCACAAACGGACGGTGAGCCGTTACCAGAATTACCGGTCCCAACGCTGCTCGAGGCTGACAGCAAAGTTATCCGAGAGGTGTTGATACGCGCCGAAGCTTTTGCTGCTGCTAAAGGCTTTCCCGTCTGTTACCAAGAACTTCGTGCAGGCGTCTTCGGTTCGTTCTCGGTGACGAAGCGGACGATTACAGTAAGGGCCGAATTGCCGCCGCTGCAAACCTTGAAGACCCTGATCCACGAACTCGCTCACGCCCTGCTCCATGCTGAACCTGAAGAGGGAGAACAGCGGCACCTGTGTGAACTCGAGGCTGAGAGCTGCGCCTTTCTGGTACTGCATGAACTGGGGCTAGATACCTCGCGCTACACCTTTCCTTACTTAGCGAGCTGGACAGACCATCCTGATGAGCTGCTTGCGGCTGGTGAGAAGGCGGCGAGAGCAGCGACGGGGATGGTGGCGGCTTTCAAACAAACTGCCTATTGACGTAGTGGGAGACGACAGCAGAGCAAATTAGCACGCGCTAGCGCACGTGCAGGAGGGTTGGGAAGAAAGGAGGTTGCTTGCCCACGTCCAGCCATAAGGCCCACGCTTTCCAGTCAAAGACAACGTGGGCCTCCGCTCTGCCCCATAAAGGAGAACGATGCCCCAGTTTGCCCATTCAGACCCGCCACGTCAAGTTGCCCCGTTTTGCTTAGTACACGACAATATTGAAGTAAGGGGCTCTCCGATGAAGAATGGTGATTGCGACAAACCACTTCAAAGGAGAGCAGATGAAGCATACCGGGTTAATGGCACAGTTGAAAGCGAGCGGCTTGAAGCTGCATAGGTCACGGCTTGAATTCTTGAGCCTATTGGTCATCGCTATGGTTCAGGCAAAGACGGTCAATCTGGCATCTCTGGTCGGGATGATGGAGGGTAAGGCGCAGCCAGATTCATTTTACCGACGGGCACAACGGTTTTTCCGAGGGCTGTATTTGTCCGATGAGTTGGTGTTCAGCTACGTGGTGCAGTTACATTCACAAAAGCGCTACCGCTTGTGTCTAGACCGGACGAACTGGAAGTTTGGTAAGCTCGACATCAATATCTTGACCCTTGCCTATGCCCATGAGGGCGTAGCGGTTCCCCTGCTTTGGTGTCTGCTACCCAAAGCAGGCAACTCGGCAACACAAGAACGGATTGCGCTCTTGGAACGCTTGTTGACGTTTTTGCCTTCAGAACAACTCGAGGTGCTGCTAGCCGACAGGGAGTTTAGCGGGGGTGACTGGTTTGCCTACTTGTGCAAGCAAAATTTGCCCTTTGTTATTCGTGTGCCTAAGGACGCGCTGGGCGACGGTTGGTTTAAGCTGTTCGGCTTTTTTCAGCACCTGCCTATAGGCGAACACAAGGTTCTTAAACAACGTTACGCCATCTTCGGTCATGAGCTTGCGCTTGCAGGCGCACGTTTACCCGACGGCGAGTACCTCATTGTCGTGACTAACTGCTCTCCTGGGCAAGCTCTCGCAAGCTACGCTCAGCGTTGGCAAAGTGTAGGGCCACTGGGCCCCCGCTAGTGCGGGTACTACATTGAGTCGCTATTCAAAGCCTTGAAAAGCAGCGGCTTCGACTTTGAAGCAACCCATCTTAGACATTTAGACCGTATCAGCACCTTACTGGTCGTTGTAAGTCTCGCTTTCTTATGGGCTTTGAAAGTCGGTGAGTTCGTTCATACAAAGCGCAAGCCTGTGCCGCTAAAGTCGCACGGTCGCAAAAAGAAGTCTTTGTTTCGCACTGGCTTAGACTACCTTAGACACTTGCTCTCCAACTTAATGACCAGAAGCCGTGAGCTAGACAGCTGTTTTAGACTTTTGTCGTGTACTTAGCCCGTTTTGTATCTCAGATATTCGCCTGGACGTTGAGGTGCTAGCCGACCGCTACGAGCTACTCGCCGCACTTTCGCGCCTCGAGGACGAACCTACCGAAGAAGCCGATACAGACGAAGGAGTCGATGACCTGCCCTTCTGAACCTCTCACCTAAAAGGAACGCTGATGATTTACAGCGATTTGCGCTAGCTTTGATATAGCGTCATAGTGGAGCATGGCATACTCACTCGACTTACGCGAACGAATTGTCGAAGCGGTAGCGGAAGGGCAGAAGCATCAGGACGTTGCAGCGCGCTTCAAGGTAGGCGTGGCGACGGTGCGGCGTTACCTCAGCCGCTCACGGGGAGCTGGCAGCCAAGGCACCACCGGGCCGCAGCGCGTTAATTCCAGCCGAAGCGTATGAGCTGCTAAGCGAACAAGTCAGACAGCATAACCAGGTCACCCTGGCCAGACACTGCGAACTCTGGGAAGAACAGCAGGGCGTCAAGGTCAGCATCGTAGCCATGTGCCGCACGATGCAGCGTGCTGATCTATCGAGAAAAAAAGACGTTGGGAGCGAGTGAACGTGACGAAGGGCAACGCTTGCGCTGGCTGGCTAAAGTGTTCTGTGTTGACCCAGGCAAAGTCGTCTTTGTCGATGAGAGCGGCTTTAACTTTGCTATGACACCTCTCTACGCCCGTGCTCCGAAGGGGGAACGCGCTTACAACCAAGTGCCCCGTAACCGGGGTGAGAATACCAGCCTCATCGCCGCCCTTTCCCTTAACGGACTGCAAGCTCCCATGACACTTCAGGGCAGCGTTGACGGCCTTGCGTTCGAGACCTATGTCGAGCAGATGCTTGTACCTACCCTTACCCCAGGTCAGATCGTTGTCCTTGACAACCACCGTATCCATAAAGGCGATAGGGTCGCCGAATCGCTGGCTTCCAAAGGCTGCTCGCTGCTTTTCCTGCCACCTTACTCACCGGACCTGAACCCCATCGAAGAAGCGCTTTCTAAAATCAAGACCTTCGTCAAAGCGAGCCAGGCACGAGCTCGAGACGCCCTCGATCAAGCCATTGCCGCTGCCCTGAAAACCATCTCCTTGCAAGACATCCTTGGCTGGTTCGGTCATTCCGGCTATAATCTACGCTATCAGTGATTACGCAAAGCGCTGTAACTCACTGCACCGCCAACAAAGCGGCAGCTCGCCTTACTGCAAACCCGTAGAAGCCTCGAGCGCCGGTTACAAGCACCTACGTCTCGTGACTACGGCCTTGCTACCCAGATCGAGCAGCTCGAACACGAACTTAGCCAGATCGAAACAACCAAACGCCAGGAGGCGACGTTATGAATTCACCCCTTACCCTTACAAAGCTAGCCCCCAGCACGCACCTTGTCCCGCAAGTTTTTGATCAGGCGTGTCACCGGCTGCAAGCGGCACAAGCTCATTACACCGAAGCCTTGAACACTCTGGCTGAAGCGAGATGCTCGCTCGAGTTCAAATGCGCTGAGCTGCTCGTCAAAGGGGTGGAAAGTAAGAACGCCGAGGCTAGAGACGCCGTTCTCAAGCTCAAACTTTTCGACGAACACGCTGAGCTGATCGGATTTGAGATGGCGCTAAACGAAGCTAGAGGAGAACTCGAGCAAGCTCGCGTCACCTGGGACTGTTTGCGGTACAAGCTTAGGCTCTTAGAGGTACAGCAGGTACTCGAGAGAGCGGCGTAATGTACAACTAAATTTACGGCGTTGGAGGCAATTCTCCAACGCCGCCACACATCATTTTCGGTACCGACGTTCCATATATTGCACACCGCCCGCGGTAACTAGCGTCCTACCGGCTCCTCTCGCCCACTCAAACGAACTCAGTTTTTAGATCAATCTTTCGGTGCCGCAATTCCAGCTTGTGGTCAGTGAGGTCGAGAATTTAGGCGCTTTGTTGTTTTCTCTAAGCACAGTGCTGTTGACCTTTGTCCAGCTTGTCTGCACCGACATGGTGAGGTGTCTCCAGTCTGGTTCTGGCATGGGTGCATAGTTGAACTTTTCGCAGTATGGCAGGCTACCCTACCGTAGCCTGTTCGTATGGTCTTCACGCGCAAAAAGAAGCAGTTATTCGTGTATCTAGGTTTGGGCTTAGTTGTTGCCTTGGCTATACTGCTGCCTCTCTCACTTACGTTTTTTAGGCGCGACGGGCTGGCCGTACACACGACGCTTCAAGGTCATCACGCCCAGTGGGTTGGTGCAGCGGTTGATCAGGACAAAACCGTGTTGGTAGCGGCTTTTGACACCTATCTACAAGCTGTCGATTTAAGAACGGGCGAACAATCTACACCCTTAAATGGCGGTTTGGAGGCTATCGACGCGCTAGCAGTCAGCCCGAACGGAACTTTTCTGGCAGCCAGTTCGCACACGACCCGGCTGTGGCGGCGCACGGTGCGTGGGGACGCTGAGCGGTCGCGCCGCGCCACCGACTTCTCTACCCTCGAGTATGAAGAGGTGCCACTCGAGAAAAAAACCAATCAAAATGGCTCTCCGATCGTCTTTGACAGCCAGGGGAAAGCGCTCTATTTTTTGGGAGGACGCGCTGAAATGGGTGTTCCGGTCGACAGCATTTATAAAATCGATCCAGCTACCGGCCAAGTAGCCGACACTTATGACAACGAACTCTTTGGGCGCGTACGTGAGTTTGCGCTAAGCCCCAACGACACCACCTTTGCGCTAACTGATGAAGACCATGAGCTGACCCTTTTTGACAGCTCGACCTGGGAGTTCCGAAAACTGACGCGCTCGGACGCAACCGACGCCATTCGGAATCTGACATTTTCGCCTGATGGTAAGCTGCTGGCAGCGAGTACGTACGGGGGTAACACAGTTTTTTGGGATGTTGTAAGCGGACGTGAGCAGGCCGTCTTAAGTTCAGATAAAAGTGCCCGCAAGCTCGAGTTTAGCCGTGACGGTTCCCTGCTCTTTAGATGTGTGGTCGATCAGGTCGACACGCCGATCGTCGAGGTCTGGCGTATTTCCGACCAGCGCTACCTCATAGGTAGGTTTGCAAAGACCCGTGAAAACTGTCTGACCTTTTTGCCCAGCGACCAGAAGATCGTTTCTCAAAGTGGCAAGCTTCCCGTAGGTTTCGTCACCACCAACCGGCCCTTTTTATCGGTTATCGCCGAGCAGCTAGGTACGGTGGCTAACTACGTCACCGATCTAGCCTATACGCCCGACGCCAAACATCTCATTACCTTGGGGAGAGACGAGAACCTGCAATTTTGGAACATGCCTTCAGGCACTAGCGAAGAAACGGTCAAGCTCTCAGGAAGCTTTACCAACCGTTTTACGCTGAGCCCCGACAACCGCTGGCTGGTACTCCAAGGGGTACCAGACCCACCCATGCTTTGGAATGTATCAGCTCGTAAACCTGTCTACGAGCTGCAAGCTCCCAACGATGAGTCGCTTTTAGCCGTTGCCTTTTCGCCAGAGGGAGACTATCTAGCGGGTGTCTACAGTGGAGGTGCGATCGTCTTGTGGCAGGTTCAGTCGGGAGATATCGTCAGAGCCTTTCGGATTGCCGGAGAGCCTCTCAGAGACGTGGCTTTTCAACACTCTAGTGGACGTCTGGTTGTGCTTACCGAAACAGGGTGGCTTTACGGTGTAGACCTCGTCGATGGGTCGAGCAGTAAAATTTTTCGTGCCTATACAAATGATCAGGCGTATAGTAGCGATCAGCCTGACGCCACAGTTTTTAGCCCGCAAGGTTCGCTGCTAGGAGTGGCTACGGCTACAGAATCAGACGCGCACCGACTAGCGGTCACAGTTTGGGATACTGAGCAGCAAGAAAAAATGGCCGAATTTTCCTGGCCGCACCGTTACGTCGACACCCTTAGCTTTAGTCCGAACGGGGCACTGCTGGCGGTTAGTCGCTCTCCTTTCATCCAGGAAGCGGGGAGAGTAGAGGTTAGAGGTGTTCGACGTGCAGCGCAAAAAGCGTTGGGTATCCCCGTTAGCTTTTTCGGGAAAGACCTATAACGGTAGGAGTATGGCTTTAGCTTTCAGTCCCGACAGCAAAACGTTGGCGGTGGGTTCAGGTCTCGATACCGAGTTGAGTACGGTCACTCTGCTCAAAGTGCCCGTTGCGTGGGTTCGTCAGCTGAGCTTTAAGACAGACCAGCCAACCTCAACTCAGTGAACCATTCTCCCTCAGCCAAACGACAACCGAGCGGGTAAGTCAGTAGGCAAAAATAGTGGCCCAAACGCAAATAAGTAAGCCTGTAGTAAATTGAGCAGCACTAGCTGGCGACTCAAATACCAGCTGACTATTAGAATGAAACCTCGGTATGTGTTTGCCGCTTACCGAGGTTTCGTTCTACACTGGGATGATGACGCAAGCTGCAAAGCTCGAACACCTCCTCGCTACGGGGCAAGGAACAGTGACGCGCCGTGAGGTGCTAGACGCGCACATCAACCCCAGAGTCCTGAGTGAATGGGTCGCGGCAGGTCGGCTCGAGCGGGTGCAGCGGGGGGTCTACCGAGCGCCTAGTGCACCGCCGCTGGCACTAGAAACCTGGCGCGAGGTTGCCTTGCGGGTGCCGCAAGGGGTCGTATGTCTGCTATCTGCTGCTTCGTTTCACGAGCTTGTAACCTTTGTGCCGAGTGAGGTTTTTTTGGCGATCCCCAATAAAGCCTGGCGGCCGCAGCTAGCGTGGCCGCCCATCCGCTACTTCTACTTTTCAGAGGTGACCTATAGCTACGGCGTTCAAGACCAGCCTTCGGGTACGGGAACGGTAAAAATCTACTCACCGGAAAAAACCCTTGCCGACCTGCTCCGCTACCGCCATAAGCTGGGCGAAGCGCTGTTTCTCGAGGCGCTCAAAACTTACCTGGGACGGCGCGGCTTTAGTGTGCCGCGGCTCCTCGAGGCGGCGAGGGCCTGCCGCGTCGAAAGAGCGATGGAGCGTTACGCCAGTGTGGTGCTCGGGTGAAAGACGTCGCTGCGTCGGTCAAAGCGAGGCTGCTCAACCTGGCGCGGCGTGAAGGCCGAGACTTTAGCCGCGTGCTGCTGCTCTATTTGCAAGAGCAGTTTCTAGCGCGGCTGGCGAATTCTAACTACCAAGATCAGTTCGTCTTAAAAGGGGGCGTCTTACTCTACGCAGCCAGGCGCGTCCTACAGTCGACCTCGATCTCCTGGGACTCAAGCTCGCACCCGACCTGGCGCGTATCGCCGCCATTGTCCGCGAGATCGCTCAGGTTCGCCTGGAAGACGGTGTCCGTTTTGACCCGGAGTCGGTACGCAGCGCTCGCATCCGCGAAGACGCACTCTATGAAGGGGTTCGCGTCAAGCTCACCGCCTACCTCGGCTCAGCCCAGGTTTCGCTGCAGATCGACGTAGGGTTTGGCGACGTGCTGGTACCGCAACCGAGCAGGCTTCGTTACCCTACGCTGCTTGGTGATGACACGGCGCAAGCAGGACTGCTCGGCTACGCAGTCGAAACCGTTGTCGCTGAAAAGTTTCAAGCGATGGTGGTGCTGGGGACACTCAACAGCCGCGCCAAAGATTTTTTCGACCTCTACGTTATCAGCCAGCGCGAGGTTTTTAAGGCCACGGCGTTACGTGCGGCGCTCACTGAAACGTTTTCGCGGCGAGAGACGCCGCTCGCTGACGCGGTTTACCTCTTTGACCCCGCCTTTGCCGGGGCGACGACGCTGGTTCAGGCGTGGGCCAGACTCCAGAACGCCAACCCTACGCTCGGCGGGCCAGCGGATTTTGCCGAGGTTATGGTTCGGCTCCAGGCGTTTCTAGAACCTCTGGTTAGTGGTCGTACTGAGGGCGTCTGGCAACCTGAGCCTGGCACCTGGAGCCGTATTTAGGTCTGAGGTCAACAATCTGCCGACATTATGTTGTTATCTCACCCAGGTTTGGGATGCGGCAGCTAGCGTAAGCAGGAATGTCGCCAAATTGAGAAACCGCGTACTGAAGGGTTAATTTCAGGCGACCATACGAAAACCTTCGGTCAGCAAGGCGTTTCTCAGGGTTTCAGCGGCGCGCTGCTGAGCCGACTTCCACGTTAGATAAGATGTTCGTTGCCGTTCTAGACGCATCAGCTCGAAGGCCCGGTTGACCAGCTCGGCATGTTGCAAATGAGCTGCATAGGTCAGGCACTGACACGCGCCCAACGCCAAGGATTGTTTTCGGAGCCTGTGACTGACTTCCAGGCTCCAACGCGCTGACCAAGCCTGAAAGACTTCCTGAACGCCGGCTTTAAGGGTACTGATCAAGGTGGTGAGGTGCCAGCCGAACCCTTGAGCTTTCCAGACAATCAGCAACTCCACAGTGCCAACTTCGGCTAGGACGACCTCGAGGCGTTTGATATAGCGTCTGAGTTTTGGATACCAGCGCGCTTTGCCGGGCATGAAGCGTTTAGCCAAATCGTTGACGCGCACCTTTTGGGCTTCGAACATCACTTTGGCGTTACTTCTGAAGCGACCAACAAAAGCTAGCGGTAGCTGCTTCAAGGAGCGTAATCCCAGTCGAGTCGTGAACTCGGCATCGACCAGCAACGCCTTGACCTTTACGCCAGCGCTTACGACGTCGCCAGCCACCGTGAGCATCGCCTCTGTAGCCGTGAGTCTGGGGTAGCGCTCAGTACTCATCAGCTCGTCGGGAAACGGATCACAGCGTAGTAGATAAGGGTCTTCGCCTAACTGGACCAGCCCACTACTCACTAACGTGTGACCCCACATCACCCCCTTGCTGTTGTCATAACAGCGTCCGACCCCCTCGATACGTTCGCTTGACCTTGAGCAGATCAACGGCGCGGTAAGCGCCCTGGGGTGCGTCGGCTAAACGGCATGTCAGAACGTCTTGGTGAGGTGTTGGATTCTGCGCTAGAAGCTTGCAGGCGTACTGCTTGCCAAACGGCAACAAGCCGCGTTCAGCCATGTCGGTTACGCTCTTGCTGCCGGAAAGAAGACCCAGGATGTAATGCGCGTGTAAACTTGCCCTTGCGGTATTAGACACATCGCAGATTACCCGTGGTGACCCGATCTTCTCGGCTTCAACGCTGCGGGTATTCGTCTCTCACGTTGCTTATAGACTTGGCGACGTTCCTGGTAACCGGTGAAGGTCATCGGTGCCAAGACCTTACCCTGACACCAGGCGGCAATCATCGAGACGCGCTGGGTAAAATGTCCCAGCTTCTCAGCACTGCAGCGTGTACTGAGGCTCCAGCCGTAGCTATAGTCGAGCGTGTTCTCAACGCCAGCTTCATCGATATACACGCACTTCTCCGGGTCTAGTGTGCTTAGCTCCTGCTCGAAGGCTTGCCGTGCTGCTGGTGAGCGCTCCCGGTAGAGATAGCTCTTCTTTTACGCGTATAGCCAAGTCGCTTAAGTGCTCTAGAAAACGCCATCGTACTCAGCCTTGCGCCTTGCTCTTGTTGCCACGCTGCCGCCATCTCTGTAAGTGCGCGGTGCTGCTGCGCTGCGGTAAAAGCCCGCACCTCTGCGGTGTTGCCTAGTACCGCAGGACGCCCGCGATAGTAGTCTGTGTTTGCCGTTACCTTGCCTGTTTCTGCTCGCAGTTTAAGCCAATCGTCTACCGTGCTCCGGCTGATCTTGAACTGCCGATGTACCTCCGTCTTGCTCAGCCCTTCATCCAAAGCCGCTAACACGCCTAAGCGTAAGTCTCTACTGTAAGGCGCTCCCATGCCTTCATTGTAGCTTCTTGGCTGTTAGATGCTATACAACGTAGATTGACGAGTGCGGGTTTGGGTAAGAAACAGTGCATTGTCTGTCCCACTCGGCAAAAAACGGTAAGGTACCTGCTTTGATTTCTCCCCATCTTTGGAAATGCCCCAACTGATACTACAAAAAAGCGGCACACAATAGGCACACATTTTGACTTTGGCGGTTGGCAGGCACACTAGGGGGAAGGCAAAAACCCCGTCTAAGACGGGGTTTCTTTGGTGCGCCCGAGAAGATTCGAACTCCTGGCCTTCTGATCCGTAGTCAGACGCTCTATCCAGCTGAGCTACGGGCGCAAAATGGTTACTGGTATCATCAGTAACTTAGTCCCCGCTACTTTCAACTTTAGGGATGATACCCCTAACACACTGGCGGAGAGGGAGGGATTCGAACCCTCGGTCCAGCTTTCACCAGACGCAGTCTTAGCAGGACTGTGGTTTCAACCACTCACCCACCTCTCCGTACAGTACAACTGAGTACCGTGCGGCTGATCTGTGGCGGAGGGTGAGGGATTCGAACCCCCGGTAAGGTTGCCCCTACTGCAGTTTTCAAGACTGCCGCCTTAAACCGCTCGGCCAACCCTCCTCGAGGGAGAGCCCTCAGGTCAGCGTCCATGAGTATACAAGCGGAACTTGGGGAGTGTCAACGGGGTTTGACCTATTTGGTACGAGGCTTGTTTTCTACAGCCCACAAAACCTGACGCCAGACCCCACGCAGCGCCGCCACCTCACGCTCGTTTAGCTCAGCGCGGTCGAAGATAGCGCGGAACATCGCGTCGGCACTCTCTTCACGTTGGGCGTCGGTATAGCCGATGGTGTGGAGCGTGTCAAGAAGGTGGGTGTAGAGTCCCTCGAGTCGCTCTCTCGGAGCCACCTCCCGCTTTACGGTCTGGCTTTGCTGAGCAGAAGCGACGAACCATTCATACGCGACGAGCTGCACCGCTTGCGCGAGGTTGAGAGACGCGTACTCGGCAGTCGGAATCTGGATATAGCCCTGGCAGTGCCGCAAATCTTCGTTGCTGAGGCCGTAATCTTCGGGGCCGAAAAGCACCGCGACGCCCTCACGGGACAGGGTTTCAGCGGCTTCTCTAGGTATGTAAACGCGCATGTCGGAGTCTCTGGGGCGGGCTGTCGTACCGAGGACGAAGGTACAACCGTTTAGGGCGTCCGCAACTGTGTCGCACATAACAGCCCCGTCCAAAACGTCTCCAGCGTGTGAGGCGAGCGCGTAGGCGTGCCGGTTGAGCGGGCGTTGCGGCGCGACGAGGTAAAGCTCGCTCAGGCCGAAGTTTTTGATGGCGCGGGCGCTCGAGCCAACATTCGCCGGGTCTTTAGGTCTCACAAGAACGATGCGGAGCGGAGCAAGCATATAGCCAAGATTACCTGTTTGAGCCTACTGCGTCCGTCAGTAACCTGCTACCGAGTCAAATCCCGGAGAGCACAACTTTTGCTTCGGAGTTTGCGTGCTAGTTTTAAGACATGCTCGGAAATATCTTTCGCAAACAACCCGACAATCCTAAAGTCCCAGCAGGTCAGAGCGTTACCGAACGTTTCCCGATTATGACCTACGGCCCGACCCCGCGCGTAACCCAAGAAGCGTTTGAGCTGCGTATCTTTGGACTGGCCGAAGAGAAGACGTTCAAATGGGATGACCTCTTAGCCATGCCACAAACCGACATGACTAAAGATTTTCACTGCGTTACGCACTGGTCGAAGCTGGACGTGAGCTGGACGGGCGTGCTGACGACTGAGCTGATGAAGCACATTGACCCCGACCCCGCCGCAACGCACATCTTGTTTCATTGCTACGGCGGTTACACGACAAATCTGACGATTGAAGATTTTACGGCGGAGAACTGCATGGTGGCGCATAAGTTGGAGGGCAAAGACATTCCCATGGAGCACGGCGGCCCGGTTCGTACCATCGTGCCGCATCTCTACGCCTGGAAGAGTGCTAAATGGCTGTCAGGGATGGAGTTTATGAAGGGCGACAAGCCGGGATTTTGGGAGCGTAACGGCTACCACATGCGCGGCGACCCATTTAAGGAAGAGCGTTACGGCTAGAGGTTGATGGGGTTTCTCGAGCTTCGGCTTAAAACACAAAACTTGGCGCGTCAGCGAACGTTTTACGCGGAAACGTTAGGGCTGGAGCTGTTGAGGGAAACCCCTGAACACTTTACGGTACAGGCGGGCTCGAGCCTGTTACGTTTTGATGTTTCGGAGGAGGACGTTGCGCCCTATCACTTTGCTTTCAACGTCCCCAAAAACAAGCTGGCTGAGGCGAAAGTGTGGCTGCTAGAGCGGGTGGAACTGCTCGAGCAAGAGGGTCAAACTCAGTTTTCTTCGAAAAGTTGGAACGCCGAACAGGTTTACTTTTTGGACGCGGACGGGAATATCCTCGAGTTCATCGCCCGTCATGAACTCCCCAATGCAAGCAGTGAACCGTTCGGTTCAGCGCACATCTTGAACGTAAGCGAAATCGGTTGCGTCGTGCCGGATGTATCGGAAGCCGTAGCTGCACTGGGTCGTTTGGGGTTAAAACCCTACCGTAAACCTGGCGAGAATTTCGCCCCCGTCGGTGACGCATATGGACTTCTAATCGTTTCAGAGACGGCTAGGCCGTGGTTTCCGACAGAGATAGGCGCAGGAGTTGCGCCGCTCGAGCTGACCCTCCGCAGCACCGAACCTTTTGACTACACCGAGCCGGGTCTCCCTTACCGTTTGCGCGGCGTTACCGCAGAACGCCACTAAAAAAGCTCCCGAATCGGGAGCTTTTCGTTTGAGCTAGATGCTGGATATTTAGGCGGCTCCCTCGAGCGCCTTATTCAGCCGTTTAGCAAGGCGTGACTTACGGCGAGCAGCGGTATTTTTGTGCATCGTCGAACCTTTAGCAGCCCGGTCAATCAAGCTGATGGTGACGCGCTGAAACTTGGCGGCGGCTTCGCTGTCACCGGCTTCGGCGGCGGCGTTGGCTTTTTTGCCGAAGGTGCGGATGGTGCTTTTGGCAGCGCGGTTTTGGGCGCGGGCTTTTTGGGCTTGACGGTGATACTTCATTGCTGATGGATTTCTTGCCATGATGCTCCTTAGACTATTCGTAAGAGTAGTTCAGACCGTAACAGTCAACCTTGACAGCTTAGCACGGCGGCGCGGCCTATAGCAATTTTGAGCAGCTTTAAGAACGCTCAGAGGGGTCTCCAAGCAGTTTTTCCTCGAGGTACTCGGCAATCATCTTCATCCACCTGACGCCGTCCGCGCGGCTTGCGGGGCCGTGACCACCTTTTTCGTCTACGTAGTAGGTCACGTCATGGTTTCGTCCGCGTAAACCCTCGACCATCTGGTCGCTTTCTGCTTGTACGACGCGGGGATCGTTCGCGCCTTGCATAACTAGAAGAGGAACGCGAAGTTGGTCTAGGTGGGTGATTGGCGAGCGCTCCAGCAAAAAGTCTCGGTCGGCCTCAGGGTCGCCCAGCCAGTCCTTCATCGTGCTACGCCAGAAGGGAGGTACGCTCTCTACAAACGTCACCAGATTCGACGGGCCGACCAGATCAACGCCGGTCGCCCAGTATTCGGGCAAGCGGGTCAGGGCGCTGAGGGTGGCAAACCCGCCGAATGAGCCGCCGAAAATTGCAATTTTTGCAGGGTCTACCCAGTCCAGAGTGCGCAGATACTCAGCCGCGTGGCGGATGTCTTCAAGCTCGCCCCCGCCCCAATCGCGGTGAATGAGCTTCTGATACGAGATGCCGTACCCTATCGAACCCCGGATGTTGGGAGCCAGCACACCGATACCGCGACTGAGCAGATATTGATAGAGGCCGTTGTAGGCGTAGTCGGGGCGCTCTTGCGCTTCCGGGCCGCCGTGAATGGACAGTGCCACCGGGACACGTCCGTCACTCGACTTGGGACGGTAGAACCATGCAGGAATATCTTGGTCAAAACTTGGGTAAGAGATGAGCTCGGGCTCGAGCAAATCACGCTTCTGAACGCCGCCCAACATACTCTGCTCGAGCGCCCTGAGCTCTCCTGAAGCGAGGTCGAGTTCAAAGATGTTATCCGACTCGGTTGCCGTCCCTAAAAGTAAGGCGATTTTCTCCCCAGACGGATGGATGTCGAGTTGGTCAACTACCCCGTAAGGTAAACGGGGAAGCTCGAGTGCTTCGTTACGCTCTAAATCAACCGCGTGCAGCTGCGACGCGCCCGCCTCATTGACAACCGCGACGAGTAAGTGTTTGTCATACGATAGTACGACCTTTTCGA
Organism: Truepera sp.; assembly: GCA_965215315.1. Taxonomy (GTDB): domain Bacteria; phylum Deinococcota; class Deinococci; order Deinococcales; family Trueperaceae; genus Truepera. The sequence continues at coordinate 3,394,768 of CBDCDB010000008.1, read as the reverse complement.
CGTCGTGGTCGGGGGTAAAAACGTAAGACCAGCTGCCCTCGGCGAGACTGTAAAACCCCAAACCGGTAAACTCGCGGCCCTCATTGGTCAGCAGGTAAAAACCGTCTTTCATCCAGGGGCCGGGAAAGAAAATTACTTCATTTTCATGCGGGGTTGCTAACGTCTTTTGGCCTGTATTAACGTCGTAAACGTATAAGTTTTGATTCGTGTTGCCTAGAAACTCGAGCACCAGCACGCGTTCACCCTCAGGCGAGGCCGTCGTCCCGTAAAAAACGCCGCCCGTCAAGAGCCGTTGCCGCTCACCCGACGTGATATCGAGCAGTTGCGGATGCTGTTCACCCGGTTCCTGGTCGTTTGCCGTAACGATAACCCGCTCTTTGTTAAGCCATTCGCCGAGCGTAAACTGCGCTTCGGGTTCATCGGTTAGACGCTCCGGCCAGCCGCCTGTAACCGGAAGCCGCCACACCTGCGTCATCTCGTCGCCGTGATGGTCGGCTAAAAAGGCGAGCCACTTGCCGTCAGGTGAGACGCTCAGCTCGGTAACGCGCTCGTCCGTAAATGACGTGAGCTGTTCCGCAAAACCACCACCCGAAGGTAAGCTCCAGATATTTTTTTGACCGTTGGTGTTAGCAAGGTAAAAAAGGCGCTCACCCGAAGGGCTGTAGACGAGGCTGCCAAAGGTGCGGGTTGCGGCAAACTGCTCAAAGGTGTAACGGTTCAAGAAAAACCTCCTGACTTAGGTGGATTAAGTATAGAGGTCTCGAGCTGATTCTGACAAAAAAAGTTGGACGGCTAAGTTTGGGTTGACTAGAAGCCATCTCAAAAACGCCTAAGCAGTAATTTGATGCAGCCGAGATGCAGGAAGGCCAAGAAGTTTAGGGAGTGATGTTCATAGCGAACGACCAGACGGCGAAAGTTGCCGAGGTGGGCGAATAGCCGTTCAATCTTCCAGCGCCGTTTGTAGCGCCTCAGTTTACGTCCATCTTGCGTCTTGGCTTTTTTACGGTTTCTTCGGTGAGGCGCAATCATTTCAACACCTGCTTCGGCGAGTTCAGCGTCAAGCGGATCACTGTCATACGCTTTGTCACCGATTAACTTGTCGGGTTTGCCGCTGACGTGTCGAGATGCGAGAGTCGCGTGTACCAACCGGACCTCATGTGGGCTAGCAGACGTAACGTGCAGGGCGAGGCAAGTACCACCAGCGTCCGATACCGCCATGACTTTGCTACCCTTACCCCGTTTAGTCTTACCAACTGCTGACCCCCTTTTTTCGCAGCCACAAAGGTACCGTCGATAAAGCATTCCGACAAGTCGAGTTTGCCCCGCTGCAGGGGGTCATGCGCTAAAGTCTCTAGAATCTGCCGCAACACGCCGTTTCTCTCCCATTCTTGAAAGCGCCGATGGCACGTCTGATAGGGCGGATAGCGCTCGGGTAAATCAGCCCACTGTGCGCCCGTTCGTAATATCCAGCAGATGCCCTTAAGTATCGCTCGTGGTTCTCGTCTGGGACGGCCTTTGCCATCTTTGCGTCGAGCTGGTTCGGGAATGAGCGGCCCTAGTACTTCCCACTGTTCATCGGTGAGTTCCATACCACCGTTCTAACAGCTATGCAGCTGACTATTCGTTTTTGAGATGGCTTCTAGACATCAAAAACGCGGCCTCTTACAGACCGCGTTACAAGCAGGTAAAGGTTTAGCTCAGCCGCTCAGCTGCCCCATAATCGCAAACATCGGCAGGAACATCCCCGCAACGATAAACCCGACCACGCCGCCCAAAAATACGATGAGCATCGGCTCTAAAGCTGCTGTTAGACCTTCGATGGCCTCGTTGACCTCACGCTCGTAAAAACTCGCAATCTTCTCCATCATCGCGTCGACGTTCCCGGTTTCTTCTCCGATGGAAATCATCGAGCTGACCAGCGGCGGGAAGATTTTGGGCCGGTTGATGAGCGTCGCGCTAATCTGTTCGCCGCGCTGCACCGACTGTTTGGCTTCCTCGAGCACGTCTTCAATGATGATATTGCCCGCTGTGCCCTTCGTAATCTCAATCGCTTCGATGATGTTCACACCGCTTTTTAGGAGCAGGCCAAAGGTGTTGGAAAAGCTTGCAATCGCCGCCTTTTGAATCAGGTTGCCGACCACCGGCGTTTTTAGAAGTAGGCCGTCAATCGCGTGTTTACCCTGATTGGTGCGGTAAAAAAGCGTAATGCCGCCAATGGTGCCGCCGATCAGCAGCACCAGTACCCACCACTGATTCGTTAAAAAGCCGCTTAAAGCCATCAGGATTTTGGTGATAACCGGCAGTTCGCCGCCGAGCTGTGTCAAGATACCCGCAAACTGCGGCACAATCCCGGTCAGCAAAAAGTAGGTCACGCCGAGAGCAATCGTCAGCACGACGCCGGGGTAGGTCATCGCGCTTTTGAGTTTGCCGCGCAGTGCTGCTTGTTTCTCCTGATAACTGGCAACGCGCTCCAAGATGCCGTCCAAATTACCTGAAGCTTCCCCGGCGCGTACCAAGTAGACGTAGAGCCGGTTAAAGATCTTCGGGTGTTTACTCATCGCTTCGGAGAGTGGCAGGCCCGATTCAACCTCTTCACGGATTTTTTTGAGGGCGTCTTTAAGGCTGGCTTTTTCCGCCTGTTTTTGCAAAATAGCGAGCGACTGCACGACCGGCAGACCGGCGTTGATGACGGTGGCGAACTGCCGACTGAACACCGTAACGTCGCGCAAGCTGGTTTTCCCGCCGATGTCCAGCCAGGCAGGAAGCTTGATGTCAGCTTGCATACCAGTTTTAGGGACGGCGATGTCGGTGGGGATCAGCCCTTTTTCACGTAGGTTTGCAGCAACGTCACGTTGGGACGCGGCTTCCATCACCGCTTCGACGAGTTTACCGCTGCGGTCTCGAGCTTTGTAGGCGTAGGCGGGCATGAGCTAAGTTTATAGAGCAGCGCCGGAAACGGCTGACGGATTTTTTACTTGTGGTTTTATCCTTGTCAAGTGCTTATACACTTTTTACAGACACGTCTTCGGGTGTCGCAAAAAGGGTGACTGGCGGCGCGTCAGGCTCAAGCTCCGGAACAATTTGTAGCAGGTGAACAACGGTAGCCGAAGGTAGTCCCAAAACCTCTTGCGGCAGCGTAAAACCGTAGCCTTTGGTCAAAACCTCACCAACCGGACTGAGCGCAACACACGCGATAAAGACAAAACTGACTTCGGGGAGCATAGCGTGGTCTTCGCCTTCGCGTTCGGCTCCGGCAATCGAAGACGCGTTTACGGGATTGACCACGCCACTTTTTAGCAACCTGTAATGCTCGCCGTGTTGTGCGGGCACGACGACACTTAGACCAGCCTCGAGCAACCGTTTACGCAGCGGTTTGAGTACCATATCCGGGTAGCAGAGGACAGTTTGACCAGGGGTGAGGGTTTGAGCCTTGAGCAAATAGGCTAAAAGTAGCGTCGCCGCCTTTGCCGCCCCGGTAAAGTTCGGGTGATGACCGTGCGGCGGTAGTGGATAACCGACCTGCCGCCGCCGAGAAAGCTCACCCCAAACAAAGTCACGGACTGCGCCGGGGGAATAATCAGAGAGCTGTGAGCTGCCGATGTCGGAACTTCCGTCTGTCACCTTTATATCCTACATAATGAGGGGATGACCTCGAGCCCACCGAAAACCGAACCGAAGACCGAGCCGAGCCGCACGCAGGCTGTTTTAGACATCCTTAAAGAAACCTACCCCGACGCCCAAACTGAACTCAGTCACCGCAACCCCTTTGAACTGCTTATCTCGACGATTCTTTCGGCGCAGGCCACCGACAAAAGCGTCAACGCTGCCACCCCCGCCCTGTTTGCTCGTTACCCGGACGCGCCCAGCCTGGCGCAAGCAACAGCAGATGAAGTTATCCCGTTCATCAAAAGCATCGGTCTGTACCGCAACAAGGCCAAAAACTGCGTGGCGACAGCGAAAACCCTGACCGAACGTTTTGGCGGCGAGGTACCCGAAGACTTTGACTCAGTACTGAGCCTGCCCGGTGTGGGCCGTAAAACGGCGTCGGTTGTGCTGGCAAACGCGTTCGGACGGCCTGCCATTGCAGTGGACACGCACGTCGGACGTTTGTCCAGACGGTTAAGACTGACAGCGGCGATGAATCCCGACAAAGTACAGACCGACCTCGAGACCCAATTTCCCGAAGACAGCTGGATTTTTCTTCACAACGCCCTGATTTTTCACGGACGGCGGGTGTGTCTGGCGCGGACGCCTTTGTGTGCGGCGTGTCCGCTGCAGCAGCTTTGTCCGAGCAGTACGGTTTGACAGGTCTAACACAACCTCAGAGAATCAGCTCAACATCTTCCGGCAGCGGTACCAAGCCGAGCCGCAGCAGGTAGCGCTGCGCCCCCTCTTTCGCCGCGTAGGTCTCAAGCAACTCGTGTAGGTCACGCTGTAAACGTTTAGCGTCGGCAAAGTCCAAATAGATGGCGTCGTGAGCCGTGGTCAACATCGCGGGCGCGTCCGGCTCCAGTGAAGTCACGGGTTGTCCCGGCGTTTTAGCTAGGTTGATTGTGAAAATCCCCGCCTCGTTGCGAAAGATGAGTTCACCCCAATCTGCTAGGTGTTCGCCGTAAGCGTGTTCGATACCCCGTCTCGTCGTACGTTCAAACTCGTCCAGCCAAGCATTCTCAGGGTTTATCCGCAAACGGTTCGGGACGAAAAAGGCGTCGGCAACGGTTCGGTAAAATTTAAGCGCACGACCTTTACGGGTTTGCTGCCGCGTAATCTCTAAAATACCGACCTCGCAGTAGTGGGTTACGTGCCGGAACGTCGTGCTGAGCGGCGCACCGATTTCTTGGGCAACTTCTGCGACAAGCCGTTCGCGTCCGAGAAAAGGGGCGATAAAACGGGCATGTTTGGGCTCGAGCAACATTCGCGCAGCTTCGGGCGTCGTAACCGTCAACGGTCTACTTTCACCCTTCTCTGTCACTGAGAGCAGCTTAGCCCAAAACTAAGGGTATGGCTACAGCACCCCACCCCCTCCGGCACGCCCCGTTCGTCTGGTTCTGGCTCGGTCAGAGTATTTCACTTCTGGGCGACCGCGTGTACAGTGTGGCGCTGCCGTTTTTAGTGCTCGAGTTGGGCGGCAGCGCGGGCGAAATCGGGCGGGTACTGGCGGTCTATTCGGTACCGCAACTGCTCTTTTTACTGACCGGCGGGGTTTTGGTTGATAGAGTTCCGAGGCGTCTAACGATGCTCGTAAGCAATGTACTTCACGCAATTTTGCTGGGGGTCGTCCTGGTGCTGATGTTGGGTGGAAGGCTCGAGCTGACCCATCTCTACATTCTCTCCGGAGTGTTCGGTCTGCTGAGCGCGTTTTTTATGCCTGCAGCGATGAGCATCACGCCGCAACTCGTCCCTCGAGAGGTACTACCCCAGGCCAACGCCGTGCGCTCGTTCGCTTCGGAACTCGCAGGCATCCTCGGGCCGCCGCTCGGGGGCTTGCTTATCACACTCGGCAGCCTAAGCTTAGCGCTCGGTTTCGACGCGCTGACGTTTGTGCTGGGCGCACTTTGTCTTTTGGCGATGCGGCCTCGCTCGGTAGAGCGTCAAACCGGGATTTCTTCGGGTTACTAGAAGCCATCTCAAAAACGAATAGTCAGCTGCATAGCTGTTAGAACGGTGGTATGGAACTCACCGATGAACAGTGGGAAGTACTAGGGCCGCTCATTCCCGAACCAGCTCGACGCAAAGATGGCAAAGGCCGTCCCAGACGAGAACCACGAGCGATACTTAAGGGCATCTGCTGGATATTACGAACGGGCGCACAGTGGGCTGATTTACCCGAGCGCTATCCGCCCTATCAGACGTGCCATCGGCGCTTTCAAGAATGGGAGAGAAACGGCGTGTTGCGGCAGATTCTAGAGACTTTAGCGCATGACCCCCTGCAGCGGGGCAAACTCGACTTGTCGGAATGCTTTATCGACGGTACCTTTGTGGCTGCGAAAAAAGGGGGTCAGCAGTTGGTAAGACTAAACGGGGTAAGGGTAGCAAAGTCATGGCGGTATCGGACGCTGGTGGTACTTGCCTCGCCCTGCACGTTACGTCTGCTAGCCCACATGAGGTCCGGTTGGTACACGCGACTCTCGCATCTCGACACGTCAGCGGCAAACCCGACAAGTTAATCGGTGACAAAGCGTATGACAGTGATCCGCTTGACGCTGAACTCGCCGAAGCAGGTGTTGAAATGATTGCGCCTCACCGAAGAAACCGTAAAAAAGCCAAGACGCAAGATGGACGTAAACTGAGGCGCTACAAACGGCGCTGGAAGATTGAACGGCTATTCGCCCACCTCGGCAACTTTCGCCGTCTGGTCGTTCGCTATGAACATCACTCCCTAAACTTCTTGGCCTTCCTGCATCTCGGCTGCATCAAATTACTGCTTAGGCGTTTTTGAGATGGCTTCTAGGCACGACCTGAGGGCAGGCTTTCGGTATGTGGCTGGCTTACGTTGGCTGTGGGTGACAATCGTTCTCTTTTCCTTCGTCAATATCTTTACCGCCGGGATTATGACTGTGCTTTTACCCCTTCTCGCCGAAACCCGTTTTGCAGGTGCGGTGTCGCTCGGCTGGCTTTTATCCGGGATGGCGGCGGGTGCGTTGGTCACGGCGCTCGTGCTCAACCGGATAACCTTGCGGCGGAGAGGTTGGGCCGCTTACCTTGCCGTTGCCGCCACTGGGTTGGGCCTGGTCGGTGTGGGGTTCGCGCCGCATATCATCGTCGGCGTCGGTGCGATGGCGTGGGTCGGCGCAAGCCTCACCGTGTTCGGCGTCGTGTGGGAGACAACTGTTCAAACGCAGATTCCGGAAGAGATGCTAGGGCGCGTGTTCAGTCTCGACATGCTGGGGTCGTTTGCGCTGCTACCTGTCGGGTTCGTCTTAACTGGTTTTTTAGCTGAGCATTTTGGTACTTCACCCTTGATTTTAGTTTACGGGTTGGCAACCGTTTTTCTGGCACTTATAGGACTGCTTGTACCTGCGGTGCGTCGGCTCTAATTTCAACACCGAAAGACAGCGAAAATCTCAAAGCCTTGACACCCGTATTCGAATATGAAACACTTGTTACACGTAACGAGCGTTTCAGTTATGGTCAAAGACTCCGACCCCACCATCAAAGCAGCTTTGCTCGAAAGGGTTCTCGAGTACCTTCTCAAAAACGGTATCAGCAACTTCAGCCTCCGCCCTTTAGCAGACGCCACCGGTACCAACGCACGGATGCTCATCTATCATTTCGGTTCTAAAGAACAGTTGATTGTAGGAGCGCTGACGCTCGCACAAACCAAGCAAATCGCCATCCTGAGCAGCAGTCCGGAACCGGAGGCGAACACCCAAGCCGAGCTGATGAGCCTCTGGGGATGGTTCACTTCAGAGAGCTTTGTCCCTTTTGTCAAACTCCTGTTTGAAGTCGAGGTGCAGGCCATGAACGGCAACGCGCTTTATACCGAATTTGCCCATCAGACCCTGAACGGCTGGGTCGGTTTCACACAGGGCCGTCTCCCTAACTGTGACGCCACGACCGCCAACTTAATTGTCAACGCCTTTTCGGGTCTGCTGCTCGACCGGCTCGTCACAAACGACTTTAGGCGTACCGACGCTTCTTTTGAAGCTTTTGCCAGCTTGATCGGTAAGGAGGAGTTACAACACGTTAACCCGTAAAAGACAGCTGGTAAAAATCCCGATTCGGCATTTTAGAACAGGTATCAACCCACTCGAGCAAAGGAGCAGAAACATGGATACGGTGAGTACAAATCCAAAAAACGTCAAGCAAAACGAAACTGTGCCTACCTTGAGTACAGGTCAGAAGGTTCGGTAGCGGTAGGCGTGTTTCTGTGGCTCGTTTTCGTCTTCGTCGTTCGGGCTATCTCTTGGGCGTTTGACGGCGGGTTCAGGAGTGCGCTGCTCTTTCTGCTGACGGTTCCGCTGACCTACAGCTTCGTCGCGCTTCTAAAAAGAGGCGTTTCGCTCACGCCGCAAACGGTCTTTGAAGCCGTTTCGCTGGCGACTTTTCCGGCGCTGCTACTAGACGGCTTTGTGTTTACATTTCTGAGCGAATGGTATGGCAGCACCGAAACACACGCCCGGTACGGGGCAGGGTTTATCTTTTAGGGTGCCGGGATGGGAATGCTGATCGCCTGGTCGATGCGCAGTCCGAATGCGCCTGAGCGGTGAGTTTATGCGTTACCTCATAGCAGCCACGTTTGTCGTTGTCGGCGTCATCGACCTTTTACCATTGACCGGCGTGCTCGGTAAGACGCAGCTCGAGACCCTCTACGGCGCACCTTTACAAGACGCCAACCTCGTTATTTTGATGCGTCACCGGGCGGTACTTTTCGGGCTTCTCGGCGCTTTCTTCGTTCTGGCTGTCTTTATACCTCAGTATCAGCTCGTCGCTTTCATAGCCGGTTTCGTCAGCGTCGGTTCGTTTTTGTGGCTGGCGTGGTCTGTGGGCGGTTACAACGCGCAAATCGCGCGTGTCTTTGCAGTTGACGTCGTTGCCCTATTCTGTCTTATCGTCGGCCTCGCTGCTTACCTTTACCAACAGCTTTAAGAGAAATCTCGAGTATGGAATCCCACTTTTTCTTCTTCGCTAGCCTCGCGTTAATCTTGACGCACGAACTTGACGCCGTGAAACAGCGTGAGTGGCGAATACTTCCCCTCACCTTTTGGTTGCCGGAAAGGTGGGGCTACCTGGTTTTTACGGCGCTACATATACCTTTATTGACCCTTTTGTTTCTCGAGCTTTACAGCAAGGATGACCTCAACAGAGGCTTGATCAAAGGACTCGACATTTTTTTCATCGTTCACGTCGTTTTGCATCTTCTGCTTCTCGCACATCCCAAAAATGAGTTCGGGTCGGCATTTTCCTGGATTTTGATTGGCGGTGCCAGTTTATCAGGCTTAATCGACCTGCTGGTGAGCTTTTAGGCCAGAACCGTTGTATTGTTACTCGAGCTTCCGGCACGCTGCGCCGCCCTTTGAACGTCTCTCATGTGTAGCCTTCTGCCCGAAGGCTCGAGCCTGAGCTTGCTACCATACAGGTATGTCTGACCCCTCCCCCACCTACGACCTCGCTATCATCGGCGCTGGCCCCATCGGAACCGAAGCCGCCATCCGCGCCAAACGTGCCGGACTTTCGCACATTCTGCTCGATAAAGGCGCGATGGTTGACGCCATCTACCGCTGGCCCACCTTTCTAACCTTTTTTACAACGAGCGATAGGCTCGAGGTCGGCGACCACCCGTTCGTAACGGCAATTGATAAACCGACGCGGCGTGAAGCGTTGGAATACTACCGCAAGGTCGCGCAGCGCGAAGGGCTGAACGTCCGGCTTTACAGTCCCGTGACTGACGTGAAGCGTACAAGCGAAGGGTTTGAACTGAGCGTTGTCCCGGATAACAAACCCGCCGAAACGATTCGTGCCCGTAGAGTCGCGGTCGCTACCGGCTATTTTGATACACCGAAAATGCTAGGCGTTCCCGGTGAAGACCAGGAAAACGTCTCGCACTACTTCGACGAAGCGCACCTGCACTGGGGCCGCAACGTGACGATTGTCGGGGCAGGCTCATCGGCTGCGGACGCTGCCTTGGAGCTGTACCGCGCCGGAGCTAGGGTCACGATGGTTCACCGCGGCGAAGATTTCCGGCACTCGCTTAAATATTGGGTTAAACCGAACCTCGAGAACCGCGTCAAAGAAGGCTCGATTACCGCGCACTTTAACAGCGTCGTCCAGGAGATTACGCCGACGGACGTAATTATCGACAAACAGGGTGAAACGCTCGCCATTCCCACAGATGTGACGTTCGCCCTGACCGGTTACTACGCTGCGCCCGGTAGCTTTTTGGGGAGCTTGAACGTTGAGCGAAACCCGCAAGACCATTCGGTGACGCTCAACCCTGAAACCTTTGAAAGCACCGTCCCCGGACTTTACTTCATCGGTTCGGCAGGCTTTGGCGACCGCACCAGCGACGTGTTTATCGAGAACGGTCTGGTTCACGCGCGGCAGGCAGTCGTAGACATTACGCAGAAACTAAGAGAACCGGAGACCGTCGGCGTTTCGTAACGGCTTGGCCCGGTTAAGGGCAAGTTGCAAGCGCAAACTACAGGTGCAGCGCACGCTTTAGCGACCGGGTTACGCGGTCATCTTCTACCACAAAGATGAGGCTGTCGTTTTCCCTGAGCTTTGTGTTTCCTTCCGGCAAGATAACCTTGTTTTCCCTGACAATGCTGATAAGTAAAGCCCCTTTCGGCAGCTCGAGCTCAGCGAGGGGGCGATTTTTAACCCCACCGGTTTGCAGCTCAACGAGCTTTACAGCACCCTGAGTTAGAAAAGAAAAGTCAACTTCGCCCGAGCCTGCTAAGAGCGCCTGCATCTTAGTTACTGCCGCTAACTTAGGCGTAACGATGCCTGACACCCCGATCTCTTCACAGGCGGCGCGCAGGGCGTTACTGTCAAGCTTGACAATCACTTTTTCCACCTCAAAGCGGCGAGCCAGCATCGCAATCACAACGTTCACGGCGTCTATGCCGGTAACAGCTAAGAGGGCGTCGGCCCTGCGAATCTGCGCTTTTTCTAAAACTTCCGGGTGGGTCGCGTCGCCATAAACGGCTAACGTATCAAACTCCGAAGCGAGCACGTCGGTTCGCGCCTCGTCGCGGTCAACGATCACGATTTCGTTGTCTTCAGCCTGCGAGAGCGTTCTAAGGAGCTGTTCGCCCACCTCTCCGGCACCGGCAATAACGATTCTCACACGTCTCCTTTACGCCAGTGCGGATAGAGCAAAACCAGCACCGGCAAAATCTCGAGGCGACCCGCCCACATCGCTAGGCAGACCGTTAGCTTGGCCCAAAAAGGGAGCGCCGCGCTCACTACACCCGTTGACAGTCCTACCGTACCGAGCGCGGAAAAGGCGTCGAACACAGCGTCAGATACAGCGTCTTGCGCCCCGCCGCCCGCTAACATCAGCACCACCGCTGTTATCAAGCCAAAACTCAGATAAAGACCTAGAAGCCCCCCCACCCGCCGCACTTCGTCGTCGGAAACATGTTTGTCCGCGACCTTGAGCGAGAGCTTAGCCGCGCCCGGAAGGAGCGCCCGAACCACCGACCAGCCCGCCAGCTTTGAGACGATGACAAAACGCAGGAGTTTAAGGCCGCCCGCCGACGAGCCGGTCGAACCGCCGACAATCATCAGCGCCGTCAGCCAGAATTTAACCGCGCCGGGCCAGTCGGCGGCGGCGGTACTGCTAAACCCGGTGGTTGTCAGCGCCGACACCAGGTTAAACAAAACCGGCAAAAACGCCTCTTTACGCCACCCATAAAAAGCCAGCAAGAGGGGCAGTGAACCGAGCACGAGGAGCCCGAAGGTGCGCAGCTGCACATCCCTCAGGAGCGCCCGCGGCCCGTTACGCACCGTCAGATAGAGGAGCGGAAAACTCAGTGCGCCCAGCACCATAAAGGGGACGATAAGCGCCTGCGTCAGCGGCGCGTACCCACCCACGCTCTCGGCGTAGACCGAAAACCCGCCGGTTGACAAAGTAGCTAGGGCGTGCGCCAGAGCGTCAAAAGGCGTCATCCCGGCGAGCACGAACGTCACTAGCGCGGCGAGCGTCAAGACGGTGTAGACCAGCATCACCACGCGGCCCATCGCTTTAACACTGCCCAGAACGTTGTTTTCACCAAACTCGGAGGCGTAGAGCTTGAAGGCGGCGCTGTTAGGGCCGCTTAAGACGACCAGCGACAAGATCACGATACCCGCGCCGCCGACCCACTGACTCCAGGCGCGAAAAAACAGCAAACTTTGCGGCAGCGTCTCGACGGTTAAGACGCTCAAGCCCGTTGAAGTCACGCCGGACATCGCCTCGAAAAAACCGTTGACCGGCGTAGCGACCGGCCAGAAGGCGACGCTGCCGACGAGCGCGAAGGTAAGGTAGAGCAGCGCGGTAACGACTAAAGCTTCACGGAGCTCGAGCTCCGGCGCGTTGCCCCGCCGCGCCAGGGTACCGACCCCAAAACTTACGGCGGCTAAGTCAGCGAAAATGCCCACGTAAAGCCACTCCCCCGCCACGCCCGCAACCAGCAGCGGCACAGCAAAAACGAGGCTCAAAAAACGTACAATCGTTGCGAGATGGTAGCCGACCGACGTGGCGTCAAGCGGTAGGATAAAACGGGTGATCGGCACGCAAGCTCAATCTACCGCTCGAGGCCCACAGAACTCTGCAACGTAACCTCGTGACGCAACTCTGTGACACAAATGTGACCAGTTACGCAGCACCGACCGCTGAGCCCGAAGCCAAACCCGCCTATTTTAGAAATGTGAACGTACGCTAACGCCGTAAACCTGACACCGTAAACGTGAAGCTACGAAGCTGATACCGTAAAACCAGTGCTATCAACCTGACGCCGTAAAGCCGCCGGCAAACCTAGTAGGGGCCTACACAAAGCAGCCGCTGGGCTTGCCATGATGACGAGCGTAAAAGCAGCACAGACATTTAGCGAGTTAGGCTTACGCCGAACAATCTATAAGGGGCAGCTATGGAAAATATGGAGAACCTGTTTACCTATTCACCCGTCTCGTGGGACATCGTCTCTCACGTTTTGACTTTCGGGGTCGGCGCACACTTGGCGGCGCTGCTTTATTTTTGCCTAACGATCGGTCAGGTTGCGCCGCGCTACCGGTTGTCGAACGTTCTCTCCGGCGTCGTGATGATCTCAGCGGCGCTGATTTTGTTTCAGCAGCAGCAGAGCTGGCAAAATGCGTTTGTCTTTAACGGCGACGTGTGGGAGCGGAGTAACGCCACCTTTTCCAACGGCTACCGCTACATGAACTGGACGATTGACGTGCCGATGCTGCTCACGCAGCTGTTAATCGTCGCTGGCTTTACCGGAACGCGTTTTCGCCGCTACTGGGGCAGTTTTTAATTGCCGGACTAGCGATGATCTACACGGGTTACGTCGGGCAATTTTACGAAACGACCAGTACGGCGCAGCTCTATCTTTGGGGCACCATCAGTACGGTCTTCTTTCTGTGGATTTTGGTCATCGTCTGGCGCGTCACGCATCAGTCGCTACCAGACCTGCCTGAAAACGCTCGAGGGTTGATGCGCGGGGTGTTCTGGTTGCTGTTCATCTCTTGGCTGCTCTATCCGGGCGCGTACCTTATGCCGGTTGTCTGGTTTGGCGAAGGGGGTTCGGTAGCGAGGCTTATCACCTATACGACGGCTGACGTTACCTCTAAGGTCATTTACGGCGTGCTGCTCGGCTATATTATATTGCGTTGCGGCGGAGTCAAGCTGAAGGGTTTGAACCCGCGCTCGCCAATGAAGGCAAGGTGCGAAACTCGGTTCAGCACGTAAAAATAGACGACTGAATCTGCTCGGTGAACCAGTGAGCGGCGGGCTGGTTTTGGCTTGCCGCTTAAATTTGCCGTAAGTCAGTATCAGTAGAGGTGCGGAACGAGTTTCCAAGACGTGTGTTGATACGTCGTGTACGCCTCGCCAAATGACGCTGCGAGCAACCTTTCCTCAACCTGAATACGGCGCGTGTAGGCAGCGAAAAGCGCTACCGCTACAACGCACACCGCTACCAACGAACCTGAAGCAGTTACGGCGCCTAGCCAAAGCAGTAAAGACGAGAGATAACCCGGATGACGAACGTGTCGGTAGATTCCGGTAGTGACGAGGGCTTGATCTTCGTTGACCCGTAACGTGCGTGAGTAACTAGAGCCTAACGTCCGAAACGCGGCAACGCGCAGCGCTAGCCCCGTAAACGCCAAACCTGCACCTACCCACTGCAAGGTGAGGGGCAGCGTGATTCCCGGCAAACGTAAAGAGAGAGCTGCGCCGATGACCAAGTAAGCTAGTAGCAGCAGAAACGTTGTGCCCCGGTCTGATTCGCTCTGCCACGACTTCGCCGATTTACCCTTTCTGAGTACAGCCTCGAGCGCAAGAAATCCAACTATAGCGACTGTAGCAACGTTTTCAGGTAGGTGCGTCATACTGGTTTATACACCCAATTTGCTAGACCTCGGGTTTGAGAAGGGTACTCGAGTCCTCCCACCCATAAGCCACTGCCCGGAGCGACATATCGGCGATTTCAACGGTTTTACTACCCAGTAAAACGCCGCCGAGCCGTTCGTAAAAACGGCACGCGGCGTTGTCTTCAATCACCCAAGTAACCATGGTGTCAAACCCCCGGTTGATGAGTTCTTCGGCGACCGCTGTGACAAGCCGCCGCCCGAGGCCGCGCCGCTGATAGCTGTCTAGCGTATAGACCGCGTAAAGCTCGCCGCCGTAGCCCTTGGCCTCCGGCGTATCCTGACGCGCCCCGCCTCCAGCAGAAAAACCCACCACCCGGCCCTCGTCTTCGGCAACCATTAAAAATGAGCCACTCTCTTCCCCAAATGATTCTTCCCACATCGTCTCGCGGGCGTTGTACGAGAGGTCGTTGAGGTAGCCTTTAGGCAAGATATCTCGGTAGGTCGTGCGCCAGCTGTCCACGTGGACTTTAGCAATCGCCGGTACATCATCGGGATGGGCAGGTCGGATCTCCATGGTTAGACCATCATAAGTCGAAACGAGCCGGTGCGGGTATTTAGGTGGCAAGTGTTAGCTAGAAGCAGCCGTAATTACGCCGAAATACGCTGTTTAGCGCGTACTTTTTTTGATGACACGGGTAGCTTCTAAGGGCTTAAAGACCGTAGCAGCTCACAAGCCGACAAACAATGACTTCAGCAGAACCTTGTTGGTACTCGAGCCTTCTAAAATGTGCGCTGTTCGCCCCGCCGCACGCAGAGGGCGGCGCTGCCGGGCGTGGTAGACTCCCTTTTGTGAATCAAGCTGAAAAAGACTTTTTAACCTCACTCCTAACGGTCCCCGGTACGAGCGGCTTTGAAACGAAACCCGCCGACGTTTACGCAGCGCAGGCCGAAAGCTACGGCGCTACAGTCAAGCGCGACGCCTACGGCAACGTCTATGCGACGTTCGGTAGCGGCGGCAAACCCCGCGTCATGCTCGCCGGACACTTGGACGAAATCGGTCTAATCGTCACCTACATCGACAAAGAGGGATTTTTGTACTTTAAGGGCGTCGGCGGTTGGGATTCGCAGCAACTTGTAGGACAGCGGGTGCGCGTCGTCGGGCATAAAGGCGAACTGATGGGCGTCATCGGTAAAAAGCCCATTCACCTGATGGAATCTGAGGAACGCAGCAAGGTCTCTAAAATCGAAACCTTGTGGATCGACATCGGCGCAAAAACTGGCGACGAGGCCAAAGAACACGTCCGGGCCGGAGACTTTGCTGTTATCGAGCAACCCGTTTTGGAACTTCTCAACGGTCGGCTGGTCTCAAAAGCCGTTGACAACCGGATCGGGGCGTTTATCGTCCTCCACGCGGCCCGCCGCGCCGCTGAATCCGGAGCTGAGGTCACAGCTGTTGGCACCGTCCAAGAAGAGATTGGCGGCGTTGGGGCGTATATCGCGTCACACACACTCAAACCCGACGCGGCGATTGCTGTAGACGTGACGCACGCGACCGACGTACCCACGATCGACGTTAAACGTGAAGGCGAAAAGCCGTTCGGGTCGGGCGCGGAGTTGACCATCGGCTCGTACGTCCACCGAGGTCTTAACGCGCTGCTGATCGAAACGGCTGAGGCTGAGGGTATTCCGCACACGTTTGGTATCTCACCCGCGCACACCTATACCGACGCTGACGACATTGCCAAAAACCGGGGCGGGGTGCCGACAGCCATCGTCAGCCTACCCAACCGCTATATGCACTCGCCCGTTGAGATGGTTGATCCGGAAGACGTTGAAAACGTGATTAAGCTGATTGCGGCAACAATTGGCAGGCTAAAACCGGATACGACATTTACGCAGTAAGCGTTTATCCCGTGAGACTCGGATAGAACTGCTTAAAAGCGTTGACAAAGCCGCCGGTAGCGGCGGCTTTATTTTAGTAAAAGGCAATTTCGCATAATACAGCCATTTTTGCGGTGAGCTTATTTTACCAACGTACAATAAGGCTCGAGCTAAACAACACACTCGGCCCATAAGCTATACTTCTCGAGGTCTGTTCACCCACACAACTTACTTCGTAATCTTTCCGCTAAGGAGCCGAAATGAATGTTGATGCAGTGCAGACCGCGTGGCAGGCTAACCTAAAAGTTAACCAGATATTACTCGAGCACTTGACGCCGGAGATGCTAAACGCGCGTACACCGGGAGGTGGTTACAGCGCCGCACAGCATCTCGCGCATATCGTCGGAGTCACCAAGTATCGGGGCGCGAAGCTTGACAGCAGGCTGGAAACGTTGCCCGACCTCTTCACCATCCGTGAGGGTTTTGACGAAGAGGACACCGAAGCGTTCGTACCTGAAACCGACCTAGCGCGTATCAAAAATGTTTTGGCACAAACCGCTACCGCCGTTCAGAAAGCCGTAGCTGAGGGAGGTACCGGAACCTCGCCCTACCCCAGCGCCGACACCTATTTGATTCACATGATGGTTCACGACGCGCATCACCGGGGACAAGTGCTGCTGGCACTGAAAACATCAGGCTATTCGCTGCCGGACGAAGACGCCATGTGGAGACCGTGGAAAGAATAGGGGCTTAAAATCCTAACTGCCGCCACGCCTCATATACCCCGACGCCCACGCTCACCGCCAGATTTAAGGAACGCGCGTCGGGGTTCATCGGAATCCGCACCTGCACGCAGCTTTGACGCACCATTTCAGGTAAGCCCCTAGATTCCGGCCCGAACAGCAGCACATCCCCGTCTTGATAGCTGACGCTGCTGTGATAGTCCGGAGCTTTCGTCGTAAAAGCGAACACCCGGCCTGCCGTAAACTTTTTACCGAAGACACCTTGAAACGCCGTAAAAGAAGCGTGCTGCACGAGCTTCGTGTCTTCCCAGTAGTCCATCCCGGCGCGGCGTACCGCTTCATCCGTGAGGCGAAAGCCGTAAGGCCGAATCAGGTGCAGTTCTGCGCCGGTTGCCACACAGGTGCGGGCGATATTGCCGACGTTTCCAGCGATTTCAGGCTCGAGCAGCGCCACATAAAGCATCTACAAAACCTCCCGGATGAGCGAAAAGCCGGTGCTCCACATGATGACGCCGATGGCGGCGTCGAGAAGCCGCCAAGCTGTCTTACGGCGAAAAAGCGGGCCTAACCGGGTTGCGCCGTAAGCGAGGCTGAAAAACCATACGACCGAAGCCGTCACCGCGCCTACGCCGTAAAAGACGCGGTTCTGCCCCGTAAACTGCCCGCCAATCCCGCCGAGGAGCACCACCGTATCGAGGTAGACGTGCGGGTTGAGCAAACTTACCGCGAGGGTCGTCAAAATTGCGTCTCGTTTCGAGAGGGTTACGCTGCCCTCGGCCTCGAGTCCCGCCGCCCGAAACACTGAGATAAACGCCCGTAAACCGTAGGCAAACAAAAATATCGCCCCGCCCCACGCCGCAAGATTAGTTAACACAAGACGGCTCGAGACGACTGTCCCAAACCCCACCACCCCCAATGTAATCAGCGCCGCGTCGCAGAGCGTGCAGATGAGAGCCGAAAGGAACACGTGCTGTTTTTTAAGCCCTTGCCGTAAAACGAACGCGTTTTGTGCGCCGATGGCGATAATCAGACCTGCGCCGAGTCCCAGGCCCTGCCAAAACGCGCCCATCGGCCCTGACTAAAGCCAGCGCTTGACGCGGAACCACACGAGCAGCCCCACCGCCGAAAGCCCGCAAAGGCTGAGCACAACCCCGAACGCCCAGGGGTTTTCGCGCAGCGGGAGCGGTACGTTCATTCCGAAAACGCCGGTAATCAGCGTCGGAATCGCAATCATAATCGTCGCTACGGTCAGAACTTTAACGACAGCGTTGACGTTATTTGAAATCACCGAGGCGAACGCGCCCATCATCGAGACCAGGATGTTGGTAGCGATGTCGGTCATCTCGATGGCCTGCAGGTTTTCAATCAGCACGTCTTCAAACAAATCATGATCATCCGGGTACATCTCGAACACGCGGTCGCGGCGAATGCGCTCCATCATCAGTTCGTTGGCTTTTAGGGCCGTCTTAAAGTACACTAGACTTTTCTCGTACCGTAAAAGTCCTAGCAGTTCGCGGTTACGGGTGCTCGTCTCGAGCTTCGTTTCAATCGCGTCCACCTGCCGGTTGATCTGTTTCAAGTCGAGCAGATAACGCTGCGCCACCCGGAAAAAAATCTGCATGGTGAAGCGGTTGCGTTTTACGGTGCTGACGCCCCGGATACGGTTGGCTTTGAACTCTTCTAGCACCGGATTGACCGTCGTACTGACCGTAATAAGTGCGCTCGGCGTGTGGATAATACCCAGCGGCAAGGTATCAAACGGGACGTCGGCTTCGTCACCGAATGGAAACGAGGTCTGCATGACGATGAGAATATACTCGCCGTCACGTTCAAAACGGGGGCGCTCATCTAGGTCGAGCGAGTACAAGAGATAGTCGAGCGGGACGCCCTGCTGCTGCGACAAGTAGGTCAGTTCGTCAGGCGTCGGCGTGACGACGTTGACCCAACACCCCGGTTGGTAGGCCTCGAGGCGCTCCAAAGTCCCGTGTACACTCCGGTAGTACTCAATCATGATTTGGTCACAGTGCCCTGCCGCTAAAACTCGTCACGCCCTCCAGCATACCCAACCGGCGCACGGTATAGCACCCAAAGACTAGCGCCCCAAAGACTATGTTTGGAAAAGACGCCCTTATAGTTGAGAGCGTGAACGTTGTCGCAGCTCAGTCTATCGCCGAAACTGTGCTGGCTCGTTTAGAGCCTGAAGTTCAGGCCGTTTTGAGCGCCGTAAAAGCTGCCGTAAAAGCCGAAGATACTGCGAAAGACGCTGTAAAAAACACCGCGGCTAGACTTGACCCGTACGTCTACCTCGTCGGCGGCTCGGTTAGAGATGTGCTGTTGGGGCGGCCCAGCCGCGACCTCGATTTTGTCAGCGAAACGTCCGCCAGGATGTTGGGAACGGCGCTGCAAGAGAGACTTGGCGGAACCCTCACTGCTCACGACCCGTTTTTGACCTGTACGCTGACGTTGCCGAACCTCACCCTCGACTTTTCGACAGCCCGTACCGAGGTTTACGCTCGCCCCGGTGCGCTCCCTGAAGTTGCGCTCGGTACGCTTCAAGACGACCTTTACCGCCGCGACTTTTCGGTCAACACCTTCGCCGTAAACCTCATCGAACCGCACACGCTGCTGAGCGTCACAGACGCTGTAAACGACTTGGAACACGGTCTTTTACGCACCCTGCACGACCGCTCGTTCTTCGACGACCCGACCCGGATCGTCCGGGGTGCGCGGCTCGCAGGCAGACTCGGCTTCCGTTATGACGAAGCCACCCAGACCGCGCTGATGAACGCGCTGGCAGCCGAGGTTCACAAACAGGTCAGCCCCAGCCGCCTCAAAAATGAACTCTTGCTGACGCTAGCTGAACCCGAAGTGGCTCCGGCTATAACAGCATTGGCAAAGTCAGGCGCACTCACAGCGCTTTACGGGTTGAAAGATACCTCACTTGTAGGACAGCTCGACGCACTCGAAATCGGTACAAACGTCCCGCTCGAGAGTTATCTACTAGCGCTGATGCTGGGCCTCTCCCCTGACAAAACCCAGCAGTTTATCACCGTTTTCGCTCTCCCCAAACGACTTTTAGGCGCTAGCACGAGGTTGACGGGCACCGCTCCGGCACAAACAGAGGCCGAAAAAATCGTCAAGCGAGTATTGGAAGCGTCCAGCGATCTGCGCGACTACCGCAGGGTAAGCGGGAGCGACGTGCTAAGCTTAGGACTATCGGCGGGGCCTGAAGTCGGCAGAGTCTTGGCTTTTTTAGCGGAGGCTCGGCAGGGCGCACGGGTCGCGTCTTTTGCTGACGAACTGGCGCTAGCGGAGCGCCTCGTCGACGTTATTCTTCAGGAGCAGGTATGATTGTCAATTACATCAGTGGTGGTTACAGCACAACCGACCTTATTATCGTGGCGCTCGTGATGATCGTCGCGCTCGTGTTTCACAACGTGTTTCAGGCGTATGTGGCGTCGCGTTACGGCGACGCCAACCCACGTTTTGCCGGGTACATGAAGTTCGATCTGCAGCGGCAGCTCGAGCCTACCGGCGTTATCTTTCTCTTTTTGCTCGGCTTCGGCTGGCCGCAGTCGATTCCTACCAACAGCCGCAACTACAAGGGGCGCGGAACCCAAGAGGCGTTCGTGTGGTACAGCGGGCCGCTCGCCTACCTGATCGTCGCGCTCGTCTCAACGCTGATCGCTGTGATCTTCGCGTCGCTCGGCAACCCCGGCAGTCAGGCGCTGGCACGCTCATTCATCCTTGCGTCGGGAACAGCTGTTTTGCACGCTGTGATCAACCTGTTTCCGGTTTTCCCGCTCGACGGAGCCAAAGCCGTTCTCGCGTGGGGCAGCCCAAGCCTCCGCCGTTTTGTCCAGCAAATCGCTTCGTATGGGCCGTTTGGTTTTATCATTTTCTTTTTTATCATGAGCTATCTGGGCGTTACGGGCGCGTTGCAAGGGTTTTTTCAAGGCATTATCCTGTCGATTATCCGGCTTATTCCCGGCCTCTAGGTGCTGCTTCAACTTCTACAAACCGCGCCACTCACGTTCGCTATTGTCGCGGTGGTGCTGCTCTACAGCCTCGCGCTCCACGAACTCGGGCACGCGTGGGTTGCTGACCGGATGGGCGATAAAACCGCCCGCAATCTGGGCCGTGTGACGCTCAATCCGGTCAAGCATTTAGACCCTATCGGAACGCTGTTACTCCTCACCGTGGGTTTCGGTTGGGCCAAGCCCGTACCGATTCAACCCGGCAACTTCCGCAACTACCGGATGGGCATGTTCTGGGTGTCGATTGCCGGGATTCTGGTCAATTTGAGCATCGCTGTGTTGGCGCTTGTGATTTTGGCGGCGCTCGGCACAACGCTGGGCAATTTACGGGATATCTTTCCGGGTGCGCCTGGGGGCGGCGACTCACTGCGGTACGGGCTTTTTGTAGCGGCGCAAATCAACATCTTGCTGGCTGTGTTTAACCTGTTGCCGGTTCCGCCGCTGGACGGTTCGAAAATCTTGCAGGCGTTTTTGCCCGCTAGGTTGCAGCGGGTGATGTGGGGGCTCGAGCGTTACGGTTTCCTCTTTATCATCGGGGTGCTGGTGCTCTTTCGGGCGCAGGTTTACGGCCTGATCAACTGGGTGACAGTCGGGCTGATGCGGGTTATTTTAGGCGTCTAAGTAGATGTCAGAACGAGCCAAGGCGTTCGGAGCGTTTTATACCGACGCGGTAGTTGCCGACTTTTTGGTGCGGTGGGCAGTTCGTCAACCGGCAGAAACCGTTTTAGACCCGAGTTTTGGCGGCGGTGTCTTTTTAGAGGCGGCAGCGGCGCGTTTGTGTGAGCTAGGCGGGAACAAAGGGCAAGTTTACGGCGTTGAACTAGACGGTGAGGTTTACGCTCGAGTCTTCCAAGAATTAACAGGTATAACGCCAGAGCATCTTGTTCAGTCAAACTTTTTTGCGGTAGAACCCGGTGATTTACCGCCGTTAGACGCCGTAGTCGGTAATCCGCCGTTTATTCGCTACCAGAGTTTTAGTGGTGAGCTGGCCTCTTCGAGGGCTAAGGCGCAAGGTGTGGAGCTAACTAAACTCTCGAGTTCATGGGCTCCTTTTTTAATCCATAGCGCCGCGTTTCTCAAACCCGGCGGGCGGCTCGGGATGGTCATTCCGGCAGAATTGGCACACGCAGCTTACGCAAAACCCGTTCTCGAGTACCTCACTCAAACGTTTGGGCGGGTCACACTCTTGACGTTTAAGGAACGGCTCTTTCCGGATATCAGCCAAGACACACTGCTACTGCTGGCAGAAGATAAAAATGGGCCTTTTGAGGGGCTTTTCTGGCGTGATCTGGACGAAGGCGAAGCGCTTACTCAGTCGGCGGACAGCATTTTGCAGAGCGCAACCAAACTGTCTTACCCAAAACTTGCCAACGGTCAGGAAAAACTTATCGCGCAGCTTTTGCCACCTGAAGCGAGAGCCCTTTACGGCGAGCTTTCGGAGCGCCCGGAGGTCTCGAGCCTCGGCACTTTAGCCGACGTGGGGATTGGCTACGTTACGGGCGCAAACAGTTTTTTTCATCTGAGCGCCGAACGCGCAGCTGAACTGGGACTTTCCGGCGAACATCTCAAACGGGCCGTGTTTCGCAGCGCAGCCTTGTCAGGGCTGGCGTTTACCGAAACCGACTGGAACACTTCAGAACCAAAAACTGCAGGGTATCTCCTCCATATTGAAGGCGGTACGGTTAGCGAAGAACTCGAGAACTACCTGGGGCAAGGAGAAACCGCGGGCGTCTCGCGGGCGTTCAAATGCCGTGTCCGCACCCCCTGGTACCGCGTACCGCACATTTATACACCCGACGCTTTTCTCACCTACATGAGCGGCCTCAGACCGCAGCTTGTTGCCAACCGAGCCGAAGCTGCTGCACCCAACACCCTGCACGTCGTCCGTTTTCGGCCTGATATGAACATTCCAGCCAGAACTTTGGCAGCGTTTTGGCAAACTTCGCTGACGAGTTTGAGTGTCGAGTTAGAAGGGCACGCTTTGGGCGGCGGGATGCTCAAGCTCGAGCCCAGCGAAGCAAGGCGGGTACTGATTGCGACGCCGGAGGGTGAGTTTGGAGGACTCGAGGCCAAACTAGACGCACTTTTACGGCAAGGCAAAATTGACGAAACCCAAATCCTAGCCGACCGCGTGTTTTTGCAAGACGGTTTGGGTTTAAGCGAACAAGAATGTGAATTACTTAGAGAATCAGCGAGGATGCTCAGGTATCGCAGGTATTACAAAGGAAAGAGAGAGTGAGCCTCCTAGACGCCATTACAAACGCCGGTTTGATAGCTGACAATGACGCGCCTCAAGCTGCGAAGAAGAGGTATTCAGAAATCCTGTCCAGCCGCTTAGCAACAGAAGTGGCTGACGGACTGCGCTTAGAAGGTTTCCCGAACGTCAAACCAGAACGAGGCGGCCCCGGTGAGAAGGCTTTTCAAGGAGACTTAGGGCCGAAAAAAGTTGATGTAAGCTACGCTGACGAGCAGCACGGTCTGCTCTTAGCAGTTTCAGTCAAAACGATAAGTTTCGCCCCCTTCGGCAAAAATCTGAAGAACCGCTTTGCTGACCTTTGTACAGAAGCGATAACGCTGCACATGCGGTTTCCGTATTCCGTCGTGTATGGGCTGTTTGCTTTCCCGGTAGCTGCAGACGAAGATATAACGCTGGGAAGAACTCTGTCTACTTTCAAGCGGGCAACAAAACTGCTCCGAACAATTAGCGGCAGAGAAGAATACACAGACCCCGGAGAGAAATTCGAGAACATCACTATGCTTCTCTATCAGCCAGTTAACGAGCTTGGACTTGAGCCTTGGATGAAGCTTTTTGACACTCAGACAGGGCAGGAGGTCTCCGAAAGCAGCTACTTTTTGCTTCTCAGGGACGGCTATAACAAGCGTAACCCACATGCTGCCATCTGAGAGATTGAGGAACTGTTTTGAAGCTAAAGCAGCGACTTGTAAAACGCCAATGTCTCCTCCGCCACCGCCCGCCAACTGAACCTTTCCTCAACCCGTTTACGGGACGCCTTACCCATCCGCTCGAGCTTCTCCGGGTCAGTCAACAACGCGCTAATGGCGTCAGCCAAGTCGTGGGCAAACTTGTCCGGGTCGGCGGGTTCAAAGTCTTCACCCACATCAAAGGGGACAAGCGTACCCGTCTCGCCGGGTACGACGATTTCAGGGATGCCGCCGACCGCTGAAGCCACCACCGGCGTCTCGCACGCCATCGCCTCTAGGTTGATAATCCCGAACGGTTCGTAGACCGACGGGCAGACAAAGAGCGCCGCGTGGCTGTAGAGCTTGATGATGTCTTCACGCGGCACCGTCTCTTGCAGCCACAAAACCCGCTCGGTTCCGGCGTCGTGCGCCGCCTCGATGCGGCCCTTCATCTCCTCACCGATTTCAGGCGTGTCGGGTGCGCCCGCACAGAGCACCATCTGCATATCTTTAGGCAGGTACTTGAGCGCATTGGCGAGGTGCAAAATCCCTTTTTGCCGGGTAATCCGTCCGACAAAAAGGACAAAGGGCTGCGACGGGTCAATGCCGTACTTTTTCAGGACAGCCTCGTCAAAAGTCGGTCGATATTCGTCCAGGTCAATGCCGTTAGGGATGACCGCGATTTTTTCTTCGGGTACGTTGTAAAGCTCATGAACGTCGCGTTTCATCGACTGCGAAACCGCAATGACGCCGTCGGCGTTTTGAAAGGCGGTTTTCTCGAGCCAACTACTTACATGATACGCACTGCCGAGTTGTTCGACTTTCCACGGGCGGTGCGGCTCCAAAGAGTGCGTCGTCAACACGAGCTTGGCCCCTTGAAGCTGCCTCACCAAGCAGCCCGCAAAATGCGTGTACCAGGTGTGGCAATGCACGATGTCGCTGTCGCCCGCTTTGCCCGCCATAATGAGGTCGCGCTGCAAGGTGTCTAAAACTTTCGCGTGACGCGGGTCTTGCGCCTCTAGCTCGGTTTCGGGCTCGACACCTTTGACGTGCAGCGAGCCTTCGCTCGAGTCCTGGTCGCCAAACGCCAGCACTTCAATCTCGCCAGCCTCCAGCAACACAAACTCTTTGGTCAGATACTCGACGTGGACACCTGCGCCGCCGTAAATGTGCGGCGGGTACTCGTTGGTCAGAATCGTGATTTTCATCTCAGCCTCCATCTGTGCGTACAGCTCAGAAGCTACCGCAGCCTATGCACCGCTCGCTAGGTTTTACACTGCTTTTTCAAAGTTTACCCCGAAAAGCTTAACCGAGCGGCTCGAGATACTCCGGCACGTCCAAACCCCGGTAGATGGCGTCAAAGCTTAGCGAGGTGTCCAGACAAGCGAACGGGACGTCGCCACTTCCCTGCCAGTTCTCCTCGAGCCAACCCTCAGGCGTCCGGAAGAAAGCGTCAACCCGTTTCATCTGCGAATCTACCAAGATGTAAGACTGCAACGTCGGCAAACTTAGATACGCGTCTACTTTTTCGCGGCGGTCGGTGCTCGCCGTTGAGCGAGACAGTATTTCGACGATGAGGCACGGTTTTTCTTTGATATACGGATCGGCTTCAGGCTCACACGTCACCATCAGGTCGGGGTAGTAGTAGCGCTCCCCGAAAATGCTCAGTTTGAGGTCAGCTGTAAAAAGTTGACAGCTTTTTTTTGTACTCGCAGCGTCTAGACCGACGACTAAGTTGATGCTGACGCGGTTGTGAACGTCGCTGGTTCCGGCAAGTGCAAACACGCGCCCGTGAACATACTCGTGTTTTACGGACGAAGCCTTTTCACCCTCTAAGTATTCTTCAACCGTAACGGTGTCTAAAAGTTTCAGCGCAGTCATACGGTTAGTGTACTTCGCTAGCGGCGTTTACGGTTCGCGTAGCCCGCCGGGACGCGCGTCCGGCGTTCGGCGTCGCGGGCGGCGAGCATGGCGTTGATCTCTTTAAGTTCAGCGTAGTAGTGCTGAAGCTTGTCGGTCGGCAGATTCGGATCGGTCAGGTACGACGAGACCTCGTGCATCCGCTCGAGCAGACGTTTGCGTTGCCCCTCTTTTTCACCGCTTAAGTATAGTTCACGGAGGCGTGAGAGTGACTTACTCAGGTGCGCGTCGATGTCGATGTGATGCTCCTCGGTCTGCTGCTGCGTTAAAAGCCGCTCGAACAACACGCGGCCCTCGTCCCGTTCTCGGTAACGGCTTAAAACCGCGCGGTCGTCAAAGGCGCAGGCGTGGCAGATATCAGAAAACTCACGCAAAAGTGAATCGTGCCCTTCGTTCGGTAGGGCTGCCGAAACAGTCAAGAGACGCTCTTCTAATCTGTGCGGCTCGAGTAACAAGAGGGCAATCAGCTCGAGTTCAATCACCGCGACCTGAGAGCCGCCCGTTTGGGGCCGCTGCATCCCCCGAAGCTGCGTGGTGTTGAGCGCCCGTTTGGTTTTAGAACTTACCCACTCGTCGAGGCGTGGCCCTTCGATTTTCAGCTCGTCGATGACCAGGCGGCGCATCTCGCTGGCTACGGGGTCGAAGACATCTCGAGGTTTGAGGGCGGGTAAAAGCTCTTGCAAGATGTTCTTTTTACCCTCGAGACTCCCCGCATCATGTTTGCCCAAGACGCTGCGAAAGCGAAACGTCACTTCAGAAAGTCCTGCCCCCAGCGCCTGCTGAAACGCCTCGATATAGCCGCCCAATACCGCGTCCGCCGGGTCTTTACCGTGCGGCACGCGCACCGCTTTAACTAGGAATTGTCGGCCTACGGACTGCTCGAGGCCAGACAACACCGCCCGTTGCCCCGCTTCGTCCGCGTCAAAGGCGAGGTAGAGCTTTTGCACCTCTAAACGCGAAAGTTGCACCGCTTGCTCCGCCGTCAAGGTCGCGCCGAGCGCCGCGACTGCGTTGCCGAACCCGGTCTGATGGAGCGCAATCACGTCCATGTAGCCTTCAACAACTAGACATTCTCCGCTCGAGCGGATGGTGTGCTTCGCCGTATCCAAGCCGTAAAGCAGTTCACCTTTACGGAACACATCGGTTTCAGGGGTGTTGACGTACTTGGGCAAGCTGTCATCCAATACGCGGCCCGAAAAGCCGACCACGCGGCCTAAAAAGTCTTTAATGGGAAACATCACCCGGTTGCGGAAACGGTCGTAACGTCGGCCCGATTCGGACTCGGCGAGTAGACCGGCCCGTAAAAGTTCGGTGTCCTTGATGCCTTTCGTGAGCGCATATTTGAGGAGTTCGTCCCAGCTGTCGGGGGCAAAACCCAGGTCAAACGCAGCGATACTTTCAGGGGTCAGGTGACGCTCGAGTAAATAAGTCTCAGCAACCCCCGGCAGATGTGACTTGAAAAACTCGAGCGCCAGCTTGTTGACCTCATAAAGGTCACGTTTGTGCAGGTCTTTGGGCGTACTCGGCGTAACTTCGATTCCGGCTTGCTGCCCTAAAACTTGTAGCGCTTCGCCGAACTCGACGCCCTGCGTCCGCATTACAAAGTCGAAGATGTCGCCCTTGGCCTGACAGCCGAAGCAGTAAAAAAAGCCCCGGTCTTGCAGCACGTGAAACGACGGCGTTTTTTCGCCGTGAAAAGGGCACAAGCCCTTGAGCCGACCCTTACCCGCGCTTTTAAGCGCCACAACCTCACCGACCACCTCGGCGATGTCTAGGCGTTCGCGGATACGTTCTTTGGCGTCGCTCGGCACACGGACTCCAGGCTAACAGGGGGCGGGCACAGATGAAAGCGCAGCAAGGGTAGCGGCGCGGGGTAGTGGACTATCGTAGCACATCGGCCCTTTTGAAAAGGTCTCGAGCCGTCTCTAGAAACCTCGTTAGAAACGCGGTAAATATGAGGATTAAAACCTACAGCAGGTATTACCTGGTCAGCAACGCTCTTAGTTTGAGTTATGCCGACTAGCACACACGTTTTAAGACAGTACTTAGTGCAGTATTTCTTGGAAATGCTACTAAAAAGCGTCTCTCACGCAAGCTTCTATGTGTCAGTACACTGTGTCAAATCCGCACTGGATTTTATTAAGCCTGACTGTTGACAGCAATAGTTAACCCTACGACTGCCGTAAAACAGGTTCGTGCTTCACAAGCTTCCCGCTTCTTACTTCCCCCAAACTCAGGCCAGATTATCGTAAAGCGGCAGGTGCCCGAGCGAAATCACGTCGCCCCTTTCGTCGCCTTCAGTGAGGACTGCGAGCGTCGCCACCACCTCGGCCCCGACTTCAGTTAGCAGTTCGGACAGGGCGCGGAGGGTGCCACCCGTACTCACTACATCGTCGATGATGGCGACCCGGTGCCCCCTAAGCTTCGGCAAATCGGTACCGTCCAAAAAGAGGTCTTGCGGTTTGCCGGTGGTAATCGATGTGACGGTTTTGCGAACTGCGCCGACCATGTAAGGCTTTTGCGTTTTACGGGCGACCACGTAGGACAAGCCGGTACGTACTGAAAGGGCGTGCGCGAGCGGTACGGCTTTGGCTTCAGGCGTCACAAGCACATCAACTTCGGGCAGACGTTTGGCGAGTTCGGCGGCGGCGGCTTCGGTCAGCGGGGCGTCGCCCAAGAGGTTGAGCAGCGCAACTGAGACCGCGCCGACGCTGACGATAGGCAGGTCGCGGGTTTCGGTGCCGATGGTCACAGTGCGGGTTCTGGGTTTGCTAGGGGTCTGGGTCACGGGTGGGTCTCCTCAAAATGTCTTTTAATCAGGCGTAAAACCGCTGGATCAAGGTCATCAGGTCGCCCTTGGCCGGTTCACCGTTACGCAGTTTACGCAACAGTTCACCAGGCAAAAGCCACTGAGCTTCTAAAAAATCGTCTTTATTATAAGCAGGTGCTTCGTTCGTTCTGATACGGTAGACCTTCATAAACGCCGAAACGCCGCTCTCGTGAGGCGTCAGATATCCTAAAAGCTCATAGGGTGTCTTCTGCACGTCTATGTTCAGCTCTTCAAGTAGCTCACGCGCAAGGGCTACTTCATAACTCTCGCCGCTCTCAACGTGACCGCCCATACTCATATCGAGGCAAGACGGAAAGTGCCTTTTACTGTCAGTTCGGCGAGGAATCCAAAGTTGCCCCTGAGAATTTTCAAGAAATACATTGATAGCTCTGAAGCGTAGCCTACGCCGGTACACTTCCGGACGCGGTTGCTGCCCGACAACGTTGTCATCAGCGTCCACCACGTCTAGAAGTTCGTCAACCCGACTCAAAAGACGACCGTTTTGTTGCCGACCAGCAGCACCCGGTCTTCAAGTTGCGCGGCGACGGCGCGGGCCAAGACGGTGCGCTCGAGCCCCCGCCCCACCTGCACCAAGTCTTTCACTGATTCGCGGTGTGAAACCCGAGCCACGTCCTGCTCGATAATTGGGCCTTCATCGAGGTCGTCGGTGACGAAGTGCGCGGTTGCGCCGATCAGTTTGACGCCGCGTCGGTACGCCTGCCGGTACGGGTTTGCGCCAACAAACGCCGGTAAAAACGAGTGGTGGATGTTGATGATTTTTGCAGGGAAGTGGGCGACGAACTCGGGTGACAAAATCTGCATGTAACGGGCCAGGACGATAAAGTCTACTTGATGCTCCAGAAGCCCCAAAAGCTGCGCCTCTTGTTCGGCTTTGTTGCTCTTGTCTTTAGCGACCGGCAGAAAGTGAAACGGCAACCCATACGACTCGGTGACGCTGCGCAAGTTCTCGTGGTTCGATACGACCAAGGGAATCTCGACGTCAAACTCGCCGCTCTGTCTGCGCCAGAGAAGCTCTAGCAAGCAGTGGTCGGTGTTCGAGACCAAAATCGCCACGCGTTTACGGCGGTCGGCGTAGGAGACGCGCCAGTTCATCGCAAAGGGGCGGGCGACGACCTCGGCAAAGGCGCGCTCGAGCTGCGTCCGGGATACGTCTAGGTCTGCTAGATGAAACACCATCCGCATCAAGAACTCGCCGCCGGTCGGGTCAGCCGAATGCTGCTGCGCCTCCAGGATATTCGCCCCGTGGCTGTAAAGAAACTGCGACGCCGCTGCGACGATGCCGGGGCGGTCGGGGCAAGAGATAAGGAGGCGGGCGGTAGAAACGTCTGACATGCTTTAGCGAGGATACCTTGCAGGACGAAAGCGCGCGTGTGTCCTGTCTATGCAACCAGAGGTACACGTCGTTGCACCGCCCGAGTAAACTGATACGAAACCGAAGACAATTTCTAATCCGTGCGTTTGGGCCGAGAGGTTAGGTGCCCACGTCGCCGCGCCACTACTAAAAGGAGAACGCCTAAACCCAAGCCAAGTCCAACAGCAATCACCGACCCTTCAGGGCCGAATGTTCCTCCTGTCAACCACGCTGAACCCGACACCGTACCCTGCAACAGGCCCCCGCCCACATCAATACCCGAAACAGGCAGACCGAAAACCCCACTCAGCATAAAGTTCCACGCCAGGTGTAAACCAATCACAAACCAAAGCCGCCGGGTCAAGTAGTAGGCCGCGTTTAGCAAAAGGCCCGCCTCGAGTACGATCGCAACTGCGCCCCACCACGATACCTCACCCGTCGTAAAGCCGTTAAGTAGATGAATAAGGCCAAAGAGGAGCGCCACAACCGTTACAGCGGCCGGGGTACCGTAAGCTTTATCAATGAGTCGCAATATAAAACCTCGAAACAAGACTTCTTCAGCAAAAGCTGCCCCCACGCCGAGCATAAGTCCAACCACAAGTCCTGTTGTAAGCGCGACGCCTGTCACTCGGTAGCCGCCAAACAGCGCGAGTAGACCCATCACCACGGCAATATAGCTCACGCCTAAGGCCGCACCTGCAAGGAACTCCTTAAATGCGTGAGGCCCCTGCAGTTCACTCGGCGTTCTCTGCTCGCGCTTACCCACCAGAAACCGAAAACTGCAGTACCCGGTGAGCGCTTGCACACCCATACCGAGTGCCAGACCGGGCCAGGGGTGCTTTAAGACAAACGCCTGAGGTGCGCCCAGCACCGATGAGCCGTAAATGCCCCGAGTTACAAGCACGGCTATCACCGAGGCGAGCAGGTTGCCAACGACGAAAAACACGGTAGCGAGGAGAAGTTGCGTCAACAGAAAAGAAGCCTGCGGTTTCTGTAGTGTGTTTGCTTTCACAAGAGAAACTTAGCACACCCCGTGAGTTGTAGCGCTATACTCGGACATGCACTACCGAGAGCCGGTCATCGACCACCGGCAGCCTGTAACAGCTGGATTTCTGACCCTTATCGTCACGACTCCGGCCTATCTGGTGTCGATTATCTGCTGGTTCGTCCTCGTTTTGCTGACCCTACTGGATTTAGAAGGTACACCCGTTAACTTGCCCCTCGGTAAGGCGCTCGTTACACACACCTATCCGGTGACGGTGCTGAGCGCCGTTGCAGCGGGTTGGCTCGGCTTTTTTACGGAGCGGCCCCGTTTGGCACGGCTGGCCCCGTTAGCGCCACCGCTGCACGCGTTTCTGATCGTCTTAACGCTCGCTTCGCTTTAATCCCGGCAGCTCTCAAACCACCGTCAAAAGCTCTTTACTACGCACTTGCCGAGACCGGACCTCGAGTAAGAATTTCGAAAGACGCTCCTCTTATAGTGAGGGTTAAGGAGACCCTGTTTTGTCGAGCAACGCCCCAACCCAAACGCAGCGACCGTCCGTTCGGAGAGAGCACGAGCTCCCATAGGTGTCTCAAGCAACCGCCGAAGTAGACGCCCTGCTGGACCGCGCCTGGGCGCTGCGGCGCGATGACACCGCCGCTGCGCTCGAGCTTTGCGACGAGGCTTTGGGCGCGGCGCGAACGTCGGCGTACGCGCCAGGGGTAGCGCGCAGCTTTTACGTGCGGGGCTGCGCTCACGTGAGCCGTTCTGACTTGCAAACCGCTCTGGGAGACGCGCTCGACGCGCTGTCACGCTTTGAATCGCTCGGCGACACCAAGGGCAAAGAGGACGCTTCGAACCTGCTCGGCGTCGTTTATTCGGAATTAGGCGAACTCGACGAGGCGCTCAAGCACTTCCTCGCCCGCTATCACCTCTGCGCCGGACGTGGCGACGAGGGGGAGGTCGAAGCCTTACTCAACTTGGGTTACGTTCACGACTATCTAGGGAACCGTGTAGAGGCGCTCGCTTACTACCTCAAGGGGTGGGGGGTGTGCGCCGCGTGCGGCGACAAGGAGGGAGAACGGCTACTGCTTAACAACATCGGCTACAGCCATTATCAGTTAGGCCAGTACCAGGAGGCGCTCGAGCACTACCGTAAAGCCGTGGCGACGGAGGCTACGCCGACGCCTTACGTTCACGCGCTGCTCTTAGAAAACGTAGCGCTCGTCCTTGAAAAACTCGGCGACTTAGAGGGTGCCCTCGAGCATCAGCAGCAGAGCTTGGACTTGCGGGAAGCGCAAGGCGATAAGCGGGGCGTCAGCTACTCGCTCGACAGTTTGGGCACGATCTATGGGGCGTTGGGCGAAAAGGACCAGGCGCAAGCGTGCCTTGAGCGGGCGCTAGACCTTAAACAGACGATAGGCGACCAGAGGGGGGAGGCGGAGACGCTTCTGCTTCTAGGTACCTCCGCGCTGGAAGGGGCGCAAGGGGAGAGGGCGCTCCCTCTGTTACAGCGCGCACTCGAGACGGCCGGACGAGTCGGTAGCCAAGACACCCGTCATAGAGCGCACCAGGCACTGGCACAAGCCTTGAAAACTCAGGGACGTTTCGAAGAGGCCTTAGAGCATCATGAGCGCTACAGTGAGGTTAAAGAGCAGGTGGTCAACGAGACGTCAAGCCGAACCTTAGGAAGGTTGCGGGTGCAGTTCGAAACCGAACAGGCCGAACGGGAACGCGAAATCTACCGGCTTAAAAATGTGGAACTGGCGCGCGCCAACGCCGAGCTGCAAAACCTCAACGCGCAGATGGCGGAGCTTTTGGAGCAGTTAGAGCGGCAGGCCAAAGAGGACGCGCTGACCGGTCTCTATAACCGGCGCTACGCCGACCTGCGGCTCCAAGAGGAGTTTTTGCGCGCACGCCGCTTTGGTCACGCGCTGAGCGTGGCACTTTTAGACATCGACAACTTCAAACGCGTCAACGACACCTTTTCGCACGCCGTAGGCGACGAGGTGCTGCGGACGGTTGCGGGGCTCTTTAGGGCGGCTTTACGCGAAACCGATCTTGTCGCCCGCTACGGCGGTGAGGAGTTCGTGCTGCTCTTACCGGAAACGGCGGCGCAAGACGCCGTGACAGTGTGCGACAAACTCCGCCGGAGGGTCGAGGCCTACCCTTGGAGTACGGTGGCCCCCGGCCTCGAGGTCACCCTCAGCATCGGGGTGTCAGACGAGCTGTGCGTGCCGACCTACGAAAAGCTGGTGGCGCTGACGGACGGCAAGCTCTACGAAGCCAAGCGCTCGGGTAGAAATCAGGTGAGGGGTTAGGAGCGTCAGTGCCAAAGGCCGAGCTAAGACGTTTCGGGCTGCCGCCCAACGAGCCACCCGATAGTGACCGCGATACAGGACAGCCCCAACTGCCGCTAACGACTGCGCCCACGCCGAACGCGGCAAGATGTCGCCGTAACCTAGCGTCGTCAGGGTTCAGGGTCGAGTAGGAAAAGTATACCATGCGCTGCCACAAAATCGGGGTTTCCAGAGCGCCCGAGGTAGCAAAGGCGGTGGGCCCCAACGTCTGAATCATCATATATTACACTGTCAGCGAGGTACTGACACCTTCACCTCTGTATAGGCACGTTTGAAGGTGTGTCTAGCCGCTTCTTTGGAGAATTGCCAGTTGAGCTTAACTTGGGCTTGATTGCGCTCTGTTTGCCAAGCGTTAAGTTCAGTTTCAAGGCGGTCACGTTGAGCAATGCGCCGGTCTAGGCACTGTTTGCTTAAAGCGGAGAATTCAAGTTCAGCCATGTTAAGCCAAGAAGCGTGCTTAGGGGTATGAATCATCTCAAACTGCTGGGCAAGTTCGAAGGCAGCTTGCGGTGCTAGAGCAGCATAAAACGAGCCTGGGTTATGGGTGTTGAGATTATCCTGCACCAGCCTGATTTTCTGCGCTTGAGGGAACTGTTGCGTTAAGTACTGCATAAAGTCGGTGTATTCCTGCCGTCGGCGGTGGTCATAGAGCCTAGTCCAACGCCTGCCGGTAAGCGGCTCGACCGCTAAGAGCACTGAACAACTTGCCGTGACTTTATAATGGTAGTCCTCGCGTTTGACCTGGCCTGCTTTCATCGCTACAGGTTGTAAGGTCTGTTCAATCAGATAACAAGGTCGTTCATCAAAACAAAGTACCGGATAGTCGGGGTCATAAGGCTGAGCGTAAGTATCAAGCACCCGCTCCATTTGCCAAATGAACGCAGAGGTGAGCTTGCCCAAACACCAACACCGCTTTAGGTGGGGTTTGAGCTCGTTTTTTTCAGTATCTCGCTGACCCCCTCATGCGAAACAGTCTCAACCAAGCCCAGCTCGACAGCTTTATCCGCTAACAGTCTCAGTGTCCATCTGCTTCTGCCTTCAGGAGCCTCACTACATGCTAAAGCGGTAATCTTCGCTCGCTGTTCACCACTAAAGCGACTTGGGCGTCCTGGTTTGGGCTTGTCCGCTACTACCTCTTGGACGTTACTCTGGCTTTCGCAAAAACGTTTGCGGATCCTCTTGAGCGTTGCCAAACTGATATCTGCTTGCTTGAGAATCTCGGCGTCACTTACCCCGGCATCCGCCAGTAACAGTGCCCTAGCCCGTTTGTACACCCTCACCCGGCACGCTCCCGCTTTTGTTAGCCGTTCGAGCTCTTGCCTTTGTATTTTACTCAGCTTGATTCCATAGCGCTTTTTCATTCGCTTACTTTAGACACTGTGTTGCTATGGGTCAACTCTTCGCTGACAATGTAATATAGCGTTTTTCATCGCTACTGAGCTAGGTTCTCGCAGCTACCATCCCCTATGGGTGCGTGCTAGACTGTGCTTTATCCTCATAGATTGACTCAAACCAGCTGATTACCTGCTATAAAACGCCGTAAAAATGTTGCCGAAAGCCATGTAGACCCGTAACCGCCGCGTAAATCACGTCGCGCGTGACGCCGTCAGTGACGAAGATGAACTCGAGCAGCGCTACCACAATCAGGCTTTGAAAAAGTACGAGCAGCCCGTAAGTAGCGAACGTCAGCCAGAAGCCACTACCGCCCGAAACAGCTCACGGAATCCCGACCGCGAGGTTTAAGAGCGCCACTCCGGAGGTCGTTAAAAAACGCAGCCGGTTGACGCTGGCGACAACACCACTCACCAGCAGGGCGCAGTGCAGCGAAAAATAGAGCGTGTTGTGAGCCTGTCCCAAAAGCGATAAGGGACAGGTCAGCTGCAAGGTGAGCATTACGGCGAGGATATAGACAACGCGCCCTTTTACGGCCCCGAGTGGCCCCGGTAGGTTCTTCACGCTTCCGCCCCCCCCCTGCCAAGCTGCACCATGCCCTAAAGTTACCCCTTCTACTCGTGCGCTTCGTGATGTTGCGCGGTTGGCGGTCTCCGCCGAAACTCGACTCGGAACCGGGCCGTGAACGGCGGGCAGGTTGGCTCGAGCTGTTTTTCGACCTCGTATTTATTGCCACGGTCATCGAGTTAGGCGCGTACCTACACGGCGAACTGAGCCTTGCCGGAACGCTCCGCTACAGCTTTCTTTTTCTCATCGCCTGGTGGTCGTGATCGGGGACGACGTACTACGCCAACCGCTTTTTGACTAACGAGCTGAAGAGGGCGTAACACCTGACACGCACCTGTTCGGCGGACTCGTCACCCTGATGACCGTGTGCTTGTGGTGGATTTATTTCGACGACGTGGCGGACGCGGCATTACGGCAAGGGAGCCGTTCCCTGACCTCGTGGGTGTACGCGCGCCTGCCGCTGTCGGCAGCGGTCGTGGCATTTGGCGTCGCCGCCGAAGATATCACCCAGTTAAGCGTAAACCACGCCGTCGAAGGGCCGCTCTCTCGGGGCGGTAGCGGCAGTTTGCGCCTTACAGGTTTTGTTTGACTTGGCTGTCGGGCGAGCGGCGGCAGAGGTGGGTGAAGGCGCGTAGACAGACTAAACGCCGTTAGTTTTCTGCAGCGTCCTTGCCTTTAATCGTTCGCCAGGCGACGAGCGCACTCAGCACCGCCAGTGCCGCGCAGGTCAGGGTAACGAACCGAAAGCCGCTGACAAACGCGCCCTTAACCGCCGTTTCGACTTGCGTGCGCGTCTCGTCAGGCAGAGCTTCCGGTGCGCGGATGTTGACCAAATCGGTACGCTGGGCGTCAAGCTGTTCAGAAATGGGTTGGGATAGCTCGAGCAGCCCCAAATTTGCCGTCAAAGCCGGGTTGAAGACAAGCAAAATCATCACGCCGAAACCTGCAACGGCCAACAAGTTGGCAAGCCGCGCCGCTGCATTATTGACTCCCGAAGCCGTCCCCGCCTGATGCGTCGGCACGGCGTTCATCACCGTTGTGGTGAGCGGCGCAACCGACACCGCCAGCCCGAAGCCCAGCATCAGCAGCGCCGGAAAAAAGGTCGTCCAGTAGTTCGCGTTTTGACCGGGCAGGGCCAGCAGCGCAAACCCGACCGCCACGACGCTCGGCCCGACCACGAGTGGCAGCCGCGCGCCTACGCGGTCAACCAAACTCCCGGCCCAGCGTGCGAGGAGCGTCATCAGCAGAATCATCGGCAACATCGCCAAGCCGGTGCGCGTCGCGGTGTAGCCCTGGACGCTCTGGAAGTGGTACGGCAAAAAGAACAGCGCTGCGCCGAGGGCAGCGTACAAAAGCAGGGTGAGGAGGTTGGCCCCTACAAAAGTTGCAGAGCTGAAGAGCTTTAAGGGCATCATCGGGCCTTCCACACGCCTTTCAACCCGAAGAAATGCACCCAGCGAAAAGACGCCGAGTACAACTGAACCGAGTACCACCGGGTCGGCCCACAAGGTGCTCGAGGAACGCAAGAGCCCAAACGTCAGCCCGCCCAAACCAAGTGTGACCAGTAGAGCCCCGCCGTAATCGAGCCCGCCCTCTACCTCGTCATCACGGCTTTCAGGCACGCGCCAAAGCGCAATCAGCACAACTAAAAGTGCGAGCGGTACGACCATCAGAAACACCCAGCGCCATGACAAGGCGTCAGTGACAAAACCACCTAAAACCGGCCCCGCCGCCGTGGTAATCGCTAAAAATCCCGACCAGAGACCGATAGCTTTGCCGCGTTCACTTTCAGGAAACGCCGCGCTGATAATCGCCAGCGAACCGGGTGTGAGGAGCGCTCCGCCGATTCCCTGTACGCCCCTAGCCACAATCAGCTGCGTGACGTTCGGCGCAAGGCCGCACCAGACCGACGCTGCGCCGAAGATTACGGTGCCGATAACGAACACCCGTTTGCGCCCGTAGTGATCGCCAAGCGAACCGCCGAGCAGGATAAGCGCTGCTAAAAAAAGCGTATAGGCGTTGACGACCCACTGCGCGTTTACGAGTGTGGTGTTGAGGGCGTTTTGCAGGTTGGGCAGGGCGACATTGACCGCTGAAGTCGTTATCGACGCCAACGAAGACCCCAAAATCGTCGCTGCCAGCACCCACGGGCGCGAGGCTTCGGTGTGACCTGCGTCATGCTTGCCTGAACGGATCACCCCTTCGTTACACGGTCCTGCGGTATGGTCGGTCACGGTTTACCTGCTCTCTGCCCTTTTGCGCTCGAGGACTTTGTTATCTGGTAGTGGCTCAAGTCAAGCTGATAAGCTAAGGGATGGTCAGTGAAATTGTAGAGTGCTATCATTGTAGTAGTGAACAGCTTGTCAAGAATGGCCAAGCGCCGAACGGGAAGCAGAAGTATCACTGTAAAGACTGCGGCAAAGCGAGTAGAGCACGACCAGACTTCGGTTATAGCGAAGCACGTAAGGAAGAAATACTCAGAGCTTATCAAGAACGCTCGAGTATGCGCGTGATAGCTAGGACTTTTGGCGTCTCTAGAAACACCCCAACCAAGTGGCTCAAAAAAAACTAAGACGCTTCCACCTCTTGAAAACACCTTAGTTACCCCTACTCATCGGCAAGCGGTACATCTGGAACTCGATGAGCTGTAGTCATTTGTATATCAGAAAAAGCGCAAACATTGGGTTTGGTTAGCTTTATGCAAAGCCACTCGGCAAATTGTATAGCACTTAAGCAGTTAGAAGCTACAATAATCACCTCAGAATGTGCGTGCTAGACAGTTTAGTTAAAGGTGAGAGCGTCCGTTCTCAGATGATACCTGCTATAGCTTGCGTTATAGGTGGTCGTGGGATTGCTACTTGCCGTCAGTTCTGGAAAGCTATTCCCAACACTTTCAAGCAAGGCGTTTGCTTCACTAGACCTATTGCAAAAGTAGGGCAAATTTGCTGAAGTAGGGTATGTTCATTGAACAGGTTAAGGATTTAGCGTCAGAGCCATTCAAAAGGCTGTCGGGAGTCAAACCAGAGACGTTCAAAATGATGGTTGAGGCGTTGCGAGGAGCAACTGCAAGAAAACGCAAGCCAGGCAGACCCAGCAAGCTCAAACTAGAAGACCAGTTGCTCATGACTTTAATGTACCTAAGAGAGAACCGCACGTATTTCCATATTGGCCATGCTTATGGGGTGAACGCTTCGACGGCTTACCGGATCGTCCGTCATGTTGAGAATATCCTGAGCAAAGAAAAGGCGTTTAGCTTGCCGAGTAAACGGCAACTTCAAGAGAGTGACTTGGAGTTGTCGTTTGTTATCGTCGATGTAA
Organism: Truepera sp.; assembly: GCA_965215315.1. GTDB lineage: Bacteria > Deinococcota > Deinococci > Deinococcales > Trueperaceae > Truepera. The sequence continues at coordinate 3,356,428 of CBDCDB010000008.1, read as the reverse complement.
CCGAGACGCCTACCGAGCGTCCGAAAAAAAGCAACGGGCCTATTACAGTGGGAAGAAGAAGTGCCATACGCTAAAAGCTCAAGTCGTTTTGGATTGGACGACTAAACAGATACTTTGTACCTACTATGGCAAAGGCAAAACCCATGATCTCAAGCTTTTCAAAGATAGTAAAACGTTCCTACTACAACACATATTCTGGCTAGCTGACTCAGGCTATCAAGGGTTGCAGAAACTTCACGCTAACACCGAGCTACCCCGTAAGCGTCGCCGAGGCTGGGAGCTAGAGCCAAACCAAAAACGTTACAACCGTCCCCTGGCTAAGCTTCGGCTAAGCATTGAACATGTCAATGCCAAACTTAAGGTCTTTAGAATCCTCAGTGAGCGCTACCGCTGTCGGCGTAGACGTTTCGGTCTTCGCTTTAATCTCATCGCAGGTATCTACAACTTTGAGCTTGGTCTCAACTCAAGACTTTCGCAATAGGTCTAATGACTTCTGGAAAGCTTACCAAGCCGTCATCCCCGACGAGCAACATCAGGCTGTTGCTAAAAGTTCAGGCCTTACCAATCATATCGAACGTTTCAATAACTCTATTCGCCAGCGGCTAGCACGGTTCGTTCGTAAAACGCTTTCTTTCTCTAAGTCCGACGAAATGCACCTCGTCTGCCTTTACCTTTTCTTGCACCGCTATAATCTTGAACGTAAAGCTATCATTCGGGAATGAGCCACTACCTGTTACCGAATCCTTGAGCAGCTGACCTTTGCTCGAAGTCACGCTAATTCGCCTCTAGCGTACGCGGTTCTTCAGGTGATGTGGGGCAGTTGCCTCACCGAAAAGGTTCGCAGGTGTCCGCTCGAGTAAGCCGCTACGCTCTCCCCTTGTCGTAGCAAAAGCCTGCCCGAAGCGTCAACTCCGGCTCCGGTGCCGGACTCGAGCCTCCCCGCGGTTTGTAGCTCGAGGGGTTGCCCCAATAGCAGATCAAAAGCTGCATACGCTTCGCTCAGACCGAACGCTTCGTCTTCCAGATAAGCAAGACCGCGCCCCAAACCCTCCAACACGACCATATGCGCCCCCTGCACGTCCCAACCACGCAACCCGACTGCGCCTTCTGGCACCTCGTTGTTGACGTTTAGACCAACGCCGATAAGCAGATGTCCCTGCGCCTGCTCGGCGAGTATCCCCGCCAGCTTTTTACCCCGGTAAAAGAGGTCGTTGGGCCACTTAATGCCCACCTGAACGCCGTAGGTCGGGAACACCTCGGCGATACCAAGCGCAAATGCGAGCGCTGCGTAGGGGGGCAAGGTGTTTAGGGACAAGGTGTCCAGGCGCACCGCGAGCGTTTGATAGCTGCCGCCCTGCCCGGCACGCCAGTCACGCACCCGCCGCCCTCGCGCCGCCGTCTGACACGCAGCCTGCACGACTAGGCCGTGAACGTCCTCACCAGTATTCAACCGCCGCCGCAGTTCGTCTTGCGTCGAGGGGAGCGTGTCAAACACAGTAATTTTGTAAGGGATCACAGGGCGAGGGCTTCGGCGGCCTCACGGCGGATGCTGAAGACTCGGCTGACGCCGCCCTGCGTCGTCACGCCCCACAGCGACGACGCGACCTCCATCGTCGCTTTTTGGTGGGTGATGAGTACAAACTGCGTGCCACGCCCGGAAAGTTCACCCAGAAAGGCGCAGAAGCGGCGGATGTTGGCCTCGTCTAAGGGCGCGTCAACTTCGTCTAAAATAGCGAGCGGCAAGCCTGACACCTCGGCTTCCGGCGTCTCGCCCGCTCCCAAACCCATCAGCGCAAACAAAAAGGCCAGTGCGCCCATCGTCCTTTCACCGACCGACAAGAGCGATAAGGCCCGCGTCTGCTTCGTCGGGGGTTGCAACCCGAGCTTGAGCCCTACCGGACGTCCCTCATCCCAGACGAGTTCGGCGCTCGCCCGTGCGCCCGTCCCGAACAGCCGCTGCGCGTAACTTGCAAACCCCTCAGCGAGGGCCGCCGTACCGCTGACCAACCGAACGCGCACGGCGTCGTCTAGGTCGGACAATACGCCCGAAAGTTCAGCCGCAGCGTTCTGCGCATCGTTCATCTGGGCCAGCAAATCCTCGAGCCTCCCCTGCTGCGCGGCGTGCTCCCGCGCGGCGCGGTGGTTGACGGGGCCGCGGGTTTCCAGTTCGGTCTCGACTTCGCCTAAGCGGTCGCGTAAAGCTCTGGGGCCGCTTGGCAGCGGTTCAAGCCCTGCTGGAAAGCCCCGGTGTTCGGTCTCGGCGAGTTCAAAGGCGGCTTCGCGGCGGGCCAGCGTGAGGTTGAGCGCCTCGAGTTCACCCGCTAGCGCCGCCTGCTGCCGAGTGAGCGTTTCCAGACGCGCGTCGGCGTCCGTTTCAACTTGTTGCGCCGCGCTGTACGCTGCCTTTTCAGGAGCGTCTTCGGTGGGCAGCGCAGCTTCGGCGGCTTGGAGCGCGGCTACCGCTGCATCTCTGGCGGTCATTCCTTCAGCTAGGACCGTTTCTAACGTAGTCAGCTGTGTTTGTAGCGCTGCCGAACGCGTCTGCCCTTCGGCAAAACGCTGTGCGGCGCTGTCGAACGCACGTTTGCGTTCACGCCACACGGCGCGTGCCCCGTGCGCGGAGGCAACCTCGGCCCGCACGTCGCCGAGTGCGCTCTGCACCCTCTCCTCTTCGGTTTGTGCTGCGCCGAGCGCCGCCTGTAAAGGGGGCAAATCGAGCGTGTCGGTTGGGGGAGGAGCCTCGAGGCCCTCCAACGCCTCCCGGAGCCCCGCCGCGCGGCGCGTCAGTTCAGCGTTTAGAGAGGCGGCAGCAGCAGCTTTCTCTCGAGCCGTTGCCAGCGCTTTGGCTGCTGCCTGCTGCCGAGACTGCGCTGCGGCGAACGCCTCGCGCTGCGCCTTGACCTCGCTCTGATACGCGGTCAGCGTCCGGGTCAGTGTGTCGGCGAGGGTTTGAGCCGTTTCGATTTCCTCTTCAGCACGCCTTAAATCGGTCGCTGCGCCGAGCATCAGCCCGGCCCCTCCCGACCGGCCTCCGGAGATGGCCCCGTAAGCCTCGAGCACATCCCCCGTCAGCGTCACCAACCGGGGCCGGGTACGGTGCCGTTTGGCGAGTGTGACCGCCTCGGGCAAGGTCGTCACGAGCGCCGTCCCGCTCAGCAGACCCTGCACCAAACTCCGAAACCGTGCGTCGCTCCCGGTTACGTCGCTGGCCAGGGCAACCACGCTCTCTTCAGCAGCGAGCGCAGGCGGCAGCGTCTGAATCCGGTTTTGCATGAGGTCGAGCGGCAAGAGCGTGACCCAGCCGCCCGCCTGCCGCACGTGCGCCAAGACCCGCTGTGCGACCTCAGAAGACTCAACAACAACATGTTCGGCGCGGCGACCCAGGGCACTCGAGACCGCCTGCGCATATTCAGGCGGCACCGTAATCAAGTCGGCAACCGAACCAATCACCCCGTCGATGCCTGAAGTCAACGCACTTTTCGGCCCCTGCGCGTAGCCTCGCCTCGCCTCGAACGCCGCCCGCTGCCGCGCGAGCGCCTGTGCGCGAACTTGGGCGTCGGCGAAAGCGGCGGCGTGGTCGCGCTGGATATGTGCAAGGGTTTCTTGGAGGGTCTCGAGCTTGTCTCGCAACCCTGCAAGCCCCTCGTCCGCCTCGAGCCAAGCCGCTTCAGGCGCACGAACATCGGTCTGGGTCAAGGTCGCTTCTTGGATTTCAATTTCCGCCAGCTGCGCGAGTAACCCCTCACGGTTGGCCGCGTAACGCGCCCGCGTCTGTGCCACCTCAGCTTCGGCGTTTTGGGCAGCCGCCAGCTTCCAGCGCTGTTCGGCGACCGCAACTCGCACGTCTTTTAACTCGAGCTGTAACGCCCCGTCCCGTGCTTCTGCTGCCGCCAGCGTCTGTTCATAGTCGGCTTCAGTTCCGTCCAAAGGTTCGGGCGGGGTCAACGCTGCCAAAACATCAAGCTCTTCGGAAACTCGAGTCCGGTCACGTTCCAACGCCGCAAGCTGTCCCTCAGCCCCCCGGAGCCGTTCAGCCGCGACGCGCACGTCCCCCCGGCGGGCCTCCGAGGCGGCGACAAACTGCCGATACCGGCTCTCAGCCTCGGTAAGGTTGCGTTTCGCAGTTTGCCGCACCGTCTGCGCGTCACTCAAGACTTCACGGCCCTCGAGCAGCTGAACTTCCAACCCCGACCCCTTTTCGCGCAACCCTGCGAGTTCGGTATTGAGCCCTTCGACGCGCCGGAGCGACAACGTAAAGCGGAGCCGGAGCCCTTCGCGGGTCAGCGCCTCGGCACGCTCAGCTTCAGCGGCCTCGAGCGCCAGCACTTCGGCGCGTTCACGGAGTCCGGCGCAGAGGTCGTCTAACCGGGTGAGGTGGGTTCGGGCCTGCTCGAGGCTTGCGAGCGCCCTCTCTCGCCGCGAAGAAAGTTTAGCGACGCCGACGCTCTCCGCCACATACGCGAGCAGTTTGGGCGGGTCGGCCATCAGCACCCCGCTGACCTCACCCTGCCCGATGACCGCCAGACCGCCACGCCCGAGGCCAGTACCCGAGAGTTCATCTTCCAGGTCCAAAAACCGCGCTGTACGCCCGCCGACCCGGAGTTTGCTCTCACCGTCGCGGGTCAGCGTGCGCGCCACATTGAGGTGGCGGCCTTCATGCTCTAAACCTAGTGTCACCTCGGCAAACCCTAAACTGCGTTTACCCGTTGACCCGTGAAAGATGAGTTCGCGTTTGTCACTCGCCCGGAACTCTCCGGCGCGGCCCCCGGAGGAGGCCCACCTGAGCGCGTCGATGAGGTTCGACTTACCCGAGCCGTTCGGCCCGACAATCGCCGTTACGGGGTCGGTAAACTCGACGGTCGTCCGGTCGGCGAAACTCTTGAAACCTTGAAGCGTCAATGAGACGAGGCGCACAGAGGTGAGTTTAACAAGCTTTGGCGGGGCGTGTCCGGTTTGCTTTTGTTTTGTAAAAAAACAGTTTTGTCTTTGATGCTTTGTCTCTCAAGAAAAGCGGTGGAGGTTTAGCGGAGACGGTTATCTTCAGGTTTGTTCATCCGCAAGCTTTCAGATTTTCCAGCACTCAACCACCCGAGTATCTTTTGGGTCTCGCTGCCGAAAAGATGCTGTGACAGCCCGTAAAGAGCCCAAGCTAAACCAATTAGGGTAAAAAAGAGCGCCATGCCAATACTGTAGCAGGTATCGGCGGCTCGAGAACAGTCCCACACTAAAGTTGACGAAGCGCCTATTTACCCCTCACGCGCTCAGGTCAACGCGCCGCAGCGTCACCGCATTGACCGCCACGATGACCGTTGACAGGCTCATAAAAATTGCGCCCACCGTAGGCGAGAGGATAAAACCCGTCCAGGCCAGCGCACCCATTGCCAGAGGAATAGCGACCGCGTTGTAGCCCGTAGCCCACCACAGATTTTGGGTCATCTTACGGTACGTCGCTTTTGAAAGCTCGAGGGCGGCGAGTACGTCCAGTGGGTCGTCTTCGACCAGCACCAGGTCAGCGGATTCGACAGCGACGTCCGTCCAGAATGCCGTTTTTGGCGCTCAGCGCGGTAGCGTTTACGGTGACGAGCGGAATCGCCAACCCGAGCGCGTGCGGGCAGGCAATCACCAGCGCCGTGACCGTGCGGGCAACAGCTCGCTGCAGGTCTTGAGAGACGACCAACCAGACAACAAACGTCAGGGCACCCGCACCGACCGCAACGTAAAAGAGCCAGCCTGCGGCGCGGTCAGCCAGATTTTGAAAGCGGCTGCGCGATCCCTGAGCTTCTCTGACCAGACGCTGAATCTGTGAGAGCGTGGTGTCGTCGCCTGTACGCGTGACGCGAACCGTCAGAGCGCCCTCGCTGTTGACTGCGCCTGCCACGACTTCATCACCCTTGGCTTTGAAAACAGGTTTGGATTCACCGGTTAGAAACGCTTCGTTCAGGCTGCTGCCGTCTGTCACGTCGCCGTCTATGGGAACTTGCTCACCGGGGCGAACGAGGATTTCGTCATTTTCAGAGAGACTCGAGACCTCAACATCTTGAACTTTGCCGTTTATTAGCTTATGTGCGGTGCTGGGTACCAATGAGGCGAGTTCGTCGAGCGCTTTTGACGTGCCCTGTACCGAAGCCATCTCGAGCCAGTAACCCAGCAGCATGACGACAATCAGGGTAGCAAGTTCCCAGAAGAAGGGCATTCCCGGTAGCTCCAGCGCTACCGCCATGCTGTAGCCGTAAGCAACCGTAATCGCCAGCGAAACAAGCGTCATCATGCCGGGTTGCTTGCCTATGAATTCGTGGCAGGCGCTCCCCAAAAACACGAGACCCCCGTGAAAAAAGATCACCGTACCGAGCACAGGGTTGACCCACTGAACGCCCGGAAATTGTACTGCCTGATAACCCAACCATGCTTGCAGCTGTTCGCTAAAGTAAAGAATAGGCAGGGTCAGGACGAGCGAGAGCCAGAAGCGGTCACGAAACATAGCTGGGCTATGACCGGCGTGCTTGTCATGACCGGCGTGCTTATCGTGATTTGCGTGAGCCTCACCATTAGACGTTGGCGTCAGTTGCGCGTGGTGGTTGGCATAGTGGACGTGAGGCGCTTGAGCGGTTGCCTCAGCCGAGCGTTCAAGAGGGTCTTCCCTGTTTTCCATATCCTTCACCCAAATTCTTGTAACTGCTAATTCTTAAAACTGTTGGCTACTGTCTGTTTTCCAAGTCGGCTATCAGCGTTTTCATTTCATCAATCTCGCGGCGCTGCGCCGCTATAATCTCGTCGGCAAGCTCCCGGACTCGAGGATCTGAAATGTTCGCGCGTTCACTCGTCAAAATGGCAATCGAGTGATGCGGAATCATGGCTTTCATCCAGGCAACGTCTCCGACGGTCGCTTGCGAGCGAACCAGCCACAGGGACAGGGCAAATACGGCGACGCTGCCTGCGAAAATAGCTATATTCACCCGGCGACGCGTGTACATCGCCAACATAAACCCAAGCATAATGACCGCCATCGTTGCGCCCATCAGCAGCGCCATGTACGCTCTGGTTTCACTGAAAAAGATGTGGCCCAGCGCGTAGGTGTTCAGGTACATCAGCCCGAACATGACGACTGTCGAGGTGGCAATCATTGCGCCGAACCTTGCGTAACTGTTTTTCATAACTTCCCCCTAGAAAGCTCATCCGCTACCGCCTTGCTGTGCCCTTTATTATTACGGCGTCCGGTACTGCTTGACGTAGGCCCGAACTCTATAGCACCGCTCGAGGCTTACACCCAAACGCTACTGGCTGTTTAGCGCTGCCAATGTTTCGGCGTAATCGGCAATCTCTTGTGCCTGATTGCGAATGATGTCTTTGGCCAATTCTCTCAGTTTCGGGTGAACGGCTTTCGTAAGCGCGAGCTGCGCCATATCGATAGCGCTGTTGTGGTGAACCGACATTTCGCTTAGGAACGCCCTATCCGGGTCGCGGTAGGTTTCCAGCTCAGCCGTCATACCTCGCATCTCACTCTGCATCACCCTAGCTGCTGCCGAGTCGCTCCGGCCCTCATACCACCCGTCGAGCCAGCCCTGCATCAGTTTGATTTCCGGCTCTTGCGCCGCGATAATCTGCCGTGCGTCCCCTGCCACACCGGGCAATTCGGTACGGTCTAAAATCCACTGCGCCATCTCGGTTGCGCCCTGATGGTGGGCAATCATTCCGGACATGAAGGCGATTTCAAAGTCCTCACCGTTTAGGTCGGCAAGGTTGCTGTTATCCATCGTCATGGTGCTCATATCATGCTGGGCGAAACCTAACGTACTGCTTAGCACGGCCCCCACCACTAAAATATTTAGCCAAGCTTTCATGTATCTATCCTCCGCGTAGCCCAAATTCACTACAGAAGAACTTTAAGGCTGAATCATTGTGCTGGGATAAAGCGATTGTAAAGACGGTGTAAAGCTCAGGTCAGGATTTCCGTCACGAAACTCGGGGCAACGTAAACCAGAAGTGGCTGCCTTCTCCCTTTATACTCTCGGCGCTAAGCTCGCCCCCCTGCGCCTCGACAAAATATTTCGCTATGGTGAGGCCGATACCGCTGCCCGTCGCCACGTCTCCGGTGTCTCTGACGCTGCCTGCGCGGTAGAAACGCTCAAATATGTGAGGTAAAGCGTCCTCAGGGATACCTTCGCCGCTGTCCCTGACGTGCATCACGGCCCAGTCAGCCTGCTGCGTCGCCCACAAGATGACCTCTCCCCCGCCGGGCGTATGTCGCAGCGCGTTCATCAGGAGATTCGTCAGTACTTGTTCGGTGCGGATGGGGTCAGCCGTGACCGAAAGCTCCGCAGAGATGGGTTCACAGCGGAGCGCAACACCTTTTTGCAAAAATTGCGGGCGCACCGCGTTGATAGATGCGAGGCAGATAGCTTCTAAGACAACCCGTTCAGGACGTACACTCTCCCGTTTGGCGTCCACCCGTGACAGCAGAGAGAGGTCGTTCATCAGCCGCTCGAGCCGCTCGAGCTGCCTTTTGGTTGCTTCAGTCGTTTCATCAAAGGCAAACACACCGTCCTCAACGCCTTCGACGTAGCCGCGCAGGTTCATTAACGGTGTACGGAACTCGTGAGCTAAGTTCCGCACTAGGTCGCGGCGCTGCACCTCAGCGTCTTGCAGGGTCTGGGCCATCGTATTGAAATCGTGGGCGAGTTCACCGATTTCTCCCGGCCCCGCGTAGCTCACCCGTTCCGCATATTCGCCCGCCGCGATACGTCTGCTTGCGCCCTGCATCCGCGCCAGAGGCCGCGTGATTTGCAAGGCGATGTACAAACTCAGGACGCCGCCCACCACGAGCGCGGCGGCTACCGCCCACACCAGAGATTTTGTCAGGGCCGCTCGGTAGCCCGCCGCCAGGTCGGTGAGCATCGTCGCCGTGCCGGGAGAGGCGGTTTGGGCGAGGGTCATACTCTCGAGGTGGACGCGCAAAAACGAAGGGGTCAGAGCGCTGCTCACCGCGTAAAGTACCGCGCCCGCAACCAAAACGACGAGCAAGAATGCCAGCAGGAGGCGCGGAAAAAAGCCTAAGCGGTTCATCCTTCCACGAGCTTATAGCCCACACCGCGCACCGTCTCGAGCAAATCACGCCCCCCTGCGGTTTCAAGTTTCTTCCTCAGGTTAGACACGTGTACGTCCACCACGCGGTCAACGCCGCTAAAGTCACCGCCCCAAACTCGGTTCAAGAGGTCGTCACGGGTGAAAACCCTACCGGTTTGTTCCATAAAGGTGAGCAGCAGGTCGAACTCGAGCGTCGTCAACTCCAGCCGCGCCGTTTCAAAATAAGCTTCCCTTCTGCCGGGGTCGAGTCTTAACGCCCCCTGACGCAGCGGCGCGCCCGTAGGAGCGTGAGCGGTGCGGCGCAGCACGGCGCGGACGCGGGCGACGAGTTCCCGAACGCTAAAGGGTTTGGTGAGGTAGTCGTCAGCCCCGAACTCGAGGCCCATGATGCGGTCGATCTCTTCGGTACGAGCCGTAATCATAATGACAGGAAGGTGTCGTTGGTGCAGGCGTTTGAGCACCTCCAACCCGTCTAGACCCGGCAGATTCCAGTCGAGCAGCACGAGGTCGGGAGGGTTTTCTAACGCTTGGGTGAGTCCTGAAAGACCGTCACGGGCGACCGTTACGGCGTAGTCCCGCTCGAGGTAGCCCGTGACAATCCGGACGATATCAGGGTCGTCTTCTATAAGTAGAACCGTTTGCAAAGTAGTCCTTAGAGGCTTGAGCCGTACCTTCCGCTACGGAGTATATTCCCCAAAACCTCAAACGCCCTACGCGGCTGATTGACCCGGAGCGACGGGTTTTCTCTGCGCCCGTTCTAGCCCCAACCGTTGAGGATGATTTCAACCGGCGCGCCGGAAATCTCACCAAGCGCCTGCGTTGCTGCGGCTTCCGGCGTATTGCGGCCCAAAACCAGGAGCACCCGGTCGGCAAAACGCGTCAGTACGGCGGTGTCGGCGGAGGTGGCGGTCGGCGTACTGCTGATGACGATGTAGTCGTAGTTTCCCTTGACCTCACCTAGCAGGGTCTGAAACGTCCTCGAGCCTAGCAGGTCGGAGGTTGCCAGGGCTTCGGTACCGGTCGTGATGACGTGTACCCCACTCGGACTCTCTTGGATCACCTGCGCGGTCGGTATCTGCTGGACGATCACGTCGGCTAAACCCAAAGCGTCATCGACCCCCAGGGCGCGTTGGGCGGTGGGCGCGTCCATATTCGTGTCGATGAGCAGGGTTCGGGCGCGGCTCCTGGCAAAACCTACCGCGAGGTTGTTGGCGACAAACGGATGTGCGTCCCAAGCTTGCGAGCCGGTTACGAGCACGACCGCGTGACTCGTTTCGCCGAGCCGACCCACCAAACCCGCGCGAAGCCTTCTGAGCGCTTCGGTCAAACGTCTGTTACGGCGGCCCTCGACAATCTGCGCGGCGGCGTAACGGCCTGCGGGCAAAACTGCCGTAACGCTGCCGAACGCTTCGGCTTGCGACCGGGTATAGAGCTGAGGCCGCAGACCCTCGAGCAAAAAAGCCAGCGCCAAGCCCCCTAACAAACCTGCCAGCAAACCCGCCACCAGTACTAGCGGCAGTTGGGAACGCAAGTCGACCTGACGCACGGTAGCGAGTTGGTAAACCGAGACGACATTGGCCTGCGTCGCAGCCGCGACTTTAGCCTGGTTTTGCTGCCCAACGAGGTCGTCGTAGGCGTTCCTAGTGACGCTGGTACGCCGCGCAAGTTGAGCCAAGCGCGCACTATCGGCCCCGTTTTGCACCGCCTGCAAGCGTGCTTGAACCAGCACCTGCGTCTCCCGCTCGAGTTGCTCCAACTGCTGCCCAAGCGTTTGACCGATATTTCTGACGTTGACGTTGTAGCGCGAGCGAACCGTAGCGACGAGCGTGTTGGCGAGGACGTCTGCCGTCTCCTGGGCAGGCTCGGCGGCGTTGGCCGTTACGCTCAGCGCGAGCAGCGCGGAGTTCGGGATCGCGGTAAGGCCGAACTCGGGTAGGGACTGATCGTCCAGGAGACCTAGGCTTTCTTTGGCCCTCGAGGTCACCGTCGGCCCCCGCAACATCGCCGCAAGTGTATTGGTCACCTGTTGCAGATACAAGTTCGAGGCGTTGTCGGGGCGTTCGATACCAAAAGGCGTTACAAGCAGTTGAGTCGTTGCCGTGTACTGCCGTGTCGACCTGTCAACCACCAGGTACGCGACGAGCAGTGCGCTGGCAACCGTAAGTAAGATGATAGGCAGACGTTTACGAATGACCCAAAGGTAAGATGACATGCTGGAAAACCTCGCTAAGAAAGGGTAGATTGAGACGTCCAAGGGTTTCTCTCGTATTTTTTACAACCTCAAGCCTCGGCGTCATTATATACTAGTCGACGTTTTAGAAGCTCGGACGTTATCTTGACCTTTCTATCCCCTTTATCCTTTTCGTCCCCGTTTGGAGAAGCCCAACCTTATGTTTAGACCCGGTTAGACGTTATGTATAAACCTAGTACACCCAATCAGCTGAGCCACGTTGTTCTGGTGCTGCTCGCGGGTTTTTTAGGCGGTCTGCTCGGCGTCGCAGCAACCCTGACTGCGCCCGTAGCGGTTATCGGCGCGGCTTTGGCATTCGTGGTTACGCTTACCGTTTTTATTAAGACCCGCAGCCGCGCGCCCCGCGTGGGGGGCGCAAGGCTAGGCGGTGACGCCGGGGGGTCAGCGCAGTATCTGCTCTACCTCGTCGTCGTCACCGCCGTTTTTACGTCAGCCATACCTCGTGGGAGCGTCGTTCCGCTGCTGGCACCCAACGAGTTTGCCTTGCTTCTAGTTCTTTTGCCCGCGTTCGCGTTTGCCCTGCTGAGCGGCAAGGAGCGCCCATTTCCGGGGGCTCCAATCGTCGCCGTAACTCTTCTTATCGCCGGAACAGTTTTTGCGCCGGTCTTTAGCTACCCGCTCCGGAACATGGGGCTCACGCCGTCACAAGCGATCAGCTACCTCGCGCCGCTGCAGTACATCGTCTTGTTATGGCTTTTCGCCGTGCTTCCCAAAAATCAGGCGCAGCAGAAAAAGGTCGTCCAGCTAATTATCTTCTGCGCCGCTATCGTCGCGCTCATCGGCGTTTTACAGGCGTTTGAGGTGCCACAGATCGCAGCTTTTCTCGAGACCTGGTATCCGAGCGATCAGTTGCCTAGAGCCGCCGAGTTGTCCCGGGCGACGTCGGTTTTGGGAGCCTGGAACGCGCTGGGTCTCTTTATGGTTGTCAATATCTTTCTGGTGCTGGCGATCTATCCGTACGAGACGAAAAGGCTCTACCGGGTCAATATGCAGGTCGCGCTCGTGTTACTGCCCCTCGGCCTGATCGCCACAAATCTCTACTCCGGCTTTCTTGCGCTGGTCTTCGGCGTCTTCTTGCTCCGCATTTTTGACCCTAAAATCCTGAACCGGCAGGCGATCACGGTAGCTGTTATCGCCATTACGCTGGGCGTCGCCGTGCTACTTCCCGGTCTCTTGGCACGTTACGCGCTGCAAAGTAGCGGCGGCGGGACGTTTCTCTTTGAAACCCTGCAGTACCGGGTCAACATCTGGGTTCGGGATTTTCTGCCACTGATCAGAGAAAACCCCTGGTGGGGCGTCAGCCCAACGTTTGAAACCCTGCCGTTTGATTTTCCTGAAAGTCAGTATTTTTATCTCCTGATCCGTTCCGGGTTCGTCGGGCTCGTCGCACACCTGGGCTGGGTCGTCGTCTTGTTGCTGTGGTTGCGCGGTGTTTACAAACGCGCCCGAACCCCCTTTTCAAGCGCACTTATCGCCGTCGCCATCACGCAGCTTTTAGCCTTTAGTCTGGTGGGGATTATCAACCCGGTGTTTACCTATTCGGGGAGCATCGACGTGCTCTGGATTACCCTTGGGCTGATCGTCGGCTCTGAAAGGTTACTCGCTGTAAAGACACGGTGAAAATACGGTGAAGACGCGGTGAAGTTGTTGTAGGGTTACGGGGTGACTAAAGTTATCGCGCTCGTCTGGGCACCACACGAAGCGCGTACCGAAGCGTTTGCCAAAGCGCTCGGCGCGCCGCTCTACAATGTGAGCTATTTCAAAGCGAAACGTCCGCTGCTCGCGCCGCTTCGCTACGTTTTTCAGTGGCTTAAAACCTGGCTGATTTTTGTTCAGGAACGGCCCGATATCGTCTACGTGACCAATTCACCGCCGGTTGCGGGACTCTGCACGCTTGTCTACTGTGCGCTGAGCAAAACAGAGTTTGTGCTGGACACGCATCCGCCCGGCCTTTACAACCGTAAATGGCGCTGGTCGCGGCCCTTACAAAAGTTTACGACGCGCTTTGCCCGCCTGAACGTCATCGACCAAGACCGCTTTAAGGTGTTGCTCGAGTCGTGGGGAGCAGACGTCATCGTCCTCGAGAACCCGCCTAAAGAGGTGCCGCAGGCCGCGCGCACACCCGTGCAGGCCAACACGCTCACCTATGTAGGAACCTTCGCCGACGACGAACCCGTCGAGATTTTGTTGGGGGCGGCCCGCCGACTGCCCCAGATTCAGCTCAATATTCTAGGCGACAAGGCGAGGGCCAAACGCGAGTGGTTGGAGAACGCGCCCCCCAACGTCACCTTTACAGGCTATATCCTCAAAGACGAATACTGGGGTTTGCTGGCGAGTTCGCAGGCGGTTGTCGCACTGACGACCCACGCCAATTCGCTTTTGGGCGGCGCACAAGACGGGATGTTTACGGGGCGACCGCTGATTGTTTCCGACCAGGAAACGCTGCGCGAATACTTCGTCAAAGGCACGGTTTTTATCGAAAATACGGCCCAGGGAGCCGTTGCCGGGATCGAGCAGGTTTTGCGGGACAGCGCCCAACTCGAGACTGAAATTACCGCTTTACGCGGCGAGCTGAGCGACCGTTGGCAGAGAAACTTTCGCTACCTCGAGGACGTAATAGCAAGCAAAACTTAAGCTCTTTTGCCATCTTAAGCCGTCTGTAGCAGGTATCATCTGGTTTGAGCCGACTTGGGTTAAGCGAGCGTAGTCTAGCACGCACCCTTAAGAGATGATAGCTGCAAGAAGCCAGCTCTACGAAAATCGCTACAGGTCACTGCGTCGCCTTATTCTGCACTATTTGCCAAGCTGACGTCTTTGTCCCTGTACGACACGCGGCAGTACGCCGTACCGATCTCTTCGGGTATTACAAAGTCGCCACCGGGGGGGCGGCTTGAGAGGGCGTAACCCTTGATGTTCAGCGCTAAATCCTTCGACCACGTAACGGTCTCTTTGCCGAATCCGGCAGACGCGGCCTGCAGCTGTTCCGGGTAGGCGCTGCGACCCGCAGGCCACACCGCCGCGTCTAACTCGCGGTTGTCCATACCGCCGGTGTCCAAATAAACTTCGTCGAGCGTCAAGAGACCCGATCCGGCCTTAGGCTGCAGCCAGAGCAACTTTCTGGCAGTCATGTTGCCGATGAGGTTGACGCGCCGCAACACGACCGGCCCGTGAGGGCCGTTAAAGCTGGCGACGAAAAAGAAGCCCTGATAGTCGGTGGAACCGGTGAACCGGTCGATCTTAAGCTCTCTAACGTTGCCGTACGTTTGAATCAAGTCCGGATGGTTGTCGCTGAAGTTCAGCTGATCTCTGGCGTGAATATTAAAAACGCCGACGTTTTGCAGTTGGATGACCGCCTCCGGCGCGTCGATCTGAATCCCTTCGCTGAGGTCACTGCCTCGGATCAGCAACCCCTCGATGTGAACGGTGCCGGTCGCACTCTTGAGCCTTAACCCCGTCCTCGAGACGATATCTGGAAACAAGCCTTGCCACGGCACGGCAATCTCCCCGCCGATCAAAACGACGTTGTGTCCGCCGACAAAAGCGAGTCCCCGCGTGACCGGCTCTTTGGGCATTTCGATCACGTAGTCCCTACCCGGGTCGAGTTGATAGACGCGCTGCCAGTTGTTAGCCTCAACCTGGATTTTGAGCGGGTCGGTAAGCTGCGGCGGAGCCCACGAGACGGCCCGCTCCGCCTTAGCAGCGGGCGAACACGGTTTCGCCATAGCAAGAACAGCGGGCGGAAAAACGCAGGAACAGAGGCTGATAAACATCAAAAGGCTAACCAACGTTCCTATAGAATGCGGCTTTGTAAAAGACAATACTACGAAACTCTGTTTTGTAAAATATAGCTTTATAAAACGGGGTGAAGAAAACGGCATCTTTCCATCATACGAAGTCTCTTCCCCTTTTGGTGTACCGGCTACATGATCTCGACCTCTTACGTGCGCCCCGAGAGGTCTGCTCGAGCGCCCTTAACACGCACTTCATTCAAGGGGCGTTTATAGTTCTTGAAACGAGCAGAGGTTTGAACCGCTGGTTGGAGAAAAACAACTGTGAAGTGCTGTGTCATGAAGTGCTGCGGAATAATGTGGAGGACGTATCTAGATGTTGTTACGGCTTTTGGGAGAACCTTTACTCGAGACAGGTGGCGGCACGAACACCCTGACGCCGAACCGGGCCACCCTGCTGGCCTTTTATCTCGCGTGTCAGCGCGACTGGATCAGCCGTAAACGCCTCGCTTTTTTCCTGCGCCCTGAAGCTGATGAGCTGACGGCGCGCCGCTACTTACGCAAGGTTTTGAACAGCGCCAGGGCGTTCCCGTGGCTGGAAACTCTCGAGGTCGAACCGCAGCAGCTCCGCTGGGAGGTCGAAACCGACGTCTCGCTGTTCTTAAAGACAACCCGCGAAGGCCGCTGGTTTGAAGCGCTAGAACTCTACCGGGGGGGCTTTCTCAAGGGCGTCGCTCCTGCCAATCTGCCCGGTTACACGGACTGGATCGAGGGTGAACGCGCCGCGTTAGCGCAGCTCTGGCTGAACGCCAACCTCAACTACGCCATCGACCTCGAGGCGTCGGGGCAGCACCGCGACGTGGTGAGAATCGCCGAGACGCTACTCGAAGCCGACGACCTCGATGAAGACGCGCTACACCTCTATCTCCGAAACCTTCACCTCAGCGGTCAGCGCGAACAGGCGCTCAAAGCCGGAGGCGAGTTTTACGACAAGCTCGCCGAGTTGGGGCTCGGGCCGACCGAGGTAACACAGCGGCTTTTAGAGAGCATTCGGCAAGGTGAGACGCTCGAGCAGCCCGGCTCGAGGCGGCGTTCCGGACGTCGCCGCTCGGACTACACGGGCGTAGCCGAACAAGACGCGCAAATCACCTCGCTGCTCACCTCTCCGGGCTCCCGAATCGTGTCTATCGCTGCTGTCGGTGACACGTTAAACGTTGCTTTCACCCAGCGCATAGAAAATCCCGGCGCGGCCCTGAACCGTGTGGTCGACCTAGCCGAACGCCTGCTCTACCAAAAGCATGTACAACGCGCCAATGACCTGCTGCACATGGTTTTAGCCCAGCCTAGCTGTGACACCGAACTGTCACAGCGTATCTTCAAGCTTCAAAAAATGTACACTGAGCAAAACAAGGTTTACTGACTCAAAAGCACCAAGCTGGCGTAACGTTTTTGTAACGCTTGCTTATGACAGCTTTTAAGCACGGTAACGTTGGCGTTCTTTGATTTTGGGCTGAGTGAAGGGCGCTCGGGGGCTGTTTCTGTCTTTTTTAAGGTGTCCCTAAAAAAATATCCCGGCAAATATGAAACAAGAACACCCACACCTTAACTGTAACGGTAATGGAACGGACGTTTGCGACACTGCTCTGTAGCCGTGTTGCGGCAGTGCCAAGGCGTTCCTTACGCACTCAGAGCTCGCGCTCCCCAAAATACTCGAGTCTCGCACTGGGGTCGAGCAAGGAGATTTTGTGAAAATCGGTCAAATACAGTTTGGCGTTACTGTCTTCTTAAAAGTTAGTTGCGTAGCATCTGGTCATATAGCGTGAAGCCGTACTTCAACGAACGCTACGCTGATGTAGAGCATACACCCTATAAATCTTCGGAACTTACCTATCATCAGATCAAGCGTGTGTTCGACGTTTGCGCTACCGTTGCGGTGTTGCTGCTGCTCTGGCCGCTCTTTTTAGCGGTAGCTTTGGCGGTACGTTTAGACAGTAAAGGTGCTGTTTTATTCAAGCAAGAGCGTGTCGGTTCACGCGCCCGCATCATCGAGGGTCGTATCTTCTGGGAGCCTTATACCTTTACGATGTACAAGTTTCGGTCGATGTATGAGGGTTGCGCCAGTTCGTCGCACGAAGCGTTTATGAAAAAACTGATTACTGAAGAGGATCCGGGTGAGGGTGCAGGCCTGAAAGTCTACAAGATGGACAACGACGTCCGCATCACCCGCGTCGGACGGTTTTTGCGCGCCACCAGCCTTGACGAACTGCCGCAAATCTTCAACGTTCTTAGGGGCGATATGAGTTTAGTCGGCCCGCGTCCGGCTTTGCAGTACGAAGTAGACAGCTATAAAGACTGGCACTACGGTCGGTTGTCGGCGCAACCCGGTGTGACCGGTTACTGGCAGGTCAAAGGCCGCAGCAACGTGTCGTTTCACACGATGGTTGAACTCGATATCTACTACGTCAACCACAAGTCCGTGTGGCTCGATCTGAGAATATTGGTAGCGACGGTGGTTCAGGTTGTACGCCGCGAAGGTGCTGTCTAATTCCAGGTTTTAGGTATAGGCTTAAGCACCGGGTTTGTAAGCACCGGGTTTTAAGCACCGGGTTTTAAGCACCAAGTTCAAGCATGATCAAACGTAATTTTGACAATTTCACCAGACACTTGGAGTGACCATGACGCAGCCTCTTCGCATCGGCATCATCGGTTTCGGCTACTGGGGGCCGAACCTTACGAGAAACTTTATGGAGTTACCTTTAACGGAACTCGTCGCCGTAGCCGACCTTAGTGCCCACCGCCGCAAACACGTCGCCGACCGTTACCCGACCGTAACGACGACCCAAAGGTATGAGGACTTCTTTGACGGCAGTGTGGACGCGGTAGCGATTGCTACCCCGCCTGCGACGCACTACAAGATTGCCAAGGCGTGCCTCGAGCACGGCCTTCACTGCCTTATCGAAAAGCCCATCGCCCAAAGTGTTGAAGAAGCCGAAGAGCTGATCGCCATCGCCGAAGCGAAAAACTTGCGCCTGATGGTCGGGCACACCTTCGAGTACAGTCCGGCAGTCAGGGAGATTCGCAGGCGTATCGACGAAGGTGAACTCGGCGACATCTACTATATCGACTCGGTACGCACCAACTTGGGTTTGTTTCAGCCCAATACCGACGTGATGTGGGACCTGGCTCCACACGACATTTCAATCATTCACTATCTGCTGCGGAGCAAACCGCAAAAGGTCATCGCTCACGGCGGCAGTTTCGTGTCTAAGGGGCTTAATCAGCAAGACGTCGCCTACTTACATATCGAGTACGAGGGCGGCAAAACCGCCAACATCCGCGTAAGCTGGCTTGACCCGAACAAAACCCGGCGTACGACGATTGTCGGTAGCAAAAAGATGCTGGTCTACGATGACGTAGAAACGTTGGAGAAAATCCGCATTTACGACCGCGGCGTCGATGTGTTGCCGTACACCGACACCTTTGGTGAGTTTCAGTGCAGCTACCGTTACGGGGACGTGACGATTCCGCACGTCTCGTGGTCGGAACCGCTCGGCGTTGAGTGTAAGCACTACGCCGAGTGCATTTTAGCGGAGAGCACGCCGCAGTCGGACGGACATTCGGGGTTGGAGGTTGTTAAGGTGCTCGAGGCGGCCCGGTTGTCGCTCGCTGTCGGCGGCGCTGTCACCATCGACATGCCTGACGCCGCGGACGAAACCTATAAAGTCTTTCGTTTGCAACCCGATTCCGCTAAAGAACTCCGCAAACTAGGTTTGGGTGATTGATATCAACGTTAGTTTTGTTGATTTGCACGCGCAAGACGAACCGATCCGTGAAGCACTCCACGCCGCTGCCAAAAGGGTGATCGACAACGGCAACTATATTTTAGGCGGCGAGATTGAGCGTTTTGAAGATGCTTTTGCTGCCTACTGCGGTACAAAATACGCGGTCGGGGTCAGCAGCGGTTTGGCAGCGCTCGAGGTCATCTTACGCGCCTACGGCGTCGGGCCGGGTGACGAGGTAATCGTTCCCGCGCATACCTTCGTCGGGAGCGCCGCCGCTATCTCTATCGTCGGCGCGACCCCAGTTTTCGTTGACGTTGACCGCGAAACCTTTAACTTAAACGCTGAACAACTAGAAGCCGCCTACTCGGATAAATGCAAAGCGGTTATCGTCGTTCACCTCTACGGTCGCCCCGCCGAGATGGAACCGATCCGGGCGTTTGCGGCGGCGCGGGGTCTCAAGGTTATCGAAGACGCCGCCCAAGCTCACGGCGCGACGTACCGGGGGCGTCACACCGGCTCGCTCGCAGACGCCGCCGCGTTCAGCTTCTACCCGTCCAAAAATCTCGGCGCGAGCGGCGACGCAGGCGCAGTCACGACCGACGACGCCGAACTCGCCGAGGCGATCCGCGCCCTGCGAAACTGTGGTCAGTTCGAGAAAAACGTCCATACGCTGCTTCCTTGCAATCACCGCATGGACACCCTGCAAGCTGCCATGCTGGAGGTTCGCCTCGGTATGCTGAATACGTGGACAGCGGCGCGTCAACGCGTTGCGGCGCTCTATAAAGAAGCGCTTGCCGGACTGCCCCTCGAGCTGCCGCCCACCGACGATGAAGCGTTCGTTGCCGCGTGGCACCTCTACGTCGTTCGCTGTGAGCAGCGCGAGGGTCTCATGCAGCATCTGAAGGAGAAGGGAGTCGGAACGGCGATTCATTACCCGCTTCCGGTTCACCTCCAGCCCTTCTTCCGCAAATCCGGCTACCATGAAGGTCAGTATCCGGTCGCCGAAGGGCTTTCCAAGACGATTTTGTCACTACCGATGCACCCGAATATTCACCAAGAGCAGATCTCTCATATCGCCGAAACGATCGAGTCGTTTTCAGTTGCCAAAACCCGGTAGACCGGCCCTCGCCGCTTGGGTTTGACAAAGTTGTAACTTAAAGAGGATGCTCCCGTAGCTGAACCGCTCGGGAGCATCTTTATTAGACCACCGAGTTTCAGCAGCGGTGATTTTTTTGGAGTTTACGTTCGGGAAGAGCAGCCGTGAGCCTTACGCAGTTCTCGGTAAAACGCTATAGTTGTACCTTCCCGCGAAAGATTGTCACCAGTACAGCGGTTTTCGTAGTTACTGAGCTAGCTTCTCGCAGCTATCATCTCTTAGGGGTGCGTGCTAGACTGTGCTTTATCCTCATAGACTGGCTCAAACCAGCTGATACCTGCTATATCATCTTAGAATGTGCGTGCTGGTCAGCAAAATTTAAACTGAAAGCGTTGCTGACCAGATGCTGCCTGCTGTTGTAGCGCCTCGAGGTCACAGATACCCCGGTGAACGGTAGCCTGTACCCACAGCTTCAGGCGAAACGAAGTCACCTTCCGGAGGACGCCCCGACGCTGCAACACCGGATACCCGGGGCTGCATTCCGAGCGGCCATGAGACCGAATCCCGCGACACTTGCGCCCGGTTGGGTGCCGCGTTCCAGATACCCGGATAGACCGCCTCACCGATGTTGCGTTTACGCGTCCTCGAGCTGTCTAGATATACCCGGTTGAGGGTGACACTCCCAGCAGCGGCTTGGGGCTTTAGCCAGAGCAGTTGCCGCGCCGTGGGTGCGCCGATAATATTGACGCGTCTCAGGTCAACCGGGCCGTGTGCGCCGTTATAATCTGCGGAGAAGAAAAACCCCTGATAATCTGTTGAGCCGGTAAAACAGTCGATCCGTAACCGCTTGACGTTGCCGTAGGTTTGGATCAAATCCGGGTGGTTGTCGCTGAAGTTCAGCTGATCGCGCGCGTGCATATTAAAAATACCGACGTTTTGCAGTTGGATGATCGCTTCCGGCGCGTCGATTTGAATCCCTTCGCTGAGGTCGTCGCCGCGGATCAGCAACCCCTCGATGTGAACGGTACCCGTCGCCTGTTTGATTTTTAGACCCGTCCTCGAGGCGATAGACGCGCCGCTACCTTGCCACGGAATCGCGATCTCTCCACCAATGAGAACGATGTTACGTCCGCCGACGAAGATAATGCCTCTCGTTACAGGCGAGCTAGGCATTTTGATAATGTAGTCGGTATTAGGCTCGAGTTTGATGACGTTTTGAACAGACTGCGCCGCTATCTTGACAACGCGCGGATTTGACAATTTAGGCGGCGACCAGCTGAGTTTACCGCCCCGACCGACCAGCTCATCCGGTTCAGCTTTGATAGTGGGATCAGGTACCTCGGGCGTTACTACCGGCGTAGTGACACCCGCAGGATTGGCAGCGGCGTCTTGCGTAAGTGCCAGCGCGTCAAATTTGAAGCCGTCTTCACGCATCCAGACGTTTAGGGTATACCTTCCGGCACGCGGCACCTTCAGGACGGCGCGTCGGCCCCGCACGGTTTTATCTGCCCAGCCCAGTTTCTCCGTAAAGCCGGAAATGTTTGCGGCTCCAGCCTGTGCGCTGCCGTTTAAGCCTACGTGAAGCGAATCGCTGCTCCTCACATTGTTCGGGACACCGCTGCCGCTTACCCAGACGTAATAGGTTCCGGCAGCGGGAAAGGTGACGCGGTAGTCGGCCCTCGGGCCAGCTTTGGGTAAAACTGCTTTGTTAATGTCCGGCACCGCTTGCAGTGCGCGGCCTCCGTCAGCATCTGCCACGACGCGCCAGTAATGTTTGCCTGAACGGATTTTTTTGATGGCGGCCCCGGCTTCAACCCTTATCATGCTACGGTCTGTAGCGACGCTCAGGTCGGATTCGGCGCTAGGGCCAGCTGTCAGCTCGTTGCTGCACGCAGCGACGAGCAGTAGCAGAAGCGGAGAAAAAGTACGAATGATTCGGCCTACCCGCGTGTGGGGATGGGGTTTACGGACAGGGGTTTTACAAGCGGTGGGTTTGCGAACAGTAGGCATGACTGACTTGCTCCTCTCGAGAACGTCATAGGTCATCGTGGGGACGATGAGCTACAGGTTTTTCGGGATGCAGGTCAGTAGCTGCTGAACAGGTCAACAGAGTCCGGGTTCTACATCCTCGGCCGGTTGCGCTACTAGCTCGCCTTACTTCAAGCGCCCAGATACGGAGTAAGGGTCGTCACTTCCGAGAGCTGGGGAGGGTCTCGGACTTACGGTTTTATATATACCTAGAAAGGTCTTACAAATCTCTTACAGTCCGGCGCGTGTCGTCCGGTCAGCATGTTTTTCAGGCTTTTACAGGTAAAGTCAAGCGGTATAAAGAGATCCACGCTGCTCGAATATGACCGACACAAACGCGTTTCAAAAAGCTACCGCGACTAAAAGTGCGGAGCAGTGACGGCAATTTTTGCACAAAGCGTCAGCTTTTCAGCAGGTATCAGCTGGTTTGAGCCAGTCTATGAGGATAAAGCACAGTCTAGCACGCACCCATAGGGGATGGTAGCTGCGAGAACCTAGCTCAGTAGCGATGAAAAACGCTATATTACATTGTCAGCGAAGAGTTGACCCATAGCAACACAGTGTCTAAAGTAAGCGAATGAAAAAGCGCTATGGAATCAAGCTGAGTAAAATACAAAGGCAAGAGCTCGAACGGCTAACAAAAGCGGGAGCGTGCCGGGTGAGGGTGTACAAACGGGCTAGGGCACTGTTACTGGCGGATGCCGGGGTAAGTGACGCCGAGATTCTCAAGCAAGCAGATATCAGTTTGGCAACGCTCAAGAGGATCCGCAAACGTTTTTGCGAAAGCCAGAGTAACGTCCAAGAGGTAGTAGCGGACAAGCCCAAACCAGGACGCCCAAGTCGCTTTAGTGGTGAACAGCGAGCGAAGATTACCGCTTTAGCATGTAGTGAGGCTCCTGAAGGCAGAAGCAGATGGACACTGAGACTGTTAGCGGATAAAGCTGTCGAGCTGGGCTTGGTTGAGACTGTTTCGCATGAGGGGGTCAGCGAGATACTGAAAAAAACGAGCTCAAACCCCACCTAAAGCGGTGTTGGTGTTTGGGCAAGCTCACCTCTGCGTTCATTTGGCAAATGGAGCGGGTGCTTGATACTTACGCTCAGCCTTATGACCCCGACTATCCGGTACTTTGTTTTGATGAACGACCTTGTTATCTGATTGAACAGACCTTACAACCTGTAGCGATGAAAGCAGGCCAGGTCAAACGCGAGGACTACCATTATAAAGTCACGGCAAGTTGTTCAGTGCTCTTAGCGGTCGAGCCGCTTACCGGCAGGCGTTGGACTAGGCTCTATGACCACCGCCGACGGCAGGAATACACCGACTTTATGCAGTACTTAACGCAACAGTTCCCTCAAGCGCAGAAAATCAGGCTGGTGCAGGATAATCTCAACACCCATAACCCAGGCTCGTTTTATGCTGCTCTAGCACCGCAAGCTGCCTTCGAACTTGCCCAGCAGTTTGAGATGATTCATACCCCTAAGCACGCTTCTTGGCTTAACATGGCTGAACTTGAATTCTCCGCTTTAAGCAAACAGTGCCTAGACCGGCGCATTGCTCAACGTGACCGCCTTGAAACTGAACTTAACGCTTGGCAAACAGAGCGCAATCAAGCCCAAGTTAAGCTCAACTGGCAATTCTCCAAAGAAGCGGCTAGACACACCTTCAAACGTGCCTATACAGAGGTGAAGGTGTCAGTACCTCGCTGACAGTGTAATAGCACTCACATTCTGCGATGATATTTTTGGCAATCTTTTATGGAAATGCTGTAGCACTTAAGCAGTTAAAGGCTACGCGTATCATCATAGAATGTACGTGCTAGACAGTTCAGATGAAGGTGAGGGCGTCTGTTCCCAGATGATACCTGCTATAACTTCGTCAAACAGAGGACGCCCTATCTCACCGTGATGACACGGTTAAACCCTCACCGAGTCCGGTGAGGGTTTGGTTGCTAGGCTGATTTTTAGTGCTGGCTTTTAGTAACCCGGCGATCTGTACCTGGTACCGACGCTCGAGGGTAAAACATAGCTACCCCCCGGAGGACGTCCTGCATTTACGGCACCGGACACTCGAGGTCTCATCCCTCTCGGCCACGTTACGGAACCGCTCGACAACCGCGCTTGGATAGATGAGACGTTCCAGATGCTTGGATAGACGGCCTCACCAAGGTTGCGTTTACGTGTTCCTGAGCTGTCAAGATACACGCGGTCAAGGGTGACGCTGCCAGCAGCTGACTGGGGTTGTATCCAAAGCAAGTTTCTGGCAGTCCGTTCACCGATGATGTTGACACGTTTTAGGTCGACCGGGCCGTGTGCGCCGTTGTATTTCGTAGAGAGAAAGAGCCCTTGGTAATCGGTAACACCCGTAAAGCTATCAATCCGTAGCCGCTTGACGTTGCCGTAAGTTTGGATCAAGTCCGGATGGTTATCTCTGAACCTCACCTGATCCCGCGCGTGCATGTTGAAGATACCGATATTTTGCAACTGTACGGTGGCTTTCGGCGCGTTGATCTGAATGCCTTCGCTGAGGTCGTCACCGCGAATGAGCAACCCTTCAACGTGAACGGTGCCGGTCGCATTTTTGATCTTTAAGCCCGTTCGTGAAGCGATAGACGCGTTACGGCCCTGCCAGGGGATAGCGATCTCTCCACCAATGAGAACGATGTTACGTCCGCCGACGAAGATAATACCTCTCGTTACAGGCGAGCTAGGCATTTTGATAATGTAGTCGGCACGTGGATTAAGTTCGATGATGGTGCGAGAAGACCGGGCCGCAATATTGACAACGCGCGGATTTGACAATTTAGGCGGCGACCAGCTGAGTCTGTTTCCCCGACCTGCCGAGGTTCCACCGGTCGGAGCCGACGTGCGCGCTACGTTCGCAGGCTTTGCGCTAGAGTCGCGGGTAAAGACCAACGAATCGAACTTGAGTCCGTCTTCGCCCATCCACACGTTTACGGTTTGTGTTCCGGCCCTTGCTACCTTGAGCACAGAACGCTGTTTTTTCGTGTTTTTGTTCATCCAACTCGGTTTGTTTGCGAGCCCGGAGATATTCGACGACGTGTACTGCGGCGCGTTGCGGTTGAGTCCTATATGAAGCGAATCACTGGTTCTGGTATTGTTCCAGACGCCTTTACCGTGTACCCATACATAGTAGGTTCCGGCAGCGGGGAAGTTGACGCGGTAGTCGGCCCTCGGCCCGGCTCTGGAGGAGAACGCTCGACCGTTGTCCGGTGCGGCCTCCAGCCACCGACCGCCGACCGCACTACGGTCATTGACGGTGCGCCAGTAGTGGCCTCCCGCGCGGGTCAACTTCGTAAACTTCGCAGCTTCAACCGTGATCATCCCGCTGTTCCCGGCGATCAGCAGCTCTGCGTCTGCTTCCCCCGATCTGTCTGTAATGTCGCTCGCACACGCAGCAACAACCAAGATGAGTAGCGGGGAGAGGAACCGAACGACTCGGCCTACCCGCCCGAGGACGTTTTTACGGGGACGACAGGCTTCACGGGAATGGGTGCGGACACTAGTCACAGGTTGACATCTCCTTTCAAGAACGTAGCAGGCTGCCGCTAAGGGGGGCGACCTACAGATTTTCTTCAGGATGCAAACCTGCGCGGTTAGCAAAGAAGTTAACAAGACCCCGCTTCTACATCCTCGGCCGGTTGCGCTACTGGCTCACCTTACCTCAAGCACCCAAATGCAGAGTAAAGGTCGTTGCCTCCGAATGACCGGAGCAAGCCCCGATGTTACGGTTAAATGTGCTTGGTTCAATTTTGTCGAGGGGAGGCCATCCGCTCAACGCAAATTCTTCTGTGAGAATTTACACAATTACTGTTATACCCTATTTCTTCCCGTAATGCTAGAGGTACCTATAACGAACCTGTTACAGCGGAAGTTTCAACGTGCAAGACGAGACCGGCACAGAGCTGCGCAGCAAAACTTGGCGTTAGACCTGTGCGCTGAGCTTGCACACCGAACCAGCAAAAGGCCTAAAAGGTAGCGCAGAGCCTGGTGCGGTCAGTAGAAGGTTGCAGTGACTTCGGTTGGCAAATCAGAAGGTTTTTAGCGAGAGTCTAATCCAGATATCATTCTGGGTATGTACGGTAGAAAAGGCTTTGCGCCGAACGCGCTGCGCTATCAAGACTCTGTAAGGCTATTTACTGCTCTTCACTAAACACGCCTAGTTGCCGCGCGTGTCCTAGCGGTGCCTGACAGTCCGGAATTAACAGGCTCAGACCGGCAGTATGTGATTTAGTCCGGAAGGTGTAACGCCCGTGTAACGTCCGTGTCCTAGAGTCGATTCGACTGGCTCAACGCCGATAAGCTGAATTTTACGGCACGTTGAGCTTTACAAACAATTTACGTTAGACAACGCAAAAATGAAAGGGGTGGGATGAAACGCGTACTTTTTTTGCTGATTTTCTTTATCGCCGGTTGTCAAAACCTGCCCGGTCAGCCCGGAGGTACGCCTCCTGCTGAGCCGTGTTCCGTTCAGACCGACCCGGCGTGTACAAAACAGCCGGTAGAACCGGAGCCAACGCCCGCTGCCACCCTCGTTTTGCAGAACCTCGAGGGCCGAACACAGGGGGCGCTCGCACCGGGTTTTTACGACGAC
Organism: Truepera sp.; assembly: GCA_965215315.1. GTDB lineage: Bacteria > Deinococcota > Deinococci > Deinococcales > Trueperaceae > Truepera. The sequence goes on along the minus strand of CBDCDB010000008.1, from coordinate 3,329,850 downwards.
CATCTGGTTTTTAGCCGCATCGGTAGCGGTCTCTACGAAGGGATGCAGGTTCACGAAAAGACGACCCTACGCATTCTTAATACGGGAACGCGCGATCCCTTAAGCGTCACTACGCTCGCGATCAGCCCCGGCTTCGCTCTACCCGGAGGCGAAACGTCTCTGACGATTGCGCCCGGTGAATTTTACGACCTCGAGGTCGCCTTTACGGAAGCTTCAGGCGACAAAGGGGTGCGCCCCGGTACCTTGACGCTCGGCTCGAACGATACGAGAACGCCGACCCAAACCGTGTCGCTCGCCGGAGTCTACATGGTCGTACCCGAAGCCGGAGCCGAGATAAGCCCGCAGCAGCTTATGAACGCCTTCGATCTGACGATCTATATCCCGCTGCCCCTCAGCGCCGACCCCGCTTCACCTTTAGCAGGTAAGGAAGTACGTTCAAAACTTTGGGCGCGGGTAGATCCGCAGAAACCCGTTTACGTGCGGCAAATTGCCAGTTTTCACAGCTGCTGCAAGCTTCAGCATACCTTTGAAATTCCTGGGCCAGGCGGCGGGTCGTTTGCCAACCTTAAAATCGACGGTCAGTCGATCTTGCCGCGCAGTTCCGGTGGTCAAGCGCCAGCGGAGATGCGCGTCAATCCGACCGCACCTTTTGACGTTCGTATCGCCGAGTACACCACGAACGCCGACGACGGCCTGGGTCTCCTCGGTATTCGGTTTTGGCCGGTCAGAGACCGTGACAGCGTTCTCTTGAAAAACACCTACCTCGTCATTCAGGACTTTGTACAAAAAGGGTGCGGGACTAAAAGTTCTAACTGCGACTACAATGACAACATCTATATCGTGACGAACATTGCGCCTGTTCCCTGAGGTAAACTGCGCCTAACGAGAGAGTTCCGTTTCACCTATGTCCAAAGACAGTCACCGCCCACCCCACATCGTCATGGCCGTAGCGAACAATCCCTACCCGGCCGATATCAGGGTTCGGAACGAAGCAGAGGCGCTTCTTACGGCGGGTTACGCCGTCACAGTTATCGCGCCACGTAGTGACGAGCAGGAGCGCGAAGAGATCGTCGCGGGTGTTCAGGTGATGAGATACCCGTTGCCAACCTTTCCGGGCGGGAAGCTGGGGTACGCGCTCGAGTTCGCCTACGTTACCTTCTTTACGGTGCTCTACGTGCTTAAAGTCTGGTTGCAGCAGGGGTTTGACGTGTTGCACGTTCATAACCCACCCGATACGCTGTTTACGGCCGCGCTGCTGCCGCGCCTGCTGGGTAAAAAGTTCGTTTTTGACCATCACGACCTTGCACCTGAGCTTTTTCTAGCCAAGTACGACGCCACGGGTGGTGCGCTATACCGGGGTTTAAGGTTGCTCGAGCGCACGTCGTGTACACTGGCTGATATAGTCGTCACTGTGAACGAGTCCTACAAAACCAACGACGTCTCGAGGTACCGCAAAGCGGAAACGGACGTCGTAGTGGTGCGTAACGGGCCGCCGCTCGAGCACTTGCAAGATACAGGCGGCGACCCGCAACTCCGTCAACGGGCAGGGACGTTGGTCGGCTACCTCGGGCATATCTCACGTCAAGACGGCGTTGACCACCTCCTAAACGCTCTCGCCGAACTGGAAACGCGCTACGGCTACACCGACTGGTACGGCGTCATCATCGGCCCATCAGACGACTTTGCTTCACTTAAAAGCCTGGCTGCCGAACTGGGTATCACCGATAAACTCTGGTTTACAGGTTATCAACCCGAAGCGGTGTGGCGTAAACTGCTCGCTACTACCGACGTCTGCGTCGTCCCCGACCCGGCCAACGCGCTAAACGAAAAGTCTACAATGATTAAACTGATGGAGTACATGGCCCTCGCCAAACCTGTAGTCGCCTACGACCTCTCTGAGAACCGCGTGTCCGGTGGGGACGCCGCGCTTTACGCCGCGCCCAGCCAACCCGCGTCACTCGCCGCGTGTTTGTTTCGCCTGATAGAAGATGAGGCGCTGCGCACACAACTCGGGGCAGCAGGACGCGCCCGCGTGCAAAACGGACTGGCCTGGGAGTTTTCAGCGCGTGAGCTCGTCCGTGCTTACGACCGCCTCGCCCCGGTCGGGCCACGTAGAGAGGCCCTGTGAGTTACTTGTGAGCCGCGCGCACCCGCCCAAACCGCGCGCTTTCGTCGTCGGTGCGCCGCGCTGCGGCACGACCGCGTTGTGCAACTTTCTCGGTCAGCACCCGGACGTTTTTATGCCCTACGTCAAGGAGCCGCACTATTTTGGCTCCGACCTGACGACGCGCCGGGGCTTTCCAACGCTGAAGTCTTACCTGACCCTGTTCCGCGAAGGGCAGGGCAAGCTGTGCATGGAAGGGTCGACGTGGTACTTGTACTCGCACTGCGCCGCGCAAGAGCTCTCTACGTTCGACCCGGACGCGAAAATTATCATCATGGTTCGTAACCCTTCAGACCTCGTGCGGTCGTGGCACGCACACGCGCTGCTCGCCGGAGTCCAAGATCAGACCCGGCTCGAGGACGCCCTGGCCCTCGAGGACGCGCGGCGTAGCGGCAAGGCGTTACCCCGGGGCAGTCCCCGCGAAAAGCTGATCTACACCGACATTCCGAGGTTTACCGAGCAGATAAGGCGGTATCAACAGGTCTTTAGCCCTGAACAGCTTCATATCATCACCTACGACGACTTCAGCGCCGACAACGCGGCGGTTGTCGCTGACACCTTCGGCTTTTTGGGCGTCGATCCTTCGTTTGTTCCCAAGTTCGATAAGATCAACGCGAGTGGTGAGACCAAAAGCCCGCTGTTTCGGACACTGTTAGAACATCAACCCGAAAGTGTTCGCAAATTCATACGCTCGGTGACACCCCGGCGGTTTCGCACCGGCCTCAAAGACAGACTGCGGCAGTTCAACACGGTTTATCCCCCAAAGAAGCCGGTTGAAGGGGACGCCCAGCAGTTTTTGAAAGCGACTTTTCGGGACGAGGTAGAGTCGGTCTCCAAACTGCTGGGCCGCGACCTGACGTCCTGGAACGAGTAGTAGCCCACCCCTACTCACAAATTGAAAGTTTGGCAAAAATGGCTACGGTGAACTGAGCTATGACCATACTCCGACACTCTTTCGGCGTCTCCTCGAGGCTCGGAGCCTCCGAGTATAGCGGGTGAAGAGCAAAATCCGCAGCGCCTATTCAAGCGGAGCAGCCTACATATTTTAAGCTGCTGGGGATGACGACCTCGAGCGCAAACCCTGCTGAAATCTCCTGTAACAGCGTTTCAAAGTAACGCTGCACCGTTTCTCCTTCGCTGTCACCCTTCAGGGGTGAGTGCTAAACGGCATTCTCCAAAGTGAGCGTGTTGCAAACCAGCTGCTACCTGCTATCAAACCCTTGAGAACAGCTAAGGTTTGCTCATCTGAAGCGTGATAGCATTGCCCCTGAGTAAGCTGCGCTTATCAGCGCCAAACCTACGTGGGGGAAGCTGAAGTTATGCCTATTGCCGAGAGTGTCACGTTGGGCGAAGACGTTAAAATTATCTATCCGGAACTCGTCAACCTCTACGGCTGCAGCGTCGGTGCCGGAACGTTTATCGGCCCCTTCGTTGAGATACAGTCGGGCGTTCGGGTCGGACGCCGCTGCAAAATTCAGTCGCACACCTTTATCTGTTCAGGCGTTACGGTCGAAGATGAGGTGTTTGTCGGTCATGGCGTCATGTTTACCAATGACCGGTGGCCCGCGGCTACGAACTCGGACGGTTCCCTCAAAGGTGCCTCTGACTGGACAGAAGAAAAAACGCATATCGGGCGGTGGGCCGCCATCGGCTCGAACGCGACGCTGCTTTCTGTTACGGTCGGTCAAGGCGCAGTCGTCGGCGCAGGCGCAGTCGTCACCAAAGATGTACCCGACTACGCGGTTGTTGCGGGTGTTCCGGCTAAAATTGTCGGTTACGGCGAAGCCCGTGAGGCTGCCCTGAATAACGACCGAGATACGGTAGATAAAGCGACATGACTGAGAAGGTAGCCTTTGAGCCTTAAAGAGAAGTCTGTTACGAGCGTACTCTGGTCGGCTGCGCAGAAGTGGGGCTCGAGGCTCATCGGCGTTGTCGTCTTCTTTTTGTTGGCACGGTTACTCACCCCGGAAGCTATCGGCCTCAGCGCGTTGGCGATGGCGTTTATCTACTTTGCCCAGGCGGTCGTCGCTCAGGGTTTTGTCGAAGCGATCGTTCAGCGAGAAAACCTCCGTCCCGATCACCTCCACACCGCGTTTTGGGCCAACGCAGGTGCGGGCGTTGTTATCTCAGTTTTGGCTATCGTTTTAGCACCGTGGATCGCTTCGCTAGCTAATACTCCGGGGCTGGCTCCTGTACTGCGCTGGCTGACCGTCAGCTTTTTGCTGAGCGCCTTTTGCAGCGTACCAACCGCTATTTTGCAACGCGACTTCGCCTATAAAATCCTCGCCGTTCGTTACCTCGTCGGTATCGTTCTGGGCGGCATTGTCGGCGTCGCTATGGCGTTTATGGGATACGGCGTGTGGAGTTTGGTCGCTCAAGAACTCGTCTACCGAACTACCTCGACCATCAGTTTGTGGGCGCAGTTGCCGTGGCGTCCTAAGCTGCGTTTTTCAGCCCAACGTTTCCGTGAGCTTTTCGCCTTCGAGTCGAGTGTGGTCGGCGTGCGCTCTTTTTTTGCGCTCAACCGCCGCGCCTATGACCTGCTCATCTCGAGCGTCTTCGGCGCAGCGACTCTAGGTGTCTACAGCATCGGCTACCGCCTGACTAACATCGTCGAAGACCTGATCTCTTCGTCAACCAGTACGGTTGCCCTGTCCTCTTTTTCGCGTATCCAAAACGATAAAGAACGAACCAAACGCAACTTTTACATGGTGACGCAGCTGACCCTGCTCGTAACCATTCCAGCGTTTACGGGCATGGCCGTGATCGCGCCGGAGCTGATCCCTTTTACGGTAGGAAAACAGTGGGTTGATACGGTCCCTATTTTGCAACTGTTTGCGCTCGTCGGCATCATTAACACCACAGCGTCTTTTAACTACATCATTATGAAAGCGGCGGGCCGGGCGGCGTGGAGTTCGTGGATTGTGCTGGCGCGGGCCGTGCTGACCATCTTGTCTTTCTTCGTGGTCAAAGATTACGGTATCGTCGCGGTGACGTTCGCCTACGCGCTCGTTGAGTTTTTACTCTCTCCCTTGTCGCTAATTGCCGTTTCAAAACTTATCGGGGTCAGCTTTGTCGGCTACTTCAAACGGATGCTCGGCCCGGTTGCCGGAACGCTCGTGATGGTCGCGGTTATCTACACGCTGAGGTATTACCTCGGCGGCACCTCGGCCGCACTTCTACTCGCAAGCTTCGTTGTCTTCGGGGCGCTCAGCTACGCCTTGACGCTCCGGGTCGTTGCGCCTAAGATATTCAAGAGCAGTTTTGCGTTTGTCAGTCACGTCGCGGCGGCGGCTGTGCCTAAAGCGTTTGGGCCCTCTAGTGCCGGGGCAGGTGCTAGCGTGGGTAACGGGGCAAGTAAAGCGTCGCGTACCAGGCAGCGGACGACAAGACCGGCCCCGGATATGCGGCTATGGGCAGCCGAGTTGGGGATCACTGACTTGCATACTGCTGATTTGCACCTTGCCGATTTGTGGGCTACCGACCTACGCGCGGCTAGTCTACGCCCCGATTTTTCGGAAGATGCCGCCTCGAGGCGTCCGGTACAGACCACCTTGCGAACCAACCTCTACAGTGATTACGACGACGCCTATAAAAAGGTAGCTAGCGGTGAAGGGGCACCCTCCAGACACCCGGCACCGTCAGAACCCGACCTTATCTCCCTGCTGACCCGGTTTCTCGAGAAACCCGAGGTCTTGGCGGCAACCCTCAGCGACCGCCAAGGGACGCATCTCGCCCACGTCGGTACACACGCAGCTGACGCCGACACGTTGGCACGCCACAGTCGTCTCTTATTTGCTGCGTCTGACGCTTTGGGAACGCGTTACAGCGCCGACCCTACGGACGGGATGGTTTTAGAATTTCCCCGGTACGCCCTCTATTTGGGCCGCGTCGACGCCGAACACATTCTCAGCTTGCACCTTACAGACGCCCAAGCGCTGAATGTAGTGCGGTATCTGGTAAGCCGAGCGCTACCTGAATTGACTTCGGGTTTGCGTATTAAGACTGTATAGCGAGCGTTTTCAGGAGAAGCTACTGCGAGTTCAGGGATACGCCTTTCAGACACCTTAGCAGGAACAGAAAATGAAGCTCGAGCTGTGAAGATTCAGCTGTCCCACGCATCACCTTGCGAAGGACATATCAGCGTGAACAGGTTTAGCAGTTCCATAAAAAATTGCTACCCGTATACCCTTAGGGAGCATACCCTCGGCGGGCACAGGCAGGTTATCGGTAGAATGTGCGTACTGGTCAGCAAAATTTAGACTCAGAACGTCGCCAATCAGCTGACGCCTGCTATGAATTATGTCTGTTTACGTGTCGGATGATACTGAAGCAACCGACAAGAATTCAGCAGGTAGAGCGGTTATCTTCTCATCAGAAAACGGGTGGGGTAGGCAAGAAACGAGACGCTGGCAGCGGCCCACGCTTGCAGATAGGCATCTTTCGCCCTGGCAATCTTGTACTTCCGGCCGTAGAGCTGCGAGACGCTCTGCATATAGTGGCTGGCCCGGTGAAGGGGCGACAGTTGATACGCTTTGTCGTACGCCTCAGCGTGCAGGTCAGCGCCTGCCAACTTTGCCTTGTAACGCTCTAAGATAAAGTTTTGCCACTTCTGCTCATGCTGTAATTTGGTAACAGAGATGCTGTGGGCGTGCTGCCGGTAAAGCTGCAACACTTCCGGAACGATGAGCGTAGGGCCGTAGGCTGCCATCCGGTCCCACAACTCGCTATCTTCTTTGATGACGACAGCGGTGTCGAAACCTCCGGCTTTTTCGAGGATGTCACGCTGGCAAAAGGCGACCGTACCGTAGCAGCGGATAATCTGACGGGTTCGGTCGATGGCGTTGAACTCGTCTATGGTGGTCGCGCCGCTGCGGATCAGGTGCATAAGGTGGTTGTCATCGGTGATGCACTGCATAAACGCGCCCCAGACAGCCACCTCCGGCTGCTTTAGGGCGGCGGTAAGCTGCCGCTCCAAGCGTTGCGGAAACGCCATGTCGTCGGCGTCGACAAAGGCGACGTAGGCGTGCTGACTTACGGCGACGCCCGCGTTCCTGGCACCCGACGGATGCCGCGCGTTCGTCTTGAGCGTCTTGATCCGTCTGTCTTTAAGGCAGTACGCGTCGATAATGTGCTGCGTCGTATCGGTCGAGGCGTCGTTGACAATGATGAGTTCGAAGTTTTTGTGGGTCTGCTGAAGCACACTATCGATGGCGGCGGCTAAGAACTGCTCACCGTTGTGAACAGGCATGACGACGCTGATACCAATATCAGCTTGTAAGGGAGAACGCGCGGCTGAGTCGATAAACATACTTTAACAGGTTGCGCTAGGCTCGAGCCGAAGGCGCGTTGCCCCACCAGAGCTCGATCACGTCAGCAGCGAGCGCCAGCCGAAGTGAAACGATGACGTAACACACCTGTAAGCGCTGCGCCAAAGTCAGACCTGTCTGGTTGTCAGTTAGGGTTTGAAACAGCTGTCTGAGGGGCAATTTAAGGTATTTCAAGAGTAAAACGACTCCGGTACGGTGGCTTTTGTCCAGGTCGCGCCGCCCGCCGGTAGCACGCCGCAATTTGCTTTTAATCTCGCCCAAACTTCGCCTTGCCGGATGGTTCACGACCGCAGCACGGTCGTAGACAATCGTGTAGCCGTTACGCGCGACCCGGTTGCCCCACTCCCGATCGCCCGCCGACTTTAGGTTGTCGTCAAACATGCCTACCGTGTCTATCACCTTGCGCCACGTCAGCAAGTTGGCCGTGACCGCAAACTCGTTTTTTTCGATAAAGGTTTTTTGCGGAAACGCCCAGCGCAGCTCGTACAGCTCGGCCTGGGTCGGGGCGTCGGGATTTTTGGCAAACAAGCTGACGTGCCCGCCGACAAAGCCGCAGTTGGGCGTCTCCTGAAGTTTTTTGACGCCCAGCTCGAGCCACCGCGCGTCCGGAACACAGTCCGCGTCGGTAAACGCGATGACCTCACCCTTAGCGCACGCCAGACCCTTGTTACGCGCTGCGTAAGACCCAGGTTTTTTCTCACACAAAAAGGTCACGTTTCCAAACCGTTCACGTAAAAGTTCTAACCCCGGCTCTGTCGAACCGTTGTCGATAACAAAGGTTTCAAACTCCCGATAGGTCTGCTTGGAGAGTGCCTCGAGACATTTCTGAAGCCGCAGAGCGTCGTTGTAAACGGGAATGATTACAGAGACGAAAGGGGCATCTACTCGTTTTTCCTCAGAGAACATTTTACCTCGAGTGACCTTTTACGCTCTGGTACAGCGTAGCAGCTGGAGTTTCAAATCGGGGCTACCCGAAGAGCTTTATGGAGGGTATTGTACCGCCCGAGACTCGGTGATGTAAAACATCTAACACAAGGGTTAAAGCTTTCAGATTCACCTAACCTTGCAGGGACGAAATTGTTCAGCACCGGCAAGCTTGGAAATGGTCACAGGCAGCGCAACGCGCTCTGCCAGTTTTTCAGTGGACTTGTTGCTGATGAGGTTCAATACATTGAACGATCGCGGCTTCAGCTTCGTGAGTCTGATACAAATCCCAACGTATCTGTAGATTCAGCCAGAAACCCGCAGAGTTACCAAAGAACTTTGATAAGCGTAAAGCGGTGCTGGGCGTGACGCCTCTGCGTCCGTTGACAATTTCGTTGAGACGCTGATACGGCACGTGAACCGCGTCTGCAAGCTCGCGCTGCGTCAGGTTCGTAGGCAACAAAAATTCTTCTAGCAATATCTCGCCAGGATGGGTTGGTTGGCGTTTTGTCGGTACTCTAAACACGCTCTGTTCTTGTCTTTTTAAGCGGCAGAGGTATTTTGTAGATGACCTCATCAAGTACGTTACCTGCGACGCCTTCGTCAACCTTTTCTGCTATAACTTGACCGCCCAGTGAGACAGGGATGTTACGGCTGGGCTGGTTTCGTTTGTCAGCAGGGTAGATAAAGGACTCGAGGTTTAGATTGTCTTGCGCCCAATAGACGAGTGTCCAAACGGCTTCTTTGCCCAAAGCTTTGCCGTGAGCAGATTTTTTAAGCCAAATACCAATTTCAGGATTTTTAGCGTCATCTCTGCCATGTAAGCCGCAGCAACCGAGAAATTCACCGGTGACTCTATCTAAAATGACCAGCTGAAGATTATCCCCTTCGCTGAACGCGGCTAGGCTCGAGCGGATAAAGGCTTCTGTTTCCCCGATAGAGTCGGCGGGTTTGGGAATCATGTAGGTCGTGATGTCGCTGCTGAACTCGGTGAAGATGTCTTGTACAAACGCTTCGGCAATGCTGACGAGACGAACGCGCTCACCCTCAATCTCGAGCTGAAACAAATCTGGTTTGGAGCCGATGAAATCAAATTGAGCCATTTACGGAACAACCTTCCCCACCCACTCGAGCGGATTCGTCGCCTCTTCATCTACGCGCATCTCCCAGTGCAGATGTGGCCCGGTCGAAAGCCCGGTCGTCCCGACTGCACCAATCACTTGACCACGCTTTACGGTGTCACCCACTTCGACAAGCAGTTTTGACTGGTGAAAGTACAAGCTGGACACGCCGCCGCCGTGGTCAATCACCACCAGCCCGCCTTTAATGGGATAAAACCCGGCGACGCGCACCGTTCCGGCGTTCGTCGCACGAACAGGCGTGCCTTCAGGTGCCGCGAGGTCGGCACCCTGATGAAACGAGATATTTCCGCCGGGGCCGTACTGCCGGGACGCGCCGAAGCTGCTCGTGGTGACGCCGTCTACGGGGAGCATAAAGGGCTGCCGCCAGCCTGGGTACGGTGCGCCCTTCGCGTAGGCGGCGCTGAGGGTGGCCTCCTCGAGCGCCCTGTTTTCCGGTGTCGAACTGCTTAAAACTTCGGGCGACAGATTGAGGAGTTCGACGCCGCGCAGGTCGGCGGAAACGGCGACGCTGCGCTTTAGTTTCGTCACCCGGTCAAACTCGTCGGTAAGGGTTACGGTAAGCGGCAGCGTGCTCGTTTCGGAACCGAGCAGAATACCCCCGAACGTCACTGCGCCGGTCTGGTTCCAGAAGGTCGGTAAGCGCTGACCCTTCAAAGTGACCGAAACCTGTCTGATTTTTGGGCTTGCGCCGTACGCAAGCCTCACGCCTACCGGGTCGCCCGCGACCGCGGTCCGCGTCGCCTGAGCCCTCACCACCGGTCTGGGCACGCCGGTCACGGTGTAACGGGCCGTCATTTCGTTGTCGGCCCCGTCTGTCGCGGTCACAGTGAGCGTATTCTCCCCTGCTTTTGCGTTCAGGTTCAGTTGCAGGTTTTGCGTAACGACTTCAGTAGTTTTTCCGTTATACATGTAGGTATAGACGACGGGTTCACTCGAGCTAACCCGTACCTCAAACGCCTCATCAGCAGGGACGCGGTTTGGAATTTGAGCGTCCAGCTGCGGCGCAGCCCGGTCTAGCCATCCTTGTGAGAGCGCCAGCGAGTAAAAAATTAGCAGCGCCAGCAGAAGAATGAGTAGCACACGCCGCCGCTGTTTGGCGCGGTGGTCCCTAGCTTGACCCGTGCGAAACGTGCGGGCCACCCGTTATTCGGTTTCTTGACTCGTCACAAACGGCAAGTTGCGGTACTGGTGCGCTACGTCTAGGCCGTAACCGTAAACAAACGCGTCAGCAATGTCAAAGCCTATAAAGTTGAGCGGCACTTCCACCTGACGCCTCGAGGGTTTCGATAAAAGTGTTGCTACCTTGACCGACAGCGGCCCGCGTCCCTGCAAATATCCCAGCAGATACTTCATGGTCAGGCCCGTATCGACAATATCTTCAACTAGAATCACATGTTTATTTTTGAGCGATTGGTCGAGGTCTTTGGTAAGCCGCACTTCACCCGAACTCGCTGTGCGCGACCCGTAAGATGACACCGCCATAAAGTCGAGTGTGAGCGGCAGGTCGATCTCCCGCACGAGGTCGGCCATAAAGAGAAACGCGCCGTTTAGGACGCAAATTAGGTGCAGCGGTTCGCCGTTCCCATACGCCGCCGTAATCTCTCGGCCCAGTTCTTGCACTCGAGCTTTGACCTCTGCCTCTGAAAGTTGTACCGAGCCGCTACCTTGCTTGAATATCGTCATAACATCCCCATGAAGGCTAGTATATGCCGAGTGGTTTGAGGTCAGCTTCGGTAAGCTCCCGATATTCGCCCGGTTTTAGCTCACCTAACGTCAGATGCGCCACGCGCGTGCGTAGAAGCCGCGTCACCGTAAAGCCGAGCGCCGAGAGCATCCGCCGAACTTCCCGGTTACGGCCCTCCCGTAAAACGACGGTGCAACCGTCAGGCTCGAGCCACGCCGTAAACGCCTTGGCAGGCCCGTCCCCCAACTCGACGCCGCTCCTGAGGGCGTGCATTTCGCGTTCTGCAAGCGGCGCGTCGCACCAGACCCGGTACTCTTTTTCGTGTTCATAACGCGGGTGGGTAAGTTGCAGGGTTAAAGCGCCGTCGTTGGTGACGAGTAAAAGACCTTCGGACTCGAGGTCTAACCTCCCGACCGGATGCAGTCCCGGCACCTTCGGCAACAGGTCAATCACCGTTTCTCGGCCTCGGTCGTCCGACACCGAAGAGAGGACGCCGATAGGTTTATAGAGCAGATACGTCACGTGCTTTTGCAGGGTCGCCCGAACGCCGCTCACACGCACATCGTCATCCGGTTCAACCTGCTGCCCCAACTCGGCGGTGACACCGTTGACTGTTACTTTGCCCCCAAGAATCAGCGTTTCAGCTTTACGGCGGCTGGCGACCCCGGCCCGCGACAAAAACTTTTGCAACCGTTCAGCCACGAAAGTTTGCACCGTAAACGCACTGTAGACCCATCACAAAAAGAGTTGCCCTTCACCGACTTTTACGGCGGCCCCGCCGACCGAAACTTCTACACCTTTGTCAGTTCGTTTCAGCCGGACAAACAACTCACTTTTACGGCCCATCTCGACCCCTTGATGACTGACAAACTCAGCCTCGTCATCCTGCAAGATGTCGGTGTGCGCCGCTAAATATGCCCCGAGCGGCCCGTGGGCGCTGCCGGTGGCAGAGTCTTCGTACACTCCGAGGGCCGCGCCTAACATCCGGGCTTGAACGTCAGGCACAGTTTCGGCCTCAGAGACAACTTTAGCTATCAGCATCCTCGCTTGGACGTTAGCCTCAGAAGCGGGACGGGTAAAGACGAAAACTGCCCGGTGCTCGCCGCGTAAAAGTTGGGACAATTCAGGCAGCGAAACCTGCGCTCGTGCTAGCGCGTCAAGTGAGATGACCGGGACTAAAAGAAACGGATTTCCGGCACTGCCGAGTTGAACGGGTAAGTCGGGCTCTATCTCCCCCTTAGCTAATCCGAGCGCCGCCGCAACTTGCGCTTTGTCAAACGTTTCTAACAGCTCCGGTACACCCTGATTCATCCACACCCGGTTCAGGGTCTCACCCTCGCGCTCTAAAGTCATCTGCACCGGGCCGACATTTAGCGTCAGCGTCACCTCGTCCTGCGCCGTAAAGTTGCCCCGGTCAGCTAACGCGAACACCGTTCCGACACTTGGATGCCCCGCCATCGGTAACTCTTGCGTCGGCGTAAAGTAGCGGGCGCGAATGTCAGCGGATTCTGAAGGGAAAACAAAACTCGTTTCCGAGAGGTTAAACTCGTTGGCGATACGCTGCAGCTGCGCGTCACTTAACCCGTTTGCGTCCGGAATGACCGCCAGCGGATTGCCGTAAAACGGCTCCGTAGTAAACACATCCCACAGTTCGTAAGGTCGTTTGTTCGGTGTCATTGAGGCAAGTCTAACCGGAAAGGCGCGTGCTAGCTTGGGGCTATGATTCATCCTCTACATGAACGTTACGCACAGCTTTTAGTCGGTTACTGCACGGACGTAAAACCCGGTGAAAACGTTCTCTCAAACGTTGAAAGTCCGGCGTTACCATTTGCTAGGGCGCTCACCCGCGAGGTTCTTAAAGCAGGCGGCATTCCGCATCTGCGCGTGAATTATCCTGAACTTACGGCTGATATTTTAGAGCTGGCTACAGACGCTTATCTGGACGCTGAAGCGGGGCTCGAGCGCTCCGAAATCAACCAAACTGCCGCCTGGATTCGCGTCGCTGCGCCGAGCAACACCCGCACACTACAAAGTTCTGATAAAACTAAACTCGGACGATTGCAAAAACGGCTGCGAAGCGTGTCCGACGTCCGCGTTCAAAAGACCAAATGGTGCGGAACACTCTTTCCGACGTATGCTGGCGCACAAGACGCCGACATGAGTTTAGATGAGTACGAACGCTTTGTTTACCGCGCGATGTTTCTTTTCGACGACGACCCCGTAGCCGAATGGAACAAGCTGCACGCGTTTCAAGCAGGGTTGATTGAACGGCTTTCGCAAGCCCGTAAAGTGCGGATTCAAGCTGACGGCACCGACTTAACCTTAGAGGTCGGCGGGCGCACCTGGGTCAATTCGGACGGGCACCGCAATATGCCCTCAGGCGAGGTGTTTACCGGGCCGCTCGAGACCAGCGCTACAGGTACCGTCCGGTTTGATATTCCGAGCGCGGTTCAGGGCACCTTGGTCAGAGGTGTTGAGCTGACGTTCAAAGAGGGCAAGGTCGTTTCTGCTCACGCTGACGAAGGCGATGACTTATTGCAGGCACAACTGGGGACCGACCCCGGCGCAAGATTCTTGGGCGAACTTGGCGTCGGCACGAACTTCCAGATTCAGCGTCCGACCAAAAGCATCTTGTTCGACGAAAAAATCGGTGGGACGGTGCATCTCGCGCTTGGGCAGTCGTACCGGGAAACGGGTGGGACGAACGCCTCGGCGATTCACTGGGATTTAATCTGTGATTTACGGCGGGGCGGCATTATTGCTCTTGACGGTGAAACGTTTCAGGAGAATGGGCGGTTTGTCTAGGAAGGTAGTTCAGAGTTTTGGTTGCTAAATAGTCGGGTGAAAGATTACCTAAGCCAAGCTCGGCGTGTCTGGGACGAAGAAGCCGCGTCATTCGACGAACAACCAGATCACAGTATGGCTCAACCCGAAACGAAAGAGGCCTGGAAGGAACTGCTAGGCCAGTGGTTGCCGAAGCCGAACGCAAAGGTAGCTGATCTAGGTTGTAGGACAGGCTCAATCAGTGTGTTGCTAGCCCAAGCCGGACACACGGTTGTCGGCACCGACTACTCACCAAAGATGATTGATCTAGCTAGAACGAAGGCAAAACAAAGCGGCCTAAACGTTCAGCTCGAGGTCATGGACGCAGCGCGTCCTACACTTGCCGCTGGCGCATTCGACTACGTGGTTTGTCGTCAATATTTTGTGGACGCTACCTGAACCCGAACAAGTTTTACGACGCTGGGCTGAGTTATTGACGCCGACAGGTGCCATGTTCCTTATCGAAGGGTTCTGGATGACCGGCGGAGGTTTGCGAGCAAAAGATATTGTCGGTATGCTTCCCGAAGAATTCAAAGCCGTTGACGTCATCGAACTGAGTTCTATCCAAGCTTTATGGGGCAAAAAGGTCGAGGATGAGCGGTACGCAGTTAGTGTGAAGCGGTAACGCTTTGTCCGCGTGAACAACCAAATGTTGCGGGGGATTTCAGTTCACTCAGACGTTCGGCTGGACTCAGAACGTCATTTCCGTTCAAATCTTAGCTTTAACCGTTGCCCGATTATATCAGCACGGTCAGGCTCGAGCGAACCAACGCGGTAGGCTCTCCTATGGAACTTCGCGGCGTAACCCTCGACATGGACGGCGTGCTCTGGCACGGCGACACAACGCTCCCCGGTTTCAGCGAACTATTTGGAGCTTTACAGCAGTTGAACCTGCCTTTTATTCTGGCAACGAACAACGCCACCAAAACAGTCGCGCAATATGTTGAAAAACTCGCCCGGTTCGGCGTACAGGTTCAGCCTGAGCAAATTCTCACCTCCCCCGGCGCAGCGGTAGAGCATCTTAAAGAACACTTTACGGCGGGCACCCATGTTTACATCGTCGGTGAAGCGGCGCTGCACGAGACGGTTTCGGCAGCGGGGTTTACGGTAATCAGTCCTGAGGAGGTGCGAGACGGACAGACTGCGCCCGTTGTTGTCGGCGGCCTGACCACGACGAGCCTCAGCTACGAGCTGCTGGCGGTGGCGAGCCTGCTCGTTCGGCAGGGCGCGGCGTTCGTAGCGACCAATTACGACCTGACCTATCCCGCTGAAATGGGTCAACTACCGGGGGCGGGCGCAGTACTCTCAGTCATTACGAGCGCCACGCGCGTAGAACCGACCGTCGTCGGCAAACCTCATGCAGGCATGTTTCAGGCCGCCGCAAAACGTCTTGGCGTTCAGCCCGAAGAGATTTTGATGGTTGGGGACAGGCTCGAGACCGACATCTCAGGCGCTAAGGCCGCAGGGTTTAAGACGGCGCTGCTGCTGACTGGCGTCTCTAAACGTGAAGATGTCGGCGACGCAGCACCCGATTATGTTTTGGATGATTTAGCTGCGCTCAGCAAGGTTTTACACGAACTACGCGCCGACCTATAAAGCTCCGGCTGGACAAAGGTGTCGGCTCGCCTTGTTGCTTGGCTGGAGTCTCGAGTATGGTGAGGTTGCACTCAGCAAAACCAAAGGAGGCAACATGAAGCACCCCGTACGCGCTTTCAGGGCACTCGTTTTTGGACTGTTATTTGCAGGGTTTGCAGCGGCTCAATCAACCGGAAGTGATGTTGAGGTGATGAGCGGCGACCAGGCTTACGCTTCGTATTTAGCTGCACCGGACGCTGAGGGGCCACACCCGGCGATCGTCTTGATCCACTCGTTTAACGGGCTCGAGGAGGGCTACCGCACCATGACCGACGCCTTTGCCGCCGAAGGCTTCGTCGTATTAGCCGTCGGTTGGCAGACGTTTGAACGTGAACCCTCGGATGATACGGTCGCGCAGCTCGTCCAGGACAGCATCGGTTTTTTAACTGAACGGGACGATGTAGACGCTGAACGTTTGGGACTGACCGGTTTTTGCGCCGGTGGGCGCTACACCATGCTGCTCTTGCCGCAGATTGCCGACTTCGGCGCAGGCGTCGCGTGGTACGGCTTCCCCAACTCGGGCGACCCGGCACCAGCCGATATGATTGGCGACCTCAATGCGCCTATGCTGATCGTTCACGGCACCGCTGACGAACCGAGCCCAATTGCTGATATTTACGGTTACGCTACGGCGCTAGATGAAGCCGACAAAGCGTTTGAACTCAAGGTCTATCAGGGTGAGCCGCACGGGTTTATGTTGGCAGACGGGCAGCTGCGGGACGACGCGACGGCGCAAGATGCGTTCGGTGAGATGGTGGGCTTTTTCGACCGTCAGTTGCAGTAGTTACAGGTTTCACAAACGTAAGCAGGAATAAAACCGCAGGTAACGAGTCAATAGAACTTGGTATAAAGCAAGCGACGTAAAAGCGGTGCAGCTCGGAGTTTGCTCGAGCTGCACCGCTTCTTATTTGTCTAGACGGTAGTCAGCCAAACCGTAAATGACTTATTCGTCTGCTAGATACACTGCCAGTGCGTCGATTTCAACGAGCCAGCCGGGAAGTACGAGTCCGGCAACCGCAATCGTCGAACGCGCCGTTTTTACGGGATTTTCTTCATTGTTAAAATACTCTCCGTAAGCGCTGAAAAAGCCGTCGTAATCGACTTCGCCCGAGTCAGCGTCGGGGACGAGGTAGACGCGCAAGTACACGACGTCCTCGAGTCCCAACCCCGCCTCTTCCAACACCCCGCTGATGTTGTCGAACACGCTCGAGGCTTGCGTCATCATGTCGCCGTACTGCTCAACACTGTCTTCCGGAGCGTCCTCATTGGCGACCGAGGGCACCGTCCCGCCGACCCACATCTGGGCATACCCGACGGGTACCGCGATACCTAAGAGAATTGACGATTCGTCGCTGCCGTAAGGGGTGACTTCGGTGGGCGCTTGGGCAAAAGCGGGTGAGAGAGCCAGAGCTAGGGCAAGCGGTAGAACAGCTTTTTTCATAAGGTGCCTTTCGAAAAGCGGAAGTATTAAACGGACTTTCAAAGCCTAAGGAGTAAAAGATGAAACGACCCATGAGCGGTTATACGCGGCGCAACTTTCTTAAACTGTTGGGGGCTGTCGGGGGTACCGGCGTGGTGCTCGGCGCAATGGACGCCTGGGGCCTCTCGCAAGCTTTGGCGCAAGAAGCGCCGCCACAACTTCGCGGTAACGCCGGGGGTACGAAAGTCCTGATTTTAGGGGCGGGCCTTGCCGGGATGACCGCTGCTTTCGAGCTCGGCAAACTCGGTTACAACGTGACGATTTTGGAAGCTCGAGACTTTGCCGGGGGGCGCTGCCAGACGGCGCGGCTTTGAAACGACCGAGTTGGGCGGGCAACCGCAGCGCTGCTTGTTCGACGAGGGGATGTACATCAACCACGGGCCGTGGCGGATTCCGTATCATCACCGCTCGACGCTGCACTACGCCAAGCTCTTTGGGGTACCGCTCGAGATTATGGTCAACGATAACGACAACGCGTACGTGCTGTACGAAAACGCTGAAGGCCCGTTTAAGAACCGCCGCGTCCGGCGCGGTGAGGTCAAGGCCGACATGCGCGGCTACACCGCAGAAATGCTCGCTAAAGCCGTGCGGCAAGACAAGCTCGACACCGAACTGAGCGCCGACGACAAAGAGAGCCTCGTCACCTATCTGGTCAGCGAAGGCTACTTGGACGACTGGGCAAGCTGGGAAGACGAAGGCCTAGAGAGCAGCTATCCGAAGCTGTTGGAGCCCGACGGACGGGTCTTTCTGGCGGGCGAACACCTGAGCTACCTGACCGGGTGGCAAGCCGGGGCCATCGAGTCGGCGTGGCACCAGCTCGAGAAACTCCATCAGCGCGCCCAGGGCGATACTGCCCAACGTTCCGCCGTGAGCGCTGCGTGAACCGGGCTTCAGCCTTAGCTGTTTCGACTTTGGCTGTGGCTTTAGGCTCACTGACCGGCCTGACGCTGGCACAAACCCCTTCCGCGATTCAGCAGGGTGCGGTCATCTATTCCACGCACTGCATGACGTGTCATCAGGCAACTGGCGAGGGTATCGAAGGGGCGTTTCCGGCCCTCGCCGGAAGCGCACTCGTCCTCGGTGACCCTGCGGAGGTCGTCACCTTGCCGCTCAACGGCAAGGGCGGGATGCCTAACTTCGGCAATCAACTTTCAGACGAAGAGATTGCCGCCGTCGTCTCATATATCCGCAACTCGTGAGGCAACGAGGCGGACTCGGTAGACCCCGAGCTCGTCGCTCAGGTAAGGGGCGGCAAAACCGTAAAAGAAACGCCTGAAGCCCCAACCGACCCGAACGCGAGACCGGGCGCAGCCAATTAAGTTTCGTTGACATTTGGACTTTTCTCCTGCGGGTTTTGCGGCGCTTGATAAAAGAAGCGAGAAGTAAAGAGGTTGCGGAACATAGGCGTTGATTATGTCTGCTCAAAGGTAAAATGTCGCAAATAGCAGATGTCAACACGACTTAGCTGAGCCGCGTTACCGTTTTGTGTGGCGTCTGCTTTCGGCCCGCCTTACGTCAATACGTCATACACAAACTGGTACACAGTGTTTTCGGCCTTCGCCTGCTACCGTAAGGGTGGAGGCTACACCGTGTACCGTTTGTCTATGCAGCACACGCTGCTCCCGTTTATCCTCGTTCTCGCTGCTTGCGGTAGTCCTCAAGCCGACGCGAGTGCCCCGAATGCTTCAGCTGACGTGAGGCTCGAGCTCGTCGCTTCAGATTTGGCCCAACCCACTTCGGTGGTGAACGCTGGCGACGGTTCCGGACGGCTGTTTGTTACACAACAAACCGGTCTCATCCGTGTTGTCGAAAACGGCGCACCTTTAGAAATACCTTTTTTAGACCTAAGCTCAGCCGTGTCTACCGGCGGCGAACGCGGACTTCTAGGGCTCGCTTTTCATCCAAACTACGCCCAAAACGGACGCTTTTTCGTTAACTATACCGACACAGGCGGCAACACCGTCATCGCCGAATTTGCGGTTTCGGATGATCCCAACGTCGCCGACCCCGCTTCGGAACAGGTTTTACTGACCCTCGAGCAACCCTATCCCAACCACAACGGCGGTAACCTCGTTTTCGGCCCGGACGACTTTCTTTATATCGGTACCGGCGACGGCGGTGCGGGCGGCGACCCCGAAGAGAACGGGCAAGATACAAACGCGCTGCTCGGCAAAATGCTCCGTATCGACGTGGACAACGCGCCTGAAGGCGCAGCTTACGGCGTCCCGGAGAGCAACCCGTTTGTCGGCGGCGGCGCTGAACCCGAGGTGTGGGCCTACGGGCTCCGCAACCCGTGGCGTTTTTCGTTCGACCGTCAGACCGGCGACCTGTGGATTGCCGACGTGGGGCAGAACCGCATCGAAGAGGTGAACCGGCAACCCGCAGCGAGTGCGGGCGGTGAAAACTACGGCTGGAACCGAACTGAAGGCTCGAGCTGCTTCGACCCGGCTGACCCGATGAACGCTTCTGAAGATTGCGATACGTCCGGGTTGACCTTACCGGTGCTCGAGTACAGCCACGACGAAGGCCAGTCGATTACCGGCGGCTACGTTTACCGAGGGGAAGGTGTTCCGGCGCTGCAGGGCCACTACATTTACGGCGACTTTACCAGCCAGACCATCTGGAGCGCAGCAGCCGAAGGTGAAGACGCAGAAACAACCTATAGCAGCACGCCGCTTATGGACGCAGGCTTTAACGTCGTCGCGTTCGGCGAAGACGAAGCCGGTGAGCTTTACGTGGCCGATTACGGCGGCACGCTCTACCGCTTTGCGCCCGCAGCGCAGGCCGCAAAATAGGCGGACGATGGAGTTCGTCAAAACCGGCGACGGACGCCTCCGCGTTTGGCAAACGTTCAGGGGCGTCGCACCGGACGAACTGTTCAGCTACTGGACAGAACCCGCCAAGCTTAAAGCGTGGTGGCCCGACGAGGCGACGATAGACCCCGTTTCCGGCGGACAGTACCGTTACGTTTTACGGGGCGGACACGTACTTAGCGGTACCTTTTCAGAAGTAGACCCCGGCAAGCGCCTGGCCTTCAGTTTTCAAGAAGGTGAGTCCGGGGCTGAAAAACAAGTTGTCGTGGACTTTGAACCCAGAGACGCGGACACGCTTTTGACCGTAACACAAGGGTTTTACGGCGAGGACGAAGCGGGGAAAGGAGCGTTTCAAAGTCAGCTGGACGATTGGGCCAACCTTTTTAGAAAGCTCAAAACTGCTGCGCACAGCTAGATAGGAAAAAGCGCCCGCCTGAACAGGCGGGCGCTCAGAGTTTACGGCTTTGAAGTTAGTAGCGGGCGCGCTCTTGTACAGGCGCGGCGTTTGTCACCTCGACGTTTTTGGCCTGCAAACCCTTCTGACCCTGCTCAACCTCGAACTCGACCTCATCACCTTCGTTGAGGCTGCGGTAGCCGCTGCCACTGATCGCTGAAAAGTGATAAAATACGTCGGCTCCACCGTCGTCTTGCTCGATGAAACCAAACCCTTTTTCATTGCTAAACCATTTAACTTTGCCGGCTGCCATGTTCTAACCTATCTTCCTTCTGAAGACGGAGCACACCCTGAAGCGTACCGGGTCTTCAGCGAAAACTGTCCTGAGCACTGTGTGCGCCCAGGCTGCAGAGCCTTCGCTACAGTGACCCAAGTTTACCAAAAGCGAAACGCATTAACAAGCCTTAATCATCTTCTAATCTAAGCAGGTAAGTACTCAGACCTAACTAGTTTTAACTATCTTGAAGTCCCAAAACCGTCGGTTCTTCCGTGTTACGAAGCTTTCGTAACGCTTTTCTGATTTAACGTAAATTACCTGAGATGCTGTGTTGATTTGTCAAGCTTGAACTGAAGTTGGCTGGAAGGGTTTCCTGTGCGTAAGCACGCCAAAGATCATCCTTAGCAGTTTAGCCATACATGCTACCACCGCCGCCTTTTTATGTTTACCATGCCTCACCAGACGTTCAAAGAAGTCCTTAACGACAGGATTAAAACGAATAGCTGCGAGGCACGGCATGTACAAGATATGCCGCAAGTAGGCAGAACCTAAGCGTGAGATATGGCTTGGTTGAGCCACGCTCGTACCGGAGGTAAACTGGGTAGGTGTCAGCCCAACA
This sequence comes from Truepera sp., assembly GCA_965215315.1. Classification (GTDB taxonomy): domain Bacteria; phylum Deinococcota; class Deinococci; order Deinococcales; family Trueperaceae; genus Truepera. Next base: position 3,308,565 of record CBDCDB010000008.1, on the reverse strand, counting down.
AAGGCGACTAGCTTGCGTGCTGTAGCAAACCGCGCTACCGAGCCTAACTCTGCCAGGAGCAGACACGCAGTCCGAATCCCAATCCCAGGAATGCTCGTCAACAACAAGAGTTCGTGCTCGTTCGAACGCTTCGTCTCCAGCTCGAGCTCATTCTCCAGGGCTTGCTTTTCTACTGCTAGTGAGGCCATGCGCCGCTTCAGGGAAGTCACCACCTCGGGATGAACCTGACCATGTTCGGCTGCCTCGAGCCGGTTCTTGAGTCGCGTCAGGTCCTTCGCTAGCGCCTGAATTTCCCGAGCGAGCGATTGCCGTAGCGGACTCACGGCGAGGGTGGGAGCAGGTTGCCGCTCTTTGACGTAAACCGCTAGCCACAAGGCGTCCGCTTTATCGGTTTTGTTACGGCGGTGCTGGCGCTTCATGAAATAGCTGACCTGGGCTGGATTAAGGATGCTCACGCTCACGTAAGTGCCTTGTAAGGTCGCAGCAAGACGCCGGTGGTAGGAGCCCGTTGCTTCCAGGGCCAGACGGCAGTTCGGAAAGAATTCGAGCCAAGTTAGCAGCTCACGATGGCCTTCTGGGGTGTTACCAAACTTTCCCCGATGGATTTCACCGGTATCAAGGAGTGCAGCCACGTCCAGGCTGAGTTTGCTTACGTCGATGCCTACAAACGTCATCTCGTCCTCCAGCTTGGGTCCGGCTCTAGGCCACCACCGCTCGCATACTTGCAGATCCGGCCTTAACGGCTCAGGATGCTGGTTCGGAGTCTTGGTGATGGGTTGAGCAGGCCTATCTCAGGTACGAGCTCAAACGCTCAGGTTCGGAGTCGGCCTTACTCTTGACCCGCACTCAACATACAAGTTCGGGGTTTATAGCAGAGCCGGTAGCTGGGCCACCTCTTTTGGAAGACGGATCGAGGGCTTTTTAGGTTGAAGTGTATAAGCGATCAGACCGGCGATCAGATTAACAGCAAAGTTAGCGGGGCTGCGGTGCCGGGTATGCTCGCTTTGCGAGATGTTTTTAAGCTGGTCGTTGATCGTTTCGATGATGAAGCGCTTGCGGAGCAGAAGTCTGTCGGCGAGTGGCATAAACCTGGCTTTCATGTTTTTACGTAAAGAGGTGATCAGCGCCAGTCCGCGCTCGTATAGCTTTTCAAATATAGCCTGAGAGAGGTAGCCCTTGTCTCCAAAAAGCTTGCCGACGAAGTTTTTGCCCATACCCTCAAGCTCAAGCGGTTTGCGGTCGTCGGTATTGCCTGGGGTGAGATGCACAGCAAGCAGTTCACCTACGTCGTTGACGATAAGATGCAGCTTGAAACCGTAAAACCAACCCATGCTTGTTTTACCCCTAGCAGCTAGGTCTTTGAACACTTTATTTCTGCTGATACGCCGGTTGTGACAAACCGCTAAGGGCGTGCTGTCTATAAATCCAGTGCGGCATCCAGAGGTGGACCTTATCCTTGAGACAGCACCCCGTTCGTTCTTAACTCTGCTCACGAGCAAGGTCTGGGCGTCAATGTCGTTGCTGAAGTCAGCAAGGTTTGCGGTGCCCGGTTGCTCGTGGGTTCACCATACACCGCATTAGGTGTTTGCTTGCTGAGGCTGCTGTGACGGCGTTCGCCGTTGTAATAGCTGAGGTAGCGCTCTAGGCCAATTCGGGCTTCGTTAAGATTGTTGTAGGCATAGAGATAAACCTCCTCGTATTTGAGACTTCTCCAGAAGCGTTCGATAAAGACATTATCGATCCAGCGACCTTTGCCATCCATGCTGATCCGAACCCCGTGCTGGTCAAGCAAGCTGGTGAATGCTTGAGAGGTGAACTGAGCACCCTGGTCGGTATTGAAGATCTCAGGTGCGCCGTGTGTTGCCAAGGCCTCGGTTAAGGCAGTCATGCAAAAGCGTGGGTCGAGGCTGTTCGACAGCTGCCAACTCAGAATCTTACGGCTGTACAAATCCATGATCGCGACGAGGTAGCAGAAGCCTTTGGGCATCGGCAGATACGTGATATCGGCGACCCATATTTGATTGGGTCGGCTCGGCTCGAGTCCCTGAAGTAGGTAGGGATAGATTTCGTGTCCCTTGGCAGCTTTCGAGGTTCTTGGTTGGGGATAGACCGCAGTGATGCCCATCCGTCTCATGAGCCGCTGCACGCGCTTTCGGTTGACCGTGAAACCACGGTCTTTGAGTTCACCTTCGATCCGGCGACTTCCTAGGAAGGGCCGTGCTAGATGGATCTCGTCTATGTGGCGCATGACCGTCAGTTCTTCTTCCGAGACTGCTGCCCTCCGGCGGTACACCGACGCGCGGCCTACACCCAGTAGTCGGCATTGCCTTACAACCGGTAATGGCATTTCCTTGTCGATCATCGCTTGGCGCTCAGACCTGCTTAGCGCCTGAGCTTGCCGGACAAAAAATCGCGCTCCATCGTAAGTTCACCGATCTTGGCGTGGAGGTCTTTGACCTCAGACTCGAAGTCACACTGCTTGTCAGTACCACTCTCAAAGACCTCACTGACCTGCGCTAAGAGCTGCCGTTTCCACGCTGAGATTTGCTGTACGTGGACACCAAACTGCTGGGACAGCTCAGCCAACGTCTTTTCCTCTTTAGCCGCTTCTAATGCCACCTTTGCCTTGAACGCTGCTGAGTGGTTTCGCCTTTGCTTTTTCATCTCTTCCCCTTTCTGAAAGCCTAGCGCTTTCAACCAAGGGGTCTGTCTCGATTCTTGGGTCCATTTCTTCCAAAGCGGCGCTGCAAGTAAGCGCACAGCGGCGGCAATGCTTCCTTCATCAGTTCGACAAAGCGACCATACGAAACTAGACTGGGGAACTCTTTGCTAAGATACTTACGAACGCGGTTTTGGTAGTAGTGCTTGAAGTCTCGGTAGCCTGCTTGGTGAAAGTGAATCACCAGCGTCATCACTTCACTGACCGATAACGAAGGCTTAGGGCCCCGCTTTGCTTTACCCGGTAATTGCTGCTTCGCTGCCCAGCCCTCAAACTTCTGAACAAAATCGTCCACTTCAACGAATAACCCGAGTAAACTCATAGCAGTATCTCCTTTGTGGGTCTTTGACAACTCCAGCTTAGGAGATACTGCTGCGTTATGGAAACTTCGAACTCAGGTTAAATTGATACGACCACTCACCACACGCGGCTGAATGTTATCACTGGGATGTTACAGCGATACCGCTGTAACATCCCAGTACTCCGACCAGGTAGCACTTTAAGACACTAACCGTTAAGAATAGACAATGCCAGCAGCTATCAAGCTACACCTCAGGATGGAAGCGCGGGATGAGCTTGAGAAGCTGGCCTGCTCGAACAGACGTTCAGTGAGAGAAAAGACGCGAGCCCGGATATTACTGCTGTCGGACATCGACGGTGAAGAAGGCGCATTAAAGGTTGGAGAGACATGTAAAAAGCTAAGGGTCAGCGCACCTACCGTGGTACGGGTCAAAAAGGCATTGCTGGCAAGAGGTGTAGGGTCGTAACTTTGAACGCTCATGGGGACAGCTCAAGAAAGCCGCTAAGATGCCAGACGCCCGTCTGCACGACCTGAGACACCTACACGTCTCGCTACTCGTGAAGCAAGGGATAAACCCCCAAGCGATAGCCGACCGCGTAGGCCATACCGACGCCTCGTTTACCTTACGGCGCTACTCGCACATGTTTGAAGAGCACCGGGAGCGCACCGCGATCAGCTTAGATGTGCTGTTGGGTAGACAGAGCATCGGCACAAACTAAAAATCTTGTAGGTGCAAATAAGGTGCAAATCCGGCTCTAAAGAGATAGCCCCCGCTAAGTGCGAGGGCTTCTTTTTGCGTCTCTGACTGTATTTCTCTTGGTGGAGCTGAGGGGATTCGAACCCCTGACCTCGTGAGTGCGATATGTGCGGATGGGTAATATAGGTATATACAGGTTAATAGATTTACGCCGTTAGGCACAGCATAAACGCCAATTGATAGGTATGGGTACAGGTAGGTTAAACAGGGTATAAACAGGCTTGTAGCAGTAGTTAAGCGGTAGTGCTTAAAGGGGTGTTAAGACTGTGAGGCACGGGCATTCTGGTTTTGCTTATGGGCTTTGAACGCACACGTACCGCGCTTGCAATACTTCATGTTTTTTCGGGTTGGTGCGAAAAGCGTACCGCATATCGGACAGGTTTTGACTTCGGCACCGTTTCGCCAAAGCTGAGCGAGACGGTAAAATAACCAATCAGCAACACTGCACTCAGTAAACATGCCTTGACTTGTTACAAGTAGATGCGCTTTTGCGGGCTCACCCAAGTAAGAGGCGTTGAGTGCTTGGCTGAAAGACCCAAAGAGTAGATGTGCAATGCCTAACCGATAGCTAGAAGCAAAGCTCGTTTCCCAATCCCAACGGCTGACTCCTGACTCGTTTATCCTCTCCTCATACAGTTTCCCATATTCCTTTAGAAACCAAAACGTGAGTAGTTCCATTTCTAGTGGCGAGTATCCACCATCAACTATTTCGGACGGTGCAATATCATAGGGCATCCCGTGGTAGGTCTTAGGCGTTCTAGGCAAAACACTAGAAGCCATCTCAAAAACGAATAGTCAGCTGCATAGCTGTTAGAACGGTGGTATGGAACTCACCGATGAACAGTGGGAAGTACTAGGGCCGCTCATTCCCGAACCAGCTCGACGCAAAGATGGCAAAGGCCGTCCCAGACGAGAACCACGAGCGATACTTAAGGGCATCTGCTGGATATTACGAACGGGCGCACAGTGGGCTGATTTACCCGAGCGCTATCCGCCCTATCAGACGTGCCATCGGCGCTTTCAAGAATGGGAGAGAAACGGCGTGTTGCGGCAGATTCTAGAGACTTTAGCGCATGACCCCCTGCAGCGGGGCAAACTCGACTTGTCGGAATGCTTTATCGACGGTACCTTTGTGGCTGCGAAAAAAGGGGGTCAGCAGTTGGTAAGACTAAACGGGGTAAGGGTAGCAAAGTCATGGCGGTATCGGACGCTGGTGGTACTTGCCTCGCCCTGCACGTTACGTCTGCTAGCCCACATGAGGTCCGGTTGGTACACGCGACTCTCGCATCTCGACACGTCAGCGGCAAACCCGACAAGTTAATCGGTGACAAAGCGTATGACAGTGATCCGCTTGACGCTGAACTCGCCGAAGCAGGTGTTGAAATGATTGCGCCTCACCGAAGAAACCGTAAAAAAGCCAAGACGCAAGATGGACGTAAACTGAGGCGCTACAAACGGCGCTGGAAGATTGAACGGCTATTCGCCCACCTCGGCAACTTTCGCCGTCTGGTCGTTCGCTATGAACATCACTCCCTAAACTTCTTGGCCTTCCTGCATCTCGGCTGCATCAAATTACTGCTTAGGCGTTTTTGAGATGGCTTCTAGCAACAGCGACCGCACCGAAGCCCTCTCGAGGCTCTGGCAAGCCCGTTATGTCTGGCAGGATGAAACACCCTCATGACGACTAAACATCACTTTTGCGTCACTTTTTGGTCACTGATCGGGCACTTTTGGCACATTTCGGGCACCTCATACGATCTTGCCCAAAGCTGCTTTCGCCGTGCTACACGGCATTTCTGTAAAAGCAGGGACACAGAAAAGGGACAAAAAGGGGGGCGAAACTCCGAAATCATCTAGAAAATCCCAGCTTATAAGGGCTAAAAAGTGCGTCTGTGACGCTAAACATACATGTTCGACACCCACGTAAAAGTGTATACCTAAGGAGTTTATATGTACGACCGATATGACGACACCGAAGGCCGTTACGTGACCTATGAATACCGGCCCAAAGGCGACCGCTTCAGCCGAGGGCTAAGTGTTCGCCCCCGTGTTTGGACGACCGTCAGAAACTACAGCTCTGGGCGTAGCTCAATTCGCCGCGTCTGCACCTCGCGCGCCCGGAGCCTCACCGTAGCTCAGATTAAAGCGGCACTACCGCCCGAGCTTGTAACCCAGCTCGAGCAGCTCACCCTTTACTTTTACGATGCCCCCGACGGCTTACAGATCAGTGCTAAAGCGGGCGCTAAGGGGTTCCCAGTACGGTTTGAGATCACCGAACAGGCCAAAGGGAAACGGCACTGGTTTAGGTGTGTCGGTTGTAGCAAGCGGGTAGGTAAGCTTTACGGCGTCAAAACGCAAGAGGGCAATGTCTGGGGGTGTCAGAAGTGTTTGGGGCTCTCTTACCCGTCACAAGCAGGGCACAAAACGCAGGCTATGGATATAGCGATTACGCAGGGACATATCTCAGTCGGGTGGCGTGAAGAGATCAGGGCGTATCACCGGCAGCACCGCCGCATCATGAAACTAGGTGCGAGTGCCGACCGTATGTTTAAGAAGCTTGGGTTGCGATGATGTTACGCATTTTTACCACCTTGAAACGGAAACCACATGACGCCGCCTGAGCAACCTAGCAAAACCTTACATCCGGTGCTTGACTTCACGTCACTACCCCAGGGGCAGCGGCGGGTCGCTGAGGCTTTAGTCAGTGGAGGGGGTGCCCAGACTTACAAGGGAGTAGCCAAGCAGCTCGAGCTAAGTCTCGGCACGGTGTACGAACATCTGCGGCGTATCCGGGTAAACCATCCTGAGTTGTACACCACGCTTATGCAGAAAAGGAAAGAACAGCTCGAGCTACGGCATAGGGCAGCGTTAGCGAAAGATGCCGAGCACACTCGTCGTTACTTCAAACGGCGGTCACAAAAGAGCCTGTTAGAGCGGCTCGAGGGCTTGTTGCGGTATGTACATAGGGGTTAAAGAGCGGGGGGCTCACGGGCATTTGCAGTGCCTGAAGTTATCAGGTCTGAATAGTTGCATTAAGATTTACTCTTGCTGTAGGAGCAAACTGCTATTCTTTTATGAATGCCAAGCACAAGGGTACAAACTATCGAAGAACTTCTTCTACTGCGTGAAAGCTCTGACTTTGAGGTGAAGAGAGCACAAGGCAGGGACGGTAGAGGGTCAGTTCCCGACAGCCTTTGGGAAACATACTCTGCTATGGCTAACACTGAGGGTGGAACGATTGTTCTTGGAGCTGTAGAAGATAGTGAAAAAAATATTGTTCCTATAGGTATTGCCGACCCAGAACACGTGCTCAGCAATTTTTGGAGTGCTGTCAACAATAAGTCCAAAGTTAGTGCAAATGTACTTCTTGATAAAGACGCTTACATTATCAAAGATCAGTCTATAAGTTTAGTCGTCATAAATGTTTCCAGAGTGCGTCGGAATCTACGACCTGTATACATTGGGGACAACCCCATGAATGGTACCTTTCGACGTAATTTTGAGGGCGACTATCGCTGTGACTTAGACACCGTAAAACGGATGATTGCTGAAGCAACTTCGGACACACGAGACGGCATCATTCTCGAGAAATTTACTTTCGATGATATTGAGGTTGATAGCCTAGAGGCTTATAGAAATGAGTTTCGGGCTACTACTCCAGGGCACCCGTGGACACAACTAGATAACATAGAATTTCTTAGAAGATTAGGGGCCTTAAAGCTTGATAGGCAGCAGGGTTACGAAGGCCTTACCTTAGCAGGTATTTTGATGTTTGGGAAATACCGTTCTATATTTGATGCTGTCCCCGACTATTTTGTAGATTACCAAGAGCAGCCCGTAGAAAACACATCCATTCGTTGGATTGACCGCGTGATTGCTGATGGGGCTTGGTCAGGTAATTTGTATGACTTCTTCCGCCGCGTTTATCCTAAACTCATTGCTGGATTGAAAATCCCTTTCAGATTGGAGCAAGGACGCAAGAGAATTGATGAGACAGAAGTTCATATTGCGTTGCGTGAGGCATTTGTTAACTGCCTTGTACACCCAGACTACAGTGGTACTACAGGGATTCTTGTTGTCAAACAGCCTCACCGTTTCTTCTTCCGTAACCCTGGAGGGCTACGTCTACCTTTAGAGGATGTTCTTAGTGGCGGGATTAGCGATTGCCGGAACCGAGAATTACAAAAGATGTTTAGAATGATTGGCGCTGGTGATCAAGCCGGATCGGGAATGCCTAAGATTCTGGGAGCTTGGCAGGAACAGGCTTGGCGCAAACCGCTAATCCGTCAGGTTCTCGAGCCGGAACAAACAACTCTAGAGCTGACAATGCAAAGCCTTTTTCCTGAAGATGCCATGACGGAGCTTCAAGCACTATATGGGGAGGAATTTAATTATCTTAGTGAAGATGAACGTCTTGCTTCAGTTACAGCTCTGACGGAGGAAAAAGTAACCAACCAGCGTCTTCAAGAAATAACCACGACGCATCGCACGGATATAACAAAAATGCTTAGAGGCATGGTTCAAAGGGGATTACTTGTACAAGCCGGGATAGGGCCAAGCACCACATATTATCTTCCCTCGAGCACTCCACCCACACCACTATTTCATGAGGAAAATGCTCAACAAGTAACTACTACGTCTGAAATTAGTGAGCTATCTACGGAGTTGGAACCTACGGAGTTGGAACCTACGGAGTTGGAACCTACGGAGTTGGAACCTACGGAGCTTCCTATCCGTACAACTACCTCCACAGAACTTCGTATTATTGAGTTATGCTCAGCGCCTAGACAACTCAGTGAGCTTGCAGGAATTCTACAAGGGAACAAAGACTACATAAGGTATAGGTATGTCACACCTCTTGTAAAGCAAGGAAGGTTAATTCTTGTAGGAAAGCGGAACTCTCCAACAGTCCAATACTTAGCTGCAAGCGCTGTCAGAAACGAAGCTGCATCGAAAGTAGAGAGAAATATAGAACAGGACGATCGATAAAAGTTAATTTCTTAAGGAGACCGCTTCAGGCGGCGATTGGTTAATCTACCTCCCTCGAGCTCCCCTCCGCTTCTCCGGCTTACCAAGTAGCGGAGCGCTCAGCTCCGTATAGATAGCAATTCCACCTTTCACTGCTCTATTCCGTAGCCACAATGCTCGAAGGTACTAAGGACGTTTGCAGGCGTAACAGACTTGACCGCCTCACAGAAGGCTTGGACGAGCTTGCCCTGCGTATCGGGCCGAAGGCTTTTGATGAACGCTTTAACTTTGGCGAACAGATGTTCGATTGGGTTTAGGTCAGGCGAGTAGGTCGGTAGATATAAGAGTTCACAGCCAAAGCGTTCGGTCAGCTCTCTGACTTCTTCACCATGATGCACTGTCCAATTATCTACGCGCTTTGCGTAATCACTGATAGCGTAGGTTATAGCCGGAATGACCGAACCAGCCAAGGATGTCTTGCAAGGAGATGGTTTTCAGGGCAGCGGCAATGGCTTGATCGAGGGCGTCTCGAGCTCGTGCCTGGCTCGCTTTGACGAAGGTCTTGATTTTAGAAAGCGCTTCTTCGATGGGGTTCAGGTCCGGTGAGTAAGGTGGCAGGAAAAGCAGCGAGCAGCCTTTGGAAGCCAGCGATTCGGCGACCCTATCGCCTTTATGGATACGGTGGTTGTCAAGGACAACGATCTGACCTGGGGTAAGGGTAGGTACAAGCATCTGCTCGACATAGGTCTCGAACGCAAGGCCGTCAACGCTGCCCTGAAGTGTCATGGGAGCTTGCAGTCCGTTAAGGGAAAGGGCGGCGATGAGGCTGGTATTCTCACCCCGGTTACGGGGCACTTGGTTGTAAGCGCGTTCCCCCTTCGGAGCACGGGCGTAGAGAGGTGTCATAGCAAAGTTAAAGCCGCTCTCATCGACAAAGACGACTTTGCCTGGGTCAACACAGAACACTTTAGCCAGCCAGCGCAAGCGTTGCCCTTCGTCACGTTCACTCGCTCCCAACGTCTTTTTTTCTCGATAGATCAGCACGCTGCATCGTGCGGCACATGGCTACGATGCTGACCTTGACGCCCTGCTGTTCTTCCCAGAGTTCGCAGTGTCTGGCCAGGGTGACCTGGTTATGCTGTCTGACTTGTTCGCTCAGCAGCTCATACGCTTCGGCTGGAATTAACGCGCTGCGGCCCGGTGGTGCCTTGGCTGCCAGCTCCCCGTGAGCGGCTGAGGTAACGCCGCACCGTCGCCACGCCTACCTTGAAGCGCGCTGCAACGTCCTGATGCTTCTGCCCTTCCGCTACCGCTTCGACAATTCGTTCGCGTAAGTCGAGTGAGTATGCCATGCTCCACTATGACGCTATATCAAAGCTAGCGCAAATCGCTGTAAGACCAAAACACTGCCCTCGGCAAGGGTTGGGAGCAGCGTGGCTTCAAGAAAAGCCAGAAAAGCATTTTTGTTGACCGTATCAGGAACGACCAACGCTTGTTCAGCTATTTTGCCCTCAAGGGCTATCGCAGCAATCAAACTGACCCACTCTTTTTTGCCTTTAGGTCGGGTGTCATGGACACGCTCACAGCTTGCTGCCCAGCCATACTCACGGCTTTGTCCGACATAAGCGCTCGTTTCGTCGATGAAGACAAGTGAGTTTATCTCTTTGTGACTGACGTCTGTTCGGTACGCAGTTCGCTTTTCCTCGTCGCGTTCTGTGGCTCTGAAGCTCTTTTTTTGTGCGTGATGCCCAACCGCTTGAGATAGTTTCCTACCGACGACTTAAGCTCTATACCTGTCGCTTTAGAAAGTGCTGCGGCGTGCTGCTCGAGGCTCCAGTCAGGCTGCGCCCTAACCTGCCGCCGCAACACCTCGCAACCTTCAGCGTCAAGCCGCCGTCTTCTACCCGGATGGGGTGTTGCTGCTAGCTTCCCCGCTGCAGAACGTTTGACGTAACGCAGGGCGCTCCAGCGACTTATCCCAAAGCGTCTGGCTACGGCACTTTTGCTCTGCCCTTCATCGACATGCGCTTTGACAATCCGTTCCCGCAGGTCTAGTGAATAGCTCGCCATGCCTTAGCTTAGACTAGAGCTGTAAATGTTGGAAGTGCTAAGAGATTCAACAAAAACTCCATACGGTTAAGCTCAGTTGTAAACGCTTGGGGCCGGTAGCAAAAGTCTACCGCCCGGTCTAGCTTCTGGTGGGCTCGAGTCAGCTCAGGCGGTGTAGTAAGCGGGTCGTATAGGTCAGCTAAGCTGCTGTCCGGGTACATAGCCCTAGCCTCGAGTACCCCTTGCGCCGCATCTTCTACCGCTTTACGTTGTACGGGCTTTACATCGGTAGGCCAAGGAAAGTTGTTATAGACAATCCCGGCAGAGTAGCGGTAATCGCTTTTCAAACGCCCTGCTACATAGCGCACCCAGGTCATGTGCATGGTAGAAGACAAGACGCCGAAATGGTACGGGCTTGCCGCTTTAGAGATAAATACAAGGTCGCTTGCCATAACCTCCGAGTTCATGAACCCGATGGGAATGAACTTCCTACGTTCCGATGAAACTTTTGGAACGACAAGATAAGTGCTCGAGGGCATATTCTCGACATGAAACCGCGTCGGCGTGTCTGCAATCTTGCGTGTAGGTTCGCTCTTGCTCTTGAGTCTAGTTTGCCTCACCGCCTCAACCCGCTTCAAACTTTCCGGCAGTTTCCACAGCTCTGACGGGGGCGTGTCACCAAGCCATAAACACCACCGCTCGATATTGTTGAGATATTCTTCAGACCCGATCCACCGCCGAAAGTACGGCGCGGCTCCGGGTTCTTTCGCTAGAAATGCGGCTTTCTCTTCAGGCGTAAATAGGTAGTGACCGCCGTCTATCGGTTTGTTGCCAATCCCGAACTTCGGCACGTCACAGATAGGTTGTCTTCGGTTCGGTAATGCAACGCTAGGCCCGTCTACCAAGTAAGGGTTGACGTTCTGGGCTCTGACCTCATGCGGATCAGCCTTGACCGTTTCGTACTCAAAGATTCGTTTGTCTTTGCGGTCAAAGGTGGCAAAACCGATAATGACACAGTGAACCGCCGCCTTGCCTCTAGCTTCACTTTGCCACTGGAACGTCCGGTGCCCAAAGTTGATTTTGACGCCGTAGGTCTCGAGCAGGTAAGGCCAGAGGATACCGACCTGCTCCCCTTGGGTAATCGAGTTTGTTGAAACGAGCGCCACTTCGATAGTCGTTCCTTGAATATAACGAGCGGCTAAGACGTACCAGCCACATACGAAGTCAAGGACACCCGCGCCCTTGATAGAACCTATGACGTGCCCTAAGTCTTGACGCTGCTCTTCACTCTGATACTTCGAGCCGACAAAGGGCGGGTTGCCAAGGATATATGAAAGTCTGTTCTTGGGTACAACCTCTTGCCAGTCAAGCTCGAGGGCGTTGCCATTAACGACGGTGGCACTTTTCCGCAGGGGCAACCGGGCAAAATACTGTCCAAAGGTGCTGCTCACGAGCAGGTTCATCTGGTGGTCTACCAACCACATGGCGACCTGGGCAATCTGGGCTGGAAACTCTTCGATCTCGACACCGTAAAATTGGTCAACGTTGACCTAGATAATAGACCTATTGCGAAAGTCTTGAGTTGAAACCAAGCTCAAAGTTGTAGATACCTGCGATGAGATTAAAGCGAAGACCGAAACGTCTACGCCGACAGCGGTAGCGCTCACTGAGCAGGAACGTCGCCAAGTCTATAAGCAACGTGAGAGACGAATACCCGCAGCGTTGAAGCCGAGAAGATCGGGTCACCACGGGTAATCTGCGATGTGTCTAATACCGCAAGGGCAAGTTTACACGCGCATTACATCCTGGGTCTTCTTTCCGGCAGCAAGAGCGTAACCGACATGGCTGAACGCGGCTTGTTGCCGTTTGGCAAGCAGTACGCCTGCAAGCTTCTAGCGCAGAATCCAAACCTCACCAAGACGTTCTGACATGCTGTTTAGCCGACGCACCCCAGGGCGCTTACCTCGCCGTTGATCTGCTCAAGGTCAAGCACCAAGGTGAACGTATCGAGGGGGTCGGACGCTGTTATGACAACAGCAAGGGGGTGATGTGGGGTCACACGTTAGTGAGTAGTGGGCTGGTCCAGTTAGGCGAAGACCCTTATCTACTACGCTGTGATCCGTTTCCCGACGAGCTGATGAGTACTGAGCGCTACCCCAGACTCACGGCTACCGAGGCGATGCTCACGGTGGCTGGCGACGTCGTAAGCGCTGGCGTAAAGGTCAAGGCGTTGCTGGTCGATGCCGAGTTCACGACTCGACTGGGATTACGCTCCTTGAAGCAGCTACCGCTAGCTTTTGTTGGTCGCTTCAGAAGTAACGCCAAAGTGATGTTCGAAGCCCAAAAGGTGCGCGTCAACGATTTGGCTAAACGCTTCATGCCCGGCAAAGCGCGCTGGTATCCAAAACTCAGACGCTATATCAAACGCCTCGAGGTCGTCCTAGCCGAAGTTGGCACTGTGGAGTTGCTGATTGTCTGGAAAGCTCAAGGGTTCGGCTGGCACCTCACCACCTTGATCAGTACCCTTAAAGCCGGCGTTCAGGAAGTCTTTCAGGCTTGGTCAGCGCGTTGGAGCCTGGAAGTCAGTCACAGGCTCCGAAAACAATCCTTGGCGTTGGGCGCGTGTCAGTGCCTGACCTATGCAGCTCATTTGCAACATGCCGAGCTGGTCAACCGGGCCTTCGGGCTGATGCGTCTAGAACGGCAACGAACATCTTATCTAACGTGGAAGTCGGCTCAGCAGCGCGCCGCTGAAACCCTGAGAAACGCCTTGCTGACCGAAGGTTTTCGTATGGTCGCCTGAAATTAACCCTTCAGTACGCGGTTTCTCAATTTGGCGACATTCCTGCTGAGGATTCTAAAGACCTTAAGTTTGGCATTGACATGTTCAATGCTTAGCCGAAGCTTAGCCAGGGGACGGTTGTAACGTTTTTGGTTTGGCTCTAGCTCCCAGCCTCGGCGACGCTTACGGGGTAGCTCGGTGTTAGCGTGAAGTTTCTGCAACCCTTGATAGCCTGAGTCAGCTAGCCAGAATATGTGTTGTAGTAGGAACGTTTTACTATCTTTGAAAAGCTTGAGATCATGGGTTTTGCCTTTGCCATAGTAGGTACAAAGTATCTGTTTAGTCGTCCAATCCAAAACGACTTGAGCTTTTAGCGTATGGCACTTCTTCTTCCCACTGTAATAGGCCCGTTGCTTTTTTTCGGACGCTCGGTAGGCGTCTCGGTTACATCGACGATAACAAACGACAACTCCAAGTCACTCTCTTGAAGTTGCCGTTTACTCGGCAAGCTAAACGCCTTTTCTTTGCTCAGGATATTCTCAACATGACGGACGATCCGGTAAGCCGTCGAAGCGTTCACCCCATAAGCATGGCCAATATGGAAATACGTGCGGTTCTCTCTTAGGTACATTAAAGTCATGAGCAACTGGTCTTCTAGTTTGAGCTTGCTGGGTCTGCCTGGCTTGCGTTTTCTTGCAGTTGCTCCTCGCAACGCCTCAACCATCATTTTGAACGTCTCTGGTTTGACTCCCGACAGCCTTTTGAATGGCTCTGACGCTAAATCCTTAACCTGTTCAATGAACATACCCTACTTCAGCAAATTTGCCCTACTTTTGCAATAGGTTTAGTGTCTGACACATCAAAAAGTACACCTTGCTCTAAATACAACGCCTTCAAGACTTCTAGCTCGAGTAACCTCAACTCTCGGTAGGCAATCACCAAAAAGTTACCGCAGCCACAAGCCGGGTCAAAGAACGTCAAGGTAGAGAGCTTTGTAGAAAACTGCTGAAGGGCGTTTTTCTTCTGGGACGTGGTTTTGATAGCTTTCGCCTGTTCAAACTCTCGGTAGAGGTTATCTAGGAATAAGGGCTTGATAACTTTGAGGATGTTTGTCTCGGTGGTGTAGTGCGCTCCGAAACTACGCCGTTCCTGCTGATCCATCACACTTTGGAAAAGCGACCCAAAAATAGCCGGTGAGATACCGCTCCACTTGAGCGACGCAGCCTCGAGCAACATCTCACGCATAGCGCTGTCAAATCCGGCGGTAGGCGTGGCCTCACTAAATAGTCTGCCGTTGACGTAGGGAAACACGCCGAAGTGATCAGGTAACGTTTTATAACGGCGCTCAGTCGGCGTGTTCAAAACCTCAAAAAGTTGATTCAGCATCGGCCCCAAATCGGAACCGTCTTCTCTGGTATGTACCTGGACGAAGTTGGAAAACTCGTCATCGGTAAAGATGCCGGTGTCTTCAGCGAAAAGACAAAACAGTAACCGCACCAGGTAGACCTGAAGCGGGTGTCCTTCGTAGCCTGCATCTTTAAGCCGGTCGTAAAGCTTCCCCATCTTTTCAGCGGCCCGGATGTTTACCGGGTCTTCGGGTCTGACCTCAACCGCTTCATATCCGGCGATAAAGCCGAAAAGCTTTAGGTGCTTGGGCAGCTCACGCAGGGTAAAGGTAGCGATCTCATCACCGTTTTTATCCATGTCAAAAAGCCGGAAACGTTCAAAGTCAGAGACAAGGATGTAGCGGGGCAGCTCGTCATCTTTAAGGCCGTGAAAGTAACCTCGAGCCTGGGCATGAGCGCGGTCTAGGTCTCTGCCTTTTGACTTGTGCTCGATTAACAGTTTGCCCTTCCAGAGTAGGTCAATAAAGCCGGGTTTGCCGTCTATCTTTCTTTTTGATCTTCTCTTCAAAGCTGGCAACCTTACGCCTCGAGACGCCGAAGACACGAAAGAAATCATCATAAAAAGATTTGGCTTCGGCGTCTTCGCTTGTTTCGCCGTCCCATTCGTTGATAAAGGTATAGGCGCGGGTGCGGATTTCGTTCCATGACAGGGGCATCAAACTATTTTTACACTAACGTCCGTAGATAGGACTTGAGGCGGCTGCTTACCAGATGCACGTCTGCTTTCTCGAGCGTTACCGGCTCATACTTGATAAACCCCTCGAGCTGTTTGGGTTCGAGTACCCATACCTGTGAAGATTTGACCGTGCGCTGTACATACCACCCCGGATAGACCACCACCGGACGCACCGGAAAGTCTTGCCCGGTACTCTCTTTGAGATGCCGCTTTAACCAGCTTGCTTGATGTTTGGCTTGGGCGATAGGGTCACGCTCCGGCGCGAAGCTGCCGACCGTAACCGTCTCACCGTCATAGACAACTTTGGCATTACCTTTCTTCGGCTTGCTGTAGGTCTTCGTTTCAATCGTAAAGATGCCTTTAGGTGAGACGACTACGTGGTCGATATTGAACCCGTCGCCTGTCAGGTCGTGAATCACATGAAAGCCTTGTTCTTTGAGGGCGTCCAGCTGTTCGGCTACGATCCGCTCACCGTCCCGGCCTTGTTTCAGCTGTTTGAGTTCGGCTCGAGCAGCCTTGATTTTGAATACCGTAAAAACGGTAATTCCTCCAGCAAAGATGCTGGCAGTAACAGCAGCCGTAAGCGGCGGTGTTTTGAGAAAGTAATTTATCCAGGCGTAAAGCATAAGGGCGACCGCTGCGGATAAGCCGACAAGGTTAGCGTCTATCTTGTCCTCGACAACTTTTTGAATCTGCTTATCAACCGACTCACCGGGGAGACGAAGCGGCTTGTAAGGGAGTGGGGAGCGGCTTTCAGCAGGGCGGGGTTTCATGTCTCACATCGTAGAATTGTAGAGAAAAGTAGGGCGTGAAAAACTGAGCAAGAGGTGTGAAAAACCACTGTCCCAATATCAGAGGCGAGGCGTAAGAATTTTGTAAGCGTCCGTAAACTACCCTGCTCGTATGAAACGATTTCTGCTACTCCTTAGCCTTGCGCTCATCATCAACACCGCATCTGCCGAATTCTATTTTGGCGTCCCCTCGAGTACAGCTATCATCGGCTCTGAGACAGTGCCTTTCGTTGGGCTTCAAGCTGGGAGTCATGAGGTTGCGCCCAACTTTGGGGTAAGAGGTTACTTCGAGAGTGACGCGACGCTTTCGGGTATCTGGTTACAAGGCGGGGCTGATGTCCTATTTACTACGGGTGAGTACAGCACCTTTTACATAGGTGGAGGTGCTGGCGTAGCACGAATCAGTCTTGGCGATCTAAGCGGTACAGCGTTCTATTTGAATCCGGTTATTGGAGCCGACTTCGACTCGAGTACGACGATTAGCTGGTTCGTCGAAGCTAGTCCGCGTGTCTATGTTGCCTCTGGCACCGAAGTTCTTTTTTACATCCGGTCTGGACTCAATTTTCACTTTGGTTCGGGTTCGGAAAGGGTTGCCGCGTCACCTGCTCCAGCTGTTGCCACACCTGTAGCCGCACAGTCAGCCCCCACGGGCGAGCCCACTTTCAAATATAAAGATGGTCGTTATGTGGACAGAGACGGTAACGTATGGCTCGAGCCCTATGACTCTCAAACCGCAACTCTGCCTTAAGATTTGACGTTTGATCAATTTTGGCAAACCCAAATACAAGTGATGAAGCCCGGAGAGAATCCGGGCCATTTTTAGTTTGTCTTAAGCCGCTTCTCTGAAAGTCTGGGGCTCGAGCACCCTCACCTGATACCGGCACAAATCCCACTCGAGCCGTACGACCTCATAAGCACACCGCGCTTCTGTCAAGGCGTCCTCAGCTTCGTAGAGGGCAGTAGTCTCAGCATTCAGCTCGAGCCGTAACTTTGCCGCCCGTTCCTTCTCATTCTTACTGTCTACCCCTTCACAGAGTTTTACGGCTTCAGCTTGCTCGAGCGTCCGCTTGGCTTCAGCGTGTGCGGTCACAGCCCCGCAAAGGGTGATTTGTGCATCCTCTAGACCGTTCTTAGCCGCTTTGAGTTGGGAGAGAAGAGGGGCCATCATGCCGCCTCTCCCCAGATGTCCCATTCGGGCAACTCATCCTGAATGATGGGGGGCAGCTCATCGTCTGCCCCGTCCTCTTCAGCTGCTAACTCTGCATACAGAGCTTGTAAATCCTCTTCACGGTCGCTGTACATCTCGATGTCTACAAAGTTAAAGGGGCTCATTACAGAGCCCGTCCCGCAACACGTACCGCCGCTTTGATGGTGGTGTGCTTAGACACGAGGTTAAAGGTAGCGTCTAACACCTCCCAGACGGTGCCCCAGGTCTGAAGCGTGCCAACCGTGACGCCATTACGCTCTAAGTCATACGCCTTGACCGGGTTGCGGTAGTTTGCGCCGTCTTGCTTGTGAAGGGTGATGGTATTGTTCATTTGGAACTCCGTTTCTAGCTAAGGGTTAATCGTTTTCGAGGCGTTGCCCTTAGCTGTCTCTATATTACTACAAACAGCGTAACATGTCAACATGTAACGTTATAGCTCTTTTTGTGGTATTATAGCTAAGAACGGAGGTATAACGTAATATGCCGACAATGCCGATACGTTGGAAAGTTAAACCGATACTCGAGGCCCGTCAAACGACCCCTTACCGTCTCTGGAAAGATTCCGGGCTATCCCGTGATGTGGCTTATGGGATTGCTAACGGAACGCACCCAGCGCTCGACACGGGCGTAATAGAGAAGCTTCTGCCTTATTTGCGAGAGTTGACCCGGAACGATGGGTTACAAATTGGTGACGTTGTGGAGTACGTCAGCTAATGCCGAGGCGTAAAAGCACGAGACGCGGACGCGGAGAGGGCACAGTATCCGAACGGCCCGATGGCACCTGGACAGGACAAGTCACAACCGGCTATGACGAAAACGGCAAACAGAAGCGTAAAACCGTCTACGGCAAAACACAGGCTGAAGCCCTCGCTAAGCTGGGCGAGGTCAAGCAGCGCCTAGCCAACGGAACCTATACGGACACTAAACTCACCGTGAAGGAATACCTCGAGCGTTGGAAAGGCGAAAAAGCGCGGCACGTCAAACCAAGCACCATAGATACCTATGAGCGCCTTATAGAGAAGCACATCACAAAGAAGCTAGGCCGTAAGAATCTCGACAAAGTGACGCCGCTCGACGTGCAAACGCTCATGGGTGAATTAGCAGACAGCACCGGGATAAGAACCGCGAACGCCGTCCGCACACTTCTCTTCAGCGCCTATAAACAGGCTATCCGCTGGCAGCTCGTCAACCGGAACCCGGTAGAGGCAACCGACCCACTACGGGCAAACCGTAAAGATATGGAACTCTGGACGGGCGCACAGGCCGCGCACTTTCTCGACACTGCACGCCCTCACAGGCTCTTTGCCGCGTTCTATCTCGTGATGGCGACCGGCTTACGGCGTGGGGAGCTGCTAGGGCTACGGTGGGCTGACGTATCCGAGCGTGAGCTTTATATCCGGCAACAGCTAACCTACCGAGAAGGCGCGTTCGTTTTCACACCGCCTAAGACCACGCAGGGCACACGGCGCATTGCGATTACCCCAGATGTATACGCGGTACTCGAGACTCACCGGAGAGCGCAGGACGCGCAGCGGGCGACATTGGGCGCACTCTGCCCTGATACCGGACTCGTGTTCGTCTCTGAAGCCGGGACGCCGATACACCCGCGTAACTTTGAACGCTCATGGCAACAGCTCAAGAAAGCGACGGGACTCGAGGCTAGGCTTCACGACCTCCGGCACCTTCACGTTTCCTTGCTTGTCAAACAAGGCGTAGACCCCCAAGCGATAGCTGACAGGGTAGGCCACACCGACGCCTCGTTTACGCTTAGGCGCTACTCGCACATGTTTGAGGAACACAGGGAGCGCACCGCGATTAGCTTAGACGTGCTGTTAGGTAGAGAGAGTATAGGGACAAACTAAAAAACCCTGTAGCAGTAGTTAAGCAGTAAATCCGGTTCAAATGAAAGTACCCCGCAATGACGCGGGGTTTACTTTTGCCGTGCTGTATGGTCTTTCTCTTGGTGGAGCTGAGGGGATTCGAACCCCTGACCTCGTGAGTGCGATTCACGCGCGCTCCCAACTGCGCCACAGCCCCAAATATTTAGATAACTCTCTGCGAGCTCGCTGTCACACTCGAGCCCTAAAAGTCTATCACAAATTGCGCCGCTGTAAAGGTGGCTACGCCAGATAAAGATAGGCGACGTACCCCAGATAGAGCGTTAACAATACGCCGCCTTCACGCCGACCCAAGCGAAGCCCGGTGATAAGCAGGGGTAAAAGTAAAAAGCTGAGTCCGATCATCAACCAGAGGTCGAGAGAAACTGCGCGGTAGTCCACCTGTAGGGGCCGCACCAAGGCGGTCACGCCGAGAATAAACAAGACGTTAAAGATGTTTGAGCCGACCACGTTACCGAGAGCAATATCGGGTTCACGCCTAAAGGCGGCGATCCCGGCGGCGGCGAGTTCCGGTAGGCTGGTTCCGATGGCGACGAGCGTCAGGCCGATGATGAATTCGGGTACGCCGAAACCTCTTGCCACCGAGGTTGCGCCGCTGACCAGAAACTGCGCGCCGCCGACGAGCAAACCTAGCCCTAAAAGTATCTTCAGTACGCCGAACCAGAGTGACTTCGTCACCTCACCTGGGTCGTCCAGGTTTTCGGACTCGGTTTCAGCGGGCGCTCGGCGGCTTAGCAGCGTCCATAAGTAAAGTCCCAAAAGTACGAGGAACAAACCCCCTTCAGCGCGGCTCAAGGTGCCGTCACGAAGCAGGAGCGGAAGCAGGAGCGCGGCACCGATCATCACCGGCAGTTCACGGCGCAGCACCTGAGGTTGCGTGCGAAGCGGGTAGATAAGCGCCGTAACCGACAAGATCAGCGCGATGTTGGCGACGTTCGAGCCGACGACGTTACCGAGGGCGAGTTCGGGAGAACCGCCCAGGGCTGCTGCAACGCTCGCGGCAAGTTCGGGAGCCGAGGTGCCGAGCGAAACGACCGTCAGGCCAACAACAAGTGAGCTGACGCCCCACCGCCGCGCTAGACTGCTGGCGTTGTCCACCAGCAAGTCGCCGCCGAAATAAAGAAGTACAATCCCCAAAATGATAAAAATGAAGTCCACCCGTCTACTTTAACGCAGCGTGCGGGCCGCCGCGTAGCAGGGTCAGAGTCGGCTCCCGAAGGAAAACTCACCCGGAGCTCTGCTATAGTGACGCTGTGAAGGTGCTCAGAGGGATTTTTCTGCTGGTTTTGACCGTTGCGCTTTCGGTGGCGGCACTTCTGGGTGCGTCGGCGTTTAAGTGGGCAGGTGAATTACCGCCGGTCGGTGAGATTGAAAAGCTCGAGTACACCTCGACCTCGCAATTTTTCGATACCAACGGTCAAGTTATCGGCGAGATTTTACCCGTCGCCGGGGTTGGCGGCCCGACCACGAACCGCACCGTCGTGACTCTCGACCGGGTTGCGCCGCCGGTCTTATGGGCAATTATTTCATCCGAAGACGACAGCTTTTTTCAGCATTACGGCTTCGATACGCTGGCGCTCTTGAAAGCCACCTACGAAGAGTTTTTAGGCGGCGGCGGGCGCGGCGGTTCGACGCTGACCACGCAGGTCGTTAAAAACACCCTGCTGACCAATATTGCCGACGAACGCTCACTTGAGCGCAAAGTCAAAGAGATGATGCTCGCCGTTGAACTCGAGCGCCGCCTGACCAAAACCGAAATCTTGCAGCAGTACCTGAACGTCGTCTACTGGGGCAAAAACTTTTACGGCATCCACGCCGCGGCGCAAGCTTATTTTGAGAAAGACCCGCTCGAGCTGACCCTCGCCGAAGGGCTTTACTTGGCGCGCCTGTTACCCGCACCCGAACCCAACTATGAAAACTTCACCTCAACCCGGCAGGCGATGAAAAACGTGCTGGCCAACATGGTCGAACACGGCGTTGTGTCGCAAGCGGCGGCAGACCGGGCGTGGCGGCAACCGCTCGAGCCCACCGGTTGGCGGGTGCGCTACGATGAGCAAGGCGAGATCGTCGGACAACCCCAGCGCACCGAGGTACAACCGCGTATTTCGACCTCGGTCGCGTCCGACCTCAGCGGCAACGTCGCGTTCGCAGTGCGTAACGAGGTCGAAGAACTCTTCCCCGGTCAGCTTTTTCGTGCGGGCGGCCTGCGCATCTACACGACCATCGACTCGCAAGCCCAAAAAGCCGCCAACCGCGTCGCCCAAAACGAAAACGGCTACGTTCCTGAAGGTGCGCAGATGGCGCTCGTCAGTATCGACCCGAAAACCGGCGGTGTGCTGGCGATGGTCGGCGGTCGGCTCGACACGGCGCAGGGCGGCGACACTTTCAACCGGGCGACGAGCGCACAGCGGCAACCGGGCAGTTCGTTCAAGCCGATCGTAGTAGCAACGGCGCTCGAGCAAGGTGGCTACACCCAGGCGACGCTATTAGGCGACACTAAAACGACCTTTGACGACCCCGGTCAAGCGTCTTGGACGCCGCGCAACCACGATGATATCTTTGCCGGAATTAAAACCCTTCGTTACCACCTCGACGATTCCCGCAACATTCCAATGATCAAGCTTGTCGAAGCGGTGACGCCGCAGGCTGTCGTTACACGGGCGTCACAGCTCGGCTATAACGTTTTGCCCGTCCCGGCTATCGCACTCGGCTCGTTTGAAGTCACACCCGAAAACCACGCCGCCGCCCTCGCCGCGTTTGCCAACAAAGGTGTCTACACCGAACCGCACCTCATTAAACGGGTCACAGACGCCGAGGGCAACGTCCTTTACGAGGCCGAACCGCTCCACACGAAGGTCTGGAGCGACACGACGGCGTACCTGATGCTTGATCTGCTCCGGGGCAACGTGACCGACAAAAATCCCATCGGTCTTTCTTACCGCGCGGCGCTCGAGGGCCGCTGGGTCGGCGGCAAAACTGGTACAACGAACGATGAACGCGACATCTGGTTTGTCGGTTTGACCCCTGAAGCAGTTTCAGCGGTATGGATCGGTTACGACGACCCGAAAAGCCTTCCCGAAAAGATGCCGAACGGTGAGCTGATCAACTCGTCGCGGCAGCCCATCTGGGTTTGGAAGCAGTTCGCTGAAGAAGCGCTCGCCGGCAGGGCGTCTAGACCGTGGCCTACCCCGCCCAACATCATGTTTGAAAAGGTTGACCTGTCAACGGGCGTCCCGAGCGCCCAGGGAACGCGGGTAGCGTTTGTTCGCGGAACGCAGCCGGGAGCCAGAGGCCAGCAGGTGGCCAGCTACCTCAACATCACCATTCCGGTAGATTCCCGCACCGACAAACGGGCTACAGCGGAGACGCCACAAGCGTACCTCGAGTGGCGTGAAATCAGTCCCAGCGAAGTGCAGCGGTTTGCGCGTCCCATAACTCGGGGTGCGCTCAACGTAACCCGAACTTTTGGTCAGAATAGGCAAGTCCAAAACGGTCAAACTCAGGGCAGTCAAACTAGCGCTCAGCAGAACAGCTCAGCAGACGCAGCGCTACCCGACACCCAGGACACGACAGACGATAACGATGACAATGGCGTCGGCTGGCTCGATTGGGGTAACTAGAGCTTGAGTATCAACGCCCCCGGTCTTACCGCAGTTTCCGGGATTCGGGTCGGTCACTGGCATGACCTTAAGGCGCAGACCGGGTGTACGGTTGTGCTCTGTCCTGAACCGGGGTGCGTCGCCTCGGGAGACGTTCGCGGCGGCGCACCGGGAACCCGTGAGACCGCCCTCTTAGAACCCGAAAAAACGGTGCAGCAGGTGCAAGCGGTGCTACTAACAGGGGGCAGCGCCTTTGGCCTAGGAGCCGCAGATGGCGTCATGCGCTATTTGGCGGAACGCGGGCAGGGCTTCTCAACACCTTTCGGCGCAGTTCCTATCGTCCCGGCGGCAGCCCTTTTTGATCTCAGCCGAGGCGACCCGAGCGTCCGGCCCGACGCCGAAGCGGGTTATCAGGCATGTGAGGCGGCTACGGCAGACCCCGTACTGCAAGGCCGGGTGGGAGCAGGGACGGGTGCCAGCTGCGGCAAATATCTGGGGTTCGAGCGGGCGCAGGTCAGTGGTTTAGGGAGCGCGTCTGTAGAGGTTGATGGTGCGGTCGTCGCGGCGCTCGCCGTAGCCAACCCGGTCGGCGACATCGTTGACCCGGATACAGGTAAGGTCGTTGCCGGGGTCAGAGGTGAAACGGGGTCTTATTTGGGGCGCTTTACTCGAGCCCCCTTTGACATACCCGATACAGACAGTACGGGCAGCAACACCACGCTCGTCGTCGTCGCTACCGACGCGCCTATTAGCAAAGCCGAAGCTAAAGCTCTGGCAGGCAGCGCCCATATTGGGATTGCACGGGTAACGCGGCCCTCACACACCGTTTCAGATGGCGACACGGCGTTTTGCCTGAGTACCGGTGCAGGCCCACAAATCCCGCTGACGCTTTTATCAGTTGCGGTACAAGAGGTTGTCGCAGGGGCTATTTTGAGCGGCGTCAGAGCGGCGCAAAACTGAGTCCTGACATGGCATGATGAAGTTGTGAAAATCGGCGTTTTAGCCCTGCAAGGGGCGTTTCGGGAACATAAACAAGCACTGACGCGGCTGGGCGCTGACGTCACCGAAGTCCGGCTCCCGGCGCAGCTTGACGGGCTTTCAGGAATCGTCCTCCCCGGCGGCGAATCGACGACGATGGTCAAACTGATGCAGCTTTACGGTCTAGACGAGGCGCTTAAGACCTTTTACGGCGAAGGTGGAGCCGTTTGGGGAACGTGCGCCGGGGCCATTGCCATCGCCCAAGAGGTCGCCGGACGACCCGAACAGCTGCGCTTAGGTCTCTTAGACCTCGAGGTCGCCCGTAACGATTACGGGCGGCAGGTCGCGTCTTTTGAAACTGAACTCGAGGTTGAGAGGTTCTCGAGTCCCTTTCACGCCATCTTTATCCGCGCACCCCGCATCGTCCGCACAGGCCCGGATATCGAGGTGTTGGCAAGGTACGAAGACGACCCCGTGATGGTCACGCACGACCGGCTACTCGCCACCGTTTTTCACCCGGAACTCTCCGGCGACGACCGGGTACACGCATACTTTTTAGAACTGGCAGGGGGCTAGGTTTTGCTGAAGGTAGGAAGCCGGAAGTAAGAAGTAGAAATCAAGAAAGCGTCAGGACACTGAAGTTTACTCTGCACGTCATGAGGGCAAAGGCGTTTTCTAACCACCTAATGTCACCTCAACTTAGTTGTACAGCACTTAAGCGGTTGAAGGCTACCTTTATCACCATAGAATGTACGTGTTAGACAGTTCAGATGAATGTGGGGGCGTCTGTTCCCAGATGATACCTGCTATAGTCTGCCCATCAGCGTTTTTTCGGGTGCTCGTTGCCCCGTTTGAAGTTTCCGGCAACTCTCCTCAGGGCGTCCTGCACGCCTTCATCGCTACTGGACGCAGAGATTTCATCAGCAAGTTTACGACTGCGCTCCCCTCCTAAAGTCATGACGCAGCGGCCCTCCCAAGAGATACGCACCTCTCCCCTTTTTGTAAATTGATAGCTAAACACCTCTTGACCCATACCTCAGAGTCTAATCCCCCTCTGTTTTTATAGACGCGTCTGTCGGGCTGCTGGGGCTAGCTGTTATAGTAGTCGGCGGACGCGCTTTAGGCGCACATGAACTTTTAGGAGCTTTATGAAATACTATCAACTACCCGCTGGACGTAACGTCCCTGAAGTCTTAAACGCTGTGATTGAAGTCCCGAAAAACAGCTCGAACAAATACGAGTACGACGCCGAGTTTGACGTGATGCGGCTCGACCGCGTGCTCTACAGCGCGATGCACTACCCAGGCGATTACGGCTTTATTCCGAGTACCCTAGCCGAAGACGGCGACCCCTTGGACGTGGTGGTGTTAATCGGCGCACCTAGTTTTCCGGGTGTAGTTTTGGATGTTCGTCCCGTCGGATTTTTAGAGATGACCGACGATAAGGGGCGCGACCAGAAGATTTTGGCAGTGCCCGTTTACGACCCGCGTTTTGAGCAGCATAAGTCGCTCAAAGACGTGGGCGAACACTATCTCAAAGAGGTCAGCAACTTTTTTGAAGTGTATAAGCAGCTCGAGAATAAAGAGACACAAATCGAGGACTGGCACGACGTAGACGAGGCGCACACGCTGATTCTCGAGTGTATTGAGCGGTATAAAGAGGACAAGGGTAGTATCGAGCAGTAAACGACGTTGCGAGGCTTTTTTAGTTCAGGGGCTCGAGCCTGTTAGCTGGGCTGGTGTGGTGCCAACAAAAAGAACTAATGAGTAATTGCATCTTTGATGCGGCTTTTGCGTAACTCGCGCAAAAGCCGCATTCCTGTAAGGCTAGGTAAGAGAGACACGTCAATCACTATGCGTCATCAGGAACGTCGCCAAGTCTATAAGCAACGTGAGAGACGAATACCCGCAGCGTTGAAGCCGAGAAGATCGGGTCACCACGGGTAATCTGCGATGTGTCTAATACCGCAAGGGCAAGTTTACACGCGCATTACATCCTGGGTCTTCTTTCCGGCAGCAAGAGCGTAACCGACCAAGCCGGACGCTCGCTTGCTGGTACCTGAAGCGATTTTCCTCGAGTAGCGACAAACGCAAAAAACAACGGATTACAGAGCCAGTAAAAATAGACGCCTGCACGCTCACTCTCAGCGACAGCCTTTGGCGCAAAAGACACCGACCAGTGCCTTGTATAACCGAGTCGTGAGGGTAAGGCTGCTTCGAAAGGTGAGAGAAGTAGTAGATCGCCAGTTAACAGGTCAATGCCCTCATTGGCCGCTTCGATATAAACCAGCGCAAGGTGAGACGGCGTAGGGGAAGCAGCCACTTGCGCTACCACAATGTCTTCGTCTTCTTCACGCATCAAGGTCAAGTTTATCTACTTTGAGGCTAATCAGCCATTAATGTCTAGATCATGCGTTTGATTGGCCCATTTACAGCATAGGTGGTTGTCTTAAACGCGCTTATCTACTGCAGAAGCCTTTTCTTACAACTAGGCAGCGAATAGTTTGTAGAGATAGACCAGTCACCACCGTGTGTCAGTGTGCCTGCTTGAACCGGGTGATCAATTGCTCAGACCCTCCTCAGAAGGCGTAATGAGGTCTCTAAAGAACTGCTTGAAGCCGTCAACCGCCACGTAAGGCTTTTCAAGCTCACACAATGTCCCAGCGTTGCACGCTGCCAGGGCTACTCTAGGGCGCAACGACCTCGACTCGGCCGTCCATAAAGGGGTGCAAGGTGCAGCTGTACGGGTACGAACCTGCCACAGTAAAGGTGTGGCTGAAGGAACCTTCAGCCAGGACAGGCGACTCAAACCCCTCGCCGACGACGTTATGCGGGACACTCTCACCGTCGTCCACGTCTTCAAAGTGCCAGGTAACCGTGGTACCGACCGGTACCTGGACGACACTCGGCTCGAAGGCGTGGTTCTGGCCGCTACGCGCCACGACGCGCACCTCTGTTACTCCCACCTGCGGCGCAGCCCCGGCAGGGTCGGCAAGCCAGCGCCGACCGATGGGCGACAGCAACAGCGAGACGCCAGTAATGACGAGCGCGGCAACAAGGCCCAAAACGACAACGTAAATCCTCCGCCGAGGCGTAACTGAACTCACAGGGCCACTCCGCTTTTTACCGTAGGTGTTAGGTGCGCCTTGTACCAAGCTAGGGTTTGCTCGAGCCCCACGTCAAACGGTGTACTGACGTCCCCAAAAGCCCGCTTGAACTTACTGTCGTCAACCACGTAGGGCTTTTCATAGGCGTACATCATCTCAACCGTCTCACGCGCGCCGGGGATGAAGATGCCGCCAAGCCGCATCATGGTGCGCCCCATACCGCTCATCTTCGGAGGTTTGCCAGCAAGCGCAAACGCTTGGCTGACCACCTCGCGGGTGCTCCGCGTAGGCGCGTTGGGCACGTGCCAGGCCTCACCGTCCGCCTCATCGCGTTCGCCTAACACGGCTAACGCCTCACCAAAGTCCCCAATAAAGGTGTAGCTGTGGGGCAAGTCAATGTCACCAGCAAGTCCCGCAGCCTTACCCTTGAGGAGCGGTTCAAACACCCGGTCGCCCAGGGCGGACTCTTTGACAAGGGGGCCGTAGAAGTCCGAGGCGCGTCCGATAGCGACGCGCAGCTTGCCCTGCTTGTGCGCCTCGAGCGCCTCTTTCGCCATCGCTGCACGCACCTTGCCCTTGCGCGTCTTCGCGGCGTAGGGCAAATCTTCGTGGATAGGGCCGTCCACCTCACCATACATGTAGAGGTTGTCGGCCAGTACGAGCTTGGCCCCAGCCTCAGCAGCGGCGCTGAGGATGGCGCGCTGCAACGGGGGAAAGTCCTCGGGCCAACGGGTGTAGGCGGGTTGCGCACACTGGTAAACGACCTGCGCTCCTTTAACCGCTTCCTTGGCTTGAACGGGGTTGAGCGCGTCGGCGGCAACGACCTCCGCACCCTGCGGCGCGGACGCCTGACCGCTGCGGTTGACCAGGCGCACCTGATGACCGCGCTTTAGCAGGGCTTGGGCCGTGGCAATCCCGACGGGGCCGGTGCCGAAGATGACGTGCAGCTCTTGGTTCGTAGCTTTGTTAAACGTAGCTTCACTTGACATGATGTGGCTCCTTCTGAGCGTTCTGACGCTCTTGACTAAAGGTGACAGGGCCGTAGGGACTGTATTTTGGATACCAAGAACGGTAGCCAAGGAGGTAAGCCAGCGGCGTAAGCAGGGCGAACAGTATGCGCTGTAAACCTAGAGGCATGGTGCCGAGCGGATTGCGGTAGGTAGGCGCGAGCAGCGCGAACTGCAAAACTTGGGTGAAGCTGGGGTTGCCCTGGGGAAGCTCGCCGTCTCCTTCTAAACCGACCACGGTCTCAAAGAAAGTCTCGGCGTTGAGGGCGGGCTCGAGCCGAATCTCTTGCGTCAATACCTCCTGTCCGGCGTTCCACATGGCGTGAGAGACGCCTGCCGGAACTGTCATGACCTCGCCTGCGCCTAAAACCTTTTCGGCACCGCCCACCCGCACGCCCATGAGGCCCGCTAAAACCCGGAACGTTTCCGTCTGCTCGGTGTGAAGGTGCTCGGGTGTGGCCGGAGCGCCCGGCTGCACCGTTTGCGTAAAGGTGAGGCGTTTCCCGCTTGTATCTTCCGAAGTTTCTACGAAGACAATCTTGGTGTGAGGTCCCCCGATAACCTGACCGGCGCGCGCCATCCTCACACCCCCTTCGCTTGGCTTGTGCGCATCAGCACCACCGCGAGGGCGAGCATCCAGACCAACCGCACGTTGCCACCGATCACCGCGAAAAGTGCCCCGACGTCGATGCCGATGACCGAGAGCAGCCCCGGCAGCAGCAAGGCGGCGGCGAGCAGTCCTAGTGCGCCGAGCCACCGTGGGAACCGACCTGAGCGCAGCAGCGCCACGCCGACCAGCCCAACCCAAAATGCACCGGTGAGGCTCACGCCGAGCAATTCGCCGACCCCGCCAGCGTACTCGTTAAAAGCGATATATGCCACGTTGACGGCCTCGCGGGTCGCTTGACTGGCGCTCGGGTCGAGGTAGAGGTCAGCCAGAAATGGCATCAGGAAAAGCCAACGCACGATGCCCAGCGCTCCGGTGATAGCGGAGGCGACGCCGAACCCGGCTGAGACTGCCAGGAGCGGTGAGGCAACTCCGCGTTCCTTGAGGACGAAGTAGAGCATCAGCGAGAGCGGCAGGATGAGCAGCTGAAAGAGGAGGTATGCGCTGTAGCCCAGCGTCACTGCGCTGCGCTGCTCGGTGATCAGCGGCAGATTGACGCTGGCGGGCTCGCCCAGCGACCCAGGCCAGTTGATTGCGCTGTTCAAGACGAAAAAGGCCAAATACATCAGCACGGGCTCGAGCACCAGCAGTGCTACGGTCAGGGAGACCAGACTGCCCCGCTTCTGGTCTTGCGTGTTCACAGTAGTTACCATTTCATTCTCCTTTTAGACTTCGCTTATTGGCTGCTTCGACGGAGGACTCGAGCACTAGAAGTAGTACCGCTGTGCGCCTTAAATTCTTCGAGTTGGTCATCATCTTCTCCTTTTGTTCCTGAAGTTTCATCTTTACAGTGGTAGGATAAATTATAATCTTACCAATGTCAAGACCTACCTCAGTCAACTCCCAAAAATCCGATACGTACCATCACGGCAACCTGCGCCAAACGCTTATTTATGAGGCTCGAGCCTCGCTTAAAGAGAAAGGGGTAGACAAGCTCTCACTGCGTGAGGTGGCGCGCAACGCAGGTGTGAGCCACGCGGCGGCTTATCACCACTTCAAAGATAAAACCGCCCTGGTTGCAGCGGTAGCGGTGGCGGCGTTTGAGGAACTCGAGGCCGTGCTACAAGCAGTGCCGCGTAATGACGACACGCCGGAGCGGTTAGGGGCGCTCATGCGAGGTTATATAACGTTTGCTCTAAACAATCCGGACGAATTTCGGCTGATGTTTTCACCGCAGCTGCGCAGCGACGAGGTTCGCACCGAGGTTGAAAGCGCGGGGCGGGCAACCTACGCGCTTATCGTCGGCGCGCTCACTTCGCTCGAGGACGAGAGGCGCTTGAAACCGATTGACCCCAAGCGGGCGGCGATTACCGCTTGGGCGGCGGCTCATGGGCTCGCTACACTCATGCTAGACGGGCCGCTCTACCGTAACGCGCAGACCCAAGCAGACCGCGAAGCGTTGATCACGTCAGCAGTGGAGCATTTATTGATGGGTCTGTTGCAGGCTTAGAGACGCGAGCTTAGACAGCTTTTTGGGCCTGTAACCAGCTTTACTTATACTAACTGAGCTAAACGCGGCCCGGTGTCTCAAGTATGTTGTCACCAAAACTTCGTAGTTCAGACCTTAATCCACCCGTCACAAAACGGTCACATCTCGGGGCTAAAACTTGACCTTGAGCGTTGCTCACACGCCGCCCTAAACTTTTGGGGCGACCTCAACGGAGGTAAGTATGAACGTCAACCGTCAGCTAACCATCTTGTGCGCCTGTAGTTTGCTCGGGTTTACCGGCTCTAGCTTGGCCCAAAACACCGGCAGTACGGACGCAACCGCACAGGCGAGCAGTCAAACCGCTGGGAAATATCAGGGTTTGGCCTTTACCACGCCGTACCCGGCAACGAGCGTCAGTCTGGACGAGACGACGACGCTCGAGCTGACCTTGCACAACTACGATTTACCGCCGCAACTGCTCAAACTCTCCGTCACCCAAGCTCCAAAAGGGTGGACGACCGCTTTTTTAGGTGACGGTGTGCCGGTCGGCGAAGTCGCCGTCAATCCCGACGACAGCGCGACCGTCAGCCTGCAAGTGCAGCCTCCCGCCAGCGCCAAGGCGGGCGATTACACCATTACGCTGAAAGCCCAAGGTAAGGACGAGCAGACGACGCTTCCCCTGACGCTGACCCTCGCCAAACTCCTGCCGCCCAAACTGACGCTGACGAGCGACCTTCCGGCGCTGACGGGTTCGCCAAGCACGCCCTTCAGCTTTAACGTCTCGCTGAAAAACGACAGTGGCATCGACACGACCGCCAACTTGCAGGCGCAAAGCGAACCTGGCTTTCAGGTCAAGTTCGAGAGCGCGGGCAGCGAAGTCACGAGCGTGCCGGTTGCCGCAGGTGAAACGCAGAGCCTCACCGTAGGTGTGACGCCACCGTCCGACGCGCAGGGCGGGGATTATCAGGTTGGAATCAAAGCGCTCTCGGACAAGGCGCAGGCCGAACTGCCGCTCAAACTGACGATCACCGGGCAACCGGCGCTTAACCTGAGTGGACAAAACGGTGTCTTGTCGGCGCGGGCGGCGATGGGCAAAGATACGCCGCTCGAGCTGGTCGTCAGCAACGACGGCAGCGCCCCCGCCGACAACGTCACGCTCTCCGCCACGGCCCCCGACGGCTGGAAAACGACCTTTACGCCCGAGACGCTCCCGAGTGTCGAACCCGGTCAGCAGCAGCAGGTCAAACTCGAGCTGACGCCCTCGGACGACGCCATCGCCGGGGATTATGTGGTCTCACTGAAAGCCTCCTCTGCTGCGGGACTCGCGCAGTCCGCCGACTTCCGCATCACCACGACCACCTCGACGCTCTGGGGCATCGTCGCCGTCGTGGTCATCGCCGTTGCGCTCCTCGTGATGGGCGGCGCGGTCGCACGGTTCGGCAGGCGCTAGCGGTGAGAAGCGTGGTCATCGAAACCAAAGCGCTGCGGAAGCGTTACGGCAAGTTCGTCGCGGTCGAAGGACTCGACCTTACCGTCGAAGAGGGTGAGGTTTACGGGCTGCTCGGGCCGAACGGTTCGGGCAAGACGACGACCATTCTGATGCTTTTAGGACTGACCGAACCGAGTTCGGGGAGCGTGCGGGTCGTGAGCTTCAACCCAGCTAGGGAACCGCTCGAGGTCAAACGTTGGGTCGGGTATCTGCCTGACGCGGTAGGCTTTTACGACGACCTGAGCGCCCGCGAAAACCTCCTCTACAGCGGGCGGCTTATGGGCCTGGACGAAAAAACCTTGCGTGGACGCGCCGACGAGGTGCTGACGCGCATGGGTCTTTCGGGGGTTGGAAACAAGCGCGTCGGGACATTTTCGCGCGGAATGCGGCAGCGCCTCGGCCTCGCCGACGTGCTGTTGAAGGAGCCGCAGGTTGCCATTCTGGATGAACCGACCGCAAGTTTAGACCCGAGTTCGGCGAACGAGTTTTTAGAGCTGATTCGTACGCTCAAGCGTGAAGGGATGACGGTGCTGCTCTCGTCGCACCTACTGCATCAGGTGCAGGCGGTGTGTGACCGCGTGGGGCTGTTTCGGCACGGGCGGCTCGAGCTTGAAGGCACCGTACCCGAGTTGGCGCGGCATGTCCTCGGCAGCGCCTATCACCTCGAGGTCGAAGCGCGGGGAACGGGCGTGCAAGAGGCGCTCAGGAGCGTTGAAGGTGTGCTGAACTTGCAAGCTCGTGACGCTAAACACTACCGCGTCGAAGCACGCGAAGATTTAAGGCCGCAACTCGCCGCCGCCGTGGCAAAGAGCGGGGCCGAACTCTACAGTTTGAGGCTCGAGGAGCGTTCGCTCGACGACGTATACAGCCATCATTTCGAAGCTGAGAAGGGAGCCGAGCATGACTTCGCCAGCGTTGTCTGACGCCAAAAACCAGTCCAACCGGCCCAACCAGCCGAACCGAGCCACTCCAAAAGCGCGGCGGGGGTCGCCCTGGACAGGTCTCGGGGCCGTCATCCGTAAAGAGATGGCCGACCACTTTGCGAGCGTCCGGGTGCGGCTGCTCGAGGGGCTTGTCTTGCTGACTGCCATCGGCACCGTCTACGCCGCAAGCCAAAGTCTCAAGGCCGCCGACGCGGGGTCGTTTCTCTTCCTTCGCTTGTTTACCTCGGCGCAAGACCCGCTCCCCTCGTTCGTGTCATTTTTAGGCTTTTTAATCCCCATCGTCGCTATCGCGCTGGGGTTTGACGCCGTCAACGGCGAGTTCAGCCGGGGCACCTTGAGCCGCGTGTTGTCGCAGCCCATCTACCGCGACGCGCTGCTATTCGGCAAGTTTTTAGCCGGTCTTTTTACCCTCGGCATCATGCTGCTGGCGTTGTGGCTGCTCGTTACAGGGATGGGCATCTTTTTACTCGGCGTGCCGCCGAGCGCCGAAGAGGTCGGGCGCGGGCTTCTCTTCTTGTTCGGGACGCTGGCCTACGCCGGGGTCTGGCTGGCGGTCGCGCTGCTGTTCTCGAGCATCTTCAAGCAGAGTGCGACAGCGGCGATGGCGGCGCTCGCGCTCTGGCTGCTCTTTGCCATCTTCTGGCCGATTATCGTGTCGCTTCTGACGCCGCTCTACCCGCTCGGCGACAATCCTATAACCGCGCAGCTCGGGCAAGTTCATTTTCAGCAAACACTCAGCCGCGTTTCGCCCAACACGCTCTTTAGCGAGCTGACGCTGGTACTGCTCAACCCCGCCACCCGGACTCTCGGGCCAGTCTTTTACTCGCAAGTCCAGGGGGCCATCATGGGTGCGCCCTTGCCGCTGTCGCAGAGCCTGCTCCTCATCTGGCCACAATTTACGGGCCTGATAGCCACAGTGATTTTGCTCTTTACGCTGACCTACGTGGTCTTTCAGCGTCAGGAAATCCGGGCCTAACGTCTTCTAAGACAGTTCTGCTAGAGTTTTGACGTGGCTACCCTGTTACTCGTCGATGACGACGCCGCCATCCGTGAGGTACTCCGGGCGTACCTCACCCACAGCGGTTTTGCGCTGCTCGAGGCCGGAGACGGCCCTAGCGCCTTCGAGCAGGCCCCCCAAGCCGACGTGGTGATTCTCGACCTGATGCTGCCGGGGCTGAGCGGTCTCGAGGTTGCCCAAACCCTGCGCGCCGAGCGGCCCGACCTGCCGATTCTGATGCTGAGCGCCAAAGCCGCCGAGGACGAGCGCGTCGCGGGCCTCGAGCTGGGCGCAGACGACTACGTGACCAAACCCTTCAGCCCGCGCGAGGTCGTCGCCCGCGTCAAAGCGCTGCTGCGCCGCAGCGGGCATCAAGACACCCTGAAACACGGCGACTTGTGTATCGACAGCGCCTGTCATCAGGTTACGGTAGGTGGGCAGACGCTCGAGCTGACCCGCCTCGAGTTCGACCTGCTCTTGATCTTGGCCCAGCATCCGGGTCTGGTCTGGAGCCGTAATAGATTGCTCGAGAAGGTCTGGGGTCCGGACTTTCCCGGTTTTGAACGGGTCGTTGACGCCCGTATCAAGGCGCTCCGCAAAAAGCTTGGTGACGACGTTGAGCAGCCGCGCTACATCGAGACCGTTCACGGCGTCGGCTACCGGATGCGCGACCCTTTGGGTAAACCGTAAAACCGTGCGACTTTTTACCAAACTCTTCCTCAACACGCTCCTCGCCATCGTGGTCGCTGAAGCCGTGTTGCTGGTCGTCGCCAGCATCCTGCCGAGCCGGGAGTTTGAAAGTGACCTCGAGGCGTTCCGTACCCTTTCCGAACCGGCGCGGCGAGAGCTTTTTACCGAACTGAGCCGTGACAGCCGCCGGGGACTCGTCGAAGGCATCCTCGTGTCGCTACCGGTAGCGACCGCCGTCGCCGCGGTCGTCACGCTCCGCGAATCACGGCGGGTCGGACGCGGCGTAAGGCGGCTCGCCGAAGTCAGCGACGCCGTAAGCAGAGGACAGTTCGGCGAACAGGTCACGGTCTCAGGGCGCGATGAACTGAGCGACCTGACCCACAACTTCAACGCCATGACCGAAGCACTCGCCCACGCTCAGAGAGACCGGAGCGACCTCGTCAGCACCGTCACCCACGAACTCCGGACGCCACTTGCGGCCTTGCAAGGCTACAGTGAAGCGCTCAGTGACGGCGTGCTGCCTGCCGAGACAGCGGCGCAGGCCATCGACCGCGAAGTGGCGTCGCTCAGAAAAATCGTGGTCGATCTGACGTTGGTCTCGAGCGCCGAAGCCGGAACGCTCCTCGTTCATCCCACCCGCCTCAACGTCGCCACGCTGGTAGATGACGCCGAAGACCGGTTTAAGGGCGCGTTTGAAGCGGGTAGCGTGAGTTTTTGCAGCGTTGTGCAGGTGGGGTTGCCCGACCTCGAGGCCGACCGTGAACGTGTCGGACAAGTTCTCGCCAACCTGCTCGGCAACGCGCTCAAATACACGCCCGCCGGGGGCGCTGTCACCCTCCGCGCCGAGCGCACGCCGGAGCCGGGGTCTGAATATGTGCTGATTTCGGCCAGCGACACCGGGCCGGGGATTTCAGCCGAACATCACGCGCATATCTTCGAGCGTTTTTACCGCGTCGATGCGTCGCGGGGCCGCAGCGCAGGCGGGTTGGGCGTCGGCCTGACCGTGAGTAAAACGCTGGTCGAGGCGATGGGCGGAACCATCTACCTGAAGAGCGAGCCGGGAGCAGGGACGACTTTTTTCTTTACCCTTCCCGAGGCCAGAAACTAAAGTTTTCTCTGCCTAGCTTGCCACTTTTGCCAAAGCCGCCGTTCTATCCGGTACAAAAGCAACCTGACGGCCCCGGTTGCTTTCAAACATCAACGCTTTTAGACTCTCACTCTCAAAGGCAAACTTACCAATAATGACAAGCTGCATACGGTAGTTCGCGTATTTCTGCAATATCTCACCCGCCAGCCCGGTTTTTAGGTCGAAAAACGTTGCAGGCAGGTGCCTCTCACACAAGATGAGGCAGTCTGCACCCCCATACTGAGCCGTTGCCATGAGGTCTAAAGCGTCCCGAGTCGTGGTGATCACAACCTCATCCGATATGACTTCAGCCATTTTGTGACCGCCAAATTCAACGATGCCGAGTTCCATGTCGAGTTCCATTTACGGCGTTTCGCTGATGGGTCGCCCGATAGTCAAGGCTTGACGGAGAGCGGGCCCCAACTCCAAATAGTGCGCGTCGGGTTCCGCACCGAGCGCGTCCAAGAGTTTGCTAAAAAAGCAGCGCGCCGAAGCTGCGGCGGCAACATCAAAAATCTCTTCGTCGGAAAACCCGTGCGTTCGCAATCCTTCAGTATCTTGCGCCGTAACCGAGGTCGCGTCGCGGACAATCTTTTCGGCGAAGGCCATCATCACCACGTCTTCGGGGCTCAACCCTGCCTGCGTGTAATCTCCGGCAATTTTTGTGAGCTGGGCCTCGTCGTAATACTCGAGCAACACCGACCCGTGCGCCAACATGCAGGAAGAACTTTTAAGGGCACGAGCCGCTGCCAAGGTGATGAGTTCGTAGCGCCTCGAGTCCAGCGTGCTGCGGACGCTGCCGAGCAGATTCGCCCACGCTTCCATCACCTGAGGCCGGTGACTAAACGCCTTGACGTAGTTGGGAACATACCCTTTCGCCGCGCGGTTTTGTTCAAACATCCGCGCTACGTCGCCGTGCGTCTGGTCTTCGGGAACGGCATCAATTAGAGCCACGTCAACCTCCTTGTGCTGAATTATGCACGCGGAAGCTCGAGAATGCTAGCTGGCAATTCAGCAGTAGACAGCTTAGACCAGCACACGTTTATCCAGACGTTGTAAAGCTTTGTCCAGATAAGCGTTCAGTTGGGCTTGAGCCTTAAAGGTCTCAGTTACCTCGCGCTTAAACCCTTCACTTAGCACCTTTTCATCGGTAAAAGGCCGCAAAGCGGCGAAACTTTTGAGTCTGAGCAGTGAAATCGCAGGATGGTCAGTGCTATAATCTCGAGGCGCAGTCTTAAGCTCATGCGTCCGGTCTAAGCCCTCGGGATAGATGTACTTAAAAGTCTCAGCCGCTAAAATGCGTTCCAACTCCGGGTAGGTTTCGTCTATCTCTTCGCGTATAGCTTTGAGAATGGGTGCAGGGGGCATATACAAGCCGCCACCCGCCATACTTTGACCCGGTTCTATCTGTAAGTAGTACACCGGACGTTCTCCACCAGCAGCGATAAACCCGCTCATGTTCGTTTTGAGGGGGTCTTTATTTTTACCAAAACGCGTGTCCCGGTAGCTGCGAAAGACTTTTACAGTGGTGGGATCATCGAGGCGGCGGGCTACCGTAACGTCAAACCGCGCGACTTCCATCGCAACGTCCTTCAAACCCTCTTCAAACCCCTCACGCATCGCTTTATAGGCAGGTTTTCGCTCGTTGAACCAGTCTTTATTGTTGTTAAGTTTAAGTTCACCTAAAAACGCCAATAGTTCGGGGGTGATCATGGGTCTCCTCGAGCTAGAAAGTATGGACAAGTCATGTCGTCACTCGATGTTACGTTATCAGCAACTCCAAATCGCTCACAGCACCCAGCTGCTAACTGAGTAGCACCTAATCCAAATAGATACTAAACCTACACCGTAGCCTCACCTTTATCTACAAGCATATAGCAGGTATCATCTGGGAACGGACGCTCTCACCTTCAACTAAACCGTCTAGCACGCGTATTCTGAGGTGACTACAGTAGCTTCTAACTGCTTGAGTGCTATATCTTTAGAACCATACCGAAGGTAGAAGTTTCTTGCTGTCACAACATGAATCAGGGTACCGAACGGAGGGCCGAAAAAGAGCGGCATAGTCGTAACAGGAAACGCAGGCTGTAAGTAGTTCAGGAATGAGAGCCCCTCGAGCCAACCCTGGCTGTGTACAGCGTACCACTTACACCGAAACTCCGCTCAGGCCGATTCGTAGCGTTTAGTCAGTCAGCGCCGCACTTAGAGACAAAAGCTTGCTGACAGTCTGCCAGTTTCTTGCCGTTAGGGGGACGCCGAGCGCCTTTTCGACCTTCGCAGCGAGTTTGGAACGCCCGATGCCGGCGGGCGCATGGAGGTAAAAGACAGCTTCGGTCAACCTAAAACGTTCTTCAGCCGTTTGGAGACGCTCGAGCAGGTCAATATCAGGATGTTCAGGTTTGGAAGCCAAGAAGAAAAGGAGAAGCGTTTTGGGTTCGCGTTCAGCCTCGGGAAAAGGGTTGGACGCGGCGGCGGCTGCTAGCTCAGGCCGGGTAAGGACGAGCACTTGCGGCGTAAATCCGTGACTTTTGGCAATAGCAGCACCTATTTTTTGAGATAATAACGTCAAGTCTGCAGTCCTTACGTACCCATCATGAAACACGACGTTGCCACTCTGAATATAAGTTTTGATATTGCTGAGACCCAAGCTTGTCAGCACCTCTGTAAGTTCCTGCATGGGCAAGATGTTATTGCCGCCGACGTTGATACCCCCGAAAAGCGCGACGAAGGTTTCGGCTGCTTGAACTGAGGAACTTGAACCCGGCACCTTAACGCTTTTCGGAACGCGTTAGACCCAGCGGCTCATCCGAATTGATTTTGCTCGAAAACACAAGTGACTTGGGGATAATCATGAGGTTCCTCTCGATTTACCCAGGATTTGTGTTCAACTGCCGAGCAGTCTCGCTTGCCTGAGGTGGTTGAAGTTTGTAGCCACAGGATTTACTTTGGAAGCCTCGAGGTAGAGCCCTGCATCTGTTGCAAGGAGAGGCGTATCCGAACGAATAACCTGAAGAATAGAGGTATCGGTAAGCCCTAAACGGACGAATAAGGGATGTTTGGCACTGTCTCTGCTTGCCAGATAAATCTCTTCTTGACTCTGGAGCAAATTAGAAAATGTCAACCTAACCGATGACGAAACGGGTTCGCCTATTTGCGATACAAGATTTGAAGTTTCAGCTAAAATATGGAGAGTAACAGCAATAGCGTCATAGCTTGACAGTATGTCAACTAAAAGGTCGTAATCGGCTTTCTCAAATGTTTTCGCGTTCTTATGTTTTGGAACCAGATTACGGTCAGTCAATCCGATTACAAGCAAAACCAGCAAATTGGCGTCAAGCAAAATCCTTTTCACATGCTGCTAATAGAATAATTTTTAATAGATGAAACTTGACCATTAGAGTTGCGCACGCGAACTATCTTGAACGACCGGTTGGGCTTTTGAGGAGCGAGTGTTGATGCCAATATACCTCTGTTTTGGTAATCCCACGGGCGAGAAAACCCTACAGTTATAATCCATTCTCCCGATAAATCGTCGAAAGCGACCTCTTCGAGCCCGACGTTCGACAGACTTTCCGACTCAAAAAGTTTCTTCGTGTCTGAAATAGCTACTTGAACTGCGTCACTAACGTTCATATGGTCATCCTATTGCAAGAGTAGCAATTAGTCCGCTGCCATCCCCACGTTATTTTTCTCCAACGCCCGCTCTGCCCGGTAAGAAGAGCGCACGAGCGGCCCTGAAACAACCTCGAGAAACCCTTTTTTAAGCCCCAGCTCGCGGTAGCGGTTAAAATCTTCGGGCGGCACATAGCGCACGACCGGCAAATGCGACGCTGTAGGGCGCAGATACTGCCCGAAGGTCACGATGTCCACACCAGCAGCGCGTAAATCGTCCATCGTTTCAACGATTTCTTCGTCAGTTTCACCCAAACCCAACATCAGGCTGGTTTTAGTCAGCACGTCAGGGCGAGATTTTTTGGCGTAAGCGAGGACGCTTAAGGTCTGGTCGTAGCCCGCGCGGGGGTCACGTACCGGATGCGTGAGGCGGCGGACGGTCTCGAGGTTTTGTGCGTAGACCTCAACCCCGGCGTCCAACACCTTCTCCACGTTGCCCGTAACGCCGCCGAAGTCGGGCGTCAGCGCCTCGACTGCGGTTTCCGGGTTGACCCGTTTGATTTCGCGAATACACGCGGCGTAGTGCCCTGAGCCGCCGTCCGGCAGGTCGTCGCGGTCAACCGAGGTCAGCACGACGTACTTGAGGCCCATCAGCTGCACCGAACTCGCAGCCAAGCGGGGTTCAGCCAGGTCAAGGCGGCCCTTGGGATTGCCGGTATCGACCGCGCAAAAGCGGCACGCACGAGTACATACCGAGCCCATCAGCATAATCGTCGCCGTGCCCGCGTTCCAGCACTCACCGATATTCGGACACATCGCCTCTTCGCAGACGGTAGACAAGCGGTGTTCGCGCACCGTACTCTTAACCTCTTTGTATTTGGTTCCAGACGGCAGGGCGACCTTGAGCCAGTCCGGTTTACGCTCACGTGGCACACTTACAGCATTTTTACTAAATACGCCGTTTTTAACGACTTTGATTTCGGTTAGGGGGATGTCAACGAGAGGCGTATCGGGAGTTTTGGGTTGTGTCACCGTAAAACCTGGCTTTCTGTGGCGGACTCAGTGTTTCGTAGTGTCATGTCAAAAACATCGGTAAAGGCGCTCAGCAGTTTGGGCTTGACTTCATCAAGCGTTACGGCGTGGCCCAAAAGCTGGCTCAGACTCGTGACGCCTTTGTCCTGAATCCCGCACGGCACAATGTAAGAAAAGTGTGACAGGTCGGTCGAGACGTTCAGCGCAAACCCGTGAAACGAGACGTTGCGTTTGATAGCGACCCCGATAGCGACGACTTTTTCATCCCCGACCCAGACGCCCGCGTAACCGGGGCTGCCTTCACCGGAAAGCCCGTAATCTGCCAAGACCTGTACCATAACGGCCTCGAGGTTCCTCAAATAGCTCCGCACCATCCGGCCGATAGGCAAAATCGGATAGCCGACCAGCTGACCGGGGCCATGATAGGTCACGTCGCCGCCGCGTTCGATATCGTGGAGACTGAAGCCTTGGGCCTCTAAAGTTACTGCGTCAGCCAGCAGGTTGGCACGTCCACCTTTTTTACCGAAGGTGATGACCGGCGGATGTTCG
Source organism: Truepera sp. (assembly GCA_965215315.1). Taxonomy (GTDB): domain Bacteria; phylum Deinococcota; class Deinococci; order Deinococcales; family Trueperaceae; genus Truepera. The sequence continues at coordinate 3,267,786 of CBDCDB010000008.1, read as the reverse complement.
ACCAAGAGCAGCGTCGGCGGGGTGCGGCCTTCAGCGACGGCGGCGTGAGTTTCTAACTGCACGTCCCAAGCGGCGCGGTAGTCGAGGCGGCCCAAATCACGGACAGTGAGATTACCAACCTTGAGGTTGCGGGCTTGTGGGTCACGTGCCGGAGCTACTATCGCCATACTAGAATGGTAGCAGCTTTTGGTACTTTCTCCTGCACCCCAGCTGTCAGTTTTACGGGAGCGGGTCGCCGTTAGAGGGTCTCGTCCAGCGCCCTGATCAGCTGCGCCACGTCATCTTCACTTGTGTAGTGAACGAACGACAACCTCAGTACCCCGTCGCCGCCGATACCAAGAGCGTCCAACAACCGCGCCGCGTAAAAATGTCCGTAAGCGCACATGATGCCGCGCTCGGCTAACCTTTCGACCAGCTCGGCGGAAGAACGTCCTTCGACAACGAGCGAAACCGTCGGGGCGCGGTTTTCCAGCGTTTTCGGGCCGATGATGCGGATTTTGGGGTGCGTGTTGAGGTACTCGAGCAGAGGCTCTAACCGCGCCAATTCCGCATCCCTGAAAAGGTCATGTACAGCTTTGGCTTTTACGGCGACCTCGGTTTGTGCGCCTGCGTCCGCACCGTAATGATGCCCGTAAACCGCGTCAAAATAGTCCGTCACACCCCGCGCCGCCGCAATCTGCGCGTGGTCCGGGCCTGCCGGGGTCAGGCGTTTGGTGCTATTGCCTTCGTTGAAATAGTGCCCCTGATTCGTCAACTTTTGCGCTATAGCCTCACGCACCACCATCACGCCCTGATGCGGCCCGTAAGTTTTGTAGGTCGAAAAGAGGTAGATATCTGCGCCTAACTCGGCAACGTTCGGGAAGCCGTGACCGGCGTAAGAAACACCGTCAACAATAGTAACTGCGCCGACTCCGTGCGCGAGTTCGGCAAGTTCACGAACCGGATTGATGTCACCGACAATGTTCGAGCAGTGCGGAAAGGCGACGATTTTGGTCTTCTTAGTCAAGAGCGCCCGTGAAGCTTCCGGGTGCAACCGGCCTTCAACATCAACCTGCCACTCTTTGACCGTGATGCCGTCCGCTGCTAGCTTCCGCCACGCCCCGCTGTTCGCTTCGTGGTCTTGGTTGGTAACGATGATTTCATCGCCAGCTTTGAGATAATCCCGGAACGCCTGCGCTAACACGTAAGTATTTTGTGTGGTCGAGGGGCCAAAGTACACTTCGTCTGGTTGGACACCTAAGTAGGCGGCAAAGTGAGGGTAGCTCGAGTCCATCTCTCGTCCCGCCGCCTGCGAAACCGGATACCGGTGATGCGGCTGCACTTTAAGCTTGGTATAAAAATCGTAAAGCCGGTCAATCACCTGCGTGCAAGCGTATGAACCCCCGGCGTTCTCAAAAAACGCTTGTCCTGCGAGGCTGGGTTCGCTAAAAGCCGGAAACTGCTGCCGGACGAAGTAGACGTCTAACGCTTTTCGGTCTTGTATCGGTTGCAAAATCATCCTCCAGATCGAGGCTAGCCGTTAAGAACATAAAAACTTGGGTCCCGTGGTCAGCAAACACCTGAGCAGTCATCCGCCCGTAACCAAACTACGTTCGCCGCTAAAACCCAGCCTCAACCTTACCCCGTTAGCGCAGGCTAGCGCAAGATCACAAACGTCACAAAATAGTACGCGACCGGCACCGCAAAGAGCATCCCGTCGATGCGGTCTAATGCGCCGCCGTGACCGGGCAGGAACAGGCCGGTATCTTTAACTCCGGCCCAGCGTTTGATCAGCGACTCGAACAGGTCGCCTAGTTGCGCGGCGCTCGAGACCAATACACTAAATAGCAGCGTGTCGTAGATGTCTATGTGCAGCCCGTAAAGCCAGCCGAGCGTGTAGGTCGTCAGTGAAACGATGACGATAGCTAGTCCGAGACCACCGAACGCGCCCTCGAGCGTCTTGTTCGGGCTGAGCTGCGGCGCGAGTTTGCGTCTGCCGAACAGCTTGCCGACCGTATACGCGCCCACGTCACTCGCAATAATCGCCAAGATCGGAATGACCAAGTACCAAAGACCTAAAACACCGTCCGGGGTGTAGCGGAGCGTGATGGCGTAACCCGCGAGCCACGGAATGTAGATATAGCCGAACAGACTGTAGACGACGCTTTCGACCGAGCGGTCGTTCGGATGGATGACCTCTAACCCGATCAGATAGAGCGCCAACAGCCCCAAGAGCGCTTCACGCCAGCTCATCCCGTCAAATAAGGGTTGCATGTCGAAAATGCCCTGATACGTAACCGGGAGCGACGCGGGCAGGGTCAAAACGGCGGCGACGTAGAGGCTGCGGCGGCGAATCGGGATGCCGCGCAGGTTCATCAACAGCGAAAATTCTCGTAAGGATGCGAGCGTCAGGATAAGATACGCGGGCGCAAGCAGCGGCAACCCGGCCCACATGATCAAGACTGCTGCTAAAAAAGCGACGAGTCCGGAGATGATGCGGGTGTAGGGTGGGCGCACGCCCTACAGTATGACCTATTCAGCGTGAGCCGGAGAAGAGCTTAACCAGTAGACGTCGAGATTTTAATGACTAGATTATGGAGATAATGACTAGATTATGGAGATAGGGTCGCCTTGACAAGAGGAAGGCTCGAGGATCACCAACTCAGCACAAACCGGCAACTAGAGCGTTGCTACGCCGTAAAATGTACGCACCAACTTGTAGCCACTAACCGGCTGACAAGCGGCTTTTTTCGTCCAGCACACAAACTCTACCGTTCTCTCAAAGGCTCTCTTTGTTGCTTTGTCTGTTGGTCTCTGCTATCGCACTTAAGCAGTTAGAAGCTACAATAATCACCCTTAAGCAGTTAGAAGCTACAATAATCACCTCAGGACGTGCGTGCCAAACAGTTTAGTTGAAGGTGAGAGCGTCCATTCCCAGATGATATCTGCTATACCAGCCCGAGGTATAAACTTATTGCGTTCATAGATAGTTGATTTATTCAATTACTTGGGTGTACAACTGTTGAGGTATGCACGCTCCACCCGACTGCCACCGCTTCACGCTTTTTTGTCGCCCACTGGCGCATCGGCCGCGCCGTCCACGACTACGTGAATCCGCTTTTAGAAACCACTCACGGCCTCTCGTACCGGGATTTTCTGGTACTTGCAGCGATCTCTAGAGGCGTGCAGTATCCGACCGAACTCGCCGACCGGCTCCGGCTGCCTAAAGACACCACCAGCCGGATTTTGCAAACGCTGTTGCAAGCGGGTCTGATCGAACGCGCTATCGACACCTCTGATTCCCGCCGAACTCGCCTCGAGACGACCCTCGCCGGAACGACCCTGCACGCTGAAGTGCGCGGCAGCATTGAAGGGTTACTCGAGCCGTTTCTCGCAGGGCTCGGCGACGCTCAAGAACAGTTTTTGGGGTTGCTCGAGACTTTAAGCGACCAGCTCACCGCTTCACCCGAAATACAGAACGCAACCGTAGGAGAAAGATAATGGCTCAAGCCCTACCCCAACCCGTAGCAGCTCAAAACGCGTTTACCAAGGGCGAGCGCAACCTCACCCTCGGCGCGGTGCTCGTCGTTTTTTTGCTCGGCGCACTCGACAACACAATCGTCTCGACCGCCATGCCGCGCATTATCGCCGACCTAAACGGTCTATCGCTCTACACTTGGGTCACAACCGCGTATCTGCTCGCCTCAACCGTGATGGTACCGATTTACGGCAAGCTGTCCGACATGTACGGACGCAAACCGATTCTGACCTTCGGCGTTTCGCTCTTTTTGGTCGGCTCGGCGCTCTGCGGGCTGGCTGGGGAGTTCGGCCCGCTGCCGCTACTCGGCTCAGGGATGACGCAGCTGATTCTTTTCCGGGCGCTGCAAGGCTTAGGCGGCGCGGCGCTGTTCTCGAGCGCCTTTGCCATCATCGCCGACATCTTCCCCCTGCCGAACGGGGCCGCTATCAGGGGCTGTTCGGCGGCGTGTTCGGCCTCGCCTCGGTACTCGGCCCGATTATCGGCGGCTTTTTTACCGATCACGGTTCGGTGACGCTCCTCGGGTACGCCGTCGCAGGCTGGCGCTGGGTGTTTTACGTCAACCTTCCCCTCGGACTCGTGGCGCTCTATCTAATTGCCACCAAGATGCCGCTCCTCAAAGCTGGGACGGGCGGCGGCAAGATCGACTTTGCCGGGGCCGGACTGATCCTGAGCGCGTTCGTGCCGCTGCTCCTGGCTTTGACCTGGGCGGGTTCGACGTATCCCTGGACTTCGCCGACGATTCTTATCCTGTTCGGTGTGGCAGCACTTTCGCTTCTAGCCTTTGTGTTAGTTGAGCTACGCGTTAAAAATCCGATTTTACCGCTCGAGCTCTTCCGCGTCCCCGTATTCAGCATCGCCAACGGCGCGTCGTTCATTATCAACATCGCGTTTCTGGGCATTATCATGTTTTTGCCGCTCTTTATGCAACTTGTTCTGGGCATTAGCGCGACCAACTCGGGGTTTACGCTCCTGCCACTGATGGCGGGGCTGATCGTCAGTTCGACCTTGACAGGCTTACTCGTCACACGCACCGGGCGTTACAAACCCTTTATGATCTTCGGCTCGCTCGTGCTGCTCGCGGGCGTCTTCACCCTGACGAGCATCAGCTTGGACACAACGCAGCTCGGCCTTTCGTGGCGGATGGTGGTTGTCGGTATCGGCCTCGGCCCGGCCCAAAGCTTGTTTACCCTAGCGATTCAGAACGCCGTACCACAGGCGCAACTCGGCACCGCGACAGGCGCAAGCCAGTTTTTCCGGCAGATCGGTTCAACCATCGGCTTAGCCGTCTTCGGCTCGCTGCTGACGCTCAGCGTCGGGACGGCAATTCCCAAGCACCTGCCGGATGTTCCGGCCTTGCAGTCACAGAAGTTCGACATCGGTGCGCTTCAGGGCGCGGGTGCCGGGGGTGATATCAGCGAGGGTATCACCGCCGGATTCGGTCGGCTTTACGCCCAAACCGAGGCGGCAGTTGGCGGCGACGTAGCGGCTCGCACCGCGCTTTTAGAGAGCGCACAGACTCCGGCGCAGGTCAAAAACTTGGTAAGAACTGCACCGTCACTCCCGGCAGCCGCGCAGACGCAGGCGCTCACACAGCTTAAAGCAGGGCTGGGCGCGCAGGCCCAGACGCTTTCGGCGCAGGTCTCGAGCGGCGTCAAACAAGGTTTCGCCGAGAGCATTCGGCTGCTCTTCTGGGTGAGCTTTGTAATCATCGCTGTGGGCACGCTGATCGTCTTCTTCATCCCTGAACTGCCACTTCGTAAGGGCGTTCCGGACGAGGAAACCGTTCAAGAAGCCGCGCCGCAAAATGCTGGAGCAATCGGTGAACCGGCGCTGATAGCAGGTACGACACAGAGGTAACCAGAAGTAGTTTGGTCACCGTGCTGTCTCTGAGGCAGCTTTAAGCACACCGAAAACGCGCTCCTGCTACAGTTGGGGGGAGCGCGTTTTGCAGCTCAGCTTGGGGCAAAACGTAGGAGGAGATTCGGGTGGCAAATCCGTCAGGTAGTACAGCAGCAGTTTACGGCGCGATGGGCGCAAACTTCATTATCGCTATTACCAAGTTCGTCGCAGCGTTTTTAACCGGCAGTTCGGCGATGCTGTCTGAGGGGATTCATTCGCTCGTCGATACCGGCAATCAGTTGCTTATCTTACTGGGCATCCGTAAAAGCCAACAGCCCGCAGACGCCACGCATCCGTTCGGGTACGGTAAAGAACTCTACTTCTGGAGCTTGATTGTCGCCATGCTGCTCTTCGGTCTTGGCGGCGGGATGTCGTTTTATGAAGGAATTCGTCATTTACGGCATCCGAGCGGCCTCGAAGACCCGACCTGGAATTACGTCGTGATTGCGATAGCGGTTGTAGTCGAAGGGTTTGCCTGGGTGATTGCGTATAGAGCGCTGCGTAAAACGCAGGGTGAGCGCTCCTTCTGGCAAACGCTCAGGTCGAGCAAAGACCCGGCGATTTACACCGTTTTGGCTGAAGATACCGCGGCTATACTCGGGCTGCTGGTCGCATTTATCGGTATTTTTCTCGGTCACAGGTTCGATAACCCTTACTTCGACGGCGGCGCGTCGATTGTGATCGGCCTGATTCTGGCAGCGGTCGCCGTTTTTCTCGCGTACGAGAGCAAAGGTTTGCTGGTCGGCGAAAGTGCCGACGCCGAGATTACCCGGAGCGTTCAGACGCTCGCCGAGGCCGAGCCGGGGGTTGAACAGGTTGGTGCGCCGCTGACGATGCACCTCGGGCCTGAGCAGGTGTTGCTCAACCTCGAGGTGCAGTTTCAGCACAATTTGCCCGCCGCCGAGGTCATGTTGGCGATCGACCATATCGAGCAGGCCGTCCGCAAGGCGCACCCCGAAATCAAACGGATTTTTATCGAGGCCGAAGCGCTTAAAACCTAGCCGCTCAGAACTTAGCCGTTTATGTACGCTGGCAGATTAGGCCCATGCTGCTGCCTGCCTCATGGTGCCAAAGCGTTTTGAAGCCTGCTTTGTCCAGTTCTTCTAGCAAAACCTGTGGTTTAAGGTGCCTGCGGTTTGGAACGTGCCAACCACCGGAAAGGTTCACGGCGTCCTCAAAGCTGTCGTCGTCATCCTTTTCGGTGTAGACGATACCGGTCTCTGCATCGAACACTTCATCGCCGTAATCCCTTGTTTCAGCAAATATAGCAGTGCCGATAAGGTAATAACCCTGAGGCTCGAGTCCCGAACGTACAGCCGCAAACACATCTGCTCTATCTGCGTCGGTGACGATACTTTGAAGGCAGAAACTATCGACGATAAGGTCGTAGTGATCTGTCAAAGGTAAGTTGCAAATGTCTGCAACCGCATAGTTGACCTCTAGACGGCGCTCTACAGCAAACTGCTTTGCCAGGTCAATGGCTATAGGAGAGACGTCAATGCCGTCTACCTGAAACCCTCTCGCTGCCAGAAAACACGCCCCCGGCCCTGTACCGCAGCCGTATTCCAGAGTTCGCGGCTGAGGCACGGAAAAATTCAGCAGGGGCAGCGTTCGCTCTAAAATAGGACGCATGGAAAAATCATCGAAACTGGACGGCTCATGCAGTTCGTCCCAGGTCGTTTTTCCCTCTGCTCTAATTTTACGGTAGCCCAATTCGTGTTCTTTGACGTAGTACCTAGCCATGTTTCTAAACATAGCAAAGCTGCACATAGCAAGAAGCTGTGTACAGCTGTTAAATGATCTCAGTAAATCTTTTGAAGACGAACCCTAAACCGCCATAATGTCTTCTTCTTTCGTCTTAAACCGTGCGTCAATCGTCGCGGCAAAGGTATCGGTCAGCTTCTGCACTTCGCCCTCGCCCTGACGTACATCGTCTTCAGTCAAGAGGTTTTCTTTACGGTACTCTTTAAGCTCGTCGTTGGCGTCGCGGCGGTGGTTGCGGAGGGCGACTTTGGCCTCTTCCGCCATGTTTTTAACCTGCTTGACGAGGGCGCGGCGGCGTTCGTCGTTCAGCGCCGGGACGCTGATAAAGATGTTATCGCCCCGGTTGTTCGGGTTGAAACCCAAATCGCTTTCACGAATTGCCTTTTCAATCGCGCCCACAGCGCTCTTGTCAAACGGCGTAATCAGCAGCGTCCGGGGGTCGGGGCTTGAGACCGTCGCCAGCTGATTTAAGGGCGTACTCGCGCCGTAATAGTCCACCTGGACGCGGTTTAAGACGCCGGGGTTGGCTCGGCCCGTGCGCACCATCCCGATGTTGTTTTCAAACGCCTCGAGCGTCTTCTGCATACTCGCCCGCAGACCTGAGGTGATGCTTCCTAACTCGCTCACAGTTCCTCTCCCTTAGTTCAGACTAGCTTACGCTCCGGCTTGGCGCGGCAGAGATACGTGTCCCGACATGTTCGCCCGCCAGAAGTCGGCCCAAGTTCCCCGGTGTAAAGATATCAAACACCGCAATCGGCAGCTCTTTACCCATGCAGAGGCTGATGGCGGTCGCGTCCATCACTTTGAGGCCCTGATTAAGTACGTCTAGGTAACTGAGTGTCTCATACCGAGTCGCTTCGGGATGTGTACGCGGGTCGGCTGAGTACACGCCGTCCACTTTGTTTTTCGCCATCAACACGAGGTCGGCGTCGATTTCTAAAGCCCGCAGAGCCGCGGCGGTATCGGTCGTAAAAAACGGGTTGCCGGTGCCGCCCCCGAAGATGACGACCCGGCCCTTCTCGAGGTGCCGCAGCGCCCGGCGGCGGATATACGGCTCGGCTACCTCTTGCACGTTGATCGCCGACTGTACCCGGGTATCGACGTTTTGCTGCTCCAAAGCGTCTTGCAGCGCAACTGCGTTCATCACCGTCGCGATCATCCCAACGTAATCCGCCGTCGCCGGGTCCATACCGCCACCCTGCTGTGCGCCGCGCCAGAAGTTCCCAGCGCCGACCACTACGGCGACCTGTGCGCCGCCAGCGTGCGCCGCAGCGATCTCTTGGGCTAACGTGCGGGTCGCTTCGGGTGAGACGCCAGTAGCGCCCTCGCCCGCCAAAAACTCACCAGAGAGTTTTAGTAAAACGCGCATTCAGGCCCGCATTATTCGCCGATAGCGATGCGGTAAAACGCGCCGACCTGGATGTTTTCGCCCATCTGGGCAACTGCTTCTTGGATCAGCTGCTCGATAGTCTTTTTGTCGTCGCGGATAAAAGGCTGCTCTAACAGGCAAACTTCTTGGTAATACTTATTCAGGCGGCCTTCGACCATCTTCGCCACCACATTGTCAGGTTTGCCCTCTTGTTTGGCCTGCTCAGCGAGGACGGTGCGCTCGGCCTCGACCGTCTCAGCGGGTACTTCGTCGCGGCTCTTAAACGTCGGATTTGCCATCGCAATATGGATGGCAACGTCTTTAGCCAGCTTGTGAAACGGCTCGGTACGCGCCACAAAGTCGGTTTCGCAGTTGAGTTCGACCAAGGTGGCGATCATGCCGTTATGGTGAATGTACGAGCCGACGAAGCCTTCGCCAGCGGCGCGGTCGGACTTCTTCGCGGCTTTGGCGATACCGCGTTCACGCAGGAGCGTCGCAGCTTGCTCGACGTTGCCGCCGGTTTCCTCGAGGGTGTTTTTAACGTCCATCATCCCTGCGCCGGTCATCGCACGGAGTTTTTTAATGTCTTCCATCGTAACAGCCATGGTTTCCTTTCGAGTGGCCCTTTTGAGTCAGGTGCCTTAGGTTGGACTATCCGAATTAAAGGCTTCTTTGATACCTTTAACATTTCCACGAGAGGTTGCTAACAGTGTTGTCTCAGAACGTGCGCGCTGATCAGTAAGTCAGACTGAGAGCATTTTTAGCCGGCTGATACCTGCTACTTGAGGCAGCGCACAGGCGAGACCCAGGGGGCCCCGCCGGACAGATGAGCGTGAGCGGTCGGTATCAGTCGGTGCTGGTCAGTTCGGCGCTGGTCTTTTCGCTACTGGTCTTCTCATCAGCGGGGCCGGAACCGCGCTGCGCCGCTTCGGTAATGGTGCGTTCAGGTGACGACAACGGGGTCGGCATGGTCTGGCGACCTCCCTCGTCGGGGTCGGCTGCAGCGTCGTCCGTAGCAGGGGCGTCGGCTGCACCGCCGCGTACTTCGACAATCGTATCGGCGAGGCGCGCGGTTACGAGCTGAATCGAGCGGATCGCGTCGTCGTTGCCGGGAACGATGTAGTCGAGGACGTCCGGATCCGAGTCGGTATCAGCCAACGCCACCACCGGAATGCCGAGCTTGTTCGCCTCACGTACAGCAATCGCTTCTTTGGTCGGATCGACGATAAACAGCACGTCCGGCAGCCGGGTCATCTCTTTGATACCGCCTAAGTAACGTTGCAAACGCTGTAACTCTTTACCGAGGTCGATCTGCTCTTTTTTGCCGTAGCGGAGGATGGACTCGTCTTCAAACATCGCCTCTAACTGCTTGAGCCGTTCGACGCGGGCACGAATCGTTTTGAAGTTAGTGAGCGTGCCGCCGAGCCAGCGTTCGTTGAGGTAAGGCATCCCGCAGCGTTTTGCTTCAGCTGCCAAAATCTCCTGCGCCTGTTTTTTGGTACCGACGAAGAGAATCGTGCCGCCACGCGCGGCGGTATTTTTAAGGTACTCGAACGCCTTATCCGACTCGACCAGCGTTTTTTGCAGATCGATGATAAAAATCCCGTTGCGCTCGGCGAAGATGTAGCGCTTAAATTTCGGGTTCCAGCGTTTGGTTTCGTGACCGAAGTGAACCCCGGCCTCGAGCAGTTGTTTCATTCCTAAGTACGACATATGCCTCCAAAGCGGGACGTTAAGCAAAAGATTGGTTGCGAGAGTTGTGGCCTCCAGGCAGACATCCCGCTGCTGCTACGGCCCTCTGAAAACCCGTTAGGGGGTGTTACCTACAAGCTACGTTACCTAGTACCGCCGGTTACATAGCGTCCAGCGCGTCTTGCGCCGGAACGTACAGGGGGTCTAGCTCGAGCGCCCGCCGGTACGCGTCTTCGGCCTTGTCGCTGTCGGACGTGCCGTCACTCGCGGTACCGTTACGCGCCTCATACGTCTGACCGAGCCAGTAGTACGCTTCGGCGTTGGCGGGGCGAATCAGTGCGCCCTTGGTCGCCTGCGTCACCGCCGAATCGAGGTCGTTTTCCTCGAGGTCGATGCGCGCTAGATAAGTATACGCCGGAGCGAACGCGGTCGGTTCCAATGCGATAACCTTTTCAAAGTAAGGCTGCGCCGCCCCAAAGTTTTCACAGTCGAAGTTCGCGATGCCCAAATTGAGGTTGACCTCTGCCAAGTTTGGGGCGAGCGTCGCAGCCTGCTCGAGTTCAAATACCGCGTCGTCGCAGCGGCCCGATAACAGGTACGCCTGACCGAGCTGATTGTGACCGAGCGCGTTTTCAGGCTCTAAAGAAACCGCCCGCCGCAGCGTCTTGATGGCCGCTTCGGTATCGCCGAGCCGCACGTACACGAGACCCAGATTGCGGCGGTAGTCAGCGACTTCAGGAGCCTTTGCGGTGGCCTCCTCGAGCGCCTCCTTAGCCTGCTGCAGGTCGTCCTGACGGTAGTAAACGACGCCGCGCAGGTTCATGACCGACGCGCTGTTCGCACCCTGGGCGTCGGCCTGCTCGAGCGCGTCTAAGGCGTCTTGCAACCGACTTTCGTGCGTTTCCGGGTCACTTTCGTACTGCTTCAGATACGCGCCAGCCAACTGGGTATAGACAGCCGCAACTTTTGGCGAGAGCTCAGCGACCTGCTCGAGCGCGTCTAGCCCTTCGTTAAACGACCCCTCACAAACGAGCGCCCGACCTTTGCCTGAAAGCGCTTCCAGGTTTTGCGGCTCCCGCTCCAAAACCTGTTGGAACAGATAGCGCGACGAAAAGCACTCACCCCGCTCATAGAGCGCCTTACCGAAGCGGAGCAGTTCGGGCGTCGAGCGTTCAGAAATCTCTTGCGCCACGCTCACGGGCAAGAGACATAGACCTAACAGTACCGCTATACGAAACACCTTCACAAAACCCTCTCAGCTAAGGCGGTGCGGGGGACGCCCTCATAAGTAGTCATAACCGCCAACGTCAAACCTTCGCATTCTAACAGGCCGGACGTAGCGGGACAAGCAGGGGATACCGGGGCAATAACCGGGGTCAAGCAGGCAGCCATACCGTCATCATGACGAAACAGCGTGAGAGAGCCGTGTGCAGGAGCCTTGCGGTTGTTTAACGGATAGTACGGGTTCAGGGTAGATACGCTTGTGCCGGAACAAACCGCCGCCGCAGCTGAAACGCCTCGGCAAATTTGACGCCCGACTCCGCACCTCGAGCCGTAAGGTTACGCCTAAACCATTCGGGTTGCGCCTCCCACTCGTAAAAGTCGCGGTAAAACGCAAAGATACGTTCACTAACCTCTACGTGTTCCGTTACGTCTACGTGCAGGGTCGGGTACGCCGAACCCGCTGAGGGATACTGATAAAACTTGACGGGTTTACGGTGGGGCTCGAGCCTCTCAGAAAGTTCTTCATTGATAATTTTAGGAATCCGCGCCAGCGTGATTGCGTTAAAGGCAATTTTGGCGCTCATCCGGTGGTCGGGGTGCGCGTGGTCATCGCTCCAGCCGATGAGGGTGTCGGGCTTAAAGTCGGCGTAAAGGCGGGCCAAAGCTAAACCCTCGTCACGGCTCCCGGTCATCCGCGAATCACCCATATCGAAAAAGTGGTATTCGGCCCCGATTTGCTCGGCGACCCACGCCCCGTGCTCTTGCCGGACACGGCGCACTTCGGCGTGGTCGGTATCGCCAAACTGACTCGCTAACTCGCCGTGCGTCGTCCAGACGAGCATCACCTTATCGCCACGCGCGGCGTGTTTGGCCAAAGTACCGACGCAGCCGAGTTCATCATCGGGGTGGGCAAAAACAGCCATGAGATTCATAGGGGTATCTTACCGGGCACGTTTACGGGGCTGGTATCAGCGGGTACAGAACTGGAGGTACAGAACTGAGCCCGTAAAACCAGATGATTTTGGAGCCAGCCGAAATAATCCAGATTTACGTGATGTCGGCAGGAGGGTAAACTCGAGCCGAATTGCCATACGTTTACGCCGTAAAACTGCGCTGTAAAAACACCGTAAAAGCTTCCGTACTCCCCACGATAAAAAATGGGGAGCAGTTTGATGTTTATAGTCTTTCCAACAGTAGTTCACGCACCCGCGCCGGGTTCGCCTTGCCGCCACTCGCTTTCATCACCCGGCCTAACAGTGCATTGACCGCTTTGGGATTGTTTCTGGCTTGATCTACCATGTCGGGATTTTCACCCAAAACCTGCTCGACGACGCTCTCTAGGGCTGCGGTGTCGGTGACTTGCTCGAGCCCCCTTTCTCTCACCAAAACCGCCGGGTCTGCCCCACCCATAACTTCCGGTAGCAAATCTTTGGCAATTTTGCCCGAAATCGTATCAACTTCAACCAAACCGACGAGTCCCGCAAGATGTTCTGGTGTCAGCTGCGAACTCGTCAGCGTAAGACCGTTCATGTTGAGATAGCCCGTTACGTCGCCGCTCAGCCAGTTGGCGAGAACTTGAGCGTTCTTTTGAAACTCGAGCGCCCTATCGAAAAACCTCGAGAAATCCACGTCGTAGGCAAGCAGCGCCGCACTCTCCGTGCGTACGCCGAGCGCGGCGTAACGCGCGGCTTTGGCGTCCGGCAGTTCCGGCATGTTCGTTTTGAGGCGCCCCAACCAATCCTCACCAATATAAAAAGGCGGCAAATCAGGATCGGGAAAGTAGCGGTAGTCGGCCTCGCCCTCTTTGGTACGCATCAGGTACGTTTTCTGCCCGCCCTCGTCCCAACCGAGCGTATCTTGCCGAACGCTGCCGCCGTCCTCGATAATCCGGCTCTGGCGTCTGATTTCAAACTCCAAAGCCCGCTGCACGCTCCTGAATGAGTTGAGGTTTTTAACCTCGACTTTGGTACCGAACGGCGCTCCCGGACGCCGCACCGAAACGTTCACGTCAGCGCGCATCTTGCCCGCTTCGGGGTTGGCGTCTGACACACCGAGGGCACGTGCGACAGCGCGAACGGTGTTCAGAAACTCTCTCGCTTCTTCCGGCGTGTGGAGGTCGGGTTCTGTCACCATCTCGACCAAAGGCGCTCCGGCCCGGTTCAGGTCTACGAGGCTGTAGTCCGCGTAAGTCGGATGCTGCGAGCGGCCCGCGTCCTCTTCTAAATGGCAACGGGTAATGCCGATGCGCCGCCCATCTGAAAGCGTCAGGGTACCGCCCTCCCCTACCGGATAGTCGTACTGGCTGATCTGGTAGTTTTTCGGCGCGTCGGGGTAAAAGTAATTTTTACGGTGAAACTGCGTGCGTTTCGGAACACTGCAATGAAGCGCGAGGGAGAGCGTCAGGGCTTTTTCAAATGCTTCACGGTTGGGGGTCGGCAGGCTGCCGGGGAGACCCAGACAGACCGGGCAGGTGTGCGTGTTGGGGGCGTCGCCGAAGGTTTCGGCGGAGCAGGCGCAAAACATCTTGCTCTTGGTGCTGAGGGCCAAATGGACTTCCAGGCCGATGACAGGCTCGAGTTCAGGCATATGGAGGCAGTCTAGCAAGTCTCGGCTTGGCAGCGGTGCTAGGGTGACAAGGTGCTAAGTGCGGAACAGCTTCAAGATTTAGTGACGCGGTTTGACGGGCCACAAATTCAGGCTATCTTGCTCGTCGGAAGTTTCTCGAGAGGCGAAGCTGGCCCCTACAGCGACGTTGACCTTTTACGGCTTGGTGACATGCCATTACCCAATGCGGGCAGCTATCTCTGGCAGAACCGACTGGTTAGTGTCTTCGGCGCAAATGCAGAAACTGCCGAAACTTGGTTTAGCGACCCTGAAAAAGCTGTAGAGATTATCAGCGGATTGCGGCAAGCTCGTATTTTGCTCGAGAAAAACGGAGCAGCCGAGAGACTTTTGAGGCGGGCTTACATCTTTGTTTGGACGCCTGAACTGCAACACAAGGCTGATGTTTGGGCGAGCCAACAGCTCGTCGGTTGGGCCGAAGAAGCGCATAAAGGCTTGGCTGGTCTGCAGTCTGGCAACACCGGACAGCTTCTTCACGCGCAGTTTGGGCTTTCTTGGGGTTTAGCGAAGACGATACGTGTGCAACGTGGTTTGCTCTCAAGCAGCGACAACGACTTTCTCACCGAATTGCAAAAAGAATTTGCTGAAACGCGTTGGCTCGGACTTTTACAGGACGTTTACGGTTTAACGGGGCTGCCGCTAACTGACCAGGTAAGGGCAGGACTCGAGTTTTACTGCCTCACCGCTGACTTACTGAGCGACGCCCTTCAGCCGCATGACCGGCCCATCGTCGAGCACACAGTTTTACTCATCCGGCAAAACGAGTAAGCTGACCTCATGAACGGGTTAGTCGAAGCGGTTTTAGAAGATGTCGCGGTCGCCGGAAATGGTGAGTTTTTTATCGTGCTCCTCAAAACTGAGGCGGGCGAGTTTGTGCCGATTACGATAGGGCATTTAGAGGCGCTCTCAATCCTGGCAGGCCGTAGTACTGAACCTCCCGAACGGCCCCTGTCGCACGATCTGATGCTCTCGAGCTTAGAACTGCTCGGCACCGCCGTAAAACGCGTCGAGATCACCGAACTCGTTACGACTCCCGAAGGCGGCACCTTTTACGGGCGGGTGGTGCTGGAAAACCGGGGGCTTGAGCTCGAGCTTGACGCTCGCCCGTCAGACGCGCTGGCGCTCGCGGTACGCACAGACGCGGCGATTTGGGTGTCCCAAGAGGTCGTCGAACAGGTCGGCTTGGCGGACTTTGGCGACGCCGCTGAAGCGTAAGGTTGATGTCGGAAGCTACAGCTAAAGATAGTGTTCATCGAGTCTACTAGCCTCTACACACGCCTCGGCAGCGTTACGAGCGGCGGCCTTATCGAAATTTAGAACCTATTGGCGCGTCGAGTGTGCTGGGGCTGGCGGCTACGTCGGTCACAGATATCGGCCTAGCGGTCTGGCCTTTTCCCCTTACAGCAGAACATAGGAACGTCATCGCGTCACTCGGGTATGCGCCGGTAGCAGGCCATGAAGATGCACACGAAGAGCGCTTTTTTCACGAGACGAAGAACGTTCAGCTCTTCTTCGTTATGGCGGGCAGTTCAGCATGGACGAACTATCTACTCGTCAGGAATTTTTTAAGGCAGAGTGAACAGGCCCGAAAAGCTTACACGGACTGGAGCGCTCAGCCGGACGATAGCAGGGTCAGCAAAGCGACCTTTTTCGCTGGTTTGCTAAAAGACGCAGAAGCGTGTTGGACAGCGTTTCACGGGTTTGCGCCCGTTGAACGTGTAGCCCACGAACTCGGCGCGTTTGGACGACCCTGGTTTATCAGTAGTGGTTGGGCGCTCGAGCTTTTTATAGACCGCGTCACCCGCGTTCATCACGACGTTGATGTGGTCGTCTCACGCACGGTAATACAGGGCTTACGGCAGTATTTGACAGACCGGGGCTGGCAGCTCGCTTTACCGCTTGGTGGGCAGCTCGAGCCGTGGCCCCTCGGCAGCTCTAAAGAACCTCGGATTCAGATTCACGCGCACCGAGAGGGCATGTTTATCGACGTTCAGCTCACCGATATGGACGCCCATACGTGGACGTATCGCCGCGACCCGCGCATTACCTATCCTGCCGAAAAAGCTTTTTTACAGTCCTCAACAGGCATTCCGTTCCTTGCCCCTGAACTCGTGCTGCTCTTCAAGAGCAAAAACACTGGCACCGGGGAAAGGAAGCAAGACCAAAAAGACTTTGAGGTTGTCTATCCATACCTGAAGGCAGACCGAAAGAACTGGCTGAGGCGGGCGCTCTCTGTAACCGACCCTGGGCACGGGTGGCTCGAGCTGCTTTGACTTAGGTTGATACAACCCCGCGTGTCAGCCGCTGTTCGCGCCGCTTGGCGTAGCTCACGACAGCAATACCTGAAAGCGCGACAACGCCCCCGACCAGCGTTAACGGGGACGGCACTTCGGCAAGCAGGAGCCACGAAAAGAACAGGCTGAAGACCGGCACCGCGTAGAGAAACGTCGTCGCCAGCGTGACCGGCAGTTTGGAAATCGCATATGAAAACTGCGCGTAGGCAATCGCTGCCGGGAATATTCCGGTGTAGACCGCCGCTGCTACGGATACGGTGCCCGCACCCGCTACATCTGCTGTAAAACCGGGTAAAAAAATGAGCAGCGGCAACGTCCCGGCCCAGGTACAAAACGCCGTCACCTCGACCGCCCGGTAACGAACAAAGAGGGGCTTTTGCAAAACCGAGAAAAACGCAGTCGAGAGCGCTGCGAGAAGGATGAGTAGGGCAAACGGATTGAGGCTCAACCCCGCACTGTCGCCTAAAACAATCAGCAGCACCCCGAGAAATGAAATGAGCGTACCGACCCACCCAAGCCGCGGCAGCCGGTCACGGAGGACGAAAAACGCCACAATCGCCGTAAGCGCCGGGGCTGTAGCGATAATCAGACTGGCTGCGCCCGCCGAGACGTGTAGCTCGCCGTAATTAAGCGCGAGGTGATAGGTCGTAATGCCTAAAAGCCCAGCGAGAAAAAACGTCGGCAGGTCACGCCGGTCGGGGAACAAACGCTTTTGGGTTGTCACTAGATAGACCACAAAACATAGCGACGCGACGAGAAACCGCAGCAGCGTCAGGTGCGCCGCCGACAAGCCCTCCAGACCGAGCTTGATCGCAGGAAACGCCGAACCCCAGAGAACGGCGAGGACGAATAGATTTAGAAACATACCCCAGGTCATGAAGCTAGGCTACCCCTAATTTACGGGGTAGCCTATCCGGTTTTACGGCGGAACTGTTCGCCACGTGAAGCCCGAATCTAAGAAGGCAGCATCACCGGGCGACCGCACGCGCAACTTTCAGACTCGCGCACCATCGTCGCCTGACCTTCGCGGTACCAAAGGGTGTCGCAGTCGGGGCAACGGATTTCATTTTGTGAAATGCTCCGCAGCGCTTCCGGCCCCAGCCAGCGGGCTTCGCCGCACCAGTGACACACGACCTCTGCGCCGCCGTCCTCTTCGATCATCCGTTCGCGCTCTTCGGGGGAGAAGTAGGCGAGGGCGTCGAGCGCTTTTTCGTCCGAACAGCGGCACTCGAAACGGAGCGGTAGGGCGTCGGGGGTGAGGAGTTCAAACTCGAGACCCCAACACAGCTCCTCAACAATTTCAAGGAGTGACGCGCGGCGCATCGCGTCGGTCAGTTGACCTAGGGCACGGACGTTGGCCTCGAGTAAATCCAGAGCCGCATCGTCAGCGTCAGGCATCGCCTGAAGGATAATGCCGCCGGACTTGACCACACCGGAGGGCTCGATATAGACGCCTAGGAGCACCGCCGAACGAATCTGCTCGGACTGCGCCAGAAACACCGCGATATCTTCAGCAATTTCGCCCGTGACCAAAGCTACCGAACTGCTGTACGGGTCGCCGTAGGGCGCGTGAGCGCGGATAACCTGCAGGTCGCCCCGGCCGAGCGCCCCGCCGACGTTGAGTTTGCCGTCCGGACGGGGCGGCAATGTAGCGTTCGGGTGGTTGGCGTAACCACGAACGGCACCGTCCAAGCCAGCGTCGGCAATGACGCCGCCGAGCGGCCCATCTCCGCGCAAACGGAGCGTCACCCGGTCTTGCGGATTTTTGAGCAGTACGTGCGACAAGAGCAGTGCCCCGGTCAGGGTGCGGCCCAGTGCAGCGGTCGCGGTCGGTGAGGTGTCGTGGCGCACCCACGCATCTTCGACGAGCTGAGTTGTATCGGCGGCGACCACGCGGACGCCGCCAGCGGCTGCAACGCCGCGAAGCAGGTAAGACATAAGTTATCCCTTCGGAATATGGTTCCAGCGCCGCACTAACGCGGCGTAATTAGAAAATTATACGGCTCCCAAAGAGGTTTTGCGGTAAGGCTCGAGACTTCCCCAAAGCTTCACCTGAGTTTTTACGGCCTCTTCATTCAGCTTTGATGAAGTACAGCTTTGAATGGTGCATTAGAGCGTCCCAGAGCTGTGGGCTAGTCGGACACAAACACCGGCGCGTAAGCCAGTTTGAGTTCTGCTAGGGTAGGCCCTCAGCGGCCCCTCAACACCAGCGCGATCCCTCCAAGAATAGTTGCCGAAGCGAGCGCCAGCCGCAGCGTCACGGGTTCTCCCAAAAGGATGACGCCGCCGAGCGCCGCGAGTACCGGTACACAGAGCTGCACCGCGCCCGCTGTCGTCGCCCGTAAAGACGGCAGCGCCGCGTACCAAACCAGATACCCGAGACCCGAGGTAACAGCCCCCGAAAGCGCCGCGTAAATGACGCCGAGACCGCTAAGCCGCAAAGCTGTACCGGGCAGCAGTAGAACGAACAGAACCAGCAGGGCAGCCAAGGGCACCGTCCGTAAAAAGTTCCCGGCTGAGACCCCCGCCGGGTCGCTCGAGCCGCGCCCCCGCAGCGAATACACGCCCCACGCTGCCCCTGCCAAGGCCATAAGCAGCGCGGGGCCGAGGGGCGGCGCACTCAGTCCGGGTAGCACGAGGTAAACGAGACCGCCGAGCGCCGCCATCAATCCTAGAGTCTGAAGGGCAGAAAAGCGTTCGCCGCGTCCCAAACCGTACCCGAGCATCGTCAGCTGTACGACGCCGAAGAGCAGTAAAGCTCCGGTTCCTGTCTGGAGCACCGTGTAAGCGAACGAAAAGGCGACAGCGTAGACGAACAGCGCCCCCGCTGAAGGCCAACTCCCGGCGGAAAAGATGGCCGAGACGCCAGACCGATTCCGCAGTAGAGCAATAAAGCCGAGCATCAGCGCCCCGCTCAGCAGACGCACCGCCGTAAACGTTGTGGCGTCTACCGGGGTCGTTTGCAGCGCCAGCCGGTTTAACACCGAGTTGGCGGCAAACGCAACCATAGCCAGCGCAGTAAGGGCGTAAATCCGGTAAACCGTAGCGGAGGTCGTTACGGGCGAGGTCTTCATCCTGTGTTTAGTAGAGCGTTTAGCGTCGCTGCAGGTACCAGGCCCGAAACGTCGGCCCCCAACCTGGCGAGCTCACGTACCCGCGTCGAGGACACGAACGACCATTCGGGCGCGGCGAGCAGAAACAGCGTTTCGGCGTCCGGGTAGAGCATACGGTTAAGCCTCGCCATCTGCGCTTCGTACTCGAGGTCTACCGCCCCCCGTAAACTTTTGATGATGATTTGCAGCTCGTTGGCCCTTGCGTAGTCCGTCAGCAACCCGGAAAACGTCTCGACTTTGACGTTCTTCAGGTCAGCTGCCGCCTCACGGATGAGCTGCACACGCACCTCCGGCGTGAGAAGTTTGCTGCTTTTAAGTGAATTGTCCAAAACGGCGACCGTCAGGTGGTCGCAAACGCTGCGGCTGCGCCGGATGATGTCTAGATGCCCGTTGTGCAGCGGGTCGAACGACCCCGGATAGACGGCTTTCATGCAACCGTGCGTTTCACACGCGTTCACGCGCTTCACCTAAAAGCCTAGAGACGACCTCGGCGGCGGACACTTTACCCTTTAGCACCGACTCTAGAGAACCGGGCTCGAGCCCTTCCAAACGCCTCCTGAGCTGCTCACTGAGCAGCGCTGAAACCTCAAAATAAACCCGCCGCTGCCGTAACGCGCCCAACTCGCCGGTCTCTTCGAGACGGTCGCGGTGCGTCTTCAGCAGTTGCAAAAGTTCTGAAACACCCTGACCTGACGAGGCCACCGTTTCTAAGATCGGCGGCGACCAGGTGGTTTCGTCGTGCGGGGCAAGCTCGAGCGCCGCCTTGACCTCACGCCGTAAACGTCCGCTACCGGGTCTGTCGGCCTTGTTGATGACAAATACGTCGGCAATTTCCATAATGCCCGCTTTGAACGCCTGCACGCCGTCGCCCTGACCGGGGGTCAGCAGCAGGAGCGTCGTATCGGCAACCCGCACGACGTCGATTTCAGACTGCCCGACGCCGACGGTCTCGAGCACAATCAGATCGAACCCATAAGCGTCCAGAAGCGCCGTAACCTGCAACGTTGCCGCCGCCAAACCGCCCAGGTGCCCGCGCGTCGCCATCGAGCGGATGAACACCTCCGCGTCCCGGTGGTGACGCATCATCCGCACGCGGTCGCCCAGAATTGCGCCGCCGCTGTACGGGCTGGTCGGGTCGATAGCGAGGACAGCGACCGTTTGACCTTCTGCCCGCGCCGCCGCAATGAGCGCGTCCGTCAGGGTGCTTTTGCCGCTGCCGGGGCTGCCCGTAACGCCGACGATATGCGCCCCGCCGCCCCGCTTGTGCTGGTGTGGCGCACTGCTGGGTGGCTCGCTACTGTGTGCCCGCACCGCCTGAAGGAGCGCTTCACCGGCTGCGTCACCGGCCTCGAGCAGGCTGATACCCCGCGCCAGTGCGCGTTCATTGCGGTCGCTAAAGCATGCAACGAGGCTTTGAGGGGCAGCGTTCACGCTTTAGCATACCTCGGGGGTGTTAAAGACTGCAGCGCTCCTCTTATATTTGGAACTTGCACCTGACGCCGTAAAAGCTCGTCATCGTCATGTGGGGGCATTTACGCAGTTCAGCGAGGTTTGGATGCAGGGCCGCCCGGTTGCTCCTTGCTGATACGCACAGCTTCCGGCGTAACCGGGTCTTGTTACATAGATACGCAAAGGGACGCGTGAATGCAGCACCTACGGCCGCCTTTGGAACAAGCGTAAAGCTCGAGCAGCAGCGGCTAAATGGCTAAATGTCCAGATCGGTTTCGGGTTTGGTAGCGTATCTAAACGAGCACCTTCACGTACCGCAAAACCACTGCTGAAATACTGGTGTGAAAAATCTTACTCGCCTAAGCCCGTTTGTGAAGAATCATACTTGATATGTGACCGTTAGCGTATGGGTCCATGGTCTGCCATATAAAGCTCAGCTAAATACACCGCTCCGGCCTCCTCTGCGCAACGAGCTTCGGGGTGTAAAAAAGGTGGCGGTAGTGGACAGACCATGCGAGATGTGAAACAGGAAAAGCGTAGAGAGAGGTTGTGAAACGATGTGGCAACGGCGTAACGTAAAAAAACTTCTAGCGACACAGCTAGCCTGGGTACTCCTCGTTTTGACGGCGTGCAACACCTACAGTGAACCGCAGCGGGCGCTGCCGGACGCCCCGGAACAGTTTGATGCGTCGCTCAGCGTTGAGATTGACGCGTCCGCCACCCGCGCCGAGGTTGAACGAGCGTATGACGGAAAAATTGTCGTGTGGGAACCTGAGGCGGGCTTTGCGGTTTTGGGGCTCGAGCGCGGCCTGCGCCCCCTAAGCGCCGACGCCGACCCCAACCGGAACGTCTTTAGCATCCCCGAGGCTAAAGCGGAGGGCCAACAGTGGAAAGACATGATTGCCAACTGGGGCGGCTTTACCGCGCAGACAGGTGGAAACTCGGCGTGGAGTAGCGGCGAACCGACCACGTTCACCGAAAATATGAACTTTTGGCACCAGCTTCGCCTCGCCGAAGGGCAGCGGGACGCACCGCGGTTAGGTGCAGGGGTTAAAGTTGCGGTCATTGATACCGGCATCGACAAGAACCACCCGGCGTTCGCCGGTAAGCTCGCGCCCGTCAGAGAGTGGGGCGACTTCGTAGACGGCGACCGCAACCCGGCAGAAGCTAACGGCTCAAATTACGGGCACGGCACCGGTATCGCCGGGATCATCACCCAAGTCGCGCCCAACGCAACGATCTTGCCCCTCAGAGCGCTCGGCGGCGACGGCTCGGGCGACCTGATCAGCGTAACGATAGCCGTGGCCTGGGCCGTCTACTACGACGCCGACATCATCAACTTGTCGCTCAGTACCGACACCGATCTGAGATCTCTAGAGTCTGTGATTAGCTACGCGCGCAACAACGGTGTTTTGCTAGTCGCGTCAGTCGGTAACACCGGCGAGGCGCAGGTCGCGTATCCGGCGCGTTACGACGCTCAGGTGATCGGCGTCGGCAGCGTCGACTCGTCCGATGTTAAATCGGCCTTTTCAGCGTACGGGCCTGAACTCGAGCTGCTCGCACCCGGAGAGTCTATTTATACGCCTGCTCCCGGGAACAGGGTAGCCGCCTGGACAGGCACCTCCTCGGCGACCGCGATGGTTTCCGGAGCGCTCGCCCTCGCCCTCGGCGAAAGGCATCTGAGCGCGGGCGACCTGACCCGGCGGCTCGAGAGCAGCGCCGACACTGTTGACAATCTACCGGGCAACTGGCCCTACGGCAGACTCGGTTACGGACGGCTCAACCTAGAGCGTCTGCTACAAGCCGTCGCCTGGTAGTCTTTTCTAGTCGCAGTACCTTTTGAAGCTACGCTGAACATCGTAAATAAAAAGTGAAGCGGCGGAAACCTCTTCACTTTTTCGTTGCAACAGATATAGCATCTAACGGTTTAGAGGCTACAAAAAGCGTCATTTACCTTGTCATGGAAAGCACGGTCTAGGTCAGGATGATGTTTAATAAGGGCTTTAATCTGGTTCCATAGCGGCTCGATGAGGTTGAGGTCAGGAGAATAAGGCGGTAGGGCGAGTAGACGGCAACCGAGCGGCTCGAGTAACTTTTGCAGGGTTGCTTGACGGTGAAATGAGGCGTTATCAAGAATAACGACCTGCCCAGCTTTTAACGTAGGGATGAGCACCTGCTCAAACCAGGTCTCGACTACCGTGCCGTCGCAGTAACCGGTGAAGGTCATCGGTGCCAAGACCTTACCCTGACACCAGGCGGCAATCATCGAGACGCGCTGGGTAAAATGTCCCAGCTTCTCAGCACTGCAGCGTGTACTGAGGCTCCAGCCGTAGCTATAGTCGAGCGTGTTCTCAACGCCAGCTTCATCGATATACACGCACTTCTCCGGGTCTAGTGTGCTTAGCTCCTGCTCGAAGGCTTGCCGTGCTGCTGGTGAGCGCTCCCGGTAGAGATAGCTCTTCTTTTACGCGTATAGCCAAGTCGCTTAAGTGCTCTAGAAAACGCCATCGTACTCAGCCTTGCGCCTTGCTCTCGTTGCCACGCTGCCGCCATCTCTGTAAGTGCGCGGTGCTGCTGCGCTGCGGTAAAAGCCCGCACCTCTGCGGTGTTGCCTAGTACCGCAGGACGCCCGCGATAGTAGTCTGTGTTTGCCGTTACCTTGCCTGTTTCTGCTCGCAGTTTAAGCCAATCGTCTACCGTGCTCCGGCTGATCTTGAACTGCCGATGTACCTCCGTCTTGCTCAGCCCTTCATCCAAAGCCGCTAACACGCCTAAGCGTAAGTCTCTACTGTAAGGCGCTCCCATGCCTTCATTGTAGCTTCTTGGCTGTTAGGTGCTATATAGTACGACGCGCACCGTTTTGAGCCGAGTCTAAGATGTTCATAAGGAAAAATCACTGCTATGCTCCAGACGCGAACTGTGCTGAACCAGAAGATACCAATCGGCAAACCGCTCAACAGGTTCATAAAGACGTCGCGTTCAGAAATGATTACATGCCGGACTTTCCTGGCACGTCACGGAAACAGGACGCCGACACTCGTCAAAAGACACTTCTAGCACACATTTTGAGCAGAAAGGCTGGCGCTAAAATCTAACCTGGTTTTTACCGCTGCGTTTGGCCTGGTACTGCTTTTTGTCGGCGTAGTAGATCAGTTTTTCGTGGTTGGGAACGCTGAGATCGTCGGCAATACCAATACTGACAGTGACCACGAGACCATCATAGAGCTCGTTCCAAGCATGGTTTTCAACGGTTCGGCGCATCCTTTCGCAAAGCCGCGCCGCTTCTTCCGCTGAGGTTTCCGGCAAGAGCATAACGAACTCTTCGCCGCCGTAACGAGCGAGCGTATCGACTTTTCTCAAGCTCTCGCTTAAGATACCCGAGACGCGCCTGAGTACGTCGTCGCCGACCTGATGGGAATAGGTGTCGTTAACGGTCTTAAAGTTGTCAATGTCACACATCACGACGCTCAGGGTACGTTCAAAACGGGTCGCGCGGCTAAACTCGTGCTCGAGCTGCGTGTCAAAGTAGCGGCGGTTGTAGAGTCCGGTCAGGGCGTCACGCTGGGCCTGAACCTCGAGCTGCTTGAGCAGCTGCGACTTTTCCTCGTCGGCGCGTTGCAGCGAAGCCGTCAGGTCGTGAAGTTCGCTCAGGGCGTTGGCCAGCTCGACATTTTTAAGGCGGAAGATTTCGCGCTCACGCTCGGCTTGCTCGATCTCGGAGCGAACCCGTAAACTCTGAAAGCGTAGGTCGGAATCGGTGTTAAATACCGCTGATTTGACGTTTGCGTAATGCTCTAGATGCTCGTAAGCTTTTAAGAACGCTCCTTGTTGCTGGTATACCTTGGCGAGCACCTGATGGCACATATACGTTTCGACCTTGGCGTCGGCACTCTGCGCGCTCAAAAGCCCTGCTCGCAATACCCCCAGCGCCTGTTCCTGGCTGTGCAGAACGCCGCCGGAGAGGTACAAACGGCCCAGATGAAGAGCTGTCTCAGCGGCACCCTTTTTGTCACCGAGCGCCTCTTTCGTTTCCAGACTTGCCGTCCAGCAGCGGTGCGCCTCGACTTCTTGCCCGAACTCTTGATAGGCGAGTCCAAGATGATCACGTGCGTAGCTACTGCCGAGCTGGTCGCCGAGCGCTTCCATCAGCGACAGGCTTTTCTGGATATAGCTGAGCGCCTCTTCGTGCTGGCCCAGTTTGAGGTAGGTGCGCCCGAGGTTGCCTGATACGAGCGCGTAGGTGTGTTTCTCCTCGAGACCCTCTACAATCCTCAGACTTTTAAGCAGGTAGCCGAGCGCCGCCCCGAAATGACCGAGTTCGTAATGCACCACACCGATATTCAGGAGCGTTTTGCCTTGACCCGGCTTTGAACCGAGCTGCTCGTAGAGCGTGAGGCTCCGGGAGTGGAACTCGAGCGCCCCCGTATAATCGCCTAAATAGAGGCAGGCAACGCCCGTATTATTGAGCGCGTCCGCTTCCCCAGCTCCGTCTCCAAGCTCTTCACAGAGCTGCTGAATACTTAAAAACGTCTCTAACGCGCCCGTCAGGTTGTCCGATTCACCGTAAATAATCCCCAGCAGGTTGAGGGCGCGGCGTTTACCCTCGGGTTCCTCAAGGGTCTCAAACAGTGAAAGCCCCCTTAGCGCCTGCTCGAGGGCAACTGTAGGTTCAGCGAGGCGCAGGTGACAAAACGCGAGCGT
The DNA here is from genome assembly GCA_965215315.1 of Truepera sp. Classification (GTDB taxonomy): domain Bacteria; phylum Deinococcota; class Deinococci; order Deinococcales; family Trueperaceae; genus Truepera. Next base: position 3,242,139 of record CBDCDB010000008.1, on the reverse strand, counting down.
CAGGAGGCTGTAGGCTTCACCGCAACTATAAGCCGCAGCGATCGCCTCGGTGTAGGCAGTACGCGCCTCTTCAAGGGCCCGTTTGGGGTCGGTGTGGCGAAGCTCCCAGGCGAGGCGGTTAAGTGCGTCGATCCGGTTTTCAAGGTCTGCTGTTGGGTGCGAAGGTTTACGCGCTTCCATCATCACCGACCGTAGTGCTCCCCGAAAACTGAATCTTTAGCGCAAAAGCTACCTGAGCGCTTGGCGCGTCAATCAACACGTCAGTCAAAAGCGGCTTCCCCACCGAACAGAAATCATCGCGTTCATTCTAGCAGGTTTGAGGATGTTCAGGTTGCCGTAAGGATTTTTGGCCCTACCGTCCCGGCGCTGACCCGGCTAGCGCGAGCGCCAAACTCTCCAACGCCCACACGTCGTCCTTACCGGTTTTCATCGCCACATCTGCGGTTAAAAGACTCGTCAACACTCGTCTTAAACCCGTTTCGTCAAGGTTTTTAGCAATTGCCAGCGCTTTTTGTGCAACGAACGGTTTGACCTTGAGCGTTTGTGCGACCAGCCCCGCATCGACTCTGGCGCGCCCTGCTTGCAAACCTACGCAGCGCGCCACCAAGTTGTACTGCCAGGTCAGCGCACCTAGAACACGCGGCGGCGCTTCGCCTTGGGCGACCAAACTGCGCGTCACACTTAGGGCGCGCTTGGGGTTCGCGTCCGTAATCGCTTCGATAAGGCTAAAAGCGTCTCTCGAGGCCGGTCGGTTGACAATTTCACGAACACGGACGCCCGTTAGAGTCTCGTCCAGCACCGCGAGCTTTTGAATCTCGGCGGCGATCCCCGGCAGGTCTTCACCGAAAAGATCGGCGAGGGTGTCGGGCACGTCTTTTTCAGACTCAACTTCAGCAGCTTGTAACTCCTGCCTGACCCAGTGCGTCAACGCGTTAAAACGCGGCGTCGGCAAGGCTTCATGCGTGCCGAGCGCGTTGTAGGTTTTTTGCCGCGCCGGGGTTGCCGCAAGGTCGAGCACAACGACGAGCGTGTCGGGTGAAACGGCTTCTAACACCTTGAGCGTTTCATTACGCGGTTTGACGCCGCCCTGACCCCGGAAGGCGGCGTCGAAGTCTAAGAGCAGCGCTACCTGACCGAAGAGTCCTGACTGCGCCGCAAGCTGAGCGACCTGCGGCGCGTTCATCCCTTCACCGAGTTCGGTCGTCTCTTCGGTACGAAACCCGCGCGACCGGAGCGCCCGCCGCGCTGAGCGCGTAGCTAAAAAAGGGTCGCCGCTGAAAGACAGGATCATCGGAAGCTGAGCCGAGTCTCTCTGAAGCTGCCGGATAAAACGGGAAAAGGGAGAGTACAGCGTGAGAAATACAGTCCGGCGCTGTCCCCATTCTCCCTTTTACGGGCAAGTAGCAGCTGGTTTGCGTGTACGAAGTTCTGCGAAGGGACGCGCTCACTTTGGAGAATACCGTTTAGAGCGCACGTTTTAAGATAATAGCTGAGAAGAAACGGTGCAACGCTGTTTGGAGAGGCTCTACCTTCGCCATTTTCCCGCTGCACCGTCTTCGCTAAGGGGCTTCTAGCTGACTTCAGAAGGTGGCACATCAAAAAAAGAGGTCGTCTAGGTAGATGTGCGAGAGTTCGCCGCGCATCTCGGCGGCGCTTTCAAACCGCTCGGCAGGGTTGTAAGCTAGCGCCCTACCCAAAAATTCTCCTAGCGGCGCGGCGGCCTCGGGCAGAGGCTCCAACTTCACTGTCCGGTCGCCGGTTAAAAACCTGAAGATATCGCGTTCAAAGGGCGGCGCACCCGTCAGCATATGATAGAGCACCGCGCCGACCGCGTAGAGGTCACTTCTAGGGTCGCTGCGCTCACCGGTAAACTGTTCGGGAGCCATGTAGTTGGGCGTTCCTAAAGACATACCCTGCTGCGTAATCGAGGCGAGCGCGAGGTCTTTGGCAAACCCAAAATCGGTCAGGAGCGCCTTTTCACCGTTGATTAAGATGTTCGAGGGTTTGACGTCGAGATGAATGACGTTCTGCGCGTGCGCGTAGGTGAGCGCAGCTAAAACGTCACGGATGAAGCGTAAGCTGTTCGCCGTGCCGAGGGGCCCTGCTTGCAGCGCTTCGCTGAGGCTGACGCCGGGGCAGTAGGCGTAAATCAGACTGGTGTCCTGAACGGCTAATAGCGGCACGATATTTTCGTGTTCTAGATGCGTCACCACTGCGGCTTCGCGGCCCAGACGGTTCGCTAACACCGGCGAGGCGGCCTGAAGCTGTTTGACCACCACGAGCTTGCCCTGCCAACGGGCGAGTTCAACCCGCATCGGGCCACCGCTCGAGAGGACGCGTACAGGAGTAATCAAGAGGTAATCACCGGACTATCACTGAGAATAAATTAACACGTCGGCGCAAGAATTTGTGCTTGAAGGGCAGTTTGAGCAGCTACCGAGTCAACAAGACGTCAGCCTGTCTTGATAGAAAGTTTTTAGCTTTGCTCATAGCTTATTACTCACCACGCCGTGTTTGTCCCAGCGGAAGCCGCACCGCGCCCGCTTCGTGTGTTGCAAAGACTGCCGCACCGTGGGCTTTAAGTCTCGCCAAAACGTCCGGATTGGGATGCCCGTAATTGTTGCGACCGTACGACAAGACGGCCTGTTCAGGGTTTGCGGCGGTAAGGAGCGTGTCTGACGTAGAGAACCTCGAGCCGTGATGGGCAACCTTTAATATATCTATATCGGGCACTGCTAGAATGTCTTCAATTTCGCTCGGCAAGTCGCCTAGAAAGAGCGCTTTGCTGCCTAAAGCGTTCAAGATGAACGCAACCGAGTTGTCGTTGCTCGCTTCAAACGGCTCCATCGGTGGGTTGAGAATATCCAGACGCGCGTCACCAATAGTTATGACCTCACCGCGCCGCACTTCGGTGATAGGGACGCCCCTGTCCTCGGCTGCGTCTATGAGCGCCCCGAACACCTCGGAGTCGGAAGACGGATGCCCGATGACGAGACCGCCGACCGGCATGTCCCGTAAAACGCTCGCCAACCCTTCGATATGGTCGGTGTCAGCGTGCGAGGCGATAACTAGCTCGAGTTCGTCCACTCCCAACGCCCGCAGCGCCGGAACGACCGTGTTCTCGCCCACATCAAAGTCGCTAAAAGGCGTGCCCCCGCCGTCAACCAGAATTTCAGTGCGGTGCGGCAGACGAATGAGCGTGCTGTCACCCTGCCCAACATCGAGAAAGACAATTTCGGCGTCTCCGTGGGGTGCAGGCGTAAAGGCTGAAGCGCTCAGCGCCGCCGCGACGACCAGCAAGCCGCGCCAAAGCCGCAATTTACCGAGTGACACGAGCGCCAGTGCAAACGCGCCGACGCCGTAATAGGTAAAGCCGACCGGCGCGATTTCGCCCCACTGTAAGCTAGGCCAGGCGGCGCTCGTGTTCGCTGCCCAGATAAGAGCCGCCGCCAGCGGCGCGGTCAGGTGATTGAGAAACGTTGCCAGAGGGAGCGACACCGTACCCAGAAGTCCAGCCACAAACCCGAGCGGAACCAACACGGTCGCTAGCGGCAAAGCAACGATATTCACGACCGGGCCGAACACCGGCACCGTACCGAACGTGTGCGCCAAAAGGGGCAGCAAGGGTGCTTGTGCTCCGAGGCTCACGAGCAGCGAGCCGACCAGCAGCGCTTTAGGGTGCCACCACGGAAGCGGTGAAATGTGAATCAGCCGCAGCGTCGGCCCGGCAAAAACGAGTATCCCGATAACCGCCAGATACGACAGCTGAAACGACAGGTCAAAGAGTCCTGAGGGGTTCCAGAGGAGTGCCAGGAGCGCGGCTAGCGAGAGGGCAGGCCAGGGCTCGAGCCGCCCCCCACCTAGCCACAACGATAAGAGCACGGCAACTGCCATCGTGGTCGCCCGTAAAACGCTCGGCGTCGCCCCGACAAGGGCGGCAAACGCAACGACAAAGGCAATCATCAGCGGATAACGCAGCACCCCCAGCGGTTTGAGCAGCAGGCCCAACGCCGCAATCAGCACACCGATATGAAGCCCTGACAGCGCCAGCACGTGCGCCAAGCCTGCCGCCGCGAACACGTCGCGCAAATCGCGTAAATTGTCCCGAATCCCGAGCGTCATCGCTTCCATCAGCGCCGCTTGCTCAGGTGCCAACCCCGCCCCGACGCCGCGCCGTAACCGTTCCTTAAAGGTGATGGCGGCAGGTTGGAACGACAGCACTTCGTCCACGTAGACTTGCGCCCCGACCCCGCGCCGCGCTAAGAACCCGGCGTAGTCGAACCCGCCGGGGTTGTGTTTGGTGGCGGCCGGGGCCACATCGCCGCGCAGCGTCACGCGGCCCGCGCCGACGACGCCTTTGGGAGACAGCACGACTTTGGCTCCGGCGGGGGACTCGAGCTTCATATACGTCCCGTCACTCGTACCGGAAAGGGTCTGCGTGGTGCCGATAAGAGGCAGCAGCGGTTGCGGACGCGCCTCCCACCCTTCAAACCGGACAAACCCGAGTGGTACACAGAGGAGCGTCAGCAGCAAGAGCCGCAAACCCAGTGTCCAACCGACGAGCAGCAGCCCTCCGGCACACGCAGCGGTCGTCCAGAGCGGCAGACCGGCACCGGCGAGGGCGATACCCAAAACCAAGCTGAAGGCTGCCGGAACCGACCAGGCGAGCGAGAGCGGCGGGGTTTTGGTGATGACTTGGGGCGGGGCCGCCGAGACCGTACTCATGGTTTGACGTAGGGGCGGATTTTCTCGAGTGTCGCGGGGCCGATGCCGGACACATTGAGCAAATCTTCGACGCTCTCATAGGGCCGCGCTGCAACGATACGCGCCGCCGTCACCGGGCCGACGCCGGGAACGAGGAGTTCTAGTTCGCGCTCCGTTGCCGTGTTGAGGCTGAGTCGGTCTTCACCGGTTGCTGTGCGCGCTTCGGGCACCAAAACAGTTTCGCCGGTCGTAAGCGGGTCGGCGAGGTCCAGGAGCGTCGCTTCAGCCGCGTCGGTCAGCCCGCCCGCCTGGTTTACGGCGTCGGTGACTCTCGACCCCCACGGCAGCGCGTAAACACCCGGATAGGCGACCGCGCCCGCGACCGACACGGTGACGTCAGGCTGTTCTACGCTCAGCGCGATTTGCTGCACCGTAAACCGCGGCTCGAGCTGCCAGAACAGCAGTCCGAAACAGACGGTGAGCAAAAGGAGCGTCACGGCTGTTTCAGCTTTGGGGTTCATGACCCAAGTCTAAAATGGGGCAACAAAAACCGACGCGAAAAATCTCGCGTCGGACTTGAGGAGCTGTAGAACTAAAGTAAGTTGCGAATTGCCTTAGAATCTTCTTTCAGCGTTTGCACCGTCTCTGGGTCTAAGAGGCTGCGCCGAGCGTAAAAGTCCAAAGAGCGTTCAAACCGCCGTAAAGCGCGTTCAGCCCGCCGGGTGTTGCCGCGTTTCAGCCCAAACTCAGCCACTTTTAACGGGGCGTAGAGCGCCAGCGTCTGCCCCCGGTTGAGCGTACCGCTGGTGTAAAGATTGCGCACTTTATCTTGGAGCGCGTCCAGCAGAACTGCCGGGTCTTGCACTTGCGTAGGTGAGGTCAGCTCCAACCCCACCACCACCGGGTCGTGATCCGAAGCGCGGTAAGGGTCGGGAGCAAAAATCGCGTCCTGCGCGTCACTCTTAAAGCTGGTGTCGTAGTCGAGCAGGTCGGGTTCGTCGGCGTTGATGTGCCACTCGGTCGTACCTGTAACCTGCTCGGTCAGAGTGGGGCTCGAGAGCCCGTAATCCAGGTAGCCAAACTGCCCGTCAAACGCGTAAGAGTAGGCAAACTCGCCGCCGAAACGTTCGTTCAGGTCGGTATAGCCGCCCGCCTCTAGCGTGCGAATCGGGTCTTCCTCGTCATACGAGTTGAGGTCGCCGACGATGAGCACGTCCGGGTCGCCGCTGCCGGTCGGGTCGGTTGCCAAAAAGTCCACTAAAGCTGCCGCCGCTTGGGTACGTGTCCCGTTACAGTTGCCCTGCCCGTCGCCCGCATCGGGGTCGCCCACGTCATCACAGCTCGAGCCCTTCGACTTAAAGTGGTTGACTGCAACCGTAAAACGTTCGCCGTCTACGTCGTCAAACGTTTGCACGAGCGCCGGGCGGCTTTTCGTGTCGATAAAACGCGGGTCAACGGACGCCTCGAGCAGCGCAAAGTCGCCCGCAGGCGTGACCGTCGCCGGTTTGTAGAGGAGCGCCACCTTGATGGCGTCGGTGCCGATCGTGCCGGTCGGAACGAAGCTATAGGTACCTGCGCCGACGGCGGCGTTCAGCGCGTCCGTTAAGTTTTGCACCGCCACATCATCGTTGTTTTCAATTTCGATAAGGCCGAATATATCCGCGTCAATCGCTTTGAGTGCTGCCACAATCTTCGCCTGCTGGCGCATAAACTCTTCAGGATTGTCCGCACCACGCGCGTTCGAGTCTTCGCTGGTCAGGGTCGTAAAGTAATTTAGAACGTTGAAACTAGCAATTTTGAGGTTGCCGCCAACCGCTTCGGGTTCAGCTGTGCGGGGGTTGACTGAGCTGTACTCAGCGGCTCCCGTCGGTTGAACGCGGTAGGCGTTAAAGCGGTACTCGAGTACGCCCACAGTATCCGTTACGGTGTCACCACCCCGGAAACGGTTCGTAAGGCTGAAGGGTTCACCGTTCGGGTGCCGCGTCACTTCAGGATTTTGGACGCCCAAACCGTCGTCCAGCGTAATGCGGCTGCGGGCGTTCAGCTCGGCAACGGCTTGCGCCTCAGCGCCCGGTTCGGCGTAGCTCGTCGGCGTGTAGGGGCGGGACAGGTCAGCCGGTGGGCTTGCTAAAACGAGTTCACCGAAGCGGTCGTAGTTGAAGTATTCGGCGATGACGAGCGGCTGCGGAAAACGGACGAGCATCCCCTCAAAAGCCTCGAGCCCCGCCAAACTCCCAACCGGAAGCGTAATAGAAGTTTCGGGTACTGAAACCGGGTCGCCCCCGAGCACTTCGGTGCTGCTGGCGCTAAGCTGCGTCTGCTCTCCAAACTCGCTCACGCTGCCCGTAACCCGGACGCGCTGCCCGACCGAAACGCTGTCATTGTCGCCGTTAAAAACGAAGATGCCCTCGGACGTTGCCGCGTTGTCGTCCCAATCGGCTTTCTCTTCTTCGACAAAAAACCCACGTAAAGCCGGGGACGGCCCCTCGAAGTCGCCGACCACGACACCTTCAACGCTGATGGTCTGACCGGCGCACGGCGTTGTATCAGTTTCACCCTGCACTGCCGAAATCAGCGTCACAGCAGGCGCAACCTCACATGTGCCCGGTACACTACCGCCAGCACCGTAATTGCCCAAACCGGTAAAGGTGTCGGTCGCAAACCCGTCCCATTCAGCTGCCGGGTCGAACGCGTTGCCACCGTCAGCGTCACCTTGCATCACGCTCTCTTGACGTTGCAAGGTGCTGTTTTGGGTGCTGGTCAGGCCCGACCCCCACGCGCTGCCGGGGTCGAAGCCAATCTGCCCAATGACGTCCAGTACAGTTATTCCCTTACGGAGTACAACCGCGTCGTCACCGTTAAAAAAGCTCGCCGTACTCGTCTGGTCGGCAGCCCCCAGAACGGCCTCAGCCGCGTCGTTGTCAGCCAAAACGAAAACATCTTTTGAAGCGACGGTACCGTCTAACGCAACTGTCGTGCTTGCTGTGGCGCTCCCGTTAAAGTAGAAATCTACGGCGTAGGCACCCGCAGCTAAATCGACCGCCGCCCCCGTACCGTTAGAAACCTCTAACGCTTTGTTGTTGCCGCTCCCCTCGACGTATTCAGAAAAAAATAGTTCGGTTGGGGTTGCCGCCGCACCTAAACTCGGCTCCATAGTAGGTGTGGCATCTTGCGAACAAGCGCTCAGTAGCAAAAACCCGCCCACAGCTAGTATCGTTCGTTTCACAGTTCTCCCTCCGGTATTTAACCCATTCACCCTAACACCCGCTTTTCAGCCGAACGTCAATAGCAGGCAGAGATAAAAATCGCCAGTAAAAATTGCGCCGAGTGTACACTCGGCGCAAGCTTCAAAAGAAAGGTCTACTTGGTCTGGCTGTAAAGTTCGTTAACCTTATCCCAATTGACGACGTTCCAAAACGCGCTGATGTAATCGGGGCGCTTGTTCTGATAGTTCAGGTAGTAGGCGTGTTCCCACACATCGAGACCCAAAACGGCGTGCTTGCCTTCCATTGCAGGGCTGTCTTGGTTCGGCGTGCTGGTCACAGAAAGTGTGCCACCGTCAGACACAAGCCACGCCCAGCCGGAACCGAAACGAGTCGCGGCGGCGTCGGCAAACCGTTCTTTAAACGAGTCGAACGAGCCGAAATCGCGGGCAATCGCTTCAGCTACCTCGCCGCTCGGTTCGCCGCCCCCTTGCGGGCTCAGCCACTCCCAGAAAAGGTTGTGGTTGTAGTAACCGCCGCCGTTGTTGCGGACGGCTGCGGGCAGCGCGTCAGCACCTTTGGCGAGGATGTCTTCGATGGACAAACCCTCGAGTTCAGTCCCTTCAACCGCCCCGTTGAGCTTCGTGGTGTACGCGCCGTGGTGTTTGTCGTGATGGATTTCCATCGTACGAGCGTCGATGTGAGGCTCTAGCGCGTCGTTCGGGTAGGGCAAATCAGGTAGTTCAAAAGCCATAATTCCTCCTTCAAGAGACTAGGCAACCCTTGGTGGGCTTGAAACTAAGCTAGCAAAAGGAGAGGCTCGTCACCTTTATCAGGGTTACAAAGCCTCTCCACCTTTAGGCTGAGGTGATTACTCTTGCCCTATGTTTGAAGGTCGCGTGTTCCAAAGCTCAAACAACGCGTCCAACTGTGTTTGGTCTAGGTTTTGCGTGCCCAGTCTCGGCGTCATGGTGATGTCGATGCCATCTGCAGGCGGTGTGACTTCAGCTCGCTGCCCATTTTGCAGGTAGACCCCGGCGTAATCAACGTCGTCGTCAATGTCGCCGTCGTTGTTACCGTCTTTGTAAGCAGCAACAAAGTAACCTTGCGCGACCAAATCGGAAATTGCGTAGGGTGCGCTGCTGCCGCTACCGGTAAGCTGCACAGCTCTGCTCGAGTTTTCGTCACAGGTATTATTTACAAAGTAGCAAGCTCCGACAACGGTTCCCGAAATATCTACTACGGGTTCGGTTGGGGTGTCGCCTGTAACGCTTACGCTCAGCTGAACGCTTCTGCTAACGCCGCCGCTGACACCTTGAACCTCGAGCGCATAGTCTCCAACAAAGCCGGAGGCCGCCGTCAGGGTCAGCTCCACACTATCTTCAGAGGTTGACGACGGCACAAAACTTGCGCTCAAGCCGCCCGGTAAACCGGCGATACTAAAGGCCACCTCACCCGTCAGCCCGCCCGAACGCGAGATAGAGACCGTTACGTCAGCAGTCGGTGAAGCTGTGCTGAGCGCCACCGCAGTGGGCGACAGTGAAAGTGAAAAGTCGGGTTCGGTGGGAGCTGCTAAGAAAGCAAGCGCCGCCGACGCATCGACGAGACCTGCGCCGCAACCGGGCCTGCACGAGCTATCGGTAATCGGTACAGCGGTCGCCGCCAAAACGTCACGGACTTCAGCGGTCGTCAGGGCAGGCCGTACACTTTTGAGAAGCGCAGCAACGCCTGCAACATGGGGTGAAGACATCGAGGTGCCGTTGAGGTAGGCGTAACCGCTTTCAAGAACGACGATGCCGTCAACGGCTTCAGCGTTTAAGCCGACGGTGCTCAGCACCCCGTCAGGTTGGCCGTCGTTATTGAGGTCGGTTCTGTTGTCGCCGCCCGGAGCCATCACATCGACTTGTGAGCCGTAGTTCGAGTAAGCAGCGCGTTTGTTTTCAATCGTCGTCGCCCCTACCGCAATCACGTTGCCGCAGCTTGCGGGGGTAAAGAAACGTGCGTCGTCGTTTTCGTTACCGGCAGCGACCACGACCACGGCTCCGGCGTCGTTGGCCTCGTCGAAAGCGTCTTGCAGCGGCCTAGCTTTGCGACACGCAAACCCGCCCCCGAGACTTAGGTTGAGCACGTCGGCAGGATTCGGGTTTTCAGGAACGCCCGCAACGCTCCTACCCACGCTCCACAGAATCCCGTCGATGGTATCGGCGAGGGTGCCGGTGCCCTCGTCAGGGCCCAACACCCGTACCGGCAAGATACGTGCGCCCCAGCTCACTCCGCCGACGCCGACACCGTTATTCGTTGCCGCCGCCGCAGTTCCGGCAACGTGCGAGCCGTGAAAGCTGCCTGCCGGGTCGGTCGGGTCGCCGTCGCGCCCGTCACCGTCGCCTGCGTCATCAGCGCTGCTGACAAAATCGTAACCGGGCAGGAGTTTTTCAGCGAGGTCAGGGTGCGTGGTGGCAATTCCGCTGTCGATAATCGCGATGGTGACGTCTGCTGAACCTGTCGTTTGATCCCACGCAGCGAGCAAATTGATAGCGCGGTAGTGCCACTGCAAACCGTATAGAGGGTCGTTGGGCTCGGCAGCTGCGCTAAGCAGGTAGTTGGGCGTGGCGTAGAGCACGTCTTCACGAGCGGAAAGCTGAGCGATAAGGCTCAGAGTTGCTACTCGGAGGTCACCGCTTTGGGCGCGTAGAGAAGGTGCAACCTGGTAGAGGCCGACACCCTCCAGAGAGAGGTCGCGGACGTATTCCAGAGCGCCCGTCAGGGTATCTGTAAGAGCTTGTGAGCGCAGACCCGGTTTGAGTTTAACGATGACCTCACCCGGTACGAAGGGTGCGCTCACCTCCCCCGCTCCGACGATGCTGACCGTACCTGAGATGCTGCCGCCCCCACCGCCTGTTCCCGCCGTATAGGTCACATTGACCTGCGTCGTCTCACCGGCGCTGAGCGTCGCAGGCGAACCGCTGACGGTCGCCGTAAAGTTAGCAACGGGGCTTGCCGTCACATTGTAGCTTCCCGGTACGAGCCCGGAGATCGTCTGGCTCTCTGTCAGGACTTGCTTAAAGTTGTTCGGCCCGACAACAGTAACTGCAGCCGCAGTGCCACTCGGTAATCCGGCTACGTTGACCTGAAGCGCACCGGTCGCAGAGTCGCCACCGCAAGCACCGAGGAGCGTTACGAGGAGCAGAAGCATCAGCCAAAATCCAGTTCGTTTCATTTTACCTCCGTCTTGAGTACGGTTTTACAAACGTCTCTATACACGTCTAAATCCGAGTTGCTAAAACAGACGACCATAACACGTTCTAGTTCGGGCCGTTTGGTTAGTCCCGAGCGGATCTCCCGGAGCGCAATCTTTGCGGCGCGGGCAAGGGGGAACCCGTAAACGCCGGTACTGATCGACGGAAACGCCAGCGAACGCAGCTTATGCTCGGCAGCCAACCGGAAAACGCTCCGGTAACAACTTACCAAGAGTGCGTCCTCGTCGGTCTCGCCCCCACGCCACACCGGGCCGACGGTGTGAATCACAAAGCGTGCGGGCAGCCTGTAAGCGCGTGTCAGCTTCGCTTCACCGGTGTTACAGCCGCCTAAAGTCCGGCACTCGGCCAAAAGTTCCGGCCCGGCGGCGCGGTGGACTGCGCCGTCAACACCGCCGCCCCCTAAGAGGCTGCGGTTTGCCGCGTTGACAACTGCGTCGGTTTGGCAGTGGACGATGTCGCCGCGGAGGAGCTCGAGACGCCCCCACACCGCCCGGGCGCTGGCTTGACCTGTAAATTTACCCGCAGCTTGACGCACAGCGTTATCATAGCCTAGCTTTGACGACGCCTCTACAAACCCTGTTGGCCACGCTGCCACGCAAAGGGCGGCTCGAGCTTATCTTGCTACGTCCTGAGCGCCGTACCCAACCGGTACGCGTAGACGCCACGCTCGCCCTACCGGGACGCGGTTTGGCAGGCGACCACCGCAGCGAACGCACCTCAAACTCGGCGCGGCAGGTCACGCTGATTCAAGCCGAACACCTGCCCGTCATCGGCGCATTAGTTACCGGTGTACCGTGCGGCGGTGAAGCCGCGCCCGAACGCCTCCGGCGCAACCTCGTAGTGTCGGGCATTAACCTGCTCGCGCTTAAAGAGCGGCGGTTTCGTATCGGCGGGGCGGTGTTTGAAGGCGCGGGGCCGTGCCACCCGTGTTCGCGGATGGAAGAGGCGCTCGGGCCGGGGGGCTACAACGCGGTACGCGGACACGGCGGCCTCCTCGCAAGGGTGCTAGAAGAGGGTGAGATTCGGGTGGGGGATGAACTCGAGCCTCTCTGAACCAGGTTACATCTGATTTACGTTCCGAGTAAGCGCCTCAGTCCGCAAGAGACACGCTAAAAAAGTTTTACGTCTCTATCCGTACTGACTTCTTACTTCCAGCGCAACAAAACCCAGCACAGTCAAACCAAACTATCAACTGACCTTCACCAGTACCCGCCCCTGCGTCTGACCCGCCAAAATCTCATCAATCACGCCGCTCAGCTCGCCCAACGTCACCTCACGCGTAATGCTGGTCAAATCAACTTTCCACTCGCCTGCCAGCTTTTTCCACACTCGCCGCCGCACGTCCATCGGACACTCCGCCGAGTCGATACCGAACAGACTCACGCCGCGCAAGATAAAGGGGAAAACCGTAAGGGACAGCTCCGGCCCCGCGACGAGGCCGCACGCCGCCGCCGCGCCCCGGTAAGAGAGCGATTTCATTACATTAGAAAGCACCTCACCGCCGACCGTATCGACGGCCCCGGCAAAACGTGGTTTGAGCAGCGGTTTGGGTGAGGGTTCAGACAGCTCCTGACGCGGCATGATGTCCGACGCGCCGAGGCGCTCGAGCCAACCGTGCGCCGCTTCGGTGCCGGTGCTCGCGGCGACCTTGAAGCCCAAATGAGCAAGGAGCGCCACGGCGACGCTGCCGACGCCGCCCGACGCGCCCGTGACGACGACCGGGCCGCCTTCCGGCGTCAGACCGTGATTTAAGAGCGCGTCTAGCGAGAGCCCCGCCGTAAAACCCGCCGTTCCTAGAACCATCGCTTCGCGGAGCGTCAGACCTTCGGGCAGCGGCACCGCCCAGTCTGCCGGGACGCAGACAAGTTCGCCAAAGCCTCCCGGCGTGTTCATCCCGAGGTCGTAAGACGTGACGATAACCTCATCGCCGACACTGAAACGCTCGTCTTGGCTTTCCAACACTGTGCCAGCAGCGTCGATACCGGGCGTGTGCGGATAATTTTTAGTCACGCCGGGGTTGCCGGTCGCTGAGAGCGCATCTTTGTAGTTTAAGGACGAATAGACGACCTGTACGGTTAAGGTTCCGTCCGGCAGGGTGTCGGGCGAAAACGTTTGAATGCTACGGCTGAACGTTTCAGCCGGCCTTTCGCCTGATTTTTCACTCATTTTTTCTATGCGGAACGCGCGGAACGTTGCGGGTTGGGTCATCTTGCCACCTCCGGGGGTCTGGTTCTTCGGTCGTCTCAACAAGGTTATCTTACGAAGTTCGGCGGATGTAAAGGGCTGTAAACGCTGGGACTCGAGCCCACCCCAAAAAATCCCGACCCCTACCGAGATAACAGCTTCATTAAACCTTACGGGGTAGATTGGAGAATGGCAACGAAAGCTTCTAAAAGCAAGGCTAAAGGTTCACAAGCAGAGAAAGCGTCCGCCAAAAATCGTAAGCAGGCGCGGAAAACCCTGCAAACCCCGCGCTCCCGGACGCCGTGGCTCGTCGGCGCGGGTGTGGCGCTACTCATCGCCGCACCGATCGGCGTCAATCTTTACCGGCAGTCTCAGCTGCCCGGCGAGCGGTTTCGCAGTTTGGGCAACGCGCATATCGGTGAAGCGGCGACGCCGGAGTACAACTCGAACCCGCCGACCTCGGGGCCGCACCTCGCCTACACCGCCGGTTGGGGCGCGTACACCGAGGTGCAACCCGACCCGCTTTTGGTGCATAACTTGGAGGACGCGGGCGTCATCTTGTGGTATCAGTCCGGTACGCCCGAAGAGAACGCCGCGCAGGTCAGCGCACTAGAAAACGCCTACGACGCCCGCCGTTACCGCCGCGTAGTGATTGCGCCGCGCGAAACCCTGGACACCCGCTACGCGATGACCGCGTGGGGACGGCTCGAGACCTTCGACGAGATCAACCCCGGACAGATCAACACCTTTATGGAAGCCTTTGAGGGCATCGACCATCACCCGGCGGGCGGCGAAGGCTAGGCCGTCAACCCCAAACGGCGCTCTAGACAACCCTCTAAACGGCGACCAAACCGCCGGAAAAGCTGACCGACAGTAATCTTTCGCCGTAAAACCGTGACTGGTGCGTCTGGTCATCACCGTAAGTGTCGTTTATATTGACCGAGGGGCCGCCCTATCTGACGGACTCAAAGGTGACTCGAGGGGGCCAGGGTGCAGAAAACGCACGAACAGAACGAACAGAGTAGCAGTGAGCTAGAGCAGGGGTCGCGTTATCAGCTCCTGATTGAAAACCTTAAAGATTACGCGATTTTTACGACCGACGTAGTGGGCACCATCAATTCGTGGAATCTGGGCGCAACGGAGATGTTTGGCTACAGCAGCGCCGAGGCCATCGGCAAGGCTATAGACGTCATTTTTACCCCCGAAGACCGGGCCAAGCGTGCGCCGCAGCATGAGCTCGAGACCGCCGCTCAGACCGGACGAGCCGAGGACAACCGCTGGCACGTCCGTAAAGACGGTTCGCGCATCTGGGTCAACGGGGTTTTGGTGGCGCTTTTTACTGAGAAAAGGCCGGAAAAGCTGTACGGCTTCGCCAAAATCGTTCGTGACGAGACCGAGCGGTTAGCGCAACAAGAAGAACTCCGGACGTCACACGAAACGCTCGAGAAGCGCGTCCAAGAACGCACCGAGGCGCTCCGCCGCTCTGAAGACCGGTTTCACAGAGCGTTTAGCTCGAGCCCCGCGCCCACCGTTATCGTGCGCCTGACCGACAAACGCTACCTCAACGTCAACGAGAGTTTTTTGCTGCTGACCGAGTACGAACGAGATGAGGTCATCGGACATACCTTAGAAAATGTTGAGCTTTACGTCGACCGGCCCGGACGCGAACGGACGCTCGAGCAGCTTCGGAGCGGCAAACCCGTCCCGCTACGTGAGATGGAAATCCGTAAAAAGAGCGGCGAGGCGCTCTCGGTCATGGTTGCCAGCGAAATCATCGACGTCGAAGACGAAGCGTGTCAGCTCGATATTTTCATCGACATCACGCAGCGTAAACGCACCGAGGCGCAGCTCATGCGGGCCATCGAAGAGGTGATGAGCGACACCACCTGGTTCAGCCGCTCAGTGGTTGAAAAGCTCGCACAGCTGCGTTCAGGCGAACCGGACCAGACCGGTATCGACGAGCTGACCGCCCGCGAACGGCAGGTGCTGAGCTACATCGCTCGAGGCTCAAACAACGAAACTATCAGTACCGAACTCGGGCTAGCTACGCAGACAGTGAGGAACTATATCTCGAGCATTTACGAAAAACTCGGGCTGCATACGCGGGCTGAGGTCGTGGTGTGGGCGAGAGAGCGTGGGCTGGGGTAGAGATAGTTGGGTGCGTGCAGTGTTTCAGTCCAAAGCGGTTTCGTGAGCGTCTTCACTTCAATCAGCCTGACTTTGACGGTAGAACAATCTCAACACACGCCGTTTTCACTCTCTTCATGATTTATCCCCTGTCTAACGTGGTATGTAGTCGGGTCAAAGACATGACGTATTTAGGGGGATACAAATAAAACGTTTTCCGTATGTCGTATTAGCTCTCGCTCTGCTACTCGCCGCGTGTACTCGCTCAGATGAGGTCGTGGGGCTTGCGCCGCAGCTCGGTTCTCCCGCGACCTTCAGCATAGACCTCGCCACCGGTACCAATTTGTACGCCATAATTTCTCAACGTAACGAATCGTATTCTGACTACTCCGACCCCCTTCGGGGCTCCTCGAGTGCGACCGTCTCCCGTTTTAGCGGTACCGGAGACGTAATTTGGGAACGCGATGTTCTCGCCTATAACCACAGCGTTTCCCCTACCGACGAGCACGCCCCAAATTTGTCTTAGAGTTTGGTCGAGACCGACGGCCTGGGCAACGCTTACAGCTTTACCGAGATCAGTGATTTTGAATACGACGACTTCTGCTCAGCTGTTCTCTACAGCAACGAACTGACCAAACTTAGCCCAGCAGGAGAGCAGCTCTGGAGCAAGGCTATTACGGGCAAGGTCAACGGTTTTGCGGCAGACCGTGCAGGCAACACCTACCTCGCTGGTATCAAAGAGACGTGCAGCAACGCCGAAGAGTCCCGTACCAGGATCAATTTCATTAGAAAATATGCGCCGGACGGCTCCTCAGTCTGGTCGCGGGGACCTGGCAACAGCCCTGGCACCTTGACTGTGACCCCCTGGGGCAGTGTTTTTGTCACCATCGCAGTCGGCAAGTCAGAAACGAAGCTGAACCGCTACGACGTAGCAGGCAGGCAGCTCTGGAGCGAAAAGGGAGACGACGCCAACAAGACACTCTTTGCCAGAGGTCACGTCTACCTGTTAGATACCGCAACCGGGTACGGAGAACTCCGCAACAGGCTAGACAAATACGACTCACAGGGCAACTTGGTCTGGAGCCGCGACTATGTGGGCGCTGGAGCGTTTCTTAAACTGATTTTGAACGATCTTACGGTCGATCTGGCAGGAAACATCATTATGGTAGGTGACTACGACGACACCAGAGAGGAATTCTCAGACGAAAACAAGGTCGTTACCCGTAAGGTCGATGCCACGGGCAAGACACTTTGGACACAAGCCCTTTATGACCCCCAGAGTAGTTATTACTCGAGCTATAGCAGCGGCAACCGCGACAACGGCGGTAGCATCTATGTAGGCAGCAACGGCGGCGGCAACAGTCAGGTTTCTAGGCTGGGTCGGGGGCAACGGGGACTGGATTATTCGCTAGAAAACGAGTTTGCTAAACTAGGAGCGCGATCTCGCGCTCCCTTTTCGTCTTTTAGCAGTTCTCCCAACTCTTGCTTCGTGCTTTACGGTCAGAAAACAAATCCTACTTTTGAATAATCTGATGCGCCCGTAAACTTTACACATACCCCAGCTCGAGCGCCCGCAGCACCGCCCGCGTCCGGTCGCGCACCCCCAACTTTGACAGCACCGACGACACGTGATTTTTGACCGTGCCTTCGCTCGTGCCTAAAGCCCCCGCATTTTCCTTGTTGCTGTACCCGCTCGCCAGCAAACGAACGACCTCCAGCTCGCGTTTGGTCAGGCTGTCAGGAGACTCGAGGCTCGGGTAGCTCGTTTTTTGCAAGCCCCGTAACAGCCGTTCGGTGACGGCCGGTTGCACGAGCGTTCGGCCCAGCGCCAGCGTTTCTACAGCATCCAGAAGTTGTGTCAAAGACACATCTTTTAAGAGGTAGCCTTTTGCGCCCAGCCGCAACCCCTCTAAAACGAGTTCGTCGTCGTCAAACGTTGTCAGGATAAGCGTCGGCGGTACTCCGGCAAGTGCCCGTAAAACACCTAAACCGTCGAGTTTGGGCATCCGCAGGTCTAGAAGCACCACGTCGGGCTTCAGTTCGGCGATGAGCGGGAGCGCTTCTTCACCGTCGCTGGCCTCCCCGATGATGGTGACGGTTGGCGACAGCTCGAGCAAACTCCGGATGCCCTGCCGCACTAAAGTTTGGTCATCTACTAGCAGTACACGAATCATCCGGGCTGGGTCATCTAGAACCGGTCACAAGGGGACGAGCGCCGTAAGCGAGAAGCCCCGACCTGAATTGGGGTGGAGCTCGAGCCGCCCACCCAGCGTTTCCGAACGCTCACGCATCCCCGTCAGACCGTTGCCGTAAACGAGCGCACCCGCTCCGCCATGCGGCTACTCTCGCGTAAAAGTTCCTGGGTCGCCAAGAGTTCAGCGTTGAGCTGCGCCAGCCGCACCTTGGCAGCCGCCTCACTGAGCGCGGCGTGCGTGGTAAAGAGCGCGAGCAGCTGAAAGCCCAGATAGAGCGCAGCTTGTACAAGCGCTTTTACGGTGTCGCCGGTCAACAAAAAGATAAAGGTCATTACCGCTGTTTGCAAGGCGACCCAGAGCGCCGCGTTCCGGGCTGAGAGCAGGTGCGGCGCGTAACTTGCGGTGATAATGAGCAGCACGCCGCCCACCCAGTACGCCTCGCCGAAACCGATAACGCCGAACGTCAGAGACGTTAGCAGCGTCAGCGGTAGCAGGCTTTGATGCGGTACCCAGCCGTCAAACCTGGGATTGGCGACCAACGCAAAAAGGACGCCGAAGGTGAGGTAGCAAACCAGCCAGAGGCTGAACGTTCCGGCGACCGGCCCTTGAAGGCGCTCGAGTCCCAAAGGAACTCCGACCGCCAACTAGGTCACGAGTCCGGCGACGTTTGACAGTGACCAGAGGGGCAGCGGCAGCTCGCGCAGGCTCGCAGACTTAGACGCAGTTGACGTAAAGGGCGACATAAAGAGAGTATAGAGCGCCGCAAACGCCGTGACCCCTGCCGGAAGTCATAGGTCGGCTGTGATATAAGGCGTGACCTCCGGCACGGGCGCAGCTGCACCACGCTCCGCTACCCTGACGGTATGGAAACGCTGCTGCTTGTTACACACGTCGGGGCTGGGATTACCGCCCTCATCTTCGCACCTCTGGCGATGCTGACGCAAAAGGGCGGAACCGCCCACCGCCGCTGGGGACGCGTCTACTTCTGGGCGATGTTTGTGATTTTCATAACCGCGCTGGCGATTCTTTTCGTCAGGCCGAACGTATTTTTGTTGATTATCTCGATTTTGAGTTTTTACGGCGCATTCTCCGGCGTGCGCTCGCTCCACCGTAAACACCCGGAACGCGGTGAACGCGCCGCCCTGCTCGATTGGGTCGGGGCAACTGTCGCGCTCTCGGCGGGCGTCGGTTTTATCGTCGGTTGCCTTTTCAATTCTGGGGATTGGTTTCGGTGTCTTTCTCAGTAAAGATGCGTGGGCTGACCTTCGGAGTTTTCGCCGCCCGAATCCCGATCCACTGTGGTGGTGGACGTATCACTTGGAGCGCATGGTGGGTTCTTATCTGGCGGCGGTCACGGCGTTTATGGTGCAAAACGTGGGGCCGCTGCTTCCGGCGGGGCTCGAGTGGACGGTCTGGGCCTTACCAGGACTGTTGGGCGGCGTTGGTATCAGCTACTGGGTTACTATCAGAAAAAGTTTGCGGCGCAGCGTGAACGTGCGCTGGTCAACGCTAAAGCGTAGGAGGGAGCCGTGAGCACGGTGCGTGAAGTCAGTGCAGTGGCGTTCGTGGCGACGGGCTTTTATCTCCTAAACCTTGTACTGTTTGCAAGCCTGCACTTTAGCGGTTCGGGTTATACCCCTTTACGGCACGCTGTCAGCGATTACGGCGTGGGCAGGTCAGCTGGGCTATTTCAAGCTTATGTTTGGATAGGAAATTTTGGTGCGCTGGCGCTCGCCTATCTCTTTTACGCTTCGGCAGAGCCCCGGTTTCCGCCCTTTGTTCCGCTTTGTATGCTCTTCATGGTCGCTGCCGGGGTCGGCGTCAGCGTGTTCAAAACCGACTTGGAGGGAGCAGGCCGTACCCGGCAGGGAACGCTGCACTACCTCTTTGCCGTCCTGACGTTCGCGTCAGCTTACGTGGTGATTGATAACGCGACGCCTCTGCTCACCACGTTCGCATTAGCTCGAGACTTACCCCAAGAATGGCTGCTGACAAGACTCCGCTATACCGCTATGATTTCGCTTATCGGCGTAGTAGTAACGGTATTTAGACCCTTGCGCCGGTTTTTTGGACGCGTCGAACGAGTGTTTCTCGTATCTACACTTGTCTGGTTTTTGGTTGCAAATTACGCGTTTATCGGCAGGTAAACAGAAAAATCCTCGCAATCAAGCTTGCGAAGATTTTCTTGGCAGTTTTTAGACGTTTACCGGCAACCTCCCGGCCCGCCCCGGTAAAAGTCGTTACCCACACCACCACGTCCAAAGTCACCAAATCTAGAAGCGACGTCTGAAAGGTTGACCGTCGTCGTTTGCGGGCTCGTCGTAACGGTTACATAGGCGGCTTGCTGGGCGGCTTCACGAAAATCGGTGGCGAACCCCGCTTCGCTATCTTGTCCGGAGGTGAAGGTCAGGGTTTGCAGCGTTTGGGCGTCGCTTGCGGGGTCGCCGTCATAGAAGGTGGCGTTGACGCTCGAGCCCTCCCCCAACCCGCGCAGCGGCAGCGCACCGTAAAAGGCCCCGTAAACGCCGCCGCGCCGGTAGCCGTCATTATTTGAAGAGTCAGCTGACGTGTCTGAGGGCAGCTCGAGCGTCTGCGTCTGCTCACCTACGTTGATGGTCACATAACCCGCGTTGGCCTGCGCCTCGGCGAAGCTCTGGCCGAGGGCGGTTTCGCTATCCTCAGCGTAAGTGAAGGCCAGCGTTCTCTCGGGCGTGCTCTCACTGTTTGCGGGGTCGGCGGCGTAAAACTCGAGCGTTACCGTCGTTCCCAGAGCGAGGTGTCCGAAAAGCAAGCCCCCCAAAACCTCTGCCTAAATCGTCCCAGGGCCAGAGCCACGTCTGAAATCCCGCCCAAAACGGGGGCCGTGACCGAAGCCTCGAGCAGACTCCTGCTGCGCGATTTGCGTTTCTCCGCTGCTCTGCGCAGTTTGCGCGGTGACAACCCCCAGGCTGCCGATCAGGAGACTCGAGGCGGTAAGCGTAACGATTGCTTTTTTCATGGTTTTCCCTTTCTGGCCTCTCCGCGTGTGCGGTGACCTAAAGACAGTGTGCCGGAGCGGAGTTGGGGTGCTATATGGAGTTTGTTTGGAAGCTGTTTAGCCGTTGGTTTTGCTGAGGACGAGGGTCAAACCGACCTCGAGCTGTGCGCCGCTGCCGCTTTCATCCGTCCAGTCGCCCGCCTGAACACGGCCCCCGTGCAGCTTCACGAGGCTCTGCACGATGGCGAGGCCCAGACCGCTGCCGCCGCTACTTGGGATGTCGCGCCGTCTCCCCTGCACGAAACGCTCAAACACCGTTCCGAGTTCGTCTGCCGGGATGCCGGGGCCGGGCCGGTGTCGCGTATCCGCAGCACGACCTCGGTAGACGTTACCAGGAGGTTTACGGCGACCTCGTCACTCTTGGGCGTTATCCGAAAGGCGTTGTCGAGCAGGTTGTTGAGGATTTGTGTGAGGCGGTCGGGGTCGGCGTCTACGAGGGCTGGTTTGTCGGTCTACGTAAATGTCAACCTTATCCCCGCACCTTCTGCTTTCAGACGCGCCTGAGCGACGACCCCTTCAGTGAGGTTACTCAGGCCAAGCTCGAGCCGCCCCAGCGAAAGCCGGTTCGCGTCGGCGAGCGAAAGCGTCCGCAGGTCGCCGATCAGCCGCGCCAATAGGCCAACCTGCCCTTGCAGCAAGTTGGCTTCGTCGTCGTTAAACGTTACGAGCCCGTCAGACAGCGCGTCGAGGCGGAGTTGCAGCGTCGCCAGCGGGTTACGGAGTTCGTGGGCGATGTCGGCAATCATCGCTTTGCGTTCACCCTCGTAGGCGGAGAGCGCCTCGGCCATCCGGTTGAAACCGAGCGCGCACGCGTTTCGTCGGCGGGGTACGACCGCCCTAAGTTGACCCTGGCCGTCAAATCTCCGGCGGCGAGCTCTGAGGCGGCCCTCGACACCGCTTCGATAGGCCGAGCGATGGTTCTGCTAAGCAGCAGCGCTAGGGAGACGCTCAGAAGAACTGTACCGCCGACGCCGAAAGCCACCGCCTGACGCTGCGCGGCCCGGTAATCGCCTAAAAGCTCGAGCAAACGGGTGTTTTCTTCACGCAAAAAACCTTCGTCCGGTACTTGTCCTTCTGGCAATTGTCCGTTTGGTCGTTGCCTGTCCGTTAATGGCCCGTTCGGTGGCCTTTCGTTACGCACAAACGGTGGCGGCCCGTCCACACCACGGCGCGGCAGCGAACGCTCGATGCGCCCGCGAAACTCGGGGCTGAGGTCGCTGAAGGTGCGCCGCGCGGCGATACTTTGCAGGGCCGGAACAGCGATTGAAGACAGCAGCGCCACCGCCAGAAACGCCAAAAGCAGACGGGTTGCCAGCCGGTTCACGGTTGCGTCACGCCCGGTTTACGCCCCTGCTAACCGGTAACCGAGACCGCGCACCGTTTCGGTGAGGCCGTCTGCGCCCGAGAGCCGCAGTTTGCGCCGCACGTTAGTGATGTGAATGTCAACGGCGCGTTCAAAGGCGTCACTTTCAGGCATCGCTACGTCGTAAAGTTCACCCCTTGAGACCGCCCGCCCCGGCGTCCGGGTGAGGTGATGAAGCAGCTTGAACTCGGTCGGCGTCAGCTCGAGCACCCGCCCCGCCACCTTAGCGACCCTGCCGTAAGTATCGACCTCGAGCGCCCCTACCCGCAACACCGGTTCGCGCTCAGCTTTGTCACCTGCAGCACTTGCGGCACCTTGAGCACGGCGCAGCACCGCCTTAACCCGCGCCATCAGTTTGCGGGCACCCACAGGCTTGACGAGGTAGTCGTCGGCTCCAAGACCGAAACCGAGCAGTTCGTCAACCTCTTCGTCTCTGGCAGTCAAGACGGTGACGGGTGCCTCGGACTGGGCCCGCACGGTTTCGAGCACCTCGCGCCCGTCTAGCCCCGGCAAACCGAGGTCTAGAATTACTAAATCGGGCCGTGCGGCGCGGGAGAGTTCCAGAGCCCGCACCTCGTCCCCGGCACGCTCGGTGCGGTAGTTTTCACGGCGCAGGTACAGCTCGAGGGTCTGCACGAACGTGAGTTCGTCCTCGACCACCAGTACGAGCGGCGTGGTTAACGGCATATGGGCTACTGTAACACCACCGGTAAAGTCCGCTGGAAACGCGTCCGGACTCCTCATCAGCACAGCTTAGCGGGCGTTCGTTTAGAACAGACCGGGTTAATGTTTGGATTTGGTTTACGGCGGCGGCGTTAGGTAAAAATGTTGAAAAACTCTCAGCGCGTTAACTTGACTGAAACTGTTTGCGGGGCCAAAAGTAGCGAAAGGAGAACGGAGGTTGCGCTATGTCTCCCTTCGCTGGTCTATATTTTTCCTAGCGGCTAGACTACGCCTGATATAGCCCCCAGAACAGCCCCAAGCACCCAGTTAGAAGTGAATATTGAGCCCTGCCCGCGTGCGGAAGTAGGTACCGTCACGAACGGTCGCGCCCTGCCCCAACCGGTAGACAGGTTGGATTTCGCCAAAGGCTCCGAACGGGCCTAAACGTACCTCGGCTCCGGCAACTGCGTGAGCGCCGAAAACCCCTGCTTGTAGCGCGTTCTCGAACCCAACCCGCTGAGCCTTGAGCGCTCTAAGCTGGCCCATATCGAGAACGTCCGCGCCTGCGCCCACATAGAGCGTGCTACCGGCGATAAACGGAACGTTAAGGAGCGCGTCGAAGCTGCTCGACTCGAGCGTCCGGGCCGCAATGTTGCCTTCGGCGGCGGCGCGTAACCCAAAACCAGATGATGTAAAGCCAATCTGAGCGCCCACGTTACGGCTGCTCAGGTTATCCGAATTGCCGGTCATAAACTGACCGAGTTCGGCCCCGAGATACACCTGGGCAAAGCCGACCGGCAAGGCGAAGCCAGCGGTCAGGGCGAGGGCAAACAGGGCTTTTCTAGCGGTCTTCATCGTTACGTCCATGCTGTACTCCTCGGGCGAGCCGTTCGGCTCTGCTAAAGATACTGCGTTCACCCGGTTCGGCCAGAGGGCCGAGTGACAGCAGTCTTGCACTGTATTTCTCAATCAACCTGCATTTCTCAATCAACCTGCCGGAGCCTCGACGGTCGTCAAGGGGGAGCCGCCCCGAATACACGCTAGGCTGAACTTACCCAGATTACACCAGCAATGTTTGGAAACCATTTGGGTTTTATGAAAGGGTTTTTACGGCGACCGGAGTCAAATGGACTGAAGTTGCGGTCGCCGCCCCCGTTGTGACCACAACCCATGCTGCAACCGCAACCAACGCGTTACAACCCGTAAAACTTGTGGCTATTCGAGGGCTCAGCGTCATAAGCTAGGCTGCAGCTAAACTGCCCTAACTTGACGGGAACAACCGACGGCATCAGAACCCAGACACAGACGGCCTTTACGCCGCTGCTATCGTCCTGAAACGGAGACCCGATGATTGACGACCTATGGTACAAAAACGCCGTCATTTACAGCCTCGAGTTGGAATCGTTTATGGACGCCAACGGCGACGGCGTCGGTGACTTTAGCGGGCTGATGCGCCGCCTCGACTACCTGCATTCGCTCGGCGTAGACGCGCTCTAGCTGGCCCCGTTTCAACCGACGCCCAACCGGGACAACGGCTACGACCTCAAAGACTTTTACGGCGTGGACGCGCGGCACGGCTCGAGCGGCGGTTTCGTCACCTTTATGCACGCCGCCAAACAGCGCGGACTTAAAGTTTTAGCAGGTATCATCTGGTCGGAAACGCTTTATGTAAGAGTTTTTCAGTCTAGCACGCACGTTTTGGAATGATGCCTGTACCAACCTCTTGTGCAAATGCTATTTTAATTGATTTAGTCGCCAACCACACTCCAGATAAGCACGGCTAGCTTCAAGAAACGCATAAACCAGGTTCACAGAAACGCGACTGGTACGTTTGGGAAGAGCGGCCCTCAGATTGGGACACCGGGATGGTCTCCCCCGGCGTGCAAAAAGCGACCTAGACACATGATAAAAAGGCCGGAGCCTACTATTTTCACCGCTTTCACAAGTTTCAGCGCGACCTCAACATGGAAAATCCCGAGGTAAGGGCCGAGATTCAGCGGATTATGGGCTACTGGCTCGAGTTAGGCGTCGCCGGGTTTCGGGTAGACGCGGTACCGTTTATCCTCGACACGCCCGCACCCGGCGCAAAAAAACACGGACTCCGCTTTGAGTACCTTTCGGAAATACGCGACTTTTTAAACTGGCGCTCGAATGGCGCAATTTTGCTCGGTGAGGCGAACGTCATGCCCAAAGCGGCGCGGCCCTGTTTCGGCAAAACGGGGGGCGGCATCCGGATGGTGTTTAACTTTTACGTTAATCAGCACCTCTTGTACGCGCTGGCGACTGCCGATGTAAAACCGTTGGCTGTGGAGCCAGTTTTTACGTAACCACGACGAACTCGGTTTGGGCAGATTGACCGACGAACAGCGTAAAAAAGTCTTTGCACGTTTCGTGCCGGAAAAAGACATGCAGATTTACGGGCGCGGCGTTAGGCGGCGGCTGGCTCCGATGCTGAGTGAGAGAAGTCAGCTCGAGCTGTCTAGGCCGGGAAGTGACGTGCTGATTAACCTGATTGAGCGGGAAAGAAGTGAGACCGAGGAAGGCGTTCACAAGCTTGTGTTGGGTGCTTACGGCCGCCGCTGGTACCGGATCGGCGGGCTGAACTATGCGCTTCAGCGGCAGAAAGTGTAGCTCGATTTAACGACGTATCAAGCGGGCGACAGCTTCATTTTCGTGTTGCTTTAATAGCTCGAGTTCGGCTTGCGGCAAAACAGTTTTGCTGCCGTAAACCGACACGTTGTAACCCGTAAAGATTCGCCCAAAAATTAGCTCGGCTCTGTTACGGTGAAAGTCCGAAGTGACGACGATGAGGTTTTTGACGCTATACCGCAAAACGACAGGTTCGGAGAGTGTAGCGTCCTCAAGTGTAAACCGGCTCAGCGCAGGTTCCAAAAGGTCTTTTTCAGCGACGCCAAGCTCGAGCAAAAAGGTGCGGGTGTAGTGGGCGTGAGGCTTGTTAGCGCGGTTGAAGTTGCCAAATCCGCCGGTCGGCAAGATGCTGAATCCTGTATGGCCCTTGTAAATGTCTGCTGCTAAGGAGCACCGTTCTACAGCAATGCTCGACAAGTTTCCCAGAGCGTCATTAGGAGCGCCCAATAGGACGATAATGCCGGTCACTTCATCAGCTTTACACAAGAGTTAGTGATAAAGCCTCGAGCGCCTCCTCCGCCGGACACGCCAGCGTAATCGTGCCGTCCCCGGCATACAAAAATCCGAGCAAACGGCCCTCTAGGTCGTAAATCCCGCTGCCGCTGTCACCGGGAGCGCTAAAGGTACCGCCCCCCTGCCCTTCGATGATAAAGCTATTTTCAAACGAGGCGCTGCCGATCCCGTAGCCGACACCCGGAACACGGGTGGCGATAGCCGTGACCGACCCGAACGTAAGGCCGCTGGTGCGCCCGACTTTGAAGACTCTGGCCCCAATTCTGGGCGCAGCAAGACCAGCCGGGTTAGGACGGTTTCGCAGGGGTAAAAAGCCGTTCTTAAAAGCAGCATCGGCGTTTACGGTGGCGCTGGCGATATCGACCCGGTTGGGTTCGGTGAGCGTAATGGGCACCCACGCAGAGAGCGTACCAACAGCACGCCCCCTTCCCCGCTGCGCCTGAAAGATGACGTCGCCGACTTCACCGTCGTTTTCAGCGGCAATCACATGGTTGTTACTGAGCAAAACGGTGTTCCCGTCAGCGTCCCTGGCAAATGCGCCGAGCGTCCCGACACCGTAACCGCTCAACCGCTCGTCGGCGCTACCGTTTTGTACTTGTGCACCTAAAACGACGGGCTCTAAAACCTCTTGCTCAGGCGTCAGCGCCTGAGTTTGGGCGACGGGGAGCCGTCCGGTCGCGTAGAGGTCGCCGGAAACTTCGCGCATGATGAGAGGCAGGCTCGAGACCTCTCCAAACAGGTCTTGCATCTCTGTGCCGAACGCACGTACTCCGGCGTTACGAACGATGACTAGCAGGGCGTCTTGCTCATCCTGGCGGCCTAGCCCGACGGCCTTGACTTCAGGCGGCAGCTGAACTGCAGCAAGCAAGGTTACAAAATCGTGGGACGGATTTGTCATAAGTGCTCCCCAAGTCGCTGGTTACTCTTTTACTCTGTAGCGTAGGCGCGTAGCGGGCCACCGCGTTCACGCCGCACCACGCGCACCGTCTCACCGCCTAGCGTGACGCTCTGGGGTAACGGACGCGAAAACTCCGGCGGCACGTAAAGCACAATGCAGTTGCGCCGCGCATCCTCGGGGTCGCGGCCAATCCCGACCACCGCGTCCTCAGCGCCCGGAAGCTGCTCTTGCAAATCAGGTTGCCCCAAGTAGCGGCTCAAAGTTTCACTTTTCATACCCTTCAGCATAGCCGCATTTTACTGAGAAAAACGTTACGAGAGGGGAAGCGTGCGCGTTTGCTTGCAGCCCTTTGTGCGGCTGTGCTAAGTTAGAACTTGCTCCGTCGGCTCAGCGCGGTGGCGACCCTCGAACCTGGTCAGGTCGGAAGAAGCAGCCATAAGGGGTGATCGTCAGGTGCCGCTGAAACCCGGCGGGGCTTTTTTGACAGTTGCGTAAGCAGATGCTTTACAAAACAACCTCAAAGTTACATATAACTTCGAGGTTGTTTCCTGCCGTGCTGACTAGGTGGCTTATACAGTTAATGCTTCGGCGGAGTTTGACAAGTGGTTCAGCGTTCAGGAGAAAACCCTTAAGCGGACGGTAGCGGCGCATATCGGCTTACTCGAGGATCAAGAGCCGCAGCTCAGGCGACCTTACGCTGATACGCTCGAGGCTGATCGGCGGCGACAAAGCCGGAGATAAACGCTGGTACAAACGGATGATTCCGCTAGCCGAGGCAATTTTTGAACGACATTTAGAAACCTTAACTAAGAAGGGCAACGATGGGAAGCGTACCATTTAGTGAACTAACGAAAGATCTTACTGAGGGAGAACGTCAGGTTGTCGAAAAGACCAAACAGGTACTTTTTATGGAGTACGACTTGGTAAGCCAGCTCCGCAAAGACCGGGAGCTAACACAGAAAGAAGTAGCTGAGATTATGGAGGTGCGGCAAGCTGCTATTTCCAAGCTTGAACATCAGGAGGACATCTTGATTAAGACGTTGGGGCGCTATATCCGATATCCGAGCGTTAGGCGGCGAGCTGGAGATCGTGACCAAATTTCCTGACCGGGAAGTGACGCTGAACCAGTTCACCAAGCGCAAGCGAAGAGCTGCACACACAATATTACACTGTCAGCGAGGTACTGACACCTTCACCTCTGTATAGGCACGTTTGAAGGTGTGTCTAGCCGCTTCTTTGGAGAATTGCCAGTTGAGCTTAACTTGGGCTTGATTGCGCTCTGTTTGCCAAGCGTTAAGTTCAGTTTCAAGGCGGTCACGTTGAGCAATGCGCCGGTCTAGGCACTGTTTGCTTAAAGCGGAGAATTCAAGTTCAGCCATGTTAAGCCAAGAAGCGTGCTTAGGGGTATGAATCATCTCAAACTGCTGGGCAAGTTCGAAGGCAGCTTGCGGTGCTAGAGCAGCATAAAACGAGCCTGGGTTATGGGTGTTGAGATTATCCTGCACCAGCCTGATTTTCTGCGCTTGAGGGAACTGTTGCGTTAAGTACTGCATAAAGTCGGTGTATTCCTGCCGTCGGCGGTGGTCATAGAGCCTAGTCCAACGCCTGCCGGTAAGCGGCTCGACCGCTAAGAGCACTGAACAACTTGCCGTGACTTTATAATGGTAGTCCTCGCGTTTGACCTGGCCTGCTTTCATCGCTACAGGTTGTAAGGTCTGTTCAATCAGATAACAAGGTCGTTCATCAAAACAAAGTACCGGATAGTCGGGGTCATAAGGCTGAGCGTAAGTATCAAGCACCCGCTCCATTTGCCAAATGAACGCAGAGGTGAGCTTGCCCAAACACCAACACCGCTTTAGGTGGGGTTTGAGCTCGTTTTTTTCAGTATCTCGCTGACCCCCTCATGCGAAACAGTCTCAACCAAGCCCAGCTCGACAGCTTTATCCGCTAACAGTCTCAGTGTCCATCTGCTTCTGCCTTCAGGAGCCTCACTACATGCTAAAGCGGTAATCTTCGCTCGCTGTTCACCACTAAAGCGACTTGGGCGTCCTGGTTTGGGCTTGTCCGCTACTACCTCTTGGACGTTACTCTGGCTTTCGCAAAAACGTTTGCGGATCCTCTTGAGCGTTGCCAAACTGATATCTGCTTGCTTGAGAATCTCGGCGTCACTTACCCCGGCATCCGCCAGTAACAGTGCCCTAGCCCGTTTGTACACCCTCACCCGGCACGCTCCCGCTTTTGTTAGCCGTTCGAGCTCTTGCCTTTGTATTTTACTCAGCTTGATTCCATAGCGCTTTTTCATTCGCTTACTTTAGACACTGTGTTGCTATGGGTCAACTCTTCGCTGACAATGTAGTATAGCGTTTTTCATCGCTACTGAGCTAGGTTCTTGCAGGAATCATCTCTCAGGGGTGCGTGCTAGACTGTGCTTTATCCTCATAGACTGGCTCAAACCAGATGATACCTGCTGTAGCAGTGCAAAAAGGATGAGTTGGTTTCCCCCATAAGGTTAAGATGCTTAAGATGAGCTTGAGCCAAGCAATTATCGGCTTTATCAAGTCTACCTTAACAGTGGATATATGCTGTTTTATACGAGCATAGGTGCATCCACACGTCGTCTTGCTCAGACACGCATGGCAACTATAGCAGCGTAAGGGAAAGAAGCTACAATAGCGAAATGGGAACGCCATACAGTCAGGATTTACGGATGCGGGTGTTAGCAGCCCTGGATAAGGGTATGAGCAAGACGAAGGTGCATCAGCAGTTCAAAGTCAGCCGGAGTACGGTAGATGACTGGCTCAGATTGAGAACAGAAACCGGGAAGCTCAAAGCAACGACAGACTATCTGCGTGGCCCGGCACCGGCACTAGCGGACAGCTCCGAGCTGCGGGCCTTTATAGAGGAGTATAAAGGTAACACGCTAGGTGAATTAGCCGACGCTTGGTACAAAGTGCAGGGTCAACGGCTGAGTACGGTTACGTTTTCTAAAACGCTTGAGCGACTGGGCTATACACGTAAAAAAACCCTTATCTCTACCGGGAACGTTTGCTAGCAGCACGGCGGCTATTCGAGCGGGAGCTAAACCAACTAACCCCTGAGCGGTGCGTTTATATTGATGAAGCTGGTGTAGAGAATACGCTTGATTACGCCTATGGCGAACTAGCCCCAATGGGGCGGCCTTCGGTCGTTCTATTGGAGTCCTAAAGGCACACGCTGTTTTGCTGAAAAACTAGGCCATTTTACCCAGCGCGTCTCAATGATTGCTGCCTGGTGTCAGCATAAAGTCTTTGCGCCGATGACCTTCACTGGCTACTGTAATAGCGCAGTCGTCGAAACCTGGCTTGAGCAGGTGCTTGTTCCTACCTTAAGACCTAAGCAGGTTGTTATTCTTGATAACGCTTCATGCCACCGTCAAGCAACCCTGCAAAAGTTACTCGAGCCGCTCGGCTGCCGTCTAGTTGCCCTACCCCCTTATTCTGCTGACCTCGTCTTGGACAAAACGGCATGTTCAGCTTGCGCCTCCACCGGGCCTGTCCGCAACCTCATCGAGCCGCTTTGGAACCGGATTAAAGCTCTTATTAGCCACCATCACGACCCAGATTGACCTTTCCGTGACAAGGTTGACGATGCGTTTTGTAGCCTCTAGCTGCTTAAGTGCTGTAGCAGCTTATATCGAAGGGCATACCGAAGAAGAGAACTTCAAAGTTGCTGACGACTTCGAGTCGTAGTTCAGGGCACTTGGCGTGTGCCTAGCAGGAATGTCGCCAAATTGAGAAACCGCGTACTGAAGGGTTAATTCCAGGCGACCATACGAAAACCTTCGGTCAGCAAGGCGTTTCTCAGGGTTTCAGCGGCGCGCTGCTGAGCCGACTTCCACGTTAGATAAGATGTTCGTTGCCGTTCTAGACGCATCAGCTCGAAGGCCCGGTTGACCAGCTCGGCATGTTGCAAATGAGCTGCATAGGTCAGGCACTGACACGCGCCCAACGCCAAGGATTGTTTTCGGAGCCTGTGACTGACTTCCAGGCTCCAACGCGCTGACCAAGCCTGAAAGACTTCCTGAACGCCGGCTTTAAGGGTACTGATCAAGGTGGTGAGGTGCCAGCCGAACCCTTGAGCTTTCCAGACAATCAGCAACTCCACAGTGCCAACTTCGGCTAGGACGACCTCGAGGCGTTTGATATAGCGTCTGAGTTTTGGATACCAGCGCGCTTTGCCGGGCATGAAGCGTTTAGCCAAATCGTTGACGCGCACCTTTTGGGCTTCGAACATCACTTTGGCGTTACTTCTGAAGCGACCAACAAAAGCTAGCGGTAGCTGCTTCAAGGAGCGTAATCCCAGTCGAGTCGTGAACTCGGCATCGACCAGCAACGCCTTGACCTTTACGCCAGCGCTTACGACGTCGCCAGCCACCGTGAGCATCGCCTCGGTAGCCGTGAGTCTGGGGTAGCGCTCAGTACTCATCAGCTCGTCGGGAAACGGATCACAGCGTAGTAGATAAGGGTCTTCGCCTAACTGGACCAGCCCACTACTCACTAACGTGTGACCCCACATCACCCCCTTGCTGTTGTCATAACAGCGTCCGACCCCCTCGATACGTTCACCTTGGTGCTTGACCTTGAGCAGATCAACGGCGAGGTAAGCGCCCTGGGGTGCGTCGGCTAAACAGCATGTCAGAACGTCTTGGTGAGGTTTGGATTCTGCGCTAGAAGCTTGCAGGCGTACTGCTTGCCAAACGGCAACAAGCCGCGTTCAGCCATGTCGGTTACGCTCTTGCTGCCGGAAAGAAGACCCAGGATGTAATGCGCGTGTAAACTTGCCCTTGCGGTATTAGACACATCGCAGATTACCCGTGGTGACCCGATCTTCTCGGCTTCAACGCTGCGGGTATTCGTCTCTCACGTTGCTTATAGACTTGGCGACGTTCCTGCCTAGCTTAAGCCGACTTAGGTCGGAACGACCCTTCGAGGGTCAAACGCGTTCCACCTGCTTCAGCTGGTAGTTGATTGAATCTCAGGCTCGAGAGTCGCTTCGTCTTTACAAAGCAGGTTCTGAAGGTGCCTTTAAGGTAGCTCTCAAGCGTTCGGCGACTTCACCCACTTGGGCGTCTCTTAAACTGGGATAGAGCGGCAAAGCCAGCAGCTCTCCGGCAGCGGCTCTGGCGTTTGTATAGTCGCCGTGTGCTTTGCCCTTTAAGGGCGGCATCTCGGGGAGGGCGTAGGGATAGTAAGCCCGCGCCTCGACACCCTGTTCGTTAAGCGCCGTCATCACCCGGTCGCGTTCAGGAACGCGCACGACGTAAAGGTGATAAACCCCGCCCTGATGCTTGGGAATCCCGACTGGCAGGTCGGCAAGCAGCGTATCGTAGAGGCCCGCTAACGCTTGCCGACGGGCGTTCCAAAGGTCTAGATAGGGCAGTTTGACGCTCAAGACGGCAGCTTGCAGGGCGTCGAGCCTCGAGGTGTACCCCACCGCCTCGTGAAAATACGGGCGCGTCGTGCCGTGAACCCGTAACAACCTGACCTGTTCGGCGACGGCAGCGTGTGGCGTCGTGACGAGCCCGCCGTCTCCGGCTGCGCCCAGATTTTTCGTCGGATAAAACGAGTAGCAGCAGGCGTCGCTCCAGCTGCCCATCGGTTTACCGTCTAAGGTCGCGCCAGCCGCCTGCGCCGCGTCTTCGATGACCCTGAGGTCATGTTTACGGGCGAGTTCAGCGAGAGCGGGCATGTCGGCGGGGCAGCCGTAAAGGTGAACCGGCAACAAAGCTTTGGTACGGGGTGTCAGAGCGGCCTCGACAGCCGTCACGGACAAGTTCAGGGTGTCCGGGTCAACGTCTACTAACACCGGTTCTGCGCCGACCAAGAGCACCGCTTCAGCAGAGGCGTAAAACGATAGTGCCGGAACGATAACCTCATCACCGGGGCCGACGCTGAGCGCCCGCAGAGCGAGTACCAAGGCGTCTGTTCCCGACCCAACACCAACGGCGTGCGCCGAGTTCGTGTAGGCGGCAAACGCGGTTTCAAACTTCTGCACTCGTTCGCCCAGAACAAATTGACCGGTGCGGAGGGTTTCGAGGACGGTGGTCTCGAGCCTCTCCTGCACCTCGTCCGGCAGCGCAAGGTCAAACAGCAGAATCATGAACCGAAACTTCTGTGGGCGTCCCCGCGCCGCCGGGTTGCAGCAATTACGGTGTTTTGCATAAGCATCGCCACCGTCATCGGCCCGACGCCGCCCGGTACGGGCGTCAGATAACCCGCAACTTCGGCAACCTCAGGCGCAACATCGCCCCGTAAAGCCCAGCCCGACTTTTTACGGCTGTCCTCGACGCGGGTAATGCCCACGTCTAAAACAACTGCGCCCGGTTTGACCATCTCCGGTGTGATGAGGCCGACGCGCCCGACGGCGGCAACCAAAATATCGGCTTCGGCGGTTAAGGGGGGCAGGTCTCGAGTCTTGGAGTGGGTTACAGTCACGGTTGCGTCCCGCTGCAAAAAGAGCGCCGCTGCGGGCTTGCCCACTAGCGACGAACGACCGACGATGACGACCCTTTTGCCCGCAACCGGTAACTTGTAAAAATCCATAATGCGAATCAGCCCTGCCGGAGTACACGGGACGAGCGCCCGCCCGCCGTTCCAGAGCCGCCCGACATTGACCGGGTGAAAGCCGTCTACGTCTTTGTCCGGGTTGATGGCTTCCTGCACGGCGCGGATGTCTAAGTGCGGCGGCAAGGGGTCTTGCACCAAAATGCCGTCAACTTCGGGATCGTCGTTGAGTGCTCTCACGCGGGCCAGCAGGTCGTTTTGGGCCGTCATTTCGTCCAACACGACTACCTGAGATTTGAGGCCGAGCTGGGTGGCAGCGCGGTCTTTACCCCGTACATACGCGACGCTCGCCGGGTCTTCACCGACGCGCAAGACCACGAGTTGCGGCGCGAAGGGGAGTGTCTGGAGTGTTTCTTTGAGTTCAGCGGTGACGCTCTTGGAGACCGTTTTACCGTCTAGTTGCTGGGCCGTTTGGGCCATGCTAGCGCTTCACCTCGGTAGGCTCGGCGGTGGCTTCGGGTTCAGATGTACTCGTAGATACACCTTCACGGTGAAGTTTGGCCAGCACACCGTTGACAAAGCGCCCCGACTCTTCACCGCCGTAACGTTTGGCAATCCGCACGGCGACCTCGAACGTGACTTCGGGCGGCAGGTCTTCAAAGGTCATTTCAGTGAGGGCCAGCCGTAATACGGCGAGGTCGGTCTGTGACATCTGGGAAAAGGTCCAGCCCTCGAGTACCCTGGAGAGCCTTCCGTCGAGTTCCGCCTGATGTTTCGCAAACGCCCCCACGAGCCGTTCGGCAAACGCGGTACCGTCGGCGTCTAAACCTTCGCCGTAAACTTCTTCGGCTTCACCGGGCGTCTGGTCGGTGAGGTCGTCGCGGATGCTCTCCCACGCTTCTAAAAGCGGTTCATCGCCGCGTTCGGCCCGAAACAGGGCGCGAAAGGCCAGCTCTCTGGCCCGCCGTCTAGTCGCCATAATTGTCTAAATGGGTCATGCTTAGCCCTGCATTCGTTTGGCAATAAAGGTGGTGTAGACCGCGCCGCGCTGATAAAACGCGTTGTCGAGCACGCGGAGGTGAAACGGAATGGTCGTTTTAATGCCTTCCAACACGGTTTCGGTCAGCGCCCGTTTCATCCGGGCGATGGCTTCTTCGCGGGTCGGTGCCCAGGCGATAATCTTCGCCACCAGCGAATCGTAATTGGGCGGAATCCGGTAGCCCGAGTAGACGTGTGAATCAACCCGAATTCCTGGGCCGCCGGGCCAATGTACGTCGGTGACGGTGCCCGCCGAGGGCCGAAAATCATAGTCGGGGTCTTCGGCGTTGACGCGGACTTCGATGGCGTGACCCGAAACCGTTACGTCGTCTTGCTCGAGCGATAAACCCTGCCCTGCCGCGACGCGAAACTGCTCACGTACCAGATCAAAACGCGTGACCATCTCGGTCACGGGGTGCTCGACCTGAATCCGGGTGTTCATCTCGGAAAAATAGAACGAGCCGTCGCGGTCAACCAAGAACTCGCAGGTGCCTGCGCCCCGGTAGTTGATGTGCTTAGAGAGTCTGACGGCGGCGTCGGCAATCTCGAGTCTCAACCCCGTATCTAAGGTGCTGGGGGCTTCTTCTAACAACTTCTGATACCGCCTTTGAATCGAGCAGTCACGGTCAAAAAAGTGGATGGCGTTGCCCTCACCGTCGCCGAACACCTGAATCTCGACGTGGCGCGGCTCCTCTAGAAACTTTTCCATATACATCTCGCCGTTGCCGAAAGCTGCTTTTGCCTCTTCCTGGGCGTTGCTGAGGTTACGTTGTAGCTCGTCTTCAACACGCACAATCCGCATCCCGCGCCCGCCGCCGCCCGCCGACGCCTTGAGAATCACCGGATACCCGATTTTCTCCGCAAAACTTTTCGCCTCGTCAACGGACGCTAGAGCGCTCGAGCCCGGTACGACCGGTACGCTGCTCTCCTGTGCGACCCGGCGGGCGCTCGCCTTGTCGCCGATGGCGCGGATGTTGCCGGGGCGCGGGCCGATAAAGGTGATGCCGTGCTCTTCACACTTCTGGGCAAATTCGGCGTTTTCGCTTAAGAAGCCGTACCCCGGATGAATCGCCTCCGCGCCGGTCACGAGCGCCGCAGAAAGCAGGTTCCGCACGTTTAGATAGGATCCCGCAGACGCTGCCGGGCCGACGCAGATGGACTCGTCGGCTAAAAGTACCGGCAGCGAGTTTTCGTCGGCTTCGGAATAGGCTTGCACCGCCGTCACCCCGAGTTCACGGGCGGCGCGGAGGATCCGCAGGGCGATTTCGCCGCGGTTGGCGATAAGGATTTTCTTAAACATGAGTTCCGGTACAGCTCACGCTCTTGTATGCGCGTATCACGCGGGCTCGAGCCTGAAAAGTGCCTGCCCGTACTCGACCGGCTCTTCGTTTTTAACCAAAATCTCGCGTACGGTGCCCGATACCTCGGCCTCAATTTCGTTCATCAGCTTCATCGCCTCGATAATGCACAACACCGACCCGGCCTGCACCTTGTCACCGACCTTGACAAAATCGGGCGTATCGGGGCCGGGGGCAGCGTAGAGCGTCCCGACGATGGGCGCTGTGACCTCGAGCAAGTTGCTCTTGTCCTCTTTTGGAGCTGTGGCGGCGGGCGTCGGCGCAGCTCCAGGTTGCGACGACGTTGGCGTCGGTGTGGGGCTGGTTTCGGGCAGTGGGGCGGGCGCGGCAGCCTGCGCGACCTGTGGCGGTGCGGCGGGCACAGCGGCTACCTCACCACCGCGCCGTACCGTCAGCTTGTAGTCGCTGGTTTCCAATACTAGCTCGGTGATACCCGACTCGTTGACGGACTCGAGCACCCTTTTTAACTCTTTGGCGTCCACCGGTTTAGGCGCGGCCCAGGTAGTCGCCGCTGCGCGTGTCAACCCGGATGGTCTCGCCCTGGTCGATAAACAGCGGGACGGCGACCGTCGCGCCGGTCTCGAGCACGGCCTGTTTCGAGCCGCCCGAAACCGTATCGCCCTTGACGCCGGGGTCGGTCTGCGTGATGGTCAGCGCCACGACGTTGGGCAGCGTGACCTTGAGCGCCTTGTCCTGAAAATAGTCTACGGTCACTTCCATCGACTCTTTCAAGTACTTGACCGGCGTGCCGATTTGCTCTGCGGTCAAGGTCGGTTGGTCGAAGGTTTCGGTGTCCATAAAGGTGTACACGTCGCCGTCGGTGTAGAGATACTGCATGGTGCGGTAGTCGATAAAGATGTCTTGCAGCTTTTCGCCCGAGTTAAAGGTGCGTTCGACAATCGAGCCGGTCTCCATGTTGCGAAACTTCGTGACGACTTTGGCCCCGCCGCGCCCCATCTTCATGTGCGAGTACTCGAGGCACTCCCAGAGCCCACCGTCCATCTCGACTTTGGTGCCGTTACGCAGTTCGGTTACGCTGATCATCTTTCCTCCGTTGGCTACATAAGCAGTAGTTAAGCAGGCAGGCGCAAATCCTGTAGCTGCGCCGGTAAAAACAGTTGAATCAGTTTAACACCCGTGTCAATCGGGCCGCTCCAGCATCACGCTACAGCTTAGCTAAAGCTGATGAATGTTCCGTTTAGACCCGACCTTTTGACAAAACCGGAAAGTTCTTCCGGACTGAGCAGCTTTCCACCGGTAACAGCGACGAAGGCGGCCTCGAGCACGTTTGTCGCCACACTTCGGCCTCCTAACCTCGGCGTCGTCGTCACCAGAAGCGCCACCCCACGCTGCTGTAGAAGTTCGGCGTCGCCCGGCGTCGTCGTATTCGTCAGGATGATTTTATCGCCTAGACGCTCTGGCAAATACCGGCGGATAAAGTGCCAGTCTCCGGCAATCACGTCGGCTTCGTCGTAGATTTTCCCGTAAAACGGCCCCAGCGCCCCGTTCTCTTTGTCCTGCATCTCTCCGGTTGGGTATAGCACGCTGATGGGCAGTTTCGTAGCTACCGGTAAAAGTACCGCTGCCAGTATGTGGAGCTGACGGGTGCCGTAAATGAGTTTAGGAATACCGAGTGCAAACGCCAGGTCGCCAAACGCAACCTTTGCGCCGGTTTGCGTCAACGCTTCCGCCATCCCGAAACGGTCTACGGCGGAGACCATCAGCGCTTTTGTTCCTGAAAGTGGAATCCGGCAGTTCAGATTTTCTACGACGTGGCGCTCGAGGCTCCCTTTAAGTCCCGCTCCGCACACGACCGGCACCTTTTTCGCTTGCGCCGCCAGCCGCGCCCCCTGCCGAAGGGTATAGCGCCTGTTACCAACGTAAAAATAAAGGTCTAGACCGCCCAAACCGATGGCGTCTACCGGGCCGTGCCAACCCGTATCGAGTTCGCGGATTAGCGCCGCCGCCCGTTTTACGTTGCCGTCCGTACCGAGCCGCCGTACACTGACTTCGTGACCTAAAAGCGTCAAAACTTCTGAAAAATCACGTTTGGGAGACCCTAAAGAGACGCTGACGACGTGTTTCACGGGCCCTAGTCTAACCCAGTGGGCGAATAAACGCAGTCCGAAAATTTAAGTGAGCATCTATGGCAATTGACGGCTTTTTAACCGGTATTACTCGAGCCGCAACCCGGAACGCGGCCTGCTCGTCGGCAGTAAAGCTGGTGTCTCCGATCACCCCACACCCCGAAGTCTTCGTTATCCATGAGCGCAACTTATCAGGATTGTCTCATTTTCAACAAGAAAACGGGCGCTGGCGGGCCACAGGTACCCGGCACAGCGATCTTTTTTGAAATAGGTTAACTCGGCTCGACTTTGCACAAAAACGCGAGACAGGTGAGGGAGGCTAACTTTTCCTAAGGCGGTCAGTGATGCGGCTACTACCCGACGCGCTCCGAAAGGTACGCGTGCCTTTCGCTGCCCAGCCGTACTCACGGCTCTGTCCGACGTAGGCACTTGTTTCGTCAATGAATACAAGCGTCTTCGTCTTTTTACAGCTGACATCTTTCAGATAAGCTGCTCGCTTTTGCTCGTCTCGTTCTATAGCACTGAAACTCTTTTTTTATAGGTGATGCCCATGCGCTTGAGGTAGTTGCCTACTGATGACTTCTTAAGCTCTATACCCGTCTCTCTACTAAGCTCAGCGGCGTGCTGCTCGAGGCTCCAGTCGTGGTGTGCCTCAACCTGACGCCGCAACTGCTCATAGCCTTTGGCATCAAGCAGCCGCCTTTTGCCTGGGTGCGGCGTTGCCGCTAGCTCCCCAGCGCTAAAGCGTTTGACATAGCGCAGGGCGCTCCAGCGGCTTACCCCAAAGCGCTTAGCTACCGCGCTTTTGTTCTGTCCCTCTTCGATATGTGCTTTGACAATTTGTTGCCGCAGGTCTAACGAATAGCTCGCCATGCTCTA
This sequence comes from Truepera sp., assembly GCA_965215315.1. GTDB lineage: Bacteria > Deinococcota > Deinococci > Deinococcales > Trueperaceae > Truepera. Next base: position 3,203,442 of record CBDCDB010000008.1, on the reverse strand, counting down.
GTTTGCGTTGTAGCTGTGAATGTTGGAAGTGCTACCTTTATCAACTTTTGCTTTAAGCAAAGGGAGCAGAAACCTAAAAGGTGTTTAGGAAATCCCCCTATTTATGGAAGAGTAGGGGGTGAATGTTACAGCGAAAGCAGTATACAACGGACTCAAAAGATGAAGCGTGGCAGCTACTCAAACCTTATCTGTTACGGCTGACGCCAGTACAATCGAGAGGCAGGAAAACGAGCTATAAGCTCAGGTTACTGGTCAATGCAGTGCGTTACGTGCTGCGAAACGGTTATATTTGGCGAGACTTGCCCAGTAATTTTCCCCCCGTGGCAAAGCGTCTACTATCACTTTGCGAGATGGCGAGCAGCAGGGATGTGGCGCTTATTCGCTAATCCATCTTCGTTCGTGAAGTTCATACGCCTTTCTAAGCATTTACCTAACCCCCTAAAAAATGGCTTACACATGAGCTTCCTGATCAGCTTTGCGAAATTGTAGATGTGAAGTCTGTTATTGGTTCTCATCTCAACGGGCGCTGCAAGACGTCCCACGGTGCGCCACTGCATCGGCCCATTCGGGACATGACGGTGCAGTGGCGTGGATGCTCATGTTCTCGTCTGTATCCTAAAGGAACGAGCAGTGAGCGAGGATGAGGTTATGGGCGTTTCCGCTACGGTGTTACCTCTATAGTTGCTTGAAGGTCGGTGCCGTTAAGGTACTCCTCAACGTTGGTATAGCCATCGCTGTCACTGTCTTCTGAACCGTCAGTAGGATCCGTGGAGCTGTAGCCGTGTTGAAGTTCCCAAGCGTCTGGCATGCCATCATCGTCACTATCTAGAGGTCCGGACCCTGTGACGCCGACAGAGTATCCACCGACCTGACTCGGAGAGTCGATAATAGATCCCGTTTTGTTTTTCACGTCTTCTACGACTCTCGAATCTACTGAATCACGCTTCGGCAGAGTTGCGCCCGCACCGCTGAGCACAGCTTCGTAGGCTATCTCAGCAGACGTAATGTCCACCATCAGTTCGCCCAGGGTAGGAGCGTTCGCTCGGTAGGTAGCGATATCGTCGTCAGGGACCCGGATAACGAGCCACTCGTCACCCTCAGCAGTAGGTCTCTGGGGGCTCAGGTTCCCTTCAACATAAACCTCCGATGTCGAGGGGATAGTGTCAGCGTCGATTGTCATTCCCCAGGTTTTACCAAGGCTGTTTGGTCCTTCTCTATAAACGTTCGCAATTAGATCGACTGACATAGGCTCATCTTTGCCCTCATAATTAGAAAGGCCTGTACCCCAAGGGCTGTTATAGATTACGTTGTTAATGACCTGACCTGAGGTGCCGGACTTAAACAGCGGGTGTCGCTCCTGGTTGTGGGCAAACAAGTTGTGATGCACTGTGACCCTATTTGCACCGTCGCCCACTAGCAGTCCCATGCTGTGCAGCCCTTTCGGATGGAGACTGTCTAGTAGCGCTTCGGAAACGATGCTCCACTGGATCGTTACGTCTCGTACGAGGTTGGTTCCGTAAAGAGAGCCGTAAAGACTCATGTTTTCATCGATCGCCCAGCTAGCTGACAAATGGTCTAAAACAACGTTGTAGACCTCTCCATAAGTCCCGTCGGAATTTCGGGGTGACGCAATCTCGAAGCTATCTCTGTTCTCTGGGGATTGACCGGCTACGGCGTCCCCCGGCCTGCTCCTTAAATGCCGCAGAACCACATCATGGGTCGAGACGGTGATACCAGCGTTTTTAAGGGTAATGCCGTCGCCGGTGGCGGTTTGTCCGGCGACCATGAGATAAGGGTTACTGATGACGATCGGACCGTCTAGTTCAATGACACCCCCGACCTCAAACACGACGATACGAGGACCTTCTGCTTCTAAGGCGGCGCGCAGGCTGCCCGGTCCCCCATCGTTTAAAGTGCTAACTTTTAGTATGCGTCCGCCCCGACCATGTACGGTGCTGCTGCCAAAGCCCTCAGCTCCGGGAAAGGCGGGAACAGCTTGATTTGTATCAGGTTCTGGTGCTTCAGGTTCTGGCTCCGGGGTTGGTTCTGGGTCAGGTGTAGGCTCAGGATCAGTCGGCTCAGTCGGCTCGGGTGCAGGTGGAACGAGCACCGCGTCAATGATGTGAATGACACCGTTCGAGGCTTCGATATCAGCCGTCGTGACCCTGACGCTACCGTTTAGCACAACGCCGTCAGCAGTAACTTCGACGCTGATGTCTTGCTCGGCCAGGGTGGTGAGCGTCGTTTCATCAGCTAAATCACCCGACGTGAACGTACCGCTCACCACGTGATAGCTCAAAACCTGGGTGAGGGCGTCACCTTCAGGTAGGGACTCGAGCACGGCAAACGCGTCATTGGTCGGCGCAAACACCGTCAAGCCTGCTTCTGAATCGGCAGAAAGCGCGTCAACTAAACCCGCTTCTTGAACGGCACCGACTAGCGTGGACAGTTCCGGTGTGGCGGCGGCTACGTCTACAATGGTGTTGCGCTCAGGCGCGGTCGGCTCCTCAGGATAGGTGGGTTCTTCCGGGTCTGGGGTCGGGTCTGGGGTCGGGTCTGGGGTCGGGTTCGGTGTGCCGGGTTCTTCTGGGTCTGGGGTCGGGTCTGGCGTCGGATTAGGGGTTGGGGTTGGCGCAGCGGTTACATCTACCGGCGCTGCTCGCCATACGCCGCTGTTAAAGCCTCCTTTACTGACGAGTAGAAAGGCGCCTGCAACGCTGCCGTCCGCAGCGACGCTGCCTTTGCCTCGAATGAGCAGGCTATTGTCGGCAGCGCTGAAAAAGACGTAGAGTTGCGACGCTAGGATCAACCCTTCAGCTTGTAGAACGGAGCCGTCCTCGAGCGTGAGCGCCCCTTCAAAGATGCTGAATTTAGGCAACAAGCCTGAGGCGGGATAGGCTGACTCCTGAGCGACAAGGCCACCCTTCAGGACGGTACCGGCGAGCTTACCGATTTCGACCTCGGCGGTCACCTCGAACGCCAGCGTTGCGGCCGTGCTCAGGGTCACTTCAGACTCGCCAATAAGCTGCTCGGCTTCGTTGTAGTTCAAATCTGAACCTGAAAGTTGCGGCTTTTCTGGTGAGCCGCAACTCGCCAGGAACAAGAAAGATAAGGTCAATAACCAGCGTTTCATAGGAGTTCTCCTTTGATTCTACGCAACTATAAAGTCAAAGCTCAACGCAGTCCCAAGTCCAAGATGTGAAGACCTTTACAGGCTTCATCAAATCTTTAACTTTATCACCGCATTCTTAATTGAGACGAGGTGAGAAAAATTATAAGCAGAACTGGCGGCGAATATTTAGGCAAACCAGGTGTAGGAGAGCTTAAGACTCTTTCTAGAAACCTCTGGCTTGCGTCTACATAATAGAATAGATGGGCCAAAGACCCGTGCGCTGCTCAAGACCACCCTCAACTGCCCTTAATTAGGCACTAATGCTGCACTCACATTATTAGAACCTTAAGGTTGGTCTAAGAACAACCATCAAACTATCCTTCATAGCTATGTGGGAAAGTAGCTTTGGATGAAAACTTTAACAAAAGTTATTAATTTAATGGAAATTATTAAGTCGTTGAACTGCCTCAAGCTGAAGAAAAGATAAGTCATGACCAACCAGGAATTGTAAGCTCGACTTTGCACAAAAACGCGAGACAGGTGAGGGAGGCTAACTTTTCCTAAGGCGGTCAGTGATGCGGCTACTACCCGACGCGCTCCGAAAGGTACGCGTGCCTTTCGCTGGTCTGTTGACGAAACCGAGGTAGCAGAAGGCGCAGGTGCTTCTGGTTGGCACCAGCCTTGGGCCGAGAAAGCGCCTGGTAACGGCAGCTCTGCGGGTGCCGGGGTTAGCTCGGCAGGAGGGTCAACTCTCATCAGGTGCTCAACCGGGCGTCGTGGTCTACGTTTGCCGCGAGCCGGACGCGGCTCGGCTTGCGGCTCAGCGCTTTCGACACGGGCGGGGCTTGAGTGTTTGGGATTGACGAGACGTTAGAACGACGCTGGGGCGAGGAAATTAGCGCAAAAGGGATCTACCGTGACGCAGTGAGGTCGAGCCACAGCCATTTCATCAAGTGTAGTGGCGTGCGTTGGATTGACCTCAGGTGGCTCGCACCTATTTTTTAGGCTCAGCGCATCCGGGCGTGACCTGTGCTTAGCGCCTTGGCTCCCTCAGAGCGTTACTGCCAACAAGGTATAGCACTTAAGCAGTTAGAAGCTACCGTAATTACCTCAGAATGTGCGTGCTAGACAGTTTAGTTGAAGGTGAGAGCGTCCGTTCCCAGATGATACCTGCTATTTTCGCCACAAGAAGCTTGCTGACTGGGCGCGGCAAAGTGTCTTGATGTTACGCCGCTGGCTACCAGAGCGCGACATCGTTGTGGTAGCTGATAGCGGCTACAGCGCCCTCGACCTCTTGGCTGCTTGTCAGCGATTGGTGGACGTCACTCTGTACGCGCTTGCCCTAGGCACGCGTTTGCGCTTAGACGCGGCGTTAGACACCCCTGCGCCCCACAGCCGTCTAGGTCACAACGGAAGGCCGCGCCTCAGAGGAAAGCGACTGCCGACCCCAGCCAACCTGTTAGATGATCCCGAAACTGTCTGGCAAAGCGTTACCGTCAGCTGGTAGGGGGGGAACAGGCGGCGCGGGGAAACCGCTCGAGCGACGGCGGTTTGGTATCACACCGGCAAACCTCCCGTTCCGCTGGATTCTTCTCAGCGACCCCAAAGGCGAACGTGATACTCAAGCCCTGTTACGCACCGACCCAACCGCCGAGCCACGCCAGATCACCGAATGCTTCATTGTCCGCTGGCAGCTAGCCGTAACCGCTCAAGCGGTGCGCCTGCAGCTAGGCGTAGAGACACAAAGGCAGCGGACAGGCCCGGTGGAGGCGCAAGCCGAACATGCCGTTTTGTCCAAGACACGGGTCTAGCCGCGCCGTCGCCCGCACCACTCCCGCTCGCTTCGGACGCTTCGCCTTGGTCACGCTCGCAGCTCACGAGCTTTACCAAAAAGAGCGTTTTGTACCGCACTGCACCGCTTGGTTCTGCAACCCACCCCCGCTCTCGGACGCGTTGGCGACACTGCGAGAGCGTCTGTGGCGCTGCTCAGGAGTTTTCGTTAGAGCCTCTACAAGCTATGAGATTATCGAAATCCCTAAGCCTCTCCTCGACCGCTTTGTGGTAACGCTCTGCTACGCCGCCTAGACCGGCAACCTCGAGCTGAGGATGCCGCTGCTTACTTTTGCTAAAGCAGCCAACTGAAGTTGGGGGGTTAGACCCTCCCATGTTGAGACAATAAACTGGGAATCAGTTGGAGAGCAGGGAGAACACAGCTCAGTGCCGCTCCCAGTTCCTCCCTTTTTTACCTTATCTAACCAGTATGGGTGCCTCGCAAGTTCTGGACAGATGAGATTTCTCTTTGTCTTACATTTAACGTAAAATTCTGCTTCTGCACGCTACATTTACGTTATAGAGCTTTTTTGTTACAAACCGAATCAGCTCGCTAACCTGATTGTCCAGCCCTATAGTGACCTTCAAGCTGTTGAGGAGAACCAAGTGGAAAAACCCAATATCTGGCTTTCTCTCGTCGGCGGCGCGGCCTTTGCCCTGTTGCTGAGTGCGCCGCTCTTAGCGCTGCTGTTTTTGGCTTACGTCACCGTCGGCGTATCCTTTATCCCCTACGACGTGTTCGATCTGATCTCGCGTATCTTGCCCGGCAGCGTGATTACAACCGGTATCGACAGCATGGTCGGGGTGATTACCGCGCTCGGCTTGTCGGTGAGAGAGAACGCCAAACTTGCAGAGCAGGCGATGGCGGTCGCTTTGACGCTCGGCCTGACCCTCATCGGTGGGGCGGCGTACTTTGCCTTTTTTCGGGGGCGGCGCTCGAGTCTCCCAGCCGGTTTAGGTTACGGCCTCAGCCTGGGCGTGATTTTCGGTGCCATCAGCGCGACGCGTCAGGGAGCCACCCTTACCGACGGACTTTGGGTACTGCTCGCTCTGGCTGTCTGGGGCTTAGGGTTGGCCTGGCTCCAGCGCCACGTCGTCCGAACTGTTACACCCGCAGCCGTCACTGCCGAGCCGGTCAACCGGCGGCAGTTTATCGTCCGGGTCGGCAGCGCCGCCGCGCTGATTACCGTAGCGGGCGCGGGCGTCGGGGCAGTTTTAGGCCGCAGGAACGCCGAAGAAGCGCCCCCCGAGGGTCAGCGCTGGTCGGCGAACAACGCGCTTCCTAACGCGGGCGCAGCGGTCGCCGCAGTGCAGGGAACGCGCCCCGAATACACGCCCCTAGAGCAGTATTACCGTATCGACATCACCCTTTCGCCGCCCGTGATTAAAGAAGCCGACTGGCGCTTGCGCGTCGAGGGTCTGGTGGACACGCCCAAAGAGTATACGCTCGCAGAGCTGCGTGCGCTCGAGGCTACGGATCAGCTCATCACCATGTCGTGCATTTCCAACCCGGTCGGCGGTGAACTGATCAGTACCACGCGCTGGACGGGCGTACCACTGCGAAATCTGCTCCCCGACTGGGGTTTACAAGAAAATGCGTCACACCTGCGGATAAGCTCTGCCGACGGCTTTTTTGAATATATCTCACTAGAAGACGTTCGTAACGACGAACGCATCACCCTCAACTACGACTGGGACGGGCTACCGCTCCGTATCAAGCACGGTTTTCCGCTCCGCATTTTTGTCCCTGACCACTACGGGATGAAGCAGCCCAAGTGGATTGAAACGGTTGAGGTCGTAGACAAGTGGCAACCAGGGTACTGGGTCGTGCGCTCATGGGACCGTGAGGCGAAAGTACGGACCACGTCGGTCATCGACACGGTAGCGACGAATATGATGATCGCCGACGCCGAAGCGAGTAACGAAGTCATTCCGGTCGGCGGCGTCGCCTACGCAGGTTCGCGCGGCGTTCGCAGCGTCGAGGTCAAGGTTGACGACGGCGACTGGCAACCCGCACAGCTCCGTGAACCGATGTCCGACCTGACCTGGGTGTTGTGGCGTTTCGACTGGCCTTTTGCGGCGGGTGAGCATACCTTTACGGTGCGCTGCACCGACGGCGACGGCGACGCGCAGCTTACCGAACAGCGTCCGCCGCACCCGAGCGGGGCAACGGGGCTTAACCGCGATCAAGTGATGCTCTAGCTCATCTAGAAGCAAGTCCGGGTAACTGGGGCAAAAGTAGGAAAAGGTGATAGTTGTGAAAGTCAAACGTGGCTTTACGAGATTTTTACTCGTCGGCTTACTTTTAGGTCTACTCAGCACGGCGGCCTTTGCCCAGCGCGTCGGCAGCCCGGCACCTGACTTTATCCCCGGTGGGCAGTGGCTCAACTCAGAACCGCTCCACGTCGGCGATTTGCGCGGCAAAGTTGTTCTGGTCAACGTCTGGGTCTACAGCTGTTACAACTGCTACCGCAGCCTGCCGACCTTGCAGGGGTGGTACCAGCAGTTTAAGGATCAAGGCTTTGAAATTGTCGGGGTTCACACCCCGGAGTTTGAGTCGGACAAGCCTTTGGTCAGCGTGCAAGAGGCGCTGGAACGCGAAGGAGTCAGCTGGCCGGTCGTGCAAGACAACCAGGCGGCGACCTGGCGAGCGTACAAAAATAGCGTCTGGCCGACCTTTTACCTGGTAGACAGGGAGGGTGTTGTCCGGCGGGTGCAACGGGGGGAAATCTCGAGCACCTTCCCCGCAGGTATCAAACCGCTGGAAAATGCGATTGCCGAACTTGTAAACCAATGATTTTGCTGGCGCTGCTGGCAGGGCTCTGGGGCTTTGCGGCACCCCAACCTGTAGCCAGCCAAGCTAGCACCTTGAGCGTGACGCTCGAGCTAGCCCCCGACGCAGGGCTGCTCGTCAACCGCCTCAATCCGCCTGAAGTTTCGCTTACGAGTCCGTGGGAAGCCTCGCCCCTTCCTGCTGCGGTAAGCGGCGAAGCGTGGGCTGAGCAACCTGAGGTCTACTTCTCGCGCGTCAACCCGGTGCAGTGGACGCTAAACGTTCCAGCCGGTACCCCGCCGGGTCAGTATAAAGCGGCGGTAAGCGTTAAACTCGGCCTCTGCAAAAAAGCTGACGGCTTTTGCTTTATCCGTGAGGCAGAGCAGATGGTGAGTCTCGAGGTACCTGACACCCTGCTTGACACCGCCCAGACGAGCTTCAACGAAACGTCAGGGGCTAAAGTAACCTTGAAGTTTCATGCACCCAGCTTTTAGGCTGGTTTGGGAACACACTCGAGAAAAAACTCGAAGAAAAGGATGATGATGAAACTGAAATCTCTTAAACTAGCAGCGTTGTTTCTACTCGGGGCTGTGGGCTTTTTGCTCGTACCTCAAGCCTTCTCGCAAACCGGCGCGGTTAAGCCTGCCCAAACCGCCACTCAAACCAGCGCCTACGCCACCGCCTACTTCGCCGCCGGTTGTTTTTGGTCAACCGAATCGGGGTTTGAAAAGCACAAGGGCGTGCTGGACGCCGTTTCCGGTTATATGGGCGGAACGCTCCCAAATCCGACCTACAGCGAGGTCGCTAGCGAAACGACCGGGCACCGCGAAACGGTCAAAGTCCGCTACGACCCCAAAGTCATCACGTACCAAGACTTGCTCGATATCTTCTGGCGGCTGCACGACCCTTCAGACGCCGGGGGCTCCTTTTACGACCGGGGTGAGTCGTACACGTCGGCTATCTTTTATCAAGGTGACGCGCAGCAGGCTCAGGCCGAGGCTGCAAAAGGTGCGCTCGAGGCTTCCCACAAGTTCAGCGACCCTATTGCTACGACCCTCGCGCCAGCAGGACCCTTTTACCCGGCAGAGAGCTATCACCAGAACTACGCCAAAACCAACCCGCTCAGGTACGGAGCCTACCGCGCCGCCTCAGGCCGGGACGCGTTTTTTGCCGAGGTCTGGGACGGCGACACCACCCGCTACGGCGCAGGGGCCAGCTCTCAGGAAAAGGTTGCCCCAAGCGCTGTCAAACCAGTCGCTACCGCGTCAAGCGCTACGCCCGTAAACTATGAAAAACCCAGCGATGAGGTTTTACGGCAGCAACTTACACCTATGCAGTACCATGTGACTCAGGAAGACGGCACCGAACCGCCCTTCGCCAACGCCTACTGGAACCATCACGGCGCGGGCATCTACGTCGATATCGTAAGCGGTGAACCGCTCTTCTCCTCGCTCGACAAGTACGACTCGGGGACGGGCTGGCCCTCGTTTACCCGTCCGCTCGTCGCGGCCAACGTCACCGAACGCACCGACCGCTCGCTCTTTATGACCCGCACCGAGGTGCGGAGCGAATACGGCGATTCGCACCTCGGTCACCTCTTTACCGACGGCCCCGCGCCCACCGGCCTGCGCTACTGCCTCGATTCGGCGGCGCTGCGTTTCGTACCCGCAGCGGAGCTCAAAAGTGCAGGTTACGGCGAGTTCGAGGGGCTGTTTAAGGTGGCGTCCGCCTCAAACTAGCTTAGGTTACAACTTTGAGATACCCGGAATCGGTTGGTTGAGACTGGACAGAAAAGAGAATACCGAAGGAAAACACAGCTTAGCGCTAGGCTGTGTTTTCCTTTTTGCTTCCGGTATTCTTGACGCTGTTGTCTTACCTAACTTTCTCGTCCTTTTTCCCAACTCAACCGAGCTTCTGTCCAGTATTTTGCTTCTTACACTGAACATATGTTGAATTTAACGCTACCGACGCTCGAGAGATAAAAGCCACGTGCTGAGGAATTGAGAGTTTATAAGGTGGGGCATGACACGCAATCTTTATCTGGCGGGGGAAGGCTGGACAGGGCGGCGGGTGTTTACCGTCTCGCTCGGCGTCGTACTTTTTATCGACGCACTTTTTTTTAGCGCACATGTTTTGCGCGCTTACCTCAACGAAACCTCGTATCACGGATTTTTGCTCGACCGGGGCTGGTCGCTCGAGCTCGACCGGAGCTATCCCGAACAGTTTCAGTACCTCTTGTCAGGGCTCAGCGCCGTGGTGTTAGGAGTACTTTACGCGCGGCGCAGAAGCTTGACCTATCTGGGCTGGAGCTTGGCGTTTTTGTTTATTCTAGTTGACGATTCTTTTTCACTGCACGAACACTTTACCCGGATGCTCGAGGTCGCCACTTCGTCGGCAACGTTTCTCGGGCTCGAGACGCGGGTCTACGCCGCGAGCGTCCTTTGGGGGCTGGTCGGGCTCGTACTGCTGAGCATTCTTGCGGTCGGCTACCGGCGCGACCCGGCAACCCAAAAGTTTTCCCGCAGGCTCGCCTACGTTTTGGCCGTGCTGTTCTTTTTCGGCGGCGTGGTTGACGCCTTGCATCTGGTGGCAGGTGAAGACCACCTGGGCCGGGCGACGAAGTTCTTTCTCGGGACGCTCGAGGACGGCGGCGAACTCGTCAGTATCAGCGTGGGGCTGGCGCTGGTTCTGGCGCACGCGAGCACCCACTTTGCACTCACCAAGCCAGCGGAAAGACGCTAGCAACCCAGCCGCCGTGAAACTCTACAGGACTTTTAGAGGTCTTAGCAGAGGCTGTTTTTCTGAGCTTTGCTGTTTGATGAGGGCGTTTTACGGCACAGCTAAGGCGCAGTTTGTCGTAGTTTTAGCCACCGGCTCGGAGCTGACCGGGGGCGCGGCAGTGGAGAGCGGGCCGAACCGTAAGTTGACCGCAAGTCCCAGCTCATAAACTCTTCTCAGCTTACCCGGCAGCAGTGTAAAGGCTGAGCCATATTCGGCTACGGACGGGTAAGTCAGCCCTGACAGGGGCGTGACTTGGCCTTGCTACGCTTCAGCAGGGTCAGTTGGGGAGGAGCCACCATGAACTCAGTCTTCGTACATCCAGCCACTACAAACCGTAGTCATGGATACCTCACAGCGCTGCTAGGAAGTTTGACGGGTACCTTTATCGGCGTCCTTACCGCCGGGTTTTTGGCTGCCGTGATGCTCGGAATTGCGGGTCTGGCGGGCGCACCGCTGAGCACCTTTTTGTGGCTCGTTCCCGTACCTCTCGGCGCGGCGCTCGGTTGCGGCGGGGCGCTCCGGGCCGGGTCAGAGCGGGGCGCAGTTTTTACGGCGCTCGTTTTGCTCGGGCTTATCGGGGTGTTTGCTGCGCTGTTTTCGGTATGGGTGCCGCTCGAGTTAGAAACGCTTTGGGCGCTCCGCGTGGTGTGGCTCGCCGCGCTCGTCCCCTTAACCCTTACGGCGAGGGGTCTCTACCTCGCCTTTAACTTTCGAGGTGATCTCAGAGCGCCGTCCCGTAAAGTCGAACCCGGCCGGGTGACGCCGCAAAAATAATATTACCCGGATTTATGCTTTTAGTCCCGGTCTGGAGCGGTAAATCCGCGTCACGTCGTCGATTCTCAGCACCGCGTCTTTGACCTTATCGACTTCGGCGTGGTCTTTGACGTCGATGCGAAAGTGAATCCGGGCGTTGGCGGCTCCCTGCACGTCGGCGGTCACTCTCGAGGCTGACTTATTCATCCCGGCAATCACGTCTAGAACGTTCATCAGCAGACCGGGGCGGTCTACGCCGACGACCTCGAAGTCAACCGGGTAAACCTCGCCGGTCGGTGCGTCCCAGGTGACGTGCAGGAGGCGTTCAGCCTCTTTACGCATCAGGTGTTTGACGTTGGGGCAGCCGCAGCGGTGAACGCTCACGCCGCGCCCCCGCGTCACGTAACCGACCACTTCGTCGCCGCGTACCGGGCTGCAACACTGCGCGAGCTTGGCGGGTGCGTCGAGGCCGTCTAGATAGATGCCGCCGGTCCCGCGTTTCGGGGTGGGCAGTGCGGGCAGCGTCGGTTTGGGCGCTTCGGGGAGCAGCTCGAGCAAAATCTGTTTGGGCGTAATACGTTTGGCGTGCAGCGCCAGGTAAAGCTCATCTACCGAGTCGGCGTTGATGAGTTTGCGGGCGGCGACCTCGAGTTTTTTGCCGGTGTAGTGCGCCACCGAAAGGTGCTTGCGGCGTAGGGCGCGTTCTAAGGTGCGCTTGGCACTCTCGAGGGTGCCCTCGCGCTCCTGCTGCCTGAAGTAGTGCCGAATCTTCTGCTTGGCCCCGCGCGTCACGACCATCCCAAGCCAGTCCGGGGACGGCCCGTAGTTGATACCCCGGTTTGTCAAAATTTCTACGCGGTCGCCGGTTTGCACCGTGTACGAGAGCGGCACGATTTCGCCGTTGACCCGCGCCCCCGAGCAGCGGTGCCCGACCTGCGTATGCACGTGATAGGCAAAGTCGATCGGCGTACTCCCGAGCGGCAAGTTGACAATGTCGCCTGCGGGGGTAAAGACCAGTACACGTTCAGACAAGAGGTCGGTCTTGACCGTATCGACAAACGCGCCCGCGCTCTCTGAACCCTCGTCTACGTCGACGAGCTGTTTCATCCAGGTCAGCCGCCCTTGCAATACCGCCGGAGACGCCTCACCGAGGCCCTGTTTGTACGCCCAGTGCGCGGCGACGCCGTACTCAGCGACTTCGTGCATCCGCTCGGTACGAATCTGCACTTCGATGGGTTGGCCCTGCAACCCGATGACCGTCGTGTGCAAAGACTGATACCCGTTGGGTTTAGGAACCGCCACATAGTCTTTGAAACGGCCCGGTATCGGCGTCCAGATCGAGTGGATGATACCCAACGCGCGGTAGCAGACGGCTTTTTCTTCATCCTCGAGGCTTAAACCTAAATGCGTCGTCGGGGACAAGACGACCCGAATCGCCATCAAGTCAAAGATTTGGTCAAGATTTTTAGCGTCGCGCAAGATTTTCTGGTGAACGCTGTATAACCCTTTGCTGCGCCCCGCAATATCGAACGACAAGCCCTCTTGCGCCAACCGCTCTTCTAGCATGACGATAGAGCGCGCTACATACGCTTCGCGTTCAGCGCGGCGGAGCCTTACTTGACGCTCTAGCGTGCGGTGACGTTCGGGCTCGGCGTACATAAAGCCGAGTTCTTCCAACTCGCTTTTGATGTGGTTGATGCCTAAGCGGTGCGCGAGCGGCGCAAAAATCTCCAAAGTCTCGCGGGCGATGCGTTTTTGCTTTTCCGGCGGCATAAACTGCAGGGTGCGCATGTTGTGAAGCCGGTCGGCGAATTTGACCAAGATAATCCGTACGTCACCGACCATCGCCAGGAGCATCTGCCGCAGGTTTTCCGCTTGTTCGTCTTCGTATTCGTTGCCCAAGCGCGAGATTTTAAGTTTGCTGATCTTCGTTTCACCTTCGACGATGCGGCGCACAGAAGTACCAAACTGCGTTTCAACGTCGGCGAGTGTGACTTCGGTGTCTTCAACGGTATCGTGCAACAGCCCCGCGATCAGCGCGTCGGCGTCGAGTTGCATGTCGGCTAACAACTCGGTTACGGCGACCGGGTGGGTGATATAAGGCTCACCGGAGCGGCGTGTGACGCCGTGGTGCGCGGCCTCGGCAAAGCTGTAAGCCTCGCCCAAACGCACCCGGTCGTGTTCGCTCAGGTAGTCGGTTTTGCGGTCTAGCGTTTCGGGTAAGGGCGACGTCAGCGTCTCCATCAGGAACTCCAATTTACCACAGTTGGGGCGTTTCTTTGGCTAAATACGCGCCATAAGTACAGAGGGTAAACCGGCCCGAGCGATAGGCTCGCTTATGGCAACATCAGAGCGTTCCGGTTAGCTGAATAAAGTGCGCGACCTCACGTTGGAGCAAGGCTGGGCCGTGTCGAATCCGAAGACTCGAGAGTTTTTGCGCCGGGTAAACGCGTGGGGTTTTCCGAAGTATCCAGACAGAACCATTATTTTGCCAGCAGACGCCGACCTCATTACAGCTTTAGATACTTTTATCCAGACCAACACGCTGCTCTTTGGGGAAACCAACATCTGGCTCGGTACTTGGCAATATCCGCTTACCGGCGAGATTTACCTTGATATCACCACAAGTTGCCCACAGCTTGCCGACGCCCTTGCTGTGACGGCGCAAATTAACGCGGTCTCGAGGCGCAAAATTATCGCGGTTTACAACTCGAGGCTTGACCAAACGGTTTACCTCTAGCGCTTACCTGAAGTTTGTCCGGGCGTAGAGCAGATAGAGCCCAACACCTAAGAGAAGGGCGTTCCCGAACCAGAGTCCGAACCAGATCGGCAACACGCCCGCTTGAGCGAGCAGGGTCCCGAGGGTGAAAAGCATGTACCACGCCAGCGTCACCGACAAAGACAACCCGAACGCGACGCTGCGGCTCCGGGCGTGCAGCACCGCGAGGGGGAGCGCGACCGCTAACAGGGTGAGGTTGGCGAACGGCTCGGCGAGTTTGCGGTGAAAGAGGACAGCGGCGGCGCGGCGCTCTGACACGCTCAAACTGGAGTCGTGGGAGTCCCTAAACACTTCAGAGACCGAACGCGTATCCTCAAAACCGCCGCCCGAATACTGCGCGATGAGCGCGTCCGGGTCTTCCGAAAGCTTGAGCGTGAGAGGCGCGTCCGGGTTGGGGGCGTCGTTATTTAAGAGAACGAGATCAGACAGCGTGGTGGCGGCGTCTTTAGGTGCTGTGTTTTCAGGTACGGCGTCTTCGGGAGTGACAGTTTCGGGGGCAGCATCTTTAGGCGTGTCCTCGAGCACCCCTAAATCAAGCCGGGTCGTGTGATAGTCGTAGAGCGCCAGTCCCGTTTCGGTAAAGCGGGCGCGCTCAGCGCGGACGACGCTCAGCTCCGGGCCTTGCCAAGCCTCGAGCCTTACCCCCAACAACTCGTCTTCTGAAGAAATATCGTCAAAAGTGAGCGTGTACTCCCCTAGCGGCAAGCTCTGCCGGATAAGCCGAAACAGTCCGCTGCCGCTGCCCGTCAACTCCCACCAGAGGCTACCGACCTGCACGTTGGTGCGCGGCAGCACCCACTGATTGATGGCGAGTGCGCCCCCGGCAGCCAGCAGCCCGAGCGTCAGCATCAGGGCGCTCAGCCGCCGCAGCGCGACGCCGCCCGCCTGAACCGCCAGGAGTTCGTTCGAGGCGGCGAGCCGACCGAAGGAAAGGAGCACCGCCAGCAAGAGCGCAATCGGGAGCGTCTGCACGATGGCCGCTGGAAACTGCAGCAAGAGCCAGTAGAGCAGCCGCCAGAGCGGGGTGCCGACAATCCACTGGAGGCGCGGAAAGTTCGCGCTCGTAACGGCGAGGCCGCTGTAAAGGATCAGTCCGAAAAAGAACGGGGTCAGGCTTTCGCTCAGCAGGTAACGGTCGAGGCGTTTAAGCATAGGCGCACTTTAGGTCAAGGGGTACAGGTTTGGCGTTAAAGGCCACTTTCATAAACGGGTCTTCATCAGCTTGCACTGGGTGAGGTCACGTCTCACGGGTTACGTCTTACCGGGTTACAGCTATACGGAGTTTGGCTCACGGCGTCAGACTTTTGATGATCAGGTTGGGTCACAGATGAACTCATAACGGTTACAAAACGGATTTGGGCGTCGTTACGGGGTTGTTTCGGCTAACCTTATATCGAACGACGTTTGAACGGTCTGGTCGTGGAGCCGGTAAGACGCCCTTAGTGTACCGCAACAACTCCGGTACGCAACCTCGAGCCCGTACCCCGATACCACCGGCAGCGCGTCGCCGGTCGGCAGGTACCCGGCGAGTAAAGGTGCAGCGTTGAGCCCCAAAAAGGGCCGTAAAGTGACGTTTTGCACCGTGAACGGGTAGCTCGCATAAACCTCTAAAAGTTTGAGTCCCACCTTTTCCGGCAGCAGGTCGTAGCGGGCCAAGAGGCCCAGCTCGAGGGGCAACGTGGGCAAAATCAGTTCGGTCTGAGTGGTCACAAACGCGTCAACGTCCGGGTCAGGCGGCCCCAGCAGCCCGGCGAACTCGGCGCTCAGGGTGGTGCGCGCCGTAACGCCAAACACGGGGAGCGTCGTGGCGGCGTCCAGCCGAAGCCGCCGAACCGGGTTTTTCTCGCCGACCAGCAAAAACGCGTAACGTGCCCCTAGACTCACGTTGCTGGCACCTTCTTGCAGGGTCAGCGTCGCGTCAACGACGCTGCGCGGCTCGAGCTTATCGAGGTAGGTCGAAAAGGGTGACGCGCCGAAAACCAGCTGCTGGTCGAAGCCGACGCCAGCCCGGAATATGCCCGACGCAATCCGCCACGACGGTTGCAAGCGTATCCCGAGCTGCGTCAGGTCGTCCGCGCCGCCCCCGCCCTGCGGGTAGAGGGTCAGCGCCGACTCGGTACGCAGGGCGAACACGCCGAAGCCAGTCGGTGCAGAAACGTAATTGGCGGTGCCGCGCACCCCGAAACGCGGCGACTGTACGAGGATTCCGCCGAGCGTCTGCTGCGATAGAGCAGCGAAAAACTGACCGCCTAGCTCGAGCGCGTCGCCCACCTCGCCCAGCACCCCGGTCAGGCGGCGACTACCGTAAACTCCGAGCGACCCTTCGTGCAGGTAGCCCGCGTCCGCCCAAAGCCGGTTGGTGGTGCTCACATCGAGGCCGACCCCCGGTGCGAGCGGCGTCCGGATGAGCCCGTCAGCGCGGAGCCCAGGCCCGACTCGGCCGAGAACAGCCTGCAGGTTGCCCCGGCCCACCGCAAACCCGAGTTTGAGCAGCGACACGAGCCCGAGCGGGTGATCGGGGTCGAGACCCGCTGCGCCCAGCTCGAGCCCCGCCCACGGCGTCAGCTGGAGGGGCAGCGCGAGCCTGGTACCCTCGTCGATCACCGTGCCCACCGGTTGCGGCGCAGGCGCAGCGGGCAAGAGCGCCGCACCGCCGACCTGGATGCGTCCACCCCCCGGACGCCCGTTTGGAAGCTGCGCAGCGTCCAGCAAAAACCGCAGGTTGGGAGTCAGGCCAAAACGTAGTCCGAGCGTCTCGAGCACCCCTCCCTCAACCCGTACGAGACCGGTCGCAAGGTCTATCACTACGTCCGGGGCTAAGAGCGTATAAAGACCACCGTTTTCACACACGCAGGTCGTCGCGCGCGCCGACTGCAACACCAGCGTATTTTCTGTGAGCCCCGCCGCCACCCCTTCGACGCGGAAGTTACCGAGCTTGAACTGAACGCCGCTAAAGATCGTCTGGGCGTTCTCGAGGGTGTAGCGGGCACGCACCGCCGTACCGGAAAACTGCTCGCTCATGACTGAAAGGTTCGCGAGGGCCAAGCCGTCCGCGTCGCCTTCGAGCGTCTCCGCAAAGATCGTGTAGCGCCCCAGGGTCAGCGTCGCCCCTTGCGCGACAAACTGCGGGTCGGTGCTGAGCTGTTCAACACGCATCGTAGGTACGGTAAGCGTAAATTGAGGCGTGCCTGAAGAGGCGAAACAAACGCCGTCAGAGAGTTCGGCTTCGTCATCGGCTTTATTGAGACGTAAGTTATCCACATAGACCGTCCCAAAACCTTCAAGGGTGATAGTTTGGTCGTATTCAGCGGGGTCACACGCTGCTAGCGCCACGTTAACCACCAAAAAGAGCAGCAAAAGAGCTAAACGGACGCAGACGACCCGGCAGTTTATCATAAAGCAGAAATATTTGGACGTGACCGGCTCGCGTTACGGCAAGTACGCGGCAAAACGTGTTTGCAGAGCCTGTGAAACCTGACTATCGGCACTTAACGCGCCCGCATCGTCCCACGAAAGTGCTAGCAGTTTGCCCGCCACGCCCGTCAGCCCGATGGGGCCGTCCTGATAGCTGTAAGGGCCGACCAATAAACCTTGCGGTTGAGCCAGATCAACAAATGCGCTCTGACTGCTGAATTCGGGATCAGTACTCTTGACATTGCCCACCAGAACCGCTACGTCGTCCCCCAGATTGAGCGAGAGCGTGTCGGCGCTCAGCTCGAGCGCGTCCCCGGAAAACGCTGCCCCGCCCTCTGCCGCCAGCGTCTGCGCCGCCACATCAAACCGTAACCGCGGCGCACGCATCGTACCGAAGTCGCCTTTGACCGACGCCTCTTCAACCTCGATAAAGTCGCCCTCCAAGTAGCGGATAAACGAACCCCGGAGCGTCACACCCTCGTTGCGGTAGACGATTTCGCCGCCACGGGGCAGGGTCGTGACGCCGGTCGTCAGATCGAGTTCTTCAGGGCCGTCGGGCCGGATGGTCAGCGCCGCAAAGTCTTGGGTGTCACCGACTTGATTGTTTTCAGGGCTGGCGTAGGCCGGGAGTAGCAGGGGTAGCAGGAGCAGCGCTAAAAAAGGCCGCCGTACACTCGTGAAGAAACGCATAACGGAGTGTACGACGGCAGGCGTGAGAACGACTGTGCGAAAGCCTTTAGAAGCTTTGAAACCGACTTAGGCCGAGGCAGGTTCCAAGGTTAGGCTAAAGAGTTTTTCAAACGGACGGCGTGAGAGCAGCGTTTGGGCATCCTCTAAACTCGCCGCCATAATCTGTTGGGTAGTGTCTTGCACCGAGGCGTAGTCTCCGGTAAGTTCATAGCGCGACCCGAGCGACATCAGCCGACCAAACGGCGTCTCGCCGCGCAGCGTGATGCCCGTCGCCAGTTTGCGCTGCGCCCGCCGCCACTCGTCTTCAGTCACGCCCTCGGCTTGTACCTGCGCCAAAACCTCGCGGTAAATTCGGAGCGCCTCGGCTTGCCCCTCGGCGCTCGTTGAAAGGTAGCCGACGAATACGCCCGCCCCGTCCGCCGCGTCGTGAGATAAAGAGGCGCTGTCCGCCAGACCGTTGTCTAACAGCGCCCAGTAAAGACGACCGCTGCCGTTACCGATGCAGCTCGAGAGTACCCCAGCGGCGTAACGCAGTGGGTCTTGCGCCCCGACACCCGGCGCGTAGAGCGCCGTGTGGGTGCGGGCCAAGTTCAGCAGGGCAAATTGTTCGTCTCCGATGGCCCCGGTGAGCGGCGGATAGCGGCGTTCAGCACGGCTCGGCTCCCAATTCTGCGTCAGGGTCTCGACCTGCGCGACGAGCTCGTCCCAGTCGTAACGTCCGGCAACCGCGAGAAAGAGATTATCCGAGGCGTAACGAGCGCGAAAATACTCCAACATCTGTGCTTGCGACAACGCCCGAATCGACTCCGGCGTCCCCAAGATCGACTGCCCGAGCGGATGGCCCTGGTAAAACCGCGCGTTCCCCTCTTCAAACACCTTAAAGGCGGGGCGGTCTTCGTACATGGCGATCTCTTCTAGGATGACGTTTTTCTCCAGGTCAAAGTCACTCTCGCGGAGCGCCGGGCGCATCATATCGGACAAAAGGTCAACGAGGGACGCGCCGCGTTCGGGCAACACTGCGCCGTAATAGACCGTGCGCTCGTCCGAGGTGTAGGCGTTGTAATTCGCGCCGATGGTATCGAACTCCAAGTTGATAGCTTCAGCGCTCCGTTTGTCGGTACCCTTAAACATCATGTGTTCTAAAAAGTGCGACACACCTGAAACTTCTTGGGTTTCGTCTCTCGAGCCGGTTTTGACAAAGTAGCCAGCAGCGAACGTCTGCGCTTCGGGGTTGTGTTCACCGATAATCTCTAAACCGTTAGGGAGCGTGATTTTGTCGAAAGTCATGCGTTTACCTTTTCTATGGTCTGAACTTCTGCGTCTAACGCTTTCGGGCCGAGCGTCAGGACGGTAAAACGGGGTTCGGGGCGTTCTGCCAGGTAACGGTTGAGGTCTTCCAGCGTTACGGCGGACAGTTCAGCCTTGATGGTCTCGAGCGGGCGCGGCTCCCCGAACAAGAAGGTGTTACGGGCGAGCCCCGACGCGACACCGCCACTGGGTTCGCCCTCCATGACGAGCCCTGATAGGAGGCCGGTACGGGCACGCTCTAACTCTTCAGCGTTCACCCCGTCTCGTAAACGCGTGAGTTCGCCGAGCAAAACTGAGAGCGTTTCAGAAGCCCTTTCAGTCGTCGTGCCAGCGTAGGCGAGCGTGTAACCGTACCCTTTTACGGCGCGTCCGAGCGCGGTGACGCTGTAGACGAGGCCGCGTTTTTCACGGACTTCGGCGAACAAACGTGAACCCATCCCTTTGCTTAAAACAGCAACCGAAAGCGCGTTTTTGTACCAGTCCGGATGACCCGGCGGCAGCGCTTCGTAAGCGACGCCGATCTGTGTTTGCGAGGTTTGCGCCGAGATATGCGCGGTGTGCGTGTCGCTCACCGTTACCTCTGGTAGCGGCACCCCGGCCCCTTCCCAATCACCAAACAGCTGCTCGACCAAAGCTTTAACGTCTTCCCAAAAGACGCCGCCCGCAACGCTTAAAATCGCGCCTTGCGGCCCGAGCCGCCGCGCCGCGTCTTGCCGCACGCTTTCAGCGGTGAGCGCTTTTAAGTCGTCGGCCTCGCCGTAAGAACTGCGCCCGTGCGCTGAGGCGAAGAAGGCTTTGGAGAGCGCGATAAAAAGCCGCTGCGTCGGGCTATCGTCGAGCGAAGCGAGGTCTTGCAGCGCCACGGTGCGGGCAGATTCAAACTCGGCATCTTTCAGGTGCGGACGGCGCACGATATCGGCGTAAACCGCCAGCGCTTCGGGCAGCGTGTCGGCGAGCAGTGAACCCGAGAGCACCGTACTCTCGCCTCCAGCCCCGCCACCGCGCCGCACCCCGAGCGCGTCGAGATCGTCAGACAAGGTGCGCGAGTTGCGGGTTCCGGCTCCCCGGTCGAGCCATTCGGCGAGCACAGCGGCGCTGCCTGACGCGCCTTCCGGGTCGGTTACAGCGCCCAGCGGCAAGAGCAGATTAAACGAAACCGACGGCAACCAGGCCATCTCTTGAACCGCCAGTTTGAGGCCGTTGGCAAACGTGTGAGTGTGAATATGAGCGTCCATTGGCCGTAGTATAGCGCCGTACGCTTTAGCCTCGAGTCGCCCTTATACAGGTTTTTAGGGCTTTTTACTTTTACGGCGCTTTACGGCAAATCGCAGCTTTTGCGGTGAACGGTTAAGGCAGAGGCGCAGTCATATCGGCGTCCATATCAGCGTTTTACCAGCAGCAAAACGTCCAGCTCAGATTTGGAGACACGGTATACGCCTAAATCTTTCTCCAGAACTTTTCTGCGGCATTTGGCAGCGGCAAAAAACAGACCTGTACCTAAACAACTACGTGCTTAATGACCTCACACTTTGTGATGTCAGCTTACACTATTAGAGCGATTTTTAATGTCCTGCAGGGCTTTTTTGACGGTTTCTGTAAGCCCCTGCCAAGTTGTTCTGTCTGCGCCACCGTAAACTTACGTTGGATTCCAAAACGGTCGGCAAAACTGCTGACTACCCCGAACGCACGTGCAATTCACCCACTTGGAGGCACCACCCCGTTATGAAAAAATTTGCCCTATTCTCTGTTCTAGCCCTATCTGCGCTCTTCGCTTTTGCCCAGTCCGACGCGCCCACAGTTGCGGAGACAATCTCCACTCTGCAGGGCGACCTGACTGCAATTCCTGTTGACGCGGCTGTTTCTAATATTGAAGGCTGGCAGTCACAGCTCGAGGGTTCCGACGACCCCATCGTTCAGGGCATCGCCACAAACCTCGGAGAACTAAGCACCGCACTTCAGGCCGATTCCGTCGACGGCGCACAGGTCGGCGGCTTGCTCACGAGCTTGGGTACCGATACCGTTTCAGCTGCAGAAGGTGCGGGCAGCACCGAACTTACCGATTTAGGCAACCTGCTCCTTCAGGCCGGAACCTCGCTTACCGGCGGTATGAGCGGCGGCGCAGCTTCAGGCGGCATGATGTCCGGTGGTATGATGTCGGGCGGCTCAGATTCAGACGACGACTAAAGCTTTACAGTTTTAGCAAATATGTTTTAACGAAAGACTAGGGGACAAACCTGGTCTTTCGTTGTAGCTTGCACAGCGGTTTTTATAGCAACTGAACTAGCTTCTCGCAGCTGTCCTCTCATAACGTACGTGCTGAACAACACTTTCTAAAGTGAGACCGCTGTAAACTAGCTGATATTCACTGTTAAAATTAACCTGGTGGCCTGACCGATACGTCAGTCATTTCTACGGTTTGAGGTAGTGTGAGCGCTCCTAAAATCACTGTTGCAACGTCATCTGGTTGCACAAACTTTTTAGGATCGTAAGGTTTGCCCTCATACTCGTGGGCTTTTTGTTGCATCGGGCTCGCCGTGCGTCCCGGATAAACGCTCGTTACGCGCATCCCTGACCCTGAAACTTCAGCGCGGAGGCTGTCGGCAACGGCTTTGAGGGCGTGCTTGGTAGCGGCGTACTGTCCCCACTCAGCCCGCGCTGAGAGTCCTGCGCCGGAGTTGATGAAGACGATCTGCCCTTGTGTGTATTGTAACTTCTCGAGAAAAAGCTGCGTCAGCAGGTAGGGCGCACGTACGTTAAGCCGGTACTGCACGTCGAAATCCACTACAGAGGCGTCTTTAAGCGCCCCTAATGAAAGGGTACCGGCGCTGTGAACCAGAATGTCGAGGGGCGCAGAAAAGGTCTCGGCAAAACTTTTGACCGCCTCTTCGTCGGTTAAATCCAGCACGTAGGTCTTCGCCTGTGCGCCCCAACTCCGCGCTTGCCGCGCGAGTTCGGCGAGCGCCGCCTCATCCCGTCCGACGAGGTGCAAACTCGCCTCGGCGTGGGCAAGTTTCAAGGTCAGCGCCCGCCCGATACCGCTGCTTGCCCCGGTGACGAGGGCGTGTTTAGCTTTCAGCATGTTCCAGAGCCTCGAGTCCCGTTTTAAGCCGCCGCACCGCCGCCGCCAAATCACCACTTCCGGCAACACTACCGCCGACCAGCACAGCGTCCGCCAGACCGTAAACACTTCCCAGTTCAGCGGCTTCGGTGTAGCCCGATTCGGCGACGAGCAAGCCGGAGAAACCTGCGTCACGGGCGACGCGCATGAGACGAGGGGCAGTTCCCAGGTCAATCTTCAAGGTTTTAAGGTCGCGGTTGTTGACGCCAATCATCTCTGCACCACTCGCCAGCGATACGTCCAGTTCAGCTTCGTCGTGCACTTCGACGAGCGCGTCTAGACCAAGTTGGTGGGTAAGCTCGAGGTAAGCCTCAGTATGCCGTCCCAGAACCGCCACGATCAGGAGAACGGCGCTCGCCCCGGACGCTTTGGCCTCGAAAAGCTGCGCCGGATGTACTGTAAAATCTTTGCGCAAGAGCGGCAGCGCCACCGTCGCAGCAACTTGCCCCAAATGTGCCAACTCACCGCCAAAATGGTTCGGTTCGGTGAGGACGCTCAGGGCCGCCGCGCCCCCGGCGGCGTAGGCAGCGGCAGCTTCGCCGGGGTCTAGCTCGGCAATTGCGCCCAGCGACGGGCTGCGACGTTTGACCTCGGCGATAAGCTGCAAACCGGGCGCTCGTAGTGCTGCCGTAAAACCCGGTCTCTCGAGTGGCACGCTAACGTCGCCCGTATCATTTATAGATACGTTTTGATAGGCGGCAACCCGCTCGGCTGTAATACGGCCCAGCGTTCCGGGTACCGCCGCAGCTTCGGCTTCGGTTAAGGGCGTGGGAAACGCGCTAGTAGGTGTGGAAACCTTCAAGCCCGCTCACCTCCCCCCAGGTGACGTCAACCCCGCTGACGTCGGCGTAGGTGGGGCCGCGCTGAAGCTGGTGCAACAGCGCCGTCAGCTCCCCTTTTGGCCCCTCCGCAACGACCTCGACGCGGCCGTCACTCAGGTTTTCGGCGTAACCTTTGAGCCCCGCATCACGGGCCAAACGCCGGACGAAGTTGCGAAAGTTGACGCCCTGCACCTCCCCGGAAACGAGGACGGTCAGGCGAACGGTATCATCGGTCTGCGACATCCCGTTATGCTAACGCACCTGAACGTATTATGCCGAAACTCAGCTTGCGGAGGCGAAACGAAAGCCTAAAATGAACGAAACCTAAAGTCAGCTGGGCGAAAAAAGTAAAAATATACGAGGATTTAGCACCTGACAAATGGTACTCTTGGCTGTTAGCATGTTTCGTCTTCCGCGCCGCCGCCGCGTCAAATCCCTTCAACCTGACCTTTTGACGCCTAAGTTTTTCTCGGGTTTCTTAGGGTGAGGCGGCGTTTTTTTGTCACTCTCGGGGTGCTACTGCTGTTTTTGCTGCCGGGGTTGCCCCCGGCCAGAAACGCACTGTTACGGTGGGGCGCGTCGTTCGCCGCTCGAGCCGGGTACACCGTCACGTACCGGGAGAGCGGCGGCAATCCCTTTTACCGGCTGAGCTTAGACGGGCTGAACATCAAAGGGCCGGGGGTAAATGCCTCGGTTCAGACTTTGCGGCTCGGCTACACGCTACCGGCGCTCGTAACGGGCAAACTGCCTCTGCGCACCGAGATTGTGGGAGTGCGGGGGTCGCTCAACTTAGCTAAAGTCGCGCAGCCTGCTCCGGCAACCCCGAATACACCTACGCCCGCAGCCCAGCCGCGCAGCTGGTTTCGTCCGATTTTGGAGCAAGCCGACGTCTCAGACGTGGCACTAGACGTTTCCGGCGCACCGTTCGCTATTCCCGATGTCAAGCTGACCCGGCTCGAGGTCACAGAAACGGGTGAAACGTTCAACTTTAGCACCGCACTCGCCGTTCAAAATACTGTTCAAAATGCCGTTTTGAAAGCCTCCGGAACGGCAACGCTCGAGCCTTTTACGCTGGGCGTAGCGGTTCAGCAGGCCGACGTTGCGCTCGCTCAGGGTTATTTTGACGGACTTAAAGGGGGCACCCTCAGCGGCACCGTAAAGGCAGACGCGGCGGGCGTGACGGGAGACCTCGAGCTAGACGGGGGCCAAGTTGATCTGGTGGGGCTCGAGCTGAGCCGGGTCTCGGGGCCGCTTACGGTGCGTGACCAGAAGCTCACTACAGAGCTGATCGGGCAGGCACTCGGCGGGCCGCTTGAGGGCACCGCTACGGTGGACTTAGCGGCGCAACACTGGCAAGTTGATGTGACCGGCGACGCTGCGCTCACAGACGCGCTCGTGTGGCTGGGACAGGGACGATCACAAAACTTGGTTGACGACGTTCTGGAACCCTCCGGCAACGCCGACGTGAGCTTGAAGGTAGGCGGCTGGCAGACCTTTACGCTCTCAGGTCAGGCGACCGGGCAGGGCAAACTGCTCGGTGAACCGCTCCGCGACCTGAACGTGGATTTCGGCTTTGAGTCAGCCGTCGGGACTGAGGTCGGAGCCACGGCGACCTTAGGCGGTGAACCGTTTCGGTTTGCGCTGACGCCGCAGGGCGAAGGTTTCGGGCTTACGGCGAGCGGTCAGAACTTACCCTTACGCGGCTTTTCCGGCGACGTGAACGTTGATTTGGCGTCGCAGCAAGGCAACCTTACGGGAACAAGCGACCTCGAGCTAAAGGGGCAACTGCTCGGGCGCAGCACGACTGTCAAAGCCGAGGCACAAACAGACGGACGCAGCTGGCAGGTTGACCTGTCCGGCAACGACGAACGCGGCGCAGACCTGACGGGCGGGCTGACGCTGGACGGCAACGTCCTAAACGGAACGGCGCGGGTGAGGAAGCTTGCGTTGCCCGGTTTCGCCGACCCGGTAACGGTTATAGCTGAGGCCGACGGCCCCATCAGCACCTTGCCGCTGACCTTGCGAATTGCGGGGCCACAGGGCGCGCATCCGGCAGCGGGCGGGGTACGGGCAGAGGCCGACTTTTCCGGGCAGGCGGCGGCAACTTTAGAGAACGGCACCCTGACCGGGATAACCGGTGATTTCGGGCCGCTGGAGGCGTCCGGCACGCTGAACGACCTGCGGTATGCGCTCTCCCCCACTGCGCTAAGCGGGCGGGCGACGGGCACTGTGGCGCTGCAAAATGGACGGCTCTCGAGACAAAACGGGCTTTCCACGACGGCGCAGCTCGTCACGCAAGACTTACGCGGCGCAGGCGTCACGCTTCCTGATTTGAACGCGAAGGTCAACTTGTCACAAGCTGATGGGCTTGCAGCGTCGGTCACAGACAAAAAAGCCGGGGTAGACGTCAAGGTGCAAAACGGTGCGCTAACGGGAACGCTCAACAATGCTCGTATCGGCGCACTCGGGGAGACGTTTGCGGCAAATGGCACAGTATCGGGACAGACCGCGCAGCTCGTTAAGACCTTAGACCTCGACGTTCGCGCTAAAACGACAGGAGACAGCCCTGGAACCACGGTTAGAGCGGTAGGCAACGCCCAAAACACGAAGCTTTCGGTTAACAGTAAACAGGGCGCAACTTTGGCAGGACGAACACTTGACGGCGCGAATTTATCCGGTAACGCGTCGCTGACCGAACAGAGAGCCGACCTTTCCGGAACGCTCGGCGGCGTAGACGTTGCAGTCTCGGCTAAACCGGACGCGACCGGGCAGGTACGCACAGAGGCCAATCTTACGGGGGGCGGAGAAAATTTTACGGCTCGGTTTGACTCGTTACGGTCGTGGTCTACGGACGGAACGCTGCCACTAGGTGAACTCGGTCAAGCGCTCGGGTTGCCGCTGAGCGGTACGGTGAAGACGAACCTCGCCCGTCAGGGTGCCGCGTTTTCAGGTCGGGCGACGGCGCAGGGAACAGCGTTCGGGTTGCCGTTCGAGGCTGAGGCGACCTCACAGGGTGACAAACTCAACCTGGGGGCGTCGTCTGGTGCGTTGTCCGGGCTGCTCGGGCAACCGCTTACGCTCTCAGGGACGGCGCTCCCGGAAACCGACGCGACTTTGCAGCTCGGCGACCTTGGCGCGGTGCAGGTACGAGGTCAGTATCCCAAACTGACGTTGGTCGGGTCGGGTCAGGTTCCCGGTGTGTCGCGGGCCGGGCTCGAGCTCCTCCCTCAATCCTGGCAACTAAACGGCAATCTGGCGCGAGGTCAGGCCGACCTCCGCATCGGTCAGTCACGGGTCACGGCCCGTCAAGGCGAAAACGGCTGGACACTAAACGCGCAACTGGAGCAACATGCCACTTTGCGCGGCGAAACCGTAAACCTTACCGCCGACCTAACCCGAAGCCCGCAAAATCCGGACGGACGGGTGCGCGGCACCCTCACGCTGGGCGGCGCACCGCTCGAGCTAGCGGGAACCTTGCGCGATCTCAAGCTGAACGGCACCGTTCCTGCCGAAACGCTGCAACCCGGTCTGCTCGGGCAGGTTCGGTTAGGGGTGCAGGTGGACGCCTTTACACAGGCTTACGAGGTGCGCTCGAGCTGGCGGCGAGGCGGGCCGGGTGCGCTCAGCCTAAACGTTACCGGAAAACGCGCCGAGGTTACGGCGACCGTTCAGGGCACAGGTCTAGAAGCCCGGTTTGACACGACGACAGAAACGCCAAACTGGAGAGTTCAGGTGGATAAGTTTGCGCTTGCAAGGCTGCCAGTTGCGGCGTTGCGAAACTTGGAGGCTCGAGCAGACGGGACGCTGGGCTCGAGTTCCGGGGGCTTTGAGGGACGTTTGCGTTTTACAGTGGGAAACGCCACCGCACAACTGACCGGGCAGGGCAGACGCTTGAATCTAACCGCAGACTTTGAGCAGGGAGCGCTCCAGGCAAACGCGACCGGAAGCCTCGTCCCTGACCTGAACATCGTGCTAAACGCCGACACTGGCGGCGCTGCGACGTTGCGGGGCACCGTAAAGGGGATGCTTGGCCAACCGCGTCTAGACGGGCGGGTGACGACCGCCGCGCAAAATCTGGCGGGCGGGCAGTTTGCACTTCCCGCGCAGCAACTAGGACTGGCAGCATCTCTTTCGGGCGGCCTTAACGTCTCACTGACCGGCGACACAGTAGACGCGCGGCTACAAAACGGGATGTGGGACGGCACTGTGTCGCTGCCTTTCGGCCTGCGTAACGCGCCGCACCGCCTCAGCGGAACCCTGCAGGGCGCGTTGGCTCAGCCGGTTCTAAACGCTGAGGTAGACGGCAAAACGGTCACAGGGCCGCTGACGCTTAGCCGGGCTGGATTAGACGGCACCTTGAACCTGACCCCCGGCCTCGGCGCACTACCGGACGCCCGCGTTCAGGCTGCGGTTACGGCCTCACCCGACCTGAGCTGGCGAGCTGACCTAGACGGGGCGGCGACCCTCCCCTACCGAGACCTGCAGGCAACGCTGACGGGTCAAGTCAGTGGGCGCGGCGTGCAGTACGACGGCGCGGCAGACTTGAATGTTGCAGGGCAGAAGGTACCGCTGACGGTAGCGGGCGAAGCGGGCCGCGTTCAGGCCGAGGCCGATTTTGAAGCGGTTGACCTGAGCGCCTTTGCGCCCGCCACGGGTACGGTGTCCGGCAGCGCCCGCTTCGCTACAGCCGAGGACGGGCTGCATTACTTCGCTGATTTGGAGGCGCAGGGACAGACCGCTGGACAACCTTTTGACCTCACCTTGGGGGCTGAACAGGGTGCGCTCGAGCTGACCGGTACTGTTGCCGGGGCGAGTGTCCGGGCCGAGGGGTCTTCGCCGTTAGAGACCCTGACGGTGCGTGCCGCGGACAGCCAGCGTCCGCTCGAGCTAACCTCTACGCTCGGCTTCGGTGAAACCCTGACGCTGCGCGGTGAAGGCGCTTGGCAGGGGGAAAAGCTAGCTCTAGACGGTACCTATACACCGAACCGGGGCGACGGCAACCTGCGCGTGGCGCTAGCTGACGCGGTGCTCGAAGGTAGCGTTACACAGACACGAACCGGCCCGCAAGCAGACCCGCAGACGGGCCGCACCGTAAACGCCACTTTAGCCGCGCCGACAGGATTGCTCGGCCTCGAGACGCCCCTCTCAGCCTCCGTAAAAGCGGTGCAACGTGAGCAGGCGATAACGATATCGGCATTTACGGCTCGGTCAGGTGAGAACACCTTGTCGCTGTCCGGCACGGTGCCCGGTATAGGAGCGCAAGCTGCGCTTTTGGGAACGCTCAATGTTCCGGCGGCGGGCGACCCGGTGGCGCTAAAGCTGAACGGCCTCGAGACCGGCTACTTAGCCTCACTAACCCAGAACGAGCTGGTTTTACGGAGTGTGCTGAGTCCAAGTTTTAGACCTGAACGCGTCCGGCTGGTTGGTACTTTGAAACGAGCAGCGCTGGGGCTCGAGAGTGACCTCGTATGGCAGCAGGGCGCAGGTTTTTCAGGCCGCGCCGACGCAACCCTCAACCCCGGCAAGGCGGACGTAACACTGACCCTGCTCGGACAAGAGCAGTTGCAGCTGCGCGGCGCGGCGAGCTACAAAAACGTAAACGTCGCCGACCTGTCGGCGACCCTGAGCGCCGACCCGTGGCGCGACCGAAACCTTGACGGCACTCTTGACGTGTCGGCTCCGGTGGCGCAGCTCAGTCCGGTCTGGGTTGGCGACCCGCTCGCGCTAAACGGCTCGCTTGCGCTGTCAGGCAGCCTGAGCGCACCGGAACTCAGGGGGCCGGTAGCGCTTCGGGGCGCACTCACCGTAGACGGAACGGTGAAAGCCGACCGGCAAGGGGCGCGGCTCTCAGTGTCCGGCGACGGTCTTCGTGGGGTCGCGGCGGTTGACGCTAAGGGCTACCGCGCAACGCTCAACATGACGAAGCTGGGTCTGGGTGGCCTGTTACCGACCCTAGCGCCAACCCTGAGCGCCGCCCTCCGCGCTACCCAAACGTGGGGCCGCACGCCCGCCGCGCAACTGTCGGACGTTCGCTTTGAGAGTGGTCGGAGCCGCGTCATAGGACAGCTGCGCTTTAACGGTGGGCTTGCCGGATCGCTCGAGCTTGACACCCGCCTGAGCGACTTTGTTTCCGGCTGGCAGGGCCGGGTGCAGGGGCCGGTTTTCGTCAGCTCCGGCGCACCCCTCTCCGGCACGCTGAGGTTGCGGGGGCTCGGGCCGAAAGCGGCGAGCTGGCAGCTCGGCGGTCAGACCGACCTGTCGGGAACCCTCGCCAATCCTGTTTTTGACCTGGCCTTACGCGGACAGGGAAGCGCGGACGGCACCCTGCAGGCGACCGCTGCGCCGCGCCGGGGACGACTCGAGCTGACCAGTACCCTCGCGCTGCTCGGCGCTGAAACCGACTTCGCGCTGACCCGAACCAAAGCGAGCATCAGCGCTGCCGGAACGCTCGCTTACCGCGATTTTCGCACCGTACTGGAAACGCAGGGGAGCGTGGTAGAGCTGAGCGGGCAGGCTAAGCTGGCAGGCTGGCGCGGCACCTACGACCCGGCGCGGTTTTCGTTGTCAGGACCGCTGGAGAGCCTTAGCCCACAGCTGACGGGAAAACTGGAGCTGGGGGGCGCGGCGGATCTGGGCACGCTTAGCGGGACGCTGACCGACGTCGCTCTGGGGCCGGTAAAGGTGGGGAACGCCTCACTCGAGCGGGGCGAGGGTAGCCTCGAGCTTCGTGGGGACGCCGTAAACGCGCAAGTTGGACTTTCGGGCGTACTTCCGTGGACGCTCACCAGGCTCAACCTGACCGGGCCGGGGAGCAGCACGCTTACGCTTTCGGGCAAAGGTACACGGACGCAGGGGCAGGTCAAAGGGCAGCTCGAGACCGCAAATCTCGAGCTGCCGCTGCAGGCCCGTTACGCGCCGGAGGGTCTGGCACTTACGGCAGAGGGCAAGCTGCCGGTGGGCGACCTCGAGATAGAAGCTCGCCACCGAGACCGCTGGCGCGGGCAGGTCACAGTCACCGAAGGACAAACGCGGGTTTTTGTGGGACAACTGACGGGTGAACTGACCTCACCGACGCTGGCAGGCGACCTCGCGCTGACGCGCAGCGGCGGCAGCGTGCAGGGAACGTTTCAGGTAGGCCGTGACGCGCTCGAGTTCAGCACGCAGGTCACAAGTCCGCAGCTCGCCTCGCCGCTGCGTGTAACCGGTAGCGGTTGGCCCCTGACTTTGCAGCTTGCAGCGCCGGGGAGTGAGGGGGCACAAACGCTGAACCTGGCACTTGAGGGTGGTCGGCTCGAGCCTTCAGGTGCGCTGGCGCTGGGGGTCGGCCCGGCGCGGGTGGCGTTACGAGCCGGGGGCGACGCAGGCCGCAGGCTGGTTTTACAACTGAGCGCCCCTGCAGCGCCGGGTTTCACCCTCCGCACAACCTTGCCTGCAGTACTGAGCGAGTACGCGGCGCTGGTAGACGGTGTGACGTTCAGGGGTGCGGAAAAGACGAGCGGCAGCCTCACCGTAAGCGTGCGTCCGAATCCTCGGGTGAGTGCTCAAAACCTCCGGTGGCGCACCGCTGCAGGCAACTTGACACTTTCGGGAAGAGGCACATTAACTGATCCCTCGCCCGATACACCGACCGACCCGGTGATTGAGAGGCTGAGCGCAGACCTGACCGGGCGCTGGGTAGGAACATCCGCTGCGCCCGTCCCGTGGCTACGCACCGCGGTGCCGTTTCGCGCACAGGTTTCGGACGGACAGCTGGACGTAACGAGCGCCAAACTCGGACGGCTCCGCGCCCAGTATGGCGGCGTACAAGGTGACAGTGCAGAGAATAACGGCGAACAGGGTAACAACGAGCAAAATTTCGCGCTTCAGAGCGAGCTGACGCTGGGGCGAGGCCGGCTCACCGCCAACCTAGGCTATACCCGCGCCGAAGGGCTGACCGGTACAATGTCTGCCGACGCGTTACCGGTTTTTAGCGTGGGTCAAACTGTGGCGACCTTGACAAGTCAGTTGACGCTCGGCGAAGCGGGGGTTTCCGGAAACGGGGCGCTCGAGCTTTCAGGCGGTCAACTTAACCTTAGCGGGTTTGCGGGTTGGGCGCGGCTCCTGCCGGAACCACTGGCACGCTTTACGCCCTCAGGCACCGAAGCGCTCTCGGCGCAGCTCCGGCTCAGCCGCTTCGACCTCGGCGGCGTGCCGCAAATTGCCGCGCGGCTGCCGCACCTAAGCGCCCCGGTCAGCGGCGTGGCGACCCTGAGTGGCACGCAGATCGTCGGGCAGCTTGTCGCCCCGGAACTTAGAGTTCTCGCGAATACCCTGCCGACTCAGGTTGACTTTAACGGTACCCTAACGGCGCTCGAGGCCCGCGCACTCGTCGGTGACAGCCGCCTGAACGTCCGCTATAACCGCAGCAATACAGGCAGTGAAACAGGCCCGAACGCTGGCCCCACGGTTGCTGGGCTCGTAACGCTCGAGGGCTTTCCCCTGCAGGCTCTGCCCGAAGCCGTCGTCGGCGCGTCGCAGGTCGAGGCGACCCTTACGGGCGCAGCACGTTTCGACCTGCCGCTCCGCCGCCTGGAGACGGGTTACGTGCGGCTGGCAACCGAACAGCTGACCTTAAAGAGCACCGGCCCTAACAGCACCAACAAACTCACCCGGGGCGACGTCGCCGTGCGTTTTGAAAACGGCAGCTTGTATGTTGAACGCGCCGAGTTTCGGGGCGACGGCTTCTGGCGGGCTCGAGGGGTGCTGACCCCCGAAAACCTCGACTTTACCGTAGAGGCGCAAGACGCCGACTTTACGCCGCTGCTGCGCCTCGTACCGCCCCTCGCCGCCCTCAACGTCGGGGCGCAAGGTTCGCTCGACGTGCAGGCGGTCGGGAGTGCAGCGGCCCCGGACATCACCCTGCAAAGTCCCAACATCGACCTCAACATTGCCGGCAGTCGCTACCGGATTGTAGACACGGAAGCCTCACTTTCCGGCGGCGCTTTTGGCCTCAGCGGTGCGCTGTTAGGCGTTTCACCCGTGACGGGTCGGCTCGAGCTGACCGGCAGTGGCCAGGTCAACCTCGCACCCTTTGTCACTACCGGGCTCGCCCTGCGTTTCGGCGGCGGCGTGACCGTCCCGACCCTCGGCCGGGTGTCGGGGATTCAGGGCCGCATCTACCCTTCAGACGCAGGCTGGCAACTCGACAGCCGGGGCACGCTCGGAAGGCCGTTTCGGGTCGCCGGTAGCCTCGCACCGCTCGAGCTGAGCATCACCGGGCAAGCTCTAGATGTTCAGGCGCGGCGGCTTTTTCTGGCCTCGAGCAGCACCGACGTAGACCTGCTGCTCCAGGCCAGAAACGGCGTTTTTACCTTTTCCGGCGACGCCTTCGTGCGTCAGGCGCAGCTGTCACTTAACCGCGGTGAGACGGCCCCGGCAACCGCGCAAAACGGCGAAACTCAACCAGCTGAGGAGTCACCCCCCGACCCCACGCCAACTACTCCAGCGGGCACACCGGAACCGAATACTGCCGGGTCAGCGGGCACCGACGCTAACCTGAACACCGCCTTAGCGGTGACAAGCTTGAGCGCGGATAGTTTGAACCCAAGCAGTTCGGGCGCTGAAGATTTAAGCGGTACGGGTTTAGGCGTTCAAGGTTTGGACGCGGCAGGCTCAGGTATCCCAGAAGCGGGCGTAGCGGACCCGGGCGTAACAGGTTCGGATACTGAAAATTCAGCTGTAGGAGATTTAGAGGCTGCAGGTTCCGGTGAGGGTCTAAGCCTCGCTTTGGACGCGGCTTCAGGCGCGGCAGCTTCGGTAGAACGCGCCGTAAGCCGCAGCACCAACCCGGTGCTGGCCCGCATCCGCTTTAACAATGTGACCCTGACCGCGCCCCGCGAGGTATTTTTTAACGAGGCGTTCGGCAACGCCGAATTGGGTTTCGACTTGACGCTTTCAGGCACAGCCGCGAGGCCGCTGCTAGACGGTCAGGCAGGAACATTAGGCGGCTCGATCCGGTTTTCCGGGCAGGACTTTTCGCTCTCCAAGGCCGTAGCGACGTTTGACGCGGCCCGCGGCGTCTATCCGACGCTGGCGCTCGAGGCGACCACCAGCTACGACACACGCACCGTCGGCGGAACAGGTGAGCAAAACCAGGTTCAGATCGTCGAACCGACGACGCCGACCTTTGAGGTGCAGCTGCAGATTAACGGCGGGTTTGAAGAGAGTCGTACCGGTCGGCAGGTGCTCGACCTAGCGCCAACCCTTTCGAGCAACGCGCAGCTGCAAGAAGCCAACAGCAGCGGGACGAGGCCGCTCTCCGAAGGGGAACTCGTCTCACTGCTGACGCTCGGGCGGCTACAACTCGACGCCGCGTTCGGCTCGAGCAACAGTCTTGTCGGGACGGTGGCCGAAAGCGCACTCGACACCGCCGTCGATCTGCTCCTCGTTTCCGAGCTGCAAGACGCCCTCAACGACGTCATCGGCGCGGACTTGTTAGAGATTCGCACGAGCGCGTTCTCGAGCATTCTGGGTACGGAAACAGACGGCAGCCAACCTAACTTTGGCGTGTCCGTCAAACTCGGCGGCTACCTGAGCGACAACCTTTTTGCCAGCGTACAGGTCGGGCGCTTTGACGACCCCGAGCAAAATTACGCCTTGTCTAACGAGTTTTTGCTGCGCTACACGGCTGCGCCGTTAGAACTTAACCTCACCGGCGGCGTCAACTTTTTAGACCGGGCGGTGTTGTCAGCAGCTACAGATTTTTCTCTAGGTCTCTCGTACGCGATTACGCCCCTGATCAGCCTCGAGGCGTCGCTCGATACAACCACGTCGCTCGATACGAACGCGCCGCTCGGTACGACTGCCAGACAAAGAGACACCAGCATCGGCTTCGGGGTCAGCTTTACCTGGTAAGGGTTCAGCTGAAAATGTTTAGAACCTATCTCAAAAATGATTTTTTAGACTGAGAGCGTCTAATCTTACTCGCCTAGCTCGGTCAAACCCCTGACG
The DNA here is from genome assembly GCA_965215315.1 of Truepera sp. Lineage (GTDB taxonomy): Bacteria > Deinococcota > Deinococci > Deinococcales > Trueperaceae > Truepera. The sequence goes on along the minus strand of CBDCDB010000008.1, from coordinate 3,169,074 downwards.
GCTTTCGCCCGTCAGGGGTTTTTGAGATGGCCTCTAGCATTTCTCTGGTGTGTTTTTTGCAGAGACGGCTTGAGGTTTATTTCTAAAAGCAGATATTATCTGGTCAGAGTTCCCAATACAGGTGTAAGTGACCAGCACGTAATATAGCAACTATAGCAGGTATCATCTAGGAACGGACGCTCTCACCTTCAACTAAACCGTCTAGCACGCACATTCTGAGGTGATTACGGTAGCTTCTAACTGCTCAAGTACTATATCACACCTACTGAGCGCGAATCTCGCAGCTATTGTCTCTTAGGGATGCGTGCTAGACGACAATTATTTTCTCAGAGCGTCTTAAACCATACCTGCTATATTCTGAGACAGTAGTTGTACAGCACTCAAGCGGTTGAAGGCTACATTTATCGTCGTAGAATGTTACGTGCTAGACAGTTCAGATGAATGTGGGGGCGTCTGTTCCCAGATGATACCTGCTATATCAATCTCCGGTGGAACTGCCGTAAGCCGCGTAAACAGCTTCGTACCAGACAGTTCAAGTGACGGCTCACAAGTGCTAGCTGACTACTAAATCCTGCCTACGCCTCCTTACGTCCTAGACAATAAATATCGGAGCAGCTGAACTGGAACGTCAACAGAACTTATTTGACAAACGCTACTAAACGACCGCAGTCAAACGTACTCGAGTGCGTGACACCCTACCTATATCCCTGCACCGCCTCTGCTATGCTATATGCCTTAGCTGTATATGTGCATAGCTTCAGGCTATGTCAGCGCAACCCAAGTCGTTTAACCCAAAGCAGGTGATTTATGGCCGATACCGTACCTCGCACAGCCGCACCCCTCCAAATGGTGCAAAATCTCCCCAGCGCCGCCCTCGTCGAACGGGCACTCGCACGCGGCGAAGGCGCACTCGTCACCGGTGGCGCACTCGCCGCCGATACCGGGCACTTCACCGGACGTTCACCCAAAGACCGTTTCATCGTTCAAGACGCCGTTACTAAAAACGCCGTCGCGTGGGGCGCGGTCAATCAGCCGCTGAGTGAAATGCACTTCAGCACCTTGCAACGTGACATGTTTGCTGCTGCTGCAAACAAAGAACTTTTTTCCCAAGACCTGCACGCCGGAGCCGACCCCGCGCACCGCCTGAACGTCCGGGTCGTCACCGAATACGCGTGGCACAGCCTGTTTGCCCAAAACATGTTTATCCGTAACGCGGAAGCGGACGGCGGTAGTGGCGGCTTGGGGGCCGATTTCACCGTTCTCTGTTTGCCGAGCTTTAAGGCCGACCCCGAACGCCACGGAACGCACACAGAAACGGTTATCGCCCTGTCGTTCAGCGAAAAGCTCGTACTTATCGGCGGCACCGAATACGCCGGGGAGATTAAAAAGTCGATCTTTTCGGTCTTGAACTTTACGCTGCCGGGCGCGGATGTACTGCCGATGCACTGTTCAGCGAACGTTGGCAGAGACGGTAAGAGTACGCTTTTTTTCGGACTGTCCGGTACCGGCAAAACGACCCTCTCCGCCGACCCGGAGCGCAGCCTCGTCGGTGATGATGAACACGGCTGGTCAGATCAAGGCGTGTTCAACTTCGAGGGGGGCTGCTACGCTAAAGTTGTCAACCTGACCCCGGAAGCCGAACCCGAAATTTACGGCACCACAGGGCGCTTCGGGACAATTTTAGAAAACGTCGTTTTCGACGATCACACCCGCAAAGTTGACTTTAGCGACGCCCGTAAAACGCAGAATACCCGCGCGTCTTATCCGCTCGAGTTTATTCCCAACGCCGAGGAGAGCGGCAGAGCAGGGCATCCGAATACGGTTATCTTTCTGACCGCCGACGCTTTTGGCGTCCTGCCGCCTATCGCCAAACTCTCGCCCGAAGGTGCGATGTACCACTTTTTAAGCGGTTACACCGCCAAAATTGCGGGCACCGAACGCGGCGTCACCGAGCCGAGCGCAACCTTCAGCACCTGTTTCGGCGCACCCTTTATGCCCAGGAACCCGAACGTTTACGCGCAGCTGTTGGGCAACCGACTCCGCACGCACGGCGCGGACGTCTGGCTCGTTAATACCGGCTGGAGCGGTGGGCCTTACGGTGTCGGTCAGCGAATCTCTTTGCGGCATACTCGGGCGATGGTTCACGCTGCGCTCGCCGGGGAGCTGAGCCGCGCGGCGTTTCGTACCCACCCCGTTTTCAACGTTTCGGTGCCGCTAACCTGTCCGGGTCTGTCGGACGAACTTCTCACACCCAGAGCAACCTGGTACGACCCGAACGCTTACGACGTTCAGGCCGAAAAGCTCGCGGCGATGTTTAAGGTCAACTTCGCGCAATATACAGACGCGCCCGGCGCTGTGCGGGAAGCTGGGCCGCGTTAGAAAGCTGCAGGGTTGCCGAATCGGGCCGTGGGTAGGTCTTGCTGTACCAAAAAAAATAACGAAGGTAAGAGCAAGCCGGTACGCAAGGGAGCGTCCGACTCAGAGCCAACCTTGTTTCACGCTCAGTCCAAGCCTAACCTACCGAGACCGGGTACACTGTCAAAATTATGGCTGAAGCGACGTTCTGGAATCTGCTAAACGGAGCGTTGAGGCTCGAGCCCGACGTTTTCCGTCAAGCTGAACCCCTGCCGACAGGGTTAAGAACGGCGCTGCTGGTGGTGCTCCTTGCCGGTATTTCGACGGCGCTGGGTCAGGGCGCGGTGCTTTTTATCAACCGCATCAAGGTCGGGCGTTTTGCTGCAAGCCTCGCTGTTGCAGCCGTTATCTTCGCCTTTACCTACCTTTTTTGGACGATGAGCACCCTGCTCATTGCCTGCTACGGTTTTCACAGCGAGGCTCCTTGGCGGGGCGTCGCTATCGCCGTCGGTGTCGGGTACGCCCCTAGAGTCTTCGGCTTGCTCGTCTTTATGCCGTTTTTTGGCACCCCTGTCTTTGTGTTGCTGAGCCTCTGGAGTCCACTGGCGATTCTTACCGGGGTAGGCGGTGCGCTCGGCTTACCGGAGTGGCAAGCGCTTTTGTGTAGCGCACTGGGGTGGTTGGTGTTGCAACTTCTAGAGCGAACCGTCGGACGCCCGGTGGTCGGCGTAGCCCGCTGGCTCAGACGGCGGGCGGCGGGCGCGGAGGTCGTGACCGGATTGGCGCGGCTTGGAGGCGCTGATACAGCAGGTACTATCTGGTCAGCAACGCTCTTGGTTTGAATTCTGCTGACCAGCACACATATTCTGATGGCATTTGCATCAATCATAGCCACAGTGATTAAAGCAGTTCTGAACCTCTTGCGGTGAGACGGTAGCAATAGCTTTAGCAATAGCGTTGATGAGGTCGGCGACAAGAGTTGCGCGGGCTTTTCTAAGAAAGGCTTTGACTTTAGAGAAGACGAGTTCGATGGGATTAAAGTCGGGTGAGTAGGTTGGGAGGTAGCCAAGGTAGCAGCCTGCACCTTCAACGAGTCGCCTGACGTTTTTGTTGTGGTGAATGGTGAAGTTATCCATAAACACCACTTGTCCAGGGTTTAGCGTGGGGACGAGTACCTCACGCAAGTAGGTGAGAAACGCCGTAGTATCTACAGCACCGGGATGAATCAGGCAACGTTCAGGGTCGAGTCCTTGTGGGGTAATTGCAGCGATTAAGCTGAGCTTGCCTTCTCTGCGTCTGGGGGCGTCATCGACTGCACGGGTTCCTTTAGCTGAGCGGGCGTAGGTGCGGGTCAGTCCCAACCACGCCCCGCTTTCATCTAGAAACACAAAGTCTTCGGCCTCGAGCCGGGTGACTTCGGCTAACCACTGTTCGCGAGCAGCTTCGTCCCGTTCTTTGGCGTAGAGACGCTTTTTTTACGCGTGATACCCAGTCGTTTGCAATACAAGTTCACCGTCGAAAAGGCGAGGTTGACGCTCTGTTCCTCGGCAAACCGTTCAGCATGTTCTATCAGCGTCTCATCGCTATGCGCCTCGAGCTGCCGCTTAAACGCCTGCACCTGTTCCGGGGTTAGCTTGCGGGTGCGGCCTGGTGAGGTTCTTGCTTTGAGTTCGCCTTGCCCAGCGCGTGCTAGGTAACGATAAACCGTCGCTCGGTCTATTTTGAAACGTCTTGCTACTTCTACCTTAGCAAGCCCTTCTTCCTCAACTGCTATTACGATTCTCGTTCTTAAGTCTTCCGAGTACGCTCGCATTCCTTACTATCGTGTGTCGTAACCTATTTTGCAAATGCTATGAGATAATACTTGGTGCGGTCTTTCTTGGAAATGCTGATAGACTCAGATCTGAACTCAGAGCCAGCTTTAGACCCTGAAACAGCTACCTATGCGTCTGCTGATATGTCCGCGCCGCAAAATCAAAATACACGACCAGAGGCACAACAGCAACCGCAGCAAAAATCACAGCGAGAACGTAGGGAGGAAGGGCGCGGTGCTAGATAGTCTTTACCTGTTTTTAGGCATCATTTTTACTGGGATTATCGTGGCACTGCTGTTAGCGCCGCTCGAGTCGCTCGAGTGGTGGGCAGGCCGGTTCGACGCACGTTTACAGGCTCTCGAACAGGGTAGTCCAACCCCCTACTAGGCTGCAGGTACCCAACCCAGCCCCAGCAAACAGCACTACCTCATTTTTCTCGACGGGATTGCCAAAGTCGGCGCGGTCAACGACGACGTATAAGACCCGTTAGACCGGCTCAGCGACGCCCTGCTGGACGCTGTCGTTTTACGTGATGCCCTACTCGGTGACGAATACTGGTCTGACCAAGGGGCGACCCCTGTCACGTTTTTGGCGTCGGGCGTTTCGGCTCAAAGTCGAGGGTAAACGCCCGCTTGTCGGGTTTACCATCAACATCCGCAATCTCTTTCAGGTTTTAGTCTCAGCTGATAAACGTTACGGCCCTGTTTACAATCAGGGTGAGGCGCAGGTTATGCTCAACAGTCTCCTAAAAAACGGCTATCGGCCCGGTAGCGGCGTTCCTGTGACGCTGATCGGGTACAGTGGCGGCGGTCAGATTTCGCTCGGGGCTAGCGCCGTACCTGAGGCGTGCTTTGGGCGCGCCGATTACGATGATTTCACTTGGCGGGGTGATGGCTTCAGACCGAGGCCTTAAAACCATCACGCATCTGTATCACCTCGAGGGCAGCCACGATCACGTTTAGGCGCTGGGGGCAATGGTCTTTCCGGGACGCTGGCCCGTTCTCGCCAACTCGTACTGGAACCGAGCAAAACGTCAGGGCAAGATCAGCGTGATTCCGATGGGGCCGGCGGGTCATCACAGCCCTGAGAGCTACCTGGACAAAACCTGTCTTTTCGATGATGGTCGGAGTTTTTTGGAGGGGACGCTCGAGACAGTCCGCCGCATCGTTACCGAACCGGCTCAAGCACCTTCGTCACTCGTTAAGGCTGCAAAACGAGAGTCGGGGCGCACGTAAAAGCAGGTGATAAAAAGAAAACCGAGGCTTTTAGTTCTCCCCGGTTCCTTTGATGGTTTTTAGGCCATATGTACGAGCTTGCTACTGCTCCGCAACCTGACGACTGACCTTTAAGACTTCATCGAAGGCGGCTTGCAGGGCCGGGTCGTTTTTCAAATTGACAATCGCTTCACCCTGAACGTCGCTGTCGGCGGGACGCTCGAAAGGCTGCACGAAGGTAAACTTACCGTCAGCGTCAACGCGGGCGTTGCCGAGTTTTTTGCCGTCAACCAAAACCTCAATCTTTTGGCCTTGCTGCGCGCCCTGACCCTCGAGCGAGAGTACCTGTTGAACAAGCGCGTCATCAACTTTGACGTCGGGGGTAATCCCTTTCTTGTTGATGCTGCGGCGGTCGGGCGTCAGCCATTCGAATGACAGGTAAACGAGCTGCCCGCCGTTCGGGAGCGAAATCACGCTCTGCCCGACCCCTTTACCATAAGTTTTTTCACCCACGACTTCAGCGCGTCCATTGTCTTGCAGCGCGCCTGCAACGATCTCCGAAGCCGAGGCCGAGTTGCGGTTGACCAGCACCACCATCGGCCAGTCAAACGAGGCGGGGTCGGCCTCAGCAAGGCGCTGCGTAACGCCGCGTGCGCGCTGAAAAACGATGTCGCCGCTGCTTAAAAACTCGTCAGCGACGCGGATGCCCTGATCAAGCAGACCGCCGCCGTTGTTACGCAGGTCGAGTACCAGCGAGCTGACGCCCTTTTCTTGCAGCGAGTTCAGCGCCGCGTCGAGCTGATCGAAAACGCGGGCGTTGGCAAACGAGCGGATGCTGACATACCCGACGTTTTGCGGCAATATGGCTGATTCGACGTCGATAATGTCGATGCTACCGCGCGTTACGCTCAGGCGAACGGGTTTAGCTTGTCCGGGGCGACGAAAGCCTAGTTCGACTTTGGTTCCGGCAGGGCCACGCACCTTCTGCACGACCTCATTTGTCGTAGCGTCGCGGACGTTTTCGCCGTCGATTTCAACAAAAATATCACCGGATTTGACCCCGGCTTTTTCGGCGGGCGAACCCCGGTAGACCGTAATCACCTCGACGATGGTGTCTTTTTCTCGGTTGCGCGGCTGCAGCGTCGCACCGATACCCTGAAACGAGCCGCTGCGGTTTTCGACCTCTTGCGAAGCTTGTTCGGGCGACGCGTAACTCGTATACGGGTCTTCTAGCGCCTCCAACATGCCGGTAATGGCACCCTCAGTCAACTTGTTATCGTCAACTTTGTTGAGATAGCCTGCGTTGAGTGCACCGTAAACCTGTGCTAGAGCGCGGCCTGCCGGAGTGTCTAGCAGGTCGCCCCCGCCACTGAAATTATTAAAGAATTGTGCGCTCGCCATCAGGGGCAAACCTAGAAGTGCTACCACCAGAAGTATTCGCCTTCGTTTCATAGTGCCTCCACACTCAAGTGTACCCTTGCGGCGTACCCGCGTAAGTATCCAAAGTATACGGTTGCCCGGTGAGATAGCTAGGGAGATTTACCCCTCACGCGGGCCGTATATACTCGGTAGGTGAAGCACGAGAAAGAGAGTCTGAGGCAGCTGAGCGAGGGCCGCTTGAGCGAGGCCCTCACCGCCGAGCTCGCCGAGGCTGCGCCCGACGCCGAACTGCTTACGCTTTTTAGAAGCCTTGGTGAAGTGCTCGAGTCGTTGCGCGAAAAACGTTACGCGCACGCCGTCAAACTTGCTGCCGCTTTGGAACCGGTCACTGACTTTGAACCCCAACCTCTGCGCTCAGGCGTTGCTACGCTGGAAAAGAGCGGTAAACACCTAGATAGAGGTGAGGCCGAGGCAGCGCTGACGCTACTAGACGAGGTTTTGCACCCCCTACTCGAGGCCGAAAGAGAAACCCAGCGCGGCACCGCCTACGTTTTTTTGGGTGAAACTGAAACTGCCGAAACTGCCTTTAGAAGCGCGACCGAGCTCGACCGGGGACACTACCGGGCGCTGACCAACTTGGGTAATGTGCAGCTCGAGGCAGGCCACACAGACGAAGCTATCGAGCTTTACGAACGGGCGATTCGGCTCAATGAGGGTTTCCCCAACGCGCACCACAACCTCGGCGTGGCGTACCGCCGTAAAGGTCAGGTGAACAAGAGCGTCGCTGCGATTCGCCGCGCCCAAAAGGTCTCAAGGCGGCGTGACGGTGAAGAGGCGCGGGGCGTGGTGCGGTCATTTGCGGGGACGCAGGGCCGAAAGTATTTTAAGTGGGTGCTTTACGGGGTTGCGGCGTTGATCGTTTACTTTTTGCTCAGAGCGCAAGGGATCGTTTAGAGAGAGCAAAAAGCAGAAACTAGAACATAAGAGCAGAAAAGAGCAACAGCTCTATTTTGTACTCCAACAAAAGAAGCATAGTTACTTCAGGAGGAAACTATGAGCGACGACATGCGTGCGCCTGCCGGTAAACCGGTGAATGACGAGGGTGAAAAGGCCGAAGACGAAGTTGAAGAGGTAGACGAGCAGATTTCCGACGATCCGGTCGTTGAAGAAGACGAGGCCGAGGCGTCTTACGACCCCGCGACTCAAGCTCCGAACGAGGCGCAGAGGTAATCAAGCTAGTGCGAGTCCAAGCTTTACGCCAAAGCTAAAAAAGAGATGAGGTTTCGGCCTCATCTCTTTTTGTATGAGTTTTTTATACAGGTTTTTGTTAGCTTTTCAGCGGCACAATTGCCAGTTTGACGTTTAGCGTCTTCTGCTGACCCCCGCGCACAATTCCGAGTTGAACCGTGTCTCCGGCTTTTTTGGCGAAGACGACAGTCTGCAAGCTCTGGCTGTCCGAAAGTTTTTGTCCGTCAACTGAAACAATCACGTCGCCACCGGCAGGTAATTCTTGACCCTGAACGTTGACGGTAAAGTCGCTGCCTTTAAGTCCGGCTTTGGCGGCGGGGCTGCCCGGTTCGACCGCGATGACGAGTTCGCCTTCAGCGGGTAAACCGAGCGACTGACGGAGGTTTTCGGGGTAGCTCGAGACGTCCTGAACCTGCACGCCCATCCGCGGCTTGCTGCTGTATACGTCCGTAAAGCCGCCTTTTTCGAGGCTCGCCAAATTCTGCGAAACGATGTTGCCGGGAATCGCAAACCCGACCCCCAAAAAGCCTACCTGACCGTCCGCCCCGATACTCGGCAAGATGGCGGTGTTGATACCGACGAGCTGACCCTGCGAGTCTAGGAGCGGGCCGCCCGAGTTGCCGGGATTGATGGCGGCGTCTGTCTGGATGACCGGAAAGTTGAACTGTCCGACCGAAGTAAAGTCTCGGCCTACCGCGGAGACGATGCCGGTGGTGACGGTGGACTCGAGCCCAAACGGGTTGCCAATCGCAATGACTTTTTGCCCGACCTCGAGCGAGTCGGAGTTAGCGACCGTAATCGGTTGCACGTGCGCGGGCAGGTCGTTTTTATTCGTCAGCTCTAAGAGCGCCAGATCGTAAGACGGATTGACGCCGACCACTTTAACTGGCAAGGTGTCGGTACTACCTGTAAACGTCACGGTCAGCGTCGCGCCCTCTTTAAGGGTCGTGGTGTTACCCCTAAGCGCCTCTTTAACCACGTGGTAATTGGTCATGAGCTGGCCCTGTTTATCGACGACGAACCCGCTCCCGGCACCTTGCAGCGGAGCCTGCTCTTGTTGCTGTGCGCCGCCTTGAGGCGCGCCGAACTGCTGTCCAAACTGCTGAAAGAACTGTCTGAACTCCGGCGGCAGGTTTTGCATTTGGTCTTGCCCCTGCCCACCCTGCATAAACGGATTGACCTGCTGCCCCTGAACTTCTACATTTACCGAAACGACGCTCGGCCCGTAAGTCTTAAAGATGTCAACTGTGTTGGTCTCGTCTTGCAACATCGCCTGTTTTTCGTTCAGCGGTTGAACTGCGGCAACGTTCTGCTCACTTTGCGCCCGCGCGTAGGTTCCGAGCGGCGTTCCGTACTGCGAATATAGGACGCCGCCGCCAGCTAGCAGCGCCGTCAGCGACAAGGGTAGCAAGGCTTTTCTCAGGTTCATCGTTGTACTCCTCACTTGGGGGTGCTGTCTGCACCCGACAAAGCCAATCGTAAAACCCGTGAGTGAGCCAGCGTTCTCGGTGCGGTGTAAAGAGCATGATGCGGAGGTAGGAGCGGCTTTACCTTCGCCTTAGACTTTTATTAGAAAAGCGGTGCTGGCCTTCTACTCGTGACATTAGCGGAGCACGAACACGCAAAAAAGCCCATTTTTATGGGCTTTCAGAAGTGAAAGCAGGAACGTAGTCGGACGATAAACAGGTGTTACTGTGCCCGGTTGAGCGCCCAGTTATACGTCAGATATTTGATACTCAGCGCGTCACTTTCTAACACCGTTTTGGCGTCGCCAGTGGCATATTGGCTTAGGAAGTCGGGCACACCGCCAACCGCGTCGAAATCTCCCTTAAACCAGTCGAAAATCTTGCTCAGGCTAGCTTGATTCGTAGCAGCGTCGAAGCGGTTACGCGCAGGGTCGTTGATAAACTTGACCGCCTGCTCGTCTAGCTGATCGCTTAGCCCCTCGGCGCGGTAGGCTTTGGGAAGGAGTACCGGACAGCTCGTCGAGGCGCAGTTGATGGCAAAGTGAATACGCGGCTCGCCCAGCTTGCGCAGCACGTTGTTTTCGATGTCGTCTAGGCTATAGGCTTCACCGTTTACGGTGTGTTCTTTTTTGGTAAAGAAAGTCGTGACCGGCAACCCCAAAAAGCTGGGCCGGACGGTCTCGAGCGGAAAACGCTTCAAAACTTCGTTCAGGGTGATGGCGTTGTAGGCGTTGATCCAAAAGGCGAGTTCCGCTTCACGGTCCAAACTGCCGGGGTCGTAAACCGCCATTTCATCGATGAACCCTTGCAGCTTGGCTACGTCGTCCGGATTCGCCGTCCAAGCGTCGTAATCTACAAAACCGCTGTCTACTACGTATTTTCCTAATAAATCGCTGTATGTGCCGGGAGTGTAGGCGAAGCTGAGGGCGGAAAAACTGACGAGCAGTAAACTGAGCAAAAATCGTTTCATACCTTTAGTAAACAGCTTACAGAGACCAAACTGTGTCTAAAGTTTTACGGACATGATCCGGGCCGGTCTAAAGCTCGAGTCCCAAGCCCTTTCCTCAAACACATATACTAATCCTTCTCAGGTGTGATAGTCCGCGTTGATACGGACGTAATCAGCGGTTAAATCGCAACCCCAAGCCGCGCCCGAACCCGCGCCGACGCCCAAATCTATCTGAATGAGCAGCTCTGGCGCGTCCATCGCCCTCGAGACTTCACCGGCCTCAAACGTTTGCGGCGACCCTTCATACACCAAGGTGTCTTGAACCCGGATACTCAGTTTAGCAAGCTCGAGCCTTACCCCCGCCGCGCCGACGCTGCTCAAAATACGCCCCCAGTTCGGGTCGTTGCCGTGCGCCGCAGACTTAACGAGTGGGCTAAGCACGACGGCCTGCGCCGCCCGCCGCGCTTCGGTGTCACCCACTGCGCCCGTCACCTCAACAGCGAGCAGTTTGGTCGCGCCTTCGCCGTCTCTGGCAATCTGCTTGGCGAGGTTCTGCGTGACCTCGAGCAGACCCGCAGTAAACTCAGCTTCGTCAACTTTGACCTGCGAGTTGGCGAGCAAAAACGCCATATCGTTGGGTGAGGTGTCGCCGTCTACCGTGACCTGATTGAAACTTTTGGCGACAACCTCAGGCCAGAGGGTGCGTAACGTCCCTTGCGGCATGTCGGCGTCGGTCAGAATAAAGCCGAACATCGTCGCCATGTTCGGGTGAATCATCCCCGAGCCTTTGGCGATACCGACGATGCGAGCGCCACCGGAGAGGGTGACTTCAGCCGTTTTTTGTACCAGGTCGGTGGTTAAAATAGCCTGTGCCAAAGGTTCTACGCCGTCCGTCAGCTTTGAGGACAGTGCTGGCAGAGCGGCTTCGAGCTTCTCTACCGGCAACGGCTCCCCGATGACACCGGTGCTGGCCGTCAAAACTTCATGGGCTGAAAGCTCGAGAGCAGCGGCGGCAGCAGCAGCAAAGCGTTCGTTAAGGCGTTCACCTCCTACGCCGTTAGCACAGTTGGCGTTACCACTGTTGATTACGACCGCTCGGACAGGTCTGTCCTTACCGTAAAGGTCACGGTTACGTGTCACACACGCAGCTTTGAGGGTGTTCGTCGTCGCCGTAAGCGCCCAGCGCAGGGGCGCACTAGACACGATGAGGGCGCAATCAGGTTTGCTCGAGGCTTTAATCCCGGCGGTGCCAGCCGCAGCTAAAAACCCGTGCGGCAGTTTTAACACATTTTTTAACGCGCCACTCACGGCCATACCCCTTGCAGAAAAAGCCCGGTCGTCTCGTCAAAACCGTTGGCGACGTTGAACGCCTGAACCGCTTGCCCCGCGGCCCCTTTACCTAAGTTATCCGTCACTGCAAACACTGAAGTCAGCCCCGTGCGTTCGTCAAACCGCACCGAAACGACCGTTCGGTCGCTCCCGTAAACGGCTTTGGTTTGGGGCAAATCAGCCTGCACGGTGACGAGTTTTTCGCCGCTGTAGAAGGTGTGGTACAGCTCGAGCAGCCCCGCATCATCAAGCCCCACTACTTCCGGGCGCGTGGTGCAAGTCGCCAAAATGCCCCTCGTCATCGGAATAAGGTGAGGCGTAAAACTCACCGTAGGTTTGGCGAAGTTACCGTGCGTTTCGGCCTGCCGCCCGTAAGTTTGCACCCGCCCGAGCGTCGCTTCAATCTCGGCGATGTGGCGGTGCGTTCCGGCGACCTTGTACGGCTTGGCGTTTTCGTTTATTTCAGGGTAGTGCAACCCTAAAGACGTGCTCCGCCCCGCGCCCGACACCCCAGCCAACACGTTCACGATGATGTCGCGGCCCAGCAGACCATTTGCAGCAAGCGGCGCGAGGGCCAGATTTGCGGTCGTGGAGTTGCAACCGGGTACGGCGACCAGTTCGGCACCTGCTAACTCATCCCGGTGAAGTTCGACGAGGCCGTAAACCGCTCTGCTGCATAGTTCCGGATGGGGATGCGGGCCGTACCACACCGCATAATCTTCGGGTGAAAGCCGAAAATCTGCAGATAGGTCGATCACCCGTTTGCTTGCGTCTAACGCCTTTTTGACAAGTGGCGCAGTTTCAGCGTGGGGCGTCGCGCAGAAGAGAACGTCACAGCCAGAGATTACAGTATCGATATCTTCAAAGGTCAGGTCGCTGGTGCCGATCAGCTGAGGCCAGCACACGCTTAAACCTTGTCCTAAAAATTGCCGACTGGCGACGCCCGACACGGTGACGTGTGGGTGATTGAGCAGGCGGCGCAGGAGCTCTGCACCGCCGTACCCACTCGCCCCAAGGATGCCGACTTTGATTTTTTGTGCTCCGGCTTGGGTCATTCGTCGCGGAGAAGCTGAAACAAAACCGCTTTGTGCGCGTGCAGGCGGTTTTCAGCCTGGTCGAAGACGCGGCTGCGGGAGTTGTAGACGACCTCTTCAGTGACCTCTTCGCCGTAATGCGCGGGCAAGTCGTGCATGAAAATACCGCGCTCTGAGAGCCTGTCTAGCCAGTCCAGCGTCACCGTGTAGTCCGCAAACGCTTCGCGGCGGCGCTCGGTGTCTTCCTCTTGCCCCATCGAAATCCAGACGTCGGTGTAGAGAACATCGGCACCCTCGGCAGCTTCACGTGGGCCATGAACGATGCTCACGTCGGCACCTTTGGCAAGGGCCGTTTCCAAAACCCCTGCATTCGGCTCGAATCCTTTAGGGCAGGCAATCGTCAAACTGACGCCGGTCAAGGCCGCCGCGTTGATGTGCGAGTTGCAAACGTTGTTGCCGTCCCCGACAAACGCAACTTTAAGACCTTGCAGCTCGCCAAATACCTCTTTTAGAGTGAGATAATCCGCCGTAAGCTGACACGGGTGTAAGAGGTCGGAAAGTCCGTTAATCACCGGGATATCGGCGTGTTTGACCAACTCTAAAAGCGTTTCGTGCCCGTACGTGCGGGCCATAATCGCCTCGGTCCAACGCTCGAGGTTATGCGCCACATCCCGAATCGTTTCGCGCACCCCCCAGCCGATATAGTTTTGCGACAGTAGCACCGAATGTCCGCCGAGCTGATACATCGCAATATCAAACGTCGAGCGGGTGCGTAAAGACTGTTTTTCAAAGATCATCGCGAGCGTTTTGTGTTCTAAGAGCTTGGGCCGGTCGCCGTTTTTCCAAGCTTGCTTGAGGGTCAGGGCACTTTCTAACAGACCGGCAAATTCTGCTCGGGTCAAATCGGCAAGGGAGAGTAAGTCGCGCCCTTTCAAGCTTTCGACAACGACAGTTTTAGGTAGTGCAGACATCGTGACCTCGAGGCTAGTAAACCAGAAAAGCAGGTTACTTGGACGTTGGGGCATAAAAGCCCGGAAACGCGATAATATATGCAAAAGGTCTCTCGGGGCAACCCTTATTGAGACAGGTACTGCTGTAAAATCAGAAATTGAGCACAACAACCGTAAATCAGCGTTTGCAAATTGGCATTTTTATTTGACGTAATTTTTGTTAGATGCCGAGTAAACCCAGATACCACGTCACCAGCGGCGTCCCGTAAAACAGTGCAGCCAGAGCGCCTGACACCAAATAGGGGCCGAACGGAACAACTCTCCCCCGACCCAACGCTTTGCCGAGCAGCCCGCCCACAGCGCCGAAGACAAACGCCAACAAGAGCGCCACGAGCAGATTTTGTGCGCCCAAAATCGCGCCTAAAACTGCCGCCAGCTTGACGTCTCCAAACCCCATCGCTACAGGCTCGTCGTCTTCTTCAGCAGGCTCGGACGCTGCCGCCGGGTTTTTCAGGTCGTGCAGCCACCAGTAGAGCGCCCCGACGAGCGCCGCGCCACCCGCTGCGACGAGTGAACCCGACACGACCGTAAGCGGATTCGGTAGAAGGACAGTCATCGTCACTGAAGCAACCAGCCAGAGACCATAAACGAGCGGTTCCGGCAGCCGCAAGGTGCGGCGGGTGACAAAGTTGACTGCCAGCGAGCCCGCTGCCCCCAAAAAGCCGAAAGGCCAACCGAACACGCCGAAAAGCGCCGCGACGTTCACCTGATCCATCCCGACCGGCCAGAGACGTTCGCCGGTATCACGAAAGCGCCGTAAAACAAGTGCGCCGACGCGGTTGAGGAGCGCTAGGAGCCCCGCGCCTAAACATGCGCCGTGAAGTGCGCCCAGAAAGCTCGGCAAACCGCTCTCGGGGGTATAAAAACCCGTTCCCAAAAGCGCAACGGCGAGTGCCGGAAAGGTCAACACGTCGGGTAAAAGCTGCGTGTCGATGTCGATGGCGGCGAGGATAACCAGCACGGCGAACAGTATTAACAGAGGAAAGACGCTGGCACCGTAGGTTTCTAGCGGATACCGCAGCGTCAGCGTAAAAAACCCGAGTGCAAAAAGTGTTTCGACAAGCGGGTACCGCGCTGAAATACCGTTTTTACAATTTCGGCAACGCGCCCCGAGCGCCGCCCACGAGACGACGGGGACGAGCTCGAGCGCCCCCAACTCGTGCCCACAGTTCGGGCAGTGCGACCCCGGAAAGACGATAGATTCGCCCCGCGGCAGGCGGTAAATCACCACGTTTGCAAATGAACCGATCAGCGCCCCGAAGAGCGCCAGTGTGAGGGCAACCAACATAAGCTTCAGTCTAGGTTTTACGGGGCGTCAAGGGCGTGTAATTTCAGGCATTGTGTAGAAGATATTACAGCCCTCGAGACACACCTTCTCATGCGCCGTTGGTAAACTCACCCTTATGCGAAAATCCTTTTTCACCCCCCTCTTTGCCGTTCTAACCCTCCTGACTTTAAGCCTCTTGACCCTCTCTCTCGTAAGCGCTCAGGACGCAAATACTGAGGCTGCGCCGCTCAGCATCGCCTTTATCCAGAACTCACGGGTTTTAGCCGCGCACCCCGCCGGTCAAGCTGCCGAAACCCTGACCCAGCAGGCTCGGAGCGAGCTCGAGCAGATTGCCGCGCAGTTACAACCGCTCGTCGCCAAAGCTAACGGCGGGCAGACGCTAACTCCGGAAGAGCAAAACACCTTAGAGTTGTCGCAACGTACCTATCAGGAGACGCAGCAGCGCTATCAGCAGGAGATTCAAACCGCCGCTCAGCCTGCGACAGAAGACGTTAATGTCATTGTCACCAGAGTTGCCGAGGAAAAAGGTTACACCCTCGTCTTAAACCGTGAACTTGCGGCGAGCTCTGCGCTGATTGTTTACGGAGCACCGAGCGTCCCGGACATCACCGAAGAGGTTATCCAGGAAATTCAGGCCAAATATCCGGACGCAAGCTCAGGCGGGAGCGGCAACTAGGTTTATCTTCAGAAAAACGAGGCGGCCCTAAGAGGTCGCTTTTTTTTGCTCGAGCCACGCCCTGTCCTCATCACTCAGCTCGGCTTGTTCCAACAACTCCGGACGACGCTGCCAGGTTCTAAAGAGTGCCTGTTCACGCCGCCATTTGGTGACGTTGGCATGATGGCCGCTTAAAAGCATGTCAGGAACCTTTACGCCGTCAAACTCGGGAGGCCGCGTGTATTCCGGATAATCTAAAAGCCCCGTTGTAAACGAATCCTGCGCGTGACTCTCGGCGTCGCCCAGCACCCCCGGCAACAACCGCGCCGTCGCCTCAATGAGCGCTAACGCCGCCACCTCGCCGCCCATCATCACGAAATCGCCTACGCTCACCTCACGCGTGACGAGTGCTTCGGTACGGGCGTCGAAGCCTTCATAACGCCCGGAAAGCAGACAAAGGTGCTCTTTTTGCGAGAGCTGTTCCGCCAGACGCTGCGTGAAGGGTTCGCCAGCAGGCGAGAGCAAGATAACTTCGTCGGGTTCGTCTACCTCAGCAAGTGCCCGAGCCGCTACATCCACCCGGATGACCATGCCCGCGCCGCCGCCGTAAGGCGTATCGTCCACCTGGCGGTGACGGTTTCCGGCGTACTCGCGGAGGTCACGAACATCGAACGTCAGCAACCCTGCTTTTACGGCGCGGCCCAGAAGCGCCTCTTCGGTCCAAGGGCGAAGCAGTTGCGGAAACAGCGTTAGAACGGTGTACTTCACAGGTCAGTTTAGCTTGGTACTAAGGCGCGTTCAGCTCGAGCAACCCCTCCGGTGCATTTACGAGCGTCACCCCGGACTCGGTAATGCTCACGTAATCGGCTTGCAGCGGGATCAAGACTTCGCGTTCACCAGCGTCAACCACCAGCACATCTTGACCGACGTCACCACCTGCGGGAATCACATCGACCACTTCACCAAACGGCTCACCATCAACGATGACGGGCAGCTCGAGCAGCAAATCCAGATAGTGTGCGGGCGTTTCAGGGAGTGCAGCTTTGGCGGCGTAAACCTCAGCGTTGACCAACAACTGCGCGGTTTGCGGGTTGTCCGCGCCGACGAAGTAGACGATAAGCTGAGACCCGACCGGACGCGCTCGTTTGACGGTGCGTTCACCAAAACCATCAAGAAATACCCACTTCAGCTCCCGCATCGCTGCTTCTTCCGCGTCGCCGAGCGCGTAAAAACGTAGGCCACCCTCGAGCTGAAACGTCCTGCCCAGTGTACCGAGCAAAACGTGATCTTCAGGAACGACCACTTGTTTTAAGCGTTTAAGAGCTGTACTTCGACGCGTTCTTGGCCTTCAGAGGCGGCCCGCGCCAGCGTGCGGATGCTGTTGATCGTGCGCCCGCTACGTCCTATGAGGCGGCCTGCGTCCTCTTCAGCACAGCGAATTTCGATGAGGAGGCCACGCCCTTCGGCACGTGAGGAGACCATCAGCTTGTTCGGTTCAGAAACCAGATTTTGTACGATGAACGCGACCAGCTCAGCGACCATAATTTATTTATGCGCTCTGTGTTAAGCGCTCTGCGCGGCCCGCGCTTCGGTGCGGGCGGTGTAGGCGCGGCCCTGCTTGACTCTTACGCCCCCGACCTCGGCTCCGGCACGCTCCAAGAGCCTCAAGGCCGTATCGGTTGGCTGCGCCCCCTGCGTCAACCAGTGCTGCGCCCGCTCGACGTTGAGTTTAAGCGGCTCATCAACCGCTTCACGTGGGTCGTAGTGACCGAGCAGTTCGATGTAGTCGCTGCTGCGGCGTTTGCGGGCGTCAATCACGACGATGCGGTAGTGCGGGTTTTTCTTCGCGCCGAGGCGCATAAGGCGAATCTTAACCATGACTTCCTCCATGGGCTTTTAACCCGGTTGTAACGAGACTATTCAAGCCCATCAGGGCAACCTTACAAGTTTAGCAGATTCGAGCCGGTTAAGCTAGTTTTTACCGACCTTCAAAGTGAGTTGAGGGTATTCGCCTTACACAAGGAACAAAAATCCAGAAGGGAGAATACAGAAGCTCGTCATTCTCCCTTCTGCCTTCTCCATTACACACCACTTCTCTTAGCTGTCTTTTAAGGAGCCAACTAGAACAATCCGCTATCTTCCCAGATTCCGGCCCGGTGCCTTCGGCGGACGCCGCCCGAACTGCTTCATCATTTTTTTCATCTGTTCGTAGTTCTTCATCAAGCGGTTGACGTCTTGTACCGAGGTGCCCGACCCAGCCGCGATACGTTTACGGCGGTTCGCGTTCAGAAGTTTGGGTTGACGGCGCTCTTTATCGGTCATCGAAGAGATGATCGCTTCGATCCGCCCGATTTCGCCCTCGTCGATTTCGGCTCCCGGCGGCAGCATCTTGCTCGCACCTGGAATCATTTTCATGATGTCGCCGAACGACCCCATCTTTTTGATTCTGCGCATCTGCGTGAGCATGTCTTGCAACGAAAAGTCCTTGAGGCTGGCGGGGCCGGTTTCGTCGTCGTCACCTTCTAGAACTTTGGCTTTTTCAATGAGCGTCATGACGTCGCCCATGCCGAGGATGCGGCCTGCTACGCGGTCGGGGTAAAAAGGCTCGAGGCCGTCAATCTTCTCGCTCATCCCGGCGAAGTAAATCGGCTTGCCGGTGACATGTTTCGCGGACAAGGCCGCACCACCACGCGCGTCACCATCGAGCTTCGTCATAATCAAGCCCGACACCCCGACGCGGGCGTCAAAAGCTTGCGCGACCGGGAGCGACTGTTGCCCGGTCATCGAGTCGATGACCAACATCGTCTCGTTCGGTTCAACCGCCGCTTTGAGGTCGGCTACAGCGTCCATCAGGGCTTCGTCAATTTGCAAGCGTCCGGCAGTATCGACAATCACCAAATCGCGGTAGTTCGTTTTCAGGTACTCTTGCAACCGCGCTTTGGTACGGGCCGGGGTTTCGTTATCTTCAACCTCTAAGACCGGGACACCGATCTGGTTGCCTAAAACCCGGAGCTGCTCACGGGCGGCGGGGCGCTGGGTATCGGCGGCGACTAAGAGCGGGCGTCTCCCCTGCGCCTTATATTTGTAGGCAAGTTTGCCTGCTGTGGTCGTTTTACCTGCGCCCTGAAGCCCTAACAGCATCCAGACGTTCGCCTCGTTCTTGAGGTTCGGTTGGGCCGCTTTACCACCCAGAATCTCTACGAGTTCGTCGTGAACGATAGAAATGACGCGCTGGTCGGGTTGCAGCGACAATAGTGTGTCGGAACCAATCGCCTTCTCTTGCACCCGTTTGGTGAACTCCCTGGCAACCTCGAGGTTGACGTCGGCTTCTAGCAGCGCAACCCGCACCTCACGCAGCGCCACCTTGACCTCGGCTTCGGTCAGGCGTCCGCGCCCGCGCAGACCGTCGAACACCCCTTGTAATCTGTCTCCTAGACTCTCGAACATAAGGTCAAGTGTAGCAGCCCGAACCTGTAAAGCGCGGTAATACAATCTTTTTACGGTGCTGGTATGGGATCGTTGGTGCGGTTTTGTAACCCGGTACTAAGGCGGGGGCGGTAAGCTAAAAGGGTGAGTAGACGGGTAACGTTTGTTGTAGCAAGTCTGATTTGGGTGGCCTCGAGCGTAGCTCTGAGCCAGATCGTCGTGACGCCGCTGCCGCCCACGGAACAACCAACCCAAGAGCAGCTGACACAAGGACAGAACGCTCAAGAACAAACGCCACCGGCGGGAACGCAAACAGACACACCGAAAACGCCGAAAGCGGCACCTTCTCTATTGGCCCAAGCCCTTGCCGCCGCCGAAAAAGCACGCAACAGCGACGCACTGCCCACCCCCGACGAACCCTTGTGGCGAGACGTGGTTGACCTCGGTGAGGCGGCGCGTAAAGCCGCCCCGAAAGACCCCGGAACCCTCCGCTTTTTAGCCGAGACCTACAGTACGCTGTCGTGGAACGCTCGAGCTTGGGAGGTCTGGAACGCCTATCTGACGGCAGGCGGCGAACTTGACGACGCAGCGCGAACTTCAGTCAGCGAAGCCGGACGCGAACTCGGCTACGCCCGTTACACCGCTGGAGACCTTGACACGGCGACAACCGTTTTTGAACGGGTGAGTGAACTCGAGCCGCAAAACGTCGAGGCCATCACCTGGCTGGGGCGTATCGCGCTCGAGCAGGGCGAATCTAAAAAAGCCGAAAGCTACTGGCGGCGCGTGTTGACCCTAGAACCCGGTGACAGAACCGCCCGCTACTACCTAGCACAGAGCCAGCAGCAGTTCAAATTCGGCGCGGACTCAGCAGGAGCATTTAACGAAGGCTTAGCGGCTTACGATGCAGGACAAAAAGCTGCCGCGCTAGACGCCTTTACCCGCGCCGCAGACGCCAACCCCGACTTTGAGGAGGCGGCAACTCGGGCCGGACGGGTGGCGCTCGAGCTGGGCCGTCCGCGCGTCGCCAAACGGTTCTGGCAGAGGTTGTTAGACCGCAATCCGAAGGACCAGACCGCCGCCTACTACCTAACGCTGGCAGAGGCGCAGGAGCAGTGGGGCGCGGCGGCGGGGCGGGCGTTTTACGCCGGACAAGAGCTTTACAATCAGGGAAAAGTGAAAGCCGCAGCAGAGCGGTTTGTCACGGCGAGCGACCTCAACCCGGAGTATCCGGCGGCCTCGAGCTGGGCGGCACGGAGTCTGCAAGAGTCGGGACAGGCGGCGCGGGCCGTGCCGTACTGGGAACGCGTGGTGACGCTCAACCCGGACGACGCCGGAGCCGCTTATTTTCTCGAGACCGCCCGCTCTCAAGAGGCCATCGGTGAGGGTGCGGTGCAAGCTTTCGACAAGGGGGTCGCGGCGTATCAGCAGGCCGACTTGGGGGCCGCGCGGCGCGCCTTTGAAACCGCTACCGGAGCCGCGCCCAACTACGCCGACGCTTGGGGTTGGCTTGGGCGGTTGGCGTTTGAAAGTGGACGTTATGGGGAGGCAGAAACGGCTTATGAAAGGGCGCTGGGACTCGAGCCGGACAACACCACCTACCGGTTTTTTGCGGCGGAGGCGGAGCGGTTAGGGGCGCAGTAATCGAGCTATAATCTAAATATTAGTTCTTGAAGAGTAGCTGGTCTTCAAGATGGGGAGTGTGACCCGCTGCCAGAAATTGGTCCAGGTGAAGGAGGAGAAAACGACCTTACGAATAGCCTACGGCTTGCTGAGCGAACTGTCCAGGTGGGATGTTTCCGAGTCCCGAGTGCGGCCTGAAATGGTTGTACTCGACCCTCCAGTTTTCGATCTTCTCCCGAGCATCTTCGAGTGATAAAAACCAGTGGATGTTCAGACACTCGTCTCTGAGTGAACCATTGAACGATTCGATAAAGGGGTTATCGGTAGGGCGACCAGGACGAGAGAAGTCCATCGTGATTTGGTTTTCGTAAGCCCACTTGTCCAGAGCTTTGCTGACGAATTCACTACCGTTGTCGGTCTGCAGTCGCCTGGGGATGCCACGAGTGGCAGCGAGCTGGCTCATCAAGACGGCGACCTGATCGCCTTTGATGTTTTGGTCGGTATGAATAGCTAAGCACTCTCGGGTGTACTGGTCCATGACGGTCAACGCTCGAAAGCGTTTGCCGTTAAAGAGGGCGTCGGAGACAAAATCCATGGTCCAGCAGTCATTGGCTTTTGTCACGTCAGGACGAGAGATGCGGTGACTTGCCATACGTCTTCTTTTGGGTCGTTTGCTTCTAAGGTTGAGCCCAGCCAGACAGTAAATACGGGGTACACACGCTTAGAGTTGACCCGCCAGCCTTCACGCTGTAGGAGGATATGGATACGCCGGTAGCCGTAACGAATCCTTACAGCAGCGATCTCCTCCATGCGCTTGCGGATAGGCGCGTCGAGCAGGGGACGTTTGGGTTGGTAGCGAATAGCCGAACGATGTGCTCCAATCACCCTGGCCGCTCGACGTTCGCTCACCCTCCAGGCGTCTTGCAACTTCAGCACGAGTTCCCGCTTCGCTGCTGACTTTAAAGCTTTTTTCCCAGCACGTCCTGCAACATCGCCTTATCGAGACTCAAGTCGGCTACGAGTTGCTTGAGCTTGCGGTTCTCCTCTTCGAGCTGCCTGAGCCGACGCAATTCGGACACGCCGAGCCCCGAGAACTTCTTCTTCCAGTTGTAGAAGGTGTTCTCTGACACGCCCATCTTCCGGCACACCTCAGCGACTGTTACCCCTGACTCTGCCTGCTTGAGGGCAAAGGCGATCTGCTCTTCGGTAAACTTCGACCTTTTCATACGAGCCTCCTTAAAGCTCTAGATTAGGTCGTTTTCTCCACTTTAGCCTGGACTCGTTTTCTGGAAGCAGGTCACGGGTTTGGCGCACCAGCACTTCACGCCAAGCCTTAAGGGGTGCAAAGAGCATGAACAAGTTGGCTTGACCGTGAGCACATATTCGTAGTCCGTGCGTTCGACTTGCCCTGGGCGTGTCGCCAACGGGTCTCGGGCGCTCGAGGTGAGCTGCTTACAGGCTTCGTCCAGACAGACTAGGGGTCGCTTGGGGTCGTGTGGGCGCTGATAAACCTCGGGGATATCTTCCATTCGCGCGACAAAGCGAGCATTCGCTTTGGGCGGAATAACCCAACATTTCTTTAGCCAGGGCTTGAGTTCGTTTTTTTGAGCGTTTGTCTAACGGTTTTTTTAGCAACCTCGTCGACATAGCCCGCCGCAATCAACTTGTCTTTGAGTAACGCCAACGTCCAGCGCTTACGCCCTTCCGGGGCAGTGCTACAAACGCTGGCAATCAGAAACGCCTCTGCTGCTCCGTCTAACACCCGAGCTTTGCGCCTCGTTTGCTCTTGGTGAACTACCGACCCTACACCTCTTGCCAGCAATGCCTTTTTGACCCGTACCACGGTAGGTGCGCTGACCCTTAGCTTTTTACATGTCTCTCCAACCTTTAATGCGCCTTCTTCACCGTCGATGTCCGACAGCAGTAATATCCGGGCTCGCGTCTTTTCTCTCACTGAACGTCTGTTCGAGCAGGCCAGCTTCTCAAGCTCATCCCGCGCTTCCATCCTGAGGTGTAGCTTGATAGCTGCTGGCATTGTCTATTCTTAACGGTTAGTGTCTTAAAGTGCTACCTGGTCGGAGTACTAAGTACCCCCAAATGAAGACTGAGGCTTAGACGGCGGTTGCTCCAAGCAGCTCGAGTGCTTGGGTAACAGCTTTGCGGAGGTCTCTGAGGGCATCGTAGCAACGCCTTGGGAGGAGCCAAGCCTTGAGCCGTTTCCAAAGACATTCGATGAGATTGAAGTGTGGGCAATAAGGCGGCAGAAAGCGTAGATAGAGTCCCTGAGCTTCCCAAGCAGCACGTTTGGATTGAACCATTTTAGCGCGGTGAAAAGTAGCGTTATCCAGAACCACAACACTCAAGCTGTCAGGCGAACAGCTATCAGCGAGGTGTTCTAAGAAGGCTAGGACATTGGCACTTCTGACCGATGTTTCTAAAGCTTCGTAGTGAAGCGTTTGCCTTGCTCCATAAACTTCGAGCGCACCGATAAGGTTAAGTCGTCCGTGACTGCGAACTAGGCCCAACGGGCCGGGCTTTGCCCGTTCTATCTCCAGCGTGTCGGAACTGCTAATGTGGTGTGACCAGATTTTGCCCAGGTGTACGTTGTGCCCAGCGCCAGACTAAAGCCTACTTCGTCTAGATAATAAAGCTTCAGCCTTTTTTCTGCCGCCCCCTTTTAAGCGTGTCTAAACCCGCTCGGTGCTGCTGTTCAAGCTCAGGGTCTACCGTTTTACAGGGCACGTAGCGCGTCCTTTTCCAGACATAGCCCAAGCGGTTGAGGTGCTGGCGTATCGCTTCAGCTGTGACCTTTATGTTGAATTTCCCAGCTATCTCAGCGGCAAGCTGCGAGGCTGTCCAGCTCCGTTCTTCAGCAAGGTATAGGGCCAGTTGGGTTCTTATTTCGTCCGTAATCAAAGGAGCTTGTCCCGGCGCTGTGCCGTCGCCCAGACCTGCCACGCCTTGCTGTTGCCACCTTTTCAGATCGCGCCTGATACTTTCTTCGCCTCGGCCCAAGTAAGCAGCTAGCTTCGGCACACGCCAGCCTTGGTTCGATAACCGTAGAACACTGGCTCGCAGACGCACCTTGGGCTTGAAGTGGGGGGCTTTCTCTATCTCTAGCAGCTTTCTGTCTTCTTGCTCGCTCAGCTCAACATAGAGGGGTTGCATCCCTCAAGTATAGCTTGGGGATACTTAGTAGCGGTCTTATCTGTTCAAACTGCTCGCGGCTGATATCGCTGGGATAGCTCATCGCTATAGGTTAATAGAGATCGTAGACGGTTTCTAAGATGTCTAGCATCCGAGGTAACTTATGAAAACAGCACTTAAGAAAACCGATGTCCTCACAGCCGTCGTCTTTACCCTCATCACCCTCTTTACGATCGTTGGCTGGGGCCATGCCCAGTCCATCTTCGGAGAACAAAATGTTGCAGTGCAAGCGACCGTTTACCGGGGCGACCCAGCCACCGGTGGGGTTCCACTCGAGTCCGTAACAATAAACAACAGTCCGGTCACGCAGGCTTTCACCAACGCTGCCGAACACACCGCTGTACTGCTCGAGTATGAGGGCGACAGCTATACCTTCGACACGTTTCCCGGGGGTTAGCGACAAGTACAGCATCTACCTGAACCCGAAAAATTTGGAAGCAGGTAGTGACGGCTACGGTGAAGCGCTCGCAAACGCCACCTCGCTCGGCACGCTGTTGGGGGAACTTGTCGGAGATTCGGGCCGTTTGGCGCAGCTCAGCGGTTCGCGCTAAGCCAGGTTCTTTCTAACCAACCGTTTTCCACCAGCCGCTCGTAATCAGCTTGCTCGCAATCGCCGAAACTGCCCGCGCCGTATGTGCCTCCGGCGACTGCCCCGGACGCAGCGCCTTTTCCGGTACCCGAATAGGGTGTAAGCCGTAACTTTGGGCGAGTTTTACAGCTTGCTTGTGGTCACCCGAAGAGAGCAGCTCGAACATCTTTTCAGCTTCGCGCCGTCCGTTCTGTCCGCTGCGGACAGTGGGTTTCGGCGGTGGAGGCGCAGCGACTTTGGCGGGTTGGGAGCGGAGCGCCTCGAGTTCAGCTCTCACCGCTTGCTGCTTACGGCGGTCGCTCGAGGCCGCGCGTTCAATCACCGAATCGAGCTGTTCACGGCTCAGTTTGCCCCGGCTCGCCAAATCATGCACGATGCGGAGGTAGTGCTCTTGCAAGCCGCTTTGTTTAAGTTCAGCGTAAGAAACCTGTCCGCCCGTAGCAAGGTTTAGCGGGGTGCTCGAGCGAAATTGCGAAAAACTGGGGGAAGATTCTTGAATCACAAGGTCAACTCAGAGACCCAAGTTACCCCAAAACTAGCTCTGAAATAAGGTCGTCTTTTACGTTGTTCTGAACCAGCAGAGAACACGTTTACGGCGTCTTAAAACCCCACCGTAAACGTGTAGCACAATCTTTCTCTGAAGCATTACGCTGCTAAGAGACAGTTTTTGTACGCAGGTGTGAATTATTCCACACCTGACCCAGCCGGACAATTTACCGCCCAGCTAGAATCTTGTCAGTCTTATCGAGCATCTCGTAGCTCTCTTGTAGCAACGTTTCGGTCGCCTCCCAACCGACACACGAATCGGTCAGTGACACGCCGTACTGCAGGTCTTTTAAGTCTGCCGGAATCTTCTGCTTGCCCTCACTGAGGTTACTCTCGAGCATCATCCCCACCAAATCGCTGTTGCCAGCGGCCCGCTGCGCTAAAACACTCTCCCAAACCGTCGCCTGCTCGCGGAAATCGTACCCGGAATTGTGATGGCTGCAGTCCACAATCAGCGCCGGATTGAGCCCTGCTTTGCGGAGCCGCTCACCCGCCTCAGCCGCGAAAGGAGCCGCGTAGTTCGGTCCTGCCCGCCCGCCGCGCAGGATAACGTGACAGTCGGGGTTGCCTTTCGTGTAGACGACGGCGGCCTGACCGGTTTGGTCGATGCCTAGAAACGTGTGCGGCTGCCCTGAAGAGGCCACCGCGTCTACGGCGAGCTGAATGTTGCCCTCGGTACTATTTTTGAAGCCGACCGGTACCGAGAGCCCGCTGACCATCGCCCGGTGCGTCTGCGATTCGGTCGTGCGTGCGCCGATGGCACCCCACGCCAGCAAATCGGAGAGGTACTGCGGAATAAAAGGGTCGAGGATTTCGGTGGCGATCGGAAGCCCGAGTTCATTGACCTTTAAGAGTAGTTCACGGGTTTTACGGAGGCCGGTCTCGAGGCTGTTCGACCCATCAATTTCTGGGTCGTTCATAAAGCCGCGCCAACCGACCGTCGTACGCGGTTTGTCGAAGTAGACGCGCATGGCAATCAGTAAGCGGTCTCCGTAACGCTCTTGCAAGGTGACGAGGCGTTGGGCGTAGGTAAGCGCTAAATCCGCGTCATGCACTGAACACGGCCCCGCGATGACGAGGAGCCGGGGGTCTTCTTTATGCAGTACCCGCCGGATGGCCGCGCGGCCTTCGGACACGGTTTGGTTGACCCGCTCGGTCGCTGGCAGCGCCTTTTTAAGTGCCTCAGGTGCGCTCAGCGGCTCGATACGGGAAACGTTAAGGTTTTCGACGCGTTTCATAATGCTCCTTTAGACCCTGACCTAACTTTTATTACAGTTGGCTTTTAGGCAGACAGCCAAAAAAATGCGCCCGGTGGTTCCGGGCGCAGCCAATCAACACGTGGCGTCCTCCCGGGGTTAGCCGAGCCAATACCACGCAAAATAGGAGTTAGTCATGGGTTTCACAAGGTTATGTTTATCACATTGACTCGAGGCTTGTCTATAACGCTCGTTTGTACTTACCCGGGCAAACAGCCTAATGTCAACTCAAAAATTGCCGTGAAACTCACAAAGTCCTGCCAAAAGTCTTTGGCCCTGTCCGCCGGTCAGATGTTGCACCAACAGGTTTTGGAGCCACCGTAACACCTTCTGAGTGAAGCGGTCACGAGCCATGAATCTTTCTTACGGGATGACCTCAAGCAGCGGCGCGTTCAGCCGGCGCGTTCAGCCGCCGCGTTTAACCCGAAACGTGCTAGAAACCGTCTGCACGCGCTGAAGTCTAGCCCGTCG
Source organism: Truepera sp. (assembly GCA_965215315.1). Taxonomy (GTDB): domain Bacteria; phylum Deinococcota; class Deinococci; order Deinococcales; family Trueperaceae; genus Truepera. The sequence continues at coordinate 3,142,217 of CBDCDB010000008.1, read as the reverse complement.
CCGCGCCAGCAAACGTAACCGTCGGGGCGTACCAGGTAAAGCGCTTGCTGGCTGCGCCCTTTAACGCCGTAAGCGTCAAAGACCGCGGCCGCCGAAACGAACACCACGCGTGGGTCGCGGCCTACTGAAAGTTTGGCGATAAAGTGCGCCTTTACGCCCACGCCGGAAAGCTGCTCGAGTTTATCAGCGGTGCGCCTCGAGGCGCTCGAGCTTTCGTTCGTTGTAACCCGCAAGGTGCAAACCTAACACTGTACCGACGTAAACGGGCCTTACCAAGTTACGGGCGAGGGTGACAGCAGCTAAGGAGTCACAAAAGCATCTGCCCATTCACCGTATCCAGTTTCAAAACGTCTTCCTAAACCAAAACCAACTGCAGAATGCGCAGATTGCCGAAATCCAGCCGTACTGAAGGTTGTAAACGAGTGCAAGGAACGTACTCGCCAAAAATCCACTAAAAACGGCGACGCAAGCAAGCCAGTTCAACCTTTTCCATATCGAAGCCCAGATGGAGACAAGCGAGATGAAAACAGACAGTAGTGGAAGCCATACGTCCGTCACCAAGGTATCTAAGGGTGGGTCTAGTGATACAAGTGTCTGAACGGCGTCCGGGTCGAAGGTAACTTCCGAGTCACCGGTATTCGAGGTGATTTTTGCTTCAAACGTAAGGACTGCGAGGCCGTACCAGAGCCAGACTTGGAGACTCGAGAGCGCCAAGACAAAAAAGTGGATTGTAGGGGAAGTTGACTTGGGTTTCACCTCGGGCTCTTTTCCAAACGCCATATCTTAAACTGAGCTTACCGAAATCCTGAAGAAACATAAGCGAACGTTTCACGCGGTCTAACAGGCTTGCGTGTTACACTCACTCTTGCTGTTTTGAGGGGTCATTCACGGATGAGGTGGTGCGCCCGACAGGATTCGAACCTGTGGCCTTTCGCTCCGGAGGCGAACGCTCTATCCGGCTGAGCTACGGGCGCAAACAAACTACTGGTATCATCAGTAACTCAAACAGATTACTGGTATTATCAGTAGCTTAGGCTACCAGGTGCTAAAGCACTTGAGGGTGATAGCCCCAACTAGGAGATGATACCTCTAGTGCCGCCAAGATGCTACCCCTACAACGCCAAAAAAACGCTACCAGCTAGCAGGAGGATGTTACACATATATGAGCCAACGCACCCGAAATATCATCTTGTGGGTCATCGCTATCGGCCTACTCGTCAGTATGGTCATCAGTTTTACACCGGGGAACCTGTTCGGTAACGGTCAGCAAGAAGCGGCCGAAGGCCCGGTCGCGCTAACTGTCAACGGTCAAGAGATTCGTGAGTTGGAGATTCAGCGCCTCGGGCAGAACCCGCCCTTTAACGCTATCCAAGAAGGCCCGGCAGCTCAGGATTTACAGCTCGTGCTACTCGACCAACTCGTGTCGCAAACCGTCTTAGAACAAGCGGCGGCAGATGTGCGTGTCTCGAGTGGCGAGGTCAGGGAGCGCGTCAACGAGTTCCGCGAGCAGCAGGGCGTCGCCGGAAGTCGCAACGACCGCGCCTACCAAAACCTGCTCGCCGGGGCAGGCTATACCGACGGCACCTTCCGCGAGCTTACAAAGCAGCAAATCCAGCAGGAGAAATATCTGGCGAACCTCACCACCGACGCGGCCCCGACCGACGAAGAGATCGAGACCTATTACACGGCGAATCAGAGCAGCTATCAGAGTGAGCCGCGGATTACGGCGAGAGAAATCGTCGTTGCCGGTAAAGACGAGGCTGACGCACTCTACGCGCGGGCGCTCACCGGCGCAGACTTTGTCGCACTCGCCCGCGAGAACTCCACGGAGCGTGCGGACCAGGGCGGCGCACTCGGCGCGGCGGAGGGTGAAAGCGCACCCAAGCCTGTGACGAGTGTGGCCCTACCGACCGCCGTTTCCCAGGCTGCATTTGCGCTCCAAGGCCCAGGTTTGACTGCGCCGGTGCAAGCGGGCGGCGCGTATCACATCGTCAAGGTCGAAGGGTATACGCCCGCCGGGACGCGCCCTCTAGGCGAGGTGCGCAGCGAAGTCGAAACCGACCTTACCGACCTCCGTGAGGCTGCCGCTGAGGAGCAGACACTCCGGACGCTCAAGGCCGCAGCTGAGATCAGCTCACCGGCGGGAAGCACCTACAGCTACAAAAATCCTGTAGTCGCCCGCGTCGGTGACGCTGAAATTGATGAAGCCGAACTCGACCGCAACACCTACTTGAACCCGCAGATCCAGCAGCTTCTCAACCCGAACTTTGCCGGAATTATTGCTAATTCGGTCAAACCCAATGTGCTAACTCAGATGATTGACGCTAAACTTGCCGTGCAGGGCTCAAAAACGCTGGATGGTACCTTCGTCGGGCCAGAGTCGGCGGTCGCGCAGAGTGCGCTCGGCTACGTGAGCCGTAACGTCAAGGTTAATGACGCACAGGTGAAGAGCTTTTACGAGGAAAACCGGGCTAACTATACGGAGCCGCCCTCCGCGCTAACGACCAGAGTCAACTTCCCTGACGCGGCGGCGGCTAGGAATTTTCGTCAAGCGCTCACGACTGCTGACACGATTGACACTGAGAGCATCAGCCTCGCCGCCGAAGCTGCGGGCGGCACCTCTGAAAACCTCGGCACCGTTGTACCGGAAGGTCAACCAGGAGAAATCGACACCGTGCTGTTTGACTTTGAGCAGGGCATGACTGCGCTGGGGCAGAGCGGTTTTGATATCTCGAGGGTACTGACGCTGACGGTTCCCGCGGCGGCCGAGAGTGGCGGCGGTGCGTCGGGCGGGGCAGTATCCGGCGGCGCAGCTTCGGGTGGGGCCGCGCCCGCAACCGAAGAGCAGTTTGTCATTCTCGTTGCGGCCCGCACACCTGAACGCGTTCGGCCTTTGGCGGAAGTGCGCGCTCAGGTCAGGCAGGCAGCCTTGCAGCAGCGCCGCAACGACCGGCAGCAAGAATGGCTGAGCGGCCTCCGCGAACAGTTCCCGGTCGAGAACCTCCTAGCTTCTGCAGCGGCGGCAGCTGGCGGGCAGAGTGGTGGCGCGGCAAGTGGTGGCGCAGCCGGTGGTGCTACACCCAACGCGGACGCCCAAGATAACGCTGACCAGGGTAACGCTACACAAGATGATACTACGCAAGGCGGCGGGCCGATTCTTACCCCGACGCCCGTTCCAGAACCCGAAAGTGGCGCTGAAGATGAAGGCGCAAACAACGAAGGTACTCAAAACGAAGCAGATGCCCCAAACGCTCAGCCGAACACCCAGAACGCCCAAGACACTCAAGGTGAGCCTGCTCAAAACAGCGGCAACGGGGCAGCTGACGAGGCTCCAGCACAACCGCAAAACAACACCCAGAACAACACCACGCAAGACGCCCCTCAAAACGAGCCCCAGAACACGCAAGAAGACACCGAGGGTGCCGAACCGGGTCAGACAGACGGCGCACAACAAGGAACCGAGCAGAACGGAGTTCAAAACAGCGCCCCTCAGAACAGCAACGCTCAGGGCAGCGATTACCAAAATAACAACGCTCAGGATAACAGCCCTCAAAATAACGCTGCCCCAGGTAAAGAGACGCCAGCGGAAGCTGCTCCGAAGCCGCAGGGCGCACAACCGACAGGTGGCGCGGCTCAGGGCGGACAGAGCCGCGGCAGCCAGACTCGGGAAAACAATGCTCAGGAGCAGGGCGCTCAAAACGAGAACACGGCTGAGGATGCGGGCGGCGGCGCTCAGCAGACGCAACCGGAAACCCAGAACGAGACGCCGCAAAGTGGGGCTGGTGACGGCGCGAACTAACCGCCCCAACCCCATAGTGAACGCAGCAGTGAACCCCGCACAGAATATGCGGGGTTCTTTTTCGTCCCGTCGTCTGCCGAGTTCTGTGGGGTAGATTGGGCTATGCCCCGCGCCCTCCTCAGTGTTTCTGATAAAACAGGCCTCGAGCCCTTCGCCCGCGCCCTCCTCGAGCAGGGTTTCGACCTGCTCTCGACCGGCGGCACCTACGCAGCCCTAAAAGACGCTGGTCTAGACGTGCGCCGCGTTGCTGACGAGACGGGGTTCCCAGAAATTATGGACGGGCGCGTCAAGACGCTGCACCCCAAGATTCACGGCGGTCTACTCGCCACGACGCTGCCCGATCATCAGCTGCAGCTTAGAGCGCACGATATCACCCCGATAGACCTCGCCGTCGTCAATTTATATCCATTTCGAGAGACGGTTGCCCGCGGCGCACCCTTCGCCGAAACCGTCGAAAATATCGACATCGGCGGCCCCGCGATGCTGCGTTCAGCGGCGAAAAATCATGAAAATGTGCTGGTGGTTTGTGACCCGGCAGATTACGAACGGGTTTTGAACGCACTAAGAGCAGACGAGGCCGACGCGCTGAGAAGGCCGCTCGCCCGTAAAGCCTTCGCTCACACGGGCGCTTACGACGCGGCTATCGTCACGTGGTTAGACGCACAAACCGAAGAGCCTAACCCACTTCCTGAAACGCTACATTTGAGCTTGGAATACGCTCAAAGCCTCCGTTACGGCGAAAATCCGCATCAGACCGGCGCACGTTACCGCGAGGTAGGCGCTAAAAGCTGGTGGGACGACGCCGTGCAGCACAGCGGGGCGGCGCTCTCTTACCTGAACTTGTGCGACGCAGAAGCGGCGTGGCGGTTGGTTCATGAGTTTGGCGTACCGGCTGCTGTGATCGTCAAACACGCGAACCCGTGCGGAGTGGCGCTTGCCGAAAGCATCGAAACCGCCTATGAACGTGCCTTCGAGGCTGACCCTAAATCAGCGTTTGGCGGCGTGGTCGCGCTTAACCGGCCCGTTTCTGAGCAGCTTGCCGCCGAGCTGCTCGCCAACCCCAAAGCCGACGTGCTGATTGCGCCTGAGTTCGCGCCGGGGACCGCCCAAAAGCTTGCCGCCAAACGTAAAAACATGCGCGTGTTGAGCGCACCCCTCCCCTATTCAGCGGGCCTCGAGTTACGCCGCTTAGACGGCGGTTTTTTAGTACAGGAATCCGACACCGTAAAACGTGAGCGCAGCGCCTGGCAGGTCATTACCGAACGCCGACCCACGGAAACCGAATGGCAAGACCTGGACCTCGCGTGGCTGGTCTGCGCCTACACCAAATCGAACGCCATCGTCTTGGTTAAAGACGGGCAGGCCGTCGGTATCGGGGCGGGGCAGCAGAGCCGCGTGGACGCTTCTGAAATTGCGGCGCAAAAGGCGGCGGGGCGGGCACAGGGCGGCGCGTGTGCGAGTGATGCGTTTTATCCTTTTAGAGACGGCCTCGAGGTCGCCGCCAGCGCTGGCGTCGCCGCCGTGATTCAACCGGGCGGGTCGATCAGAGACGACGAGCTGACCGAAGCTGCCGACGAACTCGGTCTGGCGATGGTGATGACCGGTGAGCGGCACTTTAGACATTAGCTTGTATCAGCACAGGGTTGAGACTAGAACGTATCAAGCCGAAATCCGTGAACCCGCAAAAATCAGTTATTCGAGGCTCGAGTTTACGGGTCTCAACGTAGCTACGTGTAACTGCTCTAGCCTCACCAAACCCGTAAACAGCTTACAGCAGGCCGGACGCTAAAAAGCCCGGCAAGTATAGCGGTTTTCGTAGTTACTGAGCTAGCTTCTCGCAGCTATCATCTCAGAGCGTGCATGTTAGACTGTGCTTTATCCTCATAGACTGGCTCAAACCAGATGATACCTGCTGTAGCTCCAAGAAAGATTGACACAAGCGTCATCTTAGAACGTACGTGCTAGCCACCCAAACTTACGCTGAGAGCGCTGCCGACCAGATGATACCTGCTAAAGAAACCCAAACTGTCGCCGTAAAGTCACCAAAATAGCCGTTCAATTGTTTGGACTCGGTGCCTCAACACACGCCCAAACATCGGGTCTACACGGGTGTCTAAAATCCCACTGCTTAGACGTTGGCACTAGCCTAAGCTGGACGCCGAGAACCGGTGAGTAACTGGCAATAGGTAGTTAACCTAGCGGCGCGGCGACCTACTTTTCATCTCCGGAGGGGAGCTAATGACCACATTTCTTGCACGTCTGCGTAAAGTTTTCCAAGCTGAGGCTCATACGGCCTCAGCTCAGTTTGAAGACCCTGTCGGCTTTACCGAGGAGAGTATCTGCTACCTCAAGCACAACTTGAGCGAAGGTACGCTCAGCCTGGCGCAGGCTAAGAGCGCGGCGCTCCGGATGCGTCAGGAGGCTGAAGCTGAACGCCGCCGCGCCGCCGACTTTGAACATAAAGCGGTCGCGCTTATCGAACGCGGACGGTCGCGTGAACTGCTGGAAACCAAGGCCGACCGGCTGGCAGCCGAAGCGCTTCGTCTTAAAGGCGACGCCGACACGCGTTACCTCACCCTGCGTCAGTGCGCGGAGCAGCAAGAAGAGCTCGCGGCGCAGTTGGGGACCCGAACCGAAACGTTGCAGCTCGAGGTCAGCCGCTACGAGGACGAACTCGTCACGTTGCAAGTGCTGACCCAGACGGTCTATTCGGCTGGGACGCTTGGTCAGCACGCTGGTGAAGGCGACGACACCACCGTCATGACGCTGCTCGAGCGGATGCGCGAAAAAGTCGCCGACGAAGAGGTCTTGGCCGAGGCGCACGCACGGCTCAGCGAAGTACCGGAGAGTATCGGACTCGAGCTTGACGAAGCGCTCTTGGGTCACACAGCCAGGTCACACGTACAGAACACGCTCGCCGAACTGAAAGCGCGGGTGGGTAGCGGCGCGAACGGCGGGGCTTAAAGCGTCTGTCATAAACGGTAGTAACTAAGGCTCGGCAAAGCCACTCGAGCTGAGCTCGAGTAATCGAGACTTAACAACCTGAAGAAAATGTAGGAGGGAGAGCGAGAACGGTTTTAAGTTGTGTTCTGCATTCTCCCTTCACTTCTGGCAAGGCTCGAGCGGTTCGTAAAATTACCTTGAGACCATACCCTTTCACCCCTTGTAAACTTGGGGTATAGTTGAACGTCGCCCCCAAAACTTGCGTAGAATAAAGTAAGGCAGACCACATGTTGCGGTCTTTTGCTACGTCGGCACAACATGTGGTATTTTACTTGGGTTCTCCCAGCTGACCCAACCTTCGTTAAGGGGCTTGACGAACACTGCAATGAACGCCTAAAGTGATATGTGTAAATACATCAGCATGTGTAAGAAGCTAAATGGAGTACAAGATTTAGTACGACCGAGATTTAGTACGACCGAGGAGGCCACAGTGAGCACCCAGCCTGAGCGAACCGAGACCAGAACCTTAAGAGACTTTGACGAACACGCCGTCGCCATTGCCAAACGGCAGTATTTTAGGCCGGACGACGGCAATTTGGCAGGACTGTTCGGCCGGGTTGCCGCGTGGGTCGCGTCACCTGAAGCTGAGGGGGAACGGGAGGGGCTTGAGGAGACCTTCTTCAACCTGATGGCCTCAAAGCGCTTCTGCCCCGGTGGAAGGGTGCTGGCAGGAGCCGCGACAAACCACGGCAATGTACTCAACTGCTTTGTGCAGGACGGCTCACCGGAAACGGTCGGCACCGACGCCTGGGTGATGCACTTGGCGATCAAACTCGCGCTCGTCACCAAAGTCGGCGGCGGCAACGGGCTTTGTCTTGACCCACTCGAGCCCAAACGCCCCTACAACGCCCGTACCGGCGGGCTCTACCTGAGCATTTCCGCCTCACACCCCGACTATGCCAAGGTCAAAAGCGGCACCTATATGGACTTGGTTCACGGCAAATACGTGAGTAAAGGCTACCGTTACGCCGCGTTCATCGAACAAGACGAAGTGCCCGACGCCATGCCGACGATGAACGTCGGGGATTCGGTTGAAGGGATCTGGCAGAGTGCTGACGAAGCGGTCAGAGCGGTACTCGGTGGCGACGACCTGCTCTTAGACCTCTCCGGGCTTCGCGCGGAAGGTACGCCGGTCAAGGGTTCGGGAGGCAGCAGCAGCGGCCCCTCGTCGTTTGCTGTCGAGGTATTTGACAACTTCGCACTCTGGGCGTCTCTGGGCGGCGCAGCTTACGCAGGCCCGGTCGCGACGCTGCGCTACATCTTTGCGCCGACCCTGCGGGTCATCCGGCAGGGCGGCACGCGGCGCGGCGCAGGCATGGCCACGATGTCGGTCACGCACCCCGATATTCAGGATTTCATCACCTGTAAAGATTTGGAGCGTGAGGAGCAAGAGGGAGACATCAGCACCTTCAACATCTCGGTGCTGGTTTCAGACACGTTTATGAAGCGGGCCAAAGAGACGCACGTCACCGGTACGCAGCAAAATGTACTGCAAGACGTCGCGGAACACGCGTGGCAGACCGGCGAACCGGGGCTTATCTTTATCGACCGGATCAACGCCTTTAACCCGGTGCAGGGGGCGCTCGGCGACATTAAGGCCACTAACCCTTGCGGAGAAATACCCTTATTTCCTGGCGAACCCTGCGATTTAGGAGCTATCAACCTCGCGCAGTACGTCGAGACGCCCGATCAGGGCTTGAACGGTTTCGACTGGGCAAGTTTTAAAGATGACACCAAGACCTGTATCAGATTCTTGGACAACGTGTTAGAGGTCAACCGTTTTGCCTTAGAAGACAACCGCAGCATGAGCATGAAGCTCCGGCGTTTGGGGCTCGGCATTATGGGCCTTGCCGACGCGCTGATTAAGATGGGCCTGCGTTACGACGCCCCTGAGGGCCGCGCCGCCGTCGAAGCGATGATTAACGAGCTGCGTGAGGGTGCAACTCAGGCGAGCCAAGAACTCGCGCAGGAACGCGGCGCGTTTCCGCTGTTTGACGAGAGTAGCTTAGAGACGCCACGCCGTAACGTTGCGCTCTTGACTGTGGCCCCAACCGGCACGACGAGTATGTTGATGGGCGTTTCAAGCGGCGTCGAACCGATTTTCGCACCCTTTATCTACCGTAAAATCGGTGATTCATACGCGGCGCTTGTCTCTCCACTCTTCCGGGAGATGTTAGAGCAGCACCCCGCACACCCCGACTGTACCAAAGACGGTGCGTGGGACTGGGACAAGGTAGTTGAGGGGGTACAAAACAACCACGGCAGCGTACAGGGCATCGCCTTTATCCCCGACGCCGTAAAACGTGTGCTGATCTGTGCTCATGACATCGCCCCGGACGCCCACGTCTTGATGCAGGGCACCGTGCAGAGCGCGTTTGATGCAGGCGGCGAGATGGTCGCCAACAGCATCTCCAAAACCATCAATATGCCGAACCACGCAACCGTCAGCGACGTATACGAAGCCTATAGTCAGGCGTTCGGTACGGGCTGCAAGGGGATTACGGTCTACCGCGACGGCTCGAGACAGTTTCAGGTGTTATCAACGAAAAAGAGCGACGACAAAAAGAAAAAAGCCGTTCAACCTCGGCGCTCCCAAGTAGCGGCCCCACAAGTTCAAGCAGCAGCCGAAGAACCCCAACGCCTCCCCGGTGAACCGCTCTTCGACCGCCCGGGACGTTTGGTCGGCTTTACCGACAACGTGAAACTAACGACCTCGAGCGGGGAGCGCCGCAGTTTTTACGTCACCGTCAATAAACAAGACGACCTACCGACGGAAGTCTTTATCTTGTCAGGTAAGGGCGGCGAAGAGATTATGGCCGACTCCGAGGCGCTCGGACGGATTGTTTCGATTGCCCTGCAGTACGGCGTCCCGGCCGAGGCGATTGTCAAAACGCTGCGCGGCATTAACGGCGGCATGTACGGCTCGTATCAGGGCCGGATGGTGGCGTCCAAAGCCGACTTGATCGCAGTGGCGCTCGAGACCGCTGGCGTCCAAAGTCCCCCACTCGCAAGCGCAAACTGTCCGGAAAACTGTGGCGGGCAACTCGTGCGTGAAGAGGGCTGCGTGAAGTGCTACACCTGCGGCTACAGCAAGTGCGGCTGAGCGGCTAAAGCGACAAACTCATAACCCGTAAACACTAGAACTGCCGTAAAAGATATCTTTTACGGCAGTTTGCTTTTCAAGCTGGTAGCAGTTCAGCCTCGCCTGGTTTACTTTTGAAAACATTTGCCGCGTCCGCGAGCTTCTGCTAAGGTGAAAGCGTCCGTCGTCTCTAGAACGGTTTCGGCCTCACTCTGTCCTCGTCTGTCAGATAAAGGACGAACAAACGTAGGGCTTAGGCTTTATACCTGTAGGGGGGTGTTCCGCAAGGGACATACTTTCATTTTAGGAGATCACTATGAATTTAACCACAAAAATTGCGCTTTCCATTTTGGTCGGATTTACCGTTTCTGTCGCTGCCGCGCAGGGCGAGTTTACCCTCGGCGCAGGGGGAACCGAACCCAAGCAGCAGGTATCGGTGCAGTCGAGTACCGACTTTGAAGACTTTATCGGCACCACCATCGCCATTACCGGCGACGTAACGTTCGACCCCGAAGCGCAAACCGGTTCCGGTTCGCTGGCGGTAGACGGAACTACCATCGACACCGGTATCGAGGAGCGTAACGGGCATATGCGCGGCGCGGACTGGATGAACTTCGACGAATACCCCGACATCACCTTTGAGATTGAAAGTGTCGAGCACCTAGACGGCGACAACTACGAGGTCAGTGGCCCGATGACCATGAGCGGCGAAACGGTCAACGTTACTGCGCCTGCAACGGTGCGGTATCTACCCGCGAGTGACGAAACGGCGGCGGCAGGACTCGAGGGTGACGTGGTTGCCGTGCAGACGACCTTTCCGGTAATCCTGAGCGATTTCGGCATCGACCGGCCTGCCCCCGACCGGGTAGCCGACGAACTCGAGCTTAACATCCGGTTTTTTGCCTCGAACGCGCAGTAACGTTCGGTAGATGAACACCGTAAAAAATCTGGCAGGAATCGCAGCTATTCTGGCTGCGCTCTTGCTCATTGTAACTTTAGCCGCTTCAGCTTGGTTGCAAAGTCGGGCCGAACTGGTGCAGCGCGTCACCCCTCACGACGAGGCCACCGCGACGCTCCTAGATGAAGTGGGCACTTTGGTAGGCCGCGAAGATACTTACGTAATTCTCGACCGGGGCGCGTTTTTAGGTGAAACGACGGTCAGGGACGCGCAGTATGTCAGCGAACGCTACCTGGAAGAAAACAACGTTTATCCGCTTCAGCTTAAAACGGTGACGTTTTTGCGGAACTTGATTTCGGTGATAAGTGCGGGAGCTTTTGTGCTTTTCGGCGGGGTATGGTTTCGGTTGAGGCGGCGCGGGCGAAACGCAGCGCTTACACATGCCTAAGTGCGTTTTTTATTCCCTTACAGCTCGAAGGTATTTACTGAGAGGCGCAGAGCAGTTTTTATACTGATTGCAGAGATAAAAGGTTACTGTTAGAACCGTTACTTTCAGATTCCGGTAATAACCCTTTCTCCCGCAGGTATTTTACGGCTACATCTTGTATGAGCTGTTCAACTTGTTTGACAAGCGCATCATCAGTGTAGCGTAAAGCCTTAGCACTTTTGACCTTCTGGACGATACGTTCAAAGTCCGGATCGTCGTCGAGGCGACTGTATAGCTCGATCAGTTTAGAATTCTCCCATCCAAACAGCCGCGGATCGATAAAAACCATGGCACGTACTGAATTCGCTGCATTGAAAACAAAATTTTCTTTGACTTCGGGAATGAAAACATCCTGAGCAATAGCTTCATCTTTAGAGTTGATAGCTGTGTAGCGGGCAATTGAGTTCGTGACCGATAGAGTTGTAGAAGAAGTAGCAACGATAGTTCCCAAGCCAAGGGCTAAGAGTGCGGAAACACCCTGTATTTCAACATCGTTGACTGTGTAAGGAACTTGCCTGTACTCCGTTAGGGCGTCCGCAGCTAGCGCTATATGAACGGTGTTTACTAACTGCATCACCAAAGCGACAACGAGCGCCAAGTTCACTTCGTTGTCTGACCTGTAGGCCTAAACGTTTCTCTCATTCACCAACTCGAGCCTATTGTTTTCACGGATTATCAGTTTTGTAACAGCTGTCTGGTCAACGGCTTCTAGTCCCTGCATACGTGCGCTCAGGGTACTATTTTTGCTGACACCCTGATAGATAAAATGCCTCAACAACCCTACTTGTCCCGCTGTCTGTTACCAATAAATCCAAAATCAGAATTTTGTCAGACCCCACTCCTTAAACTAGCGCTATCTAAGCTTTGAGGAGGCCGAGGTGCAGCACATAACACGTCACAGCAGGCAACCCCGCGACGAACAGGCGCTGATTACGCTTATCATCAGCCTGGAAAACGAAATCGAACGCGCCGAGGGCGCAAAAGCTAACCTTCCAAATGATGTGACACTTAACGCAGCATTACGGCAGCTGAGGCGGCAGCGAGCGAGCTACTTATCGGTGCTCCTAGACGAAGCGCAACCGAGCGAGTACAGCTTAAGGGCGGCTTAGAACTGACCCTCTCAGAAACAGCGTAACGTGAACACTGTGGACGTTTACACGTTTATGAGAAGACCTCGGCTCTGAACTGGCGGTTTTTACGGTGTTGTCCGCGCTCAGCTTTTGCCTTTTGACGCCCCCGTCAATCAACTACGGCTTGGTGATTAGACGGCTTTTGGAGGGCAGTTTACAGCAGGCCCAAACCCTACCGAACCGATACAACTTCAGCACACCGGAGAAGCGACCTGCACGTGCTATTCTCACGTCTGTTTGCTGTTTCGTTCTAACGTGAGCGGCCCTAGCTGCGCTGGAGGTAAAGATGAACCGTACTGCTGATGTGACCAAAGAACGACCCGCCGAAAAGCCCCTCAAAGCCTCCGACGCTGCCGAGCTTTACGGCGTCCCGAACTGGAGCGGCGGCTACTTCGAGGTCGGCGCACGCGGCGAGCTGAACGCCACGCTGGTCGGGATGAAAGCGCCCCTAACCGAGATGATCCGCGAGTTTAAGGACGCCGGTCACGCGCTGCCGCTGATTTTACGGTTTCCGCAGATTTTAGAAGACCGGTTGGCGCAGCTTAACCGGGCGTTTGCGGACGCGGCAGAAAAGTTTGAGTATAAAAATCACTATCAGGGCGTGTTTCCGGTCAAGGTCAATCAGCGCCGGGTCGTGCTGGAAACGATTGCCGAGGCAGGCGAACGCTACCGCACGGGCATCGAGGCCGGTAGCAAGGCGGAGCTGGCGCTCTGTTTAGTGCAAGACATCCATCCGGAAGCGCTCTTATGCTGCAACGGCTTCAAGGACGAGGATTTTATCCGGTTGGCGTTGTGGGGGCGGCGGCTAAACAAAAATGTGGTGATCACTTTAGAGAAGTACACGGAACTCGAGCGCGTCCTCAAAGTCAGCCGTGAGATGGGTATCCGTCCGGCGCTCGGTTTACGGTTTAAGCTGCACGCGCGGGGTTCAGGCAAATGGGAGGACTCAGGCGGCGATAACGCCAAGTTCGGCCTCAGCACCGGCGAGATGATCGGCGCGACCGAAAAACTGCGTGAGCTGGGGATGTTGGACACGCTCAAGATGGTGCATTGTCACGTCGGGTCGCAAGTTACCGATATCCGTAAAGTGCGGGCGGCGGTACGTGAAGCGGCGCAAACGTACGTCGAACTCCGCGAACTCGGGGTTGAGATCGAATACTTGAACGTCGGCGGCGGTCTGGCGGTCGATTATGACGGCTCGAGGACGAGTTTTCACGCTTCAGCAAATTACGGCCTGCAAGAGTACGCCGATACCGTGATCTATACGATTTTGGAGACTTGTCAGGAAGCCGGGGTGCGGCACCCCATCGTCGTTTCCGAATCGGGCCGCGCCCTGACCGCACACCACGCTGTACTGGTCTTGCCGGTCATCGACGTGGTCGGCCCGACCCAAGCGGCGGTTACGCTGCCAGACCTGCCGGAGGGCGCACACACGCTTGTGGGCGATATGCGCGAACTGCTGCAAACGGTGACGCTCAAGAATTACCGCGAAGTCTTTTACGACGCGGTGGGCAACAAAGACACGATGCACAGCCTGTTCGATTTGGGCTACCTGAGCATTTTGGAACGCGCCCACATCGAAACGCTCTACTACCAAATCCTGAGTAAGATCGGGCGTATCGTCCGCGATTTAGACTATGTACCCGAAGATATCGAAGACTTGCCCAAGCTCTTGGCGGATAAGTACATCTGCAACTTCAGCCTCTTCCAGAGCTTGCCCGACCATTGGGCCATCGGCGCACTCTTCCCGGTTGCGCCGCTGCACCGGCTCAACGAGCAGCCTACTCGCGACGCGACGCTGGTCGATATCTCGTGCGATTCTGACGGTAAGATCGAAAAGTTTATCGACCTCCGCGACGTAAAAGCGACCCTGCCGCTCCACAAACTGAACGACGAACCGTACTATCTGGGCGTCTTTTTGGCGGGCGCATACCAGGACGTCTTGGCGAACTCTCATAACCTCTTTGGCCGGGTGAATGAAGCGCACATCCGCCTGACGCCGGAGGGGTTTGTCACCGAGCGCATCGTCAACGGTCAGAAGGCGCGGCGCGTGATTGAAAATATGGGTTACGAAGCATCGCAACTTCGGAGCTGGCTCGTCGAGGAGGCGGAGGAAGCCATCGAAAACAGTACGCTGTCGCGCCCGGACGCTGAGGCGCTGTTAGAGAAATACAGCGCAGAACTCGTCGGCTACACGTACTTAGAGGATATTTGAACTTCTGATGCAAAAACACAGGAGGGAAAATAGGGTCTTACTGCTGTCTTCTTCCTCTTGTGTTCCCCCTTCCGCTCGTCAAGCTAGCGCCCGAGTACCTCTTTTCACCTCCTCGAGGAACCTATGCCCTTGCCAAGCACACACGCAACTTGTTAAACTGACGTTCGCTCCTAAGGGCGCGTATTCCGCGGTAGCTCAGTGGTAGAGCAATCGACTGTTAATCGATTGGTCGTAGGTTCGAGCCCTACCCGCGGAGCCAGAAAGCTCATAGCGGTAGAAAGATGGTGAGGCTAGAAGTTAAAAGCCTCACTTTTTTTATGTCACGCTAACGTCGTGCGCCGCCCGAAGAATACCAACATGAAGAGGGCAACTGTGCTAAAAAAAGGACGCTCATGCTAAGCGTTACGTCGCTACGTGAACACTGCCTCAAGAAACGCGGCAGTCAAGAACCGTTCCCCTTCGGCCTGAGTACGCTCGTTTTTAAGGTTGCCGGGAAGCTGTACGCGCTTTGTAACCTAGAGAGCGACCCGCTCGAGCTCAGCCTCACATGCAATCCGGACGAAGCTGAAGCGCTGCGGCAACGCTGCCCGGCAGTCAGACCCGGCTATCACCTGAACAAACGGCACTGGAACACCGTCACGTGCAACGGTAGCGCTGAGGACGAGCTGATTCTGGAATGGCTTGATGCGTCTTACGACCTTGTGGTGGCGGCCCTGCCCAAGCGGGTACAGGCTGAGTTGCAGGAGCGTTAGCGTTGGCAGATACCAGAAAGCCCGGACGTTTTACAGCGGTTTGGTGATAGGCTGCGCTATGAAAAGCAGTACACTCATCAGCACCCTTATCGGCGTAGTCATCGTCGTTGCAGGCGTTTACGTCGCGTGGAAACTTGTTGAAGCGGTAGGGTTTGTCTTGATCGCCGCTCGAGTCTTCAGGCGCAGCACCACGGCGTTCAACTATCAAGAGGTCGATTTTGCTGAAGCAGTCCGGGAGCAGACAGACGGCGTTGGCGTCATTATATGGCGGGCAGGACTTTGCCCGTAACCCAGACTTACTCCGCACGAACGGACGGCTAGTCGTCATTGCAACGCTGAGCGGAACGCACGCCGCGGTTGACCTGCGTCAGCTGATGGGCAAACGCCTGACGCTTACAGACTCGACCCTGCGCAGCTGTCCGTTAGCAGAACGCATTGCGCTTAAAGACTCGTTTCTGGTACGGGTTGCTGAGGCGCTTTCAGCAAGGCGTTTAAAACCGGTGATGGACGGCGCGGTGTCAATTACAGACGCAGAACAGGCGCACGACCGGATGCAAAAAAACTTGAATATCGGCAAACTTGTTTTGAACGTGTCCTGAACAGTTTACAGGGATAAAAAAAGAACTTCGAGAGGATCTCCGCCGGGGGGGGCAGCGGGGTGCGGAGATACAACCCTCAAAGTTCTAAGACAGTGTACACCATATCGGCCTAAGTGCAACCGTTTTAGCACAAGCGTAGCCTTACGCCTAGGTCAGGTGCTGAAGAGGGTGGCCTCAAGACCAGCAAGCTGCTTCAAGGACGCTTCGGCGGTGCTGATAGCGCGGAAAAGTTCAGCCGCCGGAACCTTTTCAATGCCCTCGGCGAGGTCGTTTTTAAGGACGCGGCGGTAGTTTTGCAAAATGCGGCGGCTCTGATTGAGGCGAGTCGCGCTGTCCTGAGACAGCTCAGGGTAGGCCATCAGGCGGTCTAGCTCGGCTTTCCAGCGGTCTAGCAGTTCGGTGAGCGCGGCGGCTTGTTCGGGTGTGGCAGCGGTTTGCGTCACGCGAGCCCTTCGTACTTGCCGCGAAAGTAGATTAAGGGCGCTTTTTCATGAACGTCTAACGCCTCGACCTCACCGATAAAAAGCGTGTGGTCGCCCGCTTCGTGCCGCTCAGACACACGGCAAACGAGGTGCGCGGCGGCTCCGGCAACGACCGTAAAACCGTCAAGCTCGGTAAATTCAGGGTTTAGTGCGTCCTCACGGCCCGCAAAGTGGTCGCTGACACCCGCTTGCGCTTCACTTAAGATGCTCACGCCGTAACGCTCGGCGCTCATTAAAGGAACGTGCGCTCTGGCGCTATTGCCGATAGACACGAGGACTAAAGGCGGCGACAACGACACCGACACAAACGCGTTAGCGGTAATGCCGCGAACACCGGCGGGTTCATTTTCGTCGGGGATGGTGACGACCGTAACGCCACTGGCAAAACGGCCTAAAGCGTTACGAAAATCTCGAGGTTCAATCATAAAAACTCCTCAGAGGCGCACAAACCGTGCGCCGTTATGGGCAATTATACGCGCGTGTCGCCAGTACGCCCGTCAGCCTTTAGGCGTAGACCATAATCAATCGTTGGTTTATCGGTGATGGGTTCAGTTCCGACTTTACGGACTTTATATTCAGTCTGAGCCGGATAATCCCTGCTATATACTTGGGCGTGCAGGCCAAACCCTTCAGCCTTTTAGCCGAGGTTTACGACGCCATTATGAGCGACGTCGAATACGGTGCGTGGGCCGACTTTATCTTGGACATCGCTTTAGGTGAAGGCTCGGGGGTCAGGCGTATGCTCGATTTGGGTTGCGGCACCGGCAATTCGTCAGAACCGTTTGCCCAAGCAGGGATACACGTAACCGGCGTTGATTTGGCCCCCAGGATGCTCGAGGTCGCCCGTAAAAAACTCCCGCAAGCAACCTTTGTACAGGCCGATTTCACGGCCTTTGAACTCGGTGAGACCTTCGATCTCGCCGTCTCTGTGTTCGACTCGCTCAACAATCTCTTAGACCCGCAAGATTTTCGCCGCTGCGCCGAACAGGTGTTACGGCATTTAGAACCGAACGGCCTGTTTATCTTCGACGTGAATACCACCGTGGGCCTGCGTAACCTCTGGGAAGGCGACCGCGCCGAGGGTTGGGTGGATGATGTGTACTACCTCTGGACGCATTCGTTTGATGAGCAAACCCAGCTTGCCAAAGTTGTCGCCTACTGCGAAAAGGGCACGCGGCGTTTTACGGAGGTGCATCTCGAGCGCCCCTACGACCCTGCCGAAATCAGGACGCTCTTAGCCGCCGCAGGCTTTGGCAGCGTACAGATTTTGACCTATCCACACGGTTACGCCGCCACCGACGAAGATGAACGCATCTGGGTGGTCGCGCGGCGCTAGGCTAGCGCCCAGAAAGGTGCATCGTCAGGTTCTCTTTGGGACGTAAAGTCAGCGTCGCTTCAGGTGTCACAGTCTGACCCGGCTCCAAGCTGAGCCGGTAGCGCTGTGCCAGGGTTGCCAAGAGCAGCACCGACTCCATCTGCGCGAAACTGTTGCCGATACAGACTCTGGGCCCACCGCTAAAAGGTAGATACGCAAACTTGGGCAGCGAGGCAGCAGCGTCTTTAGCGAAGCGCTCCGGACGAAACGACTCAGGGTTTTCAAACCAGCGGGCGTCGTGATGGATGGCGTAAACCGGGACGATAATAATCGTGCCTGCTGGAACTGCGTAATCCCCAAGCTGCACGTCTTCCTGCGCCTGTCGCCCGAACTCGGGAATCGGCGGATAGAGGCGCATCGTCTCTTTCATAATCATGTCGGTATAGGGCAGTTGCCGGACGTGTTCCAAACCCGGCAGTTTGCCCTGCAACACGCTGTCTAGCTCGGCGTGCAGCTTCGCTTCGACTTCCGGGTGCTGCGCCAACAGCGCCCACGCCCACGTCAGCGCGTTCGCAGTCGTTTCGTGTCCGGCTAACACGATGGTCACAGCCTCGTCACGGACTTGCTGGTCGCTCATTCCGTTGCCAGATTCGTCACGGGCCAAGAGCAGCATCGAGAGCAGGTCGCCGGTATCGTCACCACTCCGCCTACGCTCTTCGATGAGCGGCATAATTACGCTGTCGAGTTCAGCGACGCCGCGCCGGATGCGTCGGTTGTTCCGCGTCGGCAGCCATTCGGGGAGAAAGACCGGTGCCCCGGTGGACTCGGTAATGGCGTCTAACAGCTCGGCGAGGGCGTGACCGATACGGTCGGCCTGACCGCGAATATCGGTACTGAATAGGGTGCGGCAGACGACCTCGAGCGTCAACCTCGCCATCTCCGGCCCGATTTGCACCGTCTCCTGCCCCGCCCAACGCTTTGCGGTCGCGTCGGCGTATTCGGTCATCGTCTCCGCGTAGCTCTGAATCCGCCCGTGATGAAACGCGGGTTGCGCCAGTTTGCGCTGCCGCCGCCAAAAGTCGCCCTCGCTAGTCAGCAGACCTTCACCGAGCGCCCGGCCCAGGAATATTCGGTAGACCGGCGATTTGTGAAACTTATCGGCGTCTTTGACCAAAATCTGATGAATGTGTTCGGGACGAGAGAGCAGGAAGATACGGCGGTTCAGGATACGCAAATCCACCACGTCGCCGTATTCGGCGGAGACTTTACGGCCGAATACGAGTGGGTTACTGCGGTAAGCAGGCAAGTTGCCCAAAATTGGATGGCCGGGAACGCGGGGCGGGATAGCGAGTGTCATACCTTGATCGTCGTGCCGGAGTGTGGGGTCTGTCAAGGCGGTAGCTTGCAGAAAATGAATGAAAGCCCTAAGCGCCGGTTTCCATACGTTTTCAGGTAGGTTATAATTCATCGTAATTTATACTGGGAGTTATAACCTGTGTCTCTTCATATAAACAGCCAAGAAGTTATGGCATACCTCAAAGTCGCAATTGATGAGTTGGTTGACCCTATAGGGCAAGCTCGTAGAGAGACTGGTGCCTTACAAATTCGCAGCGATTTTCAAGTCGTAACCAGTGGACTTGCTGCAACTGGTATGCATTTTGTGGGTGTTGATGGATACATGACAGAAAATGAAGCCGATTTTTTGGCCGACATACATCATTTCTTCCAGTCGTCTTCAAGCTTCACACCTGACCCAAAAAGTGACATTCGTAAACGTATAAGAGCGAATTATACAGATCCTGACTTTCGTAAAGAGTTGGAAATGCCAGAAGTAATCGAATTATTAAAAATCTATGATTCTTCACACGGTACGGACTACGTTGGAAAAGCGAAAGCTATGTATTTCAGATACGCTAACTCAGTGATGAAAGCTGATGGAATGCTATCAGAAGCAAAAGAAGCAGCACTTAC
The DNA here is from genome assembly GCA_965215315.1 of Truepera sp. GTDB lineage: Bacteria > Deinococcota > Deinococci > Deinococcales > Trueperaceae > Truepera. The sequence continues at coordinate 3,122,484 of CBDCDB010000008.1, read as the reverse complement.
GCGATTCAAAAAAACGTTGTATGGAGCAACTACGTCTCTCCACGCCAACAGTCACGAGATAATCAGCCATTTGAAAGATACGGTGGGAGATTTGGCTGACAAAATAGACTTGGTGATTCAGGCAAGGCAGATGTCGAATGCAAACGTCAGCGGCTGGAAAATTATGGCTCTGTCTCTCTTCAACATGGGCATGTATTTTTCAGCTGTAGACGGCGATATTTCAGATGATGAGGCTGGAGTTTTGGCAGATGTAAATCAGTTCATGAACACTTCTCCGGTTGACACAAGTCATTGGACAAGAAGCCAACATCAAACGATGCTCCAAAACTTGTATACAGATAACCCAGACTCTTATAGAACGCCTGAGATGCCGCAAGCAATGGGTTTTCTTGAATTTTATGACCAGGTTCGTGGCACTGATTATGTTGAAATTGCCAGAGCGATATACTTCCGATATGCTAACGCTATAGTCAAAGCCGACGGGAAACTGACACTCACTGAAGAAGATGCGCTACTCAAATTCAAGAATGTTTTGTATGGGGCGAACTCAAATCAAAGCAGCATATCTAGTAAACCTACTGAGGTCACGACTGAAATTGCAAGCTCCGCCGAAGTAGTCCCCCACAGCCTCGACGGACTACTTAGTGAGCTGAAAGCCCTCATTGGCCTCGAGCGCGTTAAAGGTGATGTGGCACAGCTCGTGAACTTTTTGAAGGTTCAGCAAATCCGGCAGTCTAAAGGCTTGGGCGTACAGCCAGTATCTCGCCACTTGGTCTTTTACGGGAATCCAGGCACCGGAAAAACTACTATTGCGCGGCTTTTAGCCCGAATTTATAAGTCACTAGAAGCCATCTCAAAAACGCCTAAGCAGTAATTTGATGCAGCCGAGATGCAGGAAGGCCAAGAAGTTTAGGGAGTGATGTTCATAGCGAACGACCAGACGGCGAAAGTTGCCGAGGTGGGCGAATAGCCGTTCAATCTTCCAGCGCCGTTTGTAGCGCCTCAGTTTACGTCCATCTTGCGTCTTGGCTTTTTTACGGTTTCTTCGGTGAGGCGCAATCATTTCAACACCTGCTTCGGCGAGTTCAGCGTCAAGCGGATCACTGTCATACGCTTTGTCACCGATTAACTTGTCGGGTTTGCCGCTGACGTGTCGAGATGCGAGAGTCGCGTGTACCAACCGGACCTCATGTGGGCTAGCAGACGTAACGTGCAGGGCGAGGCAAGTACCACCAGCGTCCGATACCGCCATGACTTTGCTACCCTTACCCCGTTTAGTCTTACCAACTGCTGACCCCCTTTTTTCGCAGCCACAAAGGTACCGTCGATAAAGCATTCCGACAAGTCGAGTTTGCCCCGCTGCAGGGGGTCATGCGCTAAAGTCTCTAGAATCTGCCGCAACACGCCGTTTCTCTCCCATTCTTGAAAGCGCCGATGGCACGTCTGATAGGGCGGATAGCGCTCGGGTAAATCAGCCCACTGTGCGCCCGTTCGTAATATCCAGCAGATGCCCTTAAGTATCGCTCGTGGTTCTCGTCTGGGACGGCCTTTGCCATCTTTGCGTCGAGCTGGTTCGGGAATGAGCGGCCCTAGTACTTCCCACTGTTCATCGGTGAGTTCCATACCACCGTTCTAACAGCTATGCAGCTGACTATTCGTTTTTGAGATGGCTTCTAGGCATATTGAGCAAGGGGCACGCAGTAGAAACAGACCGTTCCGGCCTTGTCGCAGGCTATGTAGGTCAGACAGCGTTGAAGACCACAGAGGTGATAGAAAGTGCCCTCGGCGGTATCTTGTTTATTGATGAAGCGTACACTTTGAATTCGGGAAACGGGCAGGATTTTGGTCAGGAAGCTATTGACACCTTACTAAAAGCAATGGAGGACAAGCGCGACGATTTCATCGTTATCGTTGCCGGTTACACAGACAAGATGAGCGCCTTTTTGTCTTCTAATCCGGGGTTACGCTCGCGCTTCAATAAGTACCTGAGCTTTGAAGATTACAGCCCAACGCAGCTAAGTGAAATCTTTGACCTGTTCTGCAAAAACGCTGATTACCACATGGAGCCATCAGCAAGAGATACATTACTTCAACTCTTCGCCACTTTTTACGAGACTCGAGATGAGACGTTTGGTAATGCGAGACTTGCCAGAAACATGTTTGAAATGACGCTTAGCAATCAAGCAAATCGTCTTGTGACGATAACCGACATCACAGAGGAAAACCTGTCTGCTATTACGGAGGCCGACCTACCTACAATGACCGATTTACAATCTATTCATTAGAGGTCAGTTTAAGCTGTCCCGTTTTTCTCTGACATTTTACGGTTAAACGCCGCTGACTCACCTCGAGCAATGCTCAAGCTCGCCCACGCCTCACCGCAAAAGTGCTTGGCAAGAAAAATAATTTGTCCCACATGATAGGCGTAGTGGCTCAGCTGGCGGTTAGTAGCCGCCATCATCGTATGTTCTTCGCCGCGAATCTTTACAATGTCCAGCAGCTTGTCAGGCGTTAGTGAATCTAACGCCTGAAAGAGTGTGTTCCAGCCAGTTTCCCAGCTCTTCAACAATTCTTCTCGGCTTTCAGAGATGACAAACTCGGCGTCTCGGTCCCTGGTCCCACTCTCTCCGTCTTCGTTCAGATTGCCCCACCTCGAGACCATATTCCCGCTCAGATGTTTGACGATAACAGCTAGAGAATTATCTTCCGGCCCTAAAACCGTAAAAAAGTCGGCGTCGGCTTGCTTTAGCGCGTCGTCTGCCAGCTTTTTCAGGCTAACAAAACGGCTCCAAACGTCGGTTAGATACGCTTCACCCAAACTCACTCAATCCCCGCGCTCTCCCGCACCGCGCGGGCGATATTTGACACGTCTTCGTCGCCGTAGCCACATTTGATGAGGCCGGTCTCGAGCTGTTCCACTAAAGCCGTGACCTGAAGGGGAACGCCTAAATCCCTCGCTGCCGAGAGCGCAATCCCTAAATCTTTATGGTGCAACCGCGTCCGAAACCCGAGCGGATACTCGCCGCGAATCATGTTGCCGCTACGGTTTTCTAAAACCCACGAGCCTGCCGCACCACCTGAAATCGCCGAAACCACCGCGTCCATATCTAAATCTGCGGCAAGCCCGAGCGCCATCCCCTCAGCAACCGCCGCATACGTTCCGGCAATCACCACTTGATTGATGGCTTTAACCAGTTGCCCGCTGCCGGACGGCCCCACATAGGTCACAGTTTTAGCAAGGTGTAAAAGTATGTCTCGGACGTCCTCTAGAACCTCAGCCTTACCCCCGACCATCACCGCGAGCGTACCTTTTTGTGCGCCCTCGCTGCCGCCGGAAACAGGCGCGTCGAGCATGTCAATTCCTTTTTCAGAGAGTTGCGCGGCTAGGGTTTGCGTCACACTCGGGCTGATGGTGCTCATATCTATCAGGACGCTGCCCGGTTTCATCCCGTAAAGTGCGCCCTCTTCACCGGTAATGACAGCTTCGGCGTCCGGGGTATCGCTGACCATCGTAAAAACAACGTCGCAACCTGACGCAGCTTCTTGCGGGCTAGTGGCGCGTTTTGCGCCTGTCACGTTTTCTTCTCGTTCGCGGGTGCGGTTATGAACCGTTACGTCGTAGCCTGCGTCAAACAGCCGCTGCGCCATCGGCGCGCCCATCGTGCCAAGACCTATCCATGCGAGTTTCATAAGCTCATCCTAAAGGTAAACGCTTTATAGCAAACAGTTCTAACGCAAGAATGCTTCCGGTAAGCCCCCGTCTACACTGATAATCTGCCCGGTCGTCTTGGATAATTTGCTGCTCGCCAAAAGGTAGGCAGCTTCGGCTTGGTCAGCTAGGGTGATGGGCGATTTGGTCAGCGTGCGTTCGGCGTAAAACGCAGAAAGTTTGTCGCGTAAGGCTTCGGTAGCTTCGTATTCCGAAAAGGGGATGTCGTACTTGGTGAGTGAGCTGATAACCCGGTCCCTGGGAAACATCGCGCTACCCTCGACGACGGTTGCCGGGGCCAAACCGTTGACCCGGACGAGCGGCGAAAGCTCCAAAGCCAACTCCCGCACGAGATGGTTCGCGGCTGCCTTTGAGGTGTCATAGGCCAGCGAACCTTTTTTCGGCACAGCCCCGTTGACGCTCGTCGTTAACACCAAACTCCCGCTCAGCCCCTGCGCCGCCCAGATACGCCGCGCTTCGTCGGCGACGAAGTAGCCGCCCGTGACGTTGATACCGAACGTTTTCGCCCAACCGTCGTCAGGGATGTGCCCGGTCGCGTCGGGTGAGATGAAGATGCCTGCGGTGACGATGATGGTGTCAACGCCGCCGTAAGCAAACGTGACTTGCCCAAACATCTCCCGGATGCTGAGGCGATTTGTCACGTCAACCTGAACGCCGAGCGCGGGGCCGCACCCTGAAACGCCGGTTCCCGCAACGCCGATACCCAGTCCGTAACGTTCCGTCAGAATAGCCGCCGTTGCCTGCGCCGCGTCCAAACTCAGGTCTGCGGCGACGACGTGTGCGCCCTCCGCTGCGACGCGTTCCGCAACCGCGCGACCGATACCGCTACCCGCCCCGACGACGACGACGACGCTGCGGGCAAATTCTTTTTCAGGCGGCATCCGGCGGAGTTTGGCTTCTTCTAACGCCCAGTATTCGATGTCAAACGCTTCTTGCGCGGGGAGTGAAATGTAGCGGCCCACAGCCTCCGCGCCGCGCATCACGGCAACGGCGCAGGTGTAAAACTCGGCAGTTACGCGCGACTCGCTTTTGGTTTTACCAAACGCAACCATCCCGACACCGGGAATCAGCACAACGGTCGGGTTGGGGTCACGTAGCGCGGGCGAGTCGGAGTGTTTACAGTTCTTGTGATAAGCAGCGTAATCTTTACGGTAAGTTTCCAGAGCCGGTTTGAGGGTTTCAAGCAGCGCGTCTACACCTTCCTCCGGTGTCCAGTCTAAATAGAGCGGTTTGATTTTGGTGCGTAAAAAGTGGTCGGGACAGCTTGTGCCGAGTTCGGCGAGTCGGGGGACGTCTTGGCTCGAGACAAACTCTAAAAGCTCTGCCCTTGCCTCTACCGTTGCAATAAAACGGTCTTCTTGTGAGACCAGCCCCCGTAAAACAGGCAAAACGCGCCGCAAAAGTGCGTTGCGGTCTGTTTCGCTGAGCGCCTCGACCTTTTGCCCACCGAACGTTTCTACGCCCTTGTCCCTAGCCTCGAGAAACCGCGCCGCCTTTTCAATCAGCGTCAGCGTCAGCTCATAACACGCTTTATCGTCGTCCGCCCAGTTGATCAGCCCGTGCTGCCCCATTACCAGACCCTTGAGCTTCGGGTTCGCTTGGGTCATGCTTTGTATCCTAAGGCCCAAGTCAAAACCGGGACGCTGCCACGGAATCCAGCCGACTTCATCGCCATAAATCTCACGAGTGAGCGCTTCGCCGTTTTTAGATGCGGCGATGGCGATAACTGCGTTCGGGTGGGTGTGGTCTACGTGCTTAAAGGGGATAAAGGCGTGCAGCGGGGTGTCGATGGAGGAAGCTCTGGGGTTCAGCCCGTAAACCGTGTGCGGGTACATGGCGACCATCTCGTCTTCGATGGGCGTTTTGACACCTTTGTTAGGTGCAGCCTCATAAACCATTTTGAGCGCCTCCAACTTCTCCATGTAGAGTGAGGCGAAATTTTCACGTTTAGACGTTCTGAGGTCGCCCCCTGAACCTTTCACCCAGAGAACTTCAGCATCTTCACCCGTCAGCGGGTCTGGCACCGTGAGTTTCGCCGAGGTGTTGCCCCCACCTGTATTCGTGATGCGCTGGTCTTGACCCAGCAGGTTCGAGCGGTAGACGAGCCGTTCCACCGGGTCTAAAGCTGCTGCTTTACCCTCATCCCATAGGTAGATCACATGCCGAAACTCCATTAAGACTCCTCTACAAGCAAGATGTCGAGCGTCCGGGGGCCGTGAACGCCCTCGACCCGGCTTAGTTCGATGTCCGACGTAGCTGACGGCCCCGAAATCAAAGTCAAAGGATGTGTCGCTACCTTTTGCAGCGCCGTAACCGCTTCGGGCACCGTGCCGACGACTTGCCACGCAAAGACGACACATAAATGCAGGTCGGGCAAAAGCGTCAGCGCCCGCCGCCCCTGAGCCTTACCACCATCTAAAACGAGGGTTCCCGTTTGCGCCACCCCCAGCGCACACCCGCTCAGCACGCCGTCAGCAGCGCTTAGTTCGGCGTTGGTCAGACCATTATCGCGGATGAACTCCACGTTTTGCGGGAGCCAAGTGTCCGGCATATCGGCAGGAACAACGAGTGTTTTGGCTTCGCGTAAGCGGCAGACCTCCGACACGGTTTCTTTCAGGCCAGCATCGGTTGTCCGGTAGACGGTCGCGCGGTATTCGGTGGTGCGTTCAGAAAACATTTCGGTACGTTCGGTTTGCGGTGAGTTTGAAGCGCGGAGGTAGGCTCGAGCCACCCCCGGCACATCCTGACGTTGGCCTAAAGCCCCCCGAATCCGGCTTAAAATCTCAGCTTTGGCGTCACTCATGGCTGTCACGTTTTGACTGTGCCCGTTTGCGCCACCAGTCTCTGAAGGGCTCTTTCGGTACGGCCTTGAGGTCTCGCGCCAGCGACCAACCCGCTAGCGGCCCCGGCAACCGTTCTAAAAACCCTCTCCTGACGAACGGGACTTGCGCCGTCCGTGCCAGCCGCTGCGCCCGTTCGTACCGGCTTGGAACAGCGAAAATACGCGCCGCCGCCGACATTGCGAGGCGTTCGGGCTCGAGCCTACCCAGCGGTTTTTCAGCCTTCTGTTCGACCACTTCGGCCCGTAAATGCACCAAAATCTTGGGAATATCAATCTTGACCGGGCAGACTTCATAGCACGCGCCGCATAATGACGAGGCAAAGGGCAGCGACGAGGCGTTCTCAACGCCCTTAAGTTGCGGCGTCAGAATCGCCCCAATCGGCCCCGGATAGACCGAGCCGTAAGCGTGACCGCCTGCGCGTTCGTACACCGGGCAGACGTTTAAGCACGCGCTGCAGCGGATGCAGTGCAGCGCCGCACGCCCTACCTCATCGGCTAAAACTTTGGTGCGCCCGTTGTCGAGTAAAATCAGGTGAAACTCTTGCGGCCCGTCGCCCGGTGTCACGCCTGTCCAAAATGAGGTGTAGGGGTTCATCCGTTCACCCGTTGAAGAACGCGGTAAAAGTTGTAAGAAAACCTCTAAATCGCGCCAAGTCGGAAGAATTTTTTCAATTCCCATCACCGAAATCAGGACTTCGGGCAGCGTCAGACACATCCGCCCGTTGCCTTCGGACTCAACCACGCCGACGGTGCCAGTTTCCGCCACCGCAAAGTTCGCCCCGCTAATCCCGACCGGCACGCTTAAAAATTTTTCGCGCAAGTAACGCCGCGCTGCGCCTGCGAGGGCGGCGGGTTCATCGGACAATTCCGGCAACTTCAAGGTGCGCATAAAGAGTTCACGGATTTCAGCGCGGTTTTTGTGAATGGCTGGAACCAAAATGTGCGATGAGGTTTCGCCCGCGAGTTGGATGATCAGTTCAGCCAAATCGGTTTCGATGGCCTGAACGCCTGAGCGCTCGAGCGCGTCATTCAAGCCAATTTCTTCCGTAGTCATGGACTTAACCTTGATGACTTCAGCTGCGCCGTGCTGTTTAACCAACGCCGTAATGAGTTGGTTGGCTTCAGCGGCGTCCCTGGCCCAGTGGACGTGTCCCCCGGCTCCTTTTACGGCGGCCTCGAGCCCCTCCAGATACCCGTCGAGATTCGCCATCACCTGCGTTTTAATTGCCGCGCCCGCGTCTCGGAGCGCTTCCCAGTCAGGCAGTTCAGACACGACCGCCGCCCGTTTTTCACGGATGGTCGTCGTCGCCTTGCCCAGATTACGGCGCAACTGTGTATCGGCAAGCGTGCGTTTGGCCGCCTGTTCAAAGCGCATTGGGAGTTCTGCAGCTTTAGACATGCGTCGCCTCCTCGCTCGAGGCCAAAATCTCGGCGAGGTGAACGGTCCGAACGCCCGTGCGCCCCCGGTGGAGCGCCCCGCCGATGTGCATCAGGCACGAGTTATCTACGGCGGCGCAGACCTCGGCTTTTCCGTTGAGGAGGCAGCGCACTTTATCTGACAGCATCGCGGTACTGGTGTCGGCGTTTTTGATGGCGAAGGTGCCGCCGAACCCGCAGCATTCAGCAGCGTCTTCTAGAAGGATGAGCTCGAGTCCCCGCACATGTTCCAACAGCTTGACGGGTGCGTCGCCGACTTTAAGCCCCCGTAAACTGTGACACGTCGGGTGATAGGTGACGCGGTGTGGATAGTACGCGCCGACATCTGAAACGCCCAATTCTTTAACCAGAAACTCGGAAAACTCGAAGACTCGCTTAGAGAGTGCTTCGACTTCGGTGACGAGTGCGTCGTCTCCGGTGCGCCGCGCCAGCTCCGGGTAAAGCTCCCGCACTAAGCCCACACAAGACGCCGACGGCGAGACGATAACTTCCGCGCCGCGAAATGTTTCGGCAAAGTGGCGCACTAAAGGCAATACTTCTTTCTGATACCCAGTATTGACGTGCATCTGACCACAACACGTTTGCGCTTCAGGAAAATTTACGGTGTGCCCTAGTCGCTCTAAAACTTCAACCACCGCGCGACCGGTTTCGGGAAAGAGCGTGTCGGTGTAACAGGTGATAAACAGCGAGACGCGCATTAGCTCGGGTAGCCGCCGCCACCGGTCGCGGTACCGCGCTCTGAAGCGTTCTTCTCGGCGTAACCACCTTGTTTCAAGGCTTTTAGCGGGTCGGGGTCAATGCCTAGCGTCTCCCGAAACTCCCGTAAAAGAGGCCGCACATCGGTTCTAAACGCGTCCATCAAAACTTCGTGTGCGCCCAAGACGTCGCCCGCCGTTTGCGCCTCTGCGAGCGCCGTAGAATCTATTTGAAGCGCCTTGGCATAGGCTTCCTGACAGTTCAACACTGAGAGCAGCATCGCTTCTAACTTCGGTTCGATGTTGTGGCTCTGGTCAATCATATAGGCGACGCTATCCACACCCGCCAAACCGCTCCGCTTGGCTAGGGCGAGTTCGGCGTAGATACAAAAGAGCTCGAACGGGTCTTTGGTCCCGACGATGAGGTCATCATCAGCGTAACGGCGGCTGTTGAAGTGGAAACCGCCGAGCTTTTCTTCGGAGAGTAGAAACGCTACGATCTGCTCGATGTTGGTGCCTTGCAGATGGTGGCCCAAATCGACCAAGACCTGTGCTTGCGGGCCGAGTTTGAGGCAGTACGCGTAAGCCATCCCCCAATCAGCAATATCAGTTGCGTAAAAGGCAGGCTCGAAGGGTTTGTACTCTAAAAGCAGCCGTCCCCCTTCCGGTAGGCACGCGTAAATCTCGTTTAGACCGTATTCAAAACGTGCCTTACGCATTCTCAGGTCGTCTTGCCCCGCGTAGTTGATCCCGTCGGCAAACCATAACGAAAGGTCTTTCGCGCCGGTTTCGCGCATCGCGTCGCAGCAGTCGAGTAGCTGCGTCATAGCTTTGCGCTGCACCTTCACGTCTGGATGACCGAGCGAGCCGAGTTTATAAGCTTCGTCTTGAAACACATTCGGGTTGACCGCACCGATACCGATGCCCAAACTTTCGGTAAAGCTTTTGAGTTCGGCCCAGTCGTCGACTTTGTCCCACGGGATGTGGAGCGCGACGCGCGGGGCGACGCCCGTCAGTTTGTGGATGAGGGCGGCGTCCGCCACTTTTTCCCACACGTTCCGAGCCGCGCCGGGATAGGCGAACGTCTTAAACCGGGTGCCCGTATCGCCGTACCCCCACGACGGGGTTTCGATGGCCTGCGCCCGCAGCGCGTCTGAGACTGCCTGATTCATCCTTCCTCCCCCGCGACGATAAGCCGAACGTTGGCGGCGGCAAGCGCTTCTTGCAACGCTACGTCGGGCGCAGTATCAGTAATCAGCACGTCGATCTCTGCCAAACCGACGATTTTACTAAACGCCTCGTGTCCGACTTTCGAGCTGTCGAGGAGCGCCACGACTTCTTTGCCGGTCGCAATCAGCCGCTCTTTTACCTCAACTTCGGGCGGGTGCGCGTCGGTAAACCCGGCTGCTACCGAAAAGCCCTTGGCCGAAAAGAAGACCGTATCTAAGTGGAGCCGCGCCAAGCCCTGCGTCACCATGCTCCCGACAAACGAACGGGCGCGTTCGTGAAAGGTGCCGCCCACAAGCGTAAATGGAACTTTTGCAGCAGCGAGCGTGTTGGCGATATCGAGGCCCGTGACGACCGCCTGAAGGGGCACCGAACCGAGCCGCTGCGCCAGCGCCAGCGCCGTCGTACTCGCGTCGAAGCCTACGGCGTCACCCTCTTGAATCAAGGACAGCGCCGCGTGCGCGATACGCGCTTTTGCGCCGAGCTGCTGCGTCGCCCGCATCGTGTAGGCTACTTCTGCGCCCGCTTGCTGCGTCAGGCGTGCGCCGCCGTGAACCCGCTGCAGTAACCCCTGCTCGGCGAGCGTATCGAGGTCGCGGCGGATCGTCATCTCATGGACGCCCAAACTCCGCGCGAGGTCTTTGATCCGGACGATGCGCTCACCCAGCGCCAAACGCAAGATATGCTGATGGCGCTCGGCGGGTACCAACGTACTACCTGCTATATTACTCACGGTATTACTCGAGGACACGCCTTAAACCTATCATAGTTCAGCGTTTTTGAACACCCTTCTGTGAGATTTTGCGGTGTAGGGGTGAAATCAAGCTGCTGGTATGAGCAGCGACAATTACAAAAGCTAGTGTCCGGGGAGTAGACCCGGTGTACCGGGCCGGGGTTGCAACTTGCCCTGACTCGAGCTCCCGAAAACGCAGCTTTCAGGTACAAAAGCACCTCAGCAAGCCGCTATACTTAAGCGTTCACACGCCCAGCCCGGCGTAAAGGAGTTTTGACATGTCTGACCCTTCAGAGACCACCTCACCAGAGATAGAAACCTCAGAAACCGAGATTTTAGAACCAGAGATTTCAGAGACAGATTTGGAAATCGAGCCGGATAACGAGATGCTGGAAGTGGATTCGCTCCGTACCTATTCCGGTTTCGTCGCTATTTTGGGTAAGCCTAACGTCGGCAAATCTACGTTGCTCAATACGCTTTTGGGCGTTAAAGTTGCGCCCATTACCGCCAAACCGCAGACGACCCGGCGCGGGGTGCGCGGCATCTTTACCGAATCGGACCGGCAGCTCGTCTTCGTCGATACGCCTGGGTTTCACCGGCCTAAAGACGCGCTAGGCGAGTACATGAACCGCGAGGTCAGAAACGCTGTTGTGGACGTTGACGTGATCTTATGGCTCGTTGACCTGCGCCGCCCGCCCGGAGATGAAGACAAGGACGTCGCGCGGCTCCTACGCGGTTTGGACCCCAAAACTCGGATTTATCTGGTCGGCAACAAACTCGACGCGGCGAAATATCCAGACGAAGCGTTGGAGCTTTACGGCGACCTCATCCCGAGCCTCAGCCGCAGCTACAGCCTCAGCGCCCAGAGCGACCCCGAGGCGGTCTACCGTCTCCGCAGCGAACTCCTGAGCGAGCTGGAGCCCGGCCCCTTCTTTTTCCCCAATAACATCCGCAGCGACCAGTCTCGCGAGACCTGGGCTGGTGAGATCGTCCGCGAGAGCGCGATGACGCACCTGCGCCAGGAACTCCCCTACGCGGTGGCGGTGCAGGTCATGGAGTGGCGCGACCCGGAGGAGGGGTCGGACGACCTGATTTACATCTTGGCGGAAATCTGGGTGGAGCGCTCGAACCACCGGATGATTGTTCTGGGCAAGGGCGGCAGCATGATCCGCGAGATTGGGCGCACGGCCAGGAAGCAGCTCGAGATTTTCCTCAATCAGGGCTTGTATCTAGACCTCGAGGTCGCTGTTCACAAATCGTGGCGTGAAGACCCGGAATCTTTGCGTGAACTCGGTTACGAAAGTTGAGCGTTATGAGAGCTAGGAACAAGGGAATCAGTGCCGATTAGCGCACGTTGGCGCAAGCTGGACGCGCTCCCGCCCAGAAGAGGCCGCGACGCCGAACCGGGCGTGTACGAACTCGCCGACGCCAAGAAACAGGTCATCTATATTGGACAGTCCACCAGAGATGTACCGAACCGGATTCGGCAGCATCTGGGCAAAAACCCGTGCATCACCAACGATGCGGTTTACTGGCGGAGCCGGTACAGCCGGGTGCCACGTTCGGAAGAAGCCGAGCTGTTACGGCAATACCTGACTAAATACGAGACGTTACCGCTTTGTAACCGGGCGTCGCAGCGGGTCAGGGACGCAAACAAACGGTATCTCGAGCGTAGCGGCAGCGAGTAGTTTGACCTTAGCTCAGGCGGGGATTGTGGTGTACTTACACAAAAGCTGTAGTCTCCCCTACTTGTTACCCCCCGAAAGACCGTGATATAACCACATGAGCGTGAACGGCGTAAGTCCGTTTACATGATTTCTGGAGGTTAGACATGCGTAAATTATTAGCAGCGACGGTCGGAATGGTTCTCTTAACAGGTGTGGCCTTTGCCCAGACTGACGTAGATGTAACCATCGAGCCGGAAGCAGGCGTAGATTTTGATACCACTCAGTTCGTCGGCGCTTCACTGCCCCTCCCTTTAGGTATTCACTACGGGCTTGAGGAAGTTGATCTCTTCGGCACCAGTCCTGACCTGCGCTTCAGCCTTTCAGGTGACGTTATCACTACGGGTAACATCAGCTTTAATGTTTCTCCGCTGTTCGACATCACACAGATCGAAGATGCCATTCAGATTTACGGCGGCCCATCGCTTGGACTTGGTACCACCTTTGCTTTTGAAACACCTACTATCAGCTTAGCTGCCCTTGTGGGCGGCGAGTACCGTTTCAATCAAGAACTCGGCTTTTACGTCGAGTTGGGTTCAGGAGTTACGATTCCCCTCAAATTCTTGCCGCGCGTTTCACTCGGCATCAATTACCACTTCTAAAGCTTAATCAAACAAAAAAGAGCAGCACTTGGCTGCTCTTTTTTTGTGCTTGGTTAGCTCCCTATTAACCCGTCAGATAGAGCACGTCACTGATTGCGTTTAGCAGTTCGTCCCCTTTGATGCCACGTTTTTTAATGCTGAAACCGGGCGGATAACGCGTCGCTTCAGCGGTAAAGGGCAACGCTTTGAGTTTACGGGCGTCGTAATCCAAGCTTTCGCCTTCAAACGAAAGCTGAACGTCGCTCATATGCTCCGAAATTGACGCGACACCCTTTTGTGCGGCTAACAAACGCAGCTTGACTAACTCGGTAAAAACCTTGACTTCTGGCGGCAGCGGCCCGTAACGTTCGCGCATCTCGCGCTGAACCCGCCCGACCTCGGCTAAGCTGTCGGTTTCGGACAATCTGCCGTAGTAGGCGATGCGGGCGTCGTCGTCAGCAATGTATGTGGGGCTCAGGCGAGCGTCCAAGCTCAGGTCGATAGCGACAGCTTTACGCGCTTCGCTGGCGGCCTCGCCTTTGAGTTTCGCAATCTCTTCGGCGAGCATTTCGGTGTAGACCTCTAACGACACCGCGCTGATACTGCCGTGCTGTTCGGGGCCAAGCAAGTTGCCGACGCCGCGAATCTCCATGTCTTTTTCGGCTAACAGGTGCCCGCTGCCGAGGTCGTTGAGTTCGGCTAGAGCGTAAAGTCTGCGCTGCGCCTGTTCGGTCAGGCGGCCCGGATAGAGCAGGTACGCCCACGCCTCGGTCGAGCGCCGCCCGACCCGGCCCCGGAGCTGATAGAGCTGCGCCAACCCGAGTTTGTCGGCGCGTTCAACCAGCAAGGTGTTCGCGCCTGCCACGTCCAAACCTGATTCGACAATCGTTGTTGCCAAGAGAATGTCATATGCGCCCTCGGTAAAGTTGAGCATGACTTCTTCTAGTTCATCCCCGCCCATCTGTCCGTGGGCCACGCCGATACGCGCTTCAGGGACGAGCTTTTGCAGCCACAGCGCTTTAGAACCCATCGAGCCCACGCGGTCGTGAATGTAAAAGGTTTTGCCGCCGCGCTCCAACTCAAACATAATCGCCTCACGCGCGACCATCGGGTCGAACGGTTGCAAGACGGTCTGAATCGGTTGACGGCCCGCAGGCGGCGTCATAATCTGCGATACGTCACGGAGACCCACAAGGCTCATATAGAGTGTCCGGGGAATCGGCGTGGCGGAGAGGGAAAGCACGTCCAAATTCGCTTTCAGCGCCTTCATCCGCTCTTTTTGCCCGACGCCGAAACGGTGTTCTTCGTCTACGATTAAAAGCCCTAAATCCTTGAATTCGATTTCTTCGGACAAGAGCCGGTGCGTCCCGATGACGATATCTACGGTGCCGTCTTTGAGCCCTTTGATGATGTCCCTGGCTTCACGGTCTGAGGAGAAACGGGAGAGGAGCTCGAGCCTCACCGGCAGCCCTCCAAACCGCTCCTGATACGTCTCGAAGTGTTGCGACGCCAAAACCGTCGTCGGGACGAGCATCGCAACCTGTTTGCCGTAACCGACCGCCCGGTGCGCGGCGCGGATAGCGACTTCAGTCTTGCCGAAACCCACGTCACCCGAAATCAGCCGGTCCATCGGTACTTCTTTGCCCATATCGCGCCATACAGCCTGCACCGCGCCCTTTTGGTCAGGCGTCAGGGTAAAGGGGCAGTTTTGTTCGATCAGCACGTCCCATTCAGGATTGGCGGGCATGGACAACCCGGCTTGTACCTGACGTTCGGCGTAGGTGCGGATGAGTTTGAGCGCAAGTTCTTGAGCGCCGACACGGGCTTTTTGTCGCGCCCGCGCCCACTCGTTTGTCCCCAGCGTGCTGAGGCGCGGCGGGTCGTCGGTGGTACCGGGGTGACGGCGCAGGAGTGGCAGCTGTTCGACCGGCAAGTAGAGCTTGCCCTCGCCCGCGTATTTGAGGATGAGGTAGTCGCGGGTCACGCCCAAGACTTGCCGAGGCTCGAGTCCTAAAAAGCGCCCGATGCCGTGGTCGGGATGAATCAGGTAGTCACCTACCGAAAGCTGCACAGTGTCTTGTACACGCCGCCCGGAAAGTCGTCTCGAGCCGACCCCGCCGGGTCTGGTGCCCTGATAGCCGTAAAGCAAATCTTCAGTGAGGATAATCTCTTTGGTATCAGCGTCGCGGTAGCCGCCGCGCGTATCGGCCCCGGCAACAAAGGTCAGTTTGCCCGGTTGCGCCGTAACCTCATTCGCCCAAGTCGTCTCGGCATCATCTAGGACTTTTTCCTGCAAATATCGCCCGGTACGTTCAAACCGCAAAAGTAGGGTGACGCTGTAGCCCCCCCCCAACCAAGTCTTCGTTTCTTTGGCAAAGGTTATCAGCTTGCCCCGGTAGTAGCCAAGAGGCTCTAAAGCACTCTTTTCATCCGGCAAGGAAAGCGGGTCACGCCCGAACGACACGACTTCTCGTCCTGCAAGATGCTCCCAAAACCAGCCGAGTTCACCCGAATTGATTTCACCGGCAAACAGCTCGGACGAATCCAAAAAGACCGGGCCGGGGAGATGCTCTAACAGGTGACTCGTCCAGGCGTCTTCGGTATCGTCCAACTCGGCATCTTCGCGTGGCGCTAAAACGTAACTTTCGACTGCCTCGCCCAGAAGCGTCAACGTGTCGAGTTCATCGCCGAAGAACTCGAGTCTTAGCTCGTCTTCTTCATTTTCGTTAAGATAGAGCGTCACGGTATCGCCGCGCACCACGAACCCCGGCAGCTCGTCACGCGGGTAGCCGAAACTTACCAGCTGCGCCAGGAGCGCCTCACGCGGATAATCTTCCCTGAGTTTGAGGGTCAGGGCAAAGCGTTCAGGATTTACGGGAAACGCCGCCAGCGCACTGTTGAGGTCGAGCACAACTTTTTCACGTTTGTCGGGCCAATCGCTCAGGGTAGGGTTGAGGCTCGAGGGTTCACCAAACACGCCGCTCTGCTGAAATAGCTCGAGCCTTTCAGCCGTCGTAATCAAGACCGCCGGGCCGGATTGCCGCGTAAAAAGCATCAGCCGCGCTACTGCGGGCAGGCCGAGCAGCCGTTTTGACGTTGTTTGCGCGGGCGTTTGGATTGTGGGAGATGCAGCTTGAGACATAAAAATAGCCCCTCCGGGCGTCGTTTCTAGTCTACCCGGAATGAGAGTCTGAGATTTGCGTGTACAAGACAGCTTTAAGGCGAGGAACAGTCACCATTTACAATGCCTGACAAAAGCTTGGCGAGGCAAGTAAATTCGGCGAGGCAAGTAAATCAAGAAGCTCACCAAGATTGTCAATGATACCGTCAGCAGATTCTGGTGCAGTATAGTTGCGACTCCTCACCCAAATACCTTTCAGACCCACTTGCTGAGCAGCCACAACATCTTTTCTCGGATGGTCGCCGATGTAAACAGCTTGTGCCGGGGGGACGCCCAACTGCTCGAGACACCGTTCAAAAATAACAGGGCTGGGCTTTTTTACGCCCTCTTCTTCAGAAATTTTGATCGCATCAAAAAACCTGCGAAGGCCTGCGCCGTCAATCTTTGCGTTTTGTCCTGTGCTTCGTCCATTGGTAATCAGACCCAGTTTGTACCTAGCCGCTAAAGCCTCGAGTACCGTTACCGTATCACCGAACAAAACAGGTTCTTGACCATATACCTCTTTGAAATCGGTATACAGTTCTTTGCTGAGACCGAGCGATAAGTCAGCACAGACCTGCGTATAAACGTCCGATTTTGGCGTGTATCCGTTGCTGTCATAGCTTTGAACGGTCGCAGTGTACTCCGTCAGAGAAACAGCTTGCAAGTCGCGTTGAAACCGCAGGTACTGCTTCTCGAGAAAACGGTGAAATGTTGCTGCTCTATCTAGAAGTGTCTGATCGAGGTCAAAGATAACTGCTCGGAGCATGTGATTACCTTACCCACTTAACGGTGGGGCAAAGTCATACGCCAAATTACGTGGCGTACTGGCGTCACTAAGCCTGTAATAAATTAAGCTTGCTCAACCGGGTTCTGTGATTGGCACGACTCTGCCCTGCTTGGAATGCGTCCACCCCGGTTTGCCCCAATGCTGAGCATTTCGCAGCCGGATACCGCTGGCGTGAAGTGAGCTTTGCCAGACAGTTTTAAGGGGTAAAAGATTTTCTACAACCCGAAGTTCGACGCTGTGAGCTTGATGTTCTTGCGGCAAGTTTGAAAGTACGCCGAGGCGAAGCGGTTTTACGGGAACTTTAGAAACCCACATTCCGGCGTCGTTGATGTCTTCAAAAGCTGCATTCGGCAGTTCGTAGCGGTAGATGGTTTCAGTTTGTACGCGCTCCAGCCACGCCCTTTCAACATAGGCAAGGATTTTGCTGCTGCTCCCTCTCCACTAGTCGTCGTAATCTTCTTGTTTTGTTTCAGGCGTTGCCCACAACAAAATACGCGGACACTCACGGGGAAACAGATATAGCGGCTCATGTGCTTCGTCTATCGCCCAAACGAGTGGGCCGTTAAGCCAGTCCATCCCTTCAGGTCTTTCAATAGAGACGCGAACTGGACGCGGAACAAACGTTTGGATGTTGGGGTCGTCGCTGAAGTGAAACAAGTGCATAAAAGTTTAACTAAAGCTCAGCGGTAGGCCAAAGCCAGCTCATACGCCAAATTACGCGGCGCACCCGCCTCAGTCAACGCTTCTCTTAGTGCCCGCCCTGACAACCCGGACTCGACCAGTGTCTCGGCCAAACCGGAAAAATCTACCGTTTCAGGCGTCTCCCTCGGCCCCACAACGACGACACATTCACCTTTGACTTCGCTAGTGAGTTGCCCACGCACCTCCGCCAAAGTTCCCCGGTAGGTCGTTTCAAAGTGCTTGGTAAGTTCACGGGAGACACTTGCAGCTCGAGCCTCCCCGCAAACTTGGATCAGGTCATCCAACGTCGCCGCCAGACGTTTGGGCGACTCGTAAAATGCGACGGTCTGCATACTTTTGGCGATAATCTCGAGGCGTTCGCGGCGCGCGGAACCTTTACGGGGCAAAAAGCCTTCGTAAGCAAAGCGGGCGAGCGGCAACCCGGACAAGACGAGGGCGGGAATTAGCGCCGTCGGGCCGGGTAACACCTCGACGTTGTGACCGCCAGCGAGCGCAAGCTGTACGAGTTCGACGCCGGGGTCGGACAAACCGGGGGTTCCGGCGTCGGTGACAAAAGCGATGCGGGTGTATTTCTCTAGTAACCCGGGCGCTCTAGCGGCGATGGTGTGGGCGTCTAGGCGCTCGAGCCGCCCCAAAATCTCAAAGTGCGCCAGCAGCTTGCCGCTGTGCCGGGTGTCTTCAGCCGCGACGACCTCAGCTTCGCGTAACACGCGCAGGGCGCGGAGCGTGATGTCCTCTAGATTGCCAATCGGCGTTGGAACGAGCGTGAGCAGAGCCATCTGCTTAGCAGAGCTTAACCGGTGGCCGCGTCAGGGACGAGGATTCGGGCCCTCGTCCGCCGGGGCGCGTTGCGAATGAGCGCTAGTCGCATCCGGGCTCGTAACAGCTCGACTTCACTCACCGTTACGGTGACAGTGACACCTTCGGGGAGCTGAACGCCCTCGGGTAAGACCACTACACCGTGTCTAAGAATTCCTTTATACGCTTGCATCGTCTTCCCTTTCAGCAAGTTCTTTGCGGAGTGAGGCGACCTTTTCGGCAGTCGTCCGCCTCTCCGTTTCGGTGCCGGTGCGCCTAAGCAGTCTCACGTAAGCTTCAAAAACCCTCAGGGCTTCGCGGGGCCGTCCAACCTGAGTGAGCAAGTCGCCTAGATGTTCGCCCGCTAAAAAGTAACTCTCCGGGTCGTGGGGCGCACGGCTCCGGCGTGTTTGTAAGGTATTGATGTGGGCCTCGAGCCGCTCAACCCGTTCGACCCGCGCTCGTACTAAGGGCCAGCCTAACAGAAAAACTGCGCCGACGAGCGTGGTCACAATCCCGAGTCCCCTCGGAATCCCCAAAAGTGACGCTAAGTTGACCAGAAACGGCGCGGTAAACGCGAGCGCTGCGAGTAGGGCCAGAAGCGCTGCGTAGTTCACCGTTCCGCGCTTATCAGCGTGTCCAAAGGTTGAGCCTGATGGCTAGGCGAAGAACGAAGGTCGAAAGGAGGACATAACCTGAAAACGCTAACGTCCTCGCTACCTTTCATTCGCGCTCCCTTCAGCCTTCTCATCTGGCTTTTGCTATCTCTAGCTTTTACCATCTCTAGCTTTTACTGTCTCTAACTTTTGTTTTCCAACCTCTGCTTGCGAGCGAACGTCATCGGCTCACCCCGACGTTTACGGTGAGGTTACGGCGACGACTTTATTGAGGCAATTTCACCGTAAACGTGCGCTTTCTCAGCTAGGCCGATAGCGCGGTACGCCGTTACCAGTTTGGCGGCGAAAAACCGCACTGCGCGCCCGTCTCCGGCACGTTCGGCGGCCTCGAGACACACCAGATAATCCCGGATAACCAGGTGCCAATCGTTTGAGCGCTCGGCGAGTACAGCCCGCAGATGGGCCTCTCTAGCCTCAATAATGTCGTTTTGCCACGTCATGTTAGGCCCCCGTGCGACAGTAGCATAGCCTACACAACGCTAGAGGGTGACAACTCACGAAGGGCGCGGTAGGGCGGTATGCTGACGGGAGGCTCTCAAAATGGAGATATTTGCAGGGAATTTGTTGCAGGGCAAGGTCGTCCTCATTACGGGCGGCGGTACCGGCCTCGGGCGAGCGATGGGCGAGCGGTTTCTCTCGCTCGGGGCGAAGCTGGTGATTAGTGGACGACGTGAAGCGGTGTTGCGGGACGCCGCCGAAGGGATGGACGGCGAGGTGTTGCCGGTTTCTTGCGACGTGCGCGACCCCGAACAGGTTACGGCGATGCTAGACGCCGCCGAAGCGCACTTCGGGCAGGTAGACGTGCTGATCAACAACGCTGCCGGAAACTTTATCTCGCCGACCGAACGGCTTTCGACAAGGGCTGTAGACGCGGTGCTGAACATCGTGCTGCACGGAACGTTTTACTGTACGCTCGAGCTCGGCAAACGCTGGATCGCCCAAGAGCGTCCCGGCAGCGTCTTAAATATCGCCACGACTTACGCCGCGTCAGGCTCAGGCTACGTCGCGCCTTCAGCAGCAGCCAAGGCGGGCGTCGTAGCGCTGACCAAATCGCTGGCAGCTGAGTGGGGCAAGTACGGGATTCGCCTCAACGCCATCGCACCGGGGCCGTTTCCGACCGAGGGCGCGTGGAGCCGCCTGATACCGACGCCTGAGATTCAAGCCCTGTTTGAAAAGCAGATTCCGTTGGGGCGGGTGGGTCAGCTCCTCGAGCTAGCCAACCTAGCCAGCTACCTGATTTCAGACGCAGCAGCGTTTATTACCGGCGATTTAATCGCCATAGACGGCGGCGAAACGGCGTGGAACGGCGGCGAGTTTAATATCCTAGACGAGGTGACGCCGGAGCAGTGGGACGCATTAGAAGCGGCGCGTAAAGGGTCATCAAAGTAATTTTCTGCTGAAAAGAGGTCGTTATGTACGGTTTATACGGAAAACTCATAGCGCAAGCGGGCAAACGAGCTGAATTTGTCGAGCTTATGACCCAAGCCGCTGCCCTCGTCGGCAAGTTCCCCGGTTGTCATCTCTACATAATTCATGAGGATTTAGAAGACGAAACCACAATTTGGACTTATGAGTTGTGGGACGACAAACGAGCGCATGACGAGTCTCTCAAAGACGAGCAGGTGCGGGCGCTTATCTCAGAGGCCACGCCGCTAATGGGCGGAAAACCCGAAGGTGCCAAGCTGCGTGTGGTAGGTGGGCACGGCGTAAACAGCTAGCGCAGTGAACGTTCTCCCCCAGCTCCAGCTCGCTTTGGGCGACCCCGTAACCGTTTTGTTTACCGTTTTGCGCGTGGCGGCGGTTTGCGTCTCGCTGCTCGTTTTGCTGCGGCTGTTTGGCGGGCAGCAGTTCGGGCAACTTTCAACCATCGACCTCGTCACGCTGCTGCTCTTGTCCAACGTCGTGCAAAACGCGATGATCGGCCCTTATGACAGCACGCTGGGCGGGATTTTAGGCGCGGCGGCGCTGCTGGTTTTGTACCGCGTCACCACCCGCATACCGGGCATTCGCAGAAAGCTCAAGTCGCAACCCGTCATTCTCGTCTATCAAGGCGATATTTCAGAGGGGAAGCTCCGGCGTGGGGGCATCAGTACCGGCGACTCGGAAGAAGCCGCGCGCGCTCACAGCGTAGCGAATTTGAGCGACGTTGAAACGACCGTTCTAGAGGTCAACGGGGCGATTTCAATTATTCCCGAGGCGGACGTGACCCACAGAAAGCTGCTGAAGGTAGACTCGAGACGAAAAAGTCTTGACCTCAACCCTGTGACCGTTGCGGATAGCTCTTCGGCAAACAGAGCGGCGTGCCGCTTACGGGGTCGGGAACGACCCGGCACTCGAGTTCAAAAACTTTTTGGAGCAGTGCTTCGTCGATCACCGCGTCCGGGCTTCCCTGACTGACAATCTTGCCCGCTTTAAGCGCAATCAGGTGGTGCGCGTAGCGGCAGGCTTGGTTGACGTCGTGCAAGACCATCACGATGGTGCGCCCCTCACGGGCGTTGAGTTCGTCTAGCAGCGACAAAACTTCGACCTGATGCGCCATATCCAGAAACGTCGTGGGTTCGTCCAACAGGAGAATCGGCGTTTCTTGAGCGAGCGTCATGGCAATCCAGGCACGCTGCTTTTGCCCACCCGACAGTGCGTCGAGCGCTCTGTCAGCAAGTTTAAGCATCTGGGTGGTCTCGAGCGCCCACAAAAGCGCCGCTTCGTCTCGGCGCGACCATCCCTGAAAAAACCCTTGGTGCGGATAACGCCCCTGCGCGACCAACTCGCGCACCGTGAGCCCTTCGGGAGCCGTTGGGCCTTGCGGCAAAATACCTAGTTTTTTAGCGACCGCTTTGGTTGAAAGTGTAGAAATCGCCTGACCGTCCAGGTAAATCGACCCATTTTTGGGTTTGAGAAGCCGCGCCAGAGCGCGTAGCAGGGTGGATTTGCCGCACCCGTTGGGGCCGACGAGCGCAGTAATCTTCCCCTCGGGCACCCTTACGCCCAACTCCCTGATGATGACGTTTTGGTCGTAGGCGAGCGTCAGGTTTTCAGCGCTGAGCGCTGCGCCGGTTGTTTTAGTTACCGGTTCAGCCGCCGTTCCGTTCGGCTCTAATACCGTGTTCGTCATACCCGTCTCCTAGAGGTCGCGGTAGCGCCAGAGTAGATACATAAAGTAGGGTGCGCCGATGACCGCTGTAACGATCCCGGCAGGGAGTTGATTAGGGGCAACGACCGTGCGACCGACGAAATCGGCAGCGACCACCAGGAGCGCACCGGTCAGCGCAGTTCCTAAAAGCAGTCCCTCGTGACCCGGCCCGACAAGGCGGCGCGTGATATGCGGCGCGACCAGACCCACGAAACCGACCGTACCCGCCGCCGCAACCGCCCCTGCTGCGAGCGCTACGCTGCAGAGAATGAGGAAGGCGCGGCTAAACTCGAGCCTGAGCCCCAACCCCGCCGCGCTCTCGTCACCGAGCGCCAGGGTGTTGAGTTGCCGAGCGCTCAGCAAGACCAGCGGCAAAATTACTGCGAGCCATAGCGCCAGCGTCTGCACTTCGCCCCAACCGCGCCCGTCAACGCTCCCTGAGAGCCAGACGTACGCCCGCTGCACGTCGTTAATATCGCCAAAAACCACCATCAGCGTCGTGAGCGCCTGCAACGCGGCGGCAAGCCCGATGCCGATAAGAATGAGGCGCAGCGGCGAGCTGCCGCCGCGCCACGCCAGCAGATAGATCAGTGCGGCTGTGAGGAATGCGCCGCCGAAGGCCGCCCAGGGCAAGAGAGGCATCGGGGCCGCCGTAAAATAAACCAGGAGAGAAACGGCGGCTAAGGCTGCGCCGCTGCTAATACCCAGGATACCGGGGTCGGCGAGCGCGTTGCGGGTTACGCCCTGCAAGATAGCGCCCGAAACGCCCAGCGCCGCGCCGACGAGGGCAGCGAGGACAATCCGGGGTAGCCGGAAGAGCCGCACTACCAACGGGTAGTCGGGGTTACCGGTTTCCAAACCGAGCACGGCCCGAACGACCTCGAGCAGCGGAATCTGGTACTCTCCATAACTTACGCTCAGGATGGCGACGCCGGTCAGCAGCAGCAGCAGCACGAGCACAACCGGTAGTGCGCGTTTATCCATACGGAAGGAAACCCGCTGGCCCAGGCGAACCGTACGCCACGTTCCGCTACCAGGCTGCACGCCATTCTGCGGCGTCGCCCGTGTGTTTGGCCTACTTGCCATTAGCGCCGCACCCGGTAACGCGCCAAGTAGATAAAAAAGGGCGCACCGACCAGCGCCATCATGACGCCGACCGGCAACTCTTGCGGACGGATGACGAGCCGCGCGCCGATGTCTGCGAGCGTCACCAGCATCCCGCCCAAGAGTGCCGAATAGGGCAAGATCCAACGGTAATCGGCACCGATAAAAAAGCGCACTAGATGCGGCGCGACGAGTCCGACAAACCCGATCGGCCCGGCAAGCGCGACCGCGCCACCAGCTAGAAGCACGACCGCCGCCGCCGCCAGAAGCTTGGTGACAACCGTGTTTTGCCCGAGCCCCGCCGCCACATCGTCGCCGAAGCTGAGTGTAGTTATCTGCCGCCCCAAGAGGAGCGCTAGGGCGAGACCCGCGAGGATAAAAGGTGCGACTTGCCCGACGAGAGGCAGATTGCGCCCGGCGAGCGAACCCGCCGTCCAGAACCGCACCTGATCGAGCGTGGTTTGATCCATGATCAAAATGGCGGTCGTAAATGACGAGATAAAAGCGGTAGAGACTGCGCCTGCCAGCGTGAGTTTGAGCGGCGTCGCGCCGCCGCGCCCGAGTGAACCGAGCGTATAGACGAACGCTGCTGCGCCCCCTGCGCCGAGAGCCGCAAAGAGCGCGTAGGTTGAAAGCGGCGGACTGCCGAACGTAAGAACCCCCAGCACAACCGCGAACGCGGCCCCCGCCTCGATACCCAGGATGCCGGGGTCGGCTAACGGGTTACGGGTCAAGCCCTGCATAACGGCTCCGGCGACCGCTAACGCCGCCCCGACGAGCACACCAGCAAGCACCCTCGGCAACCTTACGGTAAGGACGATCAGCTGATCGAACGACCCACTAGGGTGAAAGAGGGCGTTAAAGACGGTTCCGGGAGCGATATCCGCCGCGCCCAAAGTGAGGCTCAGCACCAAACACACGAGGAGCAGGCCCAAGCCGAGAAACAAACCCAACCATTTGGATAGGCGCAGAGTAGCGCCTTGTCGGTCAGGTGAGGTCGGGGAGTAGGCCATATGAAGCTCGAGCAGCAATCTTGAGCATCTTGCTCGGAATTAAGCGTACACCCTTAAAGCCGTGTTCGTCAAAAGACAAAAGAGCGTTCTTTCGTTTGCCACGAGGGTCGTAACGACCTCCGTAACTTCGTCGCACACAGCTTTAGCAGAGGCAAGTTGGGCGCTGCTACTTTGCTTCGACGGCTTCTGCCACTTTAGGTACGAGGTTCTCCAACAGATAGCTCAAACTCAAGACCGTGCCGAACTGCAGCGCGTCAACGTCTTCCCCCGTCACGTTGATGACCCGCCCCGCTTCGACCGCGCTGAGCTGCGACAACAGGGGGTCTTCCGCTAGAGACGGCGCACCGTCCTCGGCAAAAGGTACATCCAAAAAAGCGAGCAGGTCTTGGTCTAGCAGGTCCAGGCGCTCCTCACTCAGTTCGGCGTAAAAGCTGTCACCGGAAACCTGGATGAGCGCTTCGGGTACGACGAAGCCCAGGTCGGTAAAAAAACGCGCCCTCGAGTCCTCCGGCGTATAAAAGCCGTAGACGCCGCTGTCACGGTAGGCCACAGCGACCGTTTTGTCCGCAAACTCGGGATGGGCTTGACGCGCCGCTGCGAATTTGGCCTCGAGGTCACTGACGAGTGTTTCACCCTGCGAGGTTTTACCTAGCGCCTGTGCCAGCCGCCTTACGACCTCCTGCCACGGCGTCCCGAAGTCGATGTAGTCGTCCGACTGCGCGAGTACAGGCGCGATTTGCGAAAGCGTATCGTACTCCTCCTGAGTGATACCTGCGCCGACCGCCGTAATGAGGTCGGGTTGTAAGGCGAGAATCTTTTCAAAGTTGAGGCTGCCGTAGGGCATATTGAGCACTTCAGGCTGAGCGCCGCCTGCGGCGTCCTCGGCCCAGGGAAAGATAGCGCTCGGTTCATCGCCGAAAAAGTAGCGCACCGCGACAGGCTTGGCTCCTAAAGCAAAGAGCTCATCTTGCTCGGTGTAGCCCAGACTGACGATACGTTCAGGACGCGCCTCGAGCGTCGTTGAACCGAACTTGTGCTCAACCGTAGTGGGAAAAGTTTGAGCGAAAGTAGTACCAGCGAAAGTGATACCGAGAAGAAAGACGAGACTCAACAGGTTTTTCATGCGTGCTCCAGTGGGCGCTCTACTGCGCCGAACTCACTCTGAATTTGCTCCAGCCAAGCGGCGATGCGCCCGCCTGTAAGCTCTTCTTGGTTGTAATCATCAAGACCCAAACCTGAAAGCTGATCTCCGACTTGCGCTTTGGAGGCGGTGAAGTTGTAGCCCTCGGTAGGCCAAAAGCCCACCAGCTCTGCGCCGCGTTCGTGCAGTTTCTGGGCCAAAATGCCGAGTGCGTCTAGAAAATTGTCTGGATAACCTACCTGGTCGCCGACGCCGAACAAGGCGACCTGTTTACCGGAAAAGTCTAGGGCGTCCAGCTTAGGATAGAGCCTGAACCAATCGTCTTGCAGCTGCCCGACGTTCCAGGTAGGGATACCAAGAATGAGTTGGTCGTAGTTTAAGAGATCTTCGGCGCTGCTCAGACTGCCGATATTAACGGGGGTTAGCTCGAGCCCCAGCAGCAGAGCCGCGTCCCGCACTTTCTCTGCCACAAATTCGGTCGTACCCGTGGTGCTGCCGTAGTAAAACCCAGTACGACTGATTTTGCTCTTCTCTACCTCACCCAAACCCAGCGGCGCTTTATCGGCAACAGACTCTAGCCACCTCTTCGCCTCGGTCAGCGTCGTAAAGTCCGCGCCGCGTACACCGTACATATACGCGGCAAAGCGGCGCGTTTTTTCCGCGTACCGCTCAGCTTTCGCCTCATCCATCCCGGAGAGCCAGTCAGCTGGAAATACCCGCGCAAAACCGCTGCAAAACCGGTTGACCTGGGTGCGGTAACGGCGGCGAAACTCGCCCATTACGTGCGTAAAACGCTCTTCTTCTGCGGCGTCACGCGCTTTTTGCTCGTACTCATATGCTTCGTAGACCAGCACGACGCCGAAACACTCCCCCCTACCGAGCTGCTCAGCCCAGCGGTCTAGAAAAGCCTGAAGTACGGCGGCGTCTACAGGCTGAGTGCCGCTGTAGACGCTCAGCAAGCCCTTAGCCCTTTCAGTACGAAACGGTTTTGGGGTCACGGTTGTTCTCCTCGAAAGGGTCGGGTAGCGGTAGCTCGAGCACAGGTTCGGTCATCGTCCAGGCTGCCTATCGAGCCGTATAAACCAAAGAGCTTTTTTACCTTCTCCGGGCACATTTCGCAAGCGAGCGCTGCAGCTAGAAACACGAATGTCACAGGTAGCTCACGACATCTTGCAGTTCAGGTCTAGGACGTTCTTTCGGCGCTTCACTCGCCGTACCGAGATAGAAAAAACCTAAAATCTCGTCACTCGGGGCGACGCCCAAATACGCCTTAACATCCGGGTCGTAATCGACCCACTCTGAAAGCCACTGCGCGGCGTAACCGAGGGCGGTCGCGGCGACCAGAATGTTTTGGCAGACTGCGCCACCGGAGAGAAGTTGCTCCAAGCGTGGAACCCGTTCAGATTCGATTTTCGTGCTGACGACGAGTAAAAGCGGGGCGCGTTGCGGACGTTGACGCTCAATCTCGAGGCGCTTCTCTTCAGCCTCGGGGGTGTTCTTTTTGAATACGTCTGTAAACACCTCACCGAGTTTCGCTTGCGCGTCGCCCTGCACCACCTGAATACGCCAGGGGGCGAGCTTGCCGTGGTCGGGAACGCGGGTCGCGCAGCGGAGGATAGTCTCGAGGTCTTCTGCGCTCGGCCCCGGTTCGGTCTGCTGGGTCACGATGAGCGAGCGGCGTTTTAGCAAGAGGTCGATGGTAGGGTTTTCGTGAAGGGTCGTGGGTAGATTCAGGGTGGAAACGGACATACAAAACTCCTTTGGGTGCCTTTGGGCGGTTTAGCTCGGTTCATCGCGAAGCTTCAGCTAGCTGAGCGGTTCGCACACGCCTGAACCCGGTTATGTTGGTCAGCAAACTTGGGTCTCACGCGCTGGCATCTGCGGACTTCGGTAGCGCTGAACAGGTCGGGCAGGTTCCGGTCAGCGTGAGGCGGAGCGGCAGAACCTGCCAACCGAGGGCGCACGCCTGCTCTTGTAAAGTATCGAAGCAGCTCCCCGAGACATCGTCTGCCAGCTCCAAGCGCTCTACTTTGCAACACGCGTGGCAGAGCAGACGATGATGAGGTTCGGCGGTGCGCTCGAACAGCCGCTCGCCGCGCCAACCGTACGTAAGGTTCGCCGATCAACTCAGCTTTGCACAGAACATCGAGCTGGCTGTACACCGTTGAGAGGACTACCCGGTGCCCTTTTGCCGCCAGCGCACGGCGTACAGCGGCGGGGTTTAGATGCTCACCTTCAGCCGTACCGAGCAGAAGTTGATAGATAACCCCCCGGTAGTGGCTGCGCTTCATCCGAGTTTCTTCTCGCAAATCCCACTTCGCCTACCGAGATAGCGGCCCCTGCAATCCAAACATGTGACGACAAGAAACGATACCGGATAGGCAAAAAGCGCAGGAGTTTGGGTGAAAAAGCTAAGGATTAAAAGACTCGAGACCAAACCCGCAGTGCCCGAAAGAGCTGAGCGCCCAGTATATTTTCTGTGTGCGTCTCTGTCTGTAGCGTTCGTGGCTGTCATCTTCACCTCTCAACCGGCCTGGTACCGAATCGTTTAATCCCGAGTTGACCACTCAGGAATAAGTATATCTTGTCAGATTCAATTCCGAGTGTCAAGCTCGGGATTAGGAGAAAGACCGTTCTGGACGCATTATCGGAATGGTTCCGAGATGTATGGTGGCGAGATGTGAGGTGCCGAGAAATCAAACCCACGCTAGCCAGCAGGTGCAGCCCAAACTGCTAGAGAGTAGGCTTAACGTATGGAAACCTTACAGAAGGTCGAACTAACGCAGCGGCAACATCAAGCCCCTGCGTGCAGTCATACGGACGAAACGAAACCGGTAGTGCCGAGCGGAACCGGGTGCAAAGAATGCTTAAAAATGGGCGACAACTGGGTCCATCTGCGCGTGTGCCTCAGCTGCGGTCACGTCGGCTGCTGCGACTCGTCGAAAAACGAACACGTGACAAGACTCTTTCAAGGGACGCAGCATCCCAGCGTCCGCTCGTTTGAACCCGGTGAGGCGTGGGCCTATTGCTACGAAGACGAGGCAGTTTTCTGATGGGTAACGTCTAGTGGCGAAACCCGTGATTATGAGCGTAGACGACGACCCGCAGGTGTTGGGCGCGGTCAGCCGCGACCTGCGGCGGCAGTACGGCGAACAGTTTCGTATCGTCCGGGCCGATAGTGGTGAGGTTGCCCTGGACGCGCTCCGTGACCTCAAAGACCGGGGCGACCCGGTAGCCCTCTTGCTCGTTGACCAAAGGATGCCCCGGATGAACGGGGTCGCCTTTTTAGAAGAAGCGATCAAGCTCTACCCCGATACCAAACGGGTGATGCTGACTGCCTACGCCGACACCGACGCGGCGATTGCCGCCATCAATCAGAGCCGCATTCACTACTACCTGCTCAAACCGTGGGACCCGCCCGAAACGCAGCTCTACCCCGTGTTAGACGACCTACTCGACGACTGGGTGGCGGACTACCGGCCTGAATTTTCAGGTCTGCGGATTGTCGGGACGCGCTGGGACGCAGACGGTTACACCCTGCGCGACTTTCTGGCGCGTCACGGCGTCCCGTACCGCTGGTTCGATGTTGAGGGCGGAGACGAGGCCGAGACGCTTTTGGGGGACGCCGCGCCGGGTGATTTGCCGCTGGTCATTCTCGAGGACGGCACCCGCCTCCCTCATCCGAGTACGGCGGTGGTCGCCGAACGTGCGGGGCTCCGGACGCAAGCAGAAAACAGCTTTTACGACCTCGTGATTGTCGGTGCAGGGCCAGCAGGACTGGCCGCAGCCGTTTACGGCGCGTCGGAAGGACTCAAGGTCGCCTTGTTAGACAGCGACGCACCCGGCGGACAAGCCGGGACGAGTTCACGGATTGAAAACTATCTGGGCTTTCCGGTCGGGCTCTCGGGCGGCGACCTGACGCGGCGGGCGGTGGCGCAAGCACGCAAGTTCGGCGCGGAGATCGTCGCGCCGCGCGGCGTCGAAGCGCTCAGCCTTAAAGGTGACTACAAGGTGCTCGAGCTGACCGATGGCGGCTCCCTGAACTGTCACGCGTTGGTCGTCTCGACCGGGGTGTCATACAAACGGCTGGCGTTACCCGGCGCTGAAGCGCTGACCGGGGCGGGTGTCTACTACGGTTCGTCGGTCTCCGAGGCGGCGTCTTACGAGGGCGCAACCGTGCATATCGTCGGGGCTGGCAACTCGGCGGGGCAGGCCGCGATGTACCTGTCACGGTACGCGGCGTCGGTGACGCTTTTGGTGCGTGGCGACAGTTTGGGCGCGAAGATGTCGCAGTATCTGGTCGAACAGCTGAACGGGGCCGAGAATATCCACGTGCTGCTCCGCGCCGAGGTTAGAGAAGTTTACGGCGAAAGTCACGTCGAAGCGTTGAGCCTTTTGTGCAACGGCGACGAGCAGCGGGTGGACTCGAGCGGCCTGTTCATCTTTATCGGCGCGTCCCCGAGGACGGATTGGTTGGAAAGCCCGGACCAGCTTACGAGCGTCGCCCGCGACCCCTACGGCTTTATCTATACGGGGTTGCAGACGCAAAAAATGGGCGCGTGGCACGAGCAGCGTGCACCGTTTTTGCTCGAGACCAGCGTCCCCGGTATCTTTGCGGCGGGCGACGTGCGGGCAGGGTCGGTCAAACGGGTTGCGTCCGCAGTTGGGGAAGGGTCGATTGCGGTGCAGTTTGTCCATCAATACCTCGCTGAGGTAGGCGCGTGAAGGCGTCGGACTTTTCCGGTATCTCGGCGCTCTCTGATTTGCCAGAAGCAGACTTGACGTGGCTCGCTGAACGCTGCGTTCTCCATCAGGACGACGTAGGTACCGTGATTTTTACACCGGGTCAGGATATCGACGCCCTCCGGATTATCCTCTCGGGCCGCATCGACATCAGCCGCCGTGAAGGGGGCCGGGAAACGGCCTACGTGACGGTTTTGGCGGGCGAGTTGACCGGGCGGTTTCCGTACTCGAGGATGAAAGTCTCGGCGGGCACCGGACGGGCGGCGCTGCCGCTGCAGAGTGCAACGCTGCACCGCGACCACTTTTCTGAGATGCACACCCACGCGCCCGGACTGTTGGAGCGCCTTATCAGCCTGATGCTAGACCGTACCCGCGAGTTTACCCGGCTGGACGAACAGCAAGAAAAACTCGTTTCACTCGGCACCATGTCAGCAGGGTTGGCGCACGAACTCAACAATCCGGCAGCGGCGGCGCACCGGGCCGCGCAAACCCTGTTAGAAACGCTCCAGAGTTTTGACGAACATTCTTCAAAAATCCTTGCTGAAGTCGTGTTTAAGACGAAACCTTCAGACAGTGGCAGTAAGTTAGACCCGTTCAACCCTCTTTACGACGCCATGATCCTCACGAGCCCGGCGCGGGGCGTCCTCGAGCAGAGCGAGCTAGAAGACGACCTCGGCGATTTTTTAGAGGCGCAGGGCGTCCCGAAACCGTGGGACGCGGCGGCGACGCTCGTTTCAGGCGGCTTGACGCGTGAGGTGTTGGAGCCCTTCATGGCGGGCGTTACAGAGGAGCAGACAAAGAATGTGCTCGAGTGGATTCCTAAAGACGTCGAGATGCGGCTGTTGGTCGGTGAGTTGTTGGAAAGTACCAAACGCATCTCCGAACTCGTCGGCGCGATGAAGGCGTACTCGTACATGGATCAGGCGCAGGAAAAACGCCCGACCGACCTCAAACGAGGGCTGTACGATACCCTGACGATTCTCAAATACAAATTCAAGAAAAAAGACCTCAAGCTGGTTAAAAATCTGGGCGACCTGCCGCTCGTCCCCGCCTACGGCGCAGAACTCAATCAGGTCTGGACGAACCTGCTAGACAACGCCGCCGCCGCCGCGCCCGAAGGGGGCACCGTCACCCTTACGGCGTCGCTCGACGCCTCGGGCGATTACGCCTGCGTGGACATCGCCGACGACGGCCCCGGTATCCCCGCAGAGGTGCAGGCCCGCATTTTCGAGCCGTTTTTTACAACCAAAAGCGTGGGTGAAGGAACCGGTTTGGGGCTCGACATCGTGCAGAGGATTGTCTCGAGGCGGCATCACGGGACGGTTAGGGTCAGTTCAAGACCGGGCGAAACACGTTTTACGGTGCGGCTGCCCCTTTCGGACTAGGTTCGGGTAGTACGGCAGTGCTCTAGAGGGTGTTTTGGAATAGGTTCACCGGTTTCTCCAGGGTGTGTGGTTAGTTTGAGCAAGGCGCTTGGTGATAAAGTCGCGACTTGCGAGATAGATAAAGGCTTCGCTCGAGGCGGGGAGGGTTTCATAATCTTTGCTGAGCCTGCGGTAGTTTCCTAACCAAGCAAACGTGCGCTCCACAACCCAGCGCCTGGCTTGTAGGCCAAAGCCTTTCTTAACACGACGAGCGACGATTTCAAGCACGATACCGAAACACAAAAGGATACGGTTGCTGAAAGCAGTGCCCTTATAACCCCGGTCGAGCCACAAATGCTACAACCTCGGTACATGAGGTTTGCTGTGGTTTAAGAGTAGTGACAGCCCTTTGCGTTCAGGTACATTCGCGCTCGTCACCAACACACTCAGCACCAGCCCGAGGGTATCCACCAGCAGATGCCTTTTCTTGCCGTTAACGCTCTTGGCTCCGTCAAAGCCGTTACCGTGCAAGCTTCCTGCTTTGACCGATTGGCTATCAGCACAACCGGCGCTCGGTTCTTCGTTACGCTCAAGCCTTTTCCTTAACGCACGCCGCAAGTGCTTGTTGAGCTTGCGCCACAGCCCCACCGCTCGCCACTTCGCAAAGTGGTAGTACACGCTTTGCCACGCGGGGAAAGTCGCCTGGTAAGTCTCGCTAGGTGCAGCCGTTTCTCAGCACATAGCGCATAGCATCAAGCAGTACTCTGAGTTCATAACCCGTCTTGCGCCCTCTTCTTGGTTCAGGCAGCAACTTGAGTGAGTAGGGCTCGAGCACCTTCCATTCAGCGTCTTTTAAGTCCGTTGTATACTGCTTTCGCTTGACCATTCACCCCTACCTAAACATAGGTGGGGGATTTCCCAAACACCCTCTAGTACAGCAGCGCTCAAATACGGCATAAAACCAACCATCCGTCGCGGTTCAGAAAGACACTGCAGCACGTGCCGCCTCCGCAAGAGCCGTCATAGCTTGACGATAGGGACTCGGGCCGTAACTGATACGTGCTACGCCGAGGTCGGCAAGCTGTGCGAGTGGGGGTGTCGCAGGCAAAACCATGATGTTAACGGGTAACACCGAACGTTGGCACAATGTTTCGGTGCTCCGTGCATCGGTCAGTCCGGGAGCAAAAACCCCCTTTGCGCCCGCGTCAGCATACGTTTCGGCACGGTTCAACGCTTCCTCGAGCGCCTCCCAAGTATGATCTTCAGGAAGACGTTTTAGGAAGATGTCCGTCCGAGCATTGATGAAAAGCGAAACCCCTTCGAACTCGGCAGCTTCACGCGCCGCCTGGAGGCGTTTGGTTTGGTCTTCGACCGAATAGAGCCTGTTACCCCCGATGATTTGATCCTCGAGGTTGATCCCGACTACGCCCGCAGCGATGACCTGAGCGACTGTTTCAGCAACAATCGGCGGTTGCGAGCTGTAACCCCCTTCAACGTCACAGCTTACGGGGAGGTCAACGCTACCGACAATCCGTTTGAGATTTTCAAGCAGCAGTTGTAACAGCAGGTCTTCACCGTCACTAAACCCGTGCGCCGCCGCGACCGACCACCTACCCGTCGCCAGGGCTTCGGTACCGGAAGCTGCGACGGCTTTGGCGCTACCTGCGTCCCAGATGTCAAGTATGAGCGGCTGCCCCTTGACATGAAGGTCGTTAAACCGTCGGGCGTCGTTACTCTGAGTTGTCGTCTTTTACTCCTCTATTTTTTTCATGCGCGAGCAACCACCTTTTGCGCGCGATACCACCGCCATAACCACCGAGCGCACCATCAGCGCGAACGACGCGGTGACATGGAATAATGAGCGCGAGCTGATTGGCACCGTTGGCCTGAGCAACATCCCGAACTGCCGACGGCCTCCCTACGGTCGCAGCTACGTCGGTATAAGACCATGCTTCACCGCAGGGAATTTCGCTTAGTGCCTGCCACACACGCTTTTGAAACGGCGATCCGATAGGCTTCACCGGCGTCTCAAACACGCTGAGTTCTCCCCGGAAGTACCTGCTCAACTCCTGCTCGAGCAGGCAGATAGGCCCAGGTCGTCCGGGAATAATGGCTGACTTTGTTTTCGAACGCAAGCGTTCGAGTTCACCTTCCAAACCGCGTCTAGTGACAAGTTCAAGGAGATAGAGCGCAGCATCATCGGCAACTGCAAGCATTGTGCCGAGCGGGGTGTCGAGCTGTGCGGCCCTCAACACAAACCCGTTATGCTGGCTTGGGACTGCGCCTAAAATACGTAAAAATGCCGCTCTAAAGCCGCTCCCGGACTCGTAATGAGCGCTGAGCTGCGCCTCCACAACACTTTCTCCGGCCCTGATCTGCTCGAGCGCTAAACTCACACGCCGTGCCCGCGCGTATGCGACAAAGGTCATCCCGAAACGTTTTTTGAACTGACGGCGGGCTGTAGAAACGTCCACCGCCAACGCCCGAAAATCCTCTTTGCGCCAACGTTTCTCTGGTTCAGCCTCGACCGCCTCGACGAGCACTTGCACGGCTTTACTAACGTGTTGAGGATGCGAGAGCGGGCGGCAGCGTTTACAGGGGCGAAATGACGCCAGAAGTGCTTCTTGCGCCGTCCGGTAGAATTCGCAGTTTTCGAACTTAGGTTTTCTAGCAGGACAAGTTGGGCGGCAAAACACGCCGGTTGTCTTGACCTCGACGTAAAAGATACCTTCGTATTCGGGTTGCTTGGCGAGGAGCGCCTGGTAGTAGTCGTGTTTGTCAGCAACGCTCAGCATAAGTATATGGATTCCCCTCTCCGTTCCAGGACACGAGACCTGCGGGCGCTCTGCCGCCGGTTTTCGGGCACCGGTTTTTTCTCGCGGTCAGACAGCTCGGCAGCTTGAACAGCTGTAACCTTCGCGGTAAACCTCAACCTCGAGGTGACGCGAGGCAAGTTTGGATGTTTCTTTGATGTTTTTTGGATGTTCTAAGTGCATTACTGCCTTTAGAAGACTACTCAGCGGCAAAAACGGTTCGCTGATCGCCGACGCTCGAGCTGTAGCTACCCCGCGCAGCAGGAACCTCGAGCGTAACCGTTTTCGTTTCACCCGGCCTCAGTCCAATACGTTTAGACGCAAGTTGTTCTCGTCTGGGCGTCAGCCGGTCGGCACTGCACTTTACGGTGCGGCGTTTCTTAGCTAGGCCAGGGCCAAAGGCGAGCTGTCTTATTGTCTCTCGAGGTATCTGACCCGCAGACTAAACCGTATGGAACCTGACACGGCGCTTAAAGACGGGGTACTTAGAGACGGGGCGCTCGAAGACAAGGCGCTCGAGCTCCTCCATATCTTGCTTCAGACTTACGGCGAACGCGAGCTTAAACCGCGCCGTGACCCGATGCACGAACTTATCTCGACCATTTTGTCGCAGCGCACCACCTGGCGAAACGAAGAGCTGGCGTATGGGCGGATGTGGGAGCAGTTCGGGTCGTGGGAAGCGGTTCGGGACGCGCCGACTGCGGAGTTGGCCCGCGCCATCGCACCGTCAAACTTCGCCGAGGCCAAAGCGCCGCAGATTCAGCGGACGATCTTCAGGATTCTCGAGCTTAACGGCTCAACCGACCTGGGTTTTTTAGCCGACCTCACTGCGGACGAGGGCGTGGCGTGGTTGACCGCGCTGCCGGGAGTTGGGATTAAAACCGCCTCGCTAGTCCTGCTCTTCTGCTTTGCCAAACCGATCTTACCGGTCGATACGCACGTCTACCGGGTATCGCAGCGCGTGGGTTTAATCAGCGCCAAGGTCAAAACGTCAACGGCGGCGCACGCACCGATTTTTGCCTTGTTGTCGCACGACCCGCACCTGCTCTACAACTTTCACATCGCACTCCTCTTACACGGGCAGCGCGTCTGCACCTTTAACGCGCCGCGCTGCGCGGCTTGTCCGGCGCGCACTATTTGTGACTACGGACGCGCACAGGTGTCGCAGGCTAAAAGCCCGGCTCGCGAGGGTTCAGATGTGCGAAACTCACCGGAACCGTAATGTTAAAGTGCCTTACTAAGGGAGGTTCCATGAACCGTTTAGTCATCTATACCGCTGCTTTAACCCTACTCCTCGCTGCTTGCTCACCGGGTACGCAGCCCCCTGAACTCGAGCCCGCCACCCAAGCGTCCACCACCCCAGCGCCCACGGATGCCGCACCCGAAGCTGTACCCGAGGAGCCCTCAGTTACGGTCATTCCTGACGCGACCGCCTCCGGTGGTACTGCCTTCGGTATCGCCTCGGGCGGCGCGTCAGGTGGTGAGGCCGCAGCAGCGTCCCTCAGTCCGCAGGGCACCCTCAGCATCAGCGCCGACAATACAACCTTTGTAACCAGCGGCGAAGGTGAACTCAACCCCGTGACGGTTCCGGCAGGCGGCACCTTCTACCTGCAACTTGCGTTTACCGATCCAGACGGCATCAGCAGCGTACAGGTGCAGTTGCGCAATTCACCGGATGCGGGCGCACTCCCGACCGGCCCTTTTACAGTCAGCTCAAACGACTGTGAAGCGGCGGTTCAGTCCGCACCGACCGAACTCACCTGTACGGTCGCTGTTACTATTGCCGCGGACGCACAAGATATTCAAGAACCTGGCGAGCGCGCCTACGCGTTTCGTCCGCTCGTGACCGACACGGCTGGCAACGGCGGTTTGGCGTTTAGCTGGGCGTACCTCAACATCTCACAGTAGTAACCGCTTTTTTCAAACTCCGTTGAGCTACCAGCAAAAAAACCGCGCTTGTAACGGCGCGGTTTTTTTGCTGGTAGCCGGTAAGTTGACGGCAACCTAAGGCCACTTTGGTTACGCCGTACCCGTATCAGTTTGAGGGAACGCTTTTAGAACGACCGTTTACGCCGTAAAAGGTACTTTGCGGTGTGCGTTGATGCAGTCGCTGCTCATCTTGTCTAGTGCGCGTGTTCTCCGACGACTAGACTAAACGGTTGTGCAAACCGGTTTATTCTGCGTATTTATTCTGCGTAAACGTCGCGGTACCGCGCCTCGACCGCCATATAAACGCCGTAAAGGATAAGCCCGAGCGCAACGACGCCGAGCAGATAAGGCCCATACGGTTGACTTTGCAAGGTGCTCAGCGCACCGCCTAAACCTTTGGCCTCCGACGCCTGCGCCTGCAGCGCCGCCTGACCGAAAAAAACGCCCATCAGCATGAACACCGCGCCTCTAGCGGCGTATCCGACCCGGCCCGCACGCACGGCCCAAGTCTCCTCAGTTTGGCTCATTTGCCCAGTTTTGAGGGGAAAATCGGCTTTATAAGCTTTGATAAACTGGTACACGCCCATACCGACGATAGCGAGACCGACCAACCCCACCAGCCAGCGCCCAAACGGAACCTCTAAAAGTCTCGCCGCCGCGTTTTGCTCAGTGTTGCCGCCCCCCCCGCCCCCGCCAACCACCAGGCCCAGCGCGGTCACTGCCAACGCGAGGTGAATCACGCCGCTCACGATAAAGCCGCCCCTTGCAACGACGCCTCTCGCTCCCTCACGGTCCGCCGGATTGAGCCACGCTTGAACAAAACGCCAGAGGCCGTAGCTGATGAGCCCGAGACTCAACAGAATGAGCAGAACCTGTCCGAACGGGGCCTGCGCGATAACCTGAACTGCGCCTTGCGTGTCGGTAGAGGCCATCTCAAAAACCCCTGACGGGCGAAAGCCGTCAGGGGTTTGACCGAGCTAGGCGAGTAAGATTAGACGCTCTCAGTCTGAAAAATCATTTTTGAGATGGCTTCTAGTCTGCCCACCCGAACCAAACGCGGTTTGCAGGGCGAGAACGCCTACGGTCGCGTAAACAATCCCTTTAGACAGAAAACCGAGACGGGCGAGGCGTAGGAGCCAAGGTCTAGCATCTTTTGCCTTATCCTTTGCTTGCTCTTTGGTTGTCATACCCCAACTATGCAGCAACCAGGCCCGCCGCGTGTATGGTAGTCGCCGATTTGCTACGATATTTACAGATATTTGGGCACCTTCAGCTCGAGGTTTACTAAACCGAACGGTGTTTTATTGGTCGTGACCTCGAGCCTACTCAAAAGACCTCTTAACGGCTGCTGAGCTGCCCGGTACGCCATAGATAGAGCGCCGCACCCGAGACCCCGGCAACGCAGAGTGAAGCGCAGAGCAGGAGCGTCGCCGCGCTACCGAGCAGCGAAGATAGAGAGCCGATAAACAAGCTGCCGACCGGCGTACTGCCGATAAAAAGCAGCACGTAAAGGCTCATCACCCGCCCGCGCAGTGCGTCGGGGACAGCGAGTTGCAACAGCGTATTCGCGGTCGTCGCAAACACGATGCCCGTAAGCCCAAGCGCGACGAGTAGCACAGCTGACACGGCGAACGTTCGGGAGAGAGCGACCGCGCCCAGGAGCAGCCCGAAACACACCGACCCGGCGAACAAGCGCTGAAAAGTGGGCGGTTTGGCGAACGCCAGCAGCAGCGCCCCGACGAGCGACCCCGCGCCGAGAAACGCCGACAAACCGCCAAAACCGGCGGCTCCGGTACGAAGCACAAAGCCTGCTAAAAGCGGCAGCACGACGCTGAAGTTGTACCCAAAAGTACCAACCGCGGCGACGACAAGCAGCACCGTCAGCACGTCCGGGGTGCGCCTCACATACCGTAAACCCTCGAGCAACTGCCGGAAAATGGAGTCCCCCAAAGCCACCGGCGAAGGTCGAAACGCGCGGGTATCCATTCGCAAAAGTTCGGTAATGACGGCGGTATAACTCGCCGCGTTGATAAACAGGGCCGCAGCGAAGCCGGTCTGCGCAATGAGCGCCCCGGCCAGCGCCGCCCCGACCGTGCGCGCCCCGTTAAACAGCAGCGAGTTGAGCGCCACCGCGTTTGCCAGCCGTTCGCGCCCAATCAGTTGAGGCACAAAGGCTTGACGGGTCGGGTTGTCGATCGCCGTGACAACTCCTTGAAAAACCGCCAGCAGATAGATATGCCAGAGTTGCACCATGCCGGTGACGACCAGTGTGCCAAACAGCGCCGCCTGCAAAAGCGACGCCGACTGCGTAACGAGCAGCAGGCGGTACTTGGGAAACCGGTCGGTGACGACCCCGGCAAAGAGCGACAGCAAGGTTATCGGCAGAAACTGACACACCGCCACAAAACCGAGCGCGGCGGGCGACCCGCTGAGTTGCAGCACCAGCCACGCCTGCGCGGTGGTCTGCATCCAGGTTCCGGTCAACGAGATGAGTTGGCCCGTCCAGAACAGCCGGTAGTTACGCACTTCAAGCGCCGTAAACCCACGCGCCAGCCCTTTGATGAAACCGGGTCTTGAAGCTCGAGCAGCTTTAGAAACCGGTTGGTCTGTAGGGGTTTCAGCCATCTATAGATTCACATGAGCACGTGAGCGCCCCTCATCCGTAAGGGCGGACGATCGCCGGATCATAGCTTTAGAATGTTAGTCATGGTCAACCTGCCTGAAGTCGCACTACTTAATCAGCCTCGAGCATACCGTCAGAGGTCACAAAGGGCGTCGCACACCCGACAGGCTGAGGTAGGGCTACTTCAGATTAGCCTGACTACCGCTCATTCAGTTTGACAGGCTACCGATAGAGGCGAAAAACGCCAAGCCGAGGACGACGGAGCGCAAGAAGGACATGCCACTTTTATAGCAAGGTAGCTGTCACGAGATTCTTATAGCTGCCGGTATAGTGCCCGTCAAACCGACCTTTAACAGGGTTTACGGCGTTAGTTCAGCACCTAACTTCCCGACCTTATTTTTCTGACCGTAACCAGGACGTTCAACACAGGCTAGCGAAATTGCCGGTCTTTACATATAGCAGGTATCATCTGGTCAGCAACGCTCTTGGTCTAAGTTTCGTCGATTAGCACGCACATTCTAAGGTGATACTTGTGGCAATCTCTTATGGAAATGCTAATAAACTGCTCCACGAGAAGAAAGCCCCACACTTAGCGGGACTTTTTACGTTCTATACGCAGTTTTCTTGTTGGGTCGTGTAGAGCCCTTACCTACGACCCGCTGATTAGGAATCAGCTGCTCTGCCAGCTGAGCTAACGACCCAAGAGGTAGATTTTAACCCTGGACTGTCCACCTGTGTGTCGGGCAAAGCAGTTTTCTGACGCCGAACGCTGTTACAACTCGAGCCGCCTCTCGGTCGTTCTCTCCAACAAATACGCGTCGTGACTGACCAGCAGCAGCGTTCCGGGAAAGTCCAGCAGGGCGGCCTCGAGCATCTCCACGCTCACATAATCGAGGTGCGTCGTCGGTTCGTCCAGAACAAGGACGTTGGGACGCGCCAAGATAAGTTCAGCGAACCGGACTTTGCGTTTTTGCCCTTCGCTTAGAGAGGCCGGAGGCTTTGAAAACGCCTCACCTGAAACGCCGAGTGCGCCCAGCAAAGTGCGGGCGCGGTGTCCGTCGGCCTCGGCAAAACGGGTTTTTACGGGTTCAGCGTCGTGCGCGGCGTTGTAGCGTTGCGGCAAGTAGCCAATCACCGCACCTTTGTCCCAAGTGACCATGCCTGTATTTACGGTTATATTTGTCTCTAGGCCGAGCAAGGTTTGGAGCAAGGTTGTTTTGCCTGCACCGTTGGCCCCGGCAACGGCCCACCGCTCGCCGTACTCGAGGTTCACTGAAACTTTACGGCCCAGAACAGGCACGTCCCTAGCACTCAAACACACCCCGGACGGCAGTTCAGGCGGTTCAAAGGCGACGGCGTAACGTTTTTCAATCCAGGGTTTGGTCTCCTCGAGGTCAGCAATCCGCCCCTGAAGCCGCTCTTTCGCCTGAATCCCGCGCCGCATCAGCCGCGCCGCCCGCGCCCCGATAAAGCCTTTATCTACCGGCCCTTCAGATTTGACCCGAGATTTTTCTTTCTCTTTACGTGCGCCCCAGACTTTGTAGGTGCGCTCCTGCTCTTTGAGCCCCGCGATGTCGCGCTTTAACTTGCCGCTTTTACGCACCTTTTCGGCGTACTCGGTTTCTTTTTGTTCGCGGAAGCTCGAGTAGTTCCCCTTATAACGCCGTAGGGTGCCGCGCTTGAGTTCCAAAACACCATCTACGGTCTCGTCTAAAAAGCGCCGGTCGTGCGAGACAATGAGGCAGGCGGCCTCCGTTTCCCGGATTTTACGGGTCAGGTACGCCGTCGCCCGTTCGTCGAGATAGTTCGTCGGTTCGTCGAGCAGATAGAGCGCCTGCGGGCGGGCAAACGCTGCGAGAAGCCGTAAAAGTCGCCGCTCACCGCCGGAAAGTTCAGTCAGCGGACGGTCTAACAGTTCCGGCGCGTAACCGAGTGTGCCGAGTTCGGCTTGCAGGGTTGTCTCGGGTCCGTACCCATCCGCTTCAGCAAATTGTGTAAGCAGTTCGGCGTAACGGAGCGGGTCGGGGACACCCGCCACCTCTTGCTGCGCAATTTCTTCGCGGAGCGGCCCGAGGTCGGGATACGTCCCCAGAATCGTCTCGAGCACGGTCTTATCTCCGGCCAGCGTGTCTTCTTGCTTTAGATAGAGCGGCCTAGCGTGCGCCGTAAAGTTTCCAGTTTGAGGTGCTAAGGTGCTGGAAAGAAGGTCTAGCAGCGTCGTTTTACCCGAGCCGTTGACGCCCAGAAGTGCCACGTGGTCGGCGGTGTAAAGAGTTAGCTCGAGCCCCGTAAAAAGCGGGTCGGGTCGGTTGGGATAGCGGTAAGAAAGGCCGGAAGCCTGAAAAAGTAGCGACATAAAAACCTTTTTCCATGAGAGAACTGTGCTGGCCCCAAAAGTGTTGAGGGCAAGCTGTCATTGTCTGGGAAGAAAGGTTAGTCGCGCATAGAAGCCGAAACTATCGGCCCAGTTAGTGTAGCAGACAGACGTTTATTTGGCTATCTCCAGCAGTTAAGCAGTTAATATTCAGGCGGTACGTAGAAGTTAAGGGTCTCGAGCGGTACATTTCCGGTATTGCAGATTTCGTGCGCTTCACCCGCTTCGATGACGGTCAGCGAATGTTTATCTAACTTGACAACCTGACCGGCAACGGTCGCTTCTCCCTCACCGGAAACGATGAAAAGCCACTGGGCGCTGCTTTCGTGAAGATTATCGTCACCGCCGACGCGCTCACCCGGAAGAAGCGTCATCACCGCAGCCTGGGCGTGTTCGGTGGTCAAGAAAACCTTGAAAGCGTGGTTGAACTGGGGCGTTTTTTGCTTCATCCGCTCACTCTAGCGGCTTACGGCAACGGCACTTTGTAGCTTGCTGTAGCATTTGAACCGTGTGACCCAAACCTAAAGCATAAACCGCCTAGGTTGACCGTACATAGCAGGTATCATCTGGTCAGAAACGCTCTATGTAAAAGTTCTTCAGTCTAGCACGCACGTTTTGGAATGATGCCTGTGTCAATCTCTTGTGCAAATGCTAACAAAACGTGCCAGAACTGTTTAAGAGTTTGTAACTTCACACCGCAGCGAAACAGGCTGTCAATGTGGATTTTTTACGGGGTCGGGCGTGAAAACTTCACCTTTGCTGTGCTTGGGCGGTCTTAAAGTTAGGGCATGACGCTCATTCCAGATGTGCCTTTAGTCATCGTCGTTGCCCACGTGGTCGCGCTCGCTTCACTCTTCACCCACGCACTTGTCACGAACTGGCAGCGTAAAACGCTGCTTCGTCAAAACCGAATTGACCTGGAAGATTTACTTTTTCCAGACGCGCAGCAGTAGCTTTGGCCCCAAGTAAACCTCGGTAGCGGTTCAGAATCCGTACCTGACCCTGACAGGCACGGATTCTTTTTACGGCAACAGTTTTTGGACTCCCAAGTTTCACCCTTTGACAGGCAAGGAAAGGCTCGTTTACGGCGTTTTGTTCAGGGGGCTCGAGGCACAGCCAGCGTTTCGCTCAGTCAACTGTGCATAGACTTGACGAATCGCGCATACGGGTGTAGACTTAAGGAATCAAAGCGCTCAGGACGAGCGCGATTTTTTTGCCTTCTCGAAACCTTTTAACTTTTACCGTAAACCTGAGCCGTTTGTTGGTGTCGCTGCTTACTACCGCACTACACAACTTCAGGCAGCGGGCGCTCATTCTTGCAGGTGCCGGAGTGTTAGCTTGTGGGACGGAGGCACCACTATGCAGACACGCAAACTCGGCAAAACAGGGTTTGAAGTTTCTACGGTCAGTTTCGGCGCTTGGGCCATCGGTTCGGATTGGGGCGAGGTCTCGGAAGACGACGCGCTCCGGGCGCTGCACACCGCCGTAGACGAGGGCATCAACCTTTTTGACACGGCTGATGTTTACGGCGACGGGCGGAGTGAAAAGCTGTTAGCGCGGCTTAAACGCGAAACCAGCGAAACGCTCGTTATCCCAACTAAAGCTGGTCGCCGCCTTGACCCGCATACAGCAGACGGTTACAACGCGGAGAACTTGCGGGCATTTGTCGAACGGAGCTTGAAGAATCTCGAGACCGACGCCCTCGACCTCGTACAGCTGCACTGCCCCCCGACCGAAGTTTATTACCGCCCTGAAGTCTTCGGCGCGTTGGACGACCTTAAAACCGAAGGGCTGATTCAGCATTACGGCGTCAGTGTGGAAAAAGTTGAAGAGGCGCTTAAAGCCATCGAATATCCCGGCGTCGCGTCGGTGCAGATAATCTTCAATATCTTCCGGCAACGCCCCGCCGAGCTGTTTTTTCGGGAGGCGCAAGCCAAAGATGTCGGGATTTTGGCCCGTGTTCCCCTCGCCAGCGGTTTACTCACCGGCAAGATGACCCGTGACAGCAGCTTTGCCGAAAGCGACCACCGCAACTACAACCGGCACGGTGAAGCGTTCGACCAGGGCGAGACGTTTTCCGGTGTGGATTTTGAGACCGGCTTAGAGGCCGTAGATGAACTGCGCGAACTCGTCCCCGAAGGGATGAGCCTGGTGCAGTTTGCGCTCCGCTGGATTTTGATGTTCGACGCTGTAACCTGCGCGATTCCGGGCGGTAAAAGTTCAGAGCAAGTTCAGGCTAATGCCGCCGCTGCCGACCTGCCCGCGTTATCAGACGAGGTGATGGCGAAAGTTAAAGCGGTTTACGGCGAGAAGATTGCGCCGCAGGTGCATAAGCGTTGGTGAGGGGTGATTAAGGCCGTTTGTTTTGACTTTGATGGGACGCTGGCGCAGTTTAGTGGGGACTTCGGGGCGTTGCAAAGCCGGTTTGGGCGTGCGTTGGGATTATCGCAAGATGAGGCAAGAAGAATTGTAGAACTCCACGACCAGCTCGAGCGTCAAGACGGCCCGATGACGTTTTGCGGCACGGTGCAAACTGCCTTTGACAAAGCCGGACTGACGCCGCCGGATGACCTCGAGCAAATCACCCAAAACCTCGTGGCTGACTACTGCACACAGATGAAGCTGCTACCGGGAGCCTCTGAAGTCCTCTCTTTTTGCCAATCTCAAAATTTGCCAATAGCCCTTATCACTAACGGAACTGCGGACATGCAGCGTGACGCGGTGCGGGCGGTGGGGCTGACAGACGTTTTTAAGCGCATTTTGGTTTCAGGTGACGCGGACGTTGCCGTGCGTAAACCCAACCCGCGTATTTTCAGGCTGGCGTATGAGGCGTTGGGGACGAAACCGGGCGAAACACTGATGGTTGGGGACAACCTCAGCGCTGATGTTTACGGTGCGCTCGAGTACGGAATGCAAGCCGTCTACCTGGGCCATGAACCGGGCACAAGATATGAAACGCTGCCGGACATAGCAGCGTTTGGCAGATGGTTAAAAGCGCAGCTTTGAGTCGTAACCTCTGCTGGACGCGCCACCCATCTTCAAAATTGCGTAAAACAGTTTCTTGCAAAAATCATCTTCAGTAAGGCTTTATAATCCAAAATTGCGATGTGCTGAGGTGTAAGATATATTTTGGACAGTCTGTAAGTACAGTTTTCCGAAGAGGATAATCGTTCTCAAATCCTTAAGACGTATTCCGGAGTTCAATATCAGATTACGTGGCAACCATAAATGATTCTGGAGGAATAGAGCCTTTGGTAAAGTAGGGAGGCATTTACGTGCCGTGTGACCACCCTCTCGCTTGTATAACAGCTTTGTTGCTACGTGTTGACGCTTTGGATGAGTTTAACGCGATGTGGACTGGTTTGCGGCAAAAAATCTGCGATTACTTGCAATGCGAAGAACTACCTGCACTATTACATTGTCAGCGAAGAGTTGACCCATAGCAACACAGTGTCTAAAGTAAGCGAATGAAAAAGCGCTATGGAATCAAGCTGAGTAAAATACAAAGGCAAGAGCTCGAACGGCTAACAAAAGCGGGAGCGTGCCGGGTGAGGGTGTACAAACGGGCTAGGGCACTGTTACTGGCGGATG
The DNA here is from genome assembly GCA_965215315.1 of Truepera sp. Taxonomy (GTDB): domain Bacteria; phylum Deinococcota; class Deinococci; order Deinococcales; family Trueperaceae; genus Truepera. The sequence goes on along the minus strand of CBDCDB010000008.1, from coordinate 3,077,563 downwards.
CCGGGGTAAGTGACGCCGAGATTCTCAAGCAAGCAGATATCAGTTTGGCAACGCTCAAGAGGATCCGCAAACGTTTTTGCGAAAGCCAGAGTAACGTCCAAGAGGTAGTAGCGGACAAGCCCAAACCAGGACGCCCAAGTCGCTTTAGTGGTGAACAGCGAGCGAAGATTACCGCTTTAGCATGTAGTGAGGCTCCTGAAGGCAGAAGCAGATGGACACTGAGACTGTTAGCGGATAAAGCTGTCGAGCTGGGCTTGGTTGAGACTGTTTCGCATGAGGGGGTCAGCGAGATACTGAAAAAAACGAGCTCAAACCCCACCTAAAGCGGTGTTGGTGTTTGGGCAAGCTCACCTCTGCGTTCATTTGGCAAATGGAGCGGGTGCTTGATACTTACGCTCAGCCTTATGACCCCGACTATCCGGTACTTTGTTTTGATGAACGACCTTGTTATCTGATTGAACAGACCTTACAACCTGTAGCGATGAAAGCAGGCCAGGTCAAACGCGAGGACTACCATTATAAAGTCACGGCAAGTTGTTCAGTGCTCTTAGCGGTCGAGCCGCTTACCGGCAGGCGTTGGACTAGGCTCTATGACCACCGCCGACGGCAGGAATACACCGACTTTATGCAGTACTTAACGCAACAGTTCCCTCAAGCGCAGAAAATCAGGCTGGTGCAGGATAATCTCAACACCCATAACCCAGGCTCGTTTTATGCTGCTCTAGCACCGCAAGCTGCCTTCGAACTTGCCCAGCAGTTTGAGATGATTCATACCCCTAAGCACGCTTCTTGGCTTAACATGGCTGAACTTGAATTCTCCGCTTTAAGCAAACAGTGCCTAGACCGGCGCATTGCTCAACGTGACCGCCTTGAAACTGAACTTAACGCTTGGCAAACAGAGCGCAATCAAGCCCAAGTTAAGCTCAACTGGCAATTCTCCAAAGAAGCGGCTAGACACACCTTCAAACGTGCCTATACAGAGGTGAAGGTGTCAGTACCTCGCTGACAGTGTACTATAGCAACTCTCAGAAGTATTGATTAAACTAGCGAGATGCGGGCATATTCAGAAGACTTGCGGGAGCGAATTGTTAGAGCCGTGGAGCAGGGCAAGCCTACAGCTGAGGTAGCTCAGGCGTTCGAGGTCAGCGTTGCAAGTGTCGTGCGCTTTGTAAGACAGCAGCGGGAGCGGGGACACTTGCGTTCGCAGTTGCCGCCAGGACGCCCGCGCAGCTTGTCGGCAAAACATGAGGCAGTGCTGACTGAACAGGTCGAGAAACACCGAGACGCAAGTTTGAAAGAGCACACCGAGATGCTAGGTGAAGCGACCGGACGCCGGGTCAGTCTGATGACGGTGCAACGTACCTTGCTACGTTTAAGAATTACGAGAAAATAAAGACTCGTCAGCCGAGTGAGCGTGATGAACCGGCACGGCTCGAGTGGTGGGTGCTGAGCCGAAGACTTGATTCTGACAAGCTAGTCTTTGTGGACGAAAGCGGTACACACTTGAACATGAACCGAGCCTATGCGCGTTCTTCAAATGGCGCAAGGGCTTACAGCAGCGGGCCTTACCATCCGGGCGAACGCACGAACCTCATCGCCGCGCTATCGACTTCAGGAATGCAAGCACCTTGGCTCGTGACCGGCTCGGTCAACACGGCAGCTTTTATCACCTACGTCAAATACGTGCTGTGCCCAACACTGCTACCAGGACAGCTGGTTATTTTAGATAACTACAGCATCCATATTGACAGCCGGATTCGTGAGCTCATCGAGGCAAAAGACTGCCAGCTGCTTTTTCTGCCTACTTACTCACCTGACTTTAGTCCCATCGAGAACGCTTTCTCCAAAATTAAAGCCTTGCTTAGAAAAGCTCAGGCACCTACCCAAGAAACGCTCTCCTATGCTATCAAACATGCTTGTAACGCTATAACCCTCCAAGATGCCAGAGCCTGGTTCAGGCTCTGCGGTTACTCAACTCAATACTTATGATGATTGCCATACTACACTGTCAGCGAGGTACTGACACCTTCACCTCTGTATAGGCACGTTTGAAGGTGTGTCTAGCCGCTTCTTTGGAGAATTGCCAGTTGAGCTTAACTTGGGCTTGATTGCGCTCTGTTTGCCAAGCGTTAAGTTCAGTTTCAAGGCGGTCACGTTGAGCAATGCGCCGGTCTAGGCACTGTTTGCTTAAAGCGGAGAATTCAAGTTCAGCCATGTTAAGCCAAGAAGCGTGCTTAGGGGTATGAATCATCTCAAACTGCTGGGCAAGTTCGAAGGCAGCTTGCGGTGCTAGAGCAGCATAAAACGAGCCTGGGTTATGGGTGTTGAGATTATCCTGCACCAGCCTGATTTTCTGCGCTTGAGGGAACTGTTGCGTTAAGTACTGCATAAAGTCGGTGTATTCCTGCCGTCGGCGGTGGTCATAGAGCCTAGTCCAACGCCTGCCGGTAAGCGGCTCGACCGCTAAGAGCACTGAACAACTTGCCGTGACTTTATAATGGTAGTCCTCGCGTTTGACCTGGCCTGCTTTCATCGCTACAGGTTGTAAGGTCTGTTCAATCAGATAACAAGGTCGTTCATCAAAACAAAGTACCGGATAGTCGGGGTCATAAGGCTGAGCGTAAGTATCAAGCACCCGCTCCATTTGCCAAATGAACGCAGAGGTGAGCTTGCCCAAACACCAACACCGCTTTAGGTGGGGTTTGAGCTCGTTTTTTTCAGTATCTCGCTGACCCCCTCATGCGAAACAGTCTCAACCAAGCCCAGCTCGACAGCTTTATCCGCTAACAGTCTCAGTGTCCATCTGCTTCTGCCTTCAGGAGCCTCACTACATGCTAAAGCGGTAATCTTCGCTCGCTGTTCACCACTAAAGCGACTTGGGCGTCCTGGTTTGGGCTTGTCCGCTACTACCTCTTGGACGTTACTCTGGCTTTCGCAAAAACGTTTGCGGATCCTCTTGAGCGTTGCCAAACTGATATCTGCTTGCTTGAGAATCTCGGCGTCACTTACCCCGGCATCCGCCAGTAACAGTGCCCTAGCCCGTTTGTACACCCTCACCCGGCACGCTCCCGCTTTTGTTAGCCGTTCGAGCTCTTGCCTTTGTATTTTACTCAGCTTGATTCCATAGCGCTTTTTCATTCGCTTACTTTAGACACTGTGTTGCTATGGGTCAACTCTTCGCTGACAATGTAGTATTCGTCCCATTCGGGTTTATCGCGGCGGGTAGCAACCTACTGACCGGCATTCTGATGGACAGAGTGCCGCCGCGCTTTCTGCTCTCGGCGTCCCTTGCGCTCTTGTGCGCCGCGCTCGTGTCTGCCGCTTACGTCACGACACCGGCGCTGGTTCTCGTTTACGGCGCGGTTTTTGGCGTAGCACAGGGGATGCGCGGCGCAATCAGCGGCAGCGCCTACGCGCACTATTTTGGTCGTACGTCCATCGGTTCAATCAAAGGGTTTACGGCGACTCTGACCGTCGCCGGAACCGCCTTCGGCCCGCTGATTTTTGCGCTCGGCAGCGGGCGGTTCGGCGACTACACGCCTATTTTGCTGCTCTCGGCGCTGCCGCCCCTGTTAGCCGCGCTCGTCGCCCCGTTTTTCAGGCCACTCCGCTTAGACGGTTCGGTGCGCTAGAAAGACCCTCAGGGCAGTAGAGTAACCGTATGACGTTCGACCCAACCGACCCAGCATTTTTACAAAACCCTTACCCGACCTACGCCCGTTTACGGGACGAGACCCCGATATTCTTTTACGAACCTTGGGGCAAATGGATCCTCACGCGTCACGAAGACGTAAGTGCGCTTTTACGGGATAGGCGACTCGGGCGGGTTTTGGAGAATACGAAAGTTCGTCTCTATCCGGCGCACGCGCCGTTTGACGATATTCAGGACGGTTCGCTGCTGGAACTCGAGTCCCCCGACCACACGCGCATCAAGTCAGCGGTGCAGGACGTGTTTACACCCAAACACGTGCGGCAACTTGAGGGCAAAATCACCGCACTTTGCAACCGCCTTGCAGCTGAACTTGCCGCCAAGCCAGAGGGCCGCGCCGAACTGCTCCGCGACTTTGCCGAACCGATTCCGGTGACGGTCATTGCCGAACTGCTCGGTGTTCCTGAAGGGGACCGCCATCAGCTCGTCCCTTGGTCAAAGGCGATTATCGGCATGTTTGAACCCGAACGCACCTCGGAAGCTGAAACCGCAGCGGCGGCCGCCGCCCGCGACTTTGCCGCCTATGTCCGCGTCCTCATTACAGAAAAACGCGCCGCACCGCAAGACGACTTCATCAGCCGGATGGTACAGGTACATGACGCCGACCCCACCCGCCTCAGCGAGCCCGAAATCGTCGCCAACGCCATTTTGTTTCTAGATGCGGGCCACGAAGCGGTCGTCAACGTTGTGGGCAACGGTATGATTGCGCTGTTGTCAAAACCCGACCTGTGGAAAGCACTTAAGGCGCAGCCGGAATACCTGGAAACAGCCGTAGAAGAAACCCTCCGTTTCGACACCCCGCTGCAATTTTTCGAGCGCGTCGTCCGTGAAGACCTGAACTATAGAGGGTTCGGTTGGCCCAGAGGCACGAAAGTATGCCTCTACTACGCTTCAGCAAATCGTGATGAACGTGTGTTTACCGATCCCGATACGTTCGACCCAACCCGGCACCCGAACCCGCATCTGTCGTTCGGCTTGGGGCTCCACTACTGTATCGGCGCACCTTTGGCGCGGCTCGAGCTGCGTCACGCGCTCCACGCGCTGATCACGCACGTACCGGACTTGAAGCTGACGCAAACACCGGCGTATGAACCCAAAAACGTCTTTCGTTATCCGCTGGGGCTCGCGGTCACGTACTAACAGGGTCGCGTACTAAAATTAGACTCGCGGACAGCCCTGAAGCGTAGCCCCTAAACTAGTGCCCTTCTTCAGCTGCTCCAGCAGCTTCGTCCGTGTGCATTTCGCCCCCTGCGCCGCCACTCTCAGCGCCAACTGCAACAGTCGTTTCTTCAGGTTCGTTTTCGGCGGTGTCTAGGAGCGTCTGGCTCTGACCGCTGGGTTCACCTTGCACGCGGTCGTAAGGGTCAACGAGGTCGATTGGGCCGTCGCAAGCGCCCAAGATGCTTAAGAGTAGAGCTAACAGCAGGGCTCTGGGGACAAAAGATTTCATAGGGCTATTCTAACGCGGTTGGCGCGTGGGGATAAGGGTAAACTAGACGTATGAACAAACGTGAAGGTACGCTTTCCGAAAAACCGCTGACGGACACCGGCCCGACTCCGGCAGGGGCAGGCACAGACCGCCGCGCGGCTGAACACGCCGCTTTTTACGCCGCCTGGGAAAAACTTTTGGGTTGGCTGCTCGAGTACGCCGAGGCTCACCCCCAAGCCGCGTTTGAAAAAGAGGCCGACTTCCCTGATTACATCTACCGGATGGAACGCCCCTACGACCTGCCGACGACGATCATGTCCGCGTCGCTTTCAGACCTCAAGGGCCGCCCGCTGCTGCTCGTAAACGCCTCGCCGCGTCACACGGTCTTCAAAGAGATTATAGTGCATCCGTTCGAGTCGCACACCTACCGTACCCTGACCTATAACGACGACAGAACCAGTTTGGTCGAGGGCAAACGCCCCTTTACCCGCGAGATGCTCTTTAAGCTCGCCGATACCCTTTACGGCAGCGACGCCAAACCCGCCGAGTAGCTTGGAGTCAGCGGGAGAAACCGGTGCTGAAGACCGCGCAGCACTCCTAAAAGCTGCGCTCGGCGGGCTTTGCGGTAGCTGCGCTGCGGCAAGGCTCGTGCGGAGCAGCCGAGAGAGTGTATTCGTCCGCTGCGCCGAGCCTGAAATGCCCAAATACTCTGCCCAACCGGTGCTGCACTGTCATTTTTACCGTGCGTTTTTACCGTAAAGCTTCCCGCGTGCGCTAGTTTCTTCTGCGAAACAGCCCCCGCTTCGAGCGTTTGAGGTCGGCGAGTTCGTGCTCGAGCTGCATGTTGTCTTCGGTAATCCGCTCGAACTCGAGCTTGGCCCTGCTCTTGAAGTTGCGGGCGCGCACCAGCCGCGACTCGAGGTCGCGGTTGTGCGCCGCGAGCGCCTCGACCCGTTCACCGGCCCGCTGCGCCGCCGTAAGCTGCGCTTTAAGGTCGCGTACTTCGCTCTGAAGGGCACTGAGTTTGGAGCCCTCATCTTTTTGCAGCGCGATGGTCTCTTGCATCCTCGAGAGTTGGTGAAGCTCGTTGACGTGCTCCGAACGCTCCGCCTCGAGTTCGGCGACCCGCGTTCTTAGGGTCTCGAGTTCGGCGAGCGTCGCCGCTGTCTGGGCCTGAGCCGCCTTCGTAGCCTCAGCTGGGGCTGAAACCGGTGATGTGCTTGCTGCAGTCTCACCGGACTGCGCGGGTTTAGCGGCTTCAGGAACAGGCTGGGTAACAGTTTCGGAGCGGGCAGCTGCGCCGTTAGGCATGGCCCGAGGAGCAGTTTCAGAAGGGGTATCTTTGGGGGCTACCCTACCGGCAGCCGTATTACTGGCAGTGTTAGCGCTAGCGAAAGAAGCTGCTGGGTCTACAGGGGCCGCTTTAGCGGGTTTTTCGACCGTCCAGGGGGCATTCGGCTCGGCTTCCGGTGCCGCAGGGGTGACGGTAACTGGAGCGGGTACCGTAAAAGGTGCAGCGTCCGGAGTCGTTGCCCCGTTCCGGTTTTCAGCGCGGTTAGGTGTCGCCTTAGGCGTGCTGCGGCTCAGCGCATTTTGACTCGGTACATTCTGACCCTGTGCTTGACCCAGCATTTGATCCTGTGTGCTGCGACGGCGCTCGGGTTCTTCGGGCCACGCACTCAACCCTTCAGGGAGGGGTTCAGGCGTCGGATTGGTCGCTTCTTGACCGCTCATCACGCGCGCGAGATAGCCTAGTACATCCCGCTCAACGACGCTACCCCCTTCGCCACTGCCCTCGAGGAAACGCCAATCGACGTTGTTCTCTTCGGCTAAGCGCTGCGCGGTAGGGGCAATGGCATGGTCTCTCATAGGTTCAATATGAAGGATAACACACCCTATTAGCAAGTGAAAACCTTACATCTGGCGGTTTCGGGGGTCGTTATCCGCCCACTCTTTGATGCACGTTTAGGTGTTCAGGCACCTTAGCGGGCGCGGATAGCGTAAACTGAAAGCTTCAGGAGGCAGTATGGACACGGTTATTCAGATTGCAGTCTTTAGCGTGCTCGTTTTTTCTGGAGTGACGCTGGTTGCCGGAATCCTCACCTTTGCCGGTCACGCGCTCGCCGCCGAATCCGCTGAGGAAGATCCGCACGCACATTAGCCAGTCCAGCCGAAGCGTTCACGCAGTTTCGTAATATGCGCTATGTGATGCTCGCTGTGCCAAGCGTAAAGCGCAAGGCTTTCTGAAAGCGTCTGCACACCGCTTTCAGGATGGACGAGGGTGCGGGCAAAATCTGCTGCGGTCATGGCGCGCAAAAGCCTCGTCCAGCGTTCGAGCAGAGCCGTCAAAAGCGAGAGGGAGACCTCCGGCGGAGCGTGCGAATCCGGCAGTTCGGCCCAGCGGTCTTCAAAATACGGTTTGATGACCGGCGCGTCTTCAGTTAGCGCCCACTTAAAGCGGACGTAGCTGTTCAGGTGGCTGTCCGGTAGATGATGCACAACTTGGCGCACCGTCCAACCGCCTTCACGGTAGGGCGTAGCCAATTGTGCCTCATCTAGACCTGCGACGGCGGCGCGGAGTCGGGTCGGGGCAGCTTCCAGAATCTCGAGCCAGGCGGCGCGGTCGGCCTCGGCCGGCGTGCGTTCTAAAGAAAATGGGCCGATAGGATAACGGGGGTCACTCATAAGCCGAGTTTACCGTGAGGCCGTCCGCCCACAGTTTTGGGTATAGTTTAGCTCGTGTTTACGGCGCTGCAAACTTTTTTGAAGAGTGACACGCCGACGCGGGCAGAAGCAGCCGGAGCGCTCAGAACCCTGTTCGTGCTGGCTTTCTGGGGACAGAGCCTAATCGCCCTCGTTGCTTGGGCCGTACTGCTCGTCTTTTTAGACCCTGAACCGGGGGCGTCGAACCTGACCGCGCAGGTACTGATTGGGTTGGCGGCGCTCGAGCTACCCACAACTTATCTACTCGGAACGTTGAGCGCTCGTGGCGGCACTCAGGTGAGGGCGCTGACGGCGGTTCTACTCGAGGGTATTTTATTCGCTGCGCCGGTCTGGTTTGCCGTATTCACCTGGCTGATCGGGAGTCCCGTACTTTACCCCGCTCTGCTCCTCGGCGCAGCCGCACTCTTTTACGGTCTCGGCCTGTTAGCGGTAGGGCGGTACGCGGCGCAGGCGACTCAAGTAGATGCCCACAACGTCAAAAATCTCACATCTTGGGACTAAACACCTAGCAGTCGTGACTTTTCTTGCAGCAGCAGCCTCCTAAATTGCGTTAGATGGACGTGGCTTCGGCCACTTCCCCCGGCTACCGCTACGCCGAGAATATAGGACCACATGTTTAACCAGGCCAAGGGTTGGCTCGCCGTGAGCCTCGTCGCGCTGCTCGCTGCTTGCAGCACCGCTGAACCTCCTAGTCTCACGACGACCGCAACTTCCGTCTTGGTCAGCAGCAGAGCTGACCGGAGCGCCGCTACGGATCTCTCGAGCACACGGCTCAAAGGCCGAGCGTACATTTTCGTCCAAGCTAAAAGCGTTAAAAAGGTCGCCTTTTATCTCGATGACGCGGCGCGTAGCCGCCCGCCTCGGCGGGTCGAGCGGAGCGCACCCTATGACCTTGTAGGGGGCAGCTTGAAAACGGCGAATCCTCTTGACAGCCGCAACCTTAAAGACGGCGCACACACCCTTACTCTGGCGCTTACTACAACCTCGGGGCGCGTCTACGTCAGCCATACCCCTTTTAGAGTAGAAAACGGCGTTCCCGCACCTACGCCCACACCGGTTCCTACACCGACGCCGACCCCCGCACCAGCTCCTGCACCCGCGCCGATGGGGTTTGCCAGCGAGATTTTAGGGCTCGTCAACGACGCCCGCAGCAGCACTCAGACTTGCGGTAGCCGGGGCACGTTTGCACCCACCGCGCCGCTTACGCTCGAGCCCCGTCTAGCTGCTGCTGCTCAGGGCCACGCTGAAGATATGAGCGTGAAAGGCTACTTCAGCCACACCGGGCAAGACGGTAGCAGCGTCGCTACCCGCGTGACGCGTCAGGGCTATACCTGGTCACAAGTGGGCGAAAACATCGCCTACGGCTACCCGGACGCCGCACAGGTGATGGCGGGCTGGCTTAAAAGCGAGGGTCACTGCGCCAACCTTATGAACCCCGGCTACACTGAGCTGGGCGTCGGCAAGAGTGGGACATACTGGGTACAGGTTTTCGCCAGAGCACCCTAAGTCTGAGCGCCTTAAGTCTGAGCGCCTTAAGTCTGAGCAAACCTACCTCGAGCACCCAAACAAGTCAACGAGCAGGAGATCTAGAGAGCCTCCTGCTCGCCTTTAGGTCTCTCTGCCGAGCAGCACTTTTTACGGCTTCGGTTTGCTCGCTCTGGGGTATTGGGCGACACGGGTTCTAACTGCACAATCTAGCCACACGCATAACCGTGAAGTTTTAGGCCTTCACCGCTCTCTAAAAACGGTTAAATAGCACTATGGCGACGCGAAAGCAACTGTGGTGTGGGGTTTTGGCCCTTACCCTAGGCGCGTGCAGCTTGCTGGATATTCCTACCCGCACGGTTGACGAATCTGTTAGCCCCCCAAGCGAACTCGAGAACACGATGCTCAAGCTTGTTAATGTTGCCCGCCAAGCAGGGCAAGCTTGCGGTACCGAAGGTATGTTTGAGAAAACGACAAAACTGAGGCTCGAGTCCCACCTAAATACAGCCGCCCAAGCTCACGCCGACGATATGAACACGCAAGGTTACTTTGACCACACCGCGCCGGACGGCAGCACCGTCGGCACACGCATCTCGCGAACGGGCTACCGCTGGTCACGAGTCGGTGAGAATATTGCTCGAGGCTATAAAGACGTGGACACCGTCATGCAAGATTGGCTGGCGAGCGACGGACACTGCGCCAACCTGATGAATCCGGCGTATAGGGAATTCGGCGTCGGCAGGAGCAGCGACTATTGGGTGCAGGTGTTTGCCAGAGCAAAATAGTCCTTTTTAGGTTGTATGGCGGTCTGATAAGCGCTTTCAGCTTTACGGCAACCAAAACAAATACAGTTTCAAACCCCCCTCAATTTTTATCCCCTACTTCTCACTTCTCCCGTTCAGCACAGTAAAGACCGTTTGAAACGTCAAACCTAACCCTCTTCTCTTCCTTGCTCGAACCACGCCCGCCAGTTCCAGGTACTTTTGACGACTCGAGCCAGCTGAAAGGTCTCGGTGCGGGTGATGTCCGGGAGCGCCCCCGGCAATTCTGTCCCAATAAAGTGGTGCAAACTTTTAATGTCCGGGTGAAGCGTCTGAACGATGATGTCCGCCGAGCCGAACGACTCCCCGACAAAACGCACATTCGGATACGCCGCGAGCTGTTCCGCCGTCCGGGTCACGCTGCCAGGTTTAACTGAAAGCAAGCTGATGGCGGCAACTTCGATGCCTAAACTCAGCGGGTCGCCGACCGCCGTAATGCGGATAAGGCCAGCGTCTGTAAGCCTCGAGACACGTGAGCGCACCGTCGCTTCAGCCACGTCTAAATCGCGGGCGATGTCGCGGTAAGGGCGGCGTCCGTCGTCCTCCAAAGCGCTGATAATGTGTTGGTCGAGCCGGTCTAGAGTCATGGTGAACCTCGAGGTATAGGTTTTCATCGTTGCCTACTGATTTTTTACGACTTCGTTTTGCGCATAATCTTAACACGAACTGTATAAAGTTTGACAATGCGCAGCAAAATTGCCTACTATCTAGCTAACGCGCAAAAGCTCACCTGTTAAGTCCATGGTGAGGAGAGGAGCAACATGAACAGGTTTTTAGGGAGTATTTTTGCTTTAGGTTTAACTACCAGTCTCGTTTCAGTCGGTTTGGCCCAGACCGTCCGAGTCGGACTCAACGAAGACCCCGACATCTTAGACCCCGACTTAGGTCGCACCTACGTGGGCCGCATCGTCTTTGCAAGCTTATGCGACAAACTCTTCGATATTACTCAGGATTCGGAGATTATTCCGCAGCTCGCCACCGGCTACGAGTTTGCCGACGATAACCTGTCGCTGACCGTAGATATTCGTGACGGGGTGATGTTTCACGACGGGACGATGATGGACGCCGAAGCCGTGAAGTACAACCTCGAGCGTTCCAAAAACTTTCCCGGCTCGAACCGCGCAAGTGAGTTGGAGCAGCTCAAAAGCGTCGAAGTCGTAGACGAAAACACGGTACGCCTCAACCTCTCACAACCTTTTGCCCCAATTGTCGCACAACTCGCCGACCGCGCCGGGATGATGGTCTCACCCGAGGCCGCCGAAGCCGAAGGTGAAAACTTTGGCAACGCGCCGGTCTGTGCGGGGCCGTTTTCGTTTGTCGAACGCGTCGCGCAAGACCGCATCGTCGTCGAGCGCTTTCCCGACTACTGGGACGCGGAGAGCATTAACTTGGAGCAGGTCGTCTTTTTAGCCATTCCCGATACCAGCGTGCGGCTCGCCAACTTGCAATCGGGCGATCTGGAAATGATTGAACGCCCTGCCCCAACCGACTTGGAAACCATCCGAAACGACGCGAATCTGACGCTGCCGTCTGCGCCAAGTTTGGGCTATCAGGGCATCACTATCAACTTGTCAAATCCTGAACCGTTAGACACGCCGCTTGCTACCAGCCCGCAGGTGAGAGAGGCGCTCGAGCTGGCCTTAGACCGTAACATCATCAACCAAGCGGTGTTCGACGGTGAGTTTATCGTCGGCAACCAGCCCGTCCCGCCGAGCAGCCCCTGGTACAACGAAACCTATCCCATTCCTGAACGCAACGTTGAACAAGCCCAAGCTCTGCTGCAAGAAGCCGGGTTTGAGCGCGTTGCCTTCGAGCTGATGGTCGGCAACGACCCACAGTCGGTGCGTTTAGGCGAGGTCGTGCAGGCACTCGGAGCCGAAGCTGGTTTCGACATCTCACTGCGCGCGACCGAGTTTGCCAGTGCCCTCGACTTTCAAGAGCAAGGGGACTACGAAGCGTTTCAAATCGGCTGGTCGGGCCGTATCGACCCGGACGGCAACATCCACCAGTACCAAACTTGTAACGGCACCCTCAACGAAAACGGCTACTGCGATGAAGAAGTTGACAAGCTGCTCAACGAGGCGCGGGCCGTCACCGGTACCGCCGAGCGCAAAGCTTTGTACGACCAAGCGGGCGAGTTGTACCTACTGAACCGCCATATCATCTACCTGTATCATCAGAACTTGTTTTTCCCGCACGTGAGTACGTTGGAAGGCTTTAACGCCTATCCAGACGGCATCGTCCGCTGGCAGGGCGTTACGCTCAACTAGACTTTCAACAGTCCCGCACAGTCGCCTAAAAGTACGTGCGGGACACACTCGAGAGGTCACACGCCCATGCTGCTCTTTATCGTTAAACGCTTCCTAACGGCGATTCCCACCCTGATTATCGTCACGCTGATGGTCTTTGGGATTCAGCGGTTGTTACCCGGCGACCCGGCCCTCATCATTGCCGGAGAGCAGCGCGACCCCGAGGTCATTGCCTTTATCCGCGAGCGTTACCGCTTGGACGACCCGGTGCCCATTCAATACGTGGCGTGGCTCGGGCAAGTTTTACGGGGCGATTTGGGGCAGTCCATACGCACGAATCAACCTGTCACACAGCTCATTTGGCAAAAACTCCCGGTTACGGTCGAGCTGGCGCTGCTGAGTATGCTCGTCGCGCTCTTGATTGCCATACCCGTCGGTATCTTGTCGGCGGTACGTAAAAACACAGCCGTGGATTATATCGGCACCTTCTTTGCCCTTTCAGGCTTGTCGCTGCCGAACTTCTGGCTCGGCATCATGCTGATTTTGCTCTTTTCGGTACAGTGGCAGCTGCTCCCCGCTTCAGGCTACGTCGAGTTCAGCAGCGACCCACTCGGCAACTTACAACGGATGATTATGCCTGCGTTCGTTCTTGGAACGGGGTTAGCGGCGGTGTTGATGCGGCAGCTCCGAAGTTCGATGTTAGACGTACTGAAGCAAGATTACGTCCGCACGGCTCAGGCCAAAGGGTTGCTAAAACGCCGCGTCGTTTTACGGCACGCGCTCCGTAACGCCTTGATTCCGGTGATTACAATTTTTGGCTTGCAGATGGGGGCGCTCTTGTCAGGTGCCGTGTTGACCGAACAGGTTTTTACCATTCCGGGTTTCGGCAAGCTCGTCGTAGACGCCGTATTCAACCGCGATTACGCGGTCGTGCAAGGCGTCGTGCTGTTTACCTCGGCGGCGTATATCTTTATTAATCTGCTCGTAGATGTGGCTTACGCGCTGGTGAATCCGCGCATTCAGATAGGCAGAAGCGTGTGAGCGAGGTCGCTACACCTTTAACAGAGGTTGAGGGTGGACTCGAGCGCCCCCCAAACCGCGCCCTAAAGCGGTTCCGGCGTCGTCCTATGGCTCTTTTCGGTACGTTTGTTATCGTTTTCTTCGTTATCTTGGCTGTATTCGCTCCACAATTTGCCCCTTACGACCCGGCTGCCACCGATTTTTTAGCGGTGCGTCAGGCGCCGAGTGCTGACTATCTTTTGGGCACCGATGATGTGGGGCGGGATGTGCTCTCGAGAGTCATTTTCGGCGCACGCGCAAGCCTCTTAGCCGGGGTCATTTCGGTCGTACTTGCCATGCTCATCGGCGTCCCACTCGGGCTCATTTCCGGGTTTTACGGCGGCTTCTGGGACGAACTCATCATGCGCTTCACGGACGCCGTGTTGTCGTTTCCCTTTCTAATCCTCGCTGTGGCGCTCGCCGCCGCCCTCGGGCCGAGTCTGCAAAACGCGATGATTGCCATCGGAATTGCCAGCGCCCCGACCTTTGTCCGCTTGACCAGAGGGCAAGTTTTAGCTGTAAAAGCTGAAGAGTATGTGCAGGCAGCGAGGGCTTTGGGCGGTTACGACTGGCGCATTATCGTCCATCACATCTTGCCGAACAGCTTTACACCGCTTTTGGTTCAGGCCACCCTGACGATTGCCCAAGCCATCATCGCCGAGTCGTCGCTGTCGTTTTTGGGGCTTGGGGTGCAGCCGCCGGTACCGAGTTGGGGCGGGATGCTCAATGTGGCAAAAGGTTTTATGACGCAAGCGCCGTGGATGGCGGTCTGGCCGGGGGTCAGTATTTTTGTGACGGTGCTGGCGTTTAATCTTTTTGGAGATGGACTAAGGGACGCGCTTGAGCCTAAAGAGGACGCCTAGCTGAGGGGTGTGCAAGTAAAGATGGACTCAACTGAATAAGCAAGGAGTCTTCGTTAGTCTAAGTTTGTTATGAACCAGAGAACGAAGACTCAGGATACGGTAACACTGGAGTTGGAGACGCTGCCAAACATGGTTGACGAACTAGACCTCGGCACGGATTCAGGCAATGTGCAGTATTCAACCGAAAGTATGTTGAAACTTCACTTGTACATGCTGGTCAAACGTATCAAAGGCTTTAAGACACTGGCAAAGCAGCTGCGCCTCCAGGATGAATAGGTGAGCCGATTCGGTTTATCAAAGTGTCCCCACCGCACGACCCTGAGCCGCCGCTTCAAGCAACTGCCGCTCGTTTTGCGCGAACAGATACGCAACCTTCACGCTAACTTTGTAGCGGAGGGGGTCACTATCGTGGACGCGATGAGTGTTGCTTCTTCCCTTATGCACGCCGAAGGCAACGTCTGGCATAAGAACCAACGTGACAAGGGTGAACTGCCCAAGTGCGGCAACATTGACCAAGAGGCTCATTGGGGTAAGAGCGGGTGCGGCAGCTGGGTCTACGGCTACCGCGTCCACTGCGTAGTGAGCGGCGCTTCAGACGAGCCTTACCGTGTGACGTAGAGGTCGCCCCGGCAAACCTCAACGATGCTCAGGTGTTTAGAGACCAACTCGCTTGTTCTATCCCCAAACAAACACAGGTGCTTTTCGGTGATGGCGGTTTTGATAACCAAAATTGCTACAACCTCTGCGACCAACGCGGCGTCAGCCTGGTTGCGCCTATTAAGGCGACCAACACGCCTGCAGACCGACTTCAGCGCATTGCGCTTTATAACGACTCTGAGGTGCGACAAGCTTTCATACTTGGGAAAACAACCGTCGAGCCTTTTCAAGGTCGGCTCAAAAGCTTGTTCGAACTTGAATATCTTTACATCAATGGTCTCAAAAACGTCCGCGCTTTGGTCGTCCTCGCTACCTTTGCCTATCTACTGCTTGCCTTGCTCAATCTTCGGCTAGGACACGACCTCCTTAAGCTGCAAGATACCCTCATCGCTATTCGGTGAATATGCACACCCCTCGCCTAGCTATGCTTAAGGCGTCCGTTAGTGTCAAACTAAATTATGCTCCTCTTTGACCTGTTCTGGTCGTTCGGCAAGGTCGGCGTGTTCGGTTTCGGCGGCGGCCCCTCGATGATTCCGCTGATTCAAAACGAAGTCGTGGACGTGAAAGGGTGGTTGTCTCGAGAAGAGTTTTTAGACGCCTTCGCTTTTGGCAATACGCTCCCCGGCCCGATTGCCACCAAACTCGCCGGGTACGTCGGCTACAAGGTCGGTGGTTGGGGCGGCGCGGTGATGGGGCTTGCTGGAATCGCCGTCCCCACCATCCTCGCCATGATTGTTCTCATCTCAGTCTTTTTACGCTTTCGTGACGCACCAGCCATCAACGGCTTTTTACGGGGTGTGCGCCCGATTGTCATTGCGCTTTTAGCCTTGGTCGTCTACGACTTCATCCCGAGCGCGTTTGGTGCGCCGGGAGCTTGGCTCGGCAACTGGGCGCTCTGGCTCTTGGCGATTACCGCGTTCGCACTATCCATTCGGTTTAATGTTCATCCTGCGCTGCTGATTGTCGTCGGCGGTGCGCTCGGTGTTGCTTTCTTTCGTTAAGCAGGAGTTTTATGTTTACCTACGATTTTCCCTACCCTTCACAGCGGATGCCGGTACTCGCCAAGAACGTTGTAGCGACCTCACAACCCTTAGCCGCACAAGCCGGATTGCAGATGCTCTACCGGGGCGGCAACGCCGTAGACGCCGCCATCGCCGCCGCCATCGCCAAAACAGTTGTAGAACCGACCTCAAACGGCATCGGTTCAGACCTTTTCGCAATTCTCTGGGACGGACGCGAGCTGCACGGCCTCAACGCCTCGGGGCGTTCCCCGGCAGCCTTGACACCTGAGCATTTTGCAGGCCGAGACAGTATGCCCTTACGCGGCTGGGACGCCGTAACCGTACCGGGCACAGTCTCAGGCTGGGTCACACTTTCAGAGCGTTTCGGCAAACTACCGTTCGAGCAACTTTTTGAACCTGCAATTCGTTACGCCCGCGAAGGCTTCTTAGTCTCCCCTATCACTGCAGAAGCGTGGGCTTCTGCTGAACGAGCTTTTGCCGACATGCCTGCGTTCGGTGCAGGGTTTTTACCGGGGGGCCACGCACCCAAACCCGGCGAACTGTTCCGGTTTAGAGACCAAGCGAAAACGTTAGAGCAGATTGCCCAAACCAAAGGTGAAGCGTTCTACCGGGGCGAGCTGGCGCAGAGGATGGTGGCGGACTCGAGCGCCTCCGGTGGCCTCTTTACCGAGTCCGACTTTGCAGACCACAAAGCCGATTGGGTCGGGACAATTTTACAAGATTACCGGGGCGTGACGCTCCACGAAATCCCGCCGAACGGTCAGGGGCTCGCCGCCCTGCTGATGCTAGGCATCTTAGAGCATTATCCGGTAGCTGAGTACGGCGTGGACTCTGCCGACAGCCTGCACGTACAACTTGAAGCAATGAAACTTGCGTTTACCGACGCGCACCGCTACATCAGCGACCCGGATTACGCCAATATGTCACCGGAAGCGCTGCTCGAGCCTGACTACCTAGCTGAACGTGCCAAACTCATCGACATGACTCGAGCCCAAAATCCCGGTTACGGGATTCCGCAACGTGGCGGCACCGTCTACCTGACGACCGCCGACGAAAGTGGCATGATGGTTTCACTTATTCAGTCAAACTATTACGGTTTCGGCTCCGGCGTCGTGGTTCCCGGCACTGGCATCAGTATGCAAAACCGGGGCGCGGGCTTTACGCTTGAGAAGGGCCACCCTAACGAAGTTGCGGGCGGTAAACGGCCTTTTCACACCATCATTCCGGGCTTTTTGATGCAGAACGGCGCACCGCTGATGAGTTTCGGTGTGATGGGCGGGCCGATGCAACCGCAAGGTCACGCGCAGATGGTCGTGCGGCTCCGTGACTACGGGCAAAATCCGCAAGCTGCGTCGGACGCTCCGCGCTGGCGGGTGGTCGAAGGTCTGGAAGTCGCCGTCGAACAGGGCTTTAAGCCTGAGGTGTTGGAGGAGCTGAGCGCAAGGGGTCATCAACTCACCGAAACCGCGCCCGAAGCGAGTTTTTCGTTTGGTGGAGCACAGCTGATTTACCGGTTGAAGCACGGCTACTTGGCAGCCTCAGACCACCGTAAAGATGGGCAGGCCGTGGGTTTTTGAGAACTGGGTTTTTGGGAGCTGGGTTTTGAAGGCAAAGCGCGTTCGGGAAGGATTTTGCGAACGGTGTGGGAAAGAAGCTACGGTGCGTTACCGCATTCAAGCAGATGGGTCGGAGTGGCGGCTCGTCTGTCCGAGTTGTACCGAAGAACTCAGAGCCGCGCATCCTGAAACGTATCGTTACGGCGGGACGTGGAAGGCGCGTAAACGGCACTAAAAGCTGGCTAGGCCCATTGCCCTCTCGTACTTGCTCGCCTCTGCCGAAACAGCTTACCGAAATAGCTTTAAGGCTGCGTACTGCAACAACATGATTGTTTTACCGTCCCGAATCTCACCGCTCGAGACCATGTTTAAGGCGTCGATAAAGGTAAGCTCGAGCACTTCAATATCCTCTCCCTCAGCGGCGACGCCGCCCCCGCTGTTGACTCGGGAGTTCGGGCCGTATTCGGCCACAAAGAAGAACAGCTTTTCGGTCACAGAACCGGGACTCATGTAGGCTTCAAAAACCTTTTGTACGGCTCCGATGCGGTAGCCGGTTTCTTCCTCGGCTTCAGCTTGAATGCGCGCTTCGGGGCTAGCCTCATCTAACAGCCCGGCAGCTGTTTCGATAAGTAAACCGTCCGCTAAACCGCTCACATAGGCAGGGAAACGGAATTGCCTGATGAGAACCACGGTTTGCGCCGCAAGGTTGTAGAGAAGAATCGTGGCACCGTCGCCTCGGTCGTAGGTTTCACGGCTTTGGGTTTGCCACTCGCCATTATTGCGGCGGTATGCAAAGGTCGTTTTTTTGAGAACGCACCAATCATCTGATAAAACCTCGACTCGTTTGATGCTGACGCACTCATTCATAGATTTTTGGGAAATCCTTTGCTCGTTTGGCAACACCTAGTCATAGCATCGTTATACGTGCAGTTTCGTGCAATGTCAAGCGAATTCGTGTAAGGTGGCGATATGTTGACCCAGCAGCGTAAACAGTACATCTTGGAGATTTTGGAAGCAGAGGGGCATATTGTTGCTAAAACGCTGGCGCAGACGCTCGAGCTGTCCGAGGACACGATTCGCCGTGACCTGCGTGAACTCGCTAAAGAAGGATTGCTACAACGCGTTCACGGCGGGGCGCTACCCGCCTCTTCTGCGCTAGGTGATTTTACGGCGCGGCAGAACATTGCCACGGACGGCAAGCTTGAGGTTGCCAAGGCAGCCGCCAACATGATTCAGCCGGGTCAAATCGTCCTTCTCGACGGCGGTACGACAGCTGTTCAGCTAGCAAGACAGTTGCCCACTACTTTGATAGCAACCGTAGTCACCCACAGCCCAAGTATCGCGGTGGAACTTGTCCGTTATCCGAATATAGACGTTATCCTTATCGGCGGAAAACTCTTCAAGCACTCGGTTGTAACGGTCGGTGCGGCGGCGCTCGAGGCTCTATCTCACATCCGCGCCGACACCTTTTTTATGGGTGTTACGGGTGTACACCCAGAAGCCGGTTTAAGCACAGGAGATTTGGAAGAAGCGCACATGAAAAGGGCGCTCAGTCAACATGCGGCTGAAACGGTGGTGCTGGCTTCCCACGAAAAACTGGGCGTCGCTTCGGCTTATGTGATTATGCCGGTTGCGGAGATAAGTGGACTGGTGGTTGAGCGGGGTACGGAGGAGAGGTTGCTCGAGCCTTATACCAGACTCGGTGTAGCGGTCATTAAGGCGTAGTTGTTCTGAGCTTGGTCAATTAAGGGCGCAATAACCTTTGCAAACCCGACAGCAGTTACGGAGCCAGGACAGTTACTGGTAAATTACTAAAGAAACCGCTCTTACGGGCCATTATATTTGTCTTCCCTGGAGCCACGCCGGTAGTCACACCCGTATCGGGAGTAACCGAAGCAATATTGGGATTTTCCGACTCCCAACTGTCAATCTCAACGCTTCTACGAGGCATATTGCAACCTGAAACCGATGCGCGTGGAGGTAACGCCGTCTCGCCCACGGTAAGAGTTAGAAAACTGGGCTCGAGATTTTGGTCAATAATGAACAGAGTGCAACCACAACTTGACACACTCGGCGCAAGAAACAAAATGCTCAGTAGCCATAACCGTTTCATCTAAACTCCTTTTATGACGCTCACTATAGACGCTTATGAGAGGAGAGGTCAACGGGACAACAGTGCCCCGTTAGAGCCTGCGTTACCCTAGCAACCATGACACAGAACCCCAACACCTCAGCTACCCGCAGCGCCAAACAAGGCGACACGGTCCGCGTCCATTACAAAGGCACTCTAGACGACGGCAACGAGTTCGACAGCTCCGCAGGCCGTGAGCCGCTCGAGTTCCGCATCGGCACCGGGCAGGTCATCGCCGGTTTTGAGCGCACCGTAGACGGAATGCAGCTCGGCGAAACCCGCACTGCCCGCCTAAACGCTAACGACGCTTACGGCACACACCGCCCCGACCTTGTGGTTGAGTTGCCCAAAGAGCAGTTTCCCGAGGGCATCACACCGGAACCGGGACAGCAGCTCGAGCTTCAGCAAGAAGACGGTCAGCGCATCCCCGTAACCATTACCGACGCCCAAGGTGAAACCGTGACGCTAGACGCGAACCATCCGCTAGCAGGCGAGGCGCTCACCTTTGAGATTGAACTCGTCGAAATCGTCTAAGATTACGTTACAAAACGTAAGCGCTGAGATTCAGAGCTCAGCGCTTTTTTGTGTGTAGGCAACCTATAAACCGTTTACTTGAGTGGGTCGTGGCCCCAGTTCATCAGCGAATAACGCCAAGGGGTATCTTCAACGTCACCTTTAGGCTTTTGGGCGCTGTGCCGGTGAACGTAAGAGACGACTTTTTGCATGTGTTTTACGTCGTCATCGGTATAGTCCGCCTGCTTTTTGCCGAGCAGCTTAACGATGTCGCGGCCCATCTCGTGCCCAGTAGATTCGCCGCCGCCGCTCTTTTGCCCGACCTCTTTTGAGTCGTCGGTCTCGAGCCAGTCTTCCAGCTCTTTCGGCGTCATATTGACCGCTTCGTTAAACTCGTCTAGTGTTGCTTTTTGGTCATCGTCCACGTCACCCTCCCCAGATAGTTTGAGACAGCGTACCCAACCTGAACCCGTAAAAATGGGTGAACCGCTACCGGGCTAAAGGCCGCTCCACCAACACACCCTGACGGTACGCCTGCACGAGTTTCTCCAAATCGCCCAGCTGTTCGTAAAGCGCCCCTCCTATATCGGTTTCAGCGATCAAGATTTGCTCCGGGAACACCTCGACTTGCTCAGTGCGCGGCGCAGGGTCGCGGCGCTCCCTAATCATCTCCTCAGCCGAAGAGAACGGTTCGTGCGCTGCCAGTACGAGTTCGTGTGAGGTGCCGATGAGGGTGTAGCCAGCGATGCCGGTCACTTTACGGTACGCCTCGCTCATGCCGCCGTCGATAATAATCAGTTTGCCCCCGGCCAGAACCGGGCGCGCCCCTTTTCTGACCTTGACCGGCGTGTGGCCGTTGATGATATGTCCGCGTTCGGGGTCGGCCCCAAACGCGCTCAGCACCTCCCGGCAGAAACCTTCGTCGGCGCGCAGTTCGTAGTATGGGCCTTTGGGTTCGTCGTGCGTCTCTTTGTCCGCCAGAACGTAGCGTTCAAAGGTCGTCATCTTAGAGCGTCCGAACAGCGGCGAGGCTTTGCCGCACCAGAGGTACCACATCGCATCTTGTCCTGAAGCTCGAGCTTCAGGGTTGCGGCTAAAGTAGGCGTCGCGCGACACGGCCTCGAACCGGGCCAAAAGTGCCGGGCCGGAAACGGTCTCGCCGGAGAGCGTAAAAGCGGTGAAGTCGCCGCGTTCGTCTGCGGGCAGACAGCCGTGAAACTTGAGGTTGCCGTCCCGAACCTCGAACATGTTGCCGTAAGAGTAGAGAAAGCGGATGTGCTCTTGTAAGCGGCGGCTCTGCGTAAACTGCGCAGTCAGGTTGTCTATGACCGCTTGCTCTGCTGCCGTTAGGGCGGCGCGGTCAGCCCCCAGCGTAGGCCAGTTTGTATCTAAAAGCGGGTGAGGGGTACCGTCTACCGAGAGCGTCCCGGCGTCTAAATCAACGTGGTCTAGAACGAGGCGGTCGTCCATCTCGTACTCGGGGTGGCGGTGAATGGCCTGAGCCTCGAGCTTGAGCTGAATCACCGTCACGGCTTTGTGCATCCGGGCGAGCAGGTCGGGGGCGTACTCGCTTAGGAGCCCTGAGTCTCCCTTAGGTAAAAACGCTTTGCAGGGGTCGCCTTCATAAACGGTTTCAGCAAGTCTCGAGAGTGCGTGCAGCTGAATCCCGTAACCACTCGTCAGTGTTGACAGTGTGGCGTAACGGAGCGCCAGCCGCACCACGTTGGCCACGAGTACCTGTGAGCCCGCCGCCGCGCCCATCCAGGTCACGTCGTGGTTGCCCCACTGGATGGACACGTCGTGGTAGCGCATCAACCGCTCTACCACCTGTTCGGCGGCCCCGCCCCGGTCGTAAATGTCGCCGATGATATTTAGCCGGTCAACGACCAGACTTTGAATCAGGTACGAGAGCGTGATGATGACCCGCTCCCCCTCACCGAGGGCAATCATCGAACGGATGATGTTCGCGTAGTAATGTTCTTTCTGCGTGATACCGCCGCCCTGTTCGCTGAGGAGTTCCTCGAGCAGATACGCCAGCTGAGGCTCGAGGCGTTTACGCACCTTGCTCCGCGTGTACTGCGCCCCACATTTACGCGCTACCCGGACAAGTCCCAGAATCGTCTCTGCAAACCACGCCTCGGTGACGCCCTCAGCGGCAACCTGCCGTAATTTCGTTTCGGGATAGTAGATGAGCAGCGCCAAATCAATCTGTTCTTCGGCTGAAAACGTGTCGCCGAACGTCTGCCGGATTTTGCGGCGAACCGCGCCCGAGGCGTGCCGTAAAATATGCTCGAACTGCTCATACGCCCCGTGAATGTCTGAGAGGTAGTGTTCGGTGCCTTTGGGCAGCGCCAAAATCGCGCTCAGGTTCATCATCTCGATGTGCGCGGCGGTAATCGTCGGAAAGCGGTCGCTCAGGAGCCGTAAAAGCCGGAGTTCTTGAGCGCTGTAGGGTTCGGGCAGGGTTGTCAAAAGAGGCTCCGTAAGGCTGAACATTAGCTCGACGTTGCCAGTATAGCCTCTGAGCCAAGCTAATCTACAGGTGTACCCTGAGAAAATCGGCCGCCGGGTAGCTGTGAGGGTAACTGTGGCCGCTCCGTGGCTCCGTCCCGGACGGCTATACTAACAGCAGGTATCATCTGGTCAGCGACGCCCTAAGTTTAGATTTTGCTGACTAGCACGCACATTCTACGATGATACTGGTGGCAATCTTTTGTGGAAGTGCTATAAGCTAAAGCGTTGTGAAGGTCTACACGGATTTAGCTCTCATCAGGAGGCAGTGATGCTACCCGACTTTCTCCAAAAGCTCGCCCAAACGCTCCCGCCCGGTCGTCTGCATACGGACAAGGCGGCGCTTAAAACCTTCGAATCCGACGGGTTGGTCGCGTTTAAGGCGCAACCCGCAGGCGTCGTGATTGCTGAAACGCAGCAGGACGTAACGGACACGTTAAAGCTCTGCTATGAGTACGGGATTCCGTTTGTCGCGCGGGGTAGCGGCACGAGTTTGTCGGGCGGGTCGCTGCCTATCGAAGGTGGTATCGTTATTGCCCTCAACAAGCTGAACAAAGTGCTCAAGCTCGAGCCCGAGTCCCGTACCTGCGTTGTAGAACCGGGCGTGTTGAACGCACAGGTTAGTAGGGTTGCCGCGCCCTACGGCCTCCTCTATGCGCCCGACCCGTCTTCGGGGCCGGTCTGCACGATTGGCGGCAACGTCGCGTTTAATTCGGGCGGCGCACACTGCCTTAAATACGGCATGACGGCGAACCATGTTTTGGGGCTCAAAGTCGCCTTGCCAGACGGTGAGGTTGCCGAATTGGGTGGGGATAGCCTCGAGCCTCTCGGCCCCGATCTGGTCGGGTTGTTCGTCGGCTCGGAAGGGCTGTTCGGGATTGCGCTCGAGATTACCCTGCGGCTGCTGCCTAAAGTCGAGCAGTACAAGACGGTGATGGCGGCCTACAAAAGCCTCGAGGACGCCGGAAACGCCGTTACCCGAATTGTCGCGTCGGGCCTCCTGCCGGGAGCAGTGGAAATCATGGACAGGCTGGCGATGGACGCCGCCGAAGCTGCTGTTCACGCGGGCTACCCAACCGACGCGCAGGGGCTGTTGATTGTGGAACTCGAGGGGCCACAAGAGGAAGTCGCTGCCGAGACACTCTTGCTATTAGAGCTTATCGAAGCGTCAGGAGCATATAAAGTACAAATCGCGCGGGACGAAGCCGAGCGGCAAAAGATTTGGAAGGGGCGTAAAGGCGCGTTTTCCGCCGTCGGACGTCTCAGTCCCGAATATCTCGTGCAGGACGGGGTGGTGCCGCGCAGCCGTTTGGGGGAAGCCCTAGCCGCAATTAAAGCCTTGAGCGAACACTACAACCTCCGCGTCGCCAACGTGTTTCACGCCGGGGACGGCAACCTGCATCCGCTCATTTTGTTCGATTCTACGAAGGGCGAGATGGAACGCGCCGAAGCGCTTGCCGGAGAAATCCTGCGCCTCTGCATCCGGATGGGCGGTTCAATCACCGGCGAACACGGCGTCGGCGTCGAGAAAAAAGCCTATTTGTCCGAGCAGTATAGTGAACGTGACATGACGGTGATGGTGCGGCTGCGTGAGGCCGTAGACCCCAAAGAACTCGCCAACAGCGGCAAGATGCTCCCGCACGGTGAAGCGCCCGCGCTGATTAGCGCGAAACCGCATCCGCTCGAGCAGCAGGGCGTTATCTCCCGCGTATGAACGCCGCACAGGTTCAAGACGCCGTAAAAGCCGCAAAGCATCTCCGGGTACAGGGCGGCGGCAGCAAACCGGCGTTGTCGCGGGGGGCGGAGTTTGAGTTGCGTGAACTTTCGGGGATTCTCGAATATAACCCCCACGAATACACCTTTACCACGCTGTCCGGGACACCGCTCTCAAAGGTCAACAAATTGCTGGCCGCCGAAGGCCAATATCTCCCCTTCGACCCGCCTTTTGCCGACGCCGGGGCGACGCTGGGCGGGACAGTCGCAGCTGGACTCTCCGGGCCGGGACGTTACCGTTACGGCGGCGTGCGCGATTTTTTGCTGGGCGTGACGTTTGTTGACGGTTCCGGCGAACTGCTCTCAGGCGGCGGCAAAGTCGTCAAAAATGCTGCCGGTTTTGACCTACCCAAGCTGATGGTCGGGAGCTTGGGGCGGTTTGGGGTGCTTGTCGAGTTGACCTTCAAAGTGTTTCCACACCCGGAAAGTTACGCAACGCTCACGCTGAACACATCCGACTTCGCCCACGCTGATAAGTTGATGCAACAACTCGCACTGTCCGGCTTTGAAGCGGTGGCGCTCGAGCTTCACCCGCCCACACATCTACTGGTACGTTTTGGCGGACGCAGCGCAGCGTTACCAAGACGTTCGGAACGTGTGCAGGCGTTTTTAGGGCAAGAAGGTGACATTTTGACCGGCGACGCTGAAGCTGAACTTTGGCGAGAGGCGAATACATTTTCGTGGGTCCCGGTAGGTCACACACTCGTCAAGGTCGTTCACAGTCCGCGTCAGATTGCAGGGTTAGAGACGGCGCTCTCCCCTTTTGCTGCACCTCACCGCTACAGCGTCGGCGGGAATGTTTGTTACTTAGCTTGGCCTGAAACTGAACGGGTGGGGCTCGAGACCCTTCTCCAAAGTCAAAACTTGTCGGGTTTAGCACTGACAGGCACCTGGGCAAATCCACATTTGGGCGTTCAGACCGGCAACGCATTTTTAGAACGCATCACAAAAGTTTTCGACCCACGCGGCGTTTTTGCAGTTACAGAAGCGGAGGTTACAGGTGCAACATAAAATCCCGGTAGATGAGCGCCCACCCCTTACCAAGCCGATGGCGGACGCAGTAGAAAGTTGCGTTCACTGCGGCTTTTGTCTGCCGACCTGCCCGACCTACGTCGTCAGCGGTGAAGAGATGCACTCCCCACGCGGACGCATCATCCTGATGAAAGAGGTTTTGGAAGGCGAGCTTTCACTCGCTGAAGCGACGCCCTACATAGACGCTTGTTTGGGTTGTCTGGCGTGCGTGACGGCTTGCCCCTCAGGAGTCGAATACGGTGAACTCATCACCCCGTTTCGGCTGGAAACTGAAGGGGAGCGCGAACGTCCGTTAGCCGAAAGAGCGCTCCGCCGCCTCGTGACTGAAACGCTGCCGTATCCGGCACGCTTTCGCGCCGCTGCGCTTACAGGAGGCGTCGCCAAACCGCTCCGCCCGCTGTTACCCAAAAAACTGGGCAGTATGTTAGGGATGCTGCCGGAGCGCGTCCCGAAAGCGCAACCGTTACCTGAGCTTTTTTCAGCTAAAGGTCAAAAACGCGCTCGAGTCGCCCTGCTCGCAGGCTGCGCCCAACAGGTGCTAGACCCCGACCTTAACTGGGCGACGCTCCGGGTCTTGGCGCGTAACGGCGTCGAGGTCGTCATCCCCAAAATGCAATCTTGTTGTGGCGCGCTCGCCGCGCACACAGGCGTCAAAGCACAGGCGCAGGCGTTTGCACGGAACAACCTGAAAGCGTTTCCGGGCGAGGTAGACGCGATTATCACGAACGCTGCCGGGTGCGGCTCGGGTTTGCACGAATATCCGCTGTGGCTTAGAGGCGAACCGGAAGAGGAGACGGCGAGGGTTTTCTCGAGCAAAACAAAAGATATCAGTGTGTTTCTGTCTGAACTGGGCATTCTGGAACCGCCAGCACTACCGGAACCGCTAAAAATCGCTTACCATGACGCCTGCCATCTGGCGCACGCACAAAAGGTTACGAGTGAACCGAGGGCGCTGCTCAGGCAGATTCCGGGCGTTGAACTGCTCGAGCCTGACGAAGCCGACCTCTGCTGCGGCTCAGCCGGAACGTATAACCTAGAACATCCTGAAATGGCCCATGAGCTGGGTTTACGCAAGGCACAAAATCTACTGGCTACCGGCGCGGAGCTTATCGTCAGCGGGAATATCGGTTGTATAACACAGATTGCGTTACAGCTTAAAAATCTGGGGCAACTCCTGCCGGTTCTCCATACCGTTCAGCTGTTAGACCGCGCCTATGCCAGCGCTCAGGATAGCTGATGCGTCTGGTGCGTTTCGTTCTCGTCTTCATATACCTGGTTTTATACGTTGGCGTCTCGCAGGCAGCGGCCCAAACTACAGTTCAGGGGGTCTCAAGCGCCCGTCCTATATGGCAGCTCGAGATTCCCCGAAACGAGCCTGTAAGAGATGTTCTCGGTGAGCGCGTGGTAGGTGACGAAGAGCGGGTTTTTTACCTTCAGGGCGGTCAGGTCAAAGCGGTAAGCGCAAAAACAGGGCGGCAGCTCTGGACGTATCAAATAGGGAACGGGGCGCAGCTCAAGTATAGTTCGGGCTGGCTTCTGGCGATGACGCAAAGTGGGAAGGTTGTTGCGCTCGAGCCCCAAACAGGCCGGATACGCTGGTCAAGGAAGGGTGCCGGATACATCTATGCCACAGATAAGAAGTCGCTCTACATCGCTGAAGCGCAAAAGCTCCGCGCCCTAGACCTCAAATCAGGTAAGACAAAGTGGCTGACCCGTGAACCCTTTTTTAATGCTTGGGAACCGTTTACCGTAATCAAAGACCGCATCTTTATCTATGTGGTCAATGGGGACGCCATTTTCGCCAAGACATACATTTACGACGCGCGTACAGGAAAAAAACTGGGGGAAGCCGACACTCGTGGCCCTCTAGCTGTCCTGAATCAGCAGATGTTCTTTCAAAACGACCGGTTTCCACTCGACTATCCTAACGACGTTTTCGTGAATGTTTACGACCTGAAGACGGGCAAACAGCTCGAGGACCGTACATACGCCGTCCAAAACCGCATTACAGGCAATTACACGAGTAGCGAAATGGCGATAGATTCTGGCGTAATCTACATTTCTGGCGGCGGTAACCTCGCCTGTTTTTCACTTTCGGTACCGGGTGGTAAAGCCAAACCGAACTTCATTAGGGTTCCGCGTGGGGACGTGCAGTGGTTGGCAGGGCCGCACAGCGGGACGTTTTTGCTCGAGTGGCAGGACGCTTTATGGCTCGTTAGACAACAGCAAGAACCGTGCAAACCCATAGTTTTGCGAAAGCAGGGAACTAAGCTAACTTCAGGCAAGCTGAGCCGTGCAGACGCCGTAAAAACCCGCACCGATACTGTAAAAAATAGTATGTACATCGGTCTTAAGAACGGGACTTTTTACGCGGTGAACACGAATACGGGGCGGGTGGTGCTCGAGCTGTCTCTCCGCACCCATACGTTCGGCCCTACCCACGTAATCGGCAACACGCTCGTCATTCAGGCCGGAAACAAACTGCTTGCGTATCCTTTACCGGAGACGCTCAGACTCTAACGAAGCTACCAGCTGATTTCGCCGTAAGTATCCTCACGCTTCGGACTCGTCGAAAACATCGCCACCGATATCCCGGTAAAACGTTCGATGCAGCTCAGGTAGCCCAAAACTTCTTTGGGGAGTACGTCACGGCTACCCAACCCTTGCAAGTCGCCCCAACCGGGCAACGTTTCATAGACCGGCCCGCCGTCTTCGTAGAACGTGCAAACCTTCACACTGTCCAAGCCTGAAAGCACGTCGAGCTTGGTCACAACCAACCCGTCAAAGCCGTTGACGTCGCAGGCGTACTTAAGCTGTACCAAATCGAGCCAGCCGACCCGCCGCGCCCGCCCGGTCGTCGTGCCGAACTCGTCCCACTGATTTGACCCGGTGCCGCGTAAACGCTCCGCCCCCTCACCGTCCAGCTCGGTTATAAAGGGGCCGTGCCCGACGCGGCTGGTAAACGCTTTTACAACGCCGTAAACGTTCGTCAGGGCTTTGTGGCTGACGCCCGCGCCGACCAGAATACCGCCGGCGGTCGGGTGGCTGCTCGTCACAAACGGATAGGTACCGTAAGCGAGGTCTAACATCGTCCCCTGACCGCCCTCGAACATCACGCGTTTTTCTTTACGGAGCGCCTCGCGCACGAGATGTCCGGCGTCGCTGACAAACGGCAGGATAAACTCGCGGACTTCGCGCAGCGCGTCAAAAGCTGTGTCTACATCTGTCCAACCGACCCGCGCCACCGAGTTAGGTTTGGCTTCTAAAAGCCGCGCCAAACGTTCGCGCAAAACTGTTTCATCGTGCAGGTCGCCGAAACGCAGGCCGATGCGCCGCGCTTTATCCGAGTAGCAGGGGCCGATGCCGCGCCCCGTGGTGCCGACGAAACCGCCGCCCTCGTCATTCTTTTTGTGGTGCGGCAAAACCAGATGCGCTTCTTCAGAGACGATCACTTGACCGGGGTCGCGGCGTTCAGCGAAGGCTTCAAACTCTTCACGGAACGACCACGGGTCGACGACCATGCCGCCGCCCAGCACCGAAACCGGCTGATCGTGCAGGACGCCGCAGGGCAGGTGATGGAGCTTGAAAATCTCGCCGCCGACAACAACTGTGTGACCGGCGTTCGCGCCGCCCGAGTAGCGCACGACCACATCTGCGTCGTGGGCTAGAGCGTCAACGACCTTGCCCTTACCCTCGTCTCCCCACTGCGCCCCGATAATTGCAACTCCCGGCATGGTACCTCCGAGGGCTAAGTATGACACACTCGCCGCGCACCGTTCCTATGGGCGGGCAAGCTGTGAAATGGGACATAGAACGGCTAACGCGGCGTCACTATTTTTCCGCTGCTACCCGTAGGCACGCTAGACATTTAGATATGTAGATAAAATGCTCGAGTGACCCCTAGCTTAACTAACGTCTTCGGCCCTTTACAGCCGAAGCGCCTGAACCTGATACCCTTGACCCAATTCAGACTGCGAAACCTTTGACGCCCGCTGACCCGAACCGTATCAATCTCGCGGGAGCTTCGTGGGAGAGACGCCCGTTTTTACCGCTGCTAGCGGCCTCAGTGTTGTTTATCCTGCTCGGTCTACCTGTCGCCGTGCTTCTCATCCGGGCCGCCGCGCCCGCTGCGCTAGCGACACTTTTAGAGCCTGCCGCCGCTGAAGCCCTGCGCCTCAGCCTCCTTACTACCGGCATCAGCATGACGCTCACAGTCCTGTTGGGGACGCCTGTCGCCTACCTGCTCGCCCGCTACCGGTTTTGGGGACGGCGGGTGCTCGAGGGTCTTATCGACCTGCCGGTCGTGCTGCCGCCGGTCGTTGCCGGGGTCGGGCTTTTGCTCGTGTTCGGAAGGCGCGGGCTTATCGGCGAACCGCTGAGCGAACTGGGTATCAACCTGGCGTTTACCACCTCGGCAGTCGTATTGGCGCAGCTGTTTGTGGCCAGTCCGTTTTATATCCGGGCGCTCAAGGTCGGCTTTGCGGGCGTGCCGCGCGACTTGGAGGCCGCCGCCCTGACCGACGGTGCGGGGCGTTGGGGCGTGTTTTGGTTTATCACCTGGCCACTGGCTCGGCCCGCGTTTACCGAAGGACTGGTTCTAGCGTGGGCCAGGGCTTTAGGCGAATTTGGTGCGACGATTGTTTTTGCCGGAAGCTTGCAAGGCCGGACGCGCACCCTGCCGCTAGCTATCTACGCGGGACTCGAGCGCGACCTTGACGCGGCGCTGGCGCTCGCCGGAGTGCTGACGGTTGCGGCGCTGGCTTTGTTCGTGCTCTTTCGGGTTCTGGTTCACCGCGGCAGCTAGCATGAGTCCGGGAGGACCGGTACGCCGCCGCTTTGCTGGGGCGTAGTTTTCCGCCGCCTCGTAAGACACTTCTGCCCCGGTCACAGCATATCTCGGCAGCGCTTCCGGAAAGTATTGACTTAGCAACTCGCTACAGTGTTAACGAATCTTTTCGGCTAGGTATTCCGGCTCGAGTTCTCCCAGGACACCAAACTTCTTCAACGCTTTGAAGGCGTGTGATCTGTCAATTTTTGCCTGCTCGTTTTTCTGGGGCAAGCCCACAAACCGGGCAATATCGTCGGCGCGGTGACTGATTTGGTCGGTTCGGACGACCAGCAACTTTTCCGGCGGCACTGCCCTGATGACGTCTTGGTTATGTTTTTTCCAGTACGACAAGTAGCCGTCAAGCGTGTAGAGCCCTCTGGCTTTGAGCGCGTTCTCTTCGGCTGGATGCTCCGTGTGATTCTGGGCGAAGCGGAAGTCACGAAGACGTCGCCACTCGAGTGACGGGTTGCCCCGGGCAAGCTGATGGTTGATCAGCGAATCGAGCCACGCGTAAGGCTCACGTAGCGTCAGGACAAATTTACTGGCTGGAAAAAGCTTGGTGAGTTCGGAGAGGTAGAAATAATTGAGCTGCGAAGAATCGATATCGAGCGCAAACTGCTGGTCACGCCTGGCCAGGCGGTGCCGCAGTGCTTCACGCTTTCCGCTCGCCTCTTCGTGTCTCAAGATAAGCTTGATGACTTCTCGCCAGTCTGCTTCGTGAAAGGTGCGTAGGTCAGCGCTAAACAAACTGGCAACCGAACCGAGTGCGTACCCGACTTTGCTGTTCCGACACAGTAAATCTGTGTTCGCCGCGGCGTAACCCATTTTGATACCGGCGACCGGTAATATAATTCGTTTGACCTAGCCTGTATTTTTTCGGTGAGCCACCCTAGCGATCTGTAACGTGCCATATAGGACCGTCCCTCCTTAAAGTATTTACAGCGTGTGCCTGGTACGGGCGACCCGGTCCGTTTCAGGAGCCCGCTTCAGGTATTTTTTACTGAGTGAAGCTTGCTTTAGGCGCGGTCGCCCTGCGCTTGACACCCGTTGCAGTTGTACTCGTAGCCGTATTGACCTTAAAGAGCAGCACACGTCATTTTGTTTGATAAGCGCTTGCCGGTTCATAAGTATACTTCCGCTCAAGGCCAGGCCACCTTTCTAGCCAAGGATACGGATACTTTAGCGGCTTTGCTGTGCCTGATAGCCTAAGGGTTGACAGATACCCGGCGCTTGGTGGGTCTCGAGAACACCTAATATAGCAGGTATCAGCTGGTTTGAGCCGCTCTGGAAAAATGATCGTCGTTCCTACGGAGGACTTCGTACACTAGCACGCACCCTTAAGAGATGATAGCTGCGAGCTTCGCGCTCACTAGGTGTGATAATTGCTACAGCTCTCAGGCGCAGCACACACCACTTGTAGCCGATCAGGCTGACGTAAACCCGGTGGGCCGGGGTATGCTGACGCGGAGAAGGTGAAGGGGACGACACGTTATGGAGAAACTTTCAGTAGGCGAGCTTATCGAAGCGCTTGCTGCGCTTTCAGAAGAGGAGCAGTTAGAGCTGTGCGACGCGCTCGTCGACGACCCGAGGCTCAGGGACCTGCTCGAGGCGATTGACGACTACTTGTACCTCGAAGACGAAGACGACCCGCCCCTCAACTTGCAACTAGGCCGCGAGCTTAACTGAGCCGCCCTGGTCAGCCTGTGTGACCTACTTGGGTCTGTATTCTTACGGCGTTTGTTATGGTGAACTGTTGTGTGCGCGTCCGTTATACTTGACAACCGCGCTGAGATACGCACCGGTGTCCGGAAACTATAGCTGACCCCGGCAGGAGTTTTTGTGGCAGAGGATGAATCCCGCAAAGTCGAAAAAAAAGGGCTTACCCACAGCACGCTGGTAGGGTTTTTCTGGTCGTTTTCAGGTACCGGGGCTCAGGCTGTCTTGCAATTTTTGGTGCTGGGTGTGTTGTCCCGGCTGCTTACTCCGGCTGAGACAGGTCTGGTCAACATTGCTAATATCCTTACCATTTTTGCAGGACTCTTTTATCAGCTTGGTATTGGGCCGTCACTGGTTCAGCGCCTAGAGATCAACGACAACCATATCCGCTCCGGGTTCACCTTTACGATGATCTCGAGCGTCGCGCTCACGGTGTTTATCTGGCTGATTGCACCCTTTTTCGCAAGCTTTTATCCGAAAATACCCGGTCTTATGGAAGTCGTCAGAGGGATGTCGTTTCTTTTCGTCATTAACGGTGTCGGGATGGTCGCCCGTTCGCTCAACTTCCGCAATCTCAACTTCCGCATCAAAGCTCGTTTTAATATTACGTCTTACGTCATCGGTTACGGGCTTGTCGGCGTCATCTTGGCCTTTCTCGACTTCGGTGCCTGGGCGTTGGTCTACGCATCTTTAAGTCAGTCAGTTGTTTACAGCGCGCTCTTTTTAGGTGCTTCACCGCACCCTAAAGGGTTCCAGCTCAACGGGACAGCCCTTAAGGAACTGCTTTCGTTCGGCTCCGGGTATACCCTCGGGCAAATTTTCAACCGGATTGCCAGCGCTTCAGATAACCTGATTGTCGGAGCAACCCTGGGTGACAGAGCCGTCGGGCTTTACGGCCGCGCCTTTCAGCTGATGGTCTTGCCCTCACAGTACTTTGGTCAGGTTTTAGATAATGTGCTCTTTACGGCTATGTCCAAAAAACAAGATCAACCCAAAGTGCTGGGCGCTGTTTATCGTCGGGGCGTCGTCGCTATTGCACTCGTCGTCACGCCGCTGAGCGCTTTTTTATTTTTCTTGGCACCTGAGTTTATCCACGTCCTTTTGGGTCGTCAGTGGAGCGCAATCATTGTTCCCTTTAAGATCTTTGCCCTGACGATGCTCTTTAGAACCAGCTATAAGATGGGCGATTCGCTCTGCCGCTCGGCAGGGGTGGTCTTTCAGCGGGCGCTGCGGCAGTTTATCTTTTCGGTACTGATCGTTTCAGGCACCTGGATAGGGCATTATCAGGGTATCGTCGGGGTAACGATTGGCGTCAGTTTGGCTATCACCATTAACTTCTTTTCGATGGCGCAGCTTAGTCTCGAGATGACCGAGACGACGTGGGGGACATTTTTTAAGATTCATGTTCCGTCTCTCGTCCTCACCGGCATTACGGCCCTCGAGACCTGGTTGCTCGCTGGCTTGTTACGCAGTCTCGCGTGGCCCGACCTCGCCGTCTTAGTCGGGTCGGCGGGCGTTGTAGGTGTTACACTGCTCGCGCTTATCTGGGCTTTGCCCAAGTTTCTTCTGGGTGACGACGGACTATGGATTTTGAAAACAGTAAGCGGCTACTTGCCTAAATCCGTTCAAGTTCAGATGAACAAACTTCAGTACCGGTAAGAGGACAGGGCTATGCGAACATCTTCTCACTGCTCCCGTAAAACGTGCAGAGCACGCTGTCTGCACGCGTTTTACCTGTGGGGCCGTTCTGCGTATAGGTCTTGCGGATGAATCATCAACCCAGTTATCCGCGCATCTCACTCTATCTGCCTAATCTAGACGGCGGCGGCGCTGAGCGGATGATGGTCAACCTAGCGGCGGGGTTTGCCGAACGCGGGTTTCCCACCGATCTGGTGCTAGCTGAGGCGCGGGGGCCTTACTTGGGGCTCGTCGCCCCGAACGTCCGGGTAATCGATTTGGCCTCGAGTGGCGTCAGCGTCAGCTTGCCTAAACTGGTTGGTTACTTACGCAAAAACCGGCCTGCGGCGCTCCTGGCAACCTTGAACCACGCCAGCGTCGTCGCCCTTTTAGCCCGCGCACTTGCGCGGGTACCCACACGCACCGTCATCCGCGAATCGAACATGATGTTTCCGTCCCCGGCCTCGAGCCTCCGGGGAACGTCGCTCAGAAACTCCGTACGCCTCTTTTACCCTTGGGCTGACGCGCACGTCGCAGTATCGCAGGGCGTCGCCGACGACTTGGCACGCTATACCGGTATCAATCCTCAAAAGATTCAGACGATCTATAACCCGGTCGTCACGCCGGAACTTCATGAACGGGCGCGGCAACGTCCCACGCACCCCTGGTTCGCGCCTGGTGAACCCCCCGTCGTTCTGGGTGTCGGGCGGCTCGCTCCGCAAAAAGATTTCTCGACACTCGTTCGGGCGTTTGCGGCGGTTGCCCGGCAACGTCCAGCGCGGCTGATGATCTTGGGTGAAGGCAACGCGCGGGCTGAACTGGAGGCGCTCACCCGCAGTCTCGGCGTCGGCGACCGGGTGGCACTACCCGGTTTTGCCCAAAACCCTTTTTCGTACATGGCGTACGCCGACACGTTCGTCCTTTCATCAAAGTTTGAAGGGCTACCCGGCGCACTGATTCAGGCGATGGCGTGCGGCGCAAAGGTCGTCAGTACAAACTGTCCGAGCGGCCCTTATGAAATCCTGAAGGGAGGTCGGTTGGCTCCCTTGGTCCCCGTCGGTAACGCTGAAGCGCTCGGCGCAGCTATCTCGAAAAGCTTGGCTGCGCCGCCTAATCCAGCCCTAGAAACCCGCGCCCACGACTTTACCGAGGCGCGTATCATACCGCAGTACCTGAACGTCCTTCTGCCCGGAACCATGTATGACTGACGGAGCCCGGGTAAAAGCGTCTCTACAGAAGGTCGCTGCAGCTGGAGTCGCTGCAACTGGAGTCATTATCGGTATCGTTAAGGGGCTGCTACAAGGTTATACAAGGTACGAATTAGCCTATAAAATCCGGTCAGAAGCCGTTCCTATCTTGATGACGTTCGCTACAACGTGAAGATAGTCTACGTTACCGCTTCGCTACCCTACGGGGCAACCGAAGTTTTTGCCCTTCCTGAAATAAGTGAGCTGATCCGGCGCGGGCACGAGCTGAAGATCGTACCGGTCACACGTTATACGCAAGAGATTCACAGCGACGCCGAACCGTTTTTGGCACGTACCGAATACGAGACAGTCTTGTCGCAAAAGGTACTTACGAGCGCACCAGCTGGGTTTGTACGTGCGCCCGTACGGGCGACCGGGGCGTTGCGGCGCACCCTCACGGGGCAACGCCGGGGCACACAGAAGAAGAATCTCGGTACCTTTCCCAAATCGCTGTGGCTCGCCGAACTCGCGCGGCGCTGGGGCGCTGACCATATCCACGCGTACTGGGCCTCGGTCGCCGCGACGATGGCGATGATCGCCGGTGAAACGAGCGGCGTACCATGGAGTTTTACGGCGCACCGCTGGGACATCGAAACCCCGAACGCGTTTCGGGCCAAGCTCGAGAGCGCCCGCTTCATCCGCTTTATTGCCCAAGACGGCCTTGAACTGGCCCGCCCTATCGCCGGGCCGGAACTCGAGACCAAGGCGGCGCTTATCCGGATGGGGGTTCCTTTGAGTGACAAACCCTTGAGGCAAACG
Organism: Truepera sp.; assembly: GCA_965215315.1. GTDB lineage: Bacteria > Deinococcota > Deinococci > Deinococcales > Trueperaceae > Truepera. Next base: position 3,041,802 of record CBDCDB010000008.1, on the reverse strand, counting down.
GAGCCTCCGACCGGCGTTCAGCTCCGGATAATCTGTACGGGCAGCCTCATCCCCCGTAAAGGTCAGCGGTTTTTACTGGGGGCCGTCGCCCGCCTCAAACCCCAGGGAATCTGCGTGCAGGTCAGCTTTGCCGGAAACGGTGAACTGCGTGAAGCGCTCTCAAACCAGGCCCAGCTGCTCGGTATCGCCGACCAGGTGACGTTCTTGGGTAACGTTGACCACACCAAGCTTTTGGACAGCTACAGCGCAGGCCGCTACGACGCGTTTGTCTTGCCGAGCCTGCACGAAGGGATTTCAATTGCGCTCATCGAGGCGATGTCGCGGGGGCTCCCGGCAGTTGCCACCGACGTGGGCGGCACGCGCGAACTGCTCACCGAAGGCACCGGGCAACTCATCCCCGCCGAAGATGTTGATAGGCTCGTTGAAGCCTTGACCCTACTCGTCCGCAACGAACCCGAACGGCTTAGGCAGGGTCAAGCGGGACGCACGCGGGTGATGAACGAACACGACATCGAGGGTGTGGTGGACAAGCTCGAGGCCAAATTTCAGGCCGCTCGTACACCCGTAAAGTAACCCGGCATGAGACGATGAAAGAATGAAACTCACCTACCTCCACCAGTACTTTCATACGCCCGAGGTTCCCGGCAGCACCCGCTCGTATGAGATGGCGCGCCGCTTTGTCGCAGCAGGTCACGACGTCAACCTGATTACCGCCGACCGGCACGCGGAACCGGGCAGCGGCTGGCGCGTGTCAGAAGAGGCGGGCATCCGAGTCCACTGGTTGCCGGTGCCGTACTCAAACGAGATGAGTGTCCGCGAACGGATCGGCGCATTTTTTAACTATGCACGCGGCGCAGCGCAAAAAGCAGCGAGCCTCCCCACCGACCTGATTTTTGCCAGCAGCACCCCGCTGACGATTGCGCTGCCCGCAGTGTGGGCCGCCAAACGCCGCCGGGTGCCGATGGTCTTTGAAGTCCGCGACCTCTGGCCCGAATTGCCGATTGCGGTGGGGGCGCTGAAGGGTGGGCCGACGATTTACGCGGCAGAGCGGCTCGAGCGCTTCGCCTACCGGAGCGCCGCCCAAGTTATCGCCCTCTCACCGGGGATGAAAGAGGGCGTAGTCAAAACCGGCTATCCGGCGGAGCGCGTCCACGTGGTTCCCAACAGCTGCGACTTGGCGCTGTTCGACGTACCGAAATCGGTGGGTGAAGCGTACCGCGCTGAGCACGAGTGGCTCGGCGACCGACCGTTTATCGTCTACGTCGGGACGATGGGGCAGATTAACGGCGTGCCGTACATGGCAGAACTCGCCGCAAAAGTCCGCGCTGAAGCGCCCGAGGTGCGGTTTGCGGTTTACGGCGGCGGCTACGATTACAACACCCTCAAAGCCAGAGCCCAAGAACTTGGTGTGCTGAACGAAACGCTCTTTATGCCAGGGCCGATTCCGAAAAAGCAGGTTCCGGCGGTACTCTCGGCGGCAACCTTCGCTTCGTCGTTGTTTATCGACCTGAAAGAGATGTGGGTCAATTCGGCGAACAAGTTTTTCGACGGGTTGGCTGCCGGAAGGCCGGTGCTCATCAATTACGGCGGCTGGCAAGCCGATATTTTACGCGAAACCGGTGCCGGCTTAGTCCTCGACCCGCACGATGTGGACAGGGCGAAAGATGCGCTGCTGGGAGCTTTACGCGACGAAGCGTGGCTCGAGAGTGCCGGTCACAAAGCCCGTAACCTAGCGCAAGAGCGCTTTTCGAGAGACGGTCTCGCCGCTGAACTGATTGGGGTGCTCGAGCAAACACACCGAGACGCCCGCCGCTAGCGCGTTATGATGGGCAGGTTTGGGTTTACCCCCGCCCCTGGCAGTTCCAAGTCCTACTGAGGAGTTTTTATGTCCATCAACCTCGAGGCGCTCACGCCCGACCTTATCGCCGCTGCGAAAGCTGCCGGTGACGCCATCATGCAGATCTACGAAAGTGAAGATTTCGGCGTCGAAACCAAAGCCGACAACTCGCCCCTGACCAAAGCCGACCTCGCCTCGAACGCGGTGATTTTAGAGCATTTGCAAAAGCTGACGCCGGACATCCCGATTCTGTCCGAAGAGTCAAAGCATCTCCCCTACGCCGAACGTAAAGACTGGACGCAGTTCTGGCTCGTTGACCCGCTCGACGGTACGAAAGAGTTTATCAAACGCAACGGCGAGTTTACGGTCAACATTGCGCTGATCGAAAACGGGGTGCCGGTGTTCGGCGTCGTTTACGCTCCGGCGCTAAAGCTGACCTACTGGGCAGCGGCTGGGATGGGCGCGTTTAAGGGTGAGGGGACAGAAAACCGCATCGAAGCGCACGACTACACCGTCAACAGCGGCCCGGTCAACCTGGTGGCGAGCCGGTCGCACGCTGGGGCCGCTACCGAAGCATTGGTCGGTGAACTTGAGCAGTCCGCCCCCGTAAACCTGGTCTCGAGCGGTTCATCGTTGAAGCTCTGCTTGGTCGCCGACGGTCAGGCGCACCTCTATCCGCGTTTCGGCCCGACGATGGAGTGGGACACCGCCGCCGCGCAGTGCGTCGCCGAACAAGCCGGAGCGCAGGTACGTGAACCGGGCGGCGGGCCGCTCCGCTACAACAAGGAAAACCTGTTAAATCCTTTTTTTATCGTCACCAAAAGCGAGGCGCTTTTTAGCAAAGCTTCCGAGGTTGGGCTAAACACTACCAAATAGGTAGACTGTTAGTATAACCGGGTAGACGGTTTCTGCCTCAGTGCAGAGCAGACGATTCCACCCGCACAAATCTGAAAAGGAGTTCCAAACATGTCTAAACCTTTGATTTCTCCTCATGGCGGCACGCTCGTTGACCGTGTTTTGACCGGCAGCGAACGTGACAACGCTGTAAAACGTGCGCAAAGTTTGCCCAAGCTCGAGCTTTCCGAACGCAATCTGGCTGACCTCGAGTGCCTCGCTTACGGGATTTACAGCCCGTTGGAGGGTTTCGTCAGCGAAGCCGACTATAAGAGCATTGTTGACACGATGCGGCTTTCTAACGGCGCAGTCTGGAGCATTCCGATTACGCTTCAGGTTAAAGAAGACGCTGCCGCGCAGTATCCGGTCGGTCAAGAGATTGCGCTGACGACCGGCGGCGAAGTTCTTGCAGTCATGAACGTCACCGACGTTTACCGCCCCGACCAGACGCATGAGGCCAAGCAGGTCTACCGAACGGGCGACAGCAAACACCCCGGCGTCGCGGCGATGATGGACGCTGGAACTGTGTATCTAGGTGGGCCGATTTCACTTATCAACGACCTGCCCAAAGGCGAATTCGACAACGATAAGTTCTATCCGAAAGAGACCAGGGCCAAGTTCGAGGAAAAAGGTTGGCAGACCATCGTCGCGTTTCAGACGCGCAACCCGATTCACCGGGCGCACGAATACATCACCAAAATTGCCTTGGAGGGCGTAGACGGCCTGTTTATTAACCCGCTCGTCGGCACCACTAAATCCGACGACATCCCCGCGTCGGTGCGGATGCAGTGCTACAACATCCTGATTGAAAAGTATTACAACCAGGACAAGGTGATTTTGGGCGTCTACCCCGCCGCGATGCGTTACGGCGGCCCCCGCGAAGCGATTTTGCACGCGATTTCACGCCAAAATTACGGCTGCACGCACCTGATTGTTGGACGCGACCACGCAGGCGTCAGCGACTATTACGGCACCTACGACGCGCAAGAGATTTTTGACGAGCTTAACGAAGGCGACCTGCACATTACCCCGATGAAGTTTGAACACGCCTTTTACTGCACCCGCACGCAGCAGATGGCGACGCCGAAAACGACCTCATCCACGCCCGAGGAGCGGATTCAACTCTCCGGCACGAAAGTCCGCGCGATGCTCTCACAAGGTCAGTTGCCGCCGCCTGAGTTCTCACGTCCTGAAGTTGCTGAGGTTTTAATTCAGTCGTACCGTAACGCCGAGAAAGAGACGGCCTAAAATGTCGCAAGTTAAAGCTGACCTCAAAGCCGAAAACATCGTCTGGCACGAGCAGACGCTTTCAAAAGAGGAGCGTGGGTCGCTCAAACACCAGCGCCCGTGCATCTTATGGTTTACGGGGCTGTCAGGTGCGGGTAAATCGACGGTAGCGAACGCCCTCGAGCAAGCCCTCCACGCCCGTGGCTACCACACCTACCTGCTTGACGGGGACAACGTGCGGCACGGCCTTAATAAAAACTTGGGCTTTAGCGCCGAAGACCGCGAGGAGAACATCCGCCGCATCGGGGAAGTTGCCAAGCTTTTCGTTGACGGCGGCACCATCGTCCTGACCGCGTTTATCTCGCCGTACCGCCGCGACCGCGAGCAGGTGCGCGAGCTAGTAGACGAGGGCGAGTTTCTCGAGGTTTTCGTCAACACGCCGCTTGATGTGTGCGAAGACCGCGACCCTAAAGGGTTGTATAAGAAGGCCAGGGCAGGCGAAATCAAGGGATTTACCGGCATCGACGACCCTTACGAAGCGCCCGACCAACCCGAAATCACGCTCCGCACCGACCAGAACAGCATCGAAGAGAGTGTCGTGCAGATTATGGAAGAGTTAGCCGCGCGGGGATACTTAAAAGTTAAAGCGTAAAGGCTTCAGCAGATTTTCGGAGCGGGCTCGAGGTGTCTCGAGCCTACTTTTTTTGTTGTAAAATGAGCAGCCTTTTACAGGTCAGACCATCCGCAGCATTTTACGGTGACTTTGTTTAGACTACTGCTTGCAAAACCGTGCAGGGCAGCTAGACGTCTATTAGTTTCTCTTTGCGGTTCATTTTTACCTGGAGCGTGTTATGAACTCTAGTCAGAAGATGAGTTTCTGAAAGCCGTTGTAGACGCAGGCTTCAGCCCTGAGCCTGCTCGTACCTGAAGGTAGGGCAACTATCCAACAGTCAATGACCAGCTCCGTAAGTCTTGCAAAAGCAAAGTGGAGCCTTAGAAAAGCCCACCAGGACGTAACACTGCAAATATTTCTGACTGAGCAAGGCTTACTTCGGAAATTCATAACAGCCTCTAGCGTCGCCTTCAACGTCATGCACAGTGAACGGGACTTATGCGAGGCCTTATAGCCTTGATTACTTTAATAAAACTCATAATTATTAGATATAGGATGAAAAAGCTCTGAGCGATAAGTGTATCCAACTTCACATCTCGTGAGGCGTTACATATCTACCGGCATGTCTCTAACTTCAGCTACGCGGTTTCTCGTTACGGCAGAGGCCGCACACCATCATAAGGAGCGTAATGAATAACAGACGCGTCTATAAATTAAGTCTAGTAGCGATACTCGGTTTGCTGCTGGCAGCCTGCTCGACAATGCTAACGCCCGCAGAAACGGATACGCTCTCTGTTCAGGCTCTCCCGAAAGACGCTGTGTGCTTTTACGAGCACCGAGACTATCGGGGCCGTTCCTTTTGCGCTGACACAGACAGCGCTTGGGTCGGCAACAAATGGAACGATCTCATCTCTTCGGTGAAGGTCAAAGAGGGTATAAAAGTGACGCTGTTCCAGGATAGGGATTTCGGCGGCGCTACGCTCGAGCTGACGAAAGACACGGCGCTCGTTCCGTTGGCGTTTAACAACGTCGCCTCATCGTTCAAGCTGAGCCCGACAGAAAACGGCGGCGATGACGGTGGGGATGTGTGTTTTTACGAGCACCGAGACTATCGGGGCCGTTCCTTTTGCGCTGACACAGACAGCGCTTGGGTCGGCAACAAATGGAACGATCTCATCTCTTCGGTGAAGGTCAAAGAGGGTATAAAAGTGACGCTGTTCCAGGATAGGGATTTCGGCGGCGCTACGCTCGAGCTGACGAAAGACACGGCGCTCGTTCCGTTGGCGTTTAACGACATCACCTCGTCGTTCAAGCTGAGCCCGACAGAAAACGGCGGCGATGACGGTGGGGATGTGTGTTTTTACGAGCACCGAGACTATCGGGGCCGTTCCTTTTGCGCTGACACAGACAGCGCTTGGGTCGGCAACAAATGGAACGATCTCATCTCTTCGGTGAAGGTCAAAGAGGGTATAAAAGTGACGCTGTTCCAGGATAGAGATTTCGGCGGCGCTACGCTCGAGCTGACGAAAGACACGGCGCTCGTTCCGTTGGCGTTTAACGACATCACCTCGTCGTTCAAGCTGAGCCCGACAGAAAACGGCGGCGATGACGGTGGCGGCGATGACGGTGGCGATGACGGTGGCGATGACGGTGGCGGCGATGACGGTGGCGATGACGGTGGCGGCGATGACGGTGGCGGCGATGACGGTGGCGATGACGGTGGCGATGACGGTGGCGATGACGGTGGCGGCAGCCTTCCGGCTCCCCCTGAAACGATTGTGGACAAAATCCGCCCCGGCGACCCGGTCGTTACGCGGGTTTACTACGACGACGAAATCGCCGTTTATTTCGGCAAAGGCATGAACCCTGACGTAGACTGGATGAACGAATACATCAAAGACGTTTGGGGTTACATGAAAGAGACCTACGGCAGCTTCGGCCCCGATCCCCGTATCTACGTTGTTGCCCACGAAAATGCCGCTTACGGCTACGCAACCATCAACAACCGTTTCGATTCAGGCTTCGGCTACCGCAACGTCATCGACTTAGGCGGTTCGTGGGATTGGGAAGACCCCGCACGGATCAACTACGAGGTTATTACGCACGAGCTGGCGCACATCGTCGAGGGCGCGAACAACGACACAAAGGAATCCCCGTCGTTTGAGTTCTGGGGCGACAGCAGATGGGCAGAAATTTTTATCTACGATGTTTACAAACATCTGGGTAAAGACGACTGGGCCAAAAACTGGTTCGACCAAATGGAGACTAACCAGGTCGGCTACGGTAACGCTTACGCTTTCCGCGACTGGTTCTACCCGCTCTATAAAGCGCACGGCGGCGCGGCACTCTACGACAAGTACTTCGAGCTGCTCTCGCAGTGCTTTCCCACTGAAGATTACGAAGCAGACGGCGAAACTGTTCCGCTCTATACCCGGCGGGCCAATCCTGGTGAAGTCCTGCACTTCTTCAGCGGTGCGGCAGGCAAAGACCTTTCAAGCCAGTTTGACAAAGCTTTCGGCTTGTCAGCTGAGACAGAAAACCAGTTCAAAAAGGCGCAGCGCGACTTTGGCTGCGCGGCCAGCTACTACTAGCGCTAAGCGATTTTGAAAGCAGGCTCGAGATATCTCGAGCCTGCTCTTGGTTTGATTGAAGCGCTATGTGTCAAGTTCTTCTAGCGGCGGTGCTTCTTTAACCGAATTTATTTCCGGTTCACTTGACCATATCTTATTGACCTTACGCTCAACACCTTTGAAAACAACACGCTTCTTGTCTTTGAAGAAACTTGCTACTTCTTCAAAAATGTCTTGGTCAAAAGTTGCTACAGTGTTTCGTCTATGAGTTTCTGGATAGTTGTATTCGATCTGTTTAATTGATAAACGCCCATCTCTACTCAAGGAATAAATCTGTCCTATTATCTCAACCCAACGCGTTTCTTCTCCATCTAATAGAGCTTGCAAACTTTCTCTTTTCCACTTTGCCTTGAGATACGTTTCTGTCGTTAATGTCAAAGGGCGATTTCTCCCTATGGTCTGCTCATTTGGAATAAGTTCAACTTCTTTGATGCTCGACTTTTCATCCGGCGACAATCTCTCTATTGCCGCTGCAACAGCAATAGCAATCTCTGGGTGCTTCTGAATTAGCTCATTCGCCACACCCGCGTTTCTGTCGGCAACAAAACTATATCCATCAAAGAGTAGTTGCATAACTCTAACTTCAGGTGTGGATAAATCTCTGTAAAGATCTGCTGAAGCTTTCGCTTGTAGTCCAAACTTGAGACTTCCCGGCCCTACAGTTTTGATTATGGGAAAAGATACACGAGATACATGTTGGGCATGGATGAAGGCTTTTCTTAAGCCATCGAAAGTCCCGTAAATCTTGTCAATCGCTTCTTTCCATACTTGTATATTAGCGCCACCATAGTTGACTTTACGGCCCTGTATACGGATTTGTGCGTCCAATACGGTCGCTATCTCATATTCCTCGAACGGTACAGCATACACCCCTGGCGCAAAGTTCAGTTTTAATTGGTCTCTAACTATGTGGTTAAGCTTTCGGCTTACAGATGGCTCGTACATCACCTCATCCGGGCCTTCCTCCAACTCAGCAACCACAGTTGGGACACCAGCCACAACCACTATCACACCCTTCGGAGAGGTATATGTATAGGTCATTGGCTTTTCGCCCATTACTGCTTTGTTCATAAGCTATGCACCGTCGCTAAGGTATAGCGCCCCTTGTACCAACTGACCCTGATCCGTACCCTTACTGCTTTTTCGTCCTTCAGAACCTTACCCTCAAAGTTGATGCCGGGCTTTCTCCTTTTGGGGTTGCCGGGAAGATCTTCGGTTTTTGCCTTCCCCATTAAAACAATATTTTCAAACTCTTCGATAGGAATGTCTTCATCAGTAGATGCGTCTTGTGCATGACCGGAAACGTAGTGTTTTCCATTTTCAACTGCGTCTCGGATGTTCTCCACCTCCCAATTATGGATTAGGCCAATTGAGATCGAAAGCCTCTTCGAGGCTACTAGGCGGGTCAGCGGCCTCCTTAACTAATCGTTGGAAGACGAACCCAGTTGCTGAACTCTCAAAACGTTTGCCGCCGTGTCCTATCTCCTTCAAGGCTGATTTGAACAACGTATATGTTGCAAGCGCAACGTTACATCTTGCTAGCATTGTAATCCACTACTTTACGGGTAAACGTCCCATACAGCTGTGAACTTCATACAGCTTACTGTGTATTGCGACCATCTAAAAACCTACTTGTATCGTCATATATCCTGCTGTTGCGGCACCAACACAAGGTCGCGAATCGTCACATGCGGCGGACGGCTCAGCATAAACACCACCACCTCCGCCACATCTTCCGAGGTCAGGCTGGCGTGCTCTTCGACCTTCGCGTCAATCTCGGCAGGGTCTTCAAAGCCCCACAGCTCATTAGCGACCATCCCCGGTGCCACTGCGCCTACGCGGATATGGTGCGGCGCAACCTGACGGCGGAGCGTATGAACAAAGCTCTGCACGGCGTGTTTAGAGGCGCTGTAAACGGGTTCCCAGTGAATATCGACAAAGCCCGAAATGCTGCTGGTCACGAGAATATCGCCGGACTTCTGCGCCATCATCTGAGGGAGCACCGCGCGGACGCTCCGCAATACGCCGTTGATGTTTACGTCTATAAGCTGAGCCCAGGCGTCCGGGTCGCCCTCGGCGGCTTCACCGGGGAGGTAAAGTCCGGCGTTGGCAAAGAGAACGTCGATACGCCCGAAGTGTTCGGTCGTTCGCCCTACCATCTGCGTGACGTCCTCGGCGGAGGTCACGTCTGTTTTGAGGCAGAGGGTTTCTGCCTGGAGGCTTGAGGCCAGCGCCTCGAGCTTGTCCCCCCGCCGCGCTGCCAACGCCAGCTTGCACCCCAGTTCAGCGAGCGCCCTAGCCGTCGCCGCGCCGATTCCGGAACTCGCACCCGTAATCAGGACAACCTTGTTCGCAAGTGACTGCGCCATCATGACCTCCCGTGCTGAACACTACTTTGAATGACCTATAAGCAACCTGATTACAGCGGCATATTCCCGTGCTTCTTAAACGGCCGCGCCTCGACCTTTTCTTTAAGCATCCGCAGGTGCCGAATCAGCTGCTGGCGCGTGTGTTTAGGGTCGATGACGTCGTCGATATAGCCGCGCCCCGCCGCCCAGTACGGGTTGTCGAACCGCTCTTTATACTCGGCAATTTTGGCAGCCCGCGTACTCTCCTGATTTTGTGACGCTTGAATTTCGCGGCGATAGATGATGTTCGCTGCGCCCTCCGCGCCCATCACCGCAACTGCCGACGTAGGCCACGCCAGCACCACGTCCGCACCCATATCGCGTGAATTCATGGCCAAGTACGCGCCGCCGTAACTTTTACGGACGATGAGCGTGATTTTTGGCACACTCGCTTCGGCGTAGGCGTAGAGCATCTTTGCGCCGTGCCGGATGATACCGGCGTGTTCCTGCGCGACTCCGGGCAAAAAGCCGGTTACGTCAACGAAGGTCACGACCGGGACGTTGTAACAGTCACAGGTGCGGATAAATCTGGCAGCTTTGTCCGAGGCGTCAATATTGAGCGTGCCTGCCATGTGGCGCGGGTTGTTGGCGACGATACCGACGGATTGACCGCCCAGACGCGCAAACCCGCACAAGATATTTTTGGCAAAACCGGGTTGAACCTCGAGCCACCCCCCCTCATCCACCACTGCCTTAATCACCTCGTCCATCGGATACGGGCGGCGCTGGTCGGGATGCACGATGCTTAAGAGTTCCGGTGTTTCGCGGGTTTCGGGGTCTTCGGTAGCGCTAGCGGGCGGTTGCTCTCTGGCCGATTGCGGCAGGTACGAGAGCAGCTCGCGCACTGTTTCCAAAACCGCTTCGTCCCCGTCCGCTTCAAAGTGGGCCACACCCGATTTACGCGCGTGAACGTCCGCGCCGCCGAGCTGTTCAAAGGTAACGTTTTCTTTTGTCACCGATTTGATAACTTCAGGGCCGGTGATAAACATGTACGAGCTGCCCCGGCTCATCAAGACAAAATCTGTAAGCGCAGGGCTGTAAACTGCGCCCCCGGCGCATGGGCCTAAGATGGCGCTGATCTGCGGTACGACGCCCGAATAGACTGCGTTGCGGTAAAAAACTTCGCCGTATCCCGAAAGCGAGTCCACACCTTCTTGAATCCGCGCCCCAGCCGAATCGTTGAGACCGACAATCGGTGCGCCCGTTTTTACGGCTAAATCCATCACTTTGGCGATTTTTTGCGCGTGCATCTTACCCAGCGACCCGCCCAGCACCGTAAAATCTTGACTGAAAACGAAAACCGTCCGGCCTGCAACGGTGCCGTAACCGGTGACGACGCCTTCACCGGGCGCGTCTACGCCGCGCATCATTTCAAACCCCGCGTGCTCGGTAAACACCCCGAGTTCGGCGAAGCTGCCCTCATCTAGAAGTGCCGAAATACGTTCTCTCGCGGTGAGTTTGCCTGCGTCGCGCTGCTTTTTTTGCCTCGCTTCGCCGCCGCCCCGGTGGACGGCTTTGCGGCGCTCTTCCATCTCAGCAGTCAGTTCGTTCATCCACTCGAGCGTGTCGCCCGGCCTTGTTTTACTAGCAGGTTTACTCATGGGCAGACTCGCAGGTGTATTACATCAAGCTGTGTCATAGGCTTAAGCATACCGAGTTCAGAACGTCGGGACAGCCTGGCGAGGCGTCAACCTCGTTTAAGGCATTTGGGTTAGAATCCGGGTCTCGTCAGGGCCGATAAAGCCCTGTTCACGGGCGAGCTGTTCCCGGAAAACCGGGTCGTCGCGGTGCCGCAGCACAGCTTGCAGAGTGCGCGTCTCTTCTTGCAAGGCGTCGATGTCGGCGCTGAGCCGCGTGACCTCGCGCTGGGTGTAGAGGTAGCGCCCGCCCTCGAGCCCGATCATCAAGAGGGCGTGCAAACCTCCGACGAGCGCGATAACGGTAAAAAAAATGCTCCCCCAACGCCGTGGCTTGGAAGGCTCGGCAGGTGCAGCGCGTTCAGGACGCCCAAACGAAACACTCATTGCTCGAGCCCTGAGGAGAAGACGAAAAGAGAATGAAACATAAGCCCTTACAAAAAGTGTACCAGTTCCGGAGCGGTCCAAACGTTAATGTTGGATGTTAAAAATTACACATTCGTTAAGGGGGTCTGTCAAAGCTTCACGTATCTAAACAGTGAAGCTAACATCCACGTTCAGGTAAGCAAGTAGCCGAGTTCCAACTCAAGGTGACGCTAACGCGGGTCTTGTCTTACAACTTCGGCCCGGTAGCCGAGCGCATAGACGATAACAAGCGCCAGAAGCGCCAGCCAGAATACGTTTTTTGCCAAGAAAAAGATGAGCAGTGCGCCGATAACGACGTAACTGAGTGAAGCCCGGAACAAAGTTTTGCCCGACTTGTCACGCCCAACGACCCGGCGGCGGTTGCCGGACTCAAAGGCGCTACCAAGCAGACGACTTACGAGCCTGAATGTTCGTCTCGCTTCGGTTTCAACGCGTTCTGACCAATGTGCCACAGTGGGCCTCCAACTGCATTATAGCAAGGAGGCCCACGCTATTCGTTAGAGTTTGCTACTGGCCCGGCCCATAGAGCGGCGTGGTGTTGTCCTGATTGAGTTCGCTGCCGTTGTTGTTGTCAGTCGGCGTCGGCTGCGCGAACGCGCGGAACTGCCACTGATACTCACCCAAAATAGCCTCAACTTCCTGGAGCAAGTTGGCGCTCGTCGGGTCTAGGTCTTCAATCTCTTGGATCCGTCCCCGCGTGCGGTCGCCAGTCAGTTTGAGGTCGTCAATAAAAAAGCGGATGACCTCGGCGTCGTCGATAAAGCCGCCCGGAATAATCGGCATCTGCGCGGTTTCGACAATCGTTTGGGCGCGTCCGTCGGACGATACGCCGATACTGAGCATCCGTTCAGCCACCATGTCGGCGTATTTCGAGTAGCCTTCATAGTGTTCTTGCAAAAGCTCGTGCAGCGTATAAAAAAGCGTGCCTGAAACGTTCCAGTGAGCTTGTTTAGCCTGCAAAGCCAGGTTTTGCAACTCGATAAGTTGACTCTGTAAAACCTGACCGACCGTCTCTAAGTCAGCTTGTTTTTTTGGCGCAACTTTGGGTAAGTCGCTGATCGAATTGACCGGCACCTCTTGAGCAAACGCGGCGGTATGAAACGCCACCGGCGCAGCGAGAGCCAACAAGGTCAGTGCAACGTGCTTTTTCATCTTCTCTCCTGAATGTGAACTGGTTTTAGGTGTTTAGAGCCGGCTCTTAGCAGACAACAGCGTTACATCACGTCCCCTTCCCAGCTACATTTTTTACGGCTATGGTTAAAGAGCAGTTAAATCCGTCTTGAGCTGCCAAAACTGTCAGCTTTGACTTGCTGGTTTTAACCCATTCGTTTTAACCTAGGCGTAACCGCCACGTTCTAGCGTCCTTTATGCACGCCCCGTTTTCAGCTACGCAGGCCCCATTGGAGAATGTTGTGCGTATTTTGCTACTCGAGGACGAACCCCATATCGCTAGACCCGTCGCGCAAGCCCTCGCCGCGCAGGGTCATGAGGTTACGCACGCGGGTACTTTGGAGGGTGCGAGGACGGCGTTTCTCGAGGCTGAACCCGAGCTGTTACTCCTAGACGTGCGGCTTCCTGAAGACGGCGACGGCGGTTTCGTGTTCGCGCGTGAGGTGCGAGCTTCGGGCTACACGGGTTTGGTTCTTTTTATGACGGCCAGAGACGCGCTTGTCGACCGGGTAACAGGACTCGACGACGGCGGCGACGATTACGTGGTCAAACCGTTTGATCTACCCGAACTTCTGGCCCGCGTGCGGGCGCTCCTGCGGCGCGTTCACGAGACCAAAACGAGCCGGGTACAGCGCGGGTTGTTAGAGGTCGATTTGGCGAGCCGCGCTGTAACCTGGGCGGGCGCGGCGGTTGAACTCTCGAGCCGTGAGTACGCGCTTTTGGAACGTTTCGTCCTCTCGCCGAGCCGCGTGTACAGCCCTGAAGCGTTGACCGACGCCCTGTGGGGCGAGGGCGCAGGCACGGGCGTCGTCAAAGTTTACGTGCATCATCTGCGAAACAAACTCGGGCCGGGGGTTGTGCAGACCGTTCCGGGCGGCTACCGGCTAGGTGTAATCAGTCCCCAACTCGGTAGCACGTGACACTCCAGCGGCGGCTCGTGCTATTTATCACTGTAACGGTTGCAGCGGCGCTTCTTGTTCAGGGAGTACTCGGCTACCTCAATTTTCAGCGGCTCCTCTACGCCGACCTCGACCACGACCTTGATGATTACCTGAGCGAACTCTCCGCGCAAGTCGAAGCGCTTCCCGGTGAGCCCAGGGGTGAAACGCTGTCGTTTGATGACCTCGACGCCCGTTTTGACGATTACCTGACAAGCGCCCGCATCGTCCACGAAGGGCGCGTGACAGAGACGTTCGGGACGTTTCCGGCGGATGTACCCCTTACCCTTCAGCCGGTGCGCTCATTCGGTGCGTGGCGCGTCACCAGCAGGCGGCTCGCCCCCGACCTCTTTTTGCAGGGCGCGATTGCGTCCCCGGCTCCGGCGTACAGTCTGGAACGCTACCGCGAGACCGTGCTTGTTACCACACTGCTCGTTTCAGCTTTGGGTGCGTTGGCAGCGATTCTCGTTAGCGGCCCCGTGCTGCGCCCGCTCCGGCACCTGCTCGGGACAGTAAAGCGCGTTGCCGACTCCGGCGACCTCTCGCTGCGCGTACCAGGCGGCGGTCAGGGCGAGTTGGCTGACCTGAGCGAGACCTTCAACCGGATGATGACGCGGCTGTCAGGCTTTTTAGAACGCGAAACGCAGTTTACTAGGAACGCTTCACACGAGCTGCGTACCCCGCTAACGGCGATGCGGCTGCAGCTGAGCGCGTACCAAGAGGGCTATGCGGACGCTGAGGAGACGCTGGGCATATTAGACGAGGAAACTGAGCGGATGGTGCGTCTAAGCGCGTCACTCCTAACACTTGCCCGCGAAAATCGTTCGCAGACTGTCGTGTTTGACCTCGCTGCACTAACAAAAAATGTCGTTCTAGAACACAGCGCAACGTATGACGGCCCCGCTACGCTGAACTTTACAGGCGACCCCTTGTTGCTCCAACAGGCGCTCCTTAATTTACTCGAGAACGCCCACAAACATGCGCCCGGTGCGGCAGTCGGGGTGAGGCTCGAGCCTATCAACCAAGAGGTCATCCTGAGCGTTTCCGACAACGGCCCCGGAATGCTGCCAGAAGCTCTTGCGAAGGCGACGCAACCCTTTTACCGAACACTCGGAACGTCTGCCCCCGGTAGCGGCTTAGGTCTCAGCGTTGCCGCGCAGGTTGCCGCTGTTCACAGCGGTAAGCTGACCCTGACAGCGAACCAGCCCACCGGCTTGACGGTCATACTGTGTCTCTCCGTCCCCCTTCAGGATAGAGCCATCTCAGGTCGTGAAACCGACTCGGCAATCGCCTGACCCGCTAAATAACCCGTCGCCCAGGCATTTTGAAAGTTGAAGCCGCCCGTCACCCCGTCGATATCTAGCAGCTCACCGGCAAAGTAGAGCCCCGGACACATCCGGCTTTCCATCGTCCGAAAGTTCACCTCGTCGAGGTTGACCCCGCCGCACGTCACGAACTCTTCTTTGAACACGCCTTTACCCGTCACCTCGAAGCGGCCTTGCTGAAGCTCCTCAGTAAGCCGCACCAGCTGAACTTTAGAAACGTCCGCCCAGCGTTCAGCAAGGCCCGCTGCCTGGACGAGCGAAGCCCACAGCCGTCCGGGAAGACCGAAGAGCGGATGGCTGGCGACCGTTTTGCGTGGTTCGGCGTTTTTGCAGTCGCGCAATCCTTCATGCACCGCGTCCGGGCGCAGTTCAGGCAGCCAGTTGATACGGAGAGGGACGCAGTAGTCGTAACCGTGCAGTTCGCGTGCGCCCCACGCGGAGAGTTTCAGTACGGCGGGGCCGGAAAGCCCCCAATGCGTCACGAGCAGCGGGCCGCGCTGCGTGAGCTTGGTTCCCTCCAAGGCCACCTCAGCGTCCGGTACCGAAACCCCGGCAAGTCCTGCGATTCTGGGGTCAGCCACCTTAAAGGTAAACAGCGATGGCACCGGCGGCACAATCTCGTGACCGAGCGCTTTGACCCAGGTGTGAACCTGTGGGTTGCTCCCGGTAGCGAGCAGAACCCGTTCAGCCATCAGGGTTTCGCCGTCCTTAAGCGTCGCCGTAAACTTCTTTCCGGACGCCGTAAACGAACGTACCGCCGCGCCGGTACGAAGCTCTATGCCTGCGGCCTCTGCCGCCCCTAACAGGCAGTCCACGACGGTCTCTGAGGTGTTCGATTCAGGAAACATCCGCCCGTCGGCTTCGGTTTTGAGCGTAACGCCCCGCGCCGCAAACCACGCCGCCGTCTCACTCGCTCCAAAACGGCTGAGAGGTCCGCGTAGCGCCCGAGCACCGCGCGGATAATTCGTCACGAACTGCGCCGGATCAGGTTGGTCGTGCGTAACGTTGCAACGACCCCCGCCGGAGATACGCACTTTGGCGAGCGGCTGAGCGCTCCGCTCGAGCACCGTAACCCGCGCCCCCGTTTGCGCTTCGGCGCAGGCGATCGCCGCAAAAAACCCCGCCGCACCCCCACCGATAATTAAGATGTGAGGTCTCGAGTCCGGTTTCGTCGCCGCTTTCATAGGGGCATCGTACCCGTTTTTTGCACCTTTGCAGGTTGCCGCAAAACCTGTGAAAAACTTCGTTTCGAGTTTCGTAAGTAACCGGTATCACCTGTGTCTGGCACGAGTATTTAACACGCTCCTGCGTTGTAAGAATCCTGTTAGAATCCCTGCGTTATCCTCACCTTGTAAGCGCGACCGGCCAAACGTTTTGATCAAGCGCTAACAACCCCTACCGCTCCCCCAAGCGGTAGGTTTTTTTTAGAACGCTCGGGCGCGGCTGACGAGCTGCAAACTGACGCCCCACGGATCACGCAAAAAGACGATGCGGTCGCCTGCGGGGGTCGTCTCGATTTCGCCAGCAGCCGTAGCCCCGGCTCCGAGCAAACGTTCCCATATTGCTTCAATATCATTGGCGGAAAAGGCCAGATGCAGCGTAAAAGGGCTTATGCCCCCGTAATCGGGCACTGCGCCCCCCGGATTGTTGTAGAACTCGAGCATACTCCCGGAGTTATCGGCTAGAAAATGAACGAAGGGCTCAGTATCTGTAGCTTTAACAATCTTGAGGCCGAGATTTTCGGCGTACCAGGTGGCGGCAGCTTGCGGGTCGGGTAGGTTGAGGGCGACGTGCTCGAGGTTCATAGGATCTCCTTTAGGGCAGGTAAAACTTGTCTTTACGGTAACAAATACGCATGGTAAAATCTTGGAGTCATGAGCCTACCTGATGCAGTCAATTTGTGGTCTGAACTTAAAAGTTGGTACGAACAGCATTTTCCTGAAGCTCTTCAAACACTCAATCAGGGCGTACAGGAAGATGCGCTTGCCGAGTTCGATAGAGAACTGAAACAAGAGACTGGCAGAGGATTTCCCAGCGAATTACGCGCTATCTATTTGGAAAACGACGGTCAGGAAGACCGCGTACTGTGCGGAATGTTCTTCGGACTCGAGTTTTTAAGCGTAGAAAACGCTTTAAGCCATTGGCGAGAATGGCGTGATATAGCTAATGACGAGGAAATGCTAGCCGACTCTGGACTTGACGAAATTGGCAGTTCCTATCCCGTAAACGCAGTCCAGTCAGCATATGCTAGCGCCGGTTGGCTTCCTTTTGCCCACGACGGAAACGGCAATTTTCTTGGCATCGACTTGCAACCGGGGTTCAACGGCAGATTGGGACAAATCATCAATTGCGGAAGGGATGAGGAAGCTAAGTACGTTGTGGCTGACTCGCTTGAAGCGTTTCTCGGATGGCTTGTAACGCAACACCGCGAAGGTAACTATCTTATTGCCGAACATGATATTGACAACCAGATAGAACGTAGAGTCGAGGTTTTGCATCCAAGAAGACAAGTCTTTTTGGATGCAATTCCTATCCTTTTTGGATAGACGAAAGGGTCTATCCAAACTGAGACCCTTCCGATCTCGATGTGCATTCTCTACCCGCAGTAGGGTCTAAATCCAGCCGCGAATTGCCTTGCCACAGTAGAACCCGAAGTTCCTGGGCCTCCACCTCTGACATTATCGAAAGGTGCCAAAAGGCCTGCATACCTGAACGTTTTCATGTACATGTGAATCTGTGTGGGGCGAAGAGTTGAACTATTTGTATATACTGCAACGACGCGGATACTTGTCTGCGGACTTCTATTGACACACCGCTTCACTGTGTTTTCAATAATCCTCCACTCGCTATTATTGAAATAGCGGTTCTGCGGAACTATGTTCGCTCTTCTGGGATATCCATTTAGTGTTGCGGCGACCAAGTGGCCTCCAATGTCATCACGAATACCCCACTTGCCTACTGTCGTCTGACAGCCATCTCTTCCACCGTCACGTGGAATTGTCGGAAGCTCCCACTCTTTATTTGCCCAGTTAGGCCTACCAGCATTGTCGATAAAAATGGCGTATTTCCACTTATCCATCCAATGAGCTTTGTTCCGGTCAGCAGGAGGAAAAAGCTTGACACATTCTCCAATGAATTGAGGAGATAGCCCCTCCTTCGATGCATCGGCACCAGGAGGCTTGGTAGAAAAGCCGACTCCAAATTTAGCGTGAAGGGCTTTAGCCTCTTTGGTATTTAAGGTGCGAAGAAGGTTGCCATATTCTTCATATCCACCAACACTTTGAACCAGCCGTAAGAAATCATCATCAGCTGTATTGCCATCTTCCAACATTCGGGCAATCTCTTCCGCCTCGGTAAATGTCTCACCAGTACGAAGGTTCGTATATGTATCTTCTTCTAGTGCATGTAAAGCAACATCCAAACCAACCTTAGGCGTAGAAGCTGCTTCAGAACTTGTACGGGAACAAGAAGTCAACCCAACAAGACTTAGAACACCTAAGCACAAAAACCACAATCTCATGCGAACTCCTAGAAACAAAAGAACAGTGCATAGCCTGACATCACCCGGTGGTTGCGGCAACTGGTTATCCTATTATTTGTTTGTACCCCCGCATTCGTGATACGTACACAATTCCAACCATACATTTCCACAAAAGGCAAGAGCCAGTCATTTAGACAAAGCTGGTGCACATAATTTTTGTTACGCACAGCATAACAAAAAGCCGGAGTCTCCCCCGGCTTACGGTTAAAAATCTGTTTAGCTCCCCTGCGCTTCACCCTTTTCAATCGGTACGCCGACGCTGTTGCCCCACTCCGTCCACGACCCGTCGTAGTTCTTCACATTGTCGTAGCCGAGTAGGTACTTCAGCACAAACCAGCTGTGCGAGCTGCGTTCAGCGATGCGGCAGTAGGCGATAATCTCTTTGTCGCCGGTCACGCCTTTGGGTTCGTACAACTCGCGGAGTTCGTCGGCGCTCTTAAAGGTGCCGTCGCCTGCGACCGCTTGCGCCCAGGGGATGCTCTGTGCGCCGGGGATGTGCCCGCCGCGCAACACGCCCTCTTGTGGATAGTCGGGCATGTGCGTCACGTCGCCTTTGAACTCGCCGGGGCTTCGCACGTCAACCATCGCGCCGGTTCCAGCTTTGACCTTTTCCAGATGCTTCAACACGTCATCTTTGAACGCACGCAACTCGGGGTCACGCTGGCCTGCGGTGTACGAAGCCGGGGTGATGTCCGGAACGTCGGTCGTGAGCGGGCGCTCTTCGGCGGTCCACTTGGCGCGGCCCCCGTTCATCAGTTTGAGGGTGTCGTGACCGCTGTATTTGAAAAACCAGAACGCGTAAGACGCCCACCAGTTATTTTTGTCGCCGTAAAGAACGACCGTCGTATCGTTTGAGACGCCCAAACGCCCGAACAGTTCGGCAAGTTCGTCCGGCTGAATAAACTCGCGGATGGTGTCGTCCCAGAGGTCGCCCAGCCAGTCGATTTTAACTGCGCCGGGGATGTGTCCGGTCTCGTACAGGAGCACGTCTTCGCTTACGTCTACGATGCGAACCTGCGGATCGTTTTGGTGCTCGGCAACCCAGTCGGTCGTGACCAAAACTTCGGGGTGTGCATACTCTGTTGTAGCATCTGCCATAGTCAAGCCTCCAGCTTCAAGCGTAATGTTTACATATTTGCTCAACTACTTCAAGCTGAGCGGTTACGCAACCCTTTACACCGTACATTTTGTTACTGAGCTGCTTCAAAGCTGATGACGCGCTGCGCGATCAGCGGATCGCCTGAAACCTGAGGATGGGTGAACTCGAGCGTCACCGACTCTTCTCGTCCAATCAACCCTTCGATCTCAGTACAAAGCTCGGGAGAAACGCAAGCGAACGTCTTGGTGCGGTGAAGCTCGAAAAGATTATCGCCTATTTTCTCAAGTTCGGGCTCACCTTGGTAACGTGTCGTCAGCGCCAGTTGAAAACGTAGGTCGGGTGCGACTTTTTCCTTACCGAGCGTCTCCAACAGTTCAGTCCGGGTATCTGAGCCGTCAGCTGGCGGATTGAAGATGTGGGTTTCCCTAATCCGAAGCTCGTAAACGAAGCCCCATTCGTACTCAAAGCCTTCGATATAGTTCAGTGTCGTCGCCCAGGGATCTTCAGGTTGCGCCTTTATACGGTTGCAGATCGTCAAGAAGAAGCTCGCACACTCCTGCATGTAGTGGTCGAGGTAGAGCGTTTTTACGGTGGACGGGTTGAGTAGCGTGCAGCCGCTCAACAGTAGACTCAACACGAGAAAGGTTGAACGCGTGGGTTTCACCATAGTGTCGCTCCTTTTGCCCGCTTTACCGTATAAGTAGTTTACGCTGTGGTTGATCAGTGAGCTAGGGAAACTGAGAAAGCCCGCTACCCGAGCGGACTTTGATCAACTTTGTAAGCAGCTTACTTGACGGTAATCGACGCTTCCATGTCATCGTGAATGGTGCAGTAGTAATCATAAACACCGGGCGCACCAAAGGTAACAGTCGCCGACTTGTTGACCCTAATTTCCCCGGTATCAAACGCTGCGGGGGTGTCTGCTTTAGAGGTCGCCGTGTGCGGCACCGTGTCTTTGTTGAGAAAAGTAATCGTCGTCCCAGCAGCAATCTGACAATCACCGGGTTCGTACTCGAACTCGTCAATTACAATAGTGCTTGGGCAGGTGGCGAGCGCGGGCGGCTCAGGGAGCGTGCCGGTGTCAGTACCGTTATCCGTAGACGGCGAACCGCACGCCGCCAGGGTCAGCAGAAGCGTCGTTAGTAGTACAGGTCTCAGCATTTGATGTCCTTTCATCAGGGCCAATATGTAGCTTGTCTGGTGTTTCAGGTTGACACTGTGAGAAGCTTGTTTCTGCGAGCTAGCGGCGGGTCGGAGAGTCGCTGCTGAGCGTCTTTAGGAACGCCTCGAGCTGACCTAGCTCAACCTCGGAAAGCCCGATCGGATGAACTTCGCTAAAGCCGCTCGGGGCGTCGGGGGCGTTGTTGTAGTGCTCTAAAACCTCACGGAGCGTCGTGAACTGTCCGGCGTGCATATAGGGCGCGTGGTCGGCAACGTTTCTTAAAGACGGCACTTTGTAGGCGCGCTCGAGGCCGAACGCATCTTCACTCAAACTTTGCAGCGCCCCGCACTGCATAGGGTCGGCGTCGCTGTAGCGGCTCAGGCAGTTGAACTCGTCGCTGCGGACGAATTGAGCCCCGGCTACCCGCCCCACATCAGCGGGCAAACCGGGAACGGCGGGCACGCCGGTATTGTGAAACGATTCGTCGGTCAGGAGCGGCCCGGTGTGGCAGGTGTCGCAGCCAGCTTTGCCGACAAAAAGCCGAAGCCCTGCAACCTCG
The DNA here is from genome assembly GCA_965215315.1 of Truepera sp. Lineage (GTDB taxonomy): Bacteria > Deinococcota > Deinococci > Deinococcales > Trueperaceae > Truepera. The sequence goes on along the minus strand of CBDCDB010000008.1, from coordinate 3,020,336 downwards.
TCGGGGGACAGTGTGCTCTCCCCTGCCACGTCACCGTTTTGTATAGTACCGTCTGCTACTGTGTCGGCGTAGATGTCGAAGCGGGTTGGGGCGGGCTCGAGTCCACGTTCATACGCCGCCAGCGCTTTCCCTACGTTGACGAATACCTGCGTCACACTTTCGCGGTCGTCAAGCGTCATTTCAGCCCACGCTGCCTGCGCCGCTGCGTCACCTTGCGGGCTCGCGCGTAGCGGAAACCGGTCGTGAGCGCCCAGATTCGGCAGTTCGCCAAAAACCGCCCGGTACTCTTTTAGGTAGGTGCGGCCCACGATGTTGGCGACTTCACTTCTTGTCAGGCCGTGTTCGTTGGAAGCCTCGAGCGGTGCGAGCGCCTGCGACCAGAGGCTGTCTTTACGGCCGTCCCAGAACTGCCAGGTGCTATGCGCCGCGCCCACCACACTCATCGTTTTACGGTCGAGCGTCCCGATACCTTGGGCGCGCGCCTGACCATCGGTAAAGTCCCGGTCGGGTTGATGGCAGATGCTACACGAAACCTCACCGTTGGCGCTCAGGCGGGGGTCAAAAAAGAGCGCGTGACCTAAATTCGCAGCACCTGGGTTGTCGGCAACCGCGTTGGACGGGTCAGGCGGCGGCGCGCCCAGATTGCTGAGCGAGAGTGCGCCGGTAGCCCGCACCTCTTCAGGGGTCAAGGGGCTCGGCCCGCCTGCCTGTGAACACGCCGAAAGGGAACAGACCAAACCGAGCAGTCCGAACATAACAACTGTAAAAAGTGAGGTCAGTCGCATCAAGCTCCAGATCGTCGAGAGTCGTTACGCAGCAGTGAAGGAGGCATCGGGTAAAATTCTATGCCTTGAAGCTTAAGTTAGACTTAAGTGTCGTTGACCCAGATACGCAAAAACTAGGCCCCACAAATGTTTATTATATACAAAACCCGCTCCGGCGTTGGGTGAACTACCCGACGTTTACAGTCAGTACAGATGAAGACCCAGTGAAGACGAAGACAACGTAAGTCATGCTCGAGGCGCACCTGGTGTCCACAACGAAGGTTGGGTAGGCTGTGAGCTACCGGCTAAAGTGGTCTGAGCGTGTCAACTTCCACAATTAGCATTTGCATAAGAGATTGACACCAGTATCATCCCAGAGCGTGCGTGCTAGACTGGAAAAATCTCACATAGAGCATTTCCGACCAGATGATACCTGCTCAATGTTTGCTAGAATAAAGCTTAGGAGAAACATGGCTATGGGTTACGGCACTCTGCTGGGTTTGGAAAAGCGAGTCTCGAGGCTCGTACAGGGCACCGTCATGGTAAATTCTGCCGAAGAAACTGGGTCGTTTCGGCTGCTCGACGAAGGGTACGCGCTCGGTTGCACAGCGTTTGATACCGCGCACGTTTACGGCGACGGCGACAACGAACGCACCGTAGGGCGCTGGGTACGGTCTCGCGGGCTCCGCGACGAGGTCGTCATTATCGCTAAAGGCGCACACCACAACGCCGACCGCAAACGCGTTACACCGTTTGACATTACCGCCGACCTGCACGATTCGCTCACGCGTTTCGGTTTTGACGAACTTGACCTTTACGTTTTGCACCGCGACGACCCGGCGGTTCCCGTCGGGCCGATTGTCGAAACCTTAAACGAACACCGTAAAAGCGGCAAAGTGCGGGCGTTTGGCGCGTCGAACTGGTCGCAGGCGCGGTTTGAAGAAGCCAACCGTTACGCTGCCGAACACGGCCTCACACCTTTTGCCGTAAACAGCCCGAACTTCAGCCTAGCCGAGCAGGTAGAGGAACCTTGGCCCGGTTGCGTCAGTATCGGGGGGCCGTCCGGAAAGGTGGCGCGGGCGTGGTATCAGGAGCAGAGGACGCCTCTTCTTACCTGGTCGAGCTTGGCGGGCGGCTTTTTTTCGGGGCGGTTTCGGCGCGATAATCTGGAGACTTTTACGTCTTACCTAGATAAACTCTGCGTCAGTTCGTACTGCTATGAGGAAAACTTCAGGCGTTTAGAGCGGGCTGAACAGCTGGCGCAGGAGAAGAGCGTGTCGTTGCCGCAACTCGCGCTCGCTTATGTGACAAGTCAACCCTTGGACATTTACGCGCTGGTCGGCTGTAACAGTGGCGCGGAGTTCGAGGTGAATCTGGGGGCGCTGGGCCTCGAGCTTAGCGAAGCAGAGTGTGGGTGGCTCGAGTCCGGCGCAGGTTAGGTTGATACTTTGCCTCCAGCCTCCACCATGATGAGGGTGTCCAAAATGGAACCCAAACACCCGTCATCAAGCTCTTGTGTAGAGTGCGTCACGCAACGCTTCACCCAACAGCGTAAAAACAAACGTCGTTACGAACAAGAAACCGGCGGGCAGCCAGAGCCACCCATAAGTCGTAATCTCAAACAGCCCGGTCGTTGAGCCGCCCCGGTTCGCCGCGACTTCGGGCGTTACGCCCATGAGTTCAGCCATCAGCAAACCCCAACTATGTGAGGGAGCCTGTACCCCCAAACCAAAAAAGCTGACGAGTGACTCGAGCAGGATACAAGCAGGCACGAGCACGCTGGCGCTGACGACGATGTAGCTCGCCACATTGGGCGAGAGGTGACGGCGTAGGGTGTGCCAACGGCTACTACCGAGCGCGTAAGCAGCCAACGCAAACTCCTCTCTTTGTAGCGTGCGGAGTTGGGCCGCAGTGCCCCGCGCCAGTGTTCCCCAACCGACGGCGGCGATAGCAAGGGTCAGAAAGAGATAGGTTGCGGTTGACGAGTTGCCCGCAGCAGGGAGAGCACTCGAGAGCAGCACCCAAACAGGTGAGGGTATGGCTGTAACCGCGTCCGTTAAACCCAGCATGACCGAGCGGCCCAAACCCTCCAAAAAAACTGTTAAAGTGCCGACGAAAACACCTATACATACGGTCATAAGCGCCGCTGGCGGCCTAACGTCAAGCTGATACGCGCTCCAAAAAGGACATTGCCGAATACGTCGCCGCCAAACCCGTCAGCACCCCAGAGATAAATTCTGGTACGGCCATTTGGGTCGTCAATACCGAAAAGGTGTAGCGAAGCACTCGGCGTAATTCCCCACCTCAGCCGCAGCGGTTCAGGAATAAGGCTGACTGGAAAGGGAACGTAGCGCAGGTCGGTGTCTACGGCAGAAACGGTTCGCCGACCCAGAACTGCACAGGATACACTTGCGTTTCGTCTTCGCGCCACACCTGCTTGAAGGTCGTCATATCGAGAGTACGCTTTAGGCCGTAAAGGTAAGGCCGGACGAGCTGCCCAGCTCTAAAGATATGCACGCGGCTAGGTAGTTAAAACGAAAGATGGATGGTTTCGTCGCCTTCTGAGTAGGGCGCAATAAGGTCGGCTCCGGCGGTCAAAAAGTAGAAGACCACGAGAATAAACGTAGACTAGCGAACTTGCGGGCGCGTCCACAACCGCCTAAGTATTACGCGCCCAGGTATCCACAGCAGATTATAAGTCGGTCGTTCCAGCTTGCCAAGTGTGACGAAAGGCCAAGTTCTAAAGGTTAAGTTGCAGCCTCGAGCCGCCCCAAATTGCGGAACCGGTCGTGCCGCTGCGCTAACAGCTCCGTTTCGGACATCCCAGATAGGTCGTTCAGCTCCTCTGCCAGACGCGCCGCCACACACCGGATCGTCTCTTCCGGGTGGCGGTGTGCGCCGCCAACGGGTTCTTTGATGACACTATCGACGATGTTTAATTCCAAAAGATCATAAGCCGTCAGTTTAAGCGCTTCGGCAGCTTTGGGCGCTTGTGACGCGTCACGCCACAAGATGGCCGCGCACGATTCGGGACTGATAACTGAATAGATCGCGTTCTCCAAAATCAACACCCGGTTGGCTACGCCGACTGCGAGTGCGCCGCCCGACCCGCCTTCGCCGATAATAAGGGCGACCGCCGGAACTTTAAGCTGGCTCATCCGCTGGATGCTCTCGGCAATGACCCACGCCTGACCCTGCTCTTCAGCGGCGACGCCCGGATACGCGCCGGGCGTGTCGATCAGCGTCACCACCGGCAGCGAGAACTTGTCGGCCAGGTCAAACATCCGCATCGCTTTACGGTAGCCTGAGGGGTGCGCCATACCGAAGTTGCGCCCGATATTTTCTTTCGTGTCACGGCCCTTCTGCTGACCGATGACGACGACGCTGCGTTCGCCCAATTGCCCGAGCCCACTGACAATCGCGCTGTCGTCGCCTAAAGCGCGGTCGCCGTGAAGTTCGGTAAAGTTTTCAAATACGCGGCCGATATAGTCGAGCGCGGTCGGACGGCCCGGTGCGCGGGCGACCTGCACCCGCTGCCAGCGCGTCAGGTTTTCAAATACCTCACACTGCAAGCCGCTTAAACGACCCTCCAAGAGCGTAATTTCCTCAGACAAGTCGATCTCTTGCTCGGCAGCGTAAGCGCGCATGTCCTCAATTCGGGCGGCGAGGTCGTCAATAGGTTTTTCAAACGGCAGCGCCACTGGGTTCACCTTCCGTCAGAGCTCTTATAACTGGGTTCAGGGTACCCCGTAAAAGTCCCAGATAGAGCGCCAGCCGCGCCTTCAGCTCAGGGCGTTTCACCACATCGTCGAGCATCCCTTTTTGCAACAAAAACTCGGCCCGCTGAAACCCCGGCGGCAGGTCTTGCTTGATGGTCTGCTGAATCACGCGTGGCCCTGCAAAACAGATGAGCGCTTGCGGTTCAGAGACGATAATGTCACCGAGCGTCGCAAAACTTGCCGTGACGCCGCCTGTGGTCGGGTCAGTCAAAACGCTGACATAGGGGAGTTTGGCCCGTGAGAGCGTCTCGAGCGCCACTGTCGTCTTCGCCATCTGCATCAAAGACAGTGCGCCCTCTTGCATCCTTGCCCCGCCCGACGCCGTAACTGACACGAACGCCCGCCCTTCGTCAGCGGCGCGTTCGGCGGCGCGGGCAATCTCTTCGCCGACGACCGAACCCATCGAACCACCTGCGAAAAAGAAGTCCATGACTGAGAGCGCCACGGGCTGCCCCCCCAACGTCGCCCCGCCCGTCAAGATGGCGTCGGGGCGCTTCTGTTTGTCAGCGGCCCGCTTCAGCCGCTCCGGATAGGGCTCGGTATCTTCAAACGACAACGGGTCAGCGGCCCGGATACTTCCCGACCACCGTTCAAACGTCCCCTCGTCGGCGAGCATCGCCACCCGCGCGTCGGCGGGCATCCGGTAGTGGTGCCCGCACTCGGTACAGAGGTAGAGGTTCGCCTCCAAGTCTTTACGGTAAATTTGGGCGCTGCACTCTTCGCACTTGAGCCACAACCCGGCGGGGCTCGGGTCGTCGTCGGCGCGGGTCGGACGTTTACGGCGAAACCACCGCTCTAACGCCATGAGGTGTTCCTGACTGTCATACTTTTATTGTAACAGGGCTTGTCAACACCCAAGGCTCACCTGAGAATCCGAAAACCTGTATGCTGGCATGTTGTGGGTGTCAGCGTCGTCCTAATCACCAACGTCGGTCAAGGATTTGGTCGGGCTATCGCGCTCGCCTACGGACAGGCCGACTATGACGTGGTGTGCGCCGACAAAGACGTGATCCTCGCCTCAAAAACGGCGGCCGAGATCGAAGAACTGGGCGGTCAGGCGATCCCCATTCAGGCCGATGTGTCGGTGCAGAGCGACGTGCGCGGCACGTTCGACAAAGTTTTTGAAATCTTCGGCGACCTCTCCGGCGTCGTTCACGTCGCGGCGTTTGAGAGCAATACCCATTTCAATCAACTCGGTGAGGGCGAATTCGGTGAACTGTTAGACGAAAACCTCAAAAGCACCTTTCTAGTCCTCAAATCTGCCGCCCGCCTGCTAGAAGATGCTTGGGTTGTCATCGTTTCGCCGCCCAAGTCTGCGACCGAGCCGCACATGGTCGCAGTGCGAGGTGCGTTGACCCGGATGGCGACCGGCTTCGAGTCACGCGAGAAAAGCCTCAGCGTCAACGTCGCGGTGCCTTCGCGGAGCGCTTCAGACCCCCGGCACGACGCCGCGCTCGTTGAAAACGTGATGTACCTGGGCGCACGCGAGACCGGGCTTTCGGGCCAGCGGTTTTACGTGACGTTGCCGCCGCCGCCCAAAGATATCGAGTCTTTGTTGCCTGAGGTGCGGGCCGCGCTTGACTCGAATGTGCGGCAAGATGACCTCGAGGCCAGCCTCTACGACGACGAAGAGATCGAAGACGAGTTGGCGGAACTAGACGAAGACGGCGCTGAAGCGTTTGGTGACGACGAAAATATAGACGATGTGGACGACGTTATCGACTCCACATGGTAGCGGTGCTTACCGTAACTCAGCACCTGTGAACTGCCCGTTCTGCTCTTCGGACGACACCCGCGTCGTCAACTCGCGCCCCAGCGACGAAGGCAGCTCGATTCGGCGGCGGCGCGAGTGCGCGGTCTGTAGCCGCCGCTTCACCACCTACGAACGCGCCCAGTTCGAGGCGCTGATGGTCGTGAAACGTTCCGGGCGGCGCGAGGCGTTTAATCCCGACAAGCTCTTGCAAAAACTCAGGATTGCCTGCAACAAACGCCCCATCACCGAAAAGCAGCTCCGCGAGTTTGCCTACACCTTTGAAGACGCGGTGCAGAGCCCCGAAGTGCAAGCTGAAGACATCGGCGTCAAAGCGCTCAGGTTCCTAAAAAGTTCGGACGACGTGGCGTATATCCGATTTTTAAGCGTTTACCGCGACTTCGATTCGGTTGACCGGTTTATTGAAGAGATTAAGCAGTTAGGTGACGTAAACTAAGCGTTCTCTAACCTTTCTGTCCAAGCTAAAATCGTTGCAGCAAATTTTTGGGGTTCCTCGAGATTTGGACAATGAGCCGAAGCGTCAAACCAAGTCAGTTGCTTTTGAGGTGCGACAAGCGCCTCAAAATACCGCTCCGCCAACATCGAAGGGGTCGTCATGTCGTGTTTGCCCAGACAGAAAAGTACCGGCACCGCGACGCCCGGAACGTCAGCAGAAAGAGAGATGGCTTCGACCTCGGGCCAAAGCTGCCTGAGCGAACCCCGTAAACGCTGTGAGTAGCGCAGTTTATCCCGTAAACTGTACGTCTCAGAAGACAAAAAAGCCAGTGCGTAACGTAAGGTGTTTTGTCTCGAGTAAAAAAAGCCCCGAAACAAATAGAGCCACACCCGCTGCGTAAGGAGTGCCTGCACGTCATTCCCATAAGGCGGCGGGCGTAGCTGCGAGGCCAACCGATTGCCAGTTTGATGCGCCCGTTTTTGGACATAATCAAAAGATACGCGCTCGTTTTCAGCTGCGTCCACCAACTGACCCACGCCGATGTAGCCGCAAACAAGTTCGGGAAACCGGTGCGTGACCAGTAGCCCGAGGGCGCTGCCCCACGAGTGACCGAGTAGATACAGTTTTCGCTTGCCAAACCTTTTTAGGAGCAACCTGACGAGTTCAACCGCGTCGGTTACGAGCTGTTCAACACTTAGTTCACCGCCGTGAGACTTTCCGGCTCCGCGCTGATCCCAGTTGACGACTAGAAAGTTTTGCTCGAGCTCCCCCTGATAGCGGCTAGCTGTAGCGATGTCGGCGCTGCCGGGGCCGCCGTGTAACACGAGTAAAACAGGGCGCTGCTCGTCTCCTCGGATAAGTAGCCACTGCTTGACGCCGCCAAGCGCTATAGACTCTATAGATTCTGGTCGCTGCGTCATCTTCAAACTATAGGCGTTCTATAGCACTTGAGCGGTTGAAGGCTACCTTTATCACCATAGAATGTACGTGTTAGACAGTTCAGATGAATGTGGGGGCGTCTGTTCCTAGGTGACACTTGCTATAAAAGACTTTTGTCCTCGAGCTCTGTTGCCGCTGAGTCAGAACCAATCTGAATATCACAAAAAAGGCGACCCGCAGGCCACCTTTCGACTCGGGAAACAAGTAGCTTTACATCCCGTGCGTAATCTGCCCGCGAATCTCGCCACCCTGGTTCAGCTCGGTGTGAAGGTTGATGTAAAACTCGCCCGCGTTAAAAGCGTCGATTTGGTCGGGCGTGAGCGTTGTTGACAAGCTGAAGATGCCGCTGGTTTCCCCGTCGTCAACGCTGACGTTTAACGGGAAAATAACGTCGCCGTTTTCGCCCGCTGCGCCTAAATGGATGTGAGCTGGGCTACCGGCAATCTCGACAACCGGGCTGCTCAGACCAGAAAAGTCCCCGCTGACGGTCATGGTGTCGTCCTCGAGCGAAACCGTTGCGCTGCCCACCGCGCTAGTTGTCACCGGCGGCACCTGGTTGTCACCGGAAAGCGTGACCTCGAACGCGCCGTCCATCATGCTGCCGCCCGACATCATCCCGCCCGACATCATCATGTCGCCACCCGACATCGTCCCACCGCCGGACATCATCCCACCGGACATGCTGTCATCTTGGGCCATAGCGACCCCAAAGGCGAGTAAGAGACTGAGCCAAAGGGCATTTTTCATAAAAACTCCTTTCAAAATGTAGAGCGAAGCTCTGAATGGTTCATCTAACATATACCCATTCTTGCACCGTTTGGATGCAGGACAGGTTACAAACCGCAAAGCAGCTTACGTCTGACGACCCTTCTAGAGTTCGACACGCGTGAGCGGCGTGGTGGTGGGTTGGTCGCTGCCACCGGGGGGCTCAAGCGTTAGCCCAAAGGTGTTCCCGACCGGGACCTCGGTTTGACTCAGGAAACTGCGTTCAGAGAAGGTGCCGAGCGAGACCGCTGCGTCCCCGATATTCCACGCCTGATAGACCTGGTTTTCGGCGGGCGGAGCGTCTAAAGTGACGAACACACGCCCGTTTTGAAGCCACACGAGCGTTCCGAGCGGCGCGGCTTGGCCTTCCTGAGTGAGCGTATAGGAGACCGCGCCCGGTTCAGCCTGGTACTGCTCGAGTTCCTGGGCGTAGGTGTCTTCCGGGCTGACGAAGAGAAGAACGCTGAAGTAGAGCAGGGCGGCGACAGCGGCAGCGCCCAGACCGGCAAGCCACCAAACAGGGCGGCGCGGGGGTGACGGCACAAGAATAACGGGGGGCGGGGGTGTTTGAGCCGGGGCAGCGGGCGTTCCGGGTGTGACGGACGGTGTTTCAAAAGACGGCTCGGGCAACGGTTCGGGCAACGGCTCAAGCGGCATTTCGGGTGGTATCTCGAGAGACGGTTCAGAGGCTTCGGGGGCCGCTTCGCCGCGAATTCTGGCGAGCAGGTCGGCTTCACCGGTTTCGGGCAAGGGTTCCGGCGCGAGCTGCAAGGCAAAGTCCGCGAGGCTCCCGATGTAGGCCGAGACCCGCGCCGCGTCTTCGGGGTGCGCTTCGAGGTGAGTAACGACTTCCGCTTCAGCTCGAGGGGTGAGGTGCCCGAGCGCGTAGCTGATTAACATGTCCTGGTCAACGCTCATACCTCACCTCCCTTCTCTTTGCCTCGGTATAGGTCGTCTAAACCATCTGGGTCGTTCGCATCTTCTAACTGGGCGCGCAATTTTTGCAGCGCCGCGCGGAGTTTGCTTTTGACGCTGCCGAGCGGTCTGCCGGTCAGCTCACTCAGTTCTTGATGCGAGTGACCTTGATAAAACGCCAGTTCGATAAGTTCGCGCTCGTCGCCTGCGAGTGTAGCGACTGCGCCCTCGAGCCCAATCTTGTCAACCGGGTCACGGGCTGGCGTCGGCGCGTCCCAGTCTTCTAGCGGCAGCGGGTTGGGCCGCCGTCCGCGCAGCTTGTTGATAGCGACGCGGTGCCCGATCGTGACCAGCCACGTTTTCGCGCTCGCCCGCGCCGGGTCGAACCGCTCGGCGGCGTCCCAAGCCTTGACAAACGCGTCTTGCACGCAGCTCTGCACGTCACCGCCGTCGCCCAACATGCGCCTCGAGAGCGCCGCCAGATAGGGGCCGTAACGCCGGTAGAGTTCGGCAAGGGCTGTTTCGTCGCGGGCAGCCATCAGTAAAATCAGCTGCTCGTCGGACTCCGTCATAGAACTGATACACACCTCCCGGCCTTTTTGGATGCAGCTTTAGCTGCCGTGCCCCCCGGCGTGCAGTCGTTCAAGGCTTGCTGAGTAGCTCTATAGTGACGCGGACGCCGCGCATCCGGTTTTGAGCTAGCGGACATCATAACCTGACGGCAGGTTGAGACTGGCAGGTTGAGGCTGAGACCCGAAGCCGTAAACGCAACGCTGTAAGTGGCCCTGTACCGGTTCATTGCTACAAGTTCACTTCTGTAACACGCTCAGCTGTCTACGGTGATGTGCCATATGAAAAGCCGCCGCCTGAACCCAGCCCAAGGCGTCCAAGTCACCAAAATAAAGATGAAACCAGGTGCGTTCAGGCGTTTGAGCGCCGTCAATTTGTTCGACCTCGGCTAAAAAGCGGGTTTTTAGCTCGAGCCACCCCGGTTCCAGCGCCTCCCACGGGAGTCCTTCACCCGGATGGACAAACTCAGGCGCTTGCGCCCGGCCCTCAATCAGAACGCCCGGTGTCCGCGTCTGTGCAGGCAGCGGTGCGTCTCGCCGAAGCAGATAGAGCGTTTTGCTCATGCCGGTATTGACTTTCATCACGTGTTCAGTAATCTGCGCGGGCGACCATTTGCCCGGCGCGTGGGGCCCCAACCACACTCCCGCAAGTTCCTCCGGCAACCGTTCAAACGCCGTAAACTCACCCCCGAGAGCCCTTTTTACGGCGTCCGGGTCACGCCCAAAACGTTCCAGCAGAGTTTTGTCCAACATCTGTCTAGTCTAACCCCAAATCAACCTAGTCCGACCTTACGGTTAAGCGGCTCTTTTAGGTGCTTAGTATAGGGGCTGGAGGCGTGGCTGTGAAGATCGGCATTATCGGCGCAGGCAACATCGGCAAAACCGCAGCAGACTTGTTTGCCCGCGCAGGGCACCGGGTCGCTATGAGCAACTCGCGCGGGCCTGAAACGCTGCGAGACACAGCCGAAGAACTCGGCCCGAACGTCACGGCGATGACGGCACAGGGCGCTGCCGAATTTGGCGAGGTGGTACTCGAGGCCGTCCCTTTCGGCAAATACCGGGAGCTACCGGCAGACATACTTTCCGGCAAGATTTTAATCAGCGCGTTGAACTACTATCCCGAACGCGACGGTGACATCGACCTTCAGGGTCAGGCGCAGACTGAGTTGGTTGCCAAACATGTGTCAGGGGCACGGGTCGTCAAGGCGTTTAATACGATTTTCTGGAAGCATCTTCACGAACAGGGCGACGCCAGCTTGCCCCTGAGCGAGCGCCGCACCATCTTCATCGCAGGCGACGATGCGGACGCCCAACGGGTCGTAAGTGACCTTATCGAAGCGTTGGGTTTTGCGGCCTTAGATACCGGTGCGCTGGCAGAGAGTACGGTACGTACAGGAACTGGGCTCGAGCGTCTACAACCAAGAGCTGACCCTGAGCGAAGCGGAGGCGATGTTGGGGCTGGGGTGTTAGGAAATCCCGGCGAGTTATAAGCTGCCTACCGGGAACCCTTCACGTACCAGCCACACCTCGAGCGCGTCTAACTGACGGTTTACGGCGTCTAGAGGCTCATCCCCGGTTGCAGAAAGCGTTTCGTTTACGTTCCGCTCGAAGTTTTCCGGCAAGCTCGGCAATTCACCGGCGAGCCGCACCAGCTGTTTTTCGCCCGGATGCAGCGCCCGGTTGACGGCAAAGAGAATATCGAAGTAGCTCGCCATAAGTGCTGCCAGACGGTGATGGACGCTTACAAGGTCGTTGCGGGCAACGGCTTTTTTGAGCTGCGCTGAGTACGACGAGATGGTCGTGCGTAATAAGGGATAGTTATGGCGGACAATCGCCTCTCGGAGCGGCTCGGGATAGGGCGCTGAAGTTAGCTTTTGAAGAGCCGCAAACTCGCCCTGTGGATCGTAAAGAATACGTGAACGGTTTACGGTGTAGGCGAACGCGGTGGTGTAGCCCAAACTCGGCTGATGGTGTTTTAGCGGACGCCCCACCTGTTCGCGCCACCATTCCAGGCCAAAATACATCACGTCGAAGTGTCCGCCCGTCCGGGCATCTTGCCACTCGTCGCCACCGCCGAAATACTCGTGCCCCAAATTGTCAACCGACGCGCCGCCGAGCTGCCGAACGATATCCCGCCGAGTTTCTAAAGTAACGACGCTGTTCGTGCAGATGTAAAGGTCGAAGTCCGAGACGGCGTCGGCGTGGAAGGCTGATCTCGAGCCCCCCAACGCCACCGCCTCAACTTGCGGCAATTCAGCAAAAAGTCCGACCAGCTTGTCTAATACCGCGTCTGAATTTGTCTCTACAGCTCCCACGTCACCACCGACCCCTCCGGCCCTTTACGCACCAAAAGTCTGTCCGGCAAGCGTTCGGTCAGCGCCGCCACGTGCGTAATCACCCCGACCATCCGTCCGTGCGCGGTCAGGGACTCCAGCACCTTGCAGACACCCTCCAACGTTTCCGCGTCGAGCGTCCCGAACCCCTCGTCTAGAAAGAGCGCTCCCAGAGACGTATTGCCGGCAAGCGTATCGGACAGCGCCAGCGCGAGCGCCAGCGAAGTGATAAACGACTCGCCGCCCGAGAGCGTTTTGGCGCTCCGCTCCGAACCCGTCCAGGCGTCCAGCACAACGTATTCGTCGCCGTAAAAAAAGAGGTCGTAACGCCCTTCAGTCACAGTTTTCAAGATATCCGAGGCGCGCTGCGCGAGTTCGGCCTGAACGCGCTCCAACATATACGCCGGAAATTGACTGACCATCAGGTCGCGGGCGAGCGTGCCGTAAAGGGCGGCAGTCTTCTCCAACTCGCCGCGTGTTTTGCGGAGGCGTTTGGCGGTCTCTAACTGTTCCTCCAGACGTTTTAGCTCACCTTTAAGCTCACCCAGACGCGTTTGCACCTCACCTAACCGGGTTTCGGTTTGGGCTTGCTCACTACGGGCCGTGTCTAGAGCGCCGGGCCCCAGTACCCTCCCCGCCAGTCGCGCCGCCAAACCGCTATCTTGCCGCGTAAGCTGTTCAACGTCATGCGTGTAGCGTTCGGTTTTTTCTGCCAATATGCGCTGCCGCTCGGCGGGCAGCGCAGCGGCGCGTAACGCTTCGGGGCCGGAAAAACTCGTGCGGGACAGGAGTTCGGCAAAAACCTTGTCGGCTTGGGCCTGAGTATCTACCGCTTCACCGAATCTTTCACCAACCGAAAACGCTTCGGCGGTGAGGCGGTCGGTGGCGCGTTCAGCAGTGTAAAAGGCTGTTTGCGCCCCCTTTACAGCAGCTTCTATTCGGGCACGCTCTTTTGAGAGCGCCGCGTGCGCCGCTTCGGGGTCGAGCCCCTGCGTTTTTTCCAAGACCATTCCGGCGAGCCCTGCCAACAGTGCCCGCTGCACCTTCATGAGTTTCGCCCGTAAGGGTGAGGGTTCGCGTTCCCCCAGCCTGTCGGCCAGCTCGTCCAAGTGTTTAGTGCGGTGATTGAGGTCGTTCTCAGCTCTGGAAACCTGTTCCGTTGCCCCCTCGAGCCGGGCCTCGAGCGTCTTCAAAGTCGTGTTCTGCTCGGTATAGGTCTCTCTGAGCTGTTCGTGAAGTGTAACGGCTTTGTCCCGCGCCGCCTTGCGCTGCCCTAGTTCCCCCGTAATCGGCGGCGGCAAAACCGCAACCGTTTGTTCACAGACCGGACACGCCTCACCGACGTGCAAATGTGGTCTCAAGGCAGCCGCCGGAGCGACGCGGGCGGCTTCATCGTATTCGGCTTCAGCTTTTTCACGGCGAGTTTTGGCAGCTTTGCCCTCGGTCATAAGTCTGGCAAGTGCCGCCTGCGCCACTTTGAGGTGTTTTTCGGTCTTGTCTTTCGCTTCTTGCACCTGACTGCGCCGCATCTGCGCGTCGGTTACGTCACCACGAGCGCGCTCGAGCGCCGGAAGCTCACGCAGTCGGTCTTGCACCGCGTCCCAAGCCGCGTCGGTATAGGGTTCCTGCGGGCTTTCGGCGAGTTCTAAGGTGCCGCCCCGGTTTTTAAGTTGGGCCAAGAGCGGACGCGTCTCCGCAAGTCCTTCCATCCGGGCGGCGAGTTCGGGCAACGTTTGTGCGCTCTGTTCAGCCGTTTCTAACGCCATTTTCGCCTTCTCGAGCGCTTTCTCTGCAGCTATCAGATCGTTTTTAAGCTGCTCCTGCTGCGCGTTCAGCGTTTGAACTTTATGTTGATGAGCCTCGAGGTCACGCAAATACGGCAAGAGTTTATCAGCATCTTTCGCCTGAGCCAACGTCTCTTTAGCCTGAGCGACAGCGGTTTCTTGCGCCCGTAACGCCGCTAGCTTTCGCCCGACTTCAGCCTGCTCAGCAAACAAAGCCTGCAACGCTGTCAGCGCCTGCACCCGTTCGCCGAGCGTCTGCCGCGCCTCCAGGAGCGCCGTTTGTTCTTCGGTCAAGCCCCCTTGTTCTTTGTTTAGCTCACGCCGCTTTTCAGTCGTCACTGCCGCGTATTCGTTGGTAAGGCGTTCGTCCAAGTTCTTGACCTGTGCGCCCGCATCACGGGCGGTCGCGTTCGCCTGTTTGTGCATTTCAGTGGTGATAGACAAGCCTAACAGATCGCGCAAGAGGTTCGTCCGTTCGCCCGATTTGGCGTGCAGAAAGCGGTCGAACGCGCCCTGCGGCAACAGCACCGCCCGCGTAAAATTCTCATAGGTCAGGCCGACGATGTCCTCGAGTTTACGGTCGGCGTCCTTGAGTTTTTCGCTCTCAGCGAACTGCTTCCAGGTTGCGTCCGGGCCGAGGTGTTCAATCCGCGTTTCATTTCTTGGCCCGCGTGCGCCTTTGCGCTCCGATACGCGGGCCACCCGGTAGGTCTCGCTACCCGTGCTGAAGGTCAGCTGGACGCTCAGTTTGTCCAAGTTCGGGCTAAAAAGCGTGTCCCCGAGGCGTGTACCGAGGCGTTCCGTCTGCCCGTAAAGCGCGTAGGTGATGGCGTCGAGTAAGGTCGATTTGCCCGAGCCGGTCATGCCGGAGATGGCGAACAGCTCCAAATCTTCGAAGCTGATTTCGGTCGGTTCGCGGAAACAGGTAAAGCCGCTGAGCGAGAGTTTAAGCGGCCTCACGCGGCGTCACCTTTAGGCTCATCAGCGAGAGGTTGAACTTGCGCGTAGAGGTCGCTAAAGGCACGCCGTAAATCGTCTGGCAGTGCAGTCGCGCGTTCGTCGCTGTAAAACTGCGCGTAGGCGTCAACGAGTGTGAGGGTGCGTTGGTCGGTGCCGCGCCCCAAGGGCCGTTCGCGCTCCGGTAGCTGCTGCTCGACGACCAGAATATTCGGATACTCGCGTTTTAACCGGTCTTTGAGGCCGGGGTCGGGACGCTCCAGCTTGAGCGACACCTTGAGCCAGCCGTCCCAGTCCAACTCGCTTAGTTTTCGGTCGAGTTCTTCTTTGGTCGCGCCTATACGTTTGAGGCGTCGGCCCGCACTAATCGCGTGCTCTTTAAGAATTTGGGTCGGTTTGCCCGCCTTGGCCTCCAAAATATACACATACTTCGTGTCGCCCTGCTCACCAAAATCGAGCTGTACGACACTGCCAGCGTATCGGCCCGCGTTTTCCGGCAAACCCTGCACTCGCTGCGGCATATGGATGTGCCCGAGCGCCACGTAGTTGCACGTTTCGGGAAACAGGTCAGGGGCGAGCACATAAGCGTCAGTTGAGTGAAACTCGTATTCGGAGTGCGCGAGCTTAGCTCCTTCGGTCGTCGTGTGCATCATCAACAGGTTTACAGCGTCGTTTTTGAACGGCGCTGTGAGGTTGTTGATGAGTTTCCTCATCCCTTCACGGTAGCCTTCACGCCACGCGCCGGGGTCGCTGCCTAAAAGCTCATGCACTTTGACGATACGCCGCTCCGAGACAAACGGCAACGCCGCAATCCGGACGGTTTCGCCGCCGAGCTCGAGCGTTACAACGCCGCCCTGCTGCGCGACTTTGGGTTCACCGACGACGTACACGCCCGCTAAACCAAGCAGTCCGGCAGCCGCCTCGAGCCGTCCCGGTGCGTCGTGGTTGCCCGCGATGACCACACTCGGAATGTGCGCGTCACCTAAAGCCTTAAAGAACTCGTAAACGGCGGTTTCAGCTTCTGCGCCGGGGTTGCGGGTATCGTAGAGGTCGCCTGCAACCAGCACGAGGTCAACGGCTTCGGTGAGGGCTAACTCGGCAATTTCGCGCAGTGCGCCCCTGATTTCAGAGGTGCGGGGTTGACCGTGCAAAACCCGCCCGGCGTGCCAGTCGGCGGTGTGGAGGATTTTCATCCCCTTACCTTACCGCGCACACCCCGCCGAACGGCGCGTTAAAAATGCCATTTTTGGGTTGGATAGTCGGAAAAAGTATCACACCCTTGATCCGAGAAAAAAGTGCAGCAGGACAAACTGCTGCACTTGGACGGCTAAACTTAAACCACGCTCAAACCGTGCCGGGTCAGTTGGACGCTTCAGCGCTCTCCTCGTCTTCAGTTTCTTTAGGGGGAATCGTTAAATCCATACCGGGGGTCAGGAGGTCGGGATCGGTTACGCTAGGATTCGCCGCCGCAATTTCAGACCAGCGCAGCACATTACCGTAATACTCTACCGCGAGCGCCGACAGCGTGTCGCCAACCTCGACCTTGTGAGTCTGTTGTTCGTATTCTTCCAAGCCTGAATATTCCAAGATTTCGGAGTGCTGGTGCGCGATGACCTGCATCTGCTTCATCATGTTGTCCTGCCGCGCCTTGAGCTGTTTGAGCTGACGCTCCGTAGCCGCCGCGTCTTCTCCCTCCCCCTGGGCTTGCGCCGGGGTCTCCGAAAGCTGGGTTTGCAAGTCGTCATTTTCGCGTTGCAACTGCTCGAGCTGCGCCTGCATGAGGAGTACTTCGAGCTGCCCTCTGAGTTCAGCAACCTGAGGGCTGTCTTTGGCTCCGGGCGGCGTGTCCGCGCCGAGGTCTTCTAAACGGCTTTGAACCTCGCCGATCAGTTCCAAGAGTTCAGCGCGGGTCGTCGCTTCTGCAAGGGTCGGTAAGGACGCGTCGGTTGCCGACGCTGCTTCACCCCCTGATTGCGCTGCTGCTAGGTTCAGCGTCGTCAGCGGCGCGGCAGCCAGACTCAGCCATAGCAGAGTTCTCAGGGGCATTTTTAGCGGCTTGGGGTTCGGGAGAAGGTGAGTCCAAATGATTGTACAGCCCATCCAAGGCTCATCTTTGCTTATAGGTTTAGCTTCACGGTTCAGTGACATGGTACCTCCAAGTGTTTTCGCACTCCATTAAGTATACCGAGAACTTCGCGTGATAGCTAGATGGACGAAAGTTCTACGCCTATTTTGTAAGAAGCAGGCGCGCTGAGGTATGTATAGGTACGCTCATCTTGTTTTAACATGAGCAGAGAGACACCATTTGTTGTGAGGGGCACGAACCCCGAGGTTACAGCAACTTTTTTTCTTTTCGGTGCAGATGCCTTTCAGGTAATCTCAGCAGCAGGGCCGTAGAGTTTCATACACAGTTCTTTTCCCAAGCCTCATACCCTTACCGCTCCGGCAAGATAACCGGAATAGGCTCATTTCGGTTTTTACGATAGATAAGGAAGTCGCTCTCAAACGTTAGTACGGAACTGTCTGATACTTCTAACATCCGAACGATACAGGCGTCCGCCAAAGACATCGGCATAGACGAAAACCTCGTCACAAGCTCCGTTACGGCTTCACTATGCTCGGCCAAACTAAAAGCAGGCCGCACCAAACCGGACGATAATGTAGCCATAACTGCGGTTTGCCCACCGTGAACGCCACGCAACAAAAAGCACACCTCAGACAAAACAGCTTCGCAGGTGAGCAGAGGCGGCTCAATCTCAGCTAGGCGTGCTTTTACCCAACTATGTTGCGCTTCACGACGGTTCAGCAGCGCCACCAGCGGCCCCGTATCTAAAATGACTTTGGTCAACGTCCCGATCAATCCTTGCCGTAACCGTTCAGATGTTCAGGATTGGTCGCCAAATCACCGGGGCCACCCTCAACACTCCCTATCAGGTCTCCTGCCAATTCTAGCGCAGATACACCGCCAGCAAGTTTCGGTGTTCTACCCTCCAAGAACTCGAGAAAATCCAGCACTTCACGCTGACGCTCGGGCGGCAACTCACGCAGTTTTTGGATGACAGCCTCTTCAACGCTCATAAAATACTCCCTAATAGCCTCGAGCTATTCCGACGTCAGCCCCAGACGCGCCTCTACCTCCGCCAAAGAAATTCTTTCGCCGTCATCCTCAGCTTTGGCTTGAAGCAGCAAGAACAAGTCCTGTGCTTCTTCTATAAACTCTTCTAAAATCTCATCCATAAACACCTGAACACCTCAAGCCACAAGCTCGTAATGCAGCGTGATGAGTTGTGATTCACGCAGCGGAAGCAGCGCATACGCACGCCCCTCGTCATCACTAAACTCAACCTCGTAAACACCTTCAGCCAATCTTTCGACCACTGTCCCGACCTGACCCCGGTAGAGCTGCTTCTCAGGCAAATCTTCCAGTAGCGCAACTGTATCCAAGAGTTTCACAGGCTGCCTATTCATGAAGCAAGCTGATAGATTGCCGGACGATAACGCGGCTCAGGAACAGGTTTCCCCGCCTCTTTCGCAGCTGCAAGCCAAGCCACCTTTGCCTGCTCGACCTCAGCCAACGCTTCAGCGGGCGTTTCACCGAAAGCGCTGCAAAGCTGCAAATCAGGAACATCGGCGATGTAGCCGCCATCTTCCTCGCTGTAAAAGATATTGATGTGATAGTCCTTCATGCCTTGTCTCCTAGTCTCAGATTATAGCGCTCAACCAGCTTGAGAAACTGCCGAACCTGATAAGGCTTCACCTCACCCTTGACCTCTTGCACGTTGACAAGTTCGGGTATGTCCGGGTGCGTAAAGATGTGATGACTCCCGTTGACCCGCACCAGTTCAAAGCCAAACGCAGCGACCAACCCGGCAAAATCCGTAAACCGAACGCTTTTAGAACCGGAAAGAATCTTTTGGAGAACCTTTTGCGGCTTCACCGCGCCGCCGCCCCTTCCACAATTCTAATCTCTTCTTCCGTAAGCCCGTAAAGCCCATACACCAGCCCGTCAATTTGACTTTCATACGCTTTGACCTGAACTTGCTTTTCTGGATTGGTGACGTAATCACTGGAAGAAGTAATAGAGAGGATATTGTCGGCTAAGTCAACAAAGGGTCTTTGGTCTGCGTCAGAAATTCTCTTGACAGGTATTTCAGACAAAGGTGTCTGGTAGAGTTCGAGCATTTTACCTTTGCGCTTGCCACGGTGGTAGAGCCAGAAGTAATAGAGCCTCGAGTTAAGCAGCGTCAAGACGTACTTCAGCCGAACCCCCATATTGACTTCTCGTGGAGTAATGAAGTAAACGTCAGCACTGGCGTACCAAGGAATTTCGTTATAGCCAAAAGTGTTCGTATAACTTCGTTGAGGCGCGACAATTTTCGGCCCCTCAAAGTTAATGTCTCTAGGTCTGTGTAAGTAAGGGGAGTTAGAAGAGGCTGCATCTATAACGCTCTTGAATTTGGCAAGATGCTGCTTGACCTTATTGTCTTCTAGGTTTTGCAACCTTTTGTCAGCAAAAATCAAAAGCTGACTTGTTTTGCACTCAGCAAAATAGCGCTTAGCATTTGAGTTCTTATACCAAGGTTTCAGAATTTCGCTGTCTTTGTCGAGAGGTGGACCTTATCCTTGAGACAGCACCCCGTTCGTTCTTAACGCTGTTCACGAGCAAGGTCTCGGCGTCACCGCCCTACCCAATATCGGCAGATGGGGCAGTACCCGGTTGCTTGTGGCCTCACCATACACCGCATTAGGTGTTTGCTTGCTGAGGCTGCTGTGACGGCGTTCGCCGTTGTAATAGCTGAGGTAGCGCTCTAGGCCAATTCGGGCTTCGTTAAGATTGTTGTAGGCATAGAGATAAACCTCCTCGTATTTGAGACTTCTCCAGAAGCGTTCGATAAAGACATTATCGATCCAGCGACCTTTGCCATCCATGCTGATCCGAACCCCGTGCTGGTCAAGCAAGCTGGTGAATGCTTGAGAGGTGAACTGAGCACCCTGGTCGGTATTGAAGATCTCAGGTGCGCCGTGTGTTGCCAAGGCCTCGGTTAAGGCAGTCATGCAAAAGCGTGGGTCGAGGCTGTTCGACAGCTGCCAACTCAGAATCTTACGGCTGTACAAATCCATGATCGCGACGAGGTAGCAGAAGCCTTTGGGCATCGGCAGATACGTGATATCGGCGACCCATATTTGATTGGGTCGGCTCGGCTCGAGTCCCTGAAGTAGGTAGGGATAGATTTCGTGTCCCTTGGCAGCTTTCGAGGTTCTTGGTTGGGGATAGATGGCCGCAATACCCATGACCCGCATCAAGCGCTGAACACGTTTGCGATTAACGGTGAAACCACGGTCTTTGAGTTCACCTTCGATCCGGCGACTTCCTAGGAAGGGCCGTGCTAGATGGATCTCGTCTATGTGGCGCATGACCGTCAGTTCTTCTTCCGAGACTGCTGCCCTCCGGCGGTACACCGACGCGCGGCCTACACCCAGTAGTCGGCATTGCCTTACAACCGGTGACGGCGTTCCCTTGTCGATCATCGCTTGGCGCTCAGCTCGGCTCAGCGACCGAGCTTGTTCGACAAAAAATCGCGCTCCATCGTAAGTTCACCGATCTTGGCGTGGAGGTCTTTGACCTCAGACTCGAAGTCACACTGCTTGTCAGTACCACTCTCAAAGACCTCACTGACTTGAGCTAGCAGTTGCCGTTTCCACGCTGAGATTTGCTGTACGTGGACACCAAACTGCTGGGACAGCTCAGCCAACGTCTTTTCCTCTTTAGCCGCTTCTAATGCCACCTTTGCCTTGAACGCTGCTGAGTGGTTTCGCCTCTGCTTTTTCATCTCTTCCCCTTTCTGAAAGCCTAGCGCTTTCAACTAAAGGGTCTGTCTCGATTCTTGGGTCCATTTCTGTCGCTTAGGTCAAGTGCGGCAGCTTCTTTTTGACTAAGTACGAATATCCCATCTCCTTTACTTGCGTTAAGAGTATGACCGTTGAGATGTTTGGGTGTCACCTTATCTGCGCTTGTGACAATGCCTTGGTTCACGTTGCAAAGTGTTCCCAAAGAAACACCCTGTTTTTGCATGTTGTCTAGAACCTCTTTTATTGAATTTGTACCATCTTCTAAATTTCCTACTAAACGAACATAAAGCTCAGGCCCATCTTTATGATGGGCCTGAGCTTTTCGGTAAAATTTTGTTTCGGTGTCTTTCCCCATCACGATAGCTTGTAGCGTTGCGGGTGTAGCTGTTCCAGTCTGAGCAGTAATAGCTGTTTCAGCTTCATGACCTGTATCTTGCCCTTTGCTTAGTATCGTGACCATATTGTGTTGACCTTTAGCAGTCTCAAAAATCCGGAGTTCGTTAAAATCAATCAGCTTTCTGACGATTGAGCGGTCTCTGAAATCTTTTCTGAGCTTGGGAGCGCCTGTAGCAGTGACGTAGTAGTTCGTCGTGATAAAAGCTATCTGTCCTCTGTCTTTTACAAGGTTCAATGCTAAGTGGAAGAAGAAATAGAAGTAATCCATCTTGCCTTGATAAAAACGCTTGAGCTTTCGCTCTTTTACAGGTTTGAATAGTTCTTTGTTTCCTTTTTCGCCAACGTAGGGCGGATTGGCAATAACTACGTCAAATCCACCTTTTCCGTGCTTGCCGTTGTGCCGAAACACCTCACTGAAATAAACCTCAAAGTCGAACGCCTCATCACTACCAACAATTCGCCTCGTCAGCTCTTTGACTTGCTTTTGCAACATTGTCTTTTGACTAAACCGGGTTTCATTGAGGTAACGCTTTTTGAGGTCTTCTAATTCGTCAAGCAAGCGGTCATTAAAGAGCGGTTCCTCGACACCTAAAAGTGAGTTGCCGTTGGTAATCTTATAACTCAAGTTCGGCAACGGCTTAACTCTTTTGAAGTCGTCTTCGTCCACAATCAGCGACAGCCACAAGCGCAACTTGGCGATGTCTACGGCGCTCTCCTCGATGTCTACGCCGTAAATACTTTCCTGAATGGCGTGGCGCTTAAAGTCGTAGGCGCTGCGTTCGGCTCCGCTCAGGTGGGCGTTTAGCGCGAGGCGGGTTCGGACGATTTCGTTCATCATCCCGACCGGAAACGCGCCCGAGCCAATCGCCGGGTCACAGATTTTAATGTCGGCAAGCGCGGCGTCTATGGTTTCGGCGCTCCGGCGGACGCTCTCGGGCGTTCTAAAGCGGTACGCTTCGGTTTCGCGGCCCTTTTGCGTGGTGGTGGCGTCGTGTTCCTGCGCGGCGTCTCCGAGCCGGACGAACGCCCCTATGTCAACTCTCGGAACCTGCTCTTCGTACACGTCTTCGGTCAGCGGCGCTTGTTTGGCTTGCGGTCTGCCGAACAGGTCATCTTGTGTCGGAGTTTGCCGGACGAGCGGGCGGGTGACGGTGTTCAGCGCCGTGTCCAGATAGTTGATGAGGCTTTCCTGACACATGTAGTGGACGATTTCGCGGGGCGTGTAAAAGGCTCCCTTGGATTTGCGGTCGGTCACGTCGAGCAGGTTTTCAAACACCTTACCGAGCATTTCGGGGTCTACCGCGACCTCTTTGTCGAGCGGTTCGTCTTCGCGGACGGTGAAGTTGTACAGGTTAAAAGTATCGAATATCTGCGCGAAGGTTTCGTTGCGGAGGTTGATGCGCGTTTCTGCCCAGTTGTAGCCGCCGACCGGCTCGAACAAACCGCCGTTTAAGAACGGAATCCGGCACTTAAAAGGGCTGTAGAACGCCTCTTGGTCACGGTCGCGAGCGAGGGCTTCGTAAAAGAGGGGTTCCAAGAGGTCATCGAAAAAGTTGTCGTAGGGCACGACTTGCTTTTCAAAGAGCCGCCGTAAAAAATCTTTGGGGCCGTCGCCCCAAGGCTCGAGCGTCCCGTCCTCCCGCCGACCCACCCCGAGCCAACCCTTTTTCTGCAAAAAGTACAGAAAGACGATTTGACCCAGCAAGCGTTTGACAAAGGTGGCGGTATCTATCGTTTTCTCCGCAAATTCCTGTCGGATACGTGGGTCGTTTTGCTCTAAAGCGTCCAGCTCTTCTTTGAGGTTGAGGAAGAGTTTCTTGTACTGCTCGAAAAACTCTTTGGTTACAGATTCGATATTGAACGCTCGTTCAAGCTCACCCAGCGTCGTTTCGGCGCTGCCTTGCAGGAGTGTGGCCAGCTGTTTTTGGGCCGTGTGTGTCTTTTCGTCGCCGCCGACCAAAAACGAATAGCGCCGCGCCGGGGTCAGCTCTTTACGGACTTTGTTCCGTTCCGGGTCGAGCGTGTAGTCCATCCGCACGAGCGAAAAACGCCAGTCGGGTGCGCCGTCGGCGTAAAACGCGACCAGCGCGGCGTCACGCAGTTCGCCCCCGCGCCCGCCATTGAGGTAACGCGCGACGAAGTTGCGTTGCAGGGTGCGGGCACGCGCTAGGGTTGCGGCGTTTTTGAGTTTTACGGCGAGGATGTCTACGGTGTAGCCCTCGGCGTCTTCAACCTTGCCCAGCCTGCTGTACTGTGCGACGCCGCTCCGGAACGCTTCGGGAATATACGCGCCCGTCCAGCGGTCGGTTTTAGGCTCCAGGTCGGGAAAGATGTTGACCACGAGCTGACGCAGGTCGGCTTCGGCGTAGGGCTGCGTCAGGACGGTTTCGACCAGGGTTTCAGCTTCGCGTTTATTCATCGGTTCCCTTTACATAAAGCGACAGAATGACGTCTCGAGGCGCACTATCTTCACCTACCTCTTGAACAGGCGTCACGTTTTGTTCAGACAGATGTTTTCTCAGTACCGCCAGCAGTTTGAGCGGCGCAAGGTTGTCTTTTAACGCTGTCCGCAACGTTTTTACGGTATTTTTTGGGATTAAACCCGCACCTAACGCCTCTCGCACGAGCTGCAAATAGCGTTCGTCATCGTCGGTAAAGCCTTTGAAATGGCGGACTTCTCTGGCTTTAAGCATAGTCAGGACAAACGTCTCATTCGTCGAACCGCCGCCCCTTGTCGTGGTCATGGGTGGGGGGGGACTCGAGCGTCTCCAAATGGCGTTTGCTGGCGCTCAGTAAGTCGTAATAGCTGGCTGGAATTGAAACTTTAGGTGTTTCCAGCGTACATTCAAAGCGTTTGGCAGCATCTAAAAAGGTCAACTCGGACGCGCCATCAGGATAGGCCAGCGCAAAGCGTTTGAGTTTGCCGCTGCGAAAAAACGTAACGAGGCTTTCGGGCGCACGGGTTTCCGGTGACGGCCTGCCACTCCGGGCTTTTTTCGGCAGCCGCTTAATCTTGTCAAACGTTTCCGGGGCGTCGTCGCGTACCTGCCGAATAACCTGAAGATACTTGAGTTCACTTTCTTCTTCTTGGTCGTCACCCTCATACGTCTCTTTATCGCTAAGCTTCTGGTAGAGCCGGTCGCCGAAGAGTTCGTGCGTGCTGACCTCTTCGTCGGCGGACAGATACTTGGCATCTTCACCCAGCGTGCTGTGAAACGCCTGCAGTTTGGCTTTGATATTTTCCTCGAGTCCCAAATGCGCGTCGGACTCGGCGGTCGGAAAAAAGTTAAAGACGAACACCTCATCGTGCGCGGTGCCGACACGGTTTACACGCCCGACACGTTGCAACATGCGGGTCGGGTTCCACGGCAGGTCGTAATTCACGACCACGTTCGAGCGGTGGAGGTTGATACCTTCAGCCAGCACATCAGTCGTAATCAGGAGCTGAATATCATCACGCTGCGTTTCGGCGCGGGGGTCGTAGTTCGCTTCGATAAGGTCTCGAGCGGCCCGGACGCCGTAACCTTGAGCGTTCCAACTGCCGCCGCCGCTCGAGTAGCGCATGACTTTGCCGGAAAAGTGAGTTTCAAGCTGCCCGGACAAGTATTCCGCCGTCTCTTTCGATTCGCTAAAGATCACGAGTTTACGGTTTTTTAGGAGGGGATTCGTCTGAAGGTCGTGGATGAAGCCCTCGAGTTTAGGGTCTCGAGTCACACCTTCCCACAGGCTCAGCATCGTTTTAAGAAGTTTCAAGTCTTGTTCCAAGGACCCTTGCAGCTCAGGTTTGAAACGGCTCGAGTCGTACCGCTGCGCCCGCTCCTCTTCAACGAGGCGTTGGAGCTTTTCTTCGTCCTCAGCGTCCAGAAGCTCATATACGTCTACATCTTTGCTGATATAAACTACGCCGCCTGCGAGCATTCCAATAAATTTTTCATAAGAACGGACAAACCGCCGCAGGGTATTTTTGAAAGCAAAGAAGGAACTCTCGAGGCGTTTGACCAGCAAGCCTTTCATAAACCCGCCGATGTTGCGTTGCGACTGCTGTTCAAACTCGCTCAGCGCCGCTCGAAGGTACAAGAGCGGCGTATAACGGGCGTAGGAGAAATCTCTGAGCAGTTCGACCGTGCGGTTAAAAACGTTGTTGGTCGTTTCGTCAAATCCGTAAACGATGCGTTGCGGTTCACCGAGTTTGGGAAACGTTAGTCCCTGACGTTCTAAATCTTCGCTAAAATAGCGCCGGATTTCGGTGCGGGTACGGCGCACCATGACGTGTTTCAGCACCTTATCACGCACTAGCGCCGCCGTTTCTTTTACGGCTTCCAGATATGCCGGGTCGGACTTCTCGAAGCTGTCCAGACGGCGCTGCTGTTCCCGAAAAAAGCGCTCCAAGTTCGGCACACCGGGAATGCTACTTTTACGGCCCGGTTGAAAGAGTTTGAGCTGGGCTAGGATGTCCTCGAGTTTGTTGTTTAGAGGCGTCGCCGACACCAGAATGATCTGTTTGCCCCGGCAAATCGCGTGCAGGTCTTCGTAACCCTGCGTCAGCTCGTTGCGGAAACGGTGCGCCTCATCTACCAGCACCACCCGGTACTTGTCCGTGCCGCGTTCACGCAACTCGCGGAGTTTTCCAAGCGAAACGACCTCAAACCCCGGCACGTAAAACTGGTTTAAGGTCTCGAGCCAGTAGTTCAGCAACACGGGCGGGCAGACAATGAGCTTGCGCCCCGGCAACTGTTGTAACAAAAGCGCCGAGATAAAGGTTTTACCAAGACCCACCACATCCGCTAAAAAGACGTCGCCGTAAGCTTCTAAAACTTTTTTGGCAGATAACACCGCCTGCCGCTGATACGCCAAATCCATAAAACCGGGTGGCAGGTTAAAGTCCGCTTCTTCGTCGATGTTGATGTCTTCTTTGAAATATTCGTACAAGAACTTCAGGTAGACCTCAAACGGCGTAATCTGGTTTGAAAGCCACGTTTTGCTGCGAAGCGTATCCACATACGCCTCGCTCAGGTCAACGCCTTCAGCCCACAACGCTTCAAACTTTTCCAGGGCAAACCGAACGTCCGGGCTGTCTTTTAACTCGACGTTAAACTCGCGCTGAGCGACCAGACCGTTTTTAGAGAAGTTCGACGACCCGGTAATGACGCGGCCGTAATCGCGGTCGTCCGGCCCAAAGCGGCTGATATAGACCTTCACGTGCAGGTCACGGCTGGGATAGGCGCGCAGCTCGAGCCGCCCCAATTCCAGAAATTCAACAAACTTTTTTGCTGCCTCCTCAACCTCGTATGTGTCTTCGGAGGTGTCCATCTCGGCGGTCAGATTGCGGCTGAATGTCTCCCTGGTGCGCTCGTGCGACTCAAAATCCAGACGGCCTTCGGCGCGTAAACGTTCAATCGTCCGGTAGGCTCGAGCGTCCACACTCAGCCCAACCAAAATCCGCGTCTTTTCGACACCCTCGAGAGAGCTGTAGAGCCGCCGGAACCCGCTCGTGCGAAAGTAACCGACCAATACGTCAAAATACTGTGCGTCTTTAAGCGTCTGGACAAAACGGTCATAGAGGGTTTCGTCGGGTTCGTTGGTAAAAAACCGCAGGTCGGTTCGGGAAACGCTCGGCAAGGTGACACCCTTCTTACAGCTCGGCTCACGTCTGGTACGGCTTATTCTACCTTGTAGACTTCAGCGGGCGATTTATAAATTTCACTGTACATTTACCACACATTTTGAGGGGCTTGCGCTCGAGAGCAGCAGACAAGAGTTACAGCCTTTCGTTACGGCGGCGAATGGTTATAGACAGCTCTTTTACGGCGCGTGATAGCGTAAACAGGTGATGCTACCTGCAGGTTTTACGGCGAAAATGCAGGCGCTTTTAGGCGCTGAAGCCGAAGCATTTTTAACGAGTTTGGCAGAGCCCTCGAGGGTCGGTTTACGGGTCAATACGCTTAAATGTTCACCAGAAATGTTTGAGGAGCTTTCACCGTGGCCGCTTGAAAACGTCCCTTGGTGCAGCGCTGGCTTTTTACTCGACGAAAACGAACCTGTGCGCCCCGGTTTACACCCGCTCCACCGCGCAGGCGTTTACTACCTGCAAGAACCCTCGGCGATGGCAGTTGCTGAGGCCGTCACCCCGAAACCGGGTGAGTGGGTCATTGATTTAGCAGCCGCACCGGGCGGTAAAGCGACGCATTTGGCGAGTCTGATGCAGAATCAGGGCTTACTCGTTGCCAATGAGGTTACAGGGAGCCGGGTTAGGGCTTTGGGAGAGAACCTCGAGCGCCTCGGCGTCCGGCACGCGCTGATTACGAGTGAAGGCGTCGGGAAGCTCGCGGCAAGGTGGGGCGCGGTCTTCGACCGGGTGCTGCTCGACGCGCCGTGCTCGGGTGAAGGGATGTTTCGCAAGTCCGAAGAGGCCGTGTCGCAGTGGAGCGAGTACCTTATTGAAAGCTGTGCGGCGCGGCAAGCTGGACTCCTAGCAGAAGCTGCAAAGCTTGTAAAACCGGGCGGTGTACTCGTCTACAGCACCTGCACCTTTGCGCCGAAAGAGAATGAAAGCGTGATTGCGGCGTTTTTAGACGAACATACGGAGTTTAGGCTCGAGCCTTTACACTTTTCTACAGCACAACCCGGACAGCCCGATTGGACTACGAAATCTGTTAAAAGTCTGGAAAACACCGTTCGTTTTTGGCCTCATCTGAGCCCCGGTGAAGGGCATTTTATCGCCAAACTCCGGCGAACTTCCGGATATTCTGACACCGAAACGCGCCGTAAAACCTCGGCGGTTGCGCCGCTGCCCCGTAAAGCTCGAGACCTCTGGAGCACCTTTGTCCGTGAACCGTTTGGCAAAACGCTCCTGCCAAACGCATCTCTAACGCTGCGCGGTGAGCAACTTTACGCCGTACCTGACCTGCCCGACCTCACTGGACTCAAGACTTTGCGAACAGGATTGTGGCTCGGAACGTTGAAGAAAAACCGTTTTGAACCGTCGCATAGCCTCGCTTTGGCGCTGACGCGAGAAGAGCTAAACCGTGCGCGTACTTTGGCTTTAGATACTGACAGCCCGGAACTAAAAAGATATTTGCAGGGGGATGTGCTCGAGTCCCCCGGTCAAGACGGCTGGCTGATTGTTACGGTCTCAGGCTTTGCGCTCGGGTGGGGGCGGCGGAACCGGGGTACGCTCAAAAACTTTTACCCGAAAGGGTTGCGGCTCGCACCCTAATGTAAAACCAGACCTTACGCGCGGCTAACCGCCCACACCGCGCCGCCCGCGACGACGACGTGCATCAGCTCGAGAGTCACGAGCGTCAGCGTGGGAGCGCCCGCAAGCGTAAACGGCGTAAAAATCATCAGGGTAAAAAGTACGGCTGCGACGATGTAAAAGATGCGTTTGGGTTGCGCCGTAAAACGCGCAAGCAGCAAAAAGACGAGCGACGCGATGATGATGGGAAAAAAGCTCGAGAGAATCACCGGAATAACGCTGAAGGGTTGACCCTGCGCCTGTACCGAAGGCGGAAACGCGCCGAAGATGTCACCTAAAAAGTAGAGCAGTACGTTGATAAGGAGCGCAGCGGCGGCGGCGATAAGTGTGGCAATGCTCAGGCTGCGGAGCGAAATACTGGTTTTTTCAGATTTTACGTTTGTGGTCAAAAGAATCTCCTCTAGTTACAGACAGCGTAGCGAACTGAGGCGTAGGGCGCAAGGTTGGGGAAATTGAGGAAAGATGTAGATGAAGTTTTACGATATCGATGACCGCGCTATTCAACTGAGAGCTTAGGCTTAGGTAGCCCTATAAGCTGTGTCGCTAGTAGTGAAAGCAAGACATAACCAGCGAAGAAGTAGAGCCCGATACCAAGACGTGCATCTGTTAAACCATCACTACCTAAAGAGAAAATAGCTAGCAGCAAAGCTACGACGAAAACGTCTGCCATTGACCACTTACCTACTGTTTTTACAAACCTAGCTAACGCTCCCGTCCTGTCTCTACCACTCAATACCAGAAACGTAAGCACTGTCTTAACTACAGGTGTTACGACACTGAAAATAAGCAAAAGAAGCGCCACAAATATTTGCCCTGCTCCAAAAAGAGTTTCAATAGTGTCTAGAATTCCTTTAGAGTCTTGCTTTAATACGATTTGTTGTAGGATAGGAACATTTTGAGAGACAACAAGGCTAAAGATGGGCGTAAGCAAACCAATGGACAGGAACAGAAGCGAAATAGAAAGCAAATGTTGTGAGATCATGTTTGGTAGACCCTTAGAGCTTTGCATGTAGCCGAGAGAAAGCAATGTTACTGCTATGCAAACGAGCCCCCAGCTCGCCAGCACTACATTACGGCGATGCATACTATAGGCTTCGACGATTTCCTCTAATTCAGCAGACTCTTGTACGCCTCCTTTATAAAGACCAAAAGAAGCTCGACCAAAGAAAGTTTTTAGCTTAATTTTCGTGTTTTCTTTAAGTACTAACCGTTGGTTGAGCGTGTAAGAAGCGGCTGATGTCAGGTTTGCTTCACGCGTGATGAATACAGATAGCATTTGCATCAATCATAGCCACAGTGATTAAAGCAGTTCTGAACCTCTTGCGGTGAGACGGTAGCAATAGCTTTAGCAATAGCGTTGATGAGGTCGGCGACAAGAGTTGCGCGGGCTTTTCTAAGAAAGGCTTTGACTTTAGAGAAGACGAGTTCGATGGGATTAAAGTCGGGTGAGTAGGTTGGGAGGTAGCCAAGGTAGCAGCCTGCACCTTCAACGAGTCGCCTGACGTTTTTGTTGTGGTGAATGGTGAAGTTATCCATAAACACCACTTGTCCAGGGTTTAGCGTGGGGACGAGTACCTCACGCAAGTAGGTGAGAAACGCCGTAGTATCTACAGCACCGGGATGAATCAGGCAACGTTCAGGGTCGAGTCCTTGTGGGGTAATTGCAGCGATTAAGCTGAGCTTGCCTTCTCTGCGTCTGGGGGCGTCATCGACTGCACGGGTTCCTTTAGCTGAGCGGGCGTAGGTGCGGGTCAGTCCCAACCACGCCCCGCTTTCATCTAGAAACACAAAGTCTTCGGCCTCGAGCCGGGTGACTTCGGCTAACCACTGTTCGCGAGCAGCTTCGTCCCGTTCTTTGGCGTAGAGACGCTTTTTTTACGCGTGATACCCAGTCGTTTGCAATACAAGTTCACCGTCGAAAAGGCGAGGTTGACGCTCTGTTCCTCGGCAAACCGTTCAGCATGTTCTATCAGCGTCTCATCGCTATGCGCCTCGAGCTGCCGCTTAAACGCCTGCACCTGTTCCGGGGTTAGCTTGCGGGTGCGGCCTGGTGAGGTTCTTGCTTTGAGTTCGCCTTGCCCAGCGCGTGCTAGGTAACGATAAACCGTCGCTCGGTCTATTTTGAAACGTCTTGCTACTTCTACCTTAGCAAGCCCTTCTTCCTCAACTGCTATTACGATTCTCGTTCTTAAGTCTTCCGAGTACGCTCGCATTCCTTACTATCGTGTGTCGTAACCTATTTTGCAAATGCTAAGACAATACAACAGCTAAAATATAGAAGATAGCGATAGGTATCCACAACTTCATGTTCTACTCCTGACGGGAATTTAGCAAACAGCAACTCTGCGGCTTAGTGGCTGTAGTGTTAAGCAGTAATATATTACAATGTTTCGAGAACGTCTTGCTCCGCAAAACTGTGCTGGAGGTTATAAGTGAAAAACCTACGTTTCCTGTCTCTAATAGTCACCTTTAGTCTGGTTTTGGGAGCGTGCATGGCTTTCGCTGCAAACCCCGTAAGAATATAGAATTCCGCAAACGACTTAGTTACCGAAATTAAAGATACTTTAGATGCTGGTTTTTTGACGAGTGATTATCCTCAGTATTTGCCGAATTACGGATTTCATTTATTTATAGACAAATCCAGGTCTTTGCCAAAACTCGATGAGGCTATAGAAGACATTTCTTCAACATTATTAAAGTACAACGAAACTGTCGTGGGGCTGCCAGACTCCGAGTGGATAAGCATCCTTTTTCGTGCGCGTGGCGAATATGACCTACTTATCAGAATGAAACAAAGCCAGCCCTCCTCTCTCGAGGTTTGGGTGGATGGTGTATTGGAGAAACAGTAAAACACCAGTAACAACTTTAGACTTCTCGAGCCTCCCCAATCATTTCTAAAACCTCCGGTAAGAGCGACTTGGTCGTACTCATGCCCTCGTCGCCGTAAACCGTCTCTTGCCCCGACCAGTCTCCAAAATACCCGCCTGCCTCCTGTAAAAGCACCGGAAACGGCCCGCAATCCCACGCGTTCATAATGGGGTCGAACATCGCCTCCATGCGTCCGGTAGCGACCAGCATGTGTCCGTAAGCGTCCGACCAGCCCCGGCGGTCATATGCAGAGGACGCGATACGTCCCCAGGCGTCAGCACGGTTGTAGGCTGCGAAACTGGCAATGTCGGTAAAGCCGACCGTACTTTCAGCAAGCGTTTTTTTGTCCGAAACACGCGCCGGACGCCCGTTTAAGGTGCAACCCAAGCCGGTGGCGGCGGCGCAGAGTTCGTCTAGCGCCGGAAAGTAGGCGACGCCGACTGCGAGCCTCCCTTCAATCTCTAACCCAAGCAGCACGCCGTAAAGGGGCACACCTCGGACGAACGCTTTGGTGCCGTCAACCGGGTCAACAAGCCAGCGGTGGGTCGCATCTTTAGCGTCTTCACCGAACTCTTCACCGATAATGGCGTGGTCAGGATACTGCGCCTCAATACGGCGGCGAATCAGCGTTTCGGCCTCGCGGTCGGCAAGCGTGACGGGGCTAGCGTCGTCTTTGTAGGTAAGGCCCAAGCCTTCAGCAGAACGACCGAAATAACCGAGCGTGAGGCGTCCGGCATCAAAGGCCACTTCGGTGGCAAACTCGAGGAGCGGTTGTAAATCCATAAAAGCAGTGTATCTCTCCGGAAAACCCTGTGGGGCGCGCTAGACTAAACTATGATCTACACACGCGAGCAGCTCGAGCGGCGTGAAGCCGACACGCTGGCCCCTTACGCGGTGCTCGCCGGGGCGAGCCGGGGCCGCAGCTATCTGGAAAAAGCGTCGCGTTACCGCACCGCGTTTCAAAAAGACCGCGACCGGGTGATTCACACCTCGGCTTTCAGGCGGCTCGAGTACAAAACGCAAGTGTTCGTCAATTATGAGGGCGACCACTACCGCACCCGCCTGACGCATACTTTGGAGGTCGCGCAGGTTGCCAAAAGCATTACCCGCGCCCTCGGCCTCAACGATGACCTTGCCGAAACGGTCGCCTTAGCCCACGATCTTGGACATCCCCCTTTCGGTCACGCCGGGGAACGTACGCTCGACCGGCTCGCCCAAGCTGAGGGCGGCTTCGACCACAACAAGCAGTCTTTACGGGTGGTGACAGAACTCGAGCACCGTTATCCGGACTTTCCGGGGCTGAACCTGACCTGGGAGACGCTCGAGGGCATCATGAAGCACGAGACCGAGTACGACCTGCCCGGAAGAGGGTTCGAGCCGGATATGGAACCTAACTTGCAGCCGTCTTTAGAGGCGCAAGTCGTCAACGTGGCCGACGAGTTGGCGTATAACGCGCACGACCTCGAGGACGGTCTGCGCGGCGGGCACTTGACGCCGCCGCAAATTGCCGAGGTTCCGCTCATCGGTGAACTGATGACGCAGCTTAAGCTAGACCCGCAGCGTTTCGGCAGTCCTGAACGCTACATCTTGATTCGCGAACTATTGGGTTTGACGATTGAAAGCACCATCCTCGAGACCGACCGGCAGCTCGGTGTTCACAATATAAAAACGCTGGAGGATGTGCGCCGCGCCCCCACCAAACTCGTCTGCACCGAACCCAAACGGCACGCGCAACTGGCTGAACTCAAAAGCTTTTTGTACGAAAACTTGTACTATCACTTTCGCCAAATTCGCATGACCCGCAAAGCCGACCGGATGCTCACCGCGCTTTTTTCGGCGTACTGCGAAACGCCCAAGATGCTGCCGTGGGCCGTGCAAAAAGAGGTCAAGGAGAAGGGTTTAGTCCGCACCGTAACGGATTATCTAGCGGGGATGACCGACCGTTACGCTTCTGACGAGTACCGCAAACTTTTTGACCCGCAAGCTCTGACCTAAATTATTTAGAAGGTTCTCTCAAAAGGCTTTAGCGGTGCTGCATCTACGTCAGGTTTACGTCAAACTGCTGTACGGAGGTTTTTATATAACAGGTATCATCTGGTTTGAGCCAGTCTATGAGGATAAAGCACAGTCTAGCACGCACCCCTAAGAGATGATTCCTGCAAGAACCTAGCTCAGTAGCGATGAAAAACGCTATACTACATTGTCAGCGAAGAGTTGACCCATAGCAACACAGTGTCTAAAGTAAGCGAATGAAAAAGCGCTATGGAATCAAGCTGAGTAAAATACAAAGGCAAGAGCTCGAACGGCTAACAAAAGCGGGAGCGTGCCGGGTGAGGGTGTACAAACGGGCTAGGGCACTGTTACTGGCGGATGCCGGGGTAAGTGACGCCGAGATTCTCAAGCAAGCAGATATCAGTTTGGCAACGCTCAAGAGGATCCGCAAACGTTTTTGCGAAAGCCAGAGTAACGTCCAAGAGGTAGTAGCGGACAAGCCCAAACCAGGACGCCCAAGTCGCTTTAGTGGTGAACAGCGAGCGAAGATTACCGCTTTAGCATGTAGTGAGGCTCCTGAAGGCAGAAGCAGATGGACACTGAGACTGTTAGCGGATAAAGCTGTCGAGCTGGGCTTGGTTGAGACTGTTTCGCATGAGGGGGTCAGCGAGATACTGAAAAAAACGAGCTCAAACCCCACCTAAAGCGGTGTTGGTGTTTGGGCAAGCTCACCTCTGCGTTCATTTGGCAAATGGAGCGGGTGCTTGATACTTACGCTCAGCCTTATGACCCCGACTATCCGGTACTTTGTTTTGATGAACGACCTTGTTATCTGATTGAACAGACCTTACAACCTGTAGCGATGAAAGCAGGCCAGGTCAAACGCGAGGACTACCATTATAAAGTCACGGCAAGTTGTTCAGTGCTCTTAGCGGTCGAGCCGCTTACCGGCAGGCGTTGGACTAGGCTCTATGACCACCGCCGACGGCAGGAATACACCGACTTTATGCAGTACTTAACGCAACAGTTCCCTCAAGCGCAGAAAATCAGGCTGGTGCAGGATAATCTCAACACCCATAACCCAGGCTCGTTTTATGCTGCTCTAGCACCGCAAGCTGCCTTCGAACTTGCCCAGCAGTTTGAGATGATTCATACCCCTAAGCACGCTTCTTGGCTTAACATGGCTGAACTTGAATTCTCCGCTTTAAGCAAACAGTGCCTAGACCGGCGCATTGCTCAACGTGACCGCCTTGAAACTGAACTTAACGCTTGGCAAACAGAGCGCAATCAAGCCCAAGTTAAGCTCAACTGGCAATTCTCCAAAGAAGCGGCTAGACACACCTTCAAACGTGCCTATACAGAGGTGAAGGTGTCAGTACCTCGCTGACAGTGTAATAGTGCGCTCTAAATTGATACGGATGCTCGGTTTTGTAGGCGTACTTTCGGTAGGCTTTGGTGCGAGTATGGAACACGAAAAGTGCCGGAGTCTAGGTGTCATTCTCTCTGGGGTACTTGGCTGAAGCGCCCAGCTGCTCTAGGTTAAGTTTAGCAGTACGCCTCGAGCAAACGTTTGTCAACACCCCTGCGTTTTGCCAAACTCAAGAGCTGGCTGAAGATGGGTTTGATTATCACAGAAGCAGCAGAAGGCATCTCTGTATTGCTCCACTCAGCCATAACCGCAAGCTCCAAGGGATTTTTAGGTATACTCTTAGCGGTTGTTTGGCCGTCGCGCGCAAGACCATACCCGACGCGCAGTGCGCGCTCGAAGTTCAGGTTTCCAGGCTGAATATCAACTTGAAATATAGTCGGTCTATCTGTTGTATTAAAAAAGCGGTGAATCACACCGGTGGCGACTGTAACAGATTCGGTCGGCTGTAGGACTATCGTCTCGTCAGCTAGCAGCAAAGACAAATTACCGGTAACAGCCGTCAACGTCTCTGTAAACCGCGTGTGAGAGTGCGGCGCTACCCCGCCGCCGGGTGCCACACTAACCTCGAGCAGCGTACGCTTGCCCCCCGACGACCGGGCTGTCTCGAGAAACGTAACCGCATCGTCTTGAACGGGATTGTAAATACGGTCAACCGTCATAACCCGAACCATAGTTTGACCCAAAGCGCGGGCTGTGCTGCTTGATAGGAACACCTCGGGGCCGTCTCTCTTCCACTTTTCACGCCGGTCACTTCCCGAGTGTACTCCGCGCCGTCCCGAGCAGCTCGCCGTTTGCTACGTCTCTAAACCACGCTGACCCCAAGTTGGGCGCGTCTACCTGTACCATCACCCAAGGATTCGTAAGTGCTTGGGTGCTCAAAGAACCGGGAGCCGGTTCGGTGATGGCAACGTCTAGATAGACTTCGCTACTTTCGACCGCGACGTTCTGCACGTCAACGCTGTAGCCGCCGCTACTTTGGGTGCCGAGAAAGAAGGCGGCAATGCTCGAGCGTCCAAAGTCAACTTCCGGCACAGGCGGTTGCGGCGTCACCGCGCCGTAAGCCCGGTTCCACAGCGCCTCTAAATCTGCCCGGCTGGTCGCAAGTTCAAAACTCTGCGCGTCGCCGGTCGCCTGGGTGCCGGTCGCTAAGATGTTCCATTCGGGTGCGGCGGGGGTTACGGTGACGCCAGCGGTCTCGAGGCCCTGCCGCACCACGAGCGTGGTGTTACGGTAGTCGCCCAACCCGTTGGCCTGCCGGGTACGCTCACGTATTTCGGCGAGCGCTGTCACCACAACCGGGCCACGCGCTTCTAAGTCACGCCCGAAGACGTTCGCTTCGGCCCGCGTCAGGCCGCCGAGACCAAACAGCCGGTCGGGTCTTTCGCGGGGTACGATACGGCCTGAAAACCCGGCGTCTTCAGCGTCCAAGAGCGTAAACCACAGCTCACCGTCAAAGTACAGCACGCCTTCAACTGCCTCGTTCGCCGAAATCATCAGGTCGGTCGATAAGGGAATCGTTTGCACGACGACCGGCGCGTTGCCGAGCGGCGTAAGCTCTTGTTTGAGGTAGGGCTGACCTTCGATCAGGAGGGCGCGGGGCACGCTCAGGGGGTCGTCGGACGCGCCTTGGGTCAGCTCGAGGTCACGCCCGCCGACACTCAAGGTCGTCGGTTCGCCGTAAAAGTAGCCGTACAACGCCCCGCCCTGAGCGGTGTAGAGCGCCACGTCGTGTAACACCGGCGCACCCGCCTGAAACGAAGGTAAACAGCCCGTAAGCAGCAGCGGGAGGAGTAAAACAGCTCTGAACTTGGTCATGGGGTCACTTTAACACCTTTACGCGTGAGCTTTTTTGAGGGCGTGTCAGGGGTCAGCAAGCCTGTTAGATTAGACTGTGCGCCGACTTCTCTGCCTCACGCTGCTCGCTTTTACCGCTCAAGTCGCTTTAGGGCACGCCGTAAAACAAGCTGAGCTTGAGGTCATCGTCGTCGGAAGTGAACCCGAAGGTATTATTGCCGCTGTCGCCGCCGCTGAAACGGGTGCCCGGACGCTGCTCGTCACCAGCGATAAACGTATCGGCGGCCTGCTCGTTCCGGGTGGCCTCAACTCGCTCGATTTACGCGCCCAGCAGCCCGTACAACGCGGCCTGTTTGAACGCTGGTGGAACCTCGTGGGGCGCGGCGCAGCGTTTGATACGGCGCGGGCGGAAGGGGCGTTCTGGACACTTTTACAGGACGCCGACGTAAGTGTGCAGCTGGGTCGGTCGGTCTCTCCGGTAGTGCGAGCAGGCCGAGTTGCCGGTGTTCAGGTCGGAGGCGAAACCTTGAGCGCCGCGCAGGTTATCGACGCCACGGCTGAGGGTGATTTCGCGGCAGCAGCGGGCGCAGCCTATACCCTCGGCTTTGAGTCTTTGGGCGTACCGGAGCGGATGGCGGACACGCTGGTGTTTCGGGTTGACGGCATCGACTGGGCAGCGCTCGTTAGGGACGCGCGGGCTAGAGGCGGCGCTTACGCACAGGTCAACGGTGATGCGATATGGGGGTCGTTCGGTGGGGTTCCGGCCGCGTACAAATCGGTGCAAGAAAATATCCGGTTACGCGGCCTCAACCTGGGGCGGCAGGCGGACGGGTCAGTGTTGGTCAATGCGCTGCTCGTTTACGGCGTTGACCCGTCAAGCCCGGAGAGTGTTGCGGACGGGGTGCAGCGGGCGCGGCTCGAGGCTCCCCATATCGTCCCCTATTTACGGGCGCTGCCGGGGTTTGAAGCTGCGCAGTACGGCGGTACGGCAGGCCGGCTCTACATCCGTGAGTGGCGGCACTTCAGGACGCGCTGCACGCTCACCATAGAAGATACTCTTAACAACATCGTCAGACCGGACGACGTTGCAGCAGGCAACTATCCGCTCGACGTGCAGACCCTGACGCCCGATGACGACGGCTACGTTTACGGCGTCCCGGAGGTTTACGGTGCGCGGCTCTGCGTCACCTTACCTAAAAAGCCGGACAACCTCTGGGTTGTCGGCAAAAGCGCGGGCTACGACCCGCTCGCAGCGGCGTCGGCGCGGGTCGTCCCGTTCGGGATGGCTTTAGGTGAAGCAGTCGGGGTGGCAGCAGCGAATGCGGCGCAGATGAGACGTTCAGCTTCGGTGTTTGCAGCGGACGCTGAAGCCGTGACAGGATTACGCGAACAGTTGACGGTCAGGGGTGCCTATCTGCCCGTAGTCAAACCCAGAACGCCGACCGGCCCAACCTCACACCCCTATTTCGGAGCGTACCGCACCCTGCGGCGCAAAGGTCTGGCGCTCGGCGGCTACAGCAACGACCCCGGTTTGAACGAAACGATGTCCGCCCAAGGGTTTCTCTATCTGCTGAGCAACGTCGGGACGCGGTTCTGGCGTGATGACATCGGTCAGGAGTTATTGGCGGCGTTTCCAGACCTCAGCGGCGACCTGACCCCGGCTTTGGCGTTGGCGCTGAGCCGAAACGCAAGCTGCCTCTTGAACACCTGCTCTTCTGGTTGGGCAGAGGTTATCACTGGACTCGAGCCCCACTCAGTCCTAACCCGCGGCGAAGCCTACGCGCTCGCGGCAAAACTGGCTTCAGAATCGGGTAAATACACGGCCCGTTAGAACCGAAATTTGTTAAACTGGAACGTACTTTGAACCGTTACAAGAAAGTAGCGTCTCCGGAATCTGGAACCGGATTGGCTGCTCGAGGTCACGCCTATGCCTGAACTGCCCGTATTTACCTCTCCCCTGACGAGGCGCACACTGCTCAAGCGGGGAGGCCAAACTGCACTGGCGCTCTTAGCAGGGCCGCTGCTGGTAGGTTGCGCAAACGAGGACGAGGTGCCTCTACCCGACCGCGCCGCCTGGGAACGTCTCGACGACACCATTCGCGGCTGGTGGGACGGCGATCAGAAAACGGCGTCGGAGGCCGATGTTGCCGCCGACCCCAAAGGCACGCTGCTCTTTTTACCCTATCCGTACCTGACCCCCGGCGGCAGCGAAGCCGCCTTTAACGAACTCTACGGCTGGGATACACAGTACGGTTGGGACACCTATTTTATCAATCTAGGGTTGCTGGCGCACAACCGCCTGGACCTCGTGCAAAACCATATTTTGAACCACCGCCATATGATTGAACGCTACGGCAGGGTCTTAAACGGCAACCGGACGTACTATCTGGGGCGCTCACAGCCTCCCCTCCTGGCGGATACGGTAAGGCAGTTTCTAAAGGCGGGTGGCGCGGTAGAGGTCGTCAGACAGACCTATCCGTGGTTGCAAAAAGAGTACACGGACTACTGGCGAGCCGAACATCACGAGACGCCGGTAGGACTCTCGACCAACCGCGACCTGTTAAACTCGGACCCGCGCCCTGCCATCACCGCTGAAGCCGAAACCGGGCTCGACTTTACCGCGATTTACGGCGGCGACGTGCGCGACTGCGTGCCGCTCTTGACCAACTGTGCGCTGGTGCGCTACGCGGGCGCACTTGCCGAAATTGCCGAAGCGCTCGGTGACGCTCCCGGCGCAGCCGCGTGGCGGGGTGAGGCAGAGAGGCGCGCCGAGCGGATTCGGGCGCTTTGTTGGGATGAAGGGCAAGGGTTTTTTCTCGAGTACAACTACGTCACAGGCCAAAGGTTGCCCTACCGTTCAGTCTGCGCTTACTGGACACTCTGGGCCGGGGTCGCCACACCCGAGCAAGCGGCAGCGCTAGCCTCACAATTAGAACGTTTTGAAATGACGCACGGCCTGAGCGTCACCGACGAGGCGTACCCGAGTCCACATCCGGAATTCAAAAACCTGCAGTGGGCGTATCCGCTCGGTTGGCCCCCGCTCCAGATGATTGCCGCCGAAGGGTTGGCGCGTTACGGTTATCTTGACGAAGCGAAACGTATCAGCCGGAGGTTTGTCGGGCTGATGCTGGCGCAGTATGAAGAAACGGGCAAGCTGTGGGAGAAGTACAACGTGGTGACGGGGGGGCTCGAGTTTCCCCTGGAACGCTACCCCAGCGTCCCGTTTCACGGCTGGTCGTCAGCAGCAGCGGTCGTTTTGGGGAGGCGGGCTTTTGACTGAGGTATTGGCGGTTATTTCGGATATTCACGGGAATCTAGGGGCGTTGGAGGCTGTTTTAGCCGACATCAAAAGAGTCGGCGCAGATAGGCTCGTATGTTTAGGTGACGTGGCGAGTTTCGGGCCGCAACCGCGCGAAGCGCTAGAGCGGGTTCAGGCGTTAGGATGTCCGGTCGTGATGGGCAACGCTGACGCAGCGATGCTCGAATCTCCACCACCCGACCCTGCACGTCCCGCTTTGTTTACAGACATAGAGAACTGGTGCGCCAAACAGCTTACCGGGGAGAATAGGGCATTTATCCGGACGTTTCAGAAGACGGTAAGGCTCGAGCTAAACGGCTCACCTATCCTCTGTTTTTACGGTTCTCTAAACTCTTGCAACGATGAGATCGTCGCTACCACACCCGATGAAACGCTCGCCGAGTCTTTTTAGGAATGTGCGCCGCTCATGTTTGGCGGTCACACGCATACTCAACTTCTGAGGCGTTACCAAAATGTGACGTTTATCAATCCTGGCAGCGTCGGCTTGCCTTTTGAAATCCTTCCTGATGGAAGCGCACGAAATCCGGCTCGAGCCGAATATGCGCTTGTCGAAGTCGTTAAGGGACAGCCGAGCATCACCTTCAGACGCATCCCCTACGATTTACAACCGCTGTTAGAAGCAGCTAAAAAGAGCGGAATGCCCCACGCCGAAACGTGGAACGACGGTTGGTCAGACTAGACCGCTCTTTAGCGCCTCTACAAACTGCTGCGCGGTGCGCCCCGAATACCCATTGCCCCACTCGGCAAACCGCACGGCTTTAGCGTCCAAATCGGCATCTTTAAGCCCGTCAGGTTCGGCAAGTCGCCGGACAATCTCCAAATACCGCCGCTGCGTCGCGTCCGGGAATGTCAGGACGAGGCCGAAACGGTCGGACAACGCCAGCCGTTCGTGCTGCGTGTCCCACGCGTGAACGTCGTCGTTTAAGGGGTCGGGCCGGTCGGAAAAACGCTCCGTAACGAGGTGGCGGCGGTTACTCGTCGCGTAAACGAGCGCATTTTCAGGTCGTCCGCCTAAAGAACCCTCGAGCAGTGACTTGAGCGGCCCGTAAGCGCGGCTGCCGGCCTCGAACGACAGATCATCGACGAAGAGCAGATAAAAATGCGGTCGCCCGCGTAACGTTTCCAAGATGGTTGGCAGTTCGCCCAAATTTTTTGGGACGACCTCGACAAAGCGTAGACCCGCTTCGGCGTAACGTCCGCCCAAACTTCTCAGAGCGGTGGATTTACCGCTTCCGCGTGGGCCATAAAGGAGCGTGTGCTGTGCGCCGTGTCCAGCCAAAAACGCTTTAGTATTGGCGTGGAGGCGCTCGAGCTGACCTTCCAGCCCGACCAACCGCTCCGCTTCAGCCCACGCCGGATGCCGGACGCCGTAAAGTGCGCCGCTCGACCAGCGAAACGCCGGAAACCGGGCCAGGTCGCCGGTACCATTTTTACGGTACGCCGCAAGCAATTCTCCCAATACGGTGTTGGCGTCGGCCTTGCGGAGGGTTCGCGAGAAATCCCAAATATCTTTGCTGACACCTGTGCTGAGTTGCTCGAGCGGCGGCACCGTCTCCCCTAGAATTTCGCCCACTTCGCTCTGCCAGTCACGGCGGAGCAAGTTGAGGAGGCTCGAGAGGTCACGCTGCGCCCCGGCCCGTAAACCTTCCGGCAGCTCAGCAGCAGAGGCTACCTTTGCTAACCCCGACTCACCGTAAAGCAGCCCCACCGCCGCCGCCTCATACAGGTCGGCGTGTCCGGCCTCACTCAGCGCAGCATAAAGCTCGGCGTAAACAGCCTCAACTTCGGCGGCGTTACGGCCTAAAACAGCCCCGCTCAGCCTTTCTAAAGCCTGCGCCCACCCCTCCCGCCCCAATGCCCGAAAGACGTACTTCATAAAACCTCGGCCATAGTTGGCTCAGCTTCGTCCCCGCTCAGGCGCGCCTGCACCTCGGGTAGCGCACAGCGCATCGCCCGCTCCCCGGCCTCCGCGCCCGCTACGGCACGGTGAAAATCCCACCAGTTGATCGGCGGGTCTACCCGTAAGAGAAGTGCGTCAGGCAGCTCTAAAAGGTCGTTTAAGGGGTCTCGGGTGTACGACGCGCCCGCCCGCGCCAACCCGCGCAAGAGCGTACCGTAAGCGTGCTCGGGTGCGCTTAAGAGCCTGCTGTTCCAGCGCTGCCCGGAAGCTGACGCGTGGAACTTCCGAAAGCGCTGGATAGACTCCGCTTTTTCTACGGCGATGCCGGTATGCACGCCGAGCGTAAACCGGGCTTCGGTTCGTAGCGGCGTGACCGGCACCGGTGAGACGAAACCGCCGTCAATGAGCAGACGACCGTCAATCTCGAACGCTCTGGTGATCCCCGGCAGGGCGCAACTTGCCCGCACTGCCTTGGCGATAGAGCCGCGATAAGCATCCCTGCTCAGCACGACGAGTTCGCCGCTACGAACGTCCGTACAGGTAATGTGCAGGGGCAGCTCGAGCTCAGCAAAGGTCGCGCCGTGAAAGACGGTGCGCTCGAGCCACCCCTCGATTCGCCCCCCCTCGACGAGCGCCGCCCGGTGCAGACCAAAATCGAGTCCTTGCTGCCACACTTCTCGAGCCGGAAAGGTTTCAGCCCAGCGCCAGAGTTTATCCGCGTCCCGGTAAAGCGCATAGTGCGCCGCAATCAGCGCCCCGAAACTCGTGCCGGAAAGGACGCTGGGAGAGAAGCCCGCCTCGGTCAAGACTTTGAGAACGCCGATGTGCGCGAACGCCCTGGCGGTGCCGCCACCTAAGGCGAGACCCAAACGAGCGGGTTGAAAAGAGCTTACAGACACGCCCCAACTCTATCAAGAACGGTTGGGTGGGTAAGGTAAAACAAGACCTTTGCCGGATATAAAACGCAGCTAAGTAACCTGAGTTCGAGGATAGGTTTTCCGTCTCTGACAGGTTTCCTCTCATAAGCTTAAGGCGTACCTATGACCAAAACGCTCGAGTGTTTTTAAGAAACGGCGAAGTCGCAATCTTTGGGAAGGCCGTCAGTCACCGAAAGTACAGGATTTGCGTGCCGGACGTGAGAATAACTCCGAACTTGTATGTTGAGTGCGGGTCAAGAGTAAGGCCGACTCCGAACCTGAGCGTTTGAGCTCGTACCTGAGATAGGCCTGCTCAACCCATCACCAAGACTCCGAACCAGCATCCTGAGCCGTTAAGGCCGGATCTGCAAGTATGCGAGCGGTGGTGGCCTAGAGCCGGACCCAAGCTGGAGGACGAGATGACGTTTGTAGGCATCGACGTAAGCAAACTCAGCCTGGACGTGGCTGCACTCCTTGATACCGGTGAAATCCATCGGGGAAAGTTTGGTAACACCCCAGAAGGCCATCGTGAGCTGCTAACTTGGCTCGAATTCTTTCCGAACTGCCGTCTGGCCCTGGAAGCAACGGGCTCCTACCACCGGCGTCTTGCTGCGACCTTACAAGGCACTTACGTGAGCGTGAGCATCCTTAATCCAGCCCAGGTCAGCTATTTCATGAAGCGCCAGCACCGCCGTAACAAAACCGATAAAGCGGACGCCTTGTGGCTAGCGGTTTACGTCAAAGAGCGGCAACCTGCTCCCACCCTCGCCGTGAGTCCGCTACGGCAATCGCTCGCTCGGGAAATTCAGGCGCTAGCGAAGGACCTGACGCGACTCAAGAACCGGCTCGAGGCAGCCGAACATGGTCAGGTTCATCCCGAGGTGGTGACTTCCCTGAAGCGGCGCATGGCCTCACTAGCAGTAGAAAAGCAAGCCCTGGAGAATGAGCTCGAGCTGGAGACGAAGCGTTCGAACGAGCACGAACTCTTGTTGTTGACGAGCATTCCTGGGATTGGGATTCGGACTGCGTGTCTGCTCCTGGCAGAGTTAGGCTCGGTAGCGCGGTTTGCTACAGCACGCAAGCTAGTCGCCTTTGTTGGGCTGACACCTACCCAGTTTACCTCCGGTACGAGCGTGGCTCAACCAAGCCATATCTCACGCTTAGGTTCTGCCTACTTGCGGCATATCTTGTACATGCCGTGCCTCGCAGCTATTCGTTTTAATCCTGTCGTTAAGGACTTCTTTGAACGTCTGGTGAGGCATGGTAAACATAAAAAGGCGGCGGTGGTAGCATGTATGGCTAAACTGCTAAGGATGATCTTTGGCGTGCTTACGCACAGGAAACCCTTCCAGCCAACTTCAGTTCAAGCTTGACAAATCAACACAGCATCTCAGGTTACAAACGAAGCTACGGGTGAGTTTGATACAGCAAAGCTTGCTCACTTGCTAAAGGTTCTAAAAACTGTGCAAGAGTTCAATCTTCAGCACTGCCCTGACGATACTCACTCAGTGTACGGAATTGTGAATGACACCTTCAACTTCAAGACAAATTCTGAAGGAGCAGGTTATTGGCTGGCATTAATTCTGGCGATCAAAGAACTTTACGGATTTTTTAACGATAAGCTTGTGTCAGTTATGGAGCAAATCCGCGTCAGAAAGTAAACCTTAGTGCTTTTGATCTCTCACCCTCGCCACCGCATAAGCGTCAACCAACACGCCCTCCCGAAACGCATACTGCCGGTGTATTCCGTCACGGACAAAACCAAACTTTTCGTAAAGCTTGATAGCAGGCACGTTATCGGTATAGACCGTAAGCTCTAAGCGGGTCAGCTCGAGCCACCCATCAGCCAGCTCTATTGCCGCTGTCATCAGCGCCGACCCGACGCCTTTACCCTGCCAGTCGTCACGCACCGCCATACCAAGCGAACCGGCGTGACGCCGCCGGGGTCTCAAGTTGGCACTCAACCCCAAGTTACCGACGACTTCATCTTCGACGCAGGCAACCAAGCTGTAAAAATCAGGCGGCGGAGCAGCAAGCTTCTTACGCCAACTTTCAGCCGAGGGATAAGGCAACTGCATCGTCCCACGGATGACGCCGGGGCACAGGAATATCCTGTGAAACGCTTCAAAGTCGCTCGGTTCGGTGTGACGCACAGTGATGCTATGCATTATAGCCCCATCATAACGAACAAAGGCCGTTAGAGTTTT
This sequence comes from Truepera sp., assembly GCA_965215315.1. GTDB lineage: Bacteria > Deinococcota > Deinococci > Deinococcales > Trueperaceae > Truepera. The sequence continues at coordinate 2,975,397 of CBDCDB010000008.1, read as the reverse complement.
ACGGCGCGGCGACGATGAGGTCCTCTTCTCCCCGGTAGGCCGTGGTGTAGGCCGCGTCTGCAGCCTGGGCCAAGTCTACGGTGAGCGCAGAGGGTTCACGGCTCGCCCCTGCGCCCTCGTAGCCTACAAAATAGAGTTGGCTAGTCAGCAGTTCCGCACCGTTTAGCTTGACTTTGAAGTGGATATGGCGTGGACGCGGCTCGTATTGACCGGGAAGAACGGTTCTGAACGCGTAGCTGCCGTCTTCAGCAGTCTCAGACTCGCCGTAAAACTGGAAGTTCATATCTCTGTTTGAGGTCTCCGGATCGTTCGGATGCATATATACGCCGCTGGCGTCCGTTTGCCAGATCTCAACGATGGCTCCTAGAAGGCCCTTGCCGTTCGCACCCAAGACCTTTCCGCTCAGCAGCAGCAGGTCACCCCGAGCGGGCTGGCCTAAGCTCCCCACTACAGTTAAATCACTGTCTTGGTCGGCTAACTTCTCGGTCGGATAGTAAGGCCCCTCTTGTTGAGAAGGCGTGAGGTCTCGCGGCGTGGTTTGAGCGCCCGCACAACCCAGCGAAAACAGCGTTAAGAGAAGGTATCTGGCAAGCATCATGGTGATAGTGTAGCAGCGAGCAACCAATCAGCCTGTAAGAAGCCTGCCTTACGGGACGTCCTAAAGCTGTTCGGGCCGGAGCTATCTTCAGACCTACTCGTATACAAGCACCGTCGAAACAAAATGTGGCAGCCTAAACTGCGGTGATATAAAGCTCTAGCTCGTTACGGATGGCCTGGATAAGAGGGCGGTCGCGCGTCAAGTCAAAAGGCACCAAACTCAGCTTGTTGCCATAAAAATCCACAGAGCCGCGACGTTTGGCCGCGTCTTCATACGCGTAGCGCGGCCGAATATGGGCGTGCAGCGTCGGGTCGCCGTTGCCTAAAACCGCGTAGTTAATGCGTGCCGCCCCGGTAGTCTCGAGCAGTACATCATCCACGACGCTCATCGTGAGCAAAGACTGTGTCCAGTCTGCGAGCGGCAGAGCGTTAAGGCTCTCCAATACGGGGTCTGAAGCGAGAACGCAGTAGCCCGGTAGATACTGGTAAACACCCAGAAAGAGCCAGCCGGAGGGCAACCGGCAGATGAGGCGTTCGTGTTCGCCCCGCCGTGCGAGCCTGACTTGTTCCTCGACAGACATACGCATTTCTCAAACTAGCAGGTGTAACGAGAGGCTGCAAGTTAGCCTACAAACCGACACGCCGACGCCCAAGTTTTCTCCCTCCGGGTGATAGCATAAAGACCTGATGACGGCGATTTACCAACGTGCGAGACCGATTACCTTTGCCCAAGTTATCGGTCAAGAACACGTCAAAGCGCCCCTGCAAGCAGCGCTCTTGAGGGGCCGTATCGGTCACGCCTACCTGTTTTCGGGGCCGCGCGGCGTCGGTAAAACCACGACGGCAAGGCTCTTGGCGATGGCGGTCAACTGCGAACGAGACGAAAAACCGTGCGGCGAGTGCGAATCTTGTCTTTTAGTACGAAAAGGCAACCACCCGGACGTCACCGAACTCGACGCCGCGAGCAACAACTCGGTTGAAGACATTCGTGATTTGCGTGAAAAGGTCTACCTGTCTTCAGTACGCGGCGGGCGGCGGGTGTGGGTCTTGGACGAAGCGCACATGTTGTCCAAATCGGCGTCGAACGCACTTCTCAAGACGCTCGAGGAACCCCCCGAAGGTCTCGTCTTTGTGCTGGCCACGACTGAACCGGAGAAGTTACCACCGACGATTCTCTCGAGAACGCAGCACTTCCGGTTTCGTCGGCTTTCCGAGGCTGAGATTGAGAGCAAGCTTGAGCGTTTAGCACAAGAAGCCAAGGTTGAAACTGAACCGGGAGCGTTGGCCCTCGTTGCCCGCGCCGCCGACGGTGCGATGCGGGACGCAGAATCTCTGCTCGAGCGCCTCTTGGCAAGTGGCGCGACCATCACCGTAAAAGACGCCGAACGCGCCCTCGGGCTACCGCCGCAAACCCGGATTCAAACCCTCGCCCGGTCGCTCGCCGAACGCGACCTGAACACCATGTTCAGTGAAGCGAGCGCCTTGTACCGCGACGGCTTTGCGCCGCGTAGTTTGGCAGAACGCTTGACTTTAGAGCTGAGGGCTGCACTTTACACAAAGGTCGGCCTAGACGAGGGTTTTTCGTTGACGCTTGAAGAAGACGACCTGCTCCGGGTGATTCACGCGCTTGACGATGAGATGGAGCGGTTTGTTCGGTATGACGACCTGTTTTCGCTCGAGGTTGCCCTCATCAAAGCCACAAACGCACTGTCCCAAAACGCACCCCGTCCGGTTGCAGAAATGTCAGCTTCCGAAAATATACAGCCTGCCCCGCTTCAAAAAAACCCCCAATCCGCCCCGCCAACATCGGCAGCCAACGACTTCCCCGACTTCAACCCGACAGGCCGCCCCGCGCCGGTTCGCCCGCCCCATCTAGAGGCGTCACCTACACCGGCACAACCTATCCCGCCGTCTACCCCAGCAGCCAAACCCGAGCGCCCCAAAGCCTCATGGCACACCGTCCAGAGCCGCGCCGGAACGCAGCTCAAGGCGTTTATGCTGCCTGCCAAAGCCGACATCGAAGGTTCAGACATCTTTTTACGGTTTGCCGACACGCACAAGTTTCACTTCACCCAGCTCAAAACCCGGCAAGACGAACTTGCTACGCTGGTTAGAGACGTTTTAGGAGACGGATACACGCTGCACCTCGAGGGGCCGGGGGAACATGTTACAAAAAAGTCGTAACGGAGCGCCTAGGGGCCGCTCCGACCACACCGCCCGCTGAAAGACTCCCTGAACAGCACAGAGAAAATGCACAACCTGCCGTAAAAGCTGAATATGTAGAACCTGTTGCCGTAGAACCTGTTGCCGTAGAACCTGTTGTCACAGAACCCAGCCCGGTTCAGCCACCGCTCGAGCCCCCCCCCGGCGTCCAATCTGATGGAACAGTCGCTGCACCACCGCCGACGCCCGCAAACACCGCGCCGCTACCGCCCGAACCCTTTGCCGACGAACTGCCGCCCGACTTTTGGGGGGATGACCCTATCATTCCCGAAGCACCGCAAAACTCACGGGAGAGCTACCCGGATGACGGTGTAACCGACAGATTCAGTCCGACGGATACGCATCAAGCGCCGCCACAAACCGTAAAACCGCTGAGCGGGCCGTTAGAAAGCGACCCCCGCTTCGTCCTCCTGACTGAGCTATTCCCAGGCCGGATGACCGACTGGCAGAGTGCCGAAACGCCCGCTTCAACCGTCGCAGACGACGCCAACGCCGCACCTGAAACGGTAGACTTGGAAGCAGGGTTAGACGCTGACGAAACCGATGAGAGCTAGTTGTTACGCTGAGTGAGTAATTTTCAATGAAAGAATTTGCTGACTTAATCAACCCATCTGAGCGGCTTAAAGCTGTCTTGGCGGGCAGTCACATCATGGGGGACGCTGCTAACCTGAAGTATTGGTACAAACACCGCTCTCCTATCGCCAAAGCTATAAATCGCTCCGGCTCCCTACTTGATATCGGCTGTGCCAACGGCTTTTTGCTACGCTCTTTGATTGAGTGGAGTGATTACGAGCTGATACCCTACGGCATTGAACCTGATGAAGCCTTGCTTGAAGGGTGTAAAACGATGTTTCCCACCCTAGAGCGTCACTTCACCAACCTACCGCTTCGCAAACTTGGGCAGTCCCCGGCGGCAGGTTTGCCCGAACAGTTTGACTTTGTTTACTGGTGTGTTTGGGACGACTTTAGCTTTAGTGACGCGCAGTTTAACGGTTATCTCGAGGGGGCTTGTAGCGCGGTCAAAAAGGGTGGTCGCCTGATTCTCGGCTTTTATGACGGCAACTTTGAGGCTATAGACAAGAAAGTCGCTTGGCTTGATAAAAACTTTCACCGAGTCGAAAACAGGCTCGACAGCGAAACGAAGGAAGAAGTCTTTGTATGGTTTGATAGATGACTCAGCGACTAATCAGCGACACTTCAAGAGAGGCCAAAATCGTCTTGTTGAATCTCTGGAAGTGTCGTTGATGGCAAATGTCCGTTAGTATTCAGTACCCCAGACTTGGGGTGTTATAAGGTATGTTTCAAGCGGTAAAGGAGCCCATATCCATATGAACATGCAAAAGCTGATGAAAGAGGCGCAGAAAGCGCAGAAGAAGATGCAGGAAGCCCAAGAGCGACTAGCGAACTTGTCCGTCACCGGCAACGCAGGCGGCGGCCTAGTGACCGCGACCGCTTCAGGTGACGGCGCCATTACAGCCATTAAAATAGATCCCGGCACCGTTGACCCCGAAGACGTCGAGCTGTTAGAAGACCTCGTGATGGCGGCGGTCAACGACGCGCAGCGCAAAGCCAAAGAGCTGCAAGAGACCGAGATGGGCTCAGCAATGGGGGGTATGGGCGGCCTTGGGGGGATGTTCTAGCGCTTGAAATACCCACCCGCCTTGACCCAGCTTATCCGTGAGTTGGGACGCCTTCCCGGTATCGGCCCGAAGAGTGCCCAGCGGCTCGCCTTTCACCTTTTCAACCGGCCCGATGAAGAGGTGCGCGGCCTCGCTGAGGCGCTGCTGAACGCCAAAGGTAGTTTACGGCAGTGTGAAGTCTGCTTTAACATCACCGATGCGGAGCGTTGCGGCGTTTGCACCGACGTGCAACGTGAACAGACCCTGATTTGCGTCGTCGAAGAACCCGCTGACCTGTTAGCGATTGAACGTTCCGGCGAATACGGCGGGCTTTATCACGTGTTGCAGGGGGCGCTTTCACCGATGAACGGCGTCGGCCCTGACCAGCTTACGATTCAGCCCTTGTTGACGCGCCTGAAAGATGTTCAAGAGGTGATTTTGGCGACGGCGACGACCGTCGAGGGTGAAGCGACGGCGATGTATCTGGCGCGGATGCTGGGTGAAATGAAAGTTCCCATCTCACGTATTGCTTACGGATTACCGGTGGGGGGCGACCTCGAGTACGCCGACGAAGTCACGCTGGGCCGCGCTATCAGCAACCGCCGCCGGTTGTAAACGCGCCGGGTAATCACCAGAATAAATACGCTAAACGCATCCGGATTTTGACTCGATGTGTATAACACCCTGTTGACAACGGCTAGGCACTCTATATAATGGCGTGCTTAGGCGTACTTCATGACGTGGACACGTCGGGTACGCAAGATTTTGGAGGCACGGTGAGTCAGGTACAGAAAAAAAGCGCTAAAGGTGGGTCACGTCGGCTGGTCATTGTCGAATCGCCGACCAAAGCCAAAACCATCCGGCGTTTTTTGGGGCCGTCGTACCGCGTCGAAGCGTCGATGGGACACGTGCGCGACCTGCCCGCCTCCGCCGCCGAAATCCCCAGCAGTTTCAAAGACCAGGCGTGGGCGCGGCTCGGCATCAACGACCACTTTGAGCCGATCTATATTGTCCCGGCTAAGAAAAAGAAAGTCGTTAGCGAGTTAAAAGCCGCACTCAAAGACGCTGACGAACTCTATATCGCCACAGACGAAGACCGTGAGGGCGAGTCGATTGGCTGGCATCTAGTCGAGGTCTTAAACCCGAAAGTGCCGGTTCACCGGATGGTCTTTCACGAGATTACCGAAGCGGCCATCATGCGAGCCTTGAAAGAAACTCGCGCGATTGACCAGCACCTCGTAGACGCGCAGGAGACGCGGCGCGTCTTAGACCGCTTGGTCGGGTATACACTTTCGCCGCTGTTATGGAAAAAAGTTGCGCCGAAACTTTCAGCGGGACGGGTACAGAGCGTTGCGGTGCGGCTTATGGTACTACGCGAACGTGAACGGATTGCGTTTGTTCCGGCAAGTTACTGGGATTTGAAGGCGAGGCTCGAGAAAAACCAGCACGCTTTCGACGCCGTCATGACGCATTTGGGCAGCGTTAGGCTCGCCACAGGCCGCGATTTTGACGATGACACCGGCAAACTCAAGGACGGTCTCACCGCCGGTAAAGACATTTTGCTGCTCGCGCAAAACGACGCTAAAGCTTTGGCCACGCGCCTCAAGAGTCAGCCTTGGCACGTTCACAAAGTTGAAGAACGCACCGGCAAACGCTCTCCGGCTGCGCCGTTTACCACCTCGACGCTGCAACAGGAGGCAGGCCGTAAACTCGGGCTTTCGGCTAAAGAAACGATGCGCCTCGCGCAAGGATTGTACGAAAGCGGCTACATCACCTATATGCGGACTGACTCGACTAACCTAGCAACTGAAGCGGTAAACGGGGCGCGGCGGGCGGTTGAGACCCGTTACGGCAAAGACTACCTGAGCCCGAGCCCGCGTTCGTACAGCAAAAAGGCGAAAAACGCGCAGGAGGCGCACGAGGCAGTTCGGCCAGCGGGCGGCGACATGAAAACGCAGAGTGAGCATGGGCTGGTAGGGCTCGAGGGCCGCCTGTACGACCTCATCTGGAAACGCACGGTTGCCACGCAGATGGCGGACGCCGTTCTCAGCTTTGTGACAGCGCGGATTCGTGTGGGTAAAGACAGAGAGCAAGCTGAGTTTCGCGCTTCAGGCCGGACGACTGTCTTCGCCGGATTTTTCCGCGCTTACGTTGAAGGCTCGGACGACCCGGACGCCGCTTTAGACGACCAAGAGCAGCCGTTACCCGAACTGAGCGAACGTGACCCGCTCGGGTGTCAAAAGCTAGACGCGCTGGGCCACGAGACGAAACCGCCTGCACGGTTTACCGAGGCGTCTCTGGTCAAACTTTTGGAGCACGAAGGCATCGGTCGCCCGAGTACCTACGCGAGCATCATTGAAACGGTTATTAACCGGGGTTACGCCCGTAAAAACGGTTCACAGCTCGTTCCGACGTTTACGGCGTTTGCGACAAATAACCTGTTGGAGAAACAGTTTTCACAGCTCGTAGATACCGGTTTTACGGCGCAGATGGAAGGCGTCTTGGACGATATTGCGGCGGGTGGGCTCGAGGCTGAACCGTACCTCGAGCGCTTCTACCGGGGCCAGGAAGGTTTAGAGGCGCGGACTCAGCTGAGCTTGGCAGAGGTGGACGCTAAAGCCATTTCAACGCTGACCTTTCCCAAATGGGGCGATTATCTGGTGCGGGTCGGACGTTTTGGACCGTATACCGAAGGCGTGGTAGACGGCGAAACCGTCAGGACGTCGCTGCCAGCTGACCTCGCGCCCGACGAGGTGACGCAGGCGTACCTCGAGAAAGCCTTGAAAGAAGGCAACGCCGCCGATAACGTCATCGGCGCGTTTCCCGAAACCGGCGAGGTGATGATCCTCAAGTCCGGCCCCTACGGGCCGTATGTGCAACTCGGCGACGATGAGCAGGAAGGCAAACCCAAACGGACGTCGCTCCCGCGTGGCCTCGAGCCGAGCGCCGTCACCCACGAACTAGCTGCCGGACTCTTGTCTCTGCCACGTACGCTAGGGCAACATCCCGAAACCGGTAAAGATATACAGGCCGCCATCGGACGCTTCGGGCCCTACGTCAAACACGCCAGCACCTTTGCGTCGCTGCCCAAAGAAGATGATGTTCTGAACGTCGCGCTGCCGAGGGCCTTAGAGCTCATCTCCAAAAAAGAGTTCAAGAACAAACCGCTCAAGGTTTTGGGTCAGCATCCGGATACCGGCGAAGACGTCGACCTGCGCGACGGGCGTTACGGGCCGTATGTCAAACACCAGAAGACAAACGCCTCGCTCACCACGCAAGAACCCGATACGGTGACGTTGGAAGAAGCGCTGGAACTCCTCGCCGAACGCGAACGCACGCATCCGACGAAGAAACCTGCTAAAAAGGCGGCAGGTAAGAAAAAAGTTGCGGCTAAAACGAAGAAGACAGCGAAGAAAGCTGCAAGTAAAACCGCCAAAAAGCCCACTGGCCCGAAAGCGACGCCGCGTCAGCTCGAGCCCTTCTTAAGTGAACTGGACGCTGAAGTTGCCGAAGTGGTGATGAAGCTCGAGGGGATGCGCGGCGAGAGCGCTCAGGACATCGCCACCGTTGCCGACAGCGTGGGATTATCTGAAGAGGCGGTCAAGGCGGCGCACAAACGCGGGATGTTCAAACTGCGGATGGCGTTCGGGCGAGCGCGTAAAGAGCAAGAACCCGTTGCAGCGTGAACGAAGACGGCTAGCTAGAAACTTGTGAAGTCGGCTCCGCTCAACCTCTTAAACCTCGCTAAAGCCGAACCGGGCCGCGCCAAGGGTGCGCTTACGGACGGTTTATCGGTGCTAGCGTTGACCGAACCGCTGAAGCTGACTCCAGTCAAAGTGTGGCTGGTGGTGCTCGAGGGTGAACTCATCATCGACCTGCCACACGGCGACTTCCGGGTACTCAAAGTCGGCGACAGCGTTCAACTCGGTGATGAGCGGGGCGAACAGATAACTTTGACGCCGCTTCAAGGAGCCGTTTTTCTCTTTTCAGGTGAGTTGGACTGACTGCAAAACCCAGAGCTACCGAGCCGGTCGTAAAAACACTGTTCCCGTCGCGTTGACGACCTCTTCGTAGCGGCGGTCGAGGCGAGCAAAGTCGGCCTCGAGCAACACTTTCTTCGTCCCTTCACGAATCAGCGCGGCCTCACCAAGCAGCGAACTGCGCAGGTCGATGTTGTCGGTGCTGACTAAAAGTACCCCGATGGTATCGAGCAGGTGCATCGACACGAGCATATTGTCGGCGCTAAAGCGGCGAAACTCGCCCAGGGTGTCTTCGACAAGGTTGCCGAGGTCAATTTGCGGCAAGACGAGCCGGAGGCCGCCGCTTTCATCAAAACGGTGCGACGCGGGCGGTCGCCGCGTGACCATCAGGAGCAGCCCCTGCGCGATACGGTCAACGCAGCGCATCGCGGTTACGGCGTCGTTGACGCCCGGCGAGAGGGCGCGCAGGGCCATTTCAGAAAGCTGGTCAAACAAGAAGTCGAGGTCGTGCGCGGGCGTGCGGCGCGGGCCGAGCGTAAAATAGTTTGACAGGTTGTTACGGGCGTCGCCGTCAAGGGCGTTTTCGGGCCAGACGAGCGCCACGGGCTGGTCGCTCAGCACAAAAGTGCCGACAATCTGTAAGCACTGCACCGTTACGTTGTGTTCGGTGGCAAAGTTCAGCAGACCGTTTTCGTCCATATTTTGCAGGTAGCCGCTCCGGTGCTGAATCAGGGCAACCGCCTGCGCCGTGTGTGGATCGAGTTCGCGCGGTGTCAGGGTGGCGGGGGCAGCGTCGTCTTCGGGGGTAGCCTCGGGGTAGAGGCGTTTGATCATCGCCTCGAGGTCGCCTGAAATCCGCGCCGTAATGGTCGAAGCCTGAATCGATTCGGCGGTGTGGTGGATAAAGTAGATGAACACCCCAACGTTGAGGAGCGCCAGAGCAATAGCCAAGATAATCGACAGATGCGGGACAAACGCTGCCACCGAACTACTGTCGGTATGAATCGTGCGTAGCACCAGCAAACAGTAGACGTACGTTGAAACGAACGTCCCGAGCACGATCTGATTGCCCAAGTCACGCATAAAGTTGCTCAGCAGGCGCGGGCCGAACTGCCCGGAGGTAAGGGACAAGACCGCCAGCGTGATTGAAAAGGTGGTTCCGGCCACCGTAATCATCGAACTTGCCACCGTCGAAACGAGTGAGCGTGCCCCGTCGGGCTGATTGTAGTAGACGAAGCCGAAACTGCGCAGCGTTTCCAAGTCCAGACTTCGGTCGATTTGAATCATAAAGAAGGCCAGAAATATCGCGCCAAACGTCATTAAAGACGGCGCAAACCAGTAGCTCGCGCGTAGTGAGTCAAACATTTTACTTAACCACTTACGCATCTTTGTTTCCTAAAGTTTTACGAGCGCGCGGGGCAGCGTCCGGTCCGGCAGGCCAACCCTCGCGCTGCCGCGTGCGGTCGCCGTCGGTCTCTTCGGTTTGGTCGTGAAACAAAATCTGCTGCGTCGGATACGGCAGGTCGATGCCGTTTTCGCCGTAAACTTTTTTAATCGCCCGTAACACCTTGTCTTGTGCAGCTAGCGTGTCGGCCCGCTTTGAACGCGCCCACCAGCGCACCCGTAAGGCGATGCTCGAGTCCCCGAACGCCACAATCAGCACGTCCGGAGCCGGGTCTTGGAGCACCCCTTCGGTGGTCTTGAGTACGTCCAGCACCAGGTCTTGCGCCTTGTCCAAATCGTCGCCGTAACCGATGCCGAGGTCGTACTCGAGCCGCCGCACCTCAAACGCCGTATTGACCGTCACCGAATCGATAAACAGGTTTGAATTGGGAATGACCACCCGCCGGCCGTCGTAGGTACGGATAAAGGTTGCGCGGGTTTCAATACTTTCAACCGTGCCTTCAAAGTTGTTGCTGGTAATAATCTGGTCGCCGACCCGGAACGGTTCCCGCCACAAGAGCAAGATTCCGGCAAAGTAGTTTTGTAAAATGTCCCGAAAGGCGAAGCCGATCGCCACCCCGCTGACGCCTAACGCACTTAACAAGCTGCTGCCGTTCACCGTTGGAAAGGCAATCGCCATCCCTAAGAGCAGGCCAGCGAGGAGTATCCCGAGCCGCGCCAACCGGCTGATGGCCTTACCGAAGCCCGTGCCGCGCGTCGCCCGTAAAATCAGGCGGCGCACAAGCTTGGACAAAAAGTAAAACACGACAAAAACAGCCAACCCGACCAAAATCCCCGGCAAGAGTTGCAGAAAATTTTTGTAGATCCCGCCGATGGCGCTCGTCGTAACCGTAACTTGATTGCCTACAGCGTCGGACAGATCGTTTGCCGGGGCGCTCACTTTCCGGTACTCACTTTTTAGAACTCATTGTCGGGCGCTCAATCTACTTTGTTTACGGTGATGTTGGGACTATCAGCCTTGTAGGTCTGCTTAAAGGTGACGGGTTTGCTCCCCCGCAGGCGGAGGTTAAGAAACTCGACCATCACCGCAAACGCCATCGAAAAGTAGATGTAGCCTTTGGGAATATGCTGGTGAAACGCCTCAGCGACGAGCGAAACGCCGATAAGAATCAGAAACGACAAGGCGAGCATCTTGACGGTCGGGTGACGTTCGACAAAGCGGACGATAGAATTTGCGGACACGAGCATAATCAAAATGGCGACGATGACCGCAATGACCATGATGGCGATGTCGTCCGCCATGCCGACGGCGGTAATCACCGAATCGAGCGAAAACACCACGTCCAGAATTAAAATCTGACCGATGACAGCGGCAAACGAAGCGGCGACTTTCGAGCTTTCGTGGCCCTCTTCACCCTCGAGCTTGTCGTGAATCTCCCCAACAGCCTTATAGATGAGAAATAGCCCGCCCGCCAGCAAAATCAGGTCGCGTCCGGAGAGTTCCAAACCGAATACCGAGAAGAGCGGCGCAGTCAACCCGACGAGCCACGAAATCGAAAAAAGCAGTAAAACTCGGGTGAGCATCGCCAACACCAGACCGGTATAAACCGCCCGTTGCTGCTGTGATTGGGGCAGTTTGCCTGCCAGAATCGAGATAAAAACGATGTTGTCGATACCTAAGACAACCTCTAAAGCGAGCAGCGTTAAAAGCGCAATCCACCCCTCAGGGCTAGAAGTCCAAGCTAACCAGTCCAAAACACCTCTCCTTTCGGTGCAACCTCTCAAGGCGCAGCGTAAAGGTATTGTAAGCGAGAGGCCACTAACTTTTCGGGGATAGCCCGCATTGTGAGCGGCGGCGTAGGGGTAGCAGCAAGGGCTATAACGAAAGGAAGCTTTATGGAAACACAAAAACTAGGCACCAGCGATCTAGACGTTTCGGTGGTCGGTTTAGGGTGCAATAATTTTGGTGGACGTTTAGAACTGTCGGAAACCAAAGCGGTGGTTCACGCGGCGTTCGACGCAGGCGTCAACTTTTTCGATACCGCCGACATCTACGGCGGGCGCGGCGGCAGTGAAACGCAGCTCGGCGAGATTTTAGGTAAGGAGCGGCAGCGTATCGTTCTCGCCAGCAAATTCGGGATGAAGATGGGTGACGACGGCACACAAGCTAAACCCCAGCAGGGTGCGTCGCGTGACTACATCCTAAAGGCGGTCGAGGGCAGCCTGAAACGGCTTCGCACCGACTACCTAGACCTCTACCAGATTCATCAACCCGACCCGGAAACGCCGATGGAACAGACGTTGGAGGCGCTTTCAGAGCTCATTCAGCGGGGCATGGTGCGCTACGTCGGCCTGTCGAACTACTCGGCTGACGGGATCGACGAAGCGCAGCGTGAGGCGGCGCGGTTGGGGGTGCCGGGGTTCGTCTCGAGCCAAGACGAATACAGCCTCTTGGTACGCGAACTGGAAACCACACTTTTACCGACGTTGGAAAAACACAATCTCGGGCTGCTCCCCTATTTTCCGCTAGCCAATGGTCTCCTGACCGGCAAATACCACGCAGGCGAAGCGGCTCCCAGAGACGCGCGTTTGAGCGGGCGCGGCGAGGGAGACAAATACTTCAACAAGGCGAATTTAGAGACGGTGGAGAACCTGCGGACGTTTGCCGCAGCGAGAGACCGGACACTCTTGGAGCTAGCCTTTAGCTGGTTGCTGAGTAAGGGGGTGGTCTCGAGCGTCATTGCCGGAGCGACGAAGCCTGAACAGATCGAGGCGAACGCGCAGGCGGCGGGGTGGGAACTGTCAGAGGACGAGTTAGCCGAGGTTGACGAGCTTACCGGCGCGTCAACCTAACTGTTCTGAGTTGGTGTACCGAACACTTGTCTGAAACGCGGCGGGGCTTTACGCTAAAGGAACATGAGTGCCAGCACCGTAAATCTCAGCACTGCAAATCTCAGCACTGCGACGCTTGCAACGGTCACTGACGTGGCGGCACTCTTGGCTGGAAAACGTCTGTTTATTTTGGGCGGTGCGGGGCTCAGCACCGAATCGGGCATCCCCGACTACCGGGGGCCGGAGAGCAGCAAAACGCCGCGTAATCCGATGCGGTTTCAGCAGTTTGTGGGTTCCGAAGCGGCGCGGCGGCGCTACTGGGCGCGGAGTTTCGTTGGTTGGCAGCGGGTCGCGGACGCGCGGCCCAACGCGGCACACCGGGCGCTGGCAGAGCTCGAGACCCCAGCCCCAGATACAGGCCGCGTCACCGGACTCGTCACCCAAAACGTCGATGGGCTCCACCAAGCTGCGGGCAGCAAACGGGTGTTAGAGTTGCACGGCTCACTGGCGGCGGTGCGCTGCCTAGACTGCGGCGCGGTAAGTTCGCGGCGCGCCTTACAAGAAAAGCTCCGTGATTTGAATCCCGAACTCACCGCCAAGCCTACCGAGCTAGCTCCCGACGGAGACGCGGAAGTTGGAGAGAGGCTCGAGGCCAATTTCCAGGTTCCGCCCTGCCGGTTGTGTGGCGGCACCCTCAAACCCGACGTGGTGTTTTTCGGCGAAAACGTCCCGAAACACCGGGTACTGCGGGCTTACGAGCTGCTGCGGAAAGCTGACGCCCTCGTCGCTGTGGGCACGTCGCTGACGGTTTTTTCGGGCTACCGCTTCGTCGTGCAGGCCGTAAAAGACGGTAAACCGGTTGTAATTATCAACGACGGTGACACGCGCGGCGACGAGAGCGCGACGCTCAAACTCGGCGGGCGGCTAGGAATGGTACTCCCTGCCCTCACCAGCCTAATCAAAGTCGGGCTCTAAAGTCAGGTCAAAAACGTAGAAATTCGGGCGCAGGTGTGACATGCTGGTCTAAATCCAAGGAGGCATGATGACCTACGTGTCAACCCGCGCGTTGCGCCGTTTGTGGCTACCCTTCATCGTTTGTGCTTTAGGTTTCGGTTGGGCTCAGAACTTGGCGGCTGGTGACGCTCTTTCCGATCAAGGCGACTACGCAGGGGCGGCGGGCGTGTATCAGCGCGTCTTTGACGAAACCGACGACGGCGTAGCGCTCTACAAACTCGCCAATGCCAAGGTTTACGCCGCCGGACAGACCGAAGGTGACACCGCCGAAGCCCTTTACGACGCCGCTGTGACCGCCGCCAAAGAAGCCGTCGAACTCGTACCGGACGACTTGGAGGCGCACATGGCGCTGGTGCGGGCGTGGGGCCGGTTGGCGCAGTACCGGGGCGTTTTGGAGTCGCTTAATATCGCCACGCTCATGAAAGAAGAGATTGATCTTATTCTGGAACGCGACCCCAACCACGACGGTGCGCTTCATGCACTCGCACTGTGGCATCTGAACGTACCGTGGGTTTTCGGTGGGCGCAGCGACAAAACGCGCGGGTTGTTCGAGCAGGCAATTGCCGTAAATCCGACCGTCTTGCATCACCTCGAGTACGGCGAATCGCTCCTTACGCTGGACGACCCGGCAGCAGCAAAAACGCAGCTCGAGGCCGCGCTAGCCCTGCCCGCCCCGACCGCCGCCGACCGCGACGAACAGGCAGAGGCGCAGGCGCTACTTACGTCTTCGTTCTAGACTAGACTGTAAGAATCTCGTGAGAGTACCTCCGGTAGAGTCGATCTTAGAAAGCTTCCGCTTCCGCTCTCAACCTACCCAGGAAGCTTTCTCCACTACCACCCCACACGACCTTGACCCCCGTGTGGGGCTTTTTATAGGCAGTTTCACACGTAGGGTCTCGCCTTCCGTAGCAGGTATAGCTTGCGTGTACGAAGTTCCGCAGCGCTCGCTTTGGAGGACGCCGTTTAGTACACACGCTTTAATACGGTAGCGGCGGCGGAGCGGTACAACGTTATTTGAAAATGTCGCAGAAAATGTCATGGAAAATGTTAAAGTCAGACCAAAGCGAAAGAGCTTACACCACTGCCTGTTGCCCTTTGCTAAGCTTTCTTCCCGTCAGGGAACAGTCCCGCACATCTCATCGCAAGCACTGTGCGGGGTTGTTTTTGAAGTGAGTATTTACGAGTGTATTTGTCCTGAGATGCTGTGTTGATTTGTCAAGCTTGAACTGAAGTTGGCTGGAAGGGTTTCCTGTGCGTAAGCACGCCAAAGATCATCCTTAGCAGTTTAGCCATACATGCTACCACCGCCGCCTTTTTATGTTTACCATGCCTCACCAGACGTTCAAAGAAGTCCTTAACGACAGGATTAAAACGAATAGCTGCGAGGCACGGCATGTACAAGATATGCCGCAAGTAGGCAGAACCTAAGCGTGAGATATGGCTTGGTTGAGCCACGCTCGTACCGGAGGTAAACTGGGTAGGTGTCAGCCCAACAAAGGCGACTAGCTTGCGTGCTGTAGCAAACCGCGCTACCGAGCCTAACTCTGCCAGGAGCAGACACGCAGTCCGAATCCCAATCCCAGGAATGCTCGTCAACAACAAGAGTTCGTGCTCGTTCGAACGCTTCGTCTCCAGCTCGAGCTCATTCTCCAGGGCTTGCTTTTCTACTGCTAGTGAGGCCATGCGCCGCTTCAGGGAAGTCACCACCTCGGGATGAACCTGACCATGTTCGGCTGCCTCGAGCCGGTTCTTGAGTCGCGTCAGGTCCTTCGCTAGCGCCTGAATTTCCCGAGCGAGCGATTGCCGTAGCGGACTCACGGCGAGGGTGGGAGCAGGTTGCCGCTCTTTGACGTAAACCGCTAGCCACAAGGCGTCCGCTTTATCGGTTTTGTTACGGCGGTGCTGGCGCTTCATGAAATAGCTGACCTGGGCTGGATTAAGGATGCTCACGCTCACGTAAGTGCCTTGTAAGGTCGCAGCAAGACGCCGGTGGTAGGAGCCCGTTGCTTCCAGGGCCAGACGGCAGTTCGGAAAGAATTCGAGCCAAGTTAGCAGCTCACGATGGCCTTCTGGGGTGTTACCAAACTTTCCCCGATGGATTTCACCGGTATCAAGGAGTGCAGCCACGTCCAGGCTGAGTTTGCTTACGTCGATGCCTACAAACGTCATCTCGTCCTCCAGCTTGGGTCCGGCTCTAGGCCACCACCGCTCGCATACTTGCAGATCCGGCCTTAACGGCTCAGGATGCTGGTTCGGAGTCTTGGTGATGGGTTGAGCAGGCCTATCTCAGGTACGAGCTCAAACGCTCAGGTTCGGAGTCGGCCTTACTCTTGACCCGCACTCAACATACAAGTTCGGAGTTATTCTCACGTCCGGCACGCAAATCCTGTACTTTCGGTGACTGACAACCGTCTCAAGGGTTGCGGTTTTACTGTTTTTTGAGACCGCTCGAGCATTTTAGCCGCAGGTACGCCCTGCTTTCATGAAAAGAAGCTCAGTAGGAGACGGGAGAACTATCCCCGGAAAAACCTCGAGCTCAGCTCATGCAAAGCACAAAAGATGAGACCTGCTGAACGAGTTCCAGCAGGTCATCACCGCACCCGGCTTGCCCCCGACGACGGTAAGCCCAGTTTATTAGTCTTGACTAGTGCAGAATAGATACAACTGTACTGCAAAGTAGCTACATTTGTTCGGGATAACACAAAAAGAACAGGCTTAGACTATCTCCGCCGGGGGCAGACCGTTAGTACGGCGATAACCTAAACCTGTCGGCCCCGAAACGCTTAGAAGGACTAGTTAAAAGCGCTAGAGCTTAAAGTTACCTTATGGTAACTGTTTGGTTTCAACATAGGCACTGCTTACGTTTGTTTGTAGGCTCGGGGGAGTTTAGCTCGGTAGCCTCGAGCCGAATCATCCCGTTTAGCGGAAAACCCCCAGCAGAAAGACTAGGATGCCCATCGCCAAAAGTGCAAACCCTATCAGAACATAAACCCCTGCGTGTTTATCGCCGGTGACGATGTTTCTATCCTTTGCGCCGCTCCAGAGACCGTAGCCCAGAAAGATCAGGCTTAGAAGCAGCATCGCTGCACCCACAAACGTATCGAGCTGTGCCATCTCCCCTCCCTGCGCTTCAGGGTAAGACGGCTAGAGCAGCGCAACAGGAAGGTAACGCGGATTTAAGGGGTAGATTTAGCGCGTAAGTTTGACCTATACCCGACTACCCGCGTAGTGCGAGGCGGGCGAGCTTAAGAAGAACGTACGGCGGGGTGCGGAGTAGCTGCGTCTTTTGCGGTTTTTGCGCCGCCGCTTCTAAACGCCTAAAAAGCTCGTCAAACAGCGGTTCGGGCATGTTGAGCGCCGGGGTCAAACGCACGGTGCGGCTGGCGTTAAGCGTATAGCACGCCTGAACGCCCGCTTCGTGCAGCGTCCGCAGGGCGAGGGCGCTGCCGAGCTGCGCGGTGAGTTCGGCGTCTAGGAGCGGGCCTAACGGCGGCAGTACGGCGCGGAGCTGCACGGCGAAGAGCATCCCCGCGCCGCGCACCGCGCCGAAAAACTCCGGGTAGGTGCGGGCGAGTTCCTCGAGCCGCCCCACCCCCCGTTCGCCCAACCTGTGCGCCCTCTGGGTTAACCCTTCGTCTTCGATAAGCTCTAAAGATTTAAGCCCGACCGCCATCGCCAGCGAACCGCCGCCGAAGGTGCTCGAGTGCCGTTTGCTGGCGAGTCCGCCGAGCATCTTTCGCATGACCCCGAGCCGCGCCATCGTCGCACCGATAGGGATGATTCCGCCGCCCAAAGGTTTGGCGAGGGTGATGATGTCGGGTTCCAAACCGAGCGCAGTGCTGGCGAAATCGTAGCCGCAGCGCCCCAACCCGCTCTGAATCTCGTCGGCGACAACCAAAAATCCGTATTTTTGGGCGAATTCGCCTATTTTAGGTAAGAATTCGGGCGGCGGGACAATCACACCGCCTTCACCTTGAATGGGTTCGACCACGACCGCACCGACTGCGTTACCGTGCCGCGCGAGAGCGTCGGTAAGGGCCTGCGCGTCGCCGTATGGGAGCGTCAGCACACCGTCTAACAGGGGCCGAAAGAGCGCTTGATATTCCTCGTTAGGCGTTAAGGACAGTGCGCCGAACGTTTTACCGTGATAGCCACGCGTAAAGTTAATGATTTTGGGCGCTTTGGGCCGGTTGGCTCGGACGAGCTTGAGCGCTGTTTCGACGGCCTCTGCGCCGCTATTTGTAAAAAAAACCTGCGAGTCGGCGTGACTCGGCGCGTGCCTGGCGAGGAGCGCCACGAGGTTGGCAGAGAGCGCCGCCCGCCACGCCGAGGCCGACTGCTGCGGCAGGCTCAGCCCCCGGTTTTCCCGCAAATACCGCTGCACGAACGTTACCAGCGGCTGGTAAAGCTCCCCAAAAGGCAGCGCCGCGTACCCACCCGCGTTGATAAGGTGCCGACCGTCCGGGCCCCTCAACTCCCACGGGCTCAGTGTCTCGAACGGCCCGGCAAGCCCGAGCGCGTCTAGCACGCGGATCAGGTCGCCGTTGCCGTATTGGGTCTCGAGCCCCCGCACCCCCCCGGCTGGCAGAGGTTGGAACAGCTCGTCGGTACGAACCGGCAAACTCATCGGTGGGTCAAGGGTGCAACACCTTAAGGCCGAAATACCGTAACGTTACCCGCTTGGTCGGTTACGGTGATCTCGATGTCGCCCGTCAGCTCGAAGGTAAAAGGCACCTGCGCCGCCGGAGAAAACGAATAGACCGTCTCCCCCGCCGAAATCTTGCTCACCAGGTCGTTGTCCGACGCCTCCCCCGAAACGCGGCTCAGCCCGCTGCCCAAACTTTCAACGCCGGTCAGCGTCACCGTCGGCGGGGTACCGTCGATCTCTAGAGGAAACGTCAGCGTCGTCGTCCGACCGTCAACGTCAGTCACGACAATCTCCGAACGCCACAAGCCTTCACGTACCTGACGCGGGCGAAACCCGAAGTTGATGAGCTTCTTGCCGCGCTCCCCCGCGTAGCCTTCAGCGTCTAAAATCTCGGTGCCGTCCACCCGAATGCTCGCTACGCCCACGTCGTCCATCGCATAACCGACGATTTGCAGGTCGCTTTCAGCCCGAACCGACGAGCCTTGCGGTTCGGTAATCGTCACGACCGGCGCGAGGGCGTCGCCGCGTCCGGCGCAGCCTGTGAGCGCCGTCAGGAGCAGCACGCAAGCCGTCAACCTTAGACGCTGCCGTTGCAATAATTGCAATAAAGGTATACCTATCACCGCCTTAGTTTACGCTACCGAACCCGGTTTGCGTCTGCGCTTTCGGACTTTTTGGTTGGAACGACCGGGCCTACGCCCGACGTTAGGGAGAATTTGCGCGACACTCACCTTATAGCCAACAATTTTGTTAGACTGCACAGAACAGTTTTCAGGTGCCCTCGAGCACCGATTTCAGGAGGGAGAGCCGTTGTTATAGGTGCAGCAGCGATAGCTGTAAAGCTCTGATAGGTTCGGCGCAACCGTTTTACCGTACACGTGACCAAAAAACCCAGAAACCAGTTAAGGAGTTTTGATGAAAAAACTGTTGTTACTGCTAGCCCCTCTCGGGCTAAGCACAGGTATAAGTACGGTGCTCGCTCAGAGCGCTCAAGACACATACATCGAGCAGGGCATCGGTAACGTAGATACGCTCGACCCGGTGCAGTCCTACGATACGGCCTCAGGCGCGATTATCGAAAATGTCTACGAAAAGCTTTACGGCTACAAGGGCGAGAGCGTCACTGAATACGAACCGGTTCTGGCAACCGCTTATACCGTCTCAGACGACAACCTGACCTACAACTTCGACCTGCGCGAAGGCGTTACTTTTCACAGTGGTAACGCTTTTTCGTGTAAAGATGTCGCGTATTCTTACAAGCGGGCGCTCGTTATCAACCCCGCCGACTCCGGCGCGTGGATCCTGATGGAGCCGTTGACCGGTTACTACTCGGACGCCACCACTGAACTTGGTGAAGACGCGACCGACGCTGACTACGCCGACTTTTACGCCACAATCGACGGCAGCGTCGAATGTCCCGACGGCCCCGACGGGCTGACCGTACAGTTCAACTTGGCTCAGGCCGACCCGACCTTCTTTCCAAAAACGCTATTTGCTGCGGCCTCTGTTGTAGACATGGCGTGGGCCGTAGAAAATGGCATGTGGGACGGCACCGAAGCGACCTGGCGCGACTGGATCGGAGTCGATTTGCGCGAGTCATACCTGCAAAATAACATGAGTGGCACCGGCCCATACCAGCTGGTGAAGTGGAACATCGGCACGAGCGTAATCGCTGAAGCGTATCCAGATTATTGGGGCGACGCGCCCGCTATCAAGAACGTTCAGATTCAAGTGGTTGAGGACGCTGCGCCGCGTATCTTGGCGCTGCAACAGGGCGACGCGGACAGCGTTTACCTCGAGCGCGCCTCGCTCGGACAGATCGAAGGACAAGCGGGCATCACCGTCGATGACGCCGCAACCAACCCTGAACTCGGCTGGAATTCGGTCAACGTTAGTGCCATCTTTATGAACCAGGCGACTGAAGCCAACAACAACCCTAACATCGGTTCGGGTAAGCTCGACGGTCAGGGTATTCCATCCGACTTCTTTACCGACCTCAACGTCCGCAAGTGCTTTAACTACTCGTTTGATCCAGATGCGTACATCGAGCAAGTGCTCCAGGGTCAAGGTCAGCAAATTACAATGGCGTTACCGCCATCGTATCTCGGTTATGACGCTGAAATCCCGACCTACTCGTACGATCCTGAAGCTGCTGAAGAAGCGTGCCGCGCCGCCTGGGATGGTCAGGTTTGGGAAAACGGCTTTCAGATGACGATTGCCTACAATACCGGCAACGACCAGCGTCAAGCAGTGGCCCAGATTCTCAAGTCGAATTTGGAGTTCCTCAATCCCAAATTTCGCGTCAACGTGCGCGGCATCGCGTGGCCTGACTTTTTAGATCAGCGGGGTCAGAATCTCTTACCGGTCTCGATCGTCGCCTGGGTACCTGACTACGCCGACCCCGACAACTACATCCATACCTTCTACGCTGAAGGCGGTTACTACGCCGATCAGTCGAGCTTCGCCGATGAGCAGATTACCAAGTGGGATCAAAAGGCCCGCACTTCGTTCGACGAAGAAGAGCGCGTACAACTCTACAGCCAGATCGGTCAACGCGCCTACGAGTTGGCCCCTTACGTATTATTGCCCACTAATGTTCCTTTCAACGTTCACCGCGACAATTTGCAGGGAACCTACCTCAACCCCATGCTGAGCGGTACCTACAACTACCTCTGGAAAGACCTCTCCAAGAACTAATTGTGTAGGACTGTAGGACAGGGGAAGGGATCATCCCTTCCCCCCTTTCATAAGGAGGGGGCGTATGTTTGCCTTTATCGTTCGGCGCATCTTGTTTTTACCTGTTATTTTCATCGGTGTTACGCTCTTTATCGTTTTACTTATGCAGCTTCTCAGCCCCTATGAACGGGCCGTTACCTTCGTCACCTCAGAGGTGCAGCTCCGCAACATCGACGCGATCATAGAGCAGTACGGCCTTGACCAACCCTGGTACGTCCAGTACTGGAACTGGCTGAGCCAAGCGTTGCAGGGTAATTTGGGCTTTTCACGCGTCACCAATCAACCTGTCCTGACAACCATCGCCCAGCGGCTACCCAATACCATCGAACTTGCCGTGCTGACGCTTATACCCACTATCGCCTTTGGAATTTGGCTCGGCACAGCGGCGGCACTCAACCGAGACCGCTTTATCGATCAGGTATCCCGCGTAACGTCTATCTTTTTCTGGTCGTTACCGACGTTTGTGCTGGCTATCTGGCTGCTCGTTATCTTTTATGGTGGCTTCAATCTATTTGGTTTAGGGCAGCTGTCTTCAAACTTTGCTAGGGCTATTATCAGACCCGAATTTGAGCGCTATACCGGTTTTTTGACTTTAGACTCGCTCCTTAACGGGCGGTTCGACATCTTCTGGAACGCGCTTATGCACCTCGTTTTGCCGGTAGCAACGCTGGTACTGGTTATTAGCGCACAGATTGTCCGGGTGATGCGCTCGTCACTGTTAGACACGTTGTCGCAAGACTATGTAAGGACGGCGAGGGCCAAAGGGCTTTCGGAACAAGTTGTTAATCATAAGCACGCACGGCGAAACGCACTTATCCCCGTTTTGACGCTCTCTGGCTTCACCCTGGTCGGCCTGCTAAACGGGTCTGTTATTGTTGAAGTTATCTTCGCACTTCCCGGTGTCGGTAAGTGGCTCGCCGACGCCGCTGTTCAGCTCGATTACGCCGCAGTTTTGGGCGGAGCAGTTTTTGTAGGCGTTATTGTCGTCCTCGGCAACCTCATTGTGGATATTCTCTACGCTGTGGTAGACCCAAGGATACGCTACTAATGGACAGCACCCAACCCGGCGCAGCCGGTACCTATTCCGAAGATGAAGTGATGCTGCAAAAAGCGGCTTCGAACAGCTGGTGGCGCTCTAAAAGTATGAAGCGTTTTCGGCGCAACCCGCTCGCTGTCGTAGGCGCACTGCTCCTTATCTCCTTTATACTTATCGCCATTTTCGCGGCTCCTCTCACCTCGTACCAGCTCATCAATACTCGCAACACCTGTGTTCGTGACCTTGGGTTGTCGGCCTCGACCGTTACGGACGTTCGCAATCCGCTCAAGGCAGTTTTTTGGCGGGCCGTCGTGTTGCCACCCGCTGCTTGCTTCGACATTCCCCGTGTGTCTTACTCTCCCATCCCGACGCCCCCGTCAGAAGGTACCTTTCTAGGCACGACCGGCGGCGGGTACGACATCTACTACGGTCTCATCTGGGGTACGCGGTCGGCGTTTTACGCGGGCATCATCGTCGTCGGCTTCAGCGTTCTTATCGGCATTATCGTTGGCAGCATCGCCGGATTTTTTGGCGGCTGGATCGATAATATCTTGATGCGACTTGTGGACATTATCTTTGCGATTCCAGGTCTCATTCTGGCTATTGTGATCGTTTCTATCTTAGGCCAAAGCTTAACCAACGTCATTATCGCGCTGATGATCTTTGGTTGGGCGACCTACGCTCGTCTGCTCCGCGGCGACGTGCTGCAACTTAAAGAGCGCGAGTTTGTAGACGGGGCGAGGGCGCTCGGTGCGAGAAACGTCCGCCTGATCTTTCGTCACATTTTGCCTAGTGCGCTCGGCCCACTCCTGATCATTGCCAGTTTAGATATCGGTTCGATTGTCCTTTCGGTTGCTGCTCTAAGCTTTTTGGGGCTCGGCGCACCTGTCGGGTACGCCGACTGGGGACAGATGATCAACTTTGCCCGTGGCTGGTTGCAGGGACCACCAGGACAACCCTTTGCTTACTGGTACGTGTCGTTCTGGCCGGGACTGATTATCGTCTTGTTCGTCCTTAGCTGGAACCTTTTAGGCGACGCGGTACGGGATGTTCTCGACGTGCGCGGCTAGCCCGTATTTTAAGATTGATTTAGTGTAGTTTGAACGCTGCCGCGTTTTTCTGGTTGAGTGGCTCTTCCGGGGGAGCGCGGTTTAATTTGAGAATGAACGCGGTCAGCGCGTAACTCTGTTCGTCATTTAGGGTTCCCGGTGCGTGACGCGGCATAGCGGCGCGAACGTAGGCTTTTACGGCGACCGCATCTTGAAACGCTGAGAGTGCCTCCGGCCCGTGTAGAGGCGGCGCTACGCCGATAGCGAAGGCGTTGCCTCTGACCGACCGGCCCCGCACTGTCTCAAAACTCCGGCTCCCCATCTGTTCTTGTAACTGTGGATTACCCGTTTTGTGACAGCTCTCGCAGCGGCGGTGGTCTTCAGGAAACGCAAGCCGAGCTTCTTCTAAGCCCCCACCGGTATCGCCGTGACAAGCCGCGCAGCGCAGCGCAAAAATCTGCTCACCCCTGAAGGCTTGCCGGGTGGCCTGAGCTGACGTGTCAGCTGCTGAGGGTTTTACAGGAGCGTCCACAACAGACGCCCCGATAGAGAGACCCATCAGACCAAAAGCTAAAAGCGTAAAAACCAAACTCCGCATCTAGAAGAGTTTACCAGCTCGAGCCCCCAAAACCACCTCTAAACCTTTTCCGGCGACCTCTGCCCACACGGGTCAGCAGGTTCACCACTCTCAATCTGCAAGGTCGTATGGACGATTTCAAAATGATCGTGAAGTCCGTTGCACACACGCTGAATAAGTGGGTTTGAATGACCGTCAAACTTGGGAACGATGACGTGCGCGGTCAGCGCCGTTTCAGTGGTACTCATCGCCCAGATATGCAGGTCGTGAACCTCTGTGACGCCGGGAAGGTTACGAAGATAATCCCGCACCGCCTCCGGGTTGATACCGTTCGGTACGGCGTCGAGCGAAAGCCGCATAGAATCCCGAAACAGCCCCCAGGTACTCCATAACACCACAGCGACGATGACCAAGCTGATAGCCGGGTCGAGCCAGTTTGCGTCCGTAAAGATCATCAAGACGCCTGCCCCGAGGACGCCGAGCGTCACCAGACCGTCCGCCATCATGTGCAAAAACGCGCCTCTGATATTGAGGTCATCCCGCCCTTTAACGAACAAGTAGGCTGTCCCAAAGTTGACGACCAACCCGACCAACGTCACCCAGATAACTGTAGCCCCGGAAATCGACTGAGGGTTTTGCAGGCGCTGGATAGCTTCCCAAAACACGATCCCCATCGCGCCGAACAGGAGCAGCGCGTTAAAGAGTGAGGCGACAATCGGCGAGCGTTTGAGGCCGTAGGTAAACCGCTCCGACGGTGGGCGCTGTGACAAGCGGGCGGCGGCCCAGGCGAGCACCATGCTGAGGACGTCGCTGGCGTTGTGTCCGGCGTCGGCGACGAGGCCGAGCGAACCGACGGAGAGACCGACGACGACCTCGAGCCCCACATAAACCAGATTGAGCCCGATACCCCAGGCGAAAGCGCAACCGAAAGTTTGCGGTGCGTGGGAGTGCCCTGCGTGCGAATGTCCTGCGTGTGCCATCAAATCCCCTCTTGCTATGACCTTTAACCGTGTAGAACGTGCTCGAGCCCACACATTACCAATTGCTCGACATGTTCGTCATCCAAGCTGTAGAACACGTAACGCCCTTCTTTACGGCTTTTTACGAGCCGCATCTGCCGTAAATGCCGCAAATGATGCGAGGTTGCCGATTCGCTCAGGTTTGCTTGCGTGGCTAAGTCGGTGACGTTGTAAGCGCGTTCGGTCAGCGCCGCCAGGATCAAGATACGTGCGCCGTCGCCCAACGTGCGGAAGAGTTCGGCGAGTGACGCGGCGGTTTCTTCGCTGAGGTTGGTTGTCGTTACCATGTTGTCTCTATACCTGAACATATATTCATATGCAAGATTATAAAAGGTCTGATAGTTTAGCTGTCAAGAGTTACGGCTTGCACTTTCTTGTGGGACGACATCTGAGAAAACCGGTGAAGCAGAGTGACAAACTTTTGCTTCTCCTCGAGAGTTGCGAAAGCGCGATCACGAACAGTGATTAAATTATCGAAGACTAACCATATCTCGGTGCGGTCATCTAGCTCATCTACAGACTTAACATTTGACCAAGCATAGATAGTTTCAGAACCCAGCATAGAGACCAAGAGTCCATTATCTACCAAAGTTACGCTAAACTCGGTCGTACTGCTTTGCCTAAAATAATCCTTTGTAAGGTGACGAAGGGTGCGCTTTAAGTGCCACTTTTCATATCCAAACCAGACAAGCGCTGTTATCAGGGCCATTACTCCACCAAAAACCAAGCGGAACCGAATGTCAGGTCCTTGAAGAACAACGATACCTACAAAGGCGTTAAGTAGACTTGTACGCAAGTCGTCTCCGCGCCACGAGTCCTAACCGGGTTTTCGGCTATGTAACCGCCTTGTAACCAACCTCAACAACCTCCTCGAGAACCTCGTAGCCCACAGTCATAAAGCGATTCTCCCACCACCAAAATTAGCGCCGAGTTGAATTTTCCATAAAACAGCCGCACAGGGGCTCGAGCCGTGTGCGGCGTTTTTGCTGAAAATGCTAGACCTTTACGCCCCGGCTTGCGCCTTTTCACGCTGCATAATTGACCGGAGCACCGTATGCAAAATCCCGCCGTTGCGGTAGTAGTCGATTTCTACGGGCGTATCGAGACGGCAGACGACTTCAAATTTCGTCTCACTACCGTCTTCTTTTTTCACGCTGACTGTAAGCCGCTCTTTGGTCTTTACCTCGTCCGAAAGGTGAACCGTAAACGTCTCTTGACCCGTCAAGCCGAGCGATTCGGCGTTTTGACCGTCCGTGTACTGAAGCGGCAAGACGCCCATCCCGACCAAGTTCGAACGGTGGATACGCTCATACGACTCGGCAATGACGGCTTTTGCACCGAGCAAAAAGGTACCTTTAGCGGCCCAATCCCTCGATGACCCCATCCCGTAATCATTGCCAGCCAAGACGATGGTCGGTGTGTCCGTTTCGCCGTATTTGAGCGACGCTTCGTAGATACTCGTGA
Source organism: Truepera sp. (assembly GCA_965215315.1). GTDB lineage: Bacteria > Deinococcota > Deinococci > Deinococcales > Trueperaceae > Truepera. The sequence goes on along the minus strand of CBDCDB010000008.1, from coordinate 2,949,199 downwards.
CCTCGCCGGTCGGCAAATAGGTCGTGTACCCGCCCTCAGTGCCGGGAGCCATCTGGTTTTTGAGGCGGATGTTGGCAAACGTCCCGCGCGTCATCACGCGGTCGTTGCCGCGCCTCGAGCCGTAAGAGTTAAAGTCTGTCGGCTCGACTCCGCTCTCTTGCAAAAACTGCCCCGCCGGACTCGTTTTGGCGATGGCACCTGCCGGTGAGATGTGGTCGGTCGTGACCGAATCGCCGACTCTGACGAGAACCCGCGCCTCTGCAATCGACTGGATAGGCTCTAAGTCCATCGTCATGCCCTCAAAAAACGGCGGCTCCTGAATATAGCTGCTGTCTCTGTCCCACGCAAACAGGTCGCCACCTTTGACGGGAATCTTGTTCCACATCTCGTTGGACTGCTCGATGCCGTCGTAGAGGCGCTTGAAGACTTCGGGCGTGATGGCGCGGTTCATGCCCTCGGTAATCTCCGAAAACTCAGGCCAGAGGTCGCGCAAAAACACGTCTTTACCGTCTTTGTCCTGACCAAGCGGTTCGGTGGAGAGGTCAATGTCTACGGTTCCGGCAATCGCGTAAGCGACGACCAAAGGCGGTGAAGCCAAGTAGTTCGCCCGGACGTGCGGATTGATGCGGCCTTCAAAGTTACGGTTGCCCGACAACACCGACGCCGCGACCAAATCACCTTCATTGATGGCTTCGACGACGGGTTCCGGGAGCGGCCCCGAGTTGCCGATACAGGTCGTGCAGCCGTAACCGACGGTGTAAAAGCCGAGCTGCTCTAAATACGGTGTCAACCCCGTATCATCCAAGTATTCCGTAACGACTTTCGAGCCGGGGGCAAGCGAGGTTTTGACGTAAGGTTTGACGGTGAGGCCCGCTTCGACGGCTTTTTTCGCCACTAAACCCGCCGCCATCATCACCGACGGGTTCGAGGTATTCGTGCAGCTCGTAATCGCAGCAATCACCACATCACCGTGTTTGAGCTGAGCCTCTTGATCTTCCATTTTGAGCGTCCCGGTTTGGGCGAGTTGCTCGTCCGTGAGGCCAAAGCCGCGTTCTTCGACAGGTTTCTGCAAACCCTCTTGCCATTCCTTTTTCATATCGCTTAGGAGTACCCGGTCTTGCGGGCGTTTAGGGCCAGCCAACGACGGCTCTACCGTGCCCAAATCGAGCGAGAGCATATCTTGGAACGCGGGGTCGGGCGTGTCGTCGGTACGGAATAAACCCTGCGCCTTGCTGTAGTTCTCGACGGCTTCGACTTCATCCTCGAGCCTGCCCGTCTGCCGTAAATACCGCAGCGTTTCCTCGTCTACCGGAAAAAAGCCCATCGTCGCGCCGTATTCGGGGGCCATATTCGCAATCGTCGCGCGGTCGGGCAGCGACATGGTGGAGAGTCCCGGCCCGAAAAACTCGACGAACTTGCCGACGACGCCGTGCTGCCGTAACATTTGCGTGACGACCAGCGCCAAATCGGTCGCGGTTGAGCCTTCAGGCAATTTACCCGTGACTTTGAAACCGACGACTTCGGGCGTGAGCATATAGATCGGTTGCCCGAGCATCACCGCTTCGGCTTCGATACCGCCGACACCCCAGCCCACCACGCCGAGACCGTTGATCATGGTGGTGTGCGAGTCGGTGCCGACGAGTGAATCGGGGTACATGACTTCGGCACCGTTTTGCTCACTCGTCTGCACGCCTTTGGCGATGTACTCGAGGTTCACCTGATGCACAATCCCCGAGGCGGGCGGCACCACTTCAAAATTGTCGAACGCTTTTTGTCCCCACCGTAAAAACTCGTAGCGTTCGCGGTTGCGTTCAAACTCGATGGTGGCGTTGTTTGCCAGCGCAAAGGGCGAGTCGTATTCATCTACCTGAACGGAGTGGTCAATCACCAAATCTACGGGAATCTGCGGGTTAATCGCCTGCGGGTCGCCGCCCATGCGCTCCATCGCGCTGCGTAAGGCGGCCAAGTCAACGACTGCCGGAACGCCCGTAAAATCTTGCAGGATGACCCTGGCCGGTTTGAACGGCAATTCGACCTGTGCAGGGCTTTTGGCGTCGTAGGCGGCGAGGGTTCGCACATCTTCGTCGGTGACGTCGTAGCCGTTTTCGTTACGGAGTAGCGACTCGAGCAGCACCTTGATCGAAAAGGGCAGCTTGTCTACGTTGCCGATGTTCTGCTCTTTCAGCGCCGCGAGCCGGTAGTACGTCACCTCTCCCGCGCCGGTAGAAAACGTGTCCTTTGCGCCAAACGAGTTCTTAAAGGTTGTCATGTTGCCTCCTTGATGAGTAGTCTATCGTAGCCGATGTTGACGCCGAAAATCTCTGTGTACAGAACGTTTCGGGGTTTTAGGGTGCGGTAGCCGTACCATAGATGAAAAATGTTTCGGTCTGCCGCACCTCACTCTGCCAACTCAGCGCCACTAAATCCGCCGCCAGCTTAACGGGTTCGTAAAACACCTTGACGATATCGAAGGTTCTGCCGTCGTCTAACCGCCGCGTTACGGTCGTCGCCTCGCGACCGTTTAGCACGTGGTCTTTCGCGGTACCTTCCGGGGTGTAGCTCGAGTCGATAAAAAACACCCGTCCGCCGGGGTTGAGAGACGCTTTTACGGTCGCCCAGAACCCCGCAAACCGCTCCGGCGGCACATGCGAGAGCCAGAACGAAAAGAATACGGTGTCAAACTTTTGTTCCGGCGTCCAGCTAAACAAATCAGCTTGCACGTACTTTACGTTTGCTGAGGGCAACCGTTGCCGGTTTAGCGCAATGACTTCGGGCGACGCGTCTACGGCGGTTAATGAATCGCCGTAACGCACCAACTGCTCCGTCCACCAACCCGTCCCGCACGCGAGTTCTAGGATATTGCCGCGCGGGGCAAAGTTCTCGAGCGCACCCACAAGCACCTCGACCTCGGCAAACCACCTTTTACGGTGCGCCTCTCCCCTGTCGTACCGCCCCTGCCGTAAAAACCAGGCGTCGTATTCGGACGCCCTGGCCCGGTAATAGTCGAGCTGTGACGCTAACGAACCTTCCATCTATGCCTCCTGCACCTTTCTTACACCTCAGTGTGATGGTAAGCTGCGTGATATGGAAACCCAAAAATCACCCAGCTTGACCGTTACCGATTCCGAAGCGGCGGCGGCGCTGACCAACCCGAAAACGTTACGGCAGTTGGAGCCCTTCCTAAACCGTGAACGCACCGTATTAGAAGCCGCGCAAGAAACCGGCATCAAACCCAACACGATGCTGGTCAGGGTTCGCAAGTTTACGGCGTTGGGGCTTCTGGTCGTCACGCGTGAGGTGCCGCGTGCGGGCCGCGCCGTAAAAGTCTACCGGAGCCGCGCTGAAAGCTTTTTCGTCCCATATGAGGTGACGCCTTCGGAAACGCTCGAGGCCGCTATGCGGGAGCGTGAACGCTACTGGGAGACGCTTTTGCGGCAGAACGTCGTGCGGGTGCGGAGTGAAGACGTCGGTTCGTGGGGCACACGTATTTACCGCGACGCGCGGGGCCGCTTGCAGGTTCAGGCTGCCGTCACACCTGAACAAAATTATACGCTTCTGGCGCCCGAGCGCCCCGCCGCCCTGTCCGCCTGGCGCGATTCGGTTTATCTGGACTTTGACGACGCGAAGATGCTGCAACAGGAGATGTTTGCGCTTTTGAAAAAGTATCAGCAGAAAACGGGGGCGCAGCGTTATATTCTGCATCTGGGGTTGGCGCCTATCCCGGCGTAGTAAGTGTGAGATTTAGGAACTAAAGTAAATATATGGACGAACTCAGAGCCAAAAGGATTTACGCAACGCTCAACGCGATGATTTTTATACTCAATCAGCTAGACCGTCGCTATACTGAACTCGTAGCAATGTTTCATGATTATCGGAAAAGTAAGAAGCAAGAAGGAAAAGTCGAAGAGCCACGTCGAGTTACTATGGATATCGGTTGTCCACATGGCAACTATATGGTTAGCCTCGCGTAGGACATTGTTGACTGGTGTGACCGCTTAAGAAAAATTGCGGGAGTCAAGGCAGGAATCAAGCGTAAGGATAAATGGTTTCAACAGCTTGAGGCTACTCTGGAAACCACAAAAGACATCAGAAACTTTTTGCAACATTATGATAGCGAAATAAACACATTCGCTCTGAAGCTTATCCACTGATGGGTAGTATCAGCGCACACTTCCCCACAAAAAATGGATGGTGTGCGTACATTATCATGAGCACGCCAATTGCGTCGGTGTATCACAAAGAGTTTAAGATAGCGAGCTTCACAAACCCATCCGTCATAAATGGAGACTTGACTTAATAACTTTCTCAGTAGCAGAGAAAGCACTAAATTTGACTGATATGACAACAAGACTAAGAGAAGCAAAACTCGGCATGAGTAGTTATATGGAAGAGGAATACGATTTTACATGACCAGAGTTCTGAAAAACTAAGATACCTTTCACGTAGTCTTAGCCTCGAGCCGCTATCATAAGCGCATGGCCCAACCTAAACGTATCTTTACGGCGCTCACACTAGCCCTCGCGTTAGCCGCGTGTGCCCCCCGCACACAGACCTCTGAGAGAGCACCCCCCACCAGGCTGCCGCAAACATCCCCCGCACCGGGCCGGACGCCCGGCACGCCTGACGGTGGCGTCGCCCTGACCGACCCAGCCGCACTAGAAGTTGACCGCGCCGCCCGTCAAGCGTTTCATCTGATGGGGTTAGAGTTCACCCGTACGGGCGCGTACAGCGTCAACGTGCTGGTGTCTGACCTCGAGCTCCCCAGCGGCGCACGCTGGGAGCTGGAAAATCTCGCAGCAGACACCTACGCGCTGCGTTTTACCTCGGACAACGTACCGGAAATTGCGTGGCGCGTTACACCTGAAGGTGTAGAGTCGCAGCAGGTTGACACGAATCAAATTCTCTAGTCTGCCACAAATTCTATGACACATGTGTCGAACCGTTTAAGGAGATCTCATGCCTGACCGACCGCTAACCCGCACGTTTCCCTGGCTGCTCAGCCTGACCCTGGTTGTTTCGTGGGCCACCGCGCAAGACGAAGCACGCCCGCTTGCCGAACTCGCCCCCGCCGAGAGTTTCTTGCTCCTCGGGTATAGTCCGTCCGAACACCCCGAAACCGGCTTACAGAGGGATTTGGAAGCCCTCGACTTTCCCCGTGCTGGTCGAACCTTGGAAAAACTTGCCGAGCTGAGTGATGACCCGATGCTGCGCGACCTGTTAGAGCAGTACGGCGACCTTTTCCAGGGTGTTGAGGGAAGACTCGAGCGCCAGCAAAAACGGATGCGGAACCAAACCGGTGAAGGTGCAGGCTTTATGAGGTGCTTGGAAGCTAACACCCCGGAAAATCCCGAAACCCTGGTGGTGCCTACAGGTAAGTTTGACGCGCTTTTGAGCGTCGGGGCAAGCAGTTATAGCCCCATTCCGGCAGCTACGGCGCTGCTGCGGGTCACACCTGAAGCGGCGACAGAAGCTGCCAAGTTTCAAGACCTGCTGGTGCGTTGTAGCGAGCAGGTCGGGATTGAGGTCGTGCGGCTTAAAGAGGGTGAGACAACGCTGTTCGTCGTCGGCAACGGCGGCGATTTTCCGGTCGTTATCAGCCGGGTCGGAACACTGTTTGTCGCCGGAACAAATCCCGAAGCGGTGCGCGGCGTCGTGCGGCGGGCGCACGGCTCGGATGAGCCCAACCTCAGCGAGACCGAGTTTTACGGGCAGAATCAGGCGCTGCTTGACGGCCCCGGGATGAGCTTAGCTCTCAACGCGGCGGCCCTCGGGGAGACGCTGGGGAGTCTGGGCGGAAGCTTTACCGACGCCCAGACCGCGCCGCTGCTAGACAGGGCGGTGGCGGCGCTACGAACTTTGGGGTCTTACACCGGAGCGCTCTATTTTGAAGGGCAGGAGCTGAAGCTCAGCTCGAGGCTCAATGTCAACCCCGAAGGTGGCGACGCTGAACTCGCCGAACTTTTACTCAACGACACACCTGCTCCGGCCCCAACGCTCGTACCGGAAGGCAGTACCACGCTCAGCACCGCGCACATACAGCCGCAAGCGGTTTTGGATTACCTGAAGGGTTGGGCTGAACTCGCCGGAAGCGCAGTGGGTGAACCCCTATCACTTCAAGACCTGGCGCGGCGAGAACTCGGTTTGGACTTAGATACGGCTTTGGGCTGGCTCGGCAACGAAGTAACAGACGTCGTTTTAGAGCCCGTCAGTACGGACGTCAACACGCTTCTTTACGAGCAGGCGCAGGTAATGGCGTTTCAGACTACGGGCGAAGCGGCGACGCGGGCCGGACTTGCCGAAATCGGTGGGGCAGTTGTACGGGAGCTCGAGGCTCAAGATACCGACCCTGACCTCCTCGACTTTTCTACACTGGTTGCCGAGAGCAGCTACCGTTACGGCGAGACCGAAATCACCCACTTCCGCGTCGGCCCGAACTTCGACCTCGGCACCGCGTTTTTAGGGGACACGCTGCTCGTTGGGACGCCCGCAGCGGCGCTCGAGGACGTTATCGCTACCGCAGAGGGCTACCGCCGCCCCATTACAGAAAACGAAAGCTTCACAAACACTCAGACGGACGCACCGCAAAACGTTGTCAGCCTGAGTTATCAAAATGTGGCGGACAGCCTACACGGTTACGCCGACCTGACGCGCGTCTTGGCCCAACCGCTCGCGTTTGCGGCGTTAGCACTTGTCAGTGAAGCTGACGAGGCCCAACTGCCGGACTTTGCCGACCTGCTGTACACGGCTGAGCTGATACCAAATTCGTTGGAAGTCTTGAGCGCCCATACCGACACGCTTACGGGCCATACCTGGATAGAGGACGGCGTACGCCACTCGGAAACGCGCCTGAAGCTAAAATAACGCTTCACAATACAAAAAAGCCGGAGTCTGACGCTCCGGCTTTGCTTCGGTTGAAAAACTTTAGTTGGCGGCGGCGGCGACGTGCTTCTCGAGCCGCGCCTGATACGCACCCTTGGGCTGCGCGCCAACCATCGTCTCGACGGGTTCGCCGTCTTTGAACAAGATGACGGTCGGGATACTCATCACGCGGTAGCTCATCGCGGTCTGCTGATTGTCGTCCACGTTTAGCTTGCCGACTTTGATTTTGCCTTCGTAGTCACCGGCGAGTTCTTCGATAACCGGGCCGACCATCCGGCAAGGGCCGCACCACGGTGCCCAAAAGTCCACTAAGACGAGCCCTTCGTTTGTTTCGTTTTTGAAGTTGCCGTCGGTAAATTCCATCGTGTTTTCTGCCATGTTATTGGCCTCCTATAGCCAATCTAGTTGAGTCTGGGTTGCGTGTATGTCTTACAGTCTACAGACGCTGAGATTGCCTCCAGATGTAAAACGCGTCTACGGTGTCGCCTCTAGCAAACTGCGGCGGCGTCAAACCCAGCGTGCGGTAGCCCCCTTTTACAGCAGCCCGCACGAGCGCCAGCGGGCTTACCTTATCGCCATGTAACGCCCTCGCCGCCTGCACTTCGCGCTCTATGTTGAGGTCGGGGGCGGAACCCCTCGAGTCTGTCCCTAAAGCAATTTCAACGCCGTGTTTGGCGTAAAGCTCCCACGGAAACCGTCCACATTCCAGAGCTTCGTTCGAGCGCGGACAATGCACCACCGCACAGCCTGCTTTAGCAACTGTTTTTACGTCGTCCTCAAAAACATTCACCATATGAACGAGTGTCGGACGGGCCTCCAACACACCCAACTCAGCCAGATACCGCACCGGCGTCAGACCGCTCGGCTGCCACGACCCTAAAAAAGGTTTCATGAATTCATAAAGTGGCCCCGCGCCGTCTCTTTGCATGGGGACTTCGGCAGGGCTTTCTGCCACGTGGATTTGTAACGGCAAACTTTCTGCAACGCTAAGTCGTGCGAGTTTTTGCAGTAGCGGGCCGCTGACCGTGTGCGGCGTATGGGGCGAAAGCCCGAGTTTGAGACCATCGGGGCGCTCGAGCCCCCGAAACTCACGTAACAGTTCAGCGGTTTCGGCAAACTCCTTGTCAGCATCGTCGGGATTCGGTTCAAACACTTCCCAGTAAGCAGTACCTTTTAGCCCCGGAACTTGCAGCAGCCAGCGCATCACCTCAGCTTCAGCTACGACGTCGCCGAACGCTCCAACGCCGGTAGCCGTAAGTTCAGCCAGCCCTGCCTCGGCTGCCCCAACTCCACGATTCGCATTGTTTTTGACGACGTGCCGGATAAAGTCTGCGTAAGAACCCGTAAAATACGGCAGGCTCGAGAGGTCTAAATGTGTGTGCGCGTTGACGGGCGGCGGCGAAATCGCAAAACCCAAGTCTTTTACGGCGGCGTCCGGATAGCTCCGGCGGGCATCCTCCAAGCTCCCGACCATCACGATACGTTCACCCTGCAGGGTAACTGCGCCGTTTTCTCGAGGCGTCCCGATGCCGTTGTAAACGACCTCAGCGGTTAAAATCTCGTGTTCCAGTAAACTCACCCTCTAACGCTACCGGGTTCCAAGCGCCGAAACAAGGTGATTGTCAACGTTTTTATGTAAACGCTCAGCCTAACGCGCCGCTCAGAGCATCCCCCGGAGGATGATTTCTCTCGCTTCGGGCACGTCGAAATCTTGACGCACGTGCCCCAGAGACGAGTAAAACACCCGGCCTTTACCGTAGTCTAAAGTGCCGCCGTGAAGTTGGTAGAGGTCTAAGTAATCGGTCTGGAGCCGCTTTAGGCTGGCTTCAATGGCTTGCCGGATGTACGCTGGAGACGCGTCCCAATCCCAGCCCGTGCCGTCCGCGCGCCAGCGGTTGCCAACTAGCGGTTGCCAACTTTACTGGCAATCACGACCTGCTCACGCAGCCCCTTAAACGCCCGTCCGACACTTTCTTCATTTAGGCCTTTGTCGTACAAATCAGCGGTATCGAAAAAGGTGACGCCCAACGTAAGCGCTTTATGCAAAAGTTTGATGTTTTTAGTAAGGTCTTGACCCAAAGACACGCAGCCGTAACCGATTTCGCCGACCTGCACGTCAGATTGTCCCAAACGGTTGAGCTTCACCTAAAGCCCTTCGTAAATACCGTCTAGCGTCAGCTCGAGGCCCAAATACGGCAGTTTTACGGTGCCGTCTCGCCGGTATTCGTGATACCACCAGCCTTCGGCCTCGTCGCGGCGGTAACGCTCCAAATACCGCTCATCTGCGCTTACAATGAGGTAATCACGCAGCTCTGGAATACTCTGATAGGCTAAGATTTTTTCCCGGCGGTCAACACTTGCGGTATTAGGTGACATCACTTCGACTAGCAGAGATGGAGAGGTTTTGTAAAGGTCGCCAGTGTCGCTTTCGCTGCACGTCACCATCACGTCGGGATAGTAAAACTTGTCTACAAAGTCGGCTTGTAACCGCAACTTCATGTCGCTGATATAAGCGCGGCAGCCTATTTTTAGACCCTGACGAGTACGAAAGTAGATATTACCAGCGACACGGTTGTGCTTGTCAGAAGCACCTGCGAAGGCGTACACCTGGCCTTCCACGAATTCGTGTTTGGTGCTGCTGCTCGCCTCGAGCTGTAAAAACTCATCTACCGACAGAGGTTTGAGTTTTAACGCGGCTTCACCCATGTTGAGTACCCATACCGCAGTATAGGGTTTAGAAGGCGGTCTCGAGCGCCCCGAAGTCAATCTGTGGTTTGTCCGCCAAAATCGCCGCAGCGTCGGGAACCCGGATGGTCTCGTAAAGGCTGCCGCGCTGCACCGGCTTGAAGCCTGCTTCAGTAATCTGCCGGATGATTTCACGCTCGTTCACGCGGCGGTGCTTCGCTCCGGCTTGCGAGACGACGTTTTCTTCCAACATCGTCGAACCGTAATCGTTCGCCCCGAAAAACAGCGCAGTTTGCGCGATTTTGTGGCCCATCGTCGGCCATGACGCTTGAAAGTTCGGCATATTGTCTAAAAAGATGCGGCTGACCGCCAAGTTTTGCAGATATTCATGTGCGCCTGCGCCCGGTGCTTTGCCGTCAATCCGGACGCCCTGCGTTTGCAGCGTCCACGAGATAAACGCCGAAAAGCCGTTGCCGTGCGTGGTATCGGCAAGGTCTTGCTGCTCACGGACGCGGAGCATACTCTCGATACGCTGGGCGGGCGTTTCACCAAAGCCGATGACCATCGTCGCGGTGGTGTAAAGCCCTAGCGCTTGCGCCTCACCCATGACCCGAATCCAGTCATCTGATGAGATACGCGCCGGTGAAATGTGTTTGGCGTGCCGCACGTCGTCTACCAACATTTCGCCGCCACCACCGGGAAGCCCGTCAAGACCCGCAGCTTGCAGCTCTTTCAACACTTGGGCGCTTGTCATGCCCGTAAGTTTTGCCATCCCTTTGATCTCTTCGGGTGAAAACGCCTCGACGCGAACCTTCGGGTGATGCGTTTTAAGGTGCTGCATCAGGTCTAAATACCAGCTAAAGGGCAGGTACTGATTGACGCCGCCCTGCATCAGGATGCGGGTGCCGTAAACGGCCTCGAGCTCCCGAATCTTCTCACTGATGGCTTCAAATGACAGCGTATACGCACCCTCTTGGTTGCGGGTACGGTAAAAACCGCAAAACGCGCAGCCGACGTTGCAGACGTTCGAGTAGTTGATATTACGGTCGATGAGGTAGGTGACAGCCTCAGGGTCGGTGCGCTGCTGCCGGACAGCGTGCGCGGCGGCGGCAAGGTCGAACAGGGGTAAGTCGTAGAGTTTTACGGCTTCTTGGGGGGATAACCGCTCTCCGGACGCGGCTTTGGTGAGCAGGTTCATAAAGAAAGTCTAGCACCGTATTTGGGGGTGAGAAGTAGCCTCGAGCAACCCCTATCCCAACCCAAAAAACTGGAGCTACGACGCGCAGGCCGTAGCTCCAGCAAACTGTTCGGTTTTAGCTAGGCGTGCTGCTGCGCGTACTTAATCAGACCCAAAGTGTCGGCTGCGTTCAGACGACCGATCGCGTTTGACGAATACAGCGCCACCGCGACTTTACCGTCAGGGGACAGCACAAAACCCGTAGCTTGTGAGTAGGTCGGTTTGCCGTCGCTCCCGTCTGAGAGGTAGTTACCGACTTCTGCGGCGATTGTTCGCGCGTCTAGGCCGTAAGCCACCGGAAACGCCAGGTGATGACGGTTGACGGTCTGCTCCGCGTCGGCTTTGGCATCTACCGACAGGGCGACGACTTTAGCGTTGACTTCACCGAACCCCTCGAGCCGCCGCTGAAAGTCGCTGAGTTGACCGCGGCAAAAGGGGCACCAGTCGCCCCGGTAGAACAGCACCACGCCCCACGACCCCCCCAAATCTCCCGGCAAGTTGAGTGTGCCGCCGCCTACGAGGTCAGCGCTCAGAGCCGGAAACGTGTCGCCATTGTCGAGCCGAAATGCGTTAGTTGTTGGTGCGCTGGTCGTGGTCATAAAATCCTCCCGAATTTTGTAGAGCCTACCGGAAATAATTTCCAGCAACTGCGATTTGCTTGCTATTCACCGCTAGTCTTTGAAGTAAGTTGACTAACTTAAACTGACTCTACGCTCAACCTTGGCTTTTGTCAAGCTACCGAAATCCATAGGCTTTATCAGTTTTGCAAAGTACGTTTGACTCACCGGTCAAAATCAGCGATAATTAAGTCAATCAACTCACTGGAGGTGAGGGTGCTACAGAACGCTAAACACATTGATAAACCCAGTAAACGAGACCGACTTACCGGGGCTGCCAAGACCCTCTTCTATCAGGCGGGTATTCAGAACACGAGTATTGCCGACATCGCCCAGGCTGCCGAAGTTCCGCTCGGAAACGTCTATTACCATTTCAAAACCAAAGACGCCCTGATAGAAGCCGTCATCGCGGCGCACGCCGCTGATATTCACGCAGAACTCGCGCGTTACAACGCCAAAACCGACCCGCGCGCACGTTTACGGGCGTTTGTGCGGCGCGGTCTACCCTACAAAGACTCACTTGCCCGGTTCGGTTGCCCGTACATCACGCTCTGCGCTGAACTCGCTAAAAGTGACGCACGCTCAGCAGAGAGTGCCGCTACCTTGTTTAATCTGTACTTGGAGTGGCTCGAGCGGCAGTTTCGAGACTTTGGGCGGGCCGACGCTGCTGAATTAGCGTTAGAAACCTTTTCAACTGTGCAGGGCGCGTTTGTCATCACCCACGCGACCCACGCGCCGCAGCTACTCGAGCAGCAAACCGCACGGCTCGAGGGGTGGATTACCACCTTGTAGCACGGCAGACCTAAGCGTCGTGGTTTTTAGATGTTCGTAGCGCGAATGTAACGTTTGAAATGAAAGACGGCGAGGTCTACGTCCGCAAGTTTGATACGGACGGGTTCGTTTTTTAAGAAAGTACGAAGAGCTTTAGGCTCGAGTACCCAAGTATCACTTTGCTCAGTTCTAGACGTGCGTTCAACAAACCAACCCGGAAAGACCACAACCGGTTTGACGCTAAACGTTTTGCCAGTGGAATCACCCAGCAGCTTTTTCAACCACGAGGCTTGCGGCACCGGATCGTCCGGCAACGCTACTTCTCCAATATAGACACGTTTGCCGTCAAAATAGAGGTGGGCGTCTTTGCCAACATGTTTATCGAGATGGGATGAGGAGACCCCCTATCTAATGTAAGTACGCTCAGTTAGAGGCGGCAGTCGCCTAGAAAGGGGAGTAACGATGAAACACAAGCAGATCGTCGGTTTAGATTTAGGAGACAAGTTCTCGTACGCCTGCGTGTTCGACGCCAACACCGGCGAGGTCATTAAAGAAAAGCGGGTCGCTACTAGGGCAAGCTGTCTAGAGACGTTCTTCGCGAGTCAGCCCGCCACGCTCATCACCATCGAAACTGGGACGCACTCTCCTTGGATCAGCCGCCTTTTGGAGAGTTTTGGTCACGAAGTGCTAGTCGCTAATGCTCGCAAAGTGCGGCTGGTCTACGGTGGCGACCGGAAGAGCGACAAGCTAGACGCACAAAAGCTGGCAAGACTGGCCCGCTTCGACCCAAAGCTGCTTTCACCCATCTAGCACCGCAGCAGGGACGCGCAAGCGCATCTAGCGCTGATCCGCTCCCGCGACGCGCTGGTCGGCAGCCGCATCGGGCTCGTCAATCATGTCCGGGGCAGCGTCAAAGCCTTCGGCGCGCGGTTGCCGGTGTGCAGCACGCGCACCTTCGCCAGAAAAGCTCGCGCCGTCGTTCCGGAAGCGCTGCTGGCAGCACTTGAACCGGTGTTGACTATCATCGAGAAGGTGAGCGAGCAGATTTCGGTGATGGAGAAGCGCATCAAGGTCTTGGGGAAGGAAACCTACCCGGAAACAAACGTACTACGTCAAGTCACCGGCGTGGGTGCCATCACCTCGCTCACCTTCGTGTTGACCCTTGAGAACCCGTCGCGGTTTAGGAAGAGCCAAGACGTCGGCGCGTTCTTAGGCTTGACCCCAGGGCAGAAGCAGTCCGGGGATAGGGATGTAAAGCTGCGCATCAGTAAACGGGGCGACGAGGGCTTACGGCGACTGCTTGTTCAATCCGCGCACTACCTGCTCGGCCCCTTCGGGCCAGACTGCGACCTCAGGCGGCACGGTGACCCTACGAGGCCGGTGGCGGTGGGTTTGCGAAGCAGCGCGCTATCGTCGCGGTTGCTCGTAAGCTGGCGGTGCTGCTCACCGCCTCTGGCTTACCCAGGAAGTCTACGAACCGCTACGCAACGCCGACAAGGCGTTAGCAAAAGCCGCTTAGACGGGTACTTAAAACCGATACCGTCGGCCACACGCTGTTTTAGAAGTGGTTCACGCCCTAGTCGGGTGACTGCGGCAATGCGCTTGGCTTTACAAGCCGATGTTGAGATAGCAGCACCCACCAGCCGGACCCCAGCCTGCACCTTACCGAGTGCGTATGGAAGCGTGGCAAGAAACCTCTTCACCTTTATGACTTCACTACGGGGGCTTGACAACTCGGGTCTCCTCATGGAAGCGTTTTGGTCTCGACCGTAAAAATGCTTCTCGGCTCAACAATCACATGGTCGATGTTAAAATTCGGCCCGACGATATCGTGAAAAACGCGGTGTCCGTCGTCTCTGAGCAAATCCAGATATTCAGCGACCGCCCGCTCACCGTCTCGAGCCTGCCGTAAACGTTTCAGTTCAGGTATTTTTCTGAACATTTTGGGCATATAAAGAATCAAGGCCACGACAAAATAGGACGCCGTGATACAGACTAATGTCAGTGGAGGAGCATTCAAAAGCCACTGCAAAAGTGCCGTCAAGAGCATTGATCCCGTGACAATAAGCACTACAAGGTTGTCTAAACTGTGTCCATACCGATAAGTTGTCATAGGCCCCGAGCCTACCCCATCAAAAAGTGTGAGAAGTGGCCACCCTGCTCGTTGTACTGCTGAGGTTTGCGGCATTTGTTGACCGTAGTTTACGGCGACACCTTTGCGGAGCGTTATTCGGGAGACTCGAGCCCTCCCTAAGAAACCGTCTACGATCTCCCTCAAACTATAACGATGAGCTATCCCAGCGACATCAGCGGCGAGCAGTTTGAAAAGGTAAGACCGCTACTAGAATCTGCGAGGAGGAGAACAAAGCCGAGGAAGCTCGCTCTGTATGAGGTGTTTAACGCTTTGCTGTATGTGGTCAAAACGGGCTGTCAGTGGCGCGCTCTACCCAAAGACTATCCCAAGTTCGGAACTGTGCACCGCTACTTTCGCATTTGGAGCGAAACGAATGACGAAGGCGAAAGCATCCTCAGTCAGGTCTTAAAAAAAACAGGTCGCCAACGAGCGTATCAGCAGTGGCAGAAAAGCCTGCACGAGTATGGTTATTGTTGATGCTCAGTCGGTAAAAAATACTGAAACAGCGCAGGTTAAAGGCTATGACGGGGGCAAGAAAATCTCAGGGATTAAACGTCATATCGTTGTGGATACGCAGGGCTTACCTCACGCCTTGGCTGTTACGGCTGCCAACGTGACCGACCGAACCGGGGCAGTAGACATGCTGGGAACTGCTCAAGCACAGCTCACAACAGTTAAGAAAGTCCTGGTCGACGGAAGCTACACCGGCGAGACCTTTGCCAACCGTATCCAAGACCTACTCGCTGCCAAGGTAGAAGTTGCCCAACGCAGTGACCAGCGTAGCTTTGTGGTCATTCCCAAGCGTTGGGTAGTGGAACGCAGCTTCTCCTGGTTAGAGAAGTGCCGGAGGCTCTGGAAAAACTGTGAACGGCTCGTCTCCTCAAGTTTAGCTATGATGCAGCTTGCCTTCATCCGACTGCTGCTTAGAAGATTGTAGACGGTTTCTAAAAACAGCTGTTATCCTAAAGGTATGCCCCCGCCCGCCCCCGGCTTTTCCATCCGGCCCTACGAACCCAAAGACCTGGACGCGCTTTACGACATCTGCCTCAAAACCGGCGACATCGGCGAAGACGCCACAGAACTTTACGAAGACCCCAAGCTTTTGGGGCAGCTCTACGCTGCGCCGTACGCGGTTTTAGAACCCGGTCTCACCTTTGTCTTGGAAGATAGCGGTGGCGTGTGCGGTTATATTTTGGGTGCGTTCGATTCAAAAACCTTTTACGGGAGGCTCGAGACCGAGTGGTTTTCAGAACTCCGCGAGCAGTATCTAAAACCAACCGGGGCTGAAGAGAGCTGGACAAAAGACGAACGGCTTATCCATCAGTTTTACGAGTACGACGCTACCGATAACGAAGCACTCGAGAACGATTACCCTTCACACCTGCACATCGACCTTTTGCCAAGAGCGCAGGGCAGCGGCAACGGGCGGGCGCTGATGGAGACGTTTTTAGCGGCGCTTAGGGAGAAGGGCTCGAGGGGTGTGCATCTCGGCACGTCACCGCAAAATGTCCGGTCAGAGAAGTTTTATCTGAAAATGGGGTTCAAAGAGCTGAAACGCCGTGAACCCTATCACCTCATCATGGGACAGCGCTTGTGACCCTTACCCTTATACGAAAATTTCAACGGGTCAGCCGCTAGGAACGAAGGTGCGTGAGAGGAACCACAACGAGAGGATTGTCTGGGCAGTTATGGCGAAAGTCCGAAGCCAGTTGTTGACAATTAAGCCTTGAATAACGGCGTCGGATTTGCCCTGCCGCTGTAACTGGATGTGACGCGGTATTTCCAGTGCGACACTGACGAAGAGCGCCAGACCGCCGAATGCTGCGCTCAGAATAGCCATCCACAAAGTTACAGACGGTGGGCGAAAAAAGAGCAGAGCAAAGGGCGCAAGAAACGACAGAAATCCGGGGATGATGACGCTGGCTGTAATCCGGCGGTTATAAAAGAGGTGATAGGCTAAAAACGCATCTTCAGGTACACGTCGAAAAAGCGGATAGGTCACACTCTGAGTCGGCCAGATAACCCCACAGTTGTACACGCTTAAGGTTGCCAGAAACAAGAGAAACCCGTGCGCTCCGCTCATAGCCTAATCTTTGTCCCAAAAGCTCCAAAACGCAACTATGGGGCTAGGTTTTAGTGGAAGACCCGAGCCCACAACAAGCTTCACAGTTACCTAAACCTCAATCATCACCTTGACCGCGCCGTCGGTGCCTTTTTCCGCGTACTCAAACCCGGTCAGCATTTCGTCTAAAGGAAAGTGATGCGTAATCATCGGTTTTAAGTCAACTGCGCCCGAGGTCAGCAGATTGATTGCCGCCGGATAGGTGTAAACGTAGCGAAACACGCCTTTTAAGTCGAGTTCTTTTCTCGTCAGCTCAATCATCGGGACGCTGTAGGTCGCGTTATCGCCGAGACCGACGATGACGACGGCTCCACCGGTTTTTACGGTTTTCAGGCAGTTTAGAAAAGCGGGTTCGGCTCCGGCACACTCGATAGCTAAATCTACACCGCGCCCGTTTGTTGAGTCCCTGACGATGGCTTCAGCATCTTCTTTGGCGTCAAACACGTGCGTCGCGCCCATCTGTTTGGCAACCTCTAAACGGTGAGGCCGCACGTCACTCATGAAGACTGCGGTAGCACCAAATGCTTTTGCAGCAGCGAGTGAGGTCAGACCAATCGGCCCTGCTCCGGCGATAAAGACGCTCTGGCCCGCCGTGAGACCTCCGCGCCGACAGGCGTGAATCCCGACTGACAGCGGTTCGATGAGGGCCGCTTCGTCCAAGCTGAGTGAATCCGGCAGTTTGTAGGCGAAGTCTGCCGGAGAAACCGCGTAGTCCGATAACGCACCGTCTACCGGCGGCGTCGCAAAAAATCGCACGTCCGGGCAGAGATTGTAGCGACCGGTTTTGCATACCTCGCAGTGACGGCACGGGACGCCGGGCTCGAGGGCCACCCTGTCCCCCACTTTGAGCGTAGTGACATTTTCGCCGACTTCCGCGACAACGCCTGCGACTTCGTGCCCCAAAATCATCGGCTTCTCAACT
Organism: Truepera sp.; assembly: GCA_965215315.1. GTDB lineage: Bacteria > Deinococcota > Deinococci > Deinococcales > Trueperaceae > Truepera. The sequence goes on along the minus strand of CBDCDB010000008.1, from coordinate 2,931,832 downwards.
ACGAAATTACCGATTGCGCCCGTGCGCCAGTAATGCACGTCCGAGCCGCAGATGCCGACTGAACCGATTTTGACTGAAACGTCATCCGGGCCGTAGTCAGGTGTAGGAACGTCCTCGAGCCGTAAATCTCTCGCTTGATGTAAAACCGCTGCTTTCATCTCGCCTCCTAAGAACACAGCTATAATACTCGGCTTTACGCGTTTAGCGCGACCGCGCGCCACCTCACACCCTCGGAGCAAAACGGAGTATCCTCATAAGAGATGACGACATCAGGGTTGTACGGCAAGCGGGCGCTGATTACCGGCGCGAGTAAGGGTATCGGGCGCGGCTTAGCCTCGGCGTTCGCGGCGCAGGGCGCAGAGATTGTGGCAGTAGCTAGAGACGAAGCAGGGCTAGCTGAGGTTGAAAAAGAGGTCGAAGCGGCGGGCTCGAGCGCTCAAACTATCCGCGCTGACCTTTCAGATATGGCAGACGTGCAGCGCGTGGCGGCGGAGGCCGGAACGTTGGACGTTCACATCTTAATCAACAACGCCGGTGTGAGCTATCCGCAGGGTGCGCTAGAGGCGAGCCTCGAGAACTGGGACAAGACGTTTTCAGTCAACGTGCGAGCGGCTTTTTTCCTCGCTCAGGCGTTCGGCAAGAAGATGGTGGAGCGTGGCTGGGGCCGCATCGTCAATATGTCGTCGCAGGCGGGGCTGATTGCGTTAGAAGACCATGTAGCGTACTGCGCGTCAAAAGGTGCTTTGGAGATGATGAGTAAAACGCTGGCGCTCGAGTGGGCTCCCGCAGGCGTCACCGTCAACTGCGTTGCCCCGACCGTGATTGCTACGCCGATGGCGGCGACCGCGTTTCCGACCGAAGAAGCGCGGGCGAAGATGCTCCGCCGGATTCCGGTCGGGCGTTTTGGTGAGGTTGAAGAGGTGGCTGCCGCTGTTCTTTTCCTAGCCTCAGACGCTGCTGGGATGATTACCGGCGACACGCTCAAGCTGGACGGCGGCTGGACGGTTCAATAACGTGACAGGAGAAACACTCAACACAAGTTTCGGCGACTGACCCATGTGTATTCCAAGATACTATCTGTATCAAACTCGCATAGAAATGCCAAAGGATAGGATACTCACTATGACAAACCGTTTTGATTTGACTGGACAACATGCGCTCGTGACCGGGGCGGGGCGCGGGATTGGGCTCGAGATTGCCCGCACGCTTAAGGGTGCCGGAGCGACTATCACCATCGGCGAGTTTTTAGAAGATGCGGGCCGCGCCGCCGCCGAAGAACTCGGCGGTAATTTTGTACAGGTCGATGTGCGCGACCCGGAGAGTGCCGCGCGTATGGTTGAAGAGGCCGAAACGCACGCGCCGGTAGATATTCTGGTCAACAACGCCGGAATCGCCAACAACATTGCTGCTGAAGACGCCTCGGATGACGATTGGCTGAACGTGATTGACGTCAACTTAAACGGCGTTTTCTGGTGCTGCCGCGCTGCCGGGAAAAAGATGCTCGCGCGTGGTGCCGGAAACATTGTCAATATCGCCTCGATGTCGGGGATGATTGTCAACAAACCACAGCCGCAGGCGGCGTATAACGTTTCTAAAGCAGGCGTCATTATGCTGACCAAATCGCTGGCGGCGGAGTGGGCCAAGCAGGGTGTGCGGGTGAACGCGGTATCGCCGGGGTATATCGGCACCGAGATGACCAAAGCAGGCATGAGTAACGAAGAGTGGAACCGGCAGTGGTTGGAGATGACCCCGATGGGCCGCGTCGGTGAACCCGCCGACATTGCGCACGCAGTTCTTTATCTGGCATCGGACGCGGCGCGGTTTGCGACTGGGACGAACCTTGTGGTGGACGGGGGTTATACGAGCTGGTAGAAGTTAATGCAAGGTATTAAGGCTCGAGCTTGACAAGCGTCAAATCAATAAAATAACTTTCGTCGCCCTCGTCGCTCAAAATATCCTGCTCGAGCGCGTCCACCCACGCCTGAAAAGCCCGCACCTGCCCGTAACTGAGTTTGAGATGGCCCATGCCGACGATAAAGGGTGTCACGTCTTCTGCCCGCCACACCTCCGGCTCTTTGATAAACCCCGCTTCTGACGCGAAGGTGAGTTGGCCGAAAGCGCCAGCGTCATTGTTGCCGTAGAGCCGCCCCCAGGGACCCGTTCCTTTGGCCTCGGCGCGCTCAAAAACCTCTTCAAAGTGCCTCGCTACCGCGGCGTGAATACGCCCCTCCCAAAGGCGCGAACCCTCGGCCACAGCGCGGTAGAACCTGACGGGGCGGCCCTTACGGGCTTGGAGACGGGTGAACTCGAGCAGGCCCAGCCGCAAAGCCTTTTGCACAAAGCTGTACATTTTGCGCAGCGAGACGCCCGCGCGTTTCGCCGCGCCGCTCACGCTGCTCTCAGCCGCCACGAAGGGAGTAAACAGCCGCCACGCGTCCGGGTCGCGCAAAAAGGCCATCGCCTTCGGGTCGCGGACGCGGCAGGGCACGCTACTTCGTTCCGGGGGTTGCACCTAGCACGGATAGTGAAGCAAGCCCCGCTGAGATGAATTTAAGAGCAGACTTAGGGCGGGGGTGGGAGGAACCGATGAGCGTAAAAACCTATCCGACAAAAGCGAGCGAGACTGCCCAACGCGGTACGTTTGCAGCGCACGTCCACTACACCGTTCAGCTTCTCTTTCGCTACTTCATCGCCTATCAGATGTTCTCTTACGCCTCGGCCAAACTCCTCGGTACGCAGTTTACGGTGAGCCCCAGCACCTTAGACAGACCTATTGGCGACCTGTCGGGTTTTGAACTCACCTGGGCTTACTACGGCTACTCGCACACCTACGGCGTCTTTATCGCGCTCGCGCAGATTGCGGCGGGCGTGTTCCTGATTTTTCGCCCCACCGTCCGCTTAGGCTTGCTCCTCTTCCTGACGGTCATCGGCAACATCGTCATGATTGACTTTTTTTACAACATTGACGGGGCCAAAAGTATGGCGGTGGCACTTCTACTGATGGGCCTTTACTTGTTTGTAAGTGACTGGCGGGCGTTTTGGTCGTACGTGTTTGGCACGCCTTATGTTAAAGAGGCGGCGGTACCCGGTTTTGTGCGCCAACGCAAGTGGACAAACTGGGCGAGGGTGGCGCTCGTCCCGGTGCTGTTCGCGGGCGCGTTCGGCACGATCTATCTGCTCAAGCAAAATTTCATGACTTCTACCCCGCTAGACGGCGCGTGGAACTTTGCGGGAAACGAGGCTATGTCACGTCTATATTTCGACGGGGCTGGTTTCTGCGCCGTGCGGATGGCAAACAGCGCGACGTACTACGGCGAGTGTCCAGTGGACGCGCAGAGCCAAAGTGTGTCACTAGATATCAAGCAAATAGACGTTGATAAGCTCCTGGCCGAGGGTTTAGTTGACGAAAACACTGATGAGGCGACCTTTGAGCGCTTGACGGCAAATAGCCCAACCGCGTTCAAATTCACCGGTACCTACGGATTTACCGATGAGGATACGCTGGTGCTCGAGCCCCAAGGCGGCGAGCCCGTAACGCTCGAGCGAGTAGTGTACGCCTACGGCAACCCCTACCGAGACCCCTCCGCTAACTTACCTTGACCCGTGAGCCAGTTAACCTCTAGAGCCAATTTATGTTCTATGTTCACGCTAGCGCCACGGCTGCTTTTACGTAACCTCTTGCCAAGCCTCATCCCCTATGATGTAACTTATGTCCTATGACGCCGTAATCGTCGGCTCCGGCCCCAATGGGCTAGCCGCTGCCATCGTTCTCGCCCAAAGGGGCTTAAAAGTTGCACTTTTAGAGAGAGCAGAAACCACCGGTGGCGGGATGCGTACCGAGGAACTCACGCTGCCGGGGTTTAAGCACGACGTCGGTTCGACGATTCACCCGTTCGGCGTCGGTTCGCCCTTTTTTCGCACCTTGCCGCTGGAAAAGTTTGGACTCGAGTGGAGACACCCGGACGCCCCTTTTGCTCATCCGTTAGACGACGGTGTTGCGATAGCCGAGCGTTCGTTAAAAGCAACCTGCCGGAGTTTGGGCAAAGATGCGGACACCTACGACACCTTGATGCGCCCACTTGTCCGGGATTCGGACAAGCTTTTTGAAGACTTTATGGGGCCGCTGCTGCGTTTCCCAGCACACCCGGTTCTGCTGGCACGTTTCGGTGTACGGGGGTTGCCGCCAGCGACGCTGCTCAGCAAACTGTTTCAGGAAGAGCGTACCAAAGCGCTTTTTGCGGGACTGGCCGCGCACGCCGTGATGCCGCTCTCGAGTCCTGGAACCTCGGCGTTTGGCCTCGTTTTGGGGATGCTCGCGCACACTGTCGGCTGGCCCTTTCCGAAGGGCGGCGCAGCGTCATTAGCAGCGGCATTGACGGGTTATTTTCGCTCACTCGGCGGCGAGGTTTATACGAATACCGCCGTAAAAACACCTGACGATGTACCCGAAGCCAAAGCCGTTGTGTACGACCTGTCAGCGAAACCGTTTCTAAAACTGCTAGGGGACAAGTTTCCGGCAAGTTACCGGGGGTGGTTAGAGCGCTACCGTCTCGGGGCTGGCATATTCAAAATAGATTACGCGCTAGACAGCCCGGTGCCGTGGAAAGAAGCCGCGTGTTTACGGGCCGGAACGGTTCATCTGGGCGGGACACTCGCAGAAATCGCTGAATCCGAGCGTGAGGTCGGGCAGGGCAGGGTGCCGACGAAACCGTATGTTTTGGTCGCGCAGCATGGCCCTTTCGATACGACGAGAGCGCCGGAGGGCAAACAGACTTTGTGGGTGTATTGTCACGTGCCAAACGGCTCCGAAGTCGATATGACAGACCGGATTGAAGGGCAGCTCGAGCGTTTTGCACCCGGTTTTAGAGACCGAGTTCTCGCCAAACATACGATGAACGCGCCTGCTACAGAGCATCACAATCCCAACTACGTCGGCGGCGACATCAACGGTGGTAAGGCGAATTTGTGGCAGCTGGTCTCGAGACCCGTACCCTACCCTCTCCCCTACCGCACGCCGCTTAAAGGGGTGTATCTCTGCTCGGCGAGTACGCCCCCTTCGGGCGGGGTTCACGGGATGTGCGGGTATTGGGCGGCGCAGACGGTGCTTAGAGATTTATCGACGTGATCTGTAGCGACTAGACCGTGTCTGACATCTGTTTTACACCGCTATAGAGAGCCTCGAGCAACATCGCCGACGTTGCTCCGGCGTCTTGGAAACCTCTGGCACGTTCTCCCAATCGGCTGACCCGTCCAAGTTTGGAGATGAGTTCTTTGGTTTCTTCGGTGCCTTGCCAAGCTGCTTCGGACACGGCTCTCAAGGTGTCCGCCGCACTATAGCACTTGAGCGGTTGAAGGCTACATTCATCACCATAGAATGTACGTGCTAGACGTGCTAGACAGTTCAGATGAATGTGGGGGCGTCTGTTCCCAGATGATACCTGCTATAGCTCCTGCACCGCTTACGTTTTGCGCTGCTTCAGCTGCCGGAACCCAGGCGTCGATCAGGGTTTTGTCGTTGAGTTCGGCTTTGCCTAGTCCCAACCTGAGTTCGAGGTTTCTCCGGGGATAGGTTTTCCGCCCCTGACAGGTTTCCTCTCATAAGCTTAAGGCGTACCTATGACCAAAACGCTCGAGTGTTTTTAAGAAACGGCGAAGTCGCAATCTTTGGGAAGGTCGGCAGTCACCGAAAGTACAGGATTTGCGTGCCGGACGTGAGAATAACTCCGAACTTGTATGTTGAGTGCGGGTCAAGAGTAAGGCCGACTCCGAACCTGAGCGTTTGAGCTCGTACCTGAGATAGGCCTACTCAACCCATCACCAAGACTCCGAACCAGCATCCTGAGCCGTTAAGGCCGGATCTGCAAGTATGCGAGCGGTGGTGGCCTAGAGCCGGACCCAAGCTGGAGGACGAGATGACGTTTGTAGGCATCGACGTAAGCAAACTCAGCCTGGACGTGGCTGCACTCCTTGATACCGGTGAAATCCATCGGGGAAAGTTTGGTAACACCCCAGAAGGCCATCGTGAGCTGCTAACTTGGCTCGAATTCTTTCCGAACTGCCGTCTGGCCCTGGAAGCAACGGGCTCCTACCACCGGCGTCTTGCTGCGACCTTACAAGGCACTTACGTGAGCGTGAGCATCCTTAATCCAGCCCAGGTCAGCTATTTCATGAAGCGCCAGCACCGCCGTAACAAAACCGATAAAGCGGACGCCTTGTGGCTAGCGGTTTACGTCAAAGAGCGGCAACCTGCTCCCACCCTCGCCGTGAGTCCGCTACGGCAATCGCTCGCTCGGGAAATTCAGGCGCTAGCGAAGGACCTGACGCGACTCAAGAACCGGCTCGAGGCAGCCGAACATGGTCAGGTTCATCCCGAGGTGGTGACTTCCCTGAAGCGGCGCATGGCCTCACTAGCAGTAGAAAAGCAAGCCCTGGAGAATGAGCTCGAGCTGGAGACGAAGCGTTCGAACGAGCACGAACTCTTGTTGTTGACGAGCATTCCTGGGATTGGGATTCGGACTGCGTGTCTGCTCCTGGCAGAGTTAGGCTCGGTAGCGCGGTTTGCTACAGCACGCAAGCTAGTCGCCTTTGTTGGGCTGACACCTACCCAGTTTACCTCCGGTACGAGCGTGGCTCAACCAAGCCATATCTCACGCTTAGGTTCTGCCTACTTGCGGCATATCTTGTACATGCCGTGCCTCGCAGCTATTCGTTTTAATCCTGTCGTTAAGGACTTCTTTGAACGTCTGGTGAGGCATGGTAAACATAAAAAGGCGGCGGTGGTAGCATGTATGGCTAAACTGCTAAGGATGATCTTTGGCGTGCTTACGCACAGGAAACCCTTCCAGCCAACTTCAGTTCAAGCTTGACAAATCAACACAGCATCTCAGGTTAAGTAAGTGCTCGCCGCCAGGGCTCAGCTCGTGTAAAACGCGGTGCTATCCGCGCGTGCAAGCTATCAAGTTCATCTGCCCACTCACACCTGATTCAAAAACGAAATAGTCATATCTTCAGCTTAAAAGCTACATCTGCATCCGTAGGAGTAGAAATCATCTCAAAAACGAATAGTCAGCTCAATAGCTGCTAAAACAGCCGTATGGAACTCACCAATGAATAGTGGACAATCCTCGAGCCCTTATTCCCAAACCACCTCGACGCGAAGATGGCAAAGGCCGTCCCAGACGTGAAGCACGCGAAGTGCTTGAAGGCAGCTGTTGGATACTGCGAACCGGCGCACAAGTACTAGGCCCACTAGGGCCCCGCTAGTGCGGGTACGAGTGAGCCAACCTGCCCAGCAGATATCCGCCGTACCAGACGTGCCACAGGCGCTTTCAAGAATGGGAGAGGAGCGGCGTATTGCGGCAAGTTTTGGGCAGGTTTTGGAGGTACTGACACAAGACCTCGAGCAAAGGGGCGAGCTCGACCTGTCAGAATGCTTTATCGACGGCACTTTCGTTGCGGCTAAAAAAGGGGCTCGGCAATCGGTAAGACTAAACGGGGCAGAAAAGCCGTTAGCAGCAGGTAGCATCTGGTCATAGACGCAACGGTCGTTGCTAACGGCATGATTGCACGAAGTACCCCGCAAGGGACGCCCTGCTAAGGGCTCTTTGGGTAGCAAAGTCATGGCGATGTCGGACGCTCGTGGTACTTGCCTCGCCCTGCACGTTACAGCTGCTAACCCGCATGAAGTCCGGTTGGTACACGAAACTCTCGCATCTCGACACGTCAGTGGAGAGCCCGACAAGTTAATCGGCGACAAGGCGTATGACCCCTTAGATGCTGAACTTGCTGAAGCAGATGTTGAGATGATTGCACCACACAGAAGAAACCGTAAAAGGCCCCAAACTCAAAATGGCAGAAAACTTAGACGTTACAAACGGCGCTGGAAGATCGAACGGCTTTTCGCTCACTTAGGCAACTTTTACCGTTTGGTAGTCCGCTATGAACGTTACCCTCAGAACTTCTTGGCCTTCCTTCAGCTCGGCTTTATCAAACTCCTGCTTAGGCGTTTTTATGGCTTCTAAGTACTGCTCTCTTACCTGTGTAGTCCGATTTTACCCAGCTTAGTTACTGCAAAGTCGGCTAGGGGCCACTGTAAAGAGGTTCACTTAAAACTTGCTGAAGGTCAGCAGGTTTGTTTCTATCGGTGCTAATCCTGTGCAGGCGTGGTGTCCGGTCACATATCCCTGCGTTACACTTAACCGTGAGGGTGGTTTTATGAAGGTTCTCGTTACAGGTGCAGCAGGATTTGTCGGAAGTCACTTAGCCGAGCGGTTGGCGCGGCGCGGCGACAGCGTTACCGGGGTAGACAACTTCAACGACTACTACGATCCGGCGCGAAAACGCCGCAACGCCGAAGCGGTCAGGCAGTCCGGGGTCACGGTTATAGAAGCCGACATCCGTGAGCGAGGCAAGATGTTTTCGCTGTTTGAAGAGCACCGTTTTGACGCCGTAGCGCACATTGCGGCTATGGCAGGTGTCCGCAATTCGGTCGCGAACCCGGCACTTTATCTTGACGTCAATTTGGGCGGAACGCAAACCCTGATGGACGCCAGCCGTGAGTTCGACGTGCAGAACTTTGTCTTCGCCTCAACCTCGTCGATTTACGGCGATACGCCGAATGTTCCGTTTCGGGAGACAGACCCGTGTTTAGAGCCGCCGCAACCTTACGCTGCCGCCAAACGTGCCGCTGAACTTTTGGGGTTTACCTATCACAAACTTTACGGGCTAAACTTCTCGGCAACCCGCTTTTTTACGGTTTACGGCCCGCGCGGTCGGCCCGATATGATGCCGGGACTCTTGGCTGAAAGCCTCTTTTACGGTCGAACAATTCCGCTCTATGAAGGCGATATGCGCCGCGACTGGACGTTTGTGGGTGACATCGTATCGGGGGTGGTGCTGGCGCTGGATAGACCCCTCGGGTACGAGATTTTTAATATCGGGCGGGGTGAACCGCAGTCTCTAGCGGATTTTATCGGGGCGATGGAAGCGGTTTCGGGGCGTGAAGCTAGGCTCGAGCCTCAACCCAAACTCGCCGCCGACGTGTACGTCACCTACGCCGACATCAGCAAAGCGCAAAGGTTCTTGGGCTTTGAACCCAAAGTGTCGATTCGTGAAGGTACCGAGCGCTTCTGGACGTGGTACGAAGCGGAACAACGCGAATTGACGCCAAGCTGATGCGTTTTTTCTGATGCCTATCTCCGGGTATATCAAGGATTTACGGGTTTCTATCGGGCACAAAGCACTCTTGACGCCCGGTGTGGACGCCGTAATCTACAACGATGCGGGCGAGCTTTTGCTGATCAAGCGGAGCGATAACGGACTCTGGGCGCTTCCCGGTGGGCAGCTCGACCCGCTCGAGCCCCCTGCCCTCGGACTCGTCCGCGAGGCGTTTGAAGAAACGGGACTAAGGGTTATTCCTGACCGGTTGCTGGGTGTCTTCGGCGGCAACGACGCCTTTCACGTCCTTTACCCCAACGGCGACGAGGTGCATCCGGTGGTGTCGCTATTTGGTTGCCGAATCGTCGGGGGCGAACTGCGTAACCGTGATGGTGAGGCGACGGAAGTACGGTTTTTTGCGCCTGAGGCGCTGCCGACGGAACTCACGCCGATTACGGGATATCTGCTTGAGAAACTCGCCCAAGATAATCTTTTCGATTGGGATGAACGCTGGTTAGATACCTTCAGCTAAGCTTCCGGCGATAAAAAAATCTGTTTCAAATACCTGTTGGGAAACGTGAGACCGAGTGCGCGGGCCACTCCCGGCGTCACGAGTTTGTAGGGCGAGCCCATGACCAGCTCAGCGAGGAGGGCGTCGGCAATCGGCGTTTTAGGGCGGCTTAAAAGCTGCTCGACCTCACCGACAACGCTGCTGTAGCGGCGCGTGATGGTAGGTAAACTCAAGGTCATACGTTCAAAACCGCCCGACGCAGCAAAAACGAGGGCGTCGGCGACACGCAGAAGCGGCATAAAGACGACCATGCGGCGGCGCTCGAGCAACCGCCCGTGTGCGCCGCCGGAGAGTGTGACCTCCGGTTGCTCGGGGTAAAACAGCGTGTAGGAGAGCGTGCTGTGCTTTAGCATTGTGTGAATCTCCGGCGTCGGCGGGTGCAGCAGTACAAAACTCCTAACCTTCGCCGTCTCCGCCGCCTGTATCAGCCGTTCTGTACCCCATTCCGAAACCGAGACGACCGCCTCTTGGCCCCGGCTTGCGCCGCTTGTAGAGGCGTGAAGCACGCTTTGGGCGCCCTTCCAAAAAATGTTTATAAGCGCGTCGGACGCGTAAAGGTCACCTTCTACCACCTCGGCTCCGGCCTTGCCTAAACTTCGGATTGAGCGCCTCGTGCGGGCCGGGTGCCGCACCGAAACGTGCGCCCTGACGCGCTCGCCGCCGCATAAAAGCCGCGCTGCAATATGTTTGCCGAGGGCGTGGTCGGCGTAGGTAACGAGGTTCACGCTTTGCTGGGCGGATTTCGGTCGGGGCGTCGCTGCTGGGGCCATCTCGCTCTTGAGAACGGCTAAATTAGTCTGTATAAGCCAAACTATAGTCGATATGGACGACTTACATGCCTGAAGATGGGTGGCCCGAGTCCCTCGTCTCAGCTACCGTGACGGTTTGGGGCAAGACTCGAGCGGGCCGCGACCAGAACGTGTATGGCAAGATAAAGACATCTCGGCAGGGTGAAGGAGCGACGATGGATCTGGGTCTCGGCGGTAAGGTGGCGGTCATTACGGGCGGCAGTGTCGGCATCGGCTTGGCAGTTGCCGAGGGCTTGGCGCAAGAAGGGGTCAAGCTGGCGCTCTGTGCGCGGGACGAGGCGCGGGTCGTGCGTGAGGCGGCGCGTCTAGGGGAAACTTACGGCGTCGAAACGCTCGGTGCGGCGGCGGATGTGAGCCGCGCAGACGAAATAACGCGGTTCGCCGAAACGGTTTTAGAGACGTTTGGCGGCGCGGATATTTTAATCAACAACGCGGGCACCGGCAGCGAAGAGAGCATCATGGAGGCTGACGATGAGAAGTGGCAGTATTACCTCGACTTGCACCTGATGGCGGCGGTGCGGCTATCAAAGGCGTTCGTTCCGGCGATGCGGGAGCGCGGCGGCGGTGTGATTCTCAACAACGCCTCAATTTGTGCGGCGCAACCGCTCGGTTACGAACCCATCTACAACGTTTCGAAGGCGGCGCTGGCGATGTTTTCCAAATGCTTGGCCAACGAACTTATCAGTGACGGGATTCGCGTCAACACCGTCAATCCCGGCCTGATTCAAACGCCTGACTGGGAGAAAACAGCGAAACTTCTGACTGAAGATAAAGACGTGACGTGGCAGGACTATCTGGCGGGTATTGCCAAAACAAACGCGCCGATCGGACGGTTCGGTACGGCTGAAGAGCTAGCAAACTTTTTCGTCTTTTTGTGCTCGGAGCGGGCGAGTTATTCGGTGGGCTCGAGCTACTACGTCGATGGCGGCTGGCTCAACGTCGTAACTTAACCTCTACTCAACCCGGCCAGATCGGTTCTAGAGTTGCCAAGAGCTTGCGAACGGTGTGGCGGTTGGCGGTTTCGATCTGCTTGCGTCTAGGCGCTTCAGGCCACCCCTCGGTCGGGTCAGCAAAGGTTTCGGGCAGCGTGACGCTGAGCGCGTCTTCCCACGTTTCTCGCCACGCCAGCGGAACGGTTTCAGACGCGACCTGACCGGTTAAAGCACACCAGAGCAGCGCCCAGACGCGCGGCACCGTCCGGTAAGGGTCGTAACCGCCGCCGCCGGTCGCTACCAGACGTCCGCCGCAAAACTCGTCCGCTAAACGGCTTACGAGCGCGTAACTCGCGGCAATCCCTTGAGCGCTCAGGTGCAGGTCGGTCAGGGGGTCGGCGCGGTGCATGTCGGCTCCGGCTTGCAGCACGATCAGGTCGGGCTTAAAGGCTGCCAGCGCTTTGGGTAACACAGCCTCCAGTACTTCTAGATACGATGCCGCTTCGGTAAAGGGCTCGAGCGGTACATTCACACTCAGCCCGCGCCCCGCGCCCTGCCCGACCTCGTAGGTAAAGCCGGTACCCGGAAACAGATGTCGCCCCGATTCGTGGACGCTCACGGTCATCACTTCGCCAGACGTGTAAAACAGCTCCTGCACGCCGTCGCCGTGGTGCGCGTCGAGGTCGAGGTAGGCGACGCGGAGGCCGTAGCGGGTGACAGCTTCGTAAATGGCTAACGCCACGTCGTTGTAGGTGCAAAACCCCGACATCTTCGCGTGACCGGCGTGGTGGAGGCCGCCGGAGAGGTTGACGGCGCGGGTAAAACGCCCCGACGCGACGAGCTGCACAGCGGTAAGAGACGCACCGCAAATCCGCAAAATCGCGTCGTGCAAGCCTAACGAAACCGGGTTGTCAGGCGTGCCGAGGCCGTAGTGCAGGGCGTCCTTAACAGTCTCACCCCTCGAGGCCGCCTTAACCGCCGCGACGAACGCAGGGTCGTGGAGCGTCAGGAGCTGTGTTTCAGCAAACGGTTCGGGCGAGACGATTTGTTCTGCGCTTAAAAGCCCGCACGCGTCTAAGAGGGTGCGGGTCAGCTCGAGCCTGATGGGTTTGAACGGGTGTTCGGCGGAGAGTTCGTAGTGGCCCAGCTCGGGGGCGTAGACGAACGCGCAGGTCTGCGTTATCTGGCTCACTGTATCTCCTCTGAGCGTTCGGCAAGCTCGACTTGCTCTTGGGAACGCCCCTCAAGGTGTTGCCGGAGCCGTAACACGAGCGCGTCGGCGAGGCGCAGCGTCTCCGGCAAGGGGGCTTCTCCGAGGCCGAGGGCGGCGGTGCTGAGCGGAACCTTCGAACGTTCGGCAACCCTACCGAAACGGCGCAGGAGCGCCCCGTGGTACGGCGCAAAGTGCGGGTCTTGCAGGGCGCTGAAGATGCGCTCATGCGCACCTGCTGGGTCGCCCAGCTCGAGCCGCGCTGCGGCGTCCGTTACGGTAAGGTGCGCGTAGAGGGCGTGGTCATCGGTGGCGGCGTCCTGCAGTTCACGCTGCGCCGCCACCACCGCCGCGCACGCGTTTTCGGGGTCGCCGCAACGCAAAAGTGCGGCTGCCAGGTACGTACCCGCCCCACCCCGTTCATAGGGATAGTGGGCCGCTGCCAGCGCCGCCGCCGCTTTTCTAGCAGCGTCGGCAGGCCCGAGGAGGAGACTCGAGGCCAGCCGCGCCTGCGTAACGAGTCCCGCGTAACGCCCCGGTTCGTCCGCTAAGGTTGCCAACACGCCCGCAACAAGTTCGCGTGCCCGCCGTAAATCAGCAGGTAAGTTGGCCTTGGCGGGCTCCTCAGGATAGGGGCCTAGCGGCAACAGGTAGCGCTGATCCAGAGCGCGGCAGCCGTAGGCGAGCGCCAGCCGCAGGGTGCCGCGCAGGATACGAAAACTCGGGTCGACGCCGTAACATTCCCCGTAAGCGGCGAACGTCTCGAGGTCTTCTTGCAAGGTGAGGATGGCGTCGTCCGCACGTCCTTGGGCCAGCGCGTTGAGGGCCGCTTCGTCGTAGACTTTAGCCCGCTCGAAACGGAACCTGAGGGGCGGGCGTGTAGGTGGGCACGTTTCGGTTTCGGTGCTTAGGAGCGCAGCGTGGGCCGCCGCAAAATCGCCTTGCGCCGCGCTGAGGTCGCCTTGACGCCGCCGCAGGGTAGCGCGCCGCGCGAGGTAACGCGCCCGTTCAAACGCCGGGGCTTCCCCCTGAGCACTCAAGTTCACCGCTTCGGTGAGCGCGGCGTGCGCTCTGCCTAGGTGTCCGAGGCGGCAAAAGACGTCGGCCTCCTGAAAGCGGACGCGGGCGCAGAAGAGTTCGTCTTCGGTCGTAACGCCGTAAAAGTGCTCGAGGGCGCCTGCTAAGTTTCCCGCATCTTTGGCAACGATGCCCGACCAGAACCCGACCCGCACCGCCAGCACCGGGTCTGAGTCCATGTGCGCGAGCGCTTCGGCACTTTTTCGGGCGAGCGCGGCAGCGTCTCCCAAACGCGAATGCCAGCGGGCGAGGTTGGCCTGCAAGAGTGTGACTTCGACCTCCAAGCCCGGTTCATCGACGTCTTGCCACCCCTTCAGGAGCGCTTCGGCCTCGCTGTAGCGACCTTCTAACAGGGCGCTCTCGGCGCGTTTGACGAGCGTCCAGCCGCGCAGCTTGGGGTCATCCGAGGCGGCGAGAACCTCGAACGACAAAAGCGCGTCGGGATGGTCAGGGCTGCCGAGCCGCACGTAGTAAGACGCAATCCTGAGGGCAACTGTTCCGAGCGTTGCCAGGTCGTCCGCCAGTTCGGTCTGCGCCGCACGCCAGAGCTGTCCTAACAGGGGTTGCGGCACCCGTGCGTGTTCGGCCCAACCGGTCAGCGCGTCCCAATCCCGGGCAGCAAAGAGGTGATGAACATAACGCGCCGCCGCGTCGCTCCGGGGGGCTTGGTGCGCGGCGTCTTCATAAAGGCCACCTGCCGCGCGGCTCAAGAGACGAAAACGCACCGGGTTCGCGGTGCGTAAACTGTCCCTTAGAGACCGCGAGAACTGTCTCGAGAAGGGCCGCCAGAGGCCCGGTTCGCCCGGTACGGCGTCTAAAAAGGCCAGCTCGAGCGGCGTCAAGGCTTTCGGCTCGGCGCTCCGCAGCGTCTCTAAAGCAGCTTGCTCGACCCCCGGAAACTCAGGCAGCGACAAGACGGCTAAAACCTCGAGGAAATCCCGAACCCGGCCCAAACCCCCGGTGACAAGCTGACCGAGCTGTGCAGTGTGCTGCTCAGTACGCCTTCCGGTGTGACGGCCCTCACCTAATGGTTCGCGGGCACCGGCGAGCAGCGTCAGGGTGCGAAGGTCTTCAAATGAACGCTTTGCTCGCCCTACGAGTTCTTCTTGCTGTTCGCTCCCGAGCTGCGGAGCCCGCGCCCGGACGAAGCGCCGCGCTTCGGCGGTCGTCGGCGGGCTGAGTTTGACCGGGCCTTCAAACGCGCCTGTTCGGTCGGCGAGCGTGGGCGGTAGTTCGCTCATGCTGACGAGTAAACTCACGTCGTTCAGGCGGCCCAGCGGTTCTAACAGCGTGTGCCAGAGCCATTCGGTCAGCTCTACACGCGGTACGTCAGGCGTGTTAAGGCGAAGCGGGGCGTCACCCAGAGTTCCCGCACCTGGAGTGCCAAATTGTGCGCCTCCGGCAGTTTGCGAGACGTGCAAGAGGAGTACCAAAGGGTCGCGGCGACCTCGGAGCTGCCCCAGCACAACCCGCGCAACCTCGGCCTGGGCGTCGGCCTGCACCGAATACGCACCCGCGACGCCGACCTTGACGAGCTTGGCCTCAAATGCTCCCTGCGCCGCCCCGAGCGCGAGTGAAAGGTGCAGGAGGGCGTCGGTCAGGTTAAGCACGGAGAACTCCTGCCGGACGACCTCTGTTTTGTTTTGCGGCGCAGCTGGTATTGACCCCTCGAGCGCCCCCTGAACGGCGTCAGTGAGGAGCGTTTTACCGGAACCGGGCTGTCCGGTCACAAGCAGTTTAGGATGCTTGCCTGAACGCACCGCGCCGACAAAGCCTGAGTAGACGCGGCGTTTATCACGGCCTAAGCCCTGCGCTGTGCTTTCGTCTTCGGGGGCGCGGCGCAGAAGCCGTTCGATCTCAGGAGCCTCGAGGGGCCCGCGTCCGGTACTCTCCCAGAGTTCGCCAAGCAGCGCAAAAAGTACCCGTTTGTCCGTGAGTTTGCCCTTGTTGCGGTAGATGATATTACGAACGACGTTCGGGTTGGCCCCGCGCTCTGTCATCTGCTGACGCAACCAGTTGATCGACCCGACCAGCCCCTCTTCGTCGCGTCGGTTACGGAGTGCGCCCCGTACCGTTTCAAAAAGGCCACGCCAAGGGCTAGCTTCAGCTACATTCTTAGACACCTTCGTTGTACCCACCAAAAGATTCTACAACGCTGAGTAAACAGGTACAAATCTGCCCGTCTTTCTGAAGCTCCCGCGCGGCAGCTTCAGCCCGGAGATGGTTTTGAGACGGTTCTCAGCTGTGTTCTGACGCGTCTTGACTGCGTTTCAAAACCTTTTTCGCCGTCTGCTCGTCTACGATCAAAACGTCGAGATAGCCGCCCCGGAGCGCCCCCAAAATTGCCTCAACCTTGTCTTCACCACCCGCTACGGCAATCACCGGCGAGATGGTTCTAAGGTCGTCAAGGGACAGCGCAATAAGCCGCGCGTCGAGGTCAGTGATGACAGGTTTGCCGGCAACATCGAAAAAACGCCCCGACATATCGCCGACTGCGCCTCTGGCGCGCAGTTCGTCCATCTGCTGCGTGCTGATAAAGCCAGCTTCAATCACCGTCGCGCCGTGCGAGACTTTCCCGATCCCCATAATCGCACGGTGCGCCGACCGCGCCACCTCAAACGCCGAGTAGATGGCGCGGTCGCGGAGCAAGATATTTCTAACTTCTTTGGATTCGACGACCGCCGGAACGTAAAGGTGATAGGTTCTGGCCCCGAGTTTGTCGCCCATCAGGGTGGCCACCCGGCCCGGATTAAAGGTGTCGGCCGTTGACAGGCCGCCGAGTGACTGGGCGATGGTTACGTCTTCAACGGTTCTACCGCTCAGGGCCTGGGCGACCTCGAGCATCGTCGCACCCCACGCGGTCGCGATTACGTCGCCGGGCGTCAGGACTTTCTCGAGGTACAGCGCCCCCAGCGCCCCCAGCGCCCGGTTTACGGCAGCCGCGTCTGCGCCCGGTAGCGTCGGGACGATCAGCGCGTCAGTCAGACCGAAATGCGCCTTGAGGTCGCGGGCGAGCGTCAAACTGCTCAGGTAGTCGGGCCGCAAAGTGATGGTGACGAGTCCTTCAGTGCGCGCCCGCTGCAGCAAATTGGCGACGGTGGGCCTCGAGAGCCCCAATGCTTGCGCGATTTCAGCCTGCGTCAACCCCTCGTGATAGTAGAGATAGGCCGTCTGCACCAGCGTATCGAGTTTTTCTGAGGGCTCCACCTTATCTCCCCGTCTCTAAGTTCAGGTTTGCTTAGCTAGCGCTGCACGCTCGTAGCTAGTTTGAAACTACCATGTCTGCCTCGATCACCGACCAACCAGTTTATCTTTTGTTTAACCCTCTTGACTTTTGCTAAGCGAGGTTATAGACTCGTCTGGTTTACAAAAGATAAGTTTGGTTGACAAATTCTAGTCGCCTGAAAACACCTGCTTTCGCCCGAAGATAGTCACTTTGGCAAAACGATTGCGAATGTTCAGAACGGGGTACGTGTGACAGAACAACCTATCGCTCTCGGAGCCGACGATGCAGGCTTTGAACTCAAAGAGGCCATCAAACATTTTCTAGAAGCGCGAGGCGTCGCCGTAAAAGACTACGACAGCGCCCCTGACGACGACTACCCGGACGTGGCCTACCGGGTTGCCAAAGATATTGCCGAGCACAAAGGGGACAGGGGCATCTTGATCTGCGGCACCGGCATCGGCATGGCGATTACGGCGAACAAAGTTTCCGGCGTTCGCGCGGCGCAAGCGCACGATACCTATTCGGCGCAGCGGGCGAGAAAGAGTAACGACGCCCAGATTCTTACCTTCGGCTCGAGAGTCGTCGGCCTAGAACTCGCCAAAGAGATCGTCAGTGCGTGGCTCGAGTCCGAGTTTGAAGGGGGTAACTCGAGCCGTAAAGTCTCGAAGATGAAAGAGATTGACGCTGCCGAACGCCCACACGCCGAATCATCCCCGGACAAGGAGGATTGAAGGTGGCTGAGCAGACTGGACCAACGACCTCACATACAACTGGGCAAACCGTTCTTATAACCGGTGCGGCGCAGGGTATCGGCAAAGCCATCGCCGAAGCGTTCGCTAAAAAAGGGTCTCGGCTGATTCTCCTCGATTTGTCTGAAAAAGTTCACGAGGTCGCCGAATTGTTGAGTTCCAGCGCGTCATGTACCGCGCTGCGGGTTGATGTGACCGACCCCGAACAGGTGCAAGGGGCGCTGGGACGGTTTGAAACGATTGAAGTTCTGATCAACAGCGCCGGTATCGTAAGGTTGGCCCCCGCCGAAACGCTAACGCTAGCCGACTGGGACGCGACTATGAACGTCAATTTACGGGCGAGTTTTATCGTCGCGCAAACCGTTGGACAGAAGATGATCGCTGCCAACTACGGTCGAATCATCAATCTGGCGTCGCAGGCGAGCATCGTCGCCTTAGACCAACACGTCGCGTACTGCGCGAGCAAGGCGGCCATCGTCGGGATGACGAAAGTTTTGGCGCTCGAGTGGGCACAGTACAACGTTACCGTCAACGCTATCGCGCCCACCGTCGTCTTGACCGAACTCGGTAAACAGGCGTGGAGCGGTGACAAGGGCCGGGTGATGAAAGAAAAAATCCCGCTCAAACGGTTTGCACTGCCCGAAGAAATCGCCGCTGCCGCGCTCTTTTTAGCGGGCGACGGGGCGAACATGATTACCGGACAGACCCTCGTCGTTGACGGCGGCTACACCGTCCAATGACCGGTCAGGTAGATACTCAGACACCGCTGCTCGAGGTACGCAACGTGTCCAAAAGCTTTTCCGGCGTCGAGGTCTTGCACGATGTTTCGTTCGCCGTAAAACCGGGCAGCGTTCACGCGCTGATGGGCGAAAACGGCGCAGGCAAGTCAACCCTGACGAAAATCCTCATCGGCTGGCACTCAAAAGATAGCGGCGATATTTTAGTCAAGGGCAACGCGGCACATTTTACGGAACCGGGTCAGGCGCTGAGGGCGGGCATCTCGATTATCCAGCAAGAACTCAGCCCGATTCGTGACATGAGCGTCGCCGAAAATATCTTTTTGGGTCGAGAACCCAAACTCGGGCCGTTCGTCCATTACGCCCGCCTTAATGCGATGGCTAAGAATGTTCTGGGGCAGCTTGGCCTCGAGCTTGCCCCCGAACGCAAACTAGGCAGCTTGAGCCTCGCCGAAATCCAGCTCGTAGAAATCGCCAGAGCGCTCTCGCACAACGCCGAAATCGTCATCATGGACGAACCGACTTCAGCGCTCGGCGACCGTGAGATCGGCAGGCTGCTCGAGCTTGTGGAGCAGCTCAAAACGCAGGGCAAAGGGATTATCTACATCTCTCATAAACTCGAGGAGATATTTGCCGTAGCCGACGATATTACGGTCTTGCGAGACGGCAAGCTCGTCGGTTCGGCTCCGGCAGGGACGCTAGACCGCGAAAAAGTGATTCAGCTGATGGTGGGTAAAGACCTTACGAGTTTCTCGAGACAAGGCCACACGGCGAAAAAAGAACTTCTCTCGGTACAGAACTTTTCTCGCACCGGCGAGTTTGAAGACGTGAGCCTGACGCTGCACGAGGGCGAAATCCTGGGCATTTTCGGTCTAATGGGCGCAGGCAAGTCCGAATTCTTACATGCGCTTTTCGGCGTGACTCAGGCGACCGGGGGACAAGCCGTATTCGGCGGCGTAGACCTGCTCCCCAACTCACCAACCCGTTCACGAAACAGAGGTTTGGCACTCGTCACCGAAGACCGTAAAAAAAGCGGGTTGCTACCCGTGATGTCCGTAAAAGACAATATCGGCGTCGCCACGCTCGGCAAGCTGAGCGCTTACGGCGTCGTCCGTGAAGGGAAGGTCAAGGCGCAGGTTGAAACCCTCGCCCGAACCCTCGATGTTCGTTCAGCGTCTCTGGAGCAACCCATCAAAAACCTCAGCGGCGGAAATCAGCAAAAAGCCATCCTCGCACGGTGGCTGCTGACCGACCCGCAAGTCCTCTTGCTCGACGAACCCACACGCGGTATCGACGTCGGTGCAAAGCGGGAGATTTACGGGTTTATGTCGGAGTTTGCGCACGGCGGCAAAGGCATCATCATGGTGTCTTCCGAACTCCCCGAGGTGCTGGGGATGAGCGACCGCATCGCGGTGCTGCGCCGAGGTCGGTTGGTCGATATTTTGCCGAGAGAACGCTGTACCAAAGAAACCCTGATGAACCTCGCCATCTAAGCCCTGACCTAACGATTCTGAAAGGTGCGACCCAGTATGCAAGACACGGCGAAAAACACAGCAAAAGATACAGTAGTCAAAGCCCGCCCGCGCAGAGACGTTCGGCGCTTCCTGCTGGACAACATCATCTTCATCGCGTTTGCCGTTTTATGTGTGGCGCTCGCCCTGTTCAACCCCCAGTTTCTAGACGTTAGCAACATCAGAAACGTGTTGCGGCAAGTTTCAATCAACGGCGTCTTAGCTATCGGGATGACGTTTGTCATTCTTACAAGCGGGATTGACCTTTCGGTCGGTAGTGTGCTCGCGTTCGGGGGCATCGTCGCGGCGATGCTGGCGAGTTCGACCTTTGCGGGCGAGTATCCGCTCTATCTGTCGCTTACGGTTGGGTTGGCTGCCGGGCTCGGTTTGGGGCTTATTAACGGCGTACTGGTCGCTTACGCGCGGGTTCCTGCTTTTGTCGTGACCTTAGGGATGCTGAGCGCGGCTCGAGGCTTAACTCTAATCGTTAGCAACGGAATGCCCGTTTCACGGCTTTCAGACGCCTTCTTGAGGGTCGGTCAGGGCGCTGTGCTGGGGGTTCCGATTCCGGTCTGGATTCTCTTCGGCGTGTTTGCGCTGGCCTGGCTGGTGCTCTACAAAACGACCTTCGGTCGCTACGTTTACGCCGTCGGCGGCAACGAGGAAGCTGCCCGCATTTCGGGGATCAATACCCGGCAGATACGCTTGGCTGTTTACGGTATCAGCGGGATGCTGGCGGCTCTGGGCGGCGTCATCCTGGCTGCCCGTACGACGGCAGGTCTCCCGCAAGCGGGCGTCGGTTACGAACTCGACGCGATTGCCGCAGTTGTTATCGGCGGTACGAGTCTTGCCGGAGGCCAAGGTCGCATCGTCGGGACGCTGATCGGGGCGCTGATTATCGGGGTGGTCAACAACGGCCTCGACCTGCTCGGTGTTTCTTCTTACTACCAGCTGACGCTCAAAGGCTCGATCATCATCGCCGCTGTGCTGCTAGATTCACTCAGGCGCAGATGAGCAGCTCGTACCGTTTTAGGGGAGGCGAAACCGTGTAAAAGACTAAGGTGCAAAAACCATGTAAGCTCACGCCACGCCCGCGTAAAACCCATCTGCCTTGACACCCCGAACAAACGTTACTAACTCAAGAAAGGGATTTCTATGAAACGCATCCTGAGCGCTACCCTCCTGGCAACCACACTCTTTTTCACGGCGAACGCCCAACCCTACAAGATCGGCGCAGCTGTTTACGGCCTGCAAGCCGAATACATGCAGCTCTGGACGGCGGCGCTGGAAAACCATCCGGCAGTCAAAGACGGTACGGTCGAACTGACCGTATTCGACGGGCGTTACGACGCTTCGGTGCAGCAAGGCCAGTTTGAAACGATGGTCACGCAGGGCTTTGACGGGATTATCTTCGTGCCTATCGACGTCGAGGCGGGCGCGGCGGCGGTGGACTTCGCTACCGCGTCGGGTATTCCGGTAGTGGGCTCAAACACCCGCGTGAATACTGACCAGCTCGTGTCGTATGTGGGTTCGGACGACGTTGAGTCGGGTCAGCTCGAGGCTCAAGGTGTCCTGGACATGATCGGTAACAAGGGCAACGTGGTGATCCTTGAAGGTCCTTTAGGGCAGAGCGCCCAGATTCAGCGGCGCGAGGGCAACTTAAAGGCCATCGAAGCGCAACCGGGCGTGAAGGTGCTCGAAATGCAAACCGCCAACTGGTCACGCGCCGAATCCCTCTCAAGAATGGAAAACTGGCTGGTCACGTACGGCGACCAGATCGACGGCATCATCGGTCAAAACGACGAGATGGCCTTGGGCGCAATTGAAGCGGTTAAAGCTAGGGGCATCGACCCGAGCACGGTTCCAACTGCAGGGATTGACGGCATCACCGACGCTCTCTTGGCGGTGCAAAGTGGCGACCTGAGTTTTAGCATCTTGCAAGATGCGCGGGGTCAGGCTGAAGGCTCGCTCGATGTGCTGTTAGCCAACATCATCGGGGAGTCTTATGAACCGCTGGGGCAACTCTGGACGCAGTATCCCGAACTTGACTGGGCTGCGGGCGGCGCAAAAGAGTACAACGTTCCCTGGACGCGTATCACGCCCGAAAACGTCGAATCGCTCCTCCAAGAGAGAGAAGCGCTGACTGCGCGCTGAAGTTGGGGTCGTAGCGCTGGCACGTTGTCCGGCGCTACACTCATCCAAACAGCCTTTGTTATGAAAAAACTCATCAACGATCCATTCGATTTCGTAGAAGAGAGCCTCGAGGGGTTTCTCTTAGCCCACGCCGATACCGTCAAACGTGTTGGCAAACGCGCCGTAGGCCGTAAAGATGGCCCGACACCGGGTAAGGTTGGCGTCGTGATCGGCGGCGGCTCGGGCCACCTGCCCGCTTTTATCGGCTACGTCGGTAAAGGCGGCGCGGACGCGGCTCCGGTCGGCAACATCTTCGCGTCGCCACCTGCCAAGCCGGTACTCGAGGCCACTCTAGCGGCAAACGGCGGTGCAGGCGTCCTGTACAGTTACGGCAACTACGCGGGCGACGTGATGAACTTCGACCGGGCGGCGGCGCAAGCTGGCAAGCAGGAGATTCCGGTCGAGACGGTTCTCGTAACCGATGACGTGGCCTCGGCTCCAAACGAGGAAAAAGACCGGCGGCGCGGGATTGCCGGGGATTTTTTCGTCTTCAAGGCCGCAACTGCCAAAGCCGAAACGATGGCCGACCTCGCCGCCGTAAAAGCGGCGGCAGAAAAAGCCAATGCCAACATCCGGACGATGGGCGTCGCACTTTCAGCGTGTACGGTTCCGGCGAACGGTAAACCGACCTTTTCGCTGCCTGAGGGGGAACTCGAGGTCGGTCTCGGCATTCACGGCGAACCGGGCCTGCGCCGCACGAAAGTCGAACCCGTAGACAAGCTGGTTGAAGAGATGACCGACTATATCTTAAAAGACCTCGACTTTTCCGGATCTGATGTGGCGGTGCTGGTCAACGGTCTGGGCGCGACGCCTTATGAAGAGCTGTACCTCATGTACCGTAAACTCAGCCAGATTCTGGAAGCTCATAAAGTGAATATCAAACGCTCGTATGTTGGGGAATACGTGACTTCGCTCGAGATGGCGGGGGCGTCCATCACGCTGCTGCGCTTAGACGCCGAACTTTTAGAGCTAATCGACGCGCCCGCTTACTGCCCGATGTTCCTGCAAAACCGCGCGATGTTAGGAGGGGTTTAGATGCCTGCTGGGGTGGACGGCGCAGCGCTCGTTAAAATTTTAGAAGCTGTAGCGGTAGAGCTCGAGGCCAACAAAGATTACCTCTGCGAACTCGATTCCGAAGTTGGTGACGGCGATCACGGCGTCAGTATGACGATTGGCATGCGGGCGACGCGGCGCAGTCTGGCCGAGCTGACCGGGCCAACTCCGGCGGACGCTTTTCGCGCCGTAGCCGAAGCCTTTGCCGACGAGGTAGGCGCGTCTATCGGCCCGCTCTACGAGTCAGCTTTTGATGCGGCTGCCGAGAGGGTAGACGGGCAAGACGCTATTGCTGACGGGAAGATATGGGCTGACATATTGACTGCGATGGCCTCTGCGATGCAAGAAGTGGGTAGGGCCAAACTCAACGACAAAACGCTTATCGACGCCTGGGTTCCGGCAGCTGAAGCGGCGCAGCGCGTAGGTCGTCAAGGTGGAAGTGTGGCGGACACCTTGAAAGCTGCGTCCGAAGCCGCGTGGCAAGGCGCTGAAAGGACCAAAGAACTCGTCCCCAAGCTCGGGCGGGCGAGTCGTTTAGGAGAACGCGCCAGGGGCTTTCAAGACGCCGGAGCAACGTCGGCGAGTATGTTGCTCGAAGAACTTTTCAGCAGCGTGAGAAAGCTTGGCTAGATTAACCTGAGTTCGGCGTTCATATCAGGGCCGGTAGCTGCGACACTTCTTTTGGAAGTCGGATGGAAGGTTTTTTAGGCTGATGGGTGTAGGCGATCAGATCAGCCAGTAGATTAACGGCGAAGCTAGTTGGGCTGCGGTGCCGGGTATGTTCGATCTGCGAGATGTTTTTGAGCTGATCGTTGGTGGTCTCGATGATGAAGCGTTTACGCAGTAGGATTCTGTCAGCGAGCGGTGCAAATTCAGCTTTCATTTTACGCAACGAGGTGATCAGCCTCAGCCCACGCTTGTAGAGCTTTTCAACAAGGGCCTTCGAGCGGACAGGTCCGGGAGGTGCTGTCTTGTCCAAGACAGAGATAGCCCTTGTCTCCGAAAAGCTTGCCCAAAAGCTTTTCGGTCATCCCCTCAAGCGGTTTGCGGTCGTCGGTATTACCTGGTGTCAGATGAACGGCTGGAAGTTCGCCTTGCTCGTTGACGATTAGGTGAAGCTTGAAGCCATAGAACTAGAGTACAGGGTCGCTAGACCCGCCCTAATGGGCGTACTGTGCCCATAGTCGTCTTACCCCACGCAGCTAGATCTTGGAACATTTTGTTGCTGTTGATACGGCGGGTGTGACAGACCGCTAGCAGCGTGCTATCAACGAAAGCCGTGCCGCTACAGCACCCAAAACGACTCTGTAAAGCGCACAGCGGCAGCACTACCCCCTTCATCAGTTATACAAAGCGTCCATAAGAGACCCGTCCGGGAAACGCTTCGCTGAGATGCTTACAGACGTGGTTTTGGTAACAGTGCTGGAAGTCTCGAAACCCCGACTGAGTACAGGGCCACTGTGCCCCCGCTAGTGCGGGTACCATAGCAGGTATCATCTGGTTTGAGACGCTCTGGGAAAATGATCGTCGTCTAGCACGCACCCATAAGAGATGCTATAGCATCTAACAGCCAAGAAGCTACAATGAAGGCATGGGAGCGCCTTACAGTAGAGACTTACGCTTAGGCGTGTTAGCGGCTTTGGATGAAGGGCTGAGCAAGACGGAGGTACATCGGCAGTTCAAGATCAGCCGGAGCACGGTAGACGATTGGCTTAAACTGCGAGCAGAAACAGGCAAGGTAACGGCAAACACAGACTACTATCGCGGGCGTCCTGCGGTACTAGGCAACACCGCAGAGGTGCGGGCTTTTACCGCAGCGCAGCAGCACCGCGCACTTACAGAGATGGCGGCAGCGTGGCAACGAGAGCAAGGCGCAAGGCTGAGTACGATGGCGTTTTCTAGAGCACTTAAGCGACTTGGCTATACGCGTAAAAGAAGAGCTATCTCTACCGGGAGCGCTCACCAGCAGCACGGCAAGCCTTCGAGCAGGAGCTAAGCACACTAGACCCGGAGAAGTGCGTGTATATCGATGAAGCTGGCGTTGAGAACACGCTCGACTATAGCTACGGCTGGAGCCTCAGTACACGCTGCAGTGCTGAGAAGCTGGGACATTTTACCCAGCGCGTCTCGATGATTGCCGCCTGGTGTCAGGGTAAGGTCTTGGCACCGATGACCTTCACCGGTTACTGCGACGGCACGGTAGTCGAGACCTGGTTTGAGCAGGTGCTCATCCCTACGTTAAAAGCTGGGCAGGTCGTTATTCTTGATAACGCCTCATTTCACCGTCAAGCAACCCTGCAAAAGTTACTCGAGCCGCTCGGTTGCCGTCTACTCGCCCTACCGCCTTATTCTCCTGACCTCAACCTCATCGAGCCGCTATGGAACCAGATTAAAGCCCTTATTAAACATCATCCTGACCTAGACCGTGCTTTCCATGACAAGGTAAATGACGCTTTTTGTAGCCTCTAAACCGTTAGATGCTATAGAAGCGAGATTCGCGCTCAGTAGGTGTGATAATTGCTATATTATGAAGGTGGATGACCAGTGTCATCACTTCACTGACCGATAACGAAGGCTCAGGACCACGCCTTGCTTTACCCTGTAGCTGTTGCTTGGCTGTCCAGCCCTCGAACTTCTGCACAAAATCATCTGTAGCAGGTATCATCTGGTTTGAGCCAGTCTATGCGGATAAGGCACAGTCTAGCACGCACCCCTGAGAGATGATAGCTGCGAGAAACCAGCTCAGTAGCGATGAAAAACGCTATATTACACTGTCAGCGAGGTACTGACACCTTCACCTCTGTATAGGCACGTTTGAAGGTGTGTCTAGCCGCTTCTTTGGAGAATTGCCAGTTGAGCTTAACTTGGGCTTGATTGCGCTCTGTTTGCCAAGCGTTAAGTTCAGTTTCAAGGCGGTCACGTTGAGCAATGCGCCGGTCTAGGCACTGTTTGCTTAAAGCGGAGAATTCAAGTTCAGCCATGTTAAGCCAAGAAGCGTGCTTAGGGGTATGAATCATCTCAAACTGCTGGGCAAGTTCGAAGGCAGCTTGCGGTGCTAGAGCAGCATAAAACGAGCCTGGGTTATGGGTGTTGAGATTATCCTGCACCAGCCTGATTTTCTGCGCTTGAGGGAACTGTTGCGTTAAGTACTGCATAAAGTCGGTGTATTCCTGCCGTCGGCGGTGGTCATAGAGCCTAGTCCAACGCCTGCCGGTAAGCGGCTCGACCGCTAAGAGCACTGAACAACTTGCCGTGACTTTATAATGGTAGTCCTCGCGTTTGACCTGGCCTGCTTTCATCGCTACAGGTTGTAAGGTCTGTTCAATCAGATAACAAGGTCGTTCATCAAAACAAAGTACCGGATAGTCGGGGTCATAAGGCTGAGCGTAAGTATCAAGCACCCGCTCCATTTGCCAAATGAACGCAGAGGTGAGCTTGCCCAAACACCAACACCGCTTTAGGTGGGGTTTGAGCTCGTTTTTTTCAGTATCTCGCTGACCCCCTCATGCGAAACAGTCTCAACCAAGCCCAGCTCGACAGCTTTATCCGCTAACAGTCTCAGTGTCCATCTGCTTCTGCCTTCAGGAGCCTCACTACATGCTAAAGCGGTAATCTTCGCTCGCTGTTCACCACTAAAGCGACTTGGGCGTCCTGGTTTGGGCTTGTCCGCTACTACCTCTTGGACGTTACTCTGGCTTTCGCAAAAACGTTTGCGGATCCTCTTGAGCGTTGCCAAACTGATATCTGCTTGCTTGAGAATCTCGGCGTCACTTACCCCGGCATCCGCCAGTAACAGTGCCCTAGCCCGTTTGTACACCCTCACCCGGCACGCTCCCGCTTTTGTTAGCCGTTCGAGCTCTTACCTTTGTATTTTACTCAGCTTGATTCCATAGCGCTTTTTCATTCGCTTACTTTAGACACTGTGTTGCTATGGGTCAACTCTTCGCTGACAATGTAGTACTTCAACAAACAGCTCGAGTAAACGCATAGCAGTATCTCCTCTCTGGGTCTTTGACAACGCCAGCTTGGGAGATACTGCTGCGTTATGGAAACGCCGAACTCAGGTTAGTCACAGCGTTTGGGATAACACTTAGCATTTCCAAGAAAGACTGCACTAAGTATTGTCTTAGAACGTGCGCGCTGGTCGGCATAACTCAAACTAAGAGCGTTGCTGACCAGATAATACCTACTGTACTAGAACAATTATTCAAAAGGCAAAAGCTTGTCAGAAATATTCTGGCGCAGACTTTATTTTGCCTGCTGCTATGGTCGTCAACAGTTTGTACAGGAAGGGTGGTTCCACTTCGGGACAGTAAAATAACACTCGAATATGTCAGAGGACGGGTACCTGGTTTTAAGCCAAATACCCGTCCTTTATTTCTTCGATCTTCCTAAGCCACCGCCGTTCTTTTCTTACATATCCACTCCTGAAAATCTTCACATCCCCGCCCAAACGCCCGCATCCGCCGCTCCTTCTTCCCTTCACCTTTTTGCTTGGCAAGCGTCGGCACCAAACTCCAGTTCGCGTTCATTGGCTGAAAATTGTCAGGATTGGCGGTTGCCAGATAGCGCACCAACCCGCCCAGCATCGTGGTCTCAGGCGGCAAGAGCGGTTCCAAACCCAAGACTTTACGTGCGGCGTTGCTGCCAGCCAGCCAGCCTGTTGCCGAAGACTCGAGATACCCCTCTGTACCCGCCAAAACTCCCGCGACAAGCAGGTTCGGGTGTTCACGCAAACTGAGTTCGGGCGTCAGGAGTTTGGGCGCGTTCAGGTAGGTGTTGCGGTGCATGACGCCGTAACGCACTACGTCGGCGTTCTCTAAACCCGGGATCAACCGCAAAATTTCCTTCTGATCGCCCCACTTGAGCCCGGTCTGAAATCCGACCAAGCTCCACATCTGCCCGCGCACGTCCTCTTGCCGGAGCTGCGCGACGGCGTAAAAGCGTTTGCCGGTTTCGGGATGCTCGAGCCCCACCGGTTTCAGTGGCCCAAAGCGCGGTGTGTCGATACCGCGCCGCGCAATCTCTTCTATCGGCATACAGCCTTCGAAAAACTCTAGGTTTTCCCAGTCGTGCGGCGTGTGCTGCCGCGCTTCGGTGAGCGCTTCAAACCACCGCTCGTACTGTTCTTTATCAAACGGCAAGTTGAGGTAATCCGCCGCCTGCCCGTAGCGGCCCTTGCGGTAGGCGACAGTCATATCGATAGAGTCCACGTCAATCACCGGGGCCGCCGCGTCGTAAAAGCCCAGAAAATCTTCACCGATGGTTTCGCGCAGATTTGCAGCTAGCGCGTCCGAGGTCAGCGGCCCCGACGCAATCACGACGACGCCTTCGGGAATATGCGTCAGCTCTTCAGCGTGAACAGTGATGTTCGGATGGCTTTTAAGCGCCGCTGTAACCTTTGCACCGAACGCCTCACGGTCGACGGCGAGTGCGCCGCCTGCCGGAACTCTGGTAGCGTGCGCCGAGGTCATGACCAAGCCGCCTGCGGCGAGCATTTCGCGTTGCAGCAAGCCTTTTGCGTTCGTTTCGCCTTCGCCGCCAAACGAGTTCGAGCAGACCAACTCGGCGAAGTCGCCGGTACGGTGGGCGGGTGTGGTTTTTACGGGTCGCATTTCAAAAAGGTCGACGTGGACGCCTAAATTAGCGGCAACAAAAGCAGCGTCGGAACCGGCCATGCCTGCGCCGACGACGGTAATACCGGGAGAGGGTGTCATAAGAGCAGTGTAGCAAGCGGGCTGCCGCGTATTCGTCTCGTAATTGGTCTTAAGCTAATCTCAGCCGTAAGCCTCGAGTGTCAACGCCCCACAGTTTAGCCGTCACGCGTGCGTTATCGTTGAGAACAAGTAGCGGCACTTTTGAAAGGATCTATCATGCCAGCCAACCTGTTCATCTACCGACCCGAGCCTCTAAAGAAGTCTGTACGCTAATGGCGCACGACGGACACAAACTTACCTTTGCAGGCGTTCCCGAAACCGCAAAAGCTGCCGTTTTGCTCCTGCACGGACGCGGTGACTCGGCGGACGGTATTCTCGGCCTGACCGACGCTTTAGAAACCGATAACGTCATCTACGCCGCGCCGCAAGCTGAAAACAACGCCTGGTATCCCAAGTCGTTTCTAGAGCCTTTAGAGCAGAACGAACCTTATTTGTCAGAGGCGCTTCAAGCAGTGGAGGACGCCCTTGCAGACCTGGAGGCAGCCGGGTTTGCCCGTGAAAACATCGTGCTGCTGGGCTTTTCGCAGGGTGCATGTTTGGCCGCTGAGTTTGTTGCCCGTAATCCTGCGGTTTACGGCGGCGTGGTGGCCCTGTCCGGTGGGCTGATTGGGCCGGACGGAGGCATGTACGAGTATCAGGGTTCACTCGGCGACACGCCGGCCTTTTTGGGCTGCGGCTCCGTAGACGCGCACATCCCCGAAGCGCGGGTGATGCTCTCGGCGGGCGTACTGAGCAACCTCGGCGCAAGGGTAGACGCACGTATCTATCCGGGGATGGGCCACACCTTAAACGAAGAAGAAATAGGTGCAGCCAACCTTATTATCGAAGGGGCGCGGCGTGCCTGACGCAAGAATCACCGCGAAAGATACGGACATCAAAGGCACCACGACGTTTACAGTAGCAGAGCTAGACGCTAAAGACGTTTACGGCCTCCTGACGAGCGCCCTCATCCCGCGCCCGATTGCGTGGGTCAGCACGGTCTCCAAAGAAGGCGTCCTCAACCTCGCGCCGTATTCGTTTTTTAACGCGGTAGCGAGCGACCCTTTTACGGTGATGTTCGCTCCGGGTCGGCGGCAGGACGGTTCACCGAAAGATTCGCTCAAAAATGCCCAGGATACCGGCGCGTTCGTCGTCAATCTAGCTGATGAATCCCTTGCCGAAGCGCTCAACCACACCTCGGGGGCGTGGGCGCACGGGGTTGACGAGTTCGCGCAGGCAGGGCTGGAAGCGGTCGCCTCGAGCCTCGTCACTCCGCCGCGCGTAGGGGCGGCCCCGGTTGCTCTAGAGTGCCGCGTCTCACAACTTACCGAGGTTAAAGATTCCGGTTCGACAATGGTGCTGGGGCAAGTTGTCGCGGTTCAGGTCAGGCGTGAACTGCTCGGTGAAGACGGTCTTATCGTAGCAGAACATTTGCAGCCTATCGCGCGGCTCGGGCGAGCTGAATACAGCACTTTGGGCCGGGTATTTTCCGTACCCCGGCCCAAAGTTTAGGGTAGCTCGAGCTTTACGGCGTTTCGGCGCGGAGTTCTTGGATAGCTCGTGAGAGGTTGACGGGTGGCGTCCCGGTAAAGGCGCGAAGCTTGATGTCAACGCCCGTAGCGAGCGGCGTAACGAGCACCCGCTTGCCCACATCCGAAGGTGACGCGTACCATCCGGCGTAAGCTTCACCGGGCGTCTCTTTAAGCGCGTAAACGCTGTAATTTCCTACCGGCAAACCGCTGAGCTGGTACGGCGCAGAACCTGCCGCTACCGTAATTTCGGTGGTTCCTAATCTGGCGCAGCTGCGCGCATCTTCATAACAGGCGAAGACCTGCGTGCCCGCAACGTCTCTGCCGGGAGGCGCAGTAATTGTTCCTGAAATACTTCCGGTTTCCCCAGCAGTTCCCCCCGAAAGCTGACCACAACCCACAAGGAGTCCCAGCAGGCTCCAGAGGAGTAAAGTGTGGCGTAAAATGCGGCGCATCGTTCCCCTTTCAGAGGTGCCGTAAACCGGTTGTACCTCTAAAGAGAGTGTAACAGGCTTTGGTATGAGCGTGACGCTTACAAAGTCGAATTATCTGTGAAGTAGCTCACACTTTGCACATATGGTGTGTCGGTGCAGCGGCCCAGACACGCCGCACACTTGGCTCGGGAGGTATGCGTGCATCTGCTTTTTAGATGGCTGACCGGACTGACGTTAGGTCTGGCGCTCAATACGCTGCTCGGCAGCGCGGCGGCTCAGGTCGCACCAGCACGCTACCTATTGACGGGTAAACTCGCGGGAGAACCCGTGCAGCTCGAGCTGACCCTCTCCCCCACCAGAGTGACCGGGAAGCTCCTGGGTACACCGCCCCGAAACCTCTCAGGCAAGCAGACGCAAGCCGGAGACGTCCACCTACAAGGTGCCGGACTAAACCTCACCGGACGCTTGCCCGAGCGGTTTTCTAAACCCGGACATTTTCCGGGACGCCATGGAACAGAACGCTTTTTAACCTGACGTTCGCCGCGTCTTATACGCTGCGCCGCACTGAACAGGGGTCATTTTTACAGATGCGCACCGAAACTCCTTTTTGGCTCGTCGCACCGTGGGACAGACTAAACGGGCAACTAGCAAGATTTGTCAACACGCCGGTCGCCTCGTTTATTCGGGACGCCCAGCAGGTTGCCGTAAACAGCGACTTTTTTGACCCTTACAGCTATGAAAGCGTACTAGAGCCTACCTTCTTAACCGACGACACCTTGAGTTTGCTCGAGACCACCTCATACTACACCGGCGGGGCACACCCCAACACCGTGTACCGTAGCCTGAACTTTTACCGGAGCGGCAAAAGGGTTGCGCGCTTAGGGCTTAAAGACCTGTTTTTAGAGAGTGCAGCGTACTACACTGTCAGCGAGGTACTGACACCTTCACCTCTGTATAGGCACGTTTGAAGGTGTGTCTAGCCGCTTCTTTGGAGAATTGCCAGTTGAGCTTAACTTGGGCTTGATTGCGCTCTGTTTGCCAAGCGTTAAGTTCAGTTTCAAGGCGGTCACGTTGAGCAATGCGCCGGTCTAGGCACTGTTTGCTTAAAGCGGAGAATTCAAGTTCAGCCATGTTAAGCCAAGAAGCGTGCTTAGGGGTATGAATCATCTCAAACTGCTGGGCAAGTTCGAAGGCAGCTTGCGGTGCTAGAGCAGCATAAAACGAGCCTGGGTTATGGGTGTTGAGATTATCCTGCACCAGCCTGATTTTCTGCGCTTGAGGGAACTGTTGCGTTAAGTACTGCATAAAGTCGGTGTATTCCTGCCGTCGGCGGTGGTCATAGAGCCTAGTCCAACGCCTGCCGGTAAGCGGCTCGACCGCTAAGAGCACTGAACAACTTGCCGTGACTTTATAATGGTAGTCCTCGCGTTTGACCTGGCCTGCTTTCATCGCTACAGGTTGTAAGGTCTGTTCAATCAGATAACAAGGTCGTTCATCAAAACAAAGTACCGGATAGTCGGGGTCATAAGGCTGAGCGTAAGTATCAAGCACCCGCTCCATTTGCCAAATGAACGCAGAGGTGAGCTTGCCCAAACACCAACACCGCTTTAGGTGGGGTTTGAGCTCGTTTTTTTCAGTATCTCGCTGACCCCCTCATGCGAAACAGTCTCAACCAAGCCCAGCTCGACAGCTTTATCCGCTAACAGTCTCAGTGTCCATCTGCTTCTGCCTTCAGGAGCCTCACTACATGCTAAAGCGGTAATCTTCGCTCGCTGTTCACCACTAAAGCGACTTGGGCGTCCTGGTTTGGGCTTGTCCGCTACTACCTCTTGGACGTTACTCTGGCTTTCGCAAAAACGTTTGCGGATCCTCTTGAGCGTTGCCAAACTGATATCTGCTTGCTTGAGAATCTCGGCGTCACTTACCCCGGCATCCGCCAGTAACAGTGCCCTAGCCCGTTTGTACACCCTCACCCGGCACGCTCCCGCTTTTGTTAGCCGTTCGAGCTCTTGCCTTTGTATTTTACTCAGCTTGATTCCATAGCGCTTTTTCATTCGCTTACTTTAGACACTGTGTTGCTATGGGTCAACTCTTCGCTGACAATGTAGTACCACCTCTTGCTAAAAGAAGTGAACCGTAAACTCCGCGCCCGCCGCGCCGCGTGGATAGAAGACGGCAGCGTAGACCTGAGCGAGCGGGATTTGGATGTGTTTACCTTGACGGGCAGAGGGCTCGAGTTCACCTTCGCCCCCTAAGCCGTCGGCCCCTACGCGCAGGGAAAGTTCGCCGTGACGGTGCCTTACAAAAAGCTTGATAACCTTCTAAAACCGGGTTTGCGGCCCTGAATAGGTTTACGGCGTCGGAGTTATTTTCCGGCAGCAGCTTCGTGATAGAACTGCATCCCCAAAGCAGTGCGCTCCTGAAACCCCGTCCAGTACGTGTGTTCAGGGGCAAAACTGCCATCTTCGTTTTGGGCATACACGCCGTCGTTTGAGTTTTGGATGAGCCCCAAATATTTATCCATCTTTTTGCCTTTAAGTTCTCCGTCCAAAAACGCCGTAACAAAATGCTGATTGACGTTGTTAATCCGCCGCGCGTCCCAGACGAACTCGGCGTAACGTGAATACTCGTCTAAGTTCGGCGCGGTTGCAAGCGGCGGGTTCGGCGCGACGTTGTGGCGGGCATTTTCATATACGAGCAGGTACCGCTCGGCGTTGACGGCACCTTCAAACAAACTTTTAACGCCGCCCTCATAGCCCGACACGTCATCTTGACTGCCGACAACAAACATCGTCGGGACGCGGAGACCCTCGAGGCCGTCCGGCTCGAAAAAGCTCAGGTTGGGGATGCCGACGAAGCCCAGCGCCGCTTCTGCGCCCCACGGCGCAAACGCTACCACCGCTTTGATCCGCGGGTCGGGCTCGAAATTGCCGGTGATACGCGGTTCTAAAGCGCCCCCCGGAAGTCCCGGAAACGAGGCCGCTGCTTCGCTGTACCCTGCACCTGCCGAATTGAGCGCCCCGTACCCGCCCATCGAATAGCCGATAATAGCGGTGTTCTCCGCGCCGAGTAAGCCGCCCAGAAAGCCGTCACCGTCACCCCGGCGGGCCATCTCGTCTATC
Source organism: Truepera sp. (assembly GCA_965215315.1). Taxonomy (GTDB): domain Bacteria; phylum Deinococcota; class Deinococci; order Deinococcales; family Trueperaceae; genus Truepera. Next base: position 2,897,827 of record CBDCDB010000008.1, on the reverse strand, counting down.
ACAAAAAGCTGGTCTTTGGCACGGTTGACGAGCGTGCTGGCGAACGCGCCCACATTACCAAAAGTCGAGTCGGTGTGCGCGATGGCGGCAACTACATAGCCTTTAGAGGCCAAGTTTTCAGCCAGATACGTCATCATCAGCCTCGAGCCCGGATACCCGTGTGAGAGTACAATGAGCGGATATGGCGCAGCACTTTTGTCCGGCGCAGCGTCCCTGAGGGCGCGCCCGGCAAAGGTCAAAGGGTCATTGGGCCTGTCGGGATTGTTCGGGCCGAAGCCGTAAACGTCACGGTAGGTCGTCAGCGCTTGTTGACCTTCCGGCACGCTGCCGGGGTAAAAGACCTCTACGGTCAGCGGGCGGTCATAACGCGGGTTCGGATTCTGCGGCGTGACGGCTAACACGTCCAACTGGTCAGGGTTTACCGTTTTTACGGTGCGGACGCCGACGCTGTAAGGGCCGCGCGGCGCGAGTTCAGGCGCGTCAGGGAGAGGGTCGCCGAAAACGAAGTCTGCTTGAGTTGTCGCTGCCGTAGTGCTTATCTCAGTTTGGGCGGTGGCGCTCACAAAACACAGCGTAACGCATAGCAGCAAAGACCGAGACAGCCCCTTGAAAACCTGATTCATAAAAACTCCTCTGCTCTACTCTACAGGGCGCAGCTTGGTCTTGACGAGAGAAGCTTGGCTGGCGCTGTAAGCACCTCGTAGTGCGCGACGTGTTCAGTCTCAGATTTTCGAGTACGCTGACGCTTTTGCCAGGGTCGGCTGAACCGAAACAGAAGTTTTGCAGACTTCAAACTACGCCTAAAAGCTAACCCGAAGCTAACCGAAGGCTGACTACCCTTTAGCCAGGGAGGTCTGACTACAAAAGGAGGACTAAATGACTTGAGTAAGCAGCATACGATGAGCAAAATAGTCTCGAGTATAAGGAGCAACACCTTATGACTTCACCCAAGAAACACCCGAAGCGTGTGCTCATAAGGCACCGGCTGAGGTCGCTCGCTAGCGTTTCCAACCTCCTCGCGTTGGTGCTGGCGCTCGCGGGGCTGGTTGCTTGGCGGTTACAACGCGCAGGGCTTGACCTCTCCGACCCGCAGGTTCTCGAGCACTATGTGCGCAGCTTGGGCCTGCGGGGACCCATCAGCTATATCGGACTGCTCACCTTGAGCGTTGTGGTGAGTCAGTTACCGGGGGTGCCGTTAGCAGTAGCGGCGGGGCTGGTGTGGGGTTCTCTGCTGGGCGGCGTATATACCGTGGCAGGGGGCTTTTTAGGTAGCTTAATCGCCTATTATCCGGGGCGGACGCTGGGGCGCTCGGCGATGCGAAGCCTCACAGGTAAGGTGGTGACTTTCTCACGGGCAGAAGGGGCGTTCTACCTCAGCTGGATCGTCTTTATCTCGCGGCTTTTGCCAGTAGTGCCGTTCGATATAGTGAACTACGCGTCCGGCGTAACAGGGCTGAACCTACCCCTCTACGCCGCTGCAACGCTCCTGGGCATGATCCCTTTTTTGCTTACCTTCTTAGGTCGCGCGATGGTGCTGAACCCGGTACTCGCGCTCGGTTTGTCCGTTGTCGCGGCGCTGAGCCTGTTGGTTCTTGCCCGGCTCATTCGCGCGAACTGGCTTGGCCTACGTGATCTGGTTCAGCTTGAGCAAGAAGAAAAGAGGTAGCGATGAACACAGCTTCTTACACAGCCAAAAACGTTCCGCCCACGCACGCCTTGTATCTGCCCGCAGGCGTAGACCGTTTTGGCGAACACCGAGGACTCGGGGTAAGCCGTATCGACTTCAAAGTGACGCCCGGTGAGGGTAGTGACCTGCTGGTGCTCGAGAACACCTTTCACCATAAGGGCGGCCCCGCGCGGCACCTGCATATGGAGCAAGACGAGTGGTTTTACGCCCTCGAGGGCGAGTTCATCCTCAAAGTAGGCGACGAGCCGTTTCGTCTAAACCCTGGTGATTCTCTCCTCGCGCCGCGTAAGGTGCCGCATGTCTGGGCGTTTGTGGGTGAGGGGCGCGGCAGAATGCTCATCACCTTTATGCCCGCAGGCAAGATGGAAGCGTTTTTTCGTGAAGTTACGAAGGCTAACGCGATGCCGCCGCAAGATCCCGAACTGTGGCAGGCTCACGGCATGACGCTGCTAGGCCCGCCTCTAGCCGTTGGATGATTTAAGGCTGAACAAGGCACGATTGGCGAGAAATAGCTCGCTCTTACCATGAAGGTTGTCCCGGTCAAAAAAAATACCTTTTGCATTTTGTCCAGATACGAGTAATCTAACGCTACGATGTGGCACAGTCTCAGACCTGTTCTGCTCAAACGTCAGGGTGTCGCTCTAGGTGTGTGGGGTGACGCCGGTGTCGGCAAAAGCTATCAGGTCAGGGCGCTGTTGCAACCGCTGGCGTGCCGCAGCTCGAGCTTCCACGCGACCGTCACTCTGGCCACGCTCGCCCGAGATTTACCTAGACCCAAAACGTTACCGCTTTGGGCCGCGTACACACTGACGCGCTTGGCAGAAGGCGAAGCACTTGAAAACACCGGTGTGACGGCTTCGCTGGGGGCGGTTTTTGCTAGTCTAGCGCCCTTCGTGCTGCACCTCGAGGACGTTCATGAGGTTGACCCGGCAAGGCAGGCGCTGATTTATGAGCTTGCCCGGGTCGTTTTACGAACCAAGGGTGCGGGTCTTGTCGTCACGAGCCGCCGGGAGCTGCTGGAACCTTTTACACCGGTTCAGCTCTTGCCGTTATCGGAAAGCGCGTTGTGCAGGCTGCTGGGGCGCACCTTAGGCGCTGAACCACCGTTAGAGACGGCGCACTAGCTCTACAGTAAAGCCGCCGGGAACCCTCTCTATACGCTCGAGTATTTGCGTTACCTGACCAAGCAAGGCTTTTTGTGGAGCGACGGGAAACACTGGCACTAGCGCACGCCGCCCCAGGGCGCGATGCCGACAACCGTCGAAGCACTCATTGCACAACTCGTGGGCCAGGCACGAACGGAGCCCCTGCACAGTGATGTTCTCGAGGCCAGGGCGCTGTTGCCGCGTGACGCTACAGCCGAGGTGTGGTCGCAGGTCGCCCGCGTGACGCCGCAAGAATTGCAGATTAGCACTTAAAGAACTCTCGCGGCAGGGGCTCTTTCGAGGGGACGATTTTGCCCACCCGCTCTTCCGTAAAGTTGCGCTTAAAACGGTCGAGCCGGAGCGCAAATGTCACCTTGCACGGCGCGCCCTCACGGTGCTCAAAGATATACCTGAGCAAGCCGAACTTTTTATAGAAGGTGCAGGCTTGGGAAACGAAGAGACGCTTTCGTTACTGACCCGAGTGGCACAGGCCGCACGTACAAACGAAGATGAACTCGCCGCAGGACGCTTGCTCGCCAAGTTCCCTGCACTGAGGGTGAGACGAGGGGCCGTTTGGCCCTAAGCGCAGCGTGCGCTTTGGAAGGCGTAGACGTTCCTCGCGCACTCAGCCTAGCGGCAGAAGCGGCGCAGCATTTGAGCGAGCCTGCCGAGGCGCTCTACCTCTGGGCCGCTTTGTTAGCAGGACAGGGCGAAGTCGAGAAAATGCACAGAGTCGTCTGGCAGTTGCCCCGAGAGACGCTCGAGAGTCCGGCATGGTTGGCGCAGTACATTCGGCTTCTCTACCTGGCGAACAAAGATGAGGAGAGGATTGCTTTTTGGGAAGGCCAACCGGAGGCGCAAACTGCGTGCAGCGGAGAAACAGCCAATTTTGTCGCTTGGGGCTACCTCAACCTGGGCCGACCGGCTCGAGCGCTCGAACTCATCGACCACGTGTCCGCCTACGCAACCTTGAATACTGTAGACAGGTGTAACCTCCTCGAGGCGAGAGCTGCTATCGGATTTTACGGCGGCGATCACGAGGGCGCAGAAACATGGTTTAGTGGCGCACTCGAGCTGCGTGACCAACTCGGGTCTGGGCCCGATACCGCGAACGTCCTGCGTAACCGCTCGGTCACACGGTTGTCACAAGGGCAGTTCCGCGAGAGTCTGCCTGATTTGGAACATGCCCTGGCTATTTATAACGAAGCAGGCAAAAGCCTCCACTACGCCGAGACGCTCATTATGATGAGCTATGTACTCCTTGAACTCGGGGATTACGAAAGGACGGAAACGGTCTCGCCCGACGCGCTCGAGCTGTTCCGGCGCGTCGGGCCGCAACCCAAACTCGTTGACGTCCTCGCTCAACTCGCCGGACTGTATCTCGACTGGTCGGCTCACACCTTCGCGTTCCTGGCGCTTAAATATGCGCGCGAGGCGGAAGCGGTAGCGCGGCCTTTTGCCGTCAATTCTCGGCTGATGGCCGTTTCTGCCCGCGCTCGCACCGAGACTGAGGCCGGGAAATCCGCGTCAGGGTTTGGCGTGCGCGGACGAAGCCCTCGAACTCGCCCTCGGCCTAGATATCTTAGAGGCTGTTGTCAACAGTCATTATGCACGGGGACTTGCTCTGTACGCGCTTGACCGCTTGAGTGACGCGGGTGAAGCTTTCTCTCTGGCACGTGGGTTCGCTGAGCAGCACGGCTTAGCGTTAGAAGCGACCAAGTGCGGCCTCGAGCTAGACCGCCTAGTGACCTCGAGGGTGCAAGAAAACGGCTGACGTGGTTTGAAGAACATGGCCTGCTGAACGGCGTCAACCTTACTAAGCGTTATTTTCCGGCTCTGGCGAAAGATCCTGAAACAGCTGGGACGCCCCAATCTCAGGCTTGTTTGGACGTTCTCGGACCGATGCAACTGAGGCGTGAAGGAAAGACGCACGATATTCGGGGCCGCAAACGTCAGGAACTTTTGGCCATGCTGCTCGGGGCACGGCTAGCCCAGCGCGCTGAAGTCAGTAAGCTCGAGCTGCCGAGTACGCTTTACGGCGACGAAGACGAACTCAGAGCTGTGCAGAGCCCTAAAACCTTAGTTCATAGCGTTCGTAAAGACCTAGGTGACATCATCTTGACCACGCACACAGGCTACAGTTTGGGCAGCGTAACGTCCGACGCCGAAAACTTTCTTGAGACCGCCGATACTGCGCTGTGGCGCGGCGTTTATCTGGAAGGCGTTGAAACTTGGTTTGAGACGGTACGAGAATCCCTTTATCTTTCGCTCCTGGGGCAAGCTGAGCGTTTACTAGGTACGGAACCGCAAGAAACAGCCCGAGTTGCAAGGCTGCTACTCGAGGCCGATCCCTATAACTTTACCTACCTTATACTCACTCTGAAAGCCCTGCGAAACTGCGATAACTACCGAACGCTGGGGCGCATCTACGTTGAGGCCAAAGTACGCTTTACCGAGCTGGGGGAACGCCTTCCTGAGACGTGGACGGCTTTTCTCGAGCCGCAACCCGGCGTATATAGCAGGTATCAGCTGGTTTGAAACGCTCTAGGACAATGATTGTCGTTCCTGCGGAGGACTTTGTACACTAGCACGCACCTCTAAGAGATGATAGCTGCGAGCTTCGCGCTCAGTAGGTGTGATAATTTCTATATATCTACGTGTCTTCTTCCGATTTTTATGCTGGTGTTCACCGCCGCGTGCGGGTTGCAAAGCGCCGATCTACCCTCTGTACCCGCGTCTACCCTGACGCTGACTCCGGCTTTGGTCAACGCCGGGGGCGCACCGATGACATTTACGGCGACCGTACAAAACAGCAGTGAGGCCGTGACGTGGCTTTATTCAGGACCGGGGAGCATCGCCCCGAAAGGTGGATTGACGACGACGTTTACGCCACCCGAGAACGTAACAAGCACACAAAGCGGCAGTCTTACAGCAAGGCTAGGGAACACCAGCGTGACAGCAACTGCGCCAATTATCATCTACCCAGCGAATGTGACGCCGCTAACCGACCCGCCGCCAACCGACCCACCACCGATAAATACACCACCGACAGCAAAACTCAAGGTCAGTATCGCTACGGTCGAACCCGTTACCCTCGGGATGGACGGCACTGCCACGGTTACGCTAGACGCCTCGACGAAAAATACGCCGGACGACGACACGGTCTATAGCTGGACGGTTGAAGGGTCTAAGGCGATGAGCGTCAACTTCTCTTCTTACGCGTCTGAAGATACGGCTGTGACGTTTCTCGCTGCTGACACCTACACGTTGCGGCTTACCGCCACCAGCGGCGCTCAAACCGCCACGGCTACTGTCACTGTTAAGGTAAAACCGGTTCCAAAAGACGTGTCAGGAACATGGTCGGGTTCGTATACGACTTCAGGAGGAATGCCCCGCCCGTTAACGCTCGAGCTTACCCAAGATAGGAACAGGGGGGTAACCGGAACCTTAAAAGCAGACGGTGTTAGCGCGGCTGTTACAGGAACCTTTAATGACCCCGAACTCGAGCTCAGCTATGAGATTGAAGGTATTTCTGTGACCTTTAAGGCTACTGTAATCGGCGAAGACATGAGTGGCGACCTTGACAGCGGTTTTCCCTTCTCCGCCAAGCGTATACCACCCGTAATATAGAAGACGAGCCCGACGCTTGGCGGGTTTCTTTTTACAATAGGTATTATCTGGAAACGGACACCCTCACCTTCGCTTGAGTCGCCCTACACGCACATTCTCTGACAATAACTGTAGCCTCTAACTGTTTAGGTGCTGTAGCTAAACCCACCTACCATAGTGGCAAGAGTTTAGGCGCGTCAACTAGGTTGCAGCCATTTTTGCAACTCTCGCCTCAGTAGAGCCCGCTCAGGGTTACCGAAGGTGGCGGTGTCTACCCGGATATTCTGACCACCAAGCTTTAAGCTGCCGGACTGATTGTTTGCCCACCTTTCACTGATTTCGTCTAGGTTGAGATGGTCAACATGGCCGGGATGCCGACCGGACTCCAACCGTGCCAAATAACGTTCCCGCAATGTTTTCATCTCAGCAGTACAGAGAATTTCCAGAGGGGTAAAGCCGTAAGTTTTACAAAGACCTTTAAGCCGGTCAGTCGCCCGCCCGATTTCAAAGTTGCTTTCGGCGATACAGGGGCAGCCAGCTTGCAGAAGGGACTCGAGAAAGCTGAAAAGTAGGTCATAGCTCGAGCCGCCGACCTCTCTCGACCAAGCCCGGTCTTTGACCCCCAGCGTATCGAACAGAATTTCTTTAAGCACGTCGCGGTGTATGACCGGGAGTGACAAGTCACGCCCAAGCTGCGCCGCAAGCGTCGTTTTCCCGGCGCAGGGCGGCCCCGTTACGACGATAAGCGTTCGGGCCATCTAGCTTGCCGAAAACACTTCACGCCGCAGGGTCAGCTTGTCGATCAAATCTTGCCGGAGCGTGACCCCTAGGCCGGGGCCATCCGGAATCCGCTGCATCCCGTTTACGGCGTCCAGCACAGGTTCAACGATGTCTTCGTCCCAGTAACGCGACGCGCTCGCCGTATCGCCGGGGAGCGTAAAACCGGGCAGCGAACTTAGGTGCAGGTTGTGGGCGCGGCCAATGCCGAACTCGAGCATCCCCCCGCACCACACGGGCGCACCGAACGACACCGCCACGTCGTGGGTGCGCCTTGCTAACAGATGCCCACGTACCCGCCCGATCTTGATATTGATGACGCGTCCCGACCCGAGTTGCAGTCCTTTACGGGCGTCTTCGGGTGAGTGGATGGATTCGTCCAGACAGAGCGGCGTTGCTAAAAGGTTTTGTAGCTGTGCGTGGTCAACTAAATCGTCGTGGGCTAAAGGTTGTTCGATGTACTCGAGGCCCAGCTCATCAAGTTGCTGAAAGACGCGGGCGTCCGTCAAGCTGTAAGCACTGTTCGCGTCTACGGTCAAAGGCATATCCGGTAAAGCGTCTCGCACAGCCCGGAGCGGCACCACGTCCCAACCCGGTTTGATTTTGAACTTGAGGCGTTTGTAGCCTTCGTCAGCGTGTTTGAGCGCGGTTTCTACAGTTTTTTCGGTGCTGTCCTGAATCCCCAAAGACGCCCCGACCGGATGTTCAGTCCGTGACCCACCCAGCATGACCCAGAGCGGCACCCCGGCAGTTTTCGCGGACGCGTCCCAGAAAGCGGTCTCGAGCGCTCCCACCGCCATATTGTGCCCGCGAACCGGCGAAAGTTTTTCTAATAGTTGCGCGGGCGTAGCAAAATCTCGCCCTAAAACGTGCGGGATGATGTGGTGCTTTAGGGTGTCCCAGACCGTTTCGTTCGTCTCATACGAGTAACCGGGAAAGATGCCGCTCGTCGCCTCGCCGTAACCTTCTACGCCTCCTGTATGAAGCGTTACCAATACCTTACGCAAATCCTGCTCGACACCGAAACTCGTTTCAAAGCGGAATTTAAGGCGAGCTGTAACCTCACGCAGTTCGATACGGTCTAGTTTCACGCCGGGTTTTTCCTCACGTAAGCCTCCTGACGGCCTTTGTTTCAGGGCTTACGCTACCATCTCGTATGAACAACTTAGAGACGACGGCGCTCAGAAACGCACTGGTTGACGAACTCAAGGCCGAAGGGTACATCAAGAGTTCTGCAGTAGAAGACGCGCTCAGAAGCGTGCCGCGTCATCTCTTTATCCCTTGGCGAAACCCTGAAGATGCGTACCGTGGCACGGAAGGAGCCATTGTTGACCCCGACACCACGCCGGAAACCTGTTCGACTGTTTCTCAACCTAGCGCCGTCGCCATGATGTTAGAAGGGTTTGACGTAAAACCCGGAATGAGGGTTTTAGAGATTGGCGCAGGTAGCGGCTACAACGCAGCACTTTTGGCCTGTCTTGCAGGCGAAAGCGGGCACGTCGTCACGGTCGATGTAGAAGACTTTCTCGTTGAGAAGGCGCGTAAGCAGCTCGCCACTACCGGGTTTGAAAGAGTTGAAGTCGTTTGCGGTGATGGCGCACTTGGGTATCCGTCCGGCGCACCGTATGACCGCATCGTCGCCACGGTCGGACTGCCGGATGTCCCTCCAGCGTGGACAGAGCAACTTGCGCCCGGCGGTAAAATCGTGATTCCACTGCATCTAGGGATTGAATCTCACCAATGTGTGCTGGTCAGCCTCGAGCCTAGAGATGGCTGTTTGAAAGGCGTCGGTTTAGGCAGCTTAGATATGGTGCTCTTTCGCAGCGAAGCGGCGCGGTACAGCGAAGAGACTACGCGCCGCTGGGGAGCAACCTGGCAAGGAGCCAAAACTGATGAACTAAACGTTATCGTTTATCCCAAAGGCGCTAAGGTGGCGTTAGGGACGCAACAATTACATATTAAGAAACGAGGCAGCTTAACGGTTTTAGAAGCGCGTAAAGTAAAGCTATGAGCGACTTAGACACCTACCAGAAGGCTTCGAGAAGTACCTGGAGCCTGATTCACACCGACCATCCGATTGTCTATCCAACTTTGGGTTTGGCGAACGAGGCGGGCGAAGTCGCGGGCAAAATCAAAAAAATCTTTCGAGACAAGGGTGGCGTGATTGGGGACGCTGAGCGCGAGGCACTCAAAGGCGAACTCGGGGATGTGCTCTGGTATTTGGCGCAAATCTGTACCGAGCTGGATTTGAGTTTGGACGAGGTGGCGGCGGCAAATCTGGAGAAATTGGCCTCGAGGCAAGCACGCGGGACACTTTACGGTGATGGGGATGTGCGCTAGCGCTAAGATAGTAGAGCGAGGTGCTGAAGATGCGAACTACAAATGTAGCCGAGGCCAAAGCTCACCTATCAAAGCTGATTGAAAAAGCCCTGGCGGGGGAAGAGGTAGTCATCAGTAAACACGGTAAACCGATGGTCAAGCTCATCCCCTACGAGCGTGACACTGGCCCCCGCGATATGAACGTGCGTATCTGGGAAGGTGATATAAAAACAGCCGACGACTTTGGCGAGTTGCCCCCGGAACTGATGGACGCCTTTACCGGCGAATTCGATGAACCTCTCTCTTGATACCCACGCCCTAATCTGGGTGTTTGACAAGAATCCGACACTCTCACAAAGAGCCCGCGGCGCAATAGCTGACGGTCGGAGTGAAGTGTTTGTCAGCGCGGTTACGGCTTGGGAAATCGCCATTAAACGGAGCCTCAAAAAGCTCGAGTTGCGGGGTGACTATCAAAATGGCCTCAAACGCTACCGCTTTACGCCACTCTCAATCAGTGCTGAACATGCCTTAGCCGTAGAAGCACTGCCGCAGTACCACGCCGACCCTTTTGACAGACTGTTGATTGCTTAGGCTCAGCTTGAAAACCTCACGCTTGTCACACGGGACGGGCGTTTTGATGATTATGGCGTAGAGACAATTCGAGCCTAGAAGCACACAAGTGAGTAGCTGAACTGCTCAATTTTGTAGTCAGGGGTACACTGCGAATCTACCGAAACAAATAACCTACCAACAAGTAGGTAAAGATGCCTCGACCCAAAAAGCAGGACGCACAAGATACGAGGGAAAACGCCCTCAAAGCAGCCGACACCCTGCTCCATGAATATGGCTACTTGGGTATGTCGATGGACGCGGTCGCCAAAGCCGTCGGGGTACGCAAGGCGAGCCTTTATCACCATTTTCCTAAAGGAAAGGAGGAACTGATGCTGATCCTTGCTGAACGCAACATCGCGCGCGACGCCAGCGGGCTGCAACGGGCGATCAGCGCCAACGGTTCAGCTCAGACTCAGTTGGGGGCTGTTGCCTTTTTCTTGCTGCAAGCCGACGTGCAGACCAGCCGTATTCTCCGCGACGCGCTGCGCTTTATGCCTGAAACGCACCGGCACCTCGTCGGTCAGAAATTTCTCGGCGAACTTTACGGCAAGGTTCAGGTCATTTTTGACAAAGGCGTCGCCGAGGGTGAGTTCCGCCCGCACGACACCGAGTTTAGCAGCTGGGCGTTTTTAGGGCTCATCTCTGAACTCGGTACGTTAGAGGGGAGGCAGAACCGACAGTTAGCTGAGCAGATTGTTGAGCTGCTCGTTCACGGACTCAGCCCCTAGACGAAGCTACCGACACGGCTTATTTTTTTACTTAGAACCTACCTTTTAGCAGTTTTAAGCCGGAACTCAAACGAAGGACGAAAGGGAGACCAGACCATAAACAAAAGAGCCAAGCAAAGCCTCACCCTCGCCGTAACCTTTATCGGCGTACTCGGCCCATTTCTGCTGGACTCCGTTGGAGGAAGCTCAGATACCGGCGCGGTTTCAGGCCGTTACTTCAGCGAGGTTTCTATCGTTCCGGCAGACTACGCCTTCGTGATTTGGGCACCGATTTATCTGGGCCTCTTGGCGTTTGCCGTCTATCAGGCGCTTCCGGCCCAACGTGACAATCCGCGGTTGGCCAAAACGCGCCCCTGGCTTGTCGCCAGCGCTCTGCTCAACGCGGCCTGGATTGTCAGCTTTAACAACCTGCTCTTTACGCTCTCGCTGGTGGTGATTGTCGGAATGCTGGTTACGGCTCTCGTAATGCACCGCACGCTAGAAATCGGTAAGACGCGGGTTTACGGCCCCGAGCGCACCCTCCGCATTCCCTTCAGCCTCTACGCTGGCTGGTTGACGGTCGCCACCATCGTTAACGCTGCCGGAGTTTTGGCGGTCAACAACTGGAATGGTTTCGGTCTCTCCTACGCGGCCTGGGGCGTCGTGATGCTGGGCGTTGCCGCACCCATCGGACTCGTCACGCGTTTCCGCTGGAGCGACCCGGTTTACGGCGGGGTCTTCATCTGGGCAGCTGTGGGTATCGTGGTCGCACGCAGCGCAGCACCTTCGGTCGCGTTGACGGCGGGCGCAGTCGCGCTGGTTTTCAGCCTGTCACTACTCAAACCCGTGCAACGCCTTTTTTACGCTGATAGGGCGCGTCAAATCAACGCTTAGGTTAAACCACTCAGCACCCTGAACTCAGGATGCTGGGTAGTAGCGTTTCAACGGGTCTTCAAGAGCTGATTATTGTCTGAAGCCTGACGAGTTGACGTTCTAGAGCCTCGACTTGCCCGTCAAAAGATTCTTTAACGGTATGGGCTTTGGGGTACTCGAGCGTCACTATCTGGGCGTCCGTCAGAGATAGAATTCGCTCGAGCAGTGCGTAATCTTCTTCTGCCAATTCTTGGTGGTCGTCACGCAAGCCCAAACCGTCAACGAACGCGGGGCCGCTCACGTGAATTTCGCGGACAGCGTAAAGCGGCAACGAACGTGCAAAGGCGTAAACGTCCAGGCCGAGGTGATACGCGCTTACCCGCAAGTGTGCCAAATCGAGTAGAACGCCGACATTTTCAGCTTCAACCAACTGCCACATTAAAGCGGGTTCAACGCTGACGCGAAACACGCCGTAACCCGGTTTGAGTTCAGTACCCATATAGTCCATATTTTCCAGCAGTAGCGGAACCTCGAGCCTATCTCGCAAAAGTCTGCACAAAGCGGTAAGTTGCTCGGTTAGCTCATGAATTTCAGCGCGGCTCTGAACCCGTAAATCCGTACCATGCCAGTTATGGGTGGACGCCTCTAGGTGCATGGCGATATGCGGCGAACCCGAACGCCGTAAAATCTCGTTAAACCCGTTCCAATCAAATTCGTCGTAAGTGGCAACGGTGTCGCCGATGCCGAAACCTATGTGAATGAGAGCAGGGCGATACTTAGCGGCGGCGTCCACATCTTCTTCCAAACTGTCCAAACGCCCGACTTTGAGAAACTCGAGCGTTACGCGGTTTCGGTCTAGCAGCAACCGGAGCGGGAGCGAATCGTTACAGGCAAGCTTCACAGAACCGCAGAAGGGCTCTTAAACCCGGCTAAAACTCGTCTGGAAAGATAACGTCAGCGTCTCGTAGCCCATCTACCGACTCGGCACGGGTTTTCACACTGGTTTTAAGGTGAGTTGTGGCACCATCCCCAGCTCGAGGTTTCGCGCCGTTTCTAGCACTGTTTCTGGCACCACTTCTGGCACTGCTTCTAGCACTGCTTCTGGCATTGCGGCGTGGCTCGGCGGAACGTTCACGCGGTTCCGGGGCCGCTCGAACAGGGTTTACGGTCTCGGTTTCGGCAGCTTCGTATTCACCTCGCCAAACCTGCTCCTCAACGCGGCTGACCCCGGCGCTGGCGAGTTGCCGAGCCGGTACGACATTCTGGTCTAGCGGCGAAATCTTGTAGCGGTTGTTCCACGGCTCGAGCGCAAACGACGCTTGCAGACAGTAGATACGTTTGCTGCCAGCCGTATAGAAGTAGAGGTTCAACCGCCCTTCTTCACCGAACAGACCGGGCAGGGGCTGCTCGAGGGCGACCGAGCCTTCCGGCGGCACGACAACCGCGACTTCAGCGGCAATGGGCATGTTCATCTCGGGCGTTTTAAGCGCGAGTTCCAGAACTTGCACCGCGTAGGGATTGAGATTACTGACCGTCAGGCGCAGGAGGTGCAGGCTGCTGCTGCCCGCTTCACCGCTCCCGGCCCCTACTGTTCCAAGGGAGAGGAGCACTTCAGGACGGTCTTTCTGATCGGCTTTGCGGCGGCGCAAGAGCAGCCAGAGAAAAAAGAGCGCGAGCAGCACGCCCCCGGCAACCCACCACACGAGCGGGTCGAGCGTACGCGCGAACGCCGCAGCCTGGTTGTAGTAGGGGGTTAGAAAAGCGAGGGTGGAGTTCCACGTTTCCCTAAGGGTCTCCATCATCTTGTTAGCTTAGCGTAAAGCTTTGGCGAGGCAGCCTCAACGCGCACGGTAGAGTAAAGGGGTGACGACCTTGCACCTGACCCACGACGGGAGCGCGACGCTTTACAGTGGGCGCTACGCCCAGACGTTCGCTTCTGAGCGGGGTGCGCTGAGCGAAGCGGAGCACGTTTATTTGGTGGGTTCCGGCGTCGAGCAGAGGCTTTCTGAAGGGCACAGTGTGCGCGTCCTCGAGGTCGGTTTCGGAACCGGACTCAACTTTTTTGTAACGGCGGCGGCGTGCCGAAAGAACCCGGCGGCGCGACTCGAGTACACGGCGCTCGAGCACACCCTGCTAGACGCCGCGACAGTTCAGCAGCTGGCGTACGGAAACCTTCTAAGAAGTGAAGTGGTCGAGCAGTATCTGGTGTGGCGTGACGTTAGAGAGTCAGATGAAGGCACGTTTGAAACTGAACAGGTCAGGCTTAACTTACTACTCGGTGAGGCGACGGCGCAAACCCTCCCGGTAAGGACATTTTACGCTGTCTATCACGACGCTTTTAGCCCTGAGGTCAATTCTGAACTGTGGACAGAACCTTTTTTGGCGGCGCTCGTCAGCGCCCTGAAACCGGGCGGCACGCTGGTGAGTTACTGCGTGCAAGGCGCGGTGCGGCGGCGGCTTCAGGCGCTGGGTCTGACGGTCGCAAAGCGGCCCGGCCCGGTCGGGGGCAAACGCGAGGTTTTATTCGCCCGAAGACCCATTCAGTCAGGCGGTTTACGGTGATGGTCATCGTCGGCGGCGGCGTGATGGGCTGCACTTTGGCGTATGTGTTGGCGCGGCGCGGGGCGCAGGTGACGCTCCTGGAAAGGGGCCGCACCGGGCAGGGCGCGTCGGGGGTGCCGGTGGCGCTGCTGAACCCGCACCGGGGCCGAAGTGCGCGGGCGAGCGCGTTTGACCTCGAGGCATTAGGGACGATGTGGCAGTTAGTAGGTGACTTGGAAGGTCAGGGGTTCTCAACCAGCGTCAACAAAAGTGGCGTCGTGCGCGTCGCCTCGAGCGCGAAACAAGCGAAAACTTGGCAGAAACGGGACAGCGTTACGTGGTTCGGCCCGGACGCGGTGCCGACCGGGTTTCACGCGCCGTTCGGCGGGTTTGTAGTGCCGACAGGTGGCTGGTTGAGACCGCAGCTGTGGCTGAGCGCACTCGTCAGCGCCGCACGTGAACACGGAGCGGTGGTGTTGGAGGACGCCGCCGTCACGCACATTGACCATGCCGGGGTTTACAGCGACTGGGGCACCGTAAAAGCGCAGACGGTCGTCTTGTGTAGTGGCGTCGGTACGGCGCTGGGCGAAAAGGCATTGGGGCTCGAGTACGTCGCTGGGGAGGTTGTCGGTTTGGCGTTACCGGACGCCGAAACCCTCGCCTATCCGCTCGCCGGAGCCGTTTACGGAGCGCAGGTCGGTAAAACATTCCAGCTAGGCGGCAACCACCGGCCCGCCGACCAAGAAGACTCGAGCGCTCCCGCACAGCTTCAACGCGCCGGAAGCTGGTTTATTCCAGCTCTGCAAAACGCCAAATGTGTGAGCGTGTGGCGCGGCGTCCGGGCCAGAGCGGAAGACAACTTGCCGGTCGTACGCGAACTCCGGCCCGGTCTGTGGTTTGCCGGGGGCCTCGCCGGACGCGGCTTTCTCGCCTCGGCGCACGTTGCAGAAACCCTGAGCGACACGCTGTTAGCCGCTCCGTAAACCCGCTCGGTAACGCGCTGGGCGTGGTAGCGTACCGGGCGAATGCAAGACCTCAAACTTGTCCTCAACCTCGAGTCAATCTCGCTACCAACAGCTGACGTGCCGCCCTCGCTGCCAGAGGCCGGATACCGTTTTTTGACGCTCGCACAAGTCGGCGACAGCGAACCGGCGCGGCGCAACCTCTATACCCTTGTCCGTGAAGGTGTTGAGGATACACCCGGCTTTACCGGCGAGTTTGAAACTTACTTGGCCTTTATAAAACGCCTTTATAGACCGAGCTACCAGGAGCACGCCGAGAGTCAATTTCTTGCTCTCTACGGAGAAGCGTGGGTCGGTTTGTCGAGTTTGGTCGTGCAACCAGGTAGCAGGGCGATCTTCGGGCTTACGGTCGTTACAAAAGCACACCGGGGCCGAGGAATCGCACGCGCTCTCAAGCTGAGCGCCCTTGAGTATGCTCGAGAGGTTGGCGTAAAAACCATCACCACCGAGAATCACCCTGAAAACCTCGCCATATTGAGGCTCAACCGGGGCTTGGGTTTTGAAGGGTAGACCGACAAACAGCAGCGTTTTGAACGAACTTACGGCGCTAGCACGCCCGAACAACTGACGGACAGCTCTTTGAGGGGCGTCTTTTGGGTAAACGACACGTCCCAAAAGAGTTCTTCGCCGCGTGTGAGGTTCCATTCGGCCTGCCAGTCGGGGAGCGTGCTGAAGTCGGGCAGGGTGTAGCTCAGACGTCCTTCTGGGGATACCGCAAGCCACGCCGTGCTCTGGCTGAGGCGGTAGCTGACCGTGTGCCCGTCTCTGACCTGCGAGTAGAACTGTGCGTAGCGCCCGCCACCGGCCGGGTGCGCCTGCCAGCTCGCGCCGGGGCGAAGATGGAGGCCGCCGTAAAGGGTAAGGTCGGGGGGCGGAACGGGTTGGGGCAGCTTAACCGAGACAGGCGCTTCGGGAGCACCCGGCAGGATACGGGTGATGTTACGGCTCGAGCCCGCTTTGGTGCGGTCGTTGTACGAAAAGCTCTGCATTTCGGCGCGTAAACGCATACCCCGGGTCAGGGCTTGCCCCACCAGACCGGCAGGAAGCCGCGCGTAGGCGAGCGCGTTGCCGCTGGTATATTCACCGACGCGCGCCGCCGTACCCCCTGGCGTCACAAGTTCGACCGAACCCGAGAGCAGTTCGCCGGTACGAACGCCGTCTACAAAGAGCTGCGCGGTTTCCGGGCGAAACGAAAAAGGTCCGTTGAAATCGACCTCGAGCTCGGTTCCGGTCTTTATACTCAGTTCCGGCTCGAGCACCAGGCGGCTCGGCACCCGCTCCGCGCCCTCGTAGCGAGCCGCCACAAGGTCGTAAAGGGCAGCGGGTAGCTCGAGCCGCTGCTTCGGCGTGGCGCTATCGACGAGGGCCGACACTTCGCCCAGATAAACGTTGCCGTACGCGCTACCGGAAAGTCCCCGAACCGAGCCCGACACGCTGACGGTTGCGACCGGCTCGGCGGCGAGGCAGTTTGCTGAAACAACCGGGGTCTGAGACACGACCCCGTGCTGCACGTTGACGCTCAAGTTACCCGTCGCTTGGTCGAGGCATAAACTTAGCACGCCGTAGCGCCCCCGCGGGTCGGTCAGCGTCAGCTTGTGGGGTGTGTCGGCGTTTGCTACCAGGGGCGTCCACGCGCCCGAACCAGCCTCGTCGTCCTGAAACCCGGCTTGAGCTACTTGTACTGCAGCTTCTTGAACTGTAGCTTCTCGAACTGTGTCTTTTTGAACGCGGTCTTCTTGAGACCAGCCGTCTTGAACAGCGAGGTAGCTCGAGCCCCGCCCGTCTACGCTCAGCGTCAGCGCTTCCGCTTCGCCCTGAACGTCGCCGCAACCCGCTAGCAGCAGCGTAAACAGCACCAGCGGAACCGAAATGCGAAAAGGGCGAGGGTAAGAGTTAGACATCATGGGAATAAAGAAAGGATTGCCGCCTCTCGACAGCGGTCTCTTGACGTGAGACCTCTATGAGTATAGCAGATTTTGTCACCCACATGTAAGGTACTTCACATTGTGGTTGCAGGGCCGCCGTGTCGAGCGGTTTCTTGAACGTTGACGGGGGTTTCGCTCAAGTTCCGGCTACCTTTCAGCCCAGACTTGGCAACGGTTCAGTCCTGAAAACCTGAAGCGCTGAATTTACGGAACCGCAGAGACGTAACTACAGAGACGCACAGGAGACCTGCAACTGTAAACCCAAGCTCGTGCGTAAGCCGACGCGCTTTGTCGGGGTTTGAGGCGACGTAAAGTGGTCTGCATGACACGTTCTTCTCTACGAACTGCGCTCGTCACCGGAGCCTCGTCGGGTATCGGCAAGGAAACGGCGCGGGCACTTGCCAGACAAGGTTTAACGGTCGGGTTGGTCTCGAGGGGTTCAGGCTCCGGCGAACAGGTTACGGAATCGCTCAAACAAGAGACGGGCAACCCGAACCTCCACTTCTACCCCGCCGACCTCTCCTCACTCGCGGACGTTCGCCGCGTCGCAGAAGAAATTAAAGGGCGCTTCAACCGGCTCGACGTTCTGGTCAACAACGCCGGGGCCATCTTTCAAACCCGCGAAACAACGGTAGACGGTTTTGAGAAGACGTTTGCCACCGACCACCTCAACTACTTTTTACTTACCCACCTTCTGATGGAGCCGCTGCTGGCAAGCCCCGCCGCCCGCATCGTTAGCGTGGCGTCGGCAACGGCGAACTTCGGTAAGATTCACTTTGACGACCTGATGCTGGAAAAAGGTTACAGCAACTGGAAAGCGTATGGGCAGGCCAAACTCGCCAACGTGATGTTTAGCTATCAGCTCTCGAGGTTTCTCTCAGACACGCCTGTAACGGTCAACGTGCTGAATCCGGGTGGGGTCGCCAGCGGCTTTGGTGACGGACTCCTGAGCGATACCCTTAACAAAGTGTTGCGACCTTTTCTCAAAACGTCTGCAGAAGGTGCAGAGACGCCGATCTATCTGGCGACCTCGCCGGAAGTTGCAGGGGTGACGGGACGTTACTTTAGCAATAAAAGGGCCGTCCGCTCGGCGCGGCGCTCTTACGACGTGCAGGTACAGGCGCGGCTCTGGCGGGTCTCGCGTAACCTGGTCGGTCTAACTAAAGATGAAGGGGCCGCACTCCGTGAGGTGACGCCGCCTCACCAGAAAGGATTTTTATGAGCCAGGTTAAAGACAGTCAAGTTAAAAACAGTAATGACAGACGTGCCCCGGCAGATTACGTCATCCACGAGATTCTGACGCAGCGCTGGAGCCCTCGAGCGTTTACGGCGCAGCCCGTCGAGGAGGAGAAACTTCAGCGCATCTTCGAGGCGGCGCGTTGGGCGGCGTCCTCGTCGAACGTTCAGCCGTGGCGGTTCTTAATCACGCAGCACGGCGAAGAAAGTTTCAAGAAGCTCCATGACTGCCTCGCTGACGGCAACAAACCGTGGTCGGAAAATGTTCCGGTTTTGTTTTTAAGCGTTACCGACACAATGTTTTCCGCCAAAGGCGACAAACCCGCTCGCGAAAACCCCACCGCCAAGCACGACCTCGGGCTGGCCTTTGCCAACCTGTCGTTTCAGGTGACCGAACTTGGCCTGCACCTGCACCCGATGGCAGGGTTTGACAAGGAAAAGGTCAAAGAGGTCTTCGGCATTCCCAGTCCCTACGAACCTGTAACGGTTACGGCGCTCGGCTACCTGGCCGACAGCAGCACCCTGTCTGAAAGCCTGCGCGAACGCGAAGAAGCGCCGCGCACCCGCAAACCGCTGCGAGAAATTGTTTTTGAAGGCGGTTGGGGCCAGCCCGCCGATTTTTAACGCGTTTCAGACACCAAAAAAGCCGCCTCTATGGGCGGCTTTTTTACAACGTTGCAGGTTAGTAGCCTTTGGGCAAGATGACCCAGAGCGCGAGGTACACGAGCAGACCGGGGCCACCGGCAAGCGCCAGAATAACGAACAGGACGCGGATCAGCGTCGCGTCGATACCGGAATACTCAGCTAGGCCGCCGCAAACTCCGGCGATTTTGCGGTCTCTACGTGAACGAGTTAGTCTCTGATTGCTCATGCCCTACCCTAGACCAAAATGCGGTGAGAAGAAAGGGAGCTTCAAAACGCATCCCCTTGCCTGATGAACTCGAGCCTGTTCCCGAACGGGTCGGCGGCGTAAAAGCGGCGGACGTGTGACAACGCAAAGTCGTCTGTAGTTGCGATGCTGGAAGCCTTGAGTCTTGTTCTCAACGCTTCCAAGTCGGAAACCGTAAACGCCGGGTGCGCTTTCAGGGCGGGCGAAAAGGGCGTGTCGATGCCCAGATGCAGCATCTGCGTACCGAGGGCAAACCAGCAGCCCCCGCGTGAGGCGAGTTGAGGGGGTTTCTCAATCTCCGCCAAACCCAGCAAATCGCCGTAGAATGCCCTCGCTTCGGCCTCTCCCCCGGCGGGCATAGCGAGCTGAAGATGGTCGAATCCGGTGATGTAGGTCACGCTAACCTCCAGCTCTAAGTTTGAACGCTAGCAACGTGAACGAGAGAATATATTCTCAGCCTGCTCAGCTAGACCCGCGTTTAGGAGCGCGTAACTTCAGAAATTGCGCCTTGCTTAACGAGATACTCCCCGATTTGCACCGCGTTTAGGGCCGCCCCTTTACGAATCTGGTCGCCGGAAACAAACAGCGCCAAAGCTCCCGGTAACGAAACATCTTCACGTATACGGCCCACCAGCACGTCGTCTTGACCGCTGGCCTCTCTGGGCATCGGAAAGTGATTGGCGGCGCGGTCATCAACGATGCGGACACCTGCAGCAGAGGCTAAAACAGTAAGCGCTTCCTCCACCGAAACAGGCCGATCAAACTCAGCGTGAATCGCCTCGCTGTGGGCACGAAACACCGGCACGCGGATGCACGTCGCGCTAATCGCAAGTTCGGGTGCGTTCAAGATTTTACGGGACTCGAGGGTCAGTTTACGCTCTTCGACGTTATACCCGTCGTCGCCAACGTCCGAATCGTGACTGAAGAGGTTGAACGCCACCGGATGCGCGAACTTTTGCGGTGCGGGCTCCTCACCTACGAGTACCGCCTGCGTCTGATTTTGCAGTTCGGCAATTCCCGCCGCGCCTGCGCCCGATACGGCCTGGTAGGTGGCTATGGTTGCCCGTTTGAGGCCGAACGCTCGGTGCAGCGGCGCGAGCGCCATCAGCGCAACGATGGTTGAACAGTTCGGATTAGCGATGATGCCTTGGTTTTCGAGTGCTGCCTCGCCGTTAATTTCAGGAATCACCAGCGGCACACGCGCGTCCATCCGCCACGCCGAAGTGTTGTCGATGACAACCGCGCCGTGCTCCGCCCAGCGCCACGCGTCTGCTTTTGAGATGCTGCCACCCGCCGACGAAAACGCCAAGTCAACGTCTAGATCGCCGTCTTCGGGAAGGGCGCGAAGCGTGTACGTCTTGCCGCCGTAAACGAGCGTTTTCCCCACTGAACGCGCCGACGCAAAGAGCGTCAGCTCCGTAAAAGGAAAGTCACGTTCTGCGAACAGGCTCAAAAACTCCTGCCCCACGGCTCCGGTGGCTCCGACGATTCCTACACGCATAACAACACCTCTCTAGCTGGGCAGGTGCCCAGAGGGTCAGTTTAGCATCCGCTTGGGTTTTAACTCGAGCTAAAGTTCGCGCGTCCGAGTAACATAGCGCTATGGACTTTGTAGACTGGCAACGGCTCGAGACCCGCATCCCGCTAGACGAACTGCCCAGCTTTCACCGCGCGTTTTTGGAGACCGTGCGGCCCGGTGAAAACGACTGGAGTGCGGCGTTTTTACGGCAGGTGCAGGGCAAGGTGCAGGCGAGTTTGAAGGTTTTGGAGCGTGAGGGCCGCGCCAAGCGCGAGGATGATACGCTCTATGTAGATAAGGCGGTCGTTCCCAAAGCGTTTTTGCACTACGCCGATGAATGAAGTGACCTCTCTAGTTGTCAGTGATTCGTTTACCGCTGAAAGGGTCACAGAAGCTAACCTTTTCCAGCTCTCTGAAGTGCTTCAAGCGGCGGCGAGGGCGCTCGAGCAGCGGCAGCAACCTTTGTGGTCACGAGCAGACCTCACCCCCGAAGCACTGCAAAAAGCCTACCCAGACTCCGAAATGATTTTAGGATTTTGGGACGGCGAAGCTGTAGCAGCTATGGTCTTGGTCACTGAAGACCCGGCGTTTTGGCCGAACGCGCCGGTGGGCGAGTCTCTTTTTATCCACAAGCTTGCGGTCATTCCCAAAGCGCAGGGCAAGGGTATGGCAGCGCAAATGTTGGCGTTCGCTCAGACTCGAGCCTGTGAACAGAGCAAACGTTACGTGCGTCTCGATACCGCCTCTGAGCGCCCCAAAGTACGCGCCTTTTACGAAAGACACGGTTTTATCTATGTCGGAGAGTGCCGAGTCGGAACCTTTAACGCAGCCCTTTATGAGCAAGAGGTCAACAGGTGAAATGGCGGCGCGTCGTCGTTAAAGTCGGGACGAGCAGCCTCACCGACGCGGGCGGACGTATCCATCCGCCCCTGTTGTGGGCGCTCGCTCGCGGGCTCGGCACCCTGCAAACAGAGTTGGGTTGCAAGGTCGTGCTGGTGTCGTCCGGCGCGGGCGCGGCAGGCCGTGAACAGCTCGGCGTGTCGCTCCCGTTGACCTTGCCCGAAAAACAGGCTGCGGCGGCAGTGGGTCAGACGCTTTTAATGCTCGAGTGGGCTAGAGCCGTCGCCCCCACACCGGTCGCGCAGCTTTTACTCACTGCTGCCGACATCCAAGACCGCGAACGCTACGTCAACGCAAAAAACGCGCTCGAGGCGTCTCTCAAGCTGGGCGCACTCCCGATTATTAACGAAAACGACTCGGTAGCGACGAGCGAAATCAAGTTTGGCGACAACGACAGCTTGTCGGCGTGGGCGTCGCACCTCGTCGGGGCGGACGCGCTGATTATTTTGACCGATGTGGACGGGCTTTATGACAGCGACCCGCGCACGAATCCGGCAGCAAAAAGGCTCGAGGTCGTCGAAGACGTTGGGAGCGTGCAGCATCTCGCAGGCAGCGCCGGAACCACACGTGGCACGGGCGGAATGGTGACAAAACTCCGTGCGGCGGCGCTGGCCACAAACGCCGGAACCGAAACGCTGATCGTTGGCGGCGGTGGGGCGGGGCTCGAGGCACTTGCCAAGGGCGACGTCCGGGGCACGCGCTTTTCAGCTAAAGCGCACACACCCTCACGCAAAAGCTGGCTGGCGCAGCAGCGGACGAAGGGGAGTCTCGAGGTTGACGCAGGCGCATTTCGGGCATTGCAAACGGGCCGGAGTCTGCTGCCCAAAGGAATTACGGGTATTTCAGGCAGTTTTTCGTTCGGTGACGCTGTAGCTGTCACACACGCTGGGGAGCGGGTCGCGCAGGGGTTGAGCAATTACTCGAGCGACGCCCTCCACAAGATTCAGGGCAGACATACCCGTGAGATTGCCGAGGTGCTCGGGGGCAAAGATTACGACGAGGTGATTCACCGCGATAATCTGGTCTTAAGCAAAATCTGAGAGTGAAGTTAGAAAAGATAAAGTAGACTCAGGTATGGTTTACGTGCGCTGACCGCTCCGCTGGTTTTTAGCGACTTTGTGGCGTTACGCCGTGCCTATCGTTATGATACTCAACGCGTTTTGGGCGTTTAGTGCTCAAGACGATGTACAAGTTGTTACTTATCTTTTACTCACCGCCGGTTACGTCTTTTGACTCGCTGCGCTACCTGCGGGCCGTTCCAGTCCAAACCGTAATCTAGCTGTCCTCGCCTATGTCTTTATAGCTTTCGGACTGCTTGTCACTTTTGGACACGACAATCGCCGCGTCGCTCCAGTCTTAAATCAGATACTTCCGCATGTCCGGCTCGAGGTCAACAGAAGCTGGCGTGTCTCGAGGGGAGACGCCAACGCCGCGCAAAACGGTTATGACGTTTCGGCTTTTTGAGGTCACACTGACGAGCCGCTGGGCCAGAGGCGTTGATGTTGAGGTATACGACTTCGAGTTTGAAGACGGGAGCGCTCACTATGACAACACGTTCGCCCCAAAGTTTAGAGGCTGCGACCTGCGAGACGTATCCAGAAACAGAACGTTAACTTGTTTGGTTGCGCTCGAGCTGCCCCAAAACACCACTGGCGGCACGCTGGTTTTTAAGAACAGCAGCTATGAAACGTGGGCGGACGTTTCGTTCTGAGCGTTGGCTTTCTCGAGCGGCATAGAATAGTGTTATGAGCGAAAAAGGTATCTTCCAAAAAATCATTGACGGTGAGATTCCCGCAACCAAAGTCTACGAAGACGATAATTTCGTCGCCATCAAAGACATCACTCCGAAAGCACCGGTTCACCTATTGGTGATCCCCAAAACCCTCAGCCCACGTTTGGATGAGATGTTAGACGCGCAAGGAGCTGACGACATAGGCGCACTTTTTGAGGCGGCGGTTAAGACGGCAAGGGCCAATGGACTTTCTGATTACCGTTTGGTCGTGAACGTCGGGCCGGGAGCAGGGCAAGAGGTGTTTCATACGCACGTGCATATTTTGGCGGGCTGGGACGGGCCTGTACCGCTCGGTTAAGGGCTTTCGGCTGTTATGGACGTTGTTATAGAAAGCGTAAACGCTATGTTAACGCGGCTTAGGGATAATCCAACGGTAGTAGGCTTAATTCGTTACGGTGCCGACCACCAAGCGGATAATTACAGCGTAGGTGACTACGACCTTTTTGTCGTGTTCTCTGAAGCCCTGCCAACTACCAAAGGTCTCCATTTTGAAGCCGGGCACACACCGGTTGACTTAAGCTTTATCACGTTACAAGCGCTTAAGGAACTACCACGCACATTTACCTTTCCACAACTTGCATTAAGTGGGGGAACCGTAATTTTTGACCGTTTTGGCGAGCTCGAGCCTGCCCTATTGCAAATGAAAAGATCTCTTGCTTGGCAGCGCCCTGAGGCCATTTCAGAGCACGCCCTCGCATTTATGCGGCACGGTCACAGACATGTGCTCGATAAATTACGTGGGCGCTTGGATAGTGAACCTCTGCTATCCCGTTTTCTTTTAGGCGCAAATCCTTACTGGCTGATGGAAAATTATTTTCGGGTACGGCGCTTGCCCTTTAGTGGTGAAGGTCATGCTTTACGCTACTGGCGTGAGCACGAACCCGAAATCTATCAAACTCTCGAGTCGCTTTACGAAACGAGCGGCCTACAGCAGCAATTTTGGCTTACGGAACAGCTAACAGAACTTGTCCTCGAGCCGGTTGGAGGAGCCTGGCAACAAGGTGAGGTGCTGGCCTTCGGGACAGAAAAAAGCCGTGGTCTTACTGAAAAGGGGGCTCAAGTTTACCAACAACTGTTCGGCAGCATCGGTCATTAAACCCCAGAAAGATAGCAAAACGTCTCAGGACTTATCAAGTCTGCCCTACGGTTTTACCAAAAGATATTTGCTGCTTGTGTGGAGGCTCGAGCGAACGTCTCGAGCCTCCGAAAAAATCTGAATCCCTAAACTTGTAACGCCCTGCGGAACACTATTTTGTCCTCTCCCTGGGCATAAAACTCCCTTATACGGGCTTCTTCCTCATAGCCGTTTTTACGGTAAAAGTTGCGTGTTCGTTTGAACTCGGGCAGCCCCGAAGTTTCGACCAGCAAGATGCGTTCCCCACCTTGTGCTAACTGCTGCTCAATGTAGCGCATCAGCAAGGTACCGAGTCCTCTGCCCTGATGGTCAGGACGTACAGCGAGCAAAAGGGCGTTCTACGTTCCTTGGGTCATCCTTTCAGACGCGTAGTAGGCAACCGCTACAGGCTCACCGTCGTCATAGGTCAGCCAAAAATCGCCAGCGCCATCGTTGGCAAGGTAACCGGCAATCATGTCGCTGAGCATCTCCGAGGGGAAGAGCTCGGTATCATCAACGACTCTTTTTAGAAAGGGTAGATCATCAGGTACAACAGGTCTGATTCCAGCGATGGTCATAGTGACTTCCTTCCTACAAAGTAAGCTCTGAAACTCAGCTGTTTCGTTTTATTGTGATTTGTAAACGTTTCAAGAGTAGAGACAGCTATCTCATAGATAGCTAAAAATACGCACCTCTAGTTAGACGCTAAATCTTGCGTCCTGGTTAGCATCAGCTGGTCATGGCACAACCATACGGCTCTACTCTAGGGCGGAGCACGTCAAGAAACTGTTCGGCGTTGCAGCAACATCATTCCTGTCTGACACTTCGGAAACTCTGACTCTAGCCTTACCCACAGAGGGCGCGGTACGCTTAGAGGCGTGACTGCACCCCCCGAAGGTACCCGCTACGCCCACGCCTCTGAAAGTGCGGCGCGGGTTCGGGCTGTAAACACGCTGCGGGCGCTGTTCTCGAGCTGGGGTTACGAACACGTCGATGTTCCGGTTTTAGAACGCTTCGACCCAGCGCATCCGGTTGCTGGACGCTCATTTAAGCTGACCGGGCCGGACGGCGAACTTCTAGCGCTGCGTTCAGACTATACCTACGCCCTCGCTAAACTCGTCAGGTTCAACCAAGCTGACGCGCAAGGGGTTTTACGGCTGCAGTACAGCGGCGGACTCTGGCGCACGGTTGTTCCCGACATCGCCCGGACACGTGAGTTTACGCAAGTCGGGCTCGAGCTCGTCGGCGTTAGTGGCCCACGCGCCGACGCCGAACTCATTCACTTGGCGCGTGAAGCGGTGCGGGCAGTTGGTCTCGCACCACGAGTTGAGGTTGGAAATCCGGGGTTTGTCCGGCAACTTTTCGACCTTGCCGGGTTGTTACCCGAGCTTAGGAACTTAGCTGCCGACGCCATCGACCGTAAAGACCAGACGACGCTGCGAGAACTGTTGAGGCCGCTGAGTTTAGCTACCGACTTGGAAAGGGCACTCCTCGGCGTACCCGACCTTTACGGCGATTTGCGGACGCTTGACCGGGCGCGGCAGCTTGCACCTTGGCCCGAAACGGCGGCGGCGTGCGACCATTTAGAGGCCGTCCTGACCGAGTTTGAAGACAGCAGCGAACTCCTCCTAGACCTTGGCATGGCGCGGCGGTTGTCGTACTACACGGGCGTGACCTTTCGCGCCTACACTTTCGACTTCGGGCAACCACTCCTCGGCGGCGGACGCTACGACGGGGCGCTCTTACCCCTCGCAGCGGGCTTTGCCATCGGTTTGGAGCGCCTTTTATCAGCGCTACCTAGCGTAACCGGTGACGCGCCACCAATTGCCGTGAGTCTGGACGACGCCCCGGCGCGGCGACTTCGGCAGGCGGGCTACCGTGTTGAGCGGGCTTTGACGGATGATACAGACGAGTTGCGGGCTTATGCACGGGCGCGGGGCATCCCTTATCTTTTATGGGAAGGTGGCCTCGAGCCCCTCACCCCCGAGCGCCCTTTTTTTGAAGTGCTACAAGCCCTTACGGAACATGACCATGCTTAAACCGAGCAACAAATTGACCTTGGCTCTCCCAAAAGGCCGAGTGATGCAAGAAAGCTTAACGCTCTTGCGCGCTGCAGGGCTCGAGCTTGTCGGCCCGCCCGGAACTCGAGCCCTGCACTACGACGCGGGCGGCGCACGCATTATCGAAATGCGTAATACCGACGTCCCGACCTACGTCGATTTAGGCGTGGCAGACGCAGGCGTCGTCGGCAAAGATGTGCTGTTAGAGTCCGGCAGAAGCGTTTACGAACCCGTTGATTTGGGTTTTGCCCGCTGCCGCCTGTCGCTGATTCGGCCCGTCGGCGCACGCGGCCCAGTGCGGCGGATTGCGTCGAAATACCCGCACGCGACCCGGCGCTATCTGCAAGAACGCGGGCTCAGCGCCGAAGTGATTAAACTTGCCGGAAACGTCGAACTGGCGTGTCTGGCGGGCCTAGCCGACGCCGTAGTCGATATCGTCGAGACGGGCGGGACGCTCCGGGCCAATGGGTTGGAGGAACTCGAGGTCATCTTCCACTCATCAGCCCGGTTTCTCGTCAACCGCGCCGCGCTCAAGCTTAAAGGCGACACGCTGCGCCCCTTGATTGACGCACTCCGCATGCAGAGCCTCGCGAAACCCGTTTAACGTGCGGTTTACCGTTCGCCTGGGGTATGCTGACGCAACACTTCGGTGTGAGGGGAGACACACTTGGCTTCTCGAACAAGCAAAACAGGACGCGGCTCGAGTCTCGCGCTCGCCTTCCCCGGACTTTTCTGGCTCATCGTTTTTTTTCTGGTACCGCTCATCTTTGTGCTGGTCGCGAGCTTTTTTACTCGAGGCTTGGACGGTACGCCCACCGCCCCCGCAACTTTGGAGAACTACACCCGCACCTTCGACGTGTTCTGGCCCGTCATCTGGCGAACGCTCTACTTTTCCCTGTTGACGACCCTGATTTGTCTGTTACTCGGCTTTCCCGTTGCCTTTTTTATCAGCACCCGCCCCAACCCGAGAACGCGGCAGTTTCTGCTTTTTTTGATTTTGCTACCCTTCTGGACGAATTTCTTAGTCCGCACCTACGCGCTGCAAACGATTATGGGGCGTGAAGGCCCGCTTAACGCACTTTTGCTCAACTTCGGCGTCATAGCAGAACCGTTAACGATGCTCAACACCCAGTTTGCGGTGATGCTGGGTCTCGTTTACGGCTTTGTCCCGTTTATGGTCTTGCCGATTTACGCCGCCGCCGAACGCCTCGACTTCCGCTTTGTCGAAGCTGCCGGAGATTTGGGCGCGAACGATTTTCAGGCGTTCTGGCGCGTGATTGTGCCGCTTACCCTGCCCGGTATCGTCGCCGGGTCGGTGCTCGTCTTTATCCCGGCGATCGGCTCGTTTATTACGCCTGATTTGTTAGGCGGAACGCGCGGCCTGATGATCGGCAACCTCATTCAAGGCCAGTTTCGCGGACGCGGCAACATCCCGCTCGGCTCGGCGATTTCGGTGGTGCTGATGTTAATTGTGATGGTTGGGCTGATCGTCTATACGCGTTACGGCGAACGGCGGGATTAAATGACGAAAACAGCCAAAGCACGCGACCTGAATCAGGGCAAGTTAAAGCGAGACCTTTCGGTGCGCCGGGTCGGACGTTTCGGTCTCTGGACGATTCCGATCTTGACCTACATTTTTCTCTGGATACCGATTTTGGTCCTGATTATCTACTCGTTTAACAACGCCGAATCGGTTTCGGTGTGGCGCGGCTTTACCCTGCGCTGGTATCAAAACCTTTTAGGCGGCGGCGCAGATGGCCTCAATTTTCAGTCCGAGTTGCTCCTGAACGCCGTGCGCAACTCGCTCATCGTCGGGGCCATCTCGACGGTTGCGTCCACCGTTATCGGGACGCTCTTTGCGCTCGCGGTAGACCGGGGCGACTTTCCCGGTAAACGGGTGTTCGACGCGCTTTTCTACCTACCGGTCATCATCCCCGACATCACACAAGGGGTTGCGCTCGCGGTCTTTTTCAACACCTTTTTTGCGCTCGTACAGAACGTTTTCGGCGTGCGGCTCGTGAGCGGGTTTTCCACCATCATCATCGCGCACATCGCCTTTAATATCGCCTACGTCGCAGTCGTGGTGCGGGCGCGGCTCGCCACGATGGATTCGACGCTCGAGGAAGCCGCCCGCGACCTCGGCGCAAATCACCTGCAAACCTTCTGGCACATCACCTTTCCGGCGCTCGTACCGGGGATTTTGGGTGGGGCGCTCTTAGCTTTTACGATTTCCTTAGATGACTTCGTGGTGACGTTTTTCACGGCGGGCGTCGGTACAACGACACTGCCGCTCTTTGTTTACGGACTGTTAAAACAGCGTGTTCCGCCGGAAATCAATGCGGTGTCGGCGTTGATGATTGCAGTTTCTATCTTGCTCGTCGGGGTTTCGCTAGTGATGCAGCGGCGGGGGAATGATGGTTAAATGTTGACGCATAGGCCGAACTCACCCGGGTTTTGGGTCATCTTTCCATGAGCCAAGAAGATCTGCACCCGGGCAATATTCCTGTCAAACTAGAGCCGTACCGCAGTTTATGGCCTAAACGTTTCGAGCGAGAAAAGACGAGCCTCGCGTACCTGCTTGGCGAGTTGATACAAGATATTCAGCACTTCGGTAGCACGAGCGTTCCGAACCTTACGGCCAAAGCGACAGTAGACATAATGTTGGGTACAGCAGGATTTCCTTGGCCTGATTCGGCTGATAGGTTGCTCGAGACCAGCAGCTATACTTTTTACAAAGAGCCCAAAGCGAACTGGCGCGTTTACCTGAAACCCTATAAAGAAGCGCAACGTGGCTATCATTTGCACATCGTCGAGCATAAGAGTGAACATTGGCGTGCTCACATGCTTTTTAGGGATTACTTGCGGCAACACCCAGAAGTTGCTAACGAATATGGTGACCTGAAAGTCAACTTGGCCAATCAGTTAGCCGGAAAGCGCGGCGCTTACCAGCAGAGCAAAAAAGCCTATATTGACGCCTTAATGAAACAAGCTGAGAATTGGTTAGAAAAGCATAACGGGAGACGCCGACTTACGCCGTAGGCTAGAGCTGCACAGCTAGATTCTCCCAAACAATCAGGGTCGCCCAACCGTCTGAAGCTTCATCATCCAGATAGTTTTCTAGGAACCCACGCACCTCAAACCCGTTTTTAAGCTGAAAACTGAGGGTTGGGTCGCTCAGCTCGCCAGTAACGACTTTTTGCACATAATCATGAACGCTCAGCGTTGACTTGTGGGCTGCGTAACCCGGCAACATCCCGCCTGCCACAATGCCCCGCCGATTGAGCTTTTTAACGACGTCTTTACGTGCGCCGTAAAGCTTGCGCCCGAGGCCGAAACCCCGGTAGTCCGGATGTACACTGATGTCGCCGCCGTAGTACCACACGCCGTTTGGATTGTGGCGGGTGTAAAAGCCCTCTGAAACGGTTTCCCAAAACGTGTGTTTCGCTGTAAAATCAAAGTTGGTCAAAAAGCCTGAACCGAGCCCGACAACTTTTTCACCGTCTAGAACGACAAAATTACCTTCGGAGAAAAGTTCGGCGTGTTTGAGAAAGTGTTCACGGCGCATCCGCTCGTGGGGAGCGAGCGTTGGGAAGCAGGCAGTTTGGAGTTGCTCGAGTCCCTCCGCAAATTCGGCCCTAAGGGTCGTCAAAACCAGTTCAGAGGCGGAAATGCTCATACGGATGTTCTGCCGGACGGCCCCACGCCATCCAAAAGTCGCCGGTTGCAGGCCGCATGATGGCTGCGCCGCACGTCTCGATATGCTTGGGTTCGGTTGAGCGGACACAGATGGTGTCGTCCTGGGTCAGTGCCTGCAGGTCTTCTACCGTGACATTTTTACGGCTTAGCAACGTTTGCGCCTGCGCCGCCCTCGCTTCGGATGAACCTTGGGAGAAGGTGTCCCTGGTGCGTTCAGCGCGTTTGGTGGTGTCTACCAGACAGTGATTCGTATGCACAACCGCTTCATCTTCTAAAGGCGTTAGGTGCTGCACGGTCGCGCTCGCCTCGACGTTGTAGCCGGTTCCGGCGGCGTCCAGGATAAGGTAATTGTGCGCTCCGGCAAGCCGCGCATGTTGCAGTGTTTCCAAAGCGGCCTCAGCAGTTTCAGCTTGCAACATCTTTCGCACGACAAAAGGCCACGTCACGCCGATTTGACCGTCCGCGCCGAGCAGGTTGTTGATCCCCACCGAAACGCCCACTTCGTTCAGCCCAATCATCCCGACGCACCCGACCGTCGTAAAGCATAAAAATGCAGGCGCACCGGTAGGGTTGCCGCGTAGTAAGATGACGTGCGGCGTCGCGCTGTCGTGCATGTCCCACGTTTGACCGAAAAAGCCTTGCCCCTCAGCGAGACCGTCAGGAACCAAGAACGCGGTGCAGTTGTCCGCGCCGACCGGGGCGGCGGTTTTTACGGTGCCAGGGCCGACGTTATGCACGGTGTCGATAAAATCGGTGAAGCCGTTGACGATGAGAAGTTCAGCTAATGATAGGTCAGTTGCCGAGGCCATGCCGCGCAGCTCTTCAACCAACTCGGGTGCAAAGCGTTCGTGTTCAGCCAAACACAGCTCAGCGAGGTCTAAAACCTCGGTTTGGGAGAGCGTCCGCCCCGTCCACAACGGGTCGCCGCTCAGCCGCACCCGCTCTTCAGCAAAATGGCGGACGGCGTCTCTGTGCGCGACTCCGTGAGCGTAGCCCAGCTCAAAAGGGCTACCTGAAAGCTCGAGAACTCGTATCCGGCGTGCAAGGGCTGATGTCATAAAGGCCAGTTTAGCGGATGAGGGACGCGCCCGTCGTCCGCCAAGACGCAAGCACCTCGTCGCCGACGCGGAACCTGGGCTCACCCTCGGCGTTTTGCTGCCGCGCAGTGAGCCGGGTGCTGCCGGACTCGAGCTCAAAGCGTGTGTCGGTGCCTAAATACTGAATCTGGGTGATTTTAGCCGTGAGGTGACTCCGGTCGGGGTCAACTGGGACGATGTCGCTGGCCTCGAGCCGTATCCGTTCGGGCCGTACCGAGAGCGTCGCCGACTCCCCTGCGGCAAGTTCGTGACCGCCTAGCGGTGCGTGTAAAACCCGCCCGTCAGCAAGTTTGAGGTCGCCTATGTCGCCTGTATGTCCGACTATAGTCCCCTCGAGAAAGTTCGTCTCGCCGATAAAGTCGGCGACGAACCGGTCGGTCGGATGCTCGTAAATCTCGGCGGGCGCACCGACCTGCAACACGCGCCCGCCGTCCATCACGGCAATCCGGTCAGCCATGGTCAGGGCTTCTTCCTGGTCGTGGGTGACAAAGACGAAGGTGATACCGACGCGTTCTTGCAGCTCTTTAAGCTCGAGCTGCATCGCCTTGCGAAGTTTGAGATCGAGCGCCCCGAGCGGTTCGTCTAGGAGCAGTACCGCTGGTTCGTTGACGAGCGCTCGTGCAAGCGCCACGCGTTGCCGCTGTCCGCCCGAAAGCTGTGACGGTTTGCGGGAGGCGGTGTGCAGGAGTTGAACGAGCTCGAGCGCCTCCGACGCCCGCCGTTTCGCCTCTTTACGGGGGATTTTTGCCATCTTGAGACCGAACATCACGTTTTGCATGATGCTCATGTGCGGAAACAGCGCATAATCCTGAAACACCGTATTGACGGGCCGGTGAAACGGTGGAATCCCCTGCACCGCCCTTCCGCGGATTAAAATCTTGCCGGTATCGGGCTGCTCGAAGCCTGCGATCGAACGGAGCGTCGTGGTCTTGCCGCACCCCGACGGCCCCAGCAGCGCAAAAAACTCACCTTCGCCGATAGTCAGCGACACGTCACTCAAAGCTTGAACGGTGTTGCCGTTACGTGAGTCGAGGTAGGTTTTGTTGACACCGGTCAGTTCGACAGCGGCGACCTCGTTAGCGGCTTGGTTGGCTGCTTGGGAGTGCGTGGTAACGCTCACACCTAGCCGCCGACGTAAATCTTAACTTCGTCCCAGGCGTCGTTGTAAAGCTGCTCCAGCTCAGGGTCGTTGACAATCGAGTAGAGCCGCGCTTCGACCTCGGCGGGAGGGTAAATTGCCGGGTCGTCTAGGAGTGCCTCGTCGATCAAACCGCCGTCGATAGAAGCTTGGTTCGGTGAGCCGTAAGCGGTGTAGTTCGAGATGTCCGCGCCGACCTGTGGGTCGAGCAGGTAGTCGATAAACACTTCGGCGAGCGCCTTGTTCTGTGCGCCGACCGGAATCGTCACGTTGTCAACCCAGAAGTACGCGCCCTCTTCGGGGATGACATAGGCGTAGTCATCGCAGCCGCACTCGTCCATAATTTGAAAGATATCGCCGGAGTATTCGATGACCATATCGGCCTCACCCCGGGCGAGAACCTCTTGCCCGTCGTCTTGGGCGATATACACA
Organism: Truepera sp.; assembly: GCA_965215315.1. Lineage (GTDB taxonomy): Bacteria > Deinococcota > Deinococci > Deinococcales > Trueperaceae > Truepera. Next base: position 2,864,737 of record CBDCDB010000008.1, on the reverse strand, counting down.
ACGTTATTGCCATTTTCGACGAGGTAGTCGCGGGCTTGCGCGATCTCATCGGGATTACGAGTGTTCGGGTCTAGCCCGAGCATCACCAGGGCGGTGCCCATCATGCCGCGAACATCCTCGAGCCACGCCACCGGCCCCCCGTAAGCCACTAGGTCGCTCCAGCCTTTAACCTCAGCGCCCACGTTAGTTTTGTTGTAACCGATGCCGACCGTGCCCCACTGATACGGCACCGTGTACTGATTGCCTTCATCAAAGGGCAAATCCAGAAGGTTCTCGCTCAAGTTGGCAAAATTAGGGATTTTAGCTTTGTCGAGGGGTTCTAAAAGCCCTTCAGCAATCAGCGGATAGGTCACGACGTCACTCGGAACAATAACGTCGTAGCCGGGATTACCTTGACGAAGCCGCGCCAGCAGGTCTTCCGCGCTCGGGTAGGTGTCATACGTGATCTGAACGTCACAGAGCGCTTCAAAGTTGGCGACGGTATCTTCAGCGATATAGGTCGTCCAGTTGTAGACGTTGAGCGTTTGTCCCGAGAATCCTTCCGGGCACGTCCATGAATCAGGAGTCTGTGCTGCGGCTGAGCCGGATACCAAACCGGTCACTAAAAGTAGAGCGAGAAGCGGTAAGGGCATTGACTTGGTCTTTGACATGGCAAATCCTCCCGGGAGATCACGGCGCAAGATCACAGTGCAAGATACCACACCGAAACCTCCCGAAAATGACCGTTTAGCTTAACGCCTGACACGTTTGGCTGAACGCCGGGTAGAGCGTCCAGCCGCGCCACTTCTACTTTTGCGTTTGCGAAAGCCGTGGTCGGGGCGAATTCCATCAGCAATCAGGTGGAGCCACTGCGAGAGGTAGTACCCTGCCAGCGCACCAATCGCAAGTTCGGACCAGTTCTGACCGAGTTCAGCCTTAAAGGAGAAGCTGTAACCGAAGTACGGCCCTACCTGCGCGGCGGCCCAAGAAAGCGCCAGTCCGAGACAAGCCAGATAGAGAAGACGGGTCAGCGGCCCGATAATCCAGCTGTGTGACAGTCCGCGGTGGCTGAACAGTGCGCCGTAAGGGATCCAAAGCAGCCCCAAAAGCCCCCAGTTGTTCCTTGCCTGCATCCGGTTTTCTGCTAGGTCTAGGTCGGGGGTGACTAAAAAAGTACCGATAAAATAACTTAAGCTAAACGTCTTAAGCGTTTCCGGTGCGAGAACGGTATCGAACTCAGCTGTTAGACCCGCCTGCCGCGCGTAGGCGTAGGAAACAGCTGCTGCCCCGTAAACAAGTAGGTTGATCGATTCGTGAGTTCGTCCGCTCGGCACCCTGCTACCTTACCGTAAAAGACCCTGCTACGGCTGCTTGGTTAAGAAAAGGTTGTGAGCAAGTACAAGGGTTTGAAGCCTAGGCGGTTTCATCATACAGACTCTGTGCCTTGCGTTTATGGGTGGTTTAATAATAAAAAAGATGGCTTTGCGGTTGTTAGGAGCGTCCACGTTTCCAATAGAACACAAAGGCAGTTTGAAAAGAATTTGTAGACAAAAAAAGGGGACGCTATTGCTAGCGCCCCACCAACAGATGCTGAACTAGCTTACATGCCACCCGACATCATGCCGCCTGACATCATGCCGCCTGACATCATACCGCCTGACATCATGCCGCCTGACATGGTCTGGGCTGCGCCGAAAGCAAGAAGAGCACCGATGGTCAACAGAAGAGCAATTTTTTTCATTGTGTTTCCCCCTAGTAGAAGGTAAGTTCGCGCAAAAGTAGGTAGATTAAACGAACGAAGTTTTTGTGCGCGTTAGAACGCCGTTCGTGCGGCTCGACGTAGTATACCGGGTAGTGACGCCCGGTCAACTGTCTGGCCCGACACAATGCTAGCACAGCCTCACAAAAAGTGCTACCTACCAATTAAGTTCATTAAGTGTACACGTTTTGCGGAAGAAAATGCAGTTTGTCGAACATTTCTTTTACAATTGTCACTTTTTACGTTTTCTGTAACGTTTTTGTAACAGCCCCTACTTAAGCGTTACAAAGGTCTACGAATTGTTTATCAGCAAGTCGTCTTGGTTTTGACTATTACGGCACGGCTTAGCAAGTATCGTCTAATCAAACACGTTCAGCGCAGGTTTCGCTGACCGGCGCACGTAAGTATTTGATAACAGTATTTAAGAGGATAGCTGCGCCGCTCATAAAAAGGCTGATTGTAGCGACCTGAGCTGGAACACCTCAGCGCTGCGTTGGCCCTCGAGAGCGCAAAACCGGTACGCTAGCGGGAGATGGAACGTTTAGTCGCACGTATCGCCGCCGAGGGCAAAACCTTGCAAGGCGGCATCTTAAAAGTTGACGGGTTTATCAATCATAGGCTCGAGCCCGACCTGACCCTGGCTATGGGCCGCGCGTTCAGCGAACGTTTTACGGCGCTGGGCGTATCAGGCGTCAATAAAATCGTCACCGCCGAAGCGAGCGGTATCGCTCCGGCGTTCACTACCGGCGTTGCGCTAGGCGCACCCGTCGTCTACGCCCGTAAAAAGCGTCCCGTGACGATGCCTGACGCGGTAGTCGGACACGCGCCGAGCCGCACCAAGGGCGGCGTCACGCCGCTTTACCTCTCACCGGAATATGTAACTGCAGGCGACCGGGTGCTCCTCATCGACGACTTTTTGGCTTCGGGTAACACGGTTCTGGCCCTTGCCGAGCTGATCCGGCTTTGTGGAGCCGAGCTTGTGGGCGTCGGCTGCGTCGTTGAAAAAACCTTTGAAGCGGGGCGTGAGGTACTGGGCGTACTAGGGGTTCCCGTCGTCTCTCTGGCAGCCGTCACGTACCTGGGCGAAGATGAAGTGCGGGTTGAAAACGGCAGGTAAACCGGCAGTTAATTCATAGGTACTCAACGGTTTACTCACAGCCGACCGAGTAAAGTAGAAGCATGACTAAACGCAACGTAGTTTTAGTAGAGGGCGTCCGCACGCCGTTCCGCCGTTCCGGGACGGACTATCTGGGGCTGACCTCGTACGATCTGGCGCGGCTAGCGCTGCGCGGTATTCTGGACGCGTCCGGGCTCACGCCCAAAGATATCGGGCTGGTGGTGATGGGCAACGTCGTGCAGAACGTCTCGACGAGTAACGTGGCCCGGGACGCCTCGCTAGGCGCAGGGTTTTTACACAAAACGCCCGCGCACACCGTGACGATGGCGTGTATTTCAGCGAACCAAGCCGTCGTGAGCGCTGCCGAAGCTATTCGCTCAGGCCAGACGGACGTAGCGATTGCTGGCGGCGTCGAGGTTTTGTCCGATACACCGCCGCAGTTTCCTTTGGGGGTTCGTAAACGCCTCTACGAGTCGCAAAAGTACGGCTCACCTTTGGAATACCGTAAACTTCTACAGGGTTTGTCACCGTCCGATTTGCTGCCTAAAGCGCCCAAAGTCGCGGAGTATTCAACGGGCGAAACGATGGGCGAGAGCGCCGACAAACTCGCGGCGGCGTTCGGAGTCTCACGTAAAGAACAAGATGATTATGCGCTGCGTTCGCACAAACTGGCAGCAAAGGCAACTGAAGCGGGTAAACTTGCGGACATCATGCCGACTGCCGTGCCACCCAAATTCGACCTGCTGGAAAAAGACAACACGGTTCGGGGGGACTCGAGTCCGGAAAAACTCGCGTCCCTCAAACCCGTATTCGTCAAACCGTTCGGCACCGTCACAGCGGGCAACGCCTCACCCTTGACCGACGGCGCGTCGGCAGTTCTCCTGATGGAGGAAGAGGCCGCCAAAGCGCACGGCTTCAAGCCGCTCGCGCGGCTCGGCGCGTATATCTTTGTCGCTCAAGACCCCGGCGAAGAGCTGCTGTTAGGCCCAGCTTACGCGACGCCGCAAGTTTTAGACTGGGCGGATCTTACGCTAAACGACATCGACGTCATCGAGCTCCACGAAGCGTTTGCTGGTCAAGTATTGGCTGTGTTGCGGGCTTTAGAGTCCGACACGTTTGCTAAAGAACGGTTAAACCGAGACCACCGCGTCGGAGACGTAAATATGGACAGGCTCAACACCTGGGGCGGTTCGCTCTCGCTCGGGCATCCGTTCGGCGCGACCGGTACCCGGCTCCTGACGATGGCGGCGCGGCGGCTTCACGACGAAGACGGCACGCTGGCGCTCGTGACCGCGTGCGCTGCCGGGGGGCTCGGACACGCGATGCTCGTTGAACGCATGGGGGACGCATCATGACTTTTTTCGAGATCGAAACCACCAATGATGTCGCCGTAGTTTTTTTCGACCAGCAGGGCAGCCGGGTCAACACCTTGGAGACCGCCGCCTTACGCGAATTCGGTGAGGTTTTAGACACTATCGAGCGCGACCCCACCGTAAAAAGCGCGGTGCTCGTCAGCCGCAAAAAAGACTCGTTCGTCGTCGGCGCAGACATCAAGGAGTTTTTGACCTTTGAGACGCCTTCACAGGTCACAGCGCTTATCCGTGAGGGGCACGCGCTGCTAGGGAGGCTCGAGCGTTTCTCCAAACCCGTCGTCGCCGCCGTTCACGGGGCCGCCGTCGGGGGCGGTTTGGAACTTATCCTGGCGTGTCACTACCGCGTCGCTACGCAGCACCCGGAGACCAAGTTTGCGTTGCCCGAAGTAAATCTGGGACTCTTGCCGGGACTCGGCGGGACGCAGCGGTTGCCGCAACGCGTCGGCTTACAGCAGGGTTTGGAGATGGCGCTGACAGGCAAGTCGATCTACGCTAAACCTGCGCTCAAGATGGGCCTGATAGACGCGCTGATTCACGTGCAGGGATTGTTGGAAGCGGGCAAGATGGCGGCCAGGGGCTTGGCTGCCGGAACGCTGGAACGCCGTAAACCCAAACGCGATCTGCGGAGCCGGGTGACGAGCGCCGTGTTGGAGCGCACCCCGCTGAGCCGCGTCGTCTACAACCAAGCTGAAGAAACCGTGCAGAAAAAAACGCGCGGCAACTTTCCTGCGCCCGCTAAAATCATCGAAACCATCCGAATCGGTCAGGAACAGGGGATGCAGGCGGGCCTGGAGGCTGAAGCGCAAAACTTCGCCGAGCTGGTCTTTACGCCGCAGTCCAAAGCGCTCATCCACCTCTTCTTTGCCAAAAGTGCCAGCGAGAAAAATCCGTACAAGGGCGCTGCAAAAGACGTTCACACGGTCGGGGTTTTAGGGGCCGGACTGATGGGTTCGGGTATCGCGCAGGTCAGCGCCGAGGGTGGGCACACCGTCCTTCTTAAGGACCGAACGCTCGCCATTGCCGCTAAAGGTAAGGGTGCAGTCTGGAAAGACTTGACCAAGCGCGTCGGTAAAGGCCGGAGCAGTTTTGAACGTGATCTGATTGACGCCCGGATTGACCCTATCGAAGACTACGCGGCGCTGGCAGATGTTGATTTAGTCATCGAAGCCGTTTTGGAAGACATATCACTCAAACAGCAGGTCGTGCGCGACGTTGAAGCCGTCGGCAAAAAAGACTTGGTCTTCGCCTCGAACACTTCGTCAATTCCGATTCACGAGATTGCAAGCGCCTCGAGCCGCCCCGAACAGGTCGTCGGAATGCACTACTTCTCCCCTGTTCCCAAGCTGCCGCTAATCGAAATCGTCGCCACTGAACAGAACCCAGAATGGGTTTTAGCAACCGCGTTTGCGGCGGGCCGCGCCCAGGGTAAAACGCCGATTATCGTCGGGGACGCGCCGGGATTCTATACGACACGGATTTTATCTCTGTATATGAACGAAGCGCTGGTGATGCTCGGCGAGGGCGTCGGGGTGCGCGAAATTGACCGGGCCATGCGTGACTTCGGCTTTCCGGTCGGGCCGATCACGCTTTTAGATGAGGTCGGCATCGACGTCGGGGCAAAGATCAACAAGGTTTTAAAAGAACCGTTTGCGGTGCGCGGGATTACGCTCAGCACGCAGGGCGAAGCGCTCGTCGAGGCAGGCTTTTTGGGCCGTAAAAACGGTAAGGGCTTTTACGTTTACGGCGAGGGCGCAGGTAAAGGTAAGCAAAAAGGCGACAAAGAGGTCAACGAAGAATCAACTCGGCTTATCGGCAGCAATAAACGAGACGCGTCCAAGCAGGAAATTCAAGACCGGCTTGGGCTGATGATGGTCAGTGAGGCGATTTTGTGTCTCGAGGAGGGCGTCTTGCGCTCCGCCAGGGACGGCGACGTCGGCGCGGTGTTCGGGTTAGGCTTTCCGCCCTTTTTAGGTGGGCCGTTCTGGTATACCGATACGCTTGGGGCGCAGGTTTTACTGGAAAGGTTGCGGGGGCTCGAGCGCACACACGGCCCACGGTTCACCCCGCCGGTACTCTTACAAGAACAAGCCGAGCAGATGAGGAAGTTCTACAGCTAACCGAGGCTAGGGCATGTAATCGGGTAACTCAGCGACGTAGGTATCGACCGAACCCGAATCGTACCAGTCGCTCCCGAATAAAACGCGTGTCCCACTTGGGCTAATCACCGGGTGGGGCTCGCCGAAATAACCCTCATACCCACCGTTTCGCGCATCTTTGCCGAACGTGCGGGTGTGTGCCAGACGGTAAACTTGTCCGTTTTCGGGGTCGGTATTGACGACGACGAGTTCGGACAAGAGCAGGGGCGCAGGCTCTTCATTTTCAAAGTAGTCGAATCCCCCGTAACCGATGCTCGAGACCGCCACTCAACCGGGCCGGTCATAGGCCAGCGCTGAAGGGTGGATACCCGAAAGCGGATAGCCGTACCCATTACTCTGCCCGACGACGACGCGGCACGACCCCGTTTCCATATCAAAAGCGACGAGTGTCCCGACACCATTTTCGGCGTCATCTTCGCAGCTACCTGGCGGCGGGTCAAAAATGACCGAGACGTAGGCGTCGTGGCCGTTTGTGAGTTGTCCTACTACGGCGTGCTCGGGCTTAAAGGTGCCGTCGTCGTAACGTGAAACGTCCAGCGTGCGCTCGAGGCTCAGGTCGCTAGCTGAAAGCACATCACCTTCCAAGAAGAGCCGTTCGCCACTCGGAGCCGGGGACATCGGGTAGCAACCCGCGTAAGGCGTCCCTTTGCCGGTCGTTACAGTTTCGCTCAACGTGCCGGTACGGACACTGTAAAAAAAGGTTCGGTACGGCTCCTACGGACAGCGCAACCCGAGCAAATCGGAGTTCCACGACATCATCTGCGGGTCGTTGCCGCCTTTGGGCACACCATCCTCTTCACACACGCCGGAAAAGTCGCCGATGGGTTCTCTTTCCGCTGTAGCAACGTGATAACGGATAAATCTGCCGCAAGTTGCGGTCTCGAGGCTCACGTAATAAAAAATATCCGGGTCGCTTACGTCCCAGTAGACCTCCTCGAGGTCGCGCGGCAAGATGGCTAAAGCGCCTTTGTACGCATACGTTTTACCGTCGTAAAGATGATGCCCCGCGCCGCCCTCACCCGTGTGATAGAGCATGAGCAGCGATTCGTCGGCGTTCCACGACTGAATGGTGTTGTACGGCGGTTTCACAACTTGACCCGGCCCTGCGCTGCTGATCCGGGTGACGCGCGTCCCGAAGGCCGGGTCGGTGTACGGCTCGAGCGGTTCCGGTTTCTCAAGCTCTGGCATGATTGCCAGGTCTTTATCCGTAACGAGTTCGTAACGCGGCGCTTTTTCGAGGACGGGTTCAGTAACAGGCGTTGCCTCAGCCGTACTGGGACGACACCCCAAGGTAGCAAGCAGCACAAGGCTTATACCTAAAACATTTGAGTCGCATATGGGCTCCTTCGGGTCAGAATAGACAGAAGGGCCACGCCAAGACGGTCATACTTTGAAGTGTTGCTTTATAAAGCCGTCACGTTAACATCAGATTTGCAAGCTCGAGCTTTACATTACAAATCTATTGCTTGGGGGCTCGAGCTTACGAGCGTGTTCTAGCTGCCCCGCCCGGTTTGCGTACTATAAGTGCTTTCAAAAATCTTGTCGGCGTTCCCCGCTTCAAAGCCTTCGCGCCGCTCTGAGCGCTTTAGCGCGGCTTTGGGCTTGTCCTGATATTCGGGCAAGGCGCGGCGTTCGGCAAACTCGACGTACGAACCTGAAATCTGCCGGGTATCGCCACCCGCAAAGGTCGCGTCAATCATCTCCGCAACTGTCGAGCTTTGAATGAGAAGACCGTCCGGACTCCGTTTCGCCTTACCGCCCGAATCGTTGAGCTTGACGCCGTGCGACTCCAAAAAGGTATTAAACGCGTCTACCGTGTTGTAACCTTCGGGCAAATTGTGCACGGAGATCGTAAAGTGGTTGAGGTAGTAACGGTTGTAAATCACCCACGCGGCGTATTCGCTCTCGCCTGCCAGCTGCTTGAAGTCTTCGTAACTCGGCAAACGCCAGAGCGCCCGGTGCAAAAAACCGTCGATTTCGGCTGCCTCATCCAGATCGAGGGCGTCTACCGGGTCGCTCTTTACCTCATCTGTATACGAATGGATGACGCGCTGCGCTGCGTCTGAGAGTTCAGCAACGCGCAGTTCGCTGATGAAGATACGTGGCAGTTGCGGTTCGGGTGGGCTGTACCAGTACGCGTTGAGCTTTTTATCGGGGAAAGTATAGGCGTCGCGGCGCTCAAAACCGAGGTGCAAGAAGATTTTCTCTAAAGACGCAAGACCCAGATGCGGCACGCCCATCGTCCGAAAAGCGATGTGGTCGTTTTCGATGTCTTCGGGTGCGCCGATAAGCCCGTCTTTAATCATCGCTTGAATGATGTTTTGCACGTCCGGGACGCGTTCTCCATAGCGGCGCATGAGGCCGTCCAAAACGCCGTTCAGAGTGCTGTTTTTACTGTTTAAGGTTGTCATACTTGCCTCCTCGAGTTCCCTTTACCTTACACCAACAGTTAAAGGGAAATGTGCCGAATACACCCGAATATGAAGCAGAAAAGTAGAAAGGATTAGGTTTCAAAGGCTTGGCATGAGTTGAGCCAAGTTTTTGAGGGTTTTCGGCATTGCCCAATTCAGGCGTGGACCGGCTCGAGAAACGTCTTTAACTCAGGCAAGCTACTGTCGGAAAACTGCTGCTTTAACACCCCTAAAAAGGCGCGTACCGAGGGAACCTTAAGGCTTTGCGGCAAGATAGCGACGCCGATGGTGCGTTCTAACGGTTCGCTCAGCGGCACCCGCGCCACGCTGTCGGGCAGATCCTTAAACGCCAGTTCGGGCACGACGCTGACGCCCAAACCTTGCTCGACCAGGCTGAAAATTGTCGAGTCTTCGCGGACGTGATACGGCGCAGACTGCAGCGGCAGGGCCACGTCTTTGAGATACTCATAGGCGACGACGCCGCACCTATCATCATTGTCATAAAGAATCAGCGGCGACCCCAGCAGTTCGGTGCGGCTGATAGTTTGACCGGCTAAGGGATGGTCTTTAGGTAAGAGCGCAATATAGGGGTCGTGCAGCAAATCCCAGGTCAGTACGTCTTTGGGAAAAGGTGCCTGCAAAAAGGCAACGTCGGCCCGTTTTGAAAAGAGTAAACGCTCGAGTTCAGGTACGTCGCCGTCGGACTCGAGGAGTTGCACCTGCAGTTTCGGATAACGCCGCCGCAACCTGGCGATGGCTTTGGGCAAAATGTGGCTGGCAACGCTGCGGAAGGTTGCGACGCGCAAGGTGCCTTCTAAAACACCGCGCTCGAGACTCGCCTCTTGCCGAATTGCGTCTTGTAACCCAAGCATCTGCCGCGCGTGGTCAGCAACTCGTACCCCGGTAGGGGTTGAGCGCGCCCCAAACCGCCCGCGTTCCAAAAGTTTGACGCCGAGTTCGCGCTCCAACTCTGCCACCGCGTAGCTGACCGCCGACTGTGCGCTGCCTAGCTCGAGCGCCGCCGCCGAAAAGCTCCCGGTTTCTAAAACCATCAGTAGGTTACGGAGTTGCGAGAGCGTCATCTACACAGCTTAACGGCAAACGCTAGGTGTATCAGTATTTTTGATACAACACCCGTTATCTATCGTGATATTGCTTTGTACTTGGGCTGTGTACTATCTAAAATAAGGTCATTAGGAGGCTTTTATGAAAGCCACATACACCCGCCCGTTCCCGCAACCCAAGCTGCCTTCACAAGAAAGCTTGACCAACACTCTCGGAATCATCCTTGCCCTCATGCTCGTTTTTGCGACAGTCTGGGCTATTCTTAGTCGCAACAATCCCGCGCCGGTACAGGCTGAAGCGGGGCTCGAGCTAGCCCTCTCCGGCGTCGCAGCGAGTACAACCACGTTGGGCGCAAACGAATTACAGCGTGTGCAGTGCAGCCCGACCGGGTTTCAGGTAGCCAGCACGCAGGCCACCGCAGTTCCGCTTACGATGTCCTTTAACGCTCCGGCCTCAGCGAACAGCAGCTTCTACACGCTCGGCTCAGATAGTGCTCTCACCCTCGAGCTAGACGGCACACCCTACACGCTACTGAGCGGAACCGTAACGACCACACCGGGCGTTCGCACCTTTAACGCTTCGTTTGTAGACGTGCAGAGCCAGCCTTTACAACTCAGTGGAAGGCTCAGCTGCCCGTAAAACAGCCCATAAAGACCCGTAAAGTGAACATATAAAAAAGCTCTCAGTTTATCTACTGAGAGCTTTTTCGGGTTGCCAGGCCGTTAAACTTTTGCCCCGACAAACGCCTCAATCCGCCCCAACGCCTTTTCGATATTTTCCATACTCGTCGCGTAAGAAAACCGCGCCTGTCCCGGTGCGTCAAAGTCAGTTCCCGGAACAACGCCGACGTGGGCTTTTTCCAAAAGCATGACCGCCGCCTCGGTTTCATCTTTGTGGATCGGCGTCAGGTCGCTCATCACGTAAAACGCACCCTGCGGCTTCGGCGTTTTGAGGCCGATACGGTTGAGACCGTTAACCAGTACGTCACGCCGCGCTATATACGCTTTTTTGGTCATCTCAATAAATTCCCGCGTTTTGTCGACCTCGTTGAGTGCTGCGACGACCGCGTACTGCGCTACCGCGTTCGCGTTGCTCGTTACCTGACCCTGAAGCTTATTCATCGCCTTGATTAAAGGTGCTGGCCCCGCTCCGTAGCCGATACGCCAGCCGGTCAGCGCGTACGCTTTACTCGCGCCGTGAATGATGAGCGTCCGGTCTTGGGCAAAGTTTGCCGCCGACACGAATTCGCCTTCATAAACGAGGTGTTCGTAAAGGTCGTCGGAAAAAAGCCAGAGGTCGTGTTTTACAGCGAGTTCGGCGATGCCGCGCACAACCTCGGGCGGATAGACTGCGCCGGTCGGGTTAGAGGGTGAGTTAAGGACGATGACGCGGGTACGCTCTGTAATTGCCGCTTCGATGGCCTCCACGCTCGGAATAAAGCCGTCTTCCGGGCGCGTCATGACCGGCACCGTAACACCGCCCGTCAGCTGCACCTGCGCCGGATAAGAAACCCAGTACGGAGCCGGAACGATAACCTCATCGCTAGGATTCAAGACCGCCATAAAGCCGTTGTACAACACCTGTTTACCACCCGTACTGACCGAAATCTGGTCTGGGCCGTACGTGAGGCCGTTTTCACGCTGAAACTTTGCGGCGACGGCTTCACGCAGCTCGGCGGTGCCCTCGGCGGGCGTATATTTGGTCATGCCTCGGTCAATGGCCTCGTGCGCCGCAGCCAGCACGTGTTCGGGCGGCGCAAAGTCCGGTTCACCTGCCGTCATTGCCACGACGTCAACACCGCTACGCTGGAGTTCTTTGGCTTTAGTGTTGAAAGCGACGGTTGCAGACGCTTTCAAGGCTTTGAGGGTTTCGGAGAGTTGGGGCATAGGTTCCTCCTAGTCGTTTTAGTTTAACGGTATTTTACGGCGGCGTCCCCTAACAGACCTTCCTACGAAAAAAGCGCCCTGCAGAGGTGCAGAACGCATCGGGACGGCTCGAGCCCTAAAGCAGTTCGTCAGGCTCGAAAAAGATGTTGATTTCGCGTTCGGCAGTCTCAGGGGCGTCGGAGCCGTGCGCGACATTTTCGTCAATTGTCGTGGCGAAGTCGCCGCGAATCGTGCCGGGGGCCGCATCTTTAGGATTGGTTGCGCCCATCATCTTGCGCCATTCCAAAATGGCGTTTTCACCCTCAACGACCATCGCTACAACCGGGCCGCTGGTAATAAACGAAACCAAACCCTCAAAAAAGGGTTTGCCCTTATGCTCGCCGTAGTGCCGCTCGGCGGTTTCACGGGGGATTTGCATAAGCTTCATACCGACGATACGAAAGCCTTTGGCCTCGAGCCGCCGCACCACTTCGCCGACCAAAGCACGTTTCACGCCGTCGGGTTTAACCATTGCGTAGGTGAGTTCTATAGCCATAACGAGGCACCATACCACACGCTGCCCGAGTTGAACCCTCAAGCTCGCGTTTACAGCTCAGCAGGTAGCAGCTTCCGAACGAGCAACATCTGACCCCGGTGATTTGTTTCACCTTCAAAAACGTGAAACCATTTGTAGTAATTGCTTCTGGGTACCTCTCGAGATACATCAACTTCATGTAACCAGGCGTCATCACGATTTTTGAGGCCTGCTAAGGTTTGCTCTCGAACGCGCGCCAATTCACTCAAATAGTGCTTTAGAGGTTTCCCGTTGATAGCTTTGCGGCCTGTTTCACCAAGGGCTTGAGCCGGGGTTCCCCAGTCGACCACTTGGTTCTCAACGGTGTCCAAATAGTACCCTTCCTCGACGGCTGCAACATGCGCGAGCAGCATCCCGATAGAGTTGCCCTCTGGGTGGGGCAAATAGTCGAGTTGCGCTGCATTAAGGTCTTTTACGGCGTAGAGCGTGGTGTCGCGCACGTAATCCATCATTGATAAGAGTCGGCTGATGTGCGGCGTGTAACCGGGTAGGTCTTCAAGCAGGAGCGGGTTTTGGATTCTCATCTCGGTAGTGTAGCGGATTGGTTAAAGAAGAGCTCGAGCTACGCCAAACTGAAACTGTCTGTGCCGCGTCCAGCAGACACCATTGCTCCACCATAAAAGTTCACCTGCACCCATGTTCGCCTAAGCAGCCGCGTTTATAATGAAAGAAAGCCTGTTACAGACAAAGGAGATGCTAATGGCTCACTATCAAACCAAGCTCAATATCGAAGGCATGACCTGCGACCACTGTGTCGAGGCGGTGAAGGGGGCGCTCGAGCGTACCCCCGGCGTTGATAAAGCGCAGGTTGACCTTCAGGCGGGTCAAGCGCTGGTCGAAGGGAGCGGCGACGTCCAGACGATGTTGCAAGCCGTTGAAGCCGAAGGCTACCGTGCGTCGCTCAACACGCAGAACGCCGTCTAGAAAACCTCTCTTAAACGGGCCATAAACCGCAGCAGGAAGCCAGTGAAGCTGCACCCGATGTTTCGGCACACGCCCGGTCGAAAAGGGCACATCCCTTTCATTAGAAGCCTCTATACTTAAAGATATGTCTACTCCAAGAAACACCCGCACAGCCCAGCGACTGACCCTAGTCACGCTGATTGTCTTAGCCGTCGCTCTTGTAGGTTTTATCGTCTACCGTCAAGTTGCCCCGCAAACGAGCGCGACCACGCCAGCAAGCGGCGACCTCGACGTCAACGGTCAACCGATGCTCGGTCAGGAAGACGCACCGGTCGAAATTGCGGTATTTGAAGATTTCAAATGCCCCGCTTGCCAGTTCTTCGACGAGAACGTCTTTCCTGAGGTCAAACGTGAACTTATTGACACCGGTCAGGCGCGGATTTACTTTATCAACTATCCGTTTATCGGGCCGGACTCAACTACAGCAGCTAAGGCCGGTGAATGCGTCTACAACCAAGACCCAGAAGCCTTCTGGGACTATAAAACCTATCTTTTCCGCTCACAAGGCCCAGAAAGTGAAGAGTGGGCTACCCCTGCCTTCTTAGCTGACGTTGCCCGTAATAACCTGCCCAACCTCGACGCCGACGCCCTGCAAAGCTGCACTGGAGAAGACACCTATGCTGAGCAAGTCTCTTCGGAAAAAGCAATGGGCGACGCCGCCGGAGTTCAGGGTACGCCGTCGGTCTTTATAAACGGGCAGCGTTTAGAGAGTTTCGAGTTCAGCGCGATTCAGACAGCCGTCGAAGACGCCCAGGCCAACTAGACCGTGCAGGGCTTTTTTCGCGGGTTTGGTCTTTACGGGGCGTGGATTGTCGCCCTCGTCGCTACTGCCGGAAGCTTGTACTTTAGCGAGGTGCGGTTTTTTATTCCGTGTGCGCTCTGCTGGTATCAGCGCGTTTTGATGTATCCGCTCGTGATTTTGCTGGGGATTGCCTCGTACCGCCAAGACCGTAATGTGGTGGTTTACGCCCTACCCCTGTCTATCTTGGGGATAGGCGTCTCGGTGTTTCATTACCTCGAGCAAAAAGTGCCGGGATTTCGTCCGCCGAGCATCTGCCGCTCAGGTGTCCCTTGTTCACAGGAGTACATCAACTGGCTCGGTTTTATCACCATTCCGTTTCTCGCGCTCATCGCGTTTACGCTCATCACTGTGTTGCTCGTAGGGGTTGCGCGTTCTACGCGTACCACGCATAATAAAGAGGTAGGCACAGAGCCTGTCGCCGCCTAAGTTTGAGAGCCTACAAGTCCGTCTTTCCGGGCGCTGAAAAGCGCTTCTGCAACACCTCACCCTTCATTAGAGACGTGTCTCTAATATAGTATTTAGGAGGAAACCTGTGCCCCATATTATTGTCGAACCGTGTATCGGCGTCAAGGACCAGTCGTGCGTCGATGTGTGCCCCGTCGAGTGTATCTACGAGGCCGACGACCAGCTCTACATCCACCCCGATGAGTGCATCGACTGCGGCGCGTGCGTCCCGGCGTGCCCGGTCAGCGCCATCTTCCCCGAAGAAGACGTGCCGAGCGAATGGGAATCGTTTATTAAGAAAAACTACGAGCTTTCAGGCGTCTAAACATTTACCCAAGACCAAACGCCGGGCAGAGTGACTTGTCCGGCGTTTTTGTGTGCTTTACGAGGCTGAGCCGAGCGCTTTGACGAGTTGTCGGATGGCTCCCAAATGGTAGGCGCTGTGGGTCAGCATGGCGAGCGCGTCACCGAGTTCGTCCTCGTTCCAAAGCTCAAATCCCTCAATCAGTTCGGCAGTATGCGTATACGTTTTGTGCAGGTCGGCTCTAAGCGTGTCCCACGCTTGCGGGGTGACGGTTTTGAGCGTCCAACTCTCGTCCCAATCGACGTGTACATGCGTTCCGTTTAGAAAACCCTCGAGCGCAACCAGATAAAACCGCACATGTTCGGTTTGAGCCACAAGCGTCGTTGCGCCGGGAAACGCAGGTTTTGACGCGTCCTCGGCGTTTACGGCGTTCAGCGTCATAAAGATGCCCGTACCCTTGTCTAGATACGCATTGCCGTCTTTGATCGAACTCTCAAAAGTTTCAGTAAGTAGATACAAAATCTCTTTGGCAAGTTCGGCGGTGGGAACAGCTTTAGTCATAAGGTCTCCTTGAGAGGACTCGAGTCAACCCAAAACGCCGTAAAAGTACGGGGTTGATTTGACTGAAGGTTTGAAGGGCCGACCAGTGGCTAGACTCAGCTTAACAGGTTTCCGGTCAGGCTAAGCGACCCTTTGGAAACGCTCAGCGTACCGGCTTTTGAAGGCGTCCCAACTCTCCCAGTCCTTCGGACGTCCCTGCGTTTCTGTCCACTCCCAAAAATTCATATAGAGAGGCCGCGCCAAACGCAACTCTTCGTAAAAAATCCGGGCGCTGAGTCCGCCCGCCGCTAAATACCCGGACGTTTCAAAAGCGCTCAGCGCCGCCGTGCGGTCGTAAGGCACGGCTCTAAACTCGGGTTGCCATCCGTTTTTCGGGTGCAGCAAAAGATACTGCGCACGCGGGTCGCCGTTAAAAGGCGTTCCGACTGCGCCGGTATTTAAGATGAGGTGCTCGCCGTAACGGTGCTCGTAAGGCCGGTGGGTGTGCGAGCCGATGAGGACGTCGGCGGGATAGTCCGCGACGATTTCTGCTAATGCCTTATCCTCGAGATAAGCCGCGTACCCTTCACGGTAGTGGCGCGGGGAACCGTGTGAAAACAGGAGCCGAGGTAGCTCCGGTCTATCAACCCGGTAGGTCATCGGCAAGTTGCGTAACGGCTCTAGCCACCCCGTTTCGGCAAGCTGCGCGGCGGGCCACGCCATCCCGTACCAGAACGCGTCCTCAAACCACAACTCAGGAATGTCGGGGTCGTGGTCAACCCATTTACGCATGAGGTCGTCGTGGTTGCCGAGCGTTACGGCGCTGATGTTTTCTAAGTTGAAGATACGTTCGACAACCGCGGCATTGTTGGGGCCACGGTTTACGAGGTCGCCGTTGACGACAATTTCCTCTGCGCCCATTTCGGTAAGGTCAGTTAGAACAGCCTCTAAAGCCTGAATATTCGCGTGGATGTCGGCGATGACGGCAATCAAGATAGCCTATCGTAGCATCCTCCCTAGGTTCCCTTTAGACGTGTGTAGAGCAGTGGGCGAGGTTCATAGCGCACGAAACATAGAGCGGCGCAAAGGTAGAGTAAAGGGTGTCTAGAACGCTCCTCTACCTCTTGGGTTACTGCCTGCTGATTTTAGGTCTTGCGCTCGGAGCCGACCTGCTCGGCGTACCGACGCCGTAGGTCGTCGTCGGTGTAATTATCTTGGCTGGCAGTGGCCTAATGAGCGTCTCGAGGAGGTTCAAAGACTGAGCCTGACCGGGTGTCGGTTTTGCAGCTTACGGGAACAAGAAGAGAGAATGACGGCGTTAGGTACTCGAGGCTTTTCCACTGACTTTTTTCTGTTCAACTATCCTGTCCAACACTGCCGAAAAACCTTTACCGCACTTTCAAGCGTGGCGTGCTACGCTCTTACTACATGCCGACGCCGAACCGCGATACTTTTCGGGAGACCGTCCGGGGCTACCTTGTTCACATTTACACCGCCTCGACGCTCTTTTTTGTGGCTTTAGCGTTGCAGTGGCTTCTAGAAGGTACCTTTCGCTGGGCGCTCGGGGCCATCGCTGTAACGATGGTGATTGACGCGACCGACGGCGCGTTAGCCCGTAAATACCGGGTCAAAGAGACGGCTGCCGCGATTGACGGCAGTTTGCTCGATAACATCATCGACTTTACGAGCTACGTCGTGTTGCCAATGGTGCTGCTTTTGCAAGCTCAACTTCTGGCACCGCCCGCTGTGCTGATTGCCGCGTTTGCGATGTTCTCTTCGGCTTTCGGTTTCTCCCGCACAACCGCTAAACTCGCCGATGCGGGCTTTTTTGTCGGGTTTCCGTCGTACTGGGGCATCGTTGTTTTTTATCTCTATCTGCTGCAGACGCCGCCACTTTTTAACGCCCTGCTGATTTTGGGTTTGTCTCTAATGGTATTTGTGCCGGTGCGTTTTTTGTATGTAAGCCGTTTGCCGCGCGGACGCACGCTGCACATCGTTTTGGGTTCGATCTGGAGCTTGCTCTGTTTGGTGGCGCTACTGCTGGGGCCGGGCACCCTGCGAACGGTCATTCTTTACGTATCATTAACCTACCCGGTTTACTACACGCTGCATTCGCTTCAGCTCAATTTACGTCCGCTACGGGCGGCGCTGCAGGAAAAGCCCAGCGAGTAGCAGACTGGCTTCCTCGAGCCATAACCTCGGGCTAGAACAGCGGGGCACGCTGCTCGGGGGCGTGCCCACTTTAGTTGCTATCACATTTACTTAGCAGCAGCTGCAGTCGCAGCAGCACGCGTCGCAGTTACAGAGGTCACAGTCGCAAGCTTGTACCGTCATAAACTCACCTCCTCTCGGCGTGCGGCAGTAGGGGACGTGGACGCAGTGTAAGGTGAGAGCGCACCCTGCAGCGACACGAACGCCTCCCGGTTCAGGTCGTAATAAACCCAGCGCCCGCGCTTTTTCGCGTTGACGAAGCCCGCCTGTACCAACAGCTTGAGATGATGGCTGACGGTGGGCTGTGCCAAACCGAGAACGTTCTCGAAGTCGCACGCGCAGACGCCTTCGTCTTGAATACAGCACGTCTGAATGGGATTCAGGAGAAACTCCAGAATTGTAAGCCGCACCGGATCGGCGAGCGCTTTGAGTTGCTGAGAGTCTAACACACCTCCATTATATAGATAAACCTAAATATGTCAATGGTTTGGGATGGCTCGGAATTGCTATTCGTTCGTTACAAGTTGGTAGACGGTTCCAGCAGCGTAATCGAGCACATACACTTCACCCGCGCCGTCTTGCGCGAAACTGCTGATGGTGAGGGGAGTCTCGAGCAACGTCTGCGTCTGCCAGACGCCGTTTTTCTCTGCAGCAGCCCAGAGGGTGCCGTCACAAAAGTCGCCGTACAGGTAATGACCGGTCAGCTCAGGTAGCGCTTGACCTCTGTAAACGTAACCGCCGGTAACAGAGCAACCTTCGTCGTGGGTATAGCTGAGTACAGGCATAGCGAAAGCCGCACAACTCTCTTGACGGCACTTCGGGCCTTCGGCGCGGGGCCAACCGTAGTTGAGGCCGCCCTCATCTGGAGGTGTCACATTCACCTCTTCAAACACTGTCTCGCCCACGTCAGCAACGTAAAGGTCGCCGGTATTTGGGTCAAACGAAAAGCGCCACGGGTTACGGAGACCGAGCGCCCAAACTGCGCTTTTTGCGTTTTTTGTCCCCGTAAAAGGATTGTTTTGCGGCGCTGAGAGCTTCCCGGTTTCACTCACGTCGAAGCGGAGCAGTTTACCCAGCAGCTTGTCCGGTTCCTGCGCGTAAGGCAGTGCGCCGAGCCACGACGGGCGGTATTCACCGTCGCCGGTCGAGAGGTAAAGACGACCGTCCGGGCCGAACTGAAGCTGACCGCCGTTATGCGTTGGGCCGGGTTGCGGAATTTTTAGGAGTGTTGTTAGGCTCGAGGGGTCAGCTTCGAGCGTCTTAGGCGTTAACGTCACCCGGCTGAGGGTTGTACCGCCGGTTTTATCCGTAGCATAGAGAAACGCGAGACCGTTATGGGCAAAGTCTGGGTGTAACGCCAAGCTCAACAGCCCGCGTTCGCCGCAGCAGCCGACGCTTTTACGTAAGTCGAAGACGGTTTTGGGCTTGCCGTCACCCAGTAAAACAACTGTTCCGGCTTGCTCGGTGGCGAGTGCAAGGCCGTCTCCCAAAAAGCGCAGGTCGGTGGGTTGGGTGAGGCCGGTAAAGGTGGGCTCGAGCTTTACGGCGTCGGTCTCGAGTGCGCCCACCGCAGAATCCTGTGGTGAAACCTGTGGCGTACAAGCTGCTAATGCCAAACACACACCGAAAGAGGCGCTAAAGCGTCGTAAAGAGCAGGTCATACAAAAATAAAACACGGCTTGACCGGAGCACAAAAGCAGTACGTTACAGTTAAGTACCCCCAAATGAAGACTGAGGCTTAGACGGCGGTTGCTCCAAGCAGCTCGAGTGCTTGGGTAACAGCTTTGCGGAGGTCTCTGAGGGCATCGTAGCAACGCCTTGGGAGGAGCCAAGCCTTGAGCCGTTTCCAAAGACATTCGATGAGATTGAAGTGTGGGCAATAAGGCGGCAGAAAGCGTAGATAGAGTCCCTGAGCTTCCCAAGCAGCACGTTTGGATTGAACCATTTTAGCGCGGTGAAAAGTAGCGTTATCCAGAACCACAACACTCAAGCTGTCAGGCGAACAGCTATCAGCGAGGTGTTCTAAGAAGGCTAGGACATTGGCACTTCTGACCGATGTTTCTAAAGCTTCGTAGTGAAGCGTTTGCCTTGCTCCATAAACTTCGAGCGCACCGATAAGGTTAAGTCGTCCGTGACTGCGAACTAGGCCCAACGGGCCGGGCTTTGCCCGTTCTATCTCCAGCGTGTCGGAACTGCTAATGTGGTGTGACCAGATTTTGCCCAGGTGTACGTTGTGCCCAGCGCCAGACTAAAGCCTACTTCGTCTAGATAATAAAGCTTCAGCCTTTTTTCTGCCGCCCCCTTTTAAGCGTGTCTAAACCCGCTCGGTGCTGCTGTTCAAGCTCAGGGTCTACCGTTTTACAGGGCACGTAGCGCGTCCTTTTCCAGACATAGCCCAAGCGGTTGAGGTGCTGGCGTATCGCTTCAGCTGTGACCTTTATGTTGAATTTCCCAGCTATCTCAGCGGCAAGCTGCGAGGCTGTCCAGCTCCGTTCTTCAGCAAGGTATAGGGCCAGTTGGGTTCTTATTTCGTCCGTAATCAAAGGAGCTTGTCCCGGCGCTGTGCCGTCGCCCAGACCTGCCACGCCTTGCTGTTGCCACCTTTTCAGATCGCGCCTGATACTTTCTTCGCCTCGGCCCAAGTAAGCAGCTAGCTTCGGCACACGCCAGCCTTGGTTCGATAACCGTAGAACACTGGCTCGCAGACGCACCTTGGGCTTGAAGTGGGGGGCTTTCTCTATCTCTAGCAGCTTTCTGTCTTCTTGCTCGCTCAGCTCAACATAGAGGGGTTGCATCCCTCAAGTATAGCTTGGGGATACTTAGTTTAACCTGAGTTCGAGGGTTCTCCGGGGATAGGTTTTCCGTCTCTGCCGGGTTTGCTTTTACAGGCGTAAGGCGTGCCTAGGGCTAAAACGCTCACGCAGTCTTAAACAGCGCAATCGCAATCCTGGAGACGGTCGTCAGTCACCGGAAGTACAGGATCTGCGTGCCCGACGTAAAAATGACTCCGAACTCAGGTTGGTTTATTAAACCGGGTCTAGCCAAACCGCCCCTCAACGTAGCGCTCGGTCATCTCGTGCTTGGGACTGGTGAAAATCTGGTCGGTCGGCCCCTCTTCGATCAGCACGCCCAGGTGCATAAACGCCGTTCGGTCGGACACGCGCCCCGCCTGCTGCATGTTGTGCGTCACGATAATGACCGTGTATTCTTTTTTAATTTCGTGGATGAGCTGCTCGATTTTATCCGTTGACATCGGGTCGAGCGCCGAGGTCGGTTCGTCCATCAGGATGATGTCAGGTTCGGTTGCCATCGCCCGCGCGATGCAGAGCCGCTGCTGCTGTCCACCTGAAAGACCCAGACCGGAGCCTTTGAGCTTGTCCTTGACCTCTTCCCACAGGGCCGCGCGCCGTAAAGATTTCTCGACGAGCGCGTTTAGGTCACCTTTGTACGCGTTGAGGCGCGGGCCGAAGGCGACGTTATCGAAGACCGACTTGGGAAACGGATTGGGTTTTTGAAACACCATTCCGACGCGGCGGCGCACCTCGACCGGATCGACCGCGCGGTCGTAGAGGTCAACCCCTTCGTAGGTGATCGTGCCTTCTGTTTTAACCGTCGGAATAAGGTCGTTCATCCGGTTGATGCTTCTTAAAAGGGTCGATTTACCGCAGCCCGACGCGCCGATCAGCGCCGTTACCTGATTTTTCGGGACGTTGAGCGAAACGTTATGGATCGCCTGAAAGTCGCCGTACCAGAGGTTGAAATCACTGATGCTGACGACAGCCTGATCTTCACTTACCGGGTCGGTGCGCGTCGAGATTTGTTTGTAATCGAACGGTTTGGGTTCAGCTTGCGTACGGGTTTGGGGTTCAGTTACCGCCATCGTAAAACTCCTTTAAGTACCGTCAATTTACAAATTTGTGCGCGCTTCTGCTGACGTGCGCCTAACCAGCTGCCCCCCGCAACAGCTACCACGAGCGCTCGAAACGGCGGCGCAGGTAGAAGGCCAGACCGTAAAGCACGAACAAGATAACAAGCAGCACAATAATACCCGCCGAGGCGACGTGCGCGAACTCGGGGTCGTTTTCAGCGATCCAGTTGTAAATTTGCGAGGGAATGACGGTGTAACGCGAAAACGGGCCGTCGGGGGGGAAGACGATAAAGCCGACTGCGCCCACGAGCAGGAGCGGCGCAGTTTCACCGATGGCACGGGCAATCGCTAAGATAACCCCGGTGACGATGCCGCCGACCGAGTTGGGCAAGACGACCGAAACCACAGTCTGCCACTTGGTTGCGCCGAGGCCGTAGCTCGCCTGCCGCAGGGTGCCGGGAACCGCGCGAATAGCCTCACGCGCCGCGATAATCACGACCGGCAGAACGAGCAGCGAGAGGGTCAGGGCCGCAGACAGAATCGTCGGGCCGATACTTGCGAGTCGCACAAACAGGTAAAGCCCCAAAATCCCGTAAACGATGCTGGGAACCCCGGCCAAGTTCCGGATATTGACCTCGAGCAGTCTCGAGAAACGGTTTTCAGGAGCGTACTCCTCCAAATAAATGGCCGCGCCAACGCCGGTCGGCAGGGTAAACAAAATCACCAGACCGATCACCCAGAGCGTTCCCAAAAGAGCGACGTGAAGCCCCGCTACCACAGGCGTACGCGAGGCGTTTTTAGTCAGAAACGAAAAATCTAACCAGGGGTTTAAGTAGAGGTTTTGGCCCTCCTCTAAAGTGCTCGTCAAAAGACCGACGTTGGCAAAAGGGTTGGGAGTCTCGAGATTAGCATCCTGCAACCGGGTTAAGAGAGTCTGTTCGCTAGGCTCCAAGTCTTCCGGATCTTCGTCCGCGAGGTTGCTCCTCAGCACACCCAAATAACGGTTGACGCCGAAAAGTCCGATGTCGGCTACCCCGTCGTCGCGGCTGTTGGTAACTACCCAGCGAAAGGGGCCGTCTTGGGTGCGCCACATCAGTTCGATGCGGTTGCGGGCGTCAAAGAGGCGCAGCTCTTCAGGGTCGTTAAAAAATGTGGCAATATCTTCCGGGCTTTCGTCTTGAGCCTCGAGGTCTTTGCGAATGACCGCTTTTCCGCCCAAAGGTGCCGCCGACCATACGAACGTCTGACCGCTGACGCTACTGCTCGGTTCGACGATCTGCCACGAAAAGGTATCGAAAAGCGAATCGAGTAAAAGCGTGACGACGAGCGCCACCGCAAGCACCACCGGAACAAAGGTGATCACCGCAAAGATACGCCCCGCACGGGTGCGAGCCGCAAGGCGACGCGCTTCGTCAGCGCTGACAAGGCGTTTAGCAGGACGGCGGGACACAGCAGGAGCTTTGACCGCCGCTTTCATTCGTAACGCTCTGAAAAACGCTGGACAACTTGTTGCGATACGATGTTTAGGAGCAGCGTCAGGGTGAATAGTACCGCTGCCACCGCGTAGAGCGAGCGTGCCCCAATCGACCCGGCAGGTTGGTCGCCGGTTCCGGCCTGCACGATAAACGAGGTCATGGTGGCAATCGTCTCGCGCGGGTCGAAGGTAAAGGTCGGTTTCTGACCGGCGGCGAGCGTCACAATCATCGTTTCACCGATAGCCCTCGAGATCGCCAGAATAAACGACGCCACGATCCCCGAAAGCGCCGCCGGAACGATAACCTTGGTAATCAGCTCATACTTGGACGCGCCGAGACCGTACCCCGCTTCGCGCAGACTTCGGGGCACGGCGCGGAGTGAATCTACTGAAATAGACGTGACCGTCGGCATGATCATAAAGCCCATCACGATCCCGGCAGAAATCGGGTTAAAAAAACTGACGCCGGGAATGATGTCGCGAATCACGGGCGTTAAAAAGAGCAGCGCAAAGTAGCCGAGCGCGACGGTAGGAATCCCGGCGAGTACCTCTAAAATCGGGGTAATCGTGCGGCGGGTTTTGTCCCCGGCAAACTCGGCGAGGTAAATCGCCGCACCTAAGCCCATCGGTAAGCCGATCACGCAGGCGATCAGCGTAACCATCAGCGTACCGATAACTAGCGGCGCGATACCGAAGCTTTTGTTGGCAAAAAGGGGCGTCCAGACGCGGCTGGTAAAAAACTCGATGACGGACACCTCGCGGAAAAACTGTACGGTTTCCTCAGCGATGGAAAAAACGACTGCCGCTGTCGTCACCACCGAAATCAGCGCACATAAAAGCAGTAATGTCCCGATAATGACCTCGCCAGCACGCCGGTCGGCGCGTTTGTTGAGACCTGCGGCTCGAGCCTTACTCACCATTGAATTCGGCGTTCTAGTCGCCATATGATCTCCTTGACAAAAAAGTTGGAATGAAAAAAGCCAGCCCTCATCTAAGGACTAGCTTAGTTCGTATGTTTCAGCCCAGTGTCAGCTGAAGGTCAAGCGCTTACTGACTTCCTTCAGCGCTCTGCACCGCTTCGATCACGTCGTCGCCCGGTTGAAAATCAGCAAAGGCGCTGCCGGTCACGCGGTCGTCAAACCGTCCTTGTACGGCTTTATAAACGGCGTCGTCGTAGCTGACATAACCGGTGTCGTCGATAAGTTCCCGGTTGTCGGGCGAAAGGTAGAAGTTGACAAACTCCTCAACAGCCGGGGTATTATCAACCGCATTTTGGCTGACGTAGATAAATAGTGGGCGCGAGAGCGGCTCATACGACGCGTCAACGACAGCTTCGGCGCTCGGCGCGACGCAGCCGTTGCCGTTATCGATCTCGACAGCTTTCAAGGTGTCAGGGTTTTCCGCGTAGTAAGCGTAACCGAAAAAGCCCATCGCGTACTGGTTGCCCTGAACGCCCTGCACCAGCACGTTGTCGTCTTCACTCGGCGAAAAATCTTGGCGAATTTCGTTGTCGTCGCCGATAATCGCTTCGTTAAAGTAGTCAAAGGTTCCTGAATCGACACCGGGGGCGTAGAGGTCGATGGGCTCGCTCGGCCAGTCGGGATTGACGTCGCTCCAGTTTTTAACGCCACCGCCTGCCGACCAGATTTGGGTCAGCTGCTCGGTGGTCAGGCACTCAACAAAATCATTTTCAGGGTTCACGACAACGGTCAGCGCGTCAGCGGCAACCGGCAGTTCGATAAAGGGAATCCCGGCCTCTTCACAGGTGGCAACTTCATCGTCTTCAATCACGCGGCTAGCGTCTGAAATCTGGGTTTCACCAGCGCAAAAGCGCTCAAAACCGCCGCCGGTACCGGCAAAACCGACCGTGACCTGAGCGTCAGGCGTCACGATCTGAAACTCTTCAGCCATCGCCAGCGAGATGGGATATACGGTCGAAGAACCGTCAACGGCGATGGACTGGGCGAGCGCGGGACCAGAAACGGCAGCGCTGAGGGCGAAGAGTGCGAGAAATTGTTTCACTGAGTAGCCTCCTAGTGGCAGTACAGGGTGAGGATACGGGAGTTGCGTCAGCTGTTTGTCAGACGCCAGCTCAGACGAGCAGCTAGGTCAGCTGAAAGTTCCCATGCTTAGCGTTGTTCTCGAGCCCTACCTGACAATTTTTTCCCAGTCAACCGTCATCTATACCAACCGGTCGGAACCTAGGCCGACTGACAGTTGGGACAGAGCCCGTAAAGCGTAAGCTCGTGGTTTCTAACCTGAAAGCCGCCGGGGAGCGTCACGCCCTCTAACACCGCTACCGGACAAGGTGTACTGAGTTCAAAAACCTCTTCGCAAGCGCCGCAGCAGAAGTAGTGATGATGCGCGTCCCGTTCGGCTAGTTCGTAGCGAACACTCTCACCGGGCAAATAGACGGCAACAACCTTTTTTTCTCTTTCTAAGCTACTCAGATTACGGTAGACCGTAGCGAGCCCCAAACTTTCGTGGCTTTGACGGGCACGCTCCAGCACGTTTTGCGGGGTCAGCGGGCCCGATGCGGTCTCGAGCGCCCGTAAAATAGCGCGTCGCTGCGAGGTTTGACGCTTCATGAGGCTAGTCTAGCAAGGATTTACAGCTGCCTTACGTTTTTTGGGAACACCCTAGAAGCCATCTCAAAAACGAATAGTCAGCTGCATAGCTGTTAGAACGGTGGTATGGAACTCACCGATGAACAGTGGGAAGTACTAGGGCCGCTCATTCCCGAACCAGCTCGACGCAAAGATGGCAAAGGCCGTCCCAGACGAGAACCACGAGCGATACTTAAGGGCATCTGCTGGATATTACGAACGGGCGCACAGTGGGCTGATTTACCCGAGCGCTATCCGCCCTATCAGACGTGCCATCGGCGCTTTCAAGAATGGGAGAGAAACGGCGTGTTGCGGCAGATTCTAGAGACTTTAGCACATGACCCCCTGCAGCGGGGCAAACTCGACTTGTCGGAATGCTTTATCGACGGTACCTTTGTGGCTGCGAAAAAAGGGGGTCAGCAGTTGGTAAGACTAAACGGGGTAAGGGTAGCAAAGTCATGGCGGTATCGGACGCTGGTGGTACTTGCCTCGCCCTGCACGTTACGTCTGCTAGCCCACATGAGGTCCGGTTGGTACACGCGACTCTCGCATCTCGACACGTCAGCGGCAAACCCGACAAGTTAATCGGTGACAAAGCGTATGACAGTGATCCGCTTGACGCTGAACTCGCCGAAGCAGGTGTTGAAATGATTGCGCCTCACCGAAGAAACCGTAAAAAAGCCAAGACGCAAGATGGACGTAAACTGAGGCGCTACAAACGGCGCTGGAAGATTGAACGGCTATTCGCCCACCTCGGCAACTTTCGCCGTCTGGTCGTTCGCTATGAACATCACTCCCTAAACTTCTTGGCCTTCCTGCATCTCGGCTGCATCAAATTACTGCTTAGGCGTTTTTGAGATGGCTTCTAATAACTACCCGACACTAAGCGCAGTTGAACACAGTTGGCGATAGCGTGTGTTCTTGCTAAAGCCGCGCCCAAACCTTGACAGCAGTCTCATCCTACCGCTAGGATAGCCAAGTGATAATTTGATCTCATTAAGGATACCTACATGAATCTACGCCTGGTCTTACTTTTCGCTTTAAGCACTTTTGCCTTCGCGCAGCGCCCGGTTATCGTCACCTCCATTCATCCCTACGCCGCGCTCGTTCAGGAGATCGTCGGGGAAAACGCCGAGGTCGTGCAGGTGCTGCCCCCCGGCGCGTCCCCGCACACGTTCGACCCGACGCCGCAAGACGTAGCAAGGCTGGCGGACGCCGACCTCATCATCTTTAACGGTGTTTTAGACGGCTGGCTGACCGGTCTCGTTGAGGCGAGCGGCACTGACGCGCCAGTGCTCGAGGTCATCAGTGAACTTACCTTTGAGCCCGTAGCGGGCGACCCTGACGAAGGTGAAGACGTCAATCCGCACATCTGGCTCGTCCCCGACCTGATGGCCCAGGCTGTGCCGCTGATTGCCGAACAGCTTGCCGAGGTCGACGCTGAACACGCTGCCGCTTACAGAGCCAACGGCGAGGCGCTCGTAGCAGAGTTAAACGCGCTCGACGCCGAGTTGCAGAAAGCTTTGGCCCCTCTTCAAGGCGCAGCGTTCGTCCCGTTTCACGACGCTTGGCCCTACTTCGCACGGCACTACGGTCTGGATCTCGTCGTCTCGATTGAACCTGCACCGGGGCGCGAACCGAGCCCCGCATACATTGCCGACGCGCTCTTAGCCATTGAAGACAGCGGCGCAAAGGCCATCTTCAGCGAAGTCCAGCTGCCCGCACGCCCCGCTGAAGTCGTCGCGGAGAGCGCCGGTTTACCGCTCTACATTCTCGACCCGTTAGGCGGCAGCGAGGAGACCCAGAGTTACGCCGACCTGCTGCGCTATAACGTCAAGACGATTGTCACAGCCTTGAGCGACGCACCGCAGTAGGTCACACGGTAGGTCACACGGTTGAGTTAGCTAGGCCCTATCTCAACAATGATTTTTTAGACTGAGCGCGTCTTAGCTTGGTCGTCTAGCTGTTTCAAAGACCCTCAGTGGCTTTCGCCCGCCGAGGGTCTTTGAGATAGCTTTTAGTCAACTTTTTTGTACAGCTCATCTGCCTCAAAACCTATAGAGCTGTTTCCGTGCTAGGTTTAGCTGGATGAGTTCTCATATGCTTTTACGCCCGTCTTTCGGTCTTCTTATTGGTCTCGGCGTGGCGTTACTGCTGAGCGTGCCGACAGCCTCGGCGCACCGTTTTTTCTGGAATCCGGACTCGGCAACGTATAAGAAGGCCTATCCGTTTGACCTCGAGCCCACCTCGATGTTTATTATCGGTGAGCTGACAGCGGGCGAAACCGACGTTTACCGCGTTGATACGCCCGCCGGAATGCAGTCTATCTTTGCCGTACTTGCGCCGCAAGCTTGCCCTGAGTTTGCGCCTGAGCTGTGGGTCGTTGCCAAGACGCTTAAGGAAACCGAAGACGCGCCGTTTACGGTACCCAAAGGGTACAAATCGCTCAAAGTTAACAGCCCGTGGCAACCCTACCGCGATTACATGATGACCGCGAGGCTCGGCCCGAACGTACCTATCTCACTCGACGAGTCCGGTTACTACCTGGTAGTTTATGCGGGTGACAGCGCCGGTTACTACCTGCAAATTCGCAGCGGTCAGGACGCGATTGGCGGCACGACCGAGGGCTTTGACGCGCTGGCCCGCTTTGTTCACTGCGGTTAAGTACGCACCGACCTAAGCCAGACCCAACTCAGTGATGATGCGCGTGCTCGAGTTCCCCCTCAGCTAAGGGCAGCTTATCCCCGCGAAACATCAGCGCCGCAACGAACGTCGTAAACGGCACTGCCAACACGAGCCCAATCGACCCCACCAGCGTATGCACCACTTCAGAGGCGACGAGTTCCAGATTGAGCGCCCGCGCCACCGTAAAATCGTTGATGTTAAGCAGCAAAAATAGCGGCAGCGCCGCGCCGGTATAGGCGAGCACCAGCGTATTCACCAGCGAGCCAATATGGTCTAACCCGACGTTCATCCCGCGCCGGTAAAGTTCGCGGAGCCCGAAGCCAGGATTGACGTGCGCCAACTCCCGAATCACACTCGCCTGCACGATCGTAATGTCGGTCAGCGCCCCGAGTGCGCCGATCAGCAGCCCCGCCAAGAGCAACCCCTTGAGGTCAACTTGCCCCGCCCCGAAGGTGATCATCATCGCCTCTTCCGACCCAAACCCGGTCAGGTGCGCCCATTCGGTAAACACGACACCCAAGAGCATCGTCACGAGCACCGCGACAAAGGTGCCTAACAGCGCCGCCGTCGTACTCCAGCTGAGGCCGTGGACAAAATAAATTGCCAAAATCAAGATGCCGCCGACACCCAAGAGCGACACCAGAATCGGATTCCAACCGGCTAGAATTCGCGGTACGATAAAGAGCATGACGATAACCAGGCTCGAGCCCGTCGCCACAAACGCCCGCAATCCCTTGAACCGTGCGACGCCGACCGAGACGACCAGAAACAGCGCCGTCAGCCAACCCAGAGCAGGCCGCCGCACCCAGTCGGAAACGACGTACTGACGCTTACCCCCACCGGGAGCCGGAGAGTAGTACAGCTCGACTTGCTGCCCTACCTTGAAGTTCGGGAGCGGAACGTTGCTCGCCTCGCCGGGTAGCGGTGTGCTGAGGCTCGCCTCAACCTGAGAGCCGTCTTTCAGGGTAACGGTCGCTGTTTGGGCGTCGATTTGAACAATGCGGCCCTCGAGGTACCCGTATTCGGGCGTCGGGGGGTCGGCCTGAGGCTGGGCGTAGCTCTGAGAAACGAATAAAAACAAGCATAAAAACGCCCAGAACACTAGCTTTGCGTTACCGGTGATTTTGCTCGGGGGGGCTGAAACCGGCGCACGTGTTTCGCCAAGCTTGCTCAAGGTGTGATAGGTGTCTGGCATCAGGTCAAGTGTAACAATGCACCGTTACGCAAAATGAGAAATACCGTGTGAGAAATGTGCCGTAAACAGTGCTCGGTGCGAGAAACCGGATTTTGAAGCATCCGGGGACGGCAGTCTGACTAAAACAGCTTGGCGGCTGCGTGGGGCCACCTGAAAGCCACGACTAAAACCCTCGGCAAGCGATGCCCGCCGAGGGTTTCGGTCAGCTCGCCGGGTTAATTTCCGCCGCTCGAGCCGCTCCCCGACACTGTATCGGGTGCGCCGTCACCGGTTGCACCGGGCAGCAGCACCGCGTCAATCACGTGAACGACGCCGTTGCCCGCTTCGATATCGGTTTGGGTGATGGCGGCGCGGTTGTCGATGATGATCACCGGGTCGGTATCTTCTTCGGTGTCGAGGCTGAGCGCTGAACCCTCAAGGGTTTCAACTCGGTAGGCGCTCGCGCTGTCGTCGATAAACTCACCGAAATTTTCGGCGAGGAGCCGTTCGGAGACGACGTGGTAGCGGAGTATTTGCCCTAACGCTTCGGGGTCGGCTAGCAGGCGCTCGAGTTCACCTTCGGGCAAAGCAGCAAACGCCTCGTCCGTCGGGGCAAAAAGCGTCAGCGGGCCGTCCCCAGCCAGAGCTTCGGTGAGTCCGGCAGTTTCGGCGGCCTGCACGAGTGTACTGAAGGTTTCGTCGGCGCTCAGCACGTCTACGATAGTCGCAGGGGCTTGCTGCGCGGCGGCGCACGAGCCGTAAAAAATAACAGAAAGAACCACGGCGGTCAAAAGGTGTTTCACCTAAAGTCTCCTTAGTTGCCAAACTGGCATAAACAGTTGAACCAGAAAAAGCCCCGGCTTGTCTGCCGGGGCCCATTGTTTGCCCTTTAAACAACGTGGGCAGAGCGAAGTGGATGCGCCTCAGTCCAGCGCCACTTGACGAGATAATCGGCGAAGGTCTCAAGCGCTCTTTCGCCCAACACACGTTCCGGGCCGAGCGCCAGAAGCCAGCGGTTGCCGCGCTCACGGTTAAGTGCCGATACCGGGGCAGGTTCGCCCAGTTCGGTTTCAATCGCCGCGACCAATCCTCCTAGTAGCCCTTCGTAGCGGGCACGGAGCCACGGTTGCCGCCGCGTCGTCTCGTGGAGGAAATCATCAAGTGCCTCCTCTAAAAGCGCCTCGCGGCCTACAACCCACGGGGACACCGTGGTAAAGATATGGGTGCGCTCCATGTTACGCCTCACGCCAGCCGGGAAAACCAGTGATGGCGACCAGGGTTGGGCGCGGAACGTTGCTGCCTTCGGCGGCGGCAAAGCTCGAGGTCAGCGCGTCCAAACTTTCCGAGTCCTCACCGGGATGCTGCACCGACACAAAGAGCGTCGTCCCGTCCGGGCTCCAGGCTGGGCCGGTCATTTCGGCGTCAACGGGGCCAACGGCGAAGCGAAACGCCTTGCCGACATCTGGTCCTTCGGTCGGGAGAAAGAACATCGAGTTGTTGCCCAGAAACTCGTAAATGCTGTCCTGGCCCGTACCGGAGTCTGTGACCATCCAGAGGTTGCCGTAAGGGTCAAAAACGAGGTTGTCCGGTGACGAAAAGCCACTTTGCGGGCCGCCTGCAGCGAAGATTTCCCAGCGGAAGCTCTCGGACGCCCAGCTATTGTCGGCTTCGCGGAGCTTGACGATCTGCCCGAAGTAGTTGCCGTGATCGCTGTTGTTCGTCATCGAGATATAGATTTCGCCGGTCAACGGGTGAATTTCGATGTCTTCAGGACGGTCAACCGGTGTACCGCCAATCGCTAGGGCGGCGGTGCGGGCGTCGGCCAAAACCTGCGCTTGTGAACGCACCACGCTCTCACCGGTCTCTTCATCAACGGCAGCTTTTAAGTCTTCGTTACGGTCATAGTCGAGCAGCAGCCAGCTGCCGCTGCTAAAGTCGGCGACGTAGAGGTCGCCGGTTTCCAGAATGTCCATGTTGGCGGCGCGGTCTTCGGGGTTGTAGCGCCCCGCCGAGACAAATTTGTACACGCAGGCATCACGCATATCGTCGCCCATGTAGACCACCACACGACCATCGTCAGCAACCGTCACGGCGGCGTTTTCGTGACGAAAACGGCCCATCGCCGTGCGCTTTTTGGGCATGACTGCGGCGTCGAAGGGGTCGATTTCGGTAATCCAGCCCTGGTGCATGGCGTTGTAGCTCGAGGCTTCACCCCAGGTCTCGGTGTAGCCGTCAACGTTCTCTTCGCAGGTCAGGAGCGTCCCCCACGGCGTTTGCCCGCCCGAGCAGTTCCCGACGCTGCCGGAAACGCGCGTCGCGCCGCCGACGACCGCTTCGCCCCGTACCGGGCCGGTCAGCTCGCATTCAGTCATCGCGGTGATGCGGCGGTTGCGTTCGTCCATGACGACCTGCCAGCCGTTGCCTTCGTTGCGAACCCGCACGACCGAAACGCCGACCGAACCCATTTCCGCAGCGACCTGCGCGGCGTCGGTGGGGTTGTCGATATTGCCGCCGACAAAGAGCGCGTTCGGGTATTCGTGGTTGATGGTCAGGAGCGCTTCGGTGCTCGAGCGCCCCCCCTCGAGCATATCGATGGGAAAGTAGCCCACAAAATCGTGGTTAAAGCCGATTTTGTCGCCCGCTTCATTTAAGACCTCGCCCCACGGCGCAAGAACCTGGTAGCTGTAGCCGAAAGGTAAGCTCAGCGTGTCATCAAAGTCAGTTACAATAGCGAGAAAAGGCGGCTGATGAAAGGCTTTTGGTTGTACCGGCTCGGTCGGTGCGCCGTTGTTGGCGTTGACGTGACCCGCTTCCTGACCTTGCGCAAGCTTGAGGCTCGAAGCCACACCCGCCGCCACGACTGATTGCAATACCGTGCGCCGCGAATACTTGCCGTCTAAAAGTTTGTGCCATAGACGCTGCTGAGGTTTCGGTTCGGCTGTCTTCGACATCTCGTCCTCCTCTTTCATAGCTGGAATGATCTGCACTCCCCAGAGTCTAAAAAGTCAATGTAAAGGGAGCGTCAGCCGTTTCACAAAAAGGCTCACGAAAAAGATAAAACGGGCGTGCATAGTAAAGGCATGAAGCTTTTAATGTTGCTAGCCGTTAGTAGTTTTTCAGGTAGTTTAACAGGTTTTGACGTACAGGCCGCCTCGTTGCCGCCGGGTGTTGAACGCTTTCCCGGCGTCCAAAAAGTAAAACCCCAACCCGTCCCTGATATTTCTGAGGTGAGCCTCGAGCGCACCCGCTGCCTCACGTCGTGCCCCGCGTACAGCGTAACGATTCGGGCCGACGGCAGTTTTAGCTATACCGGCGTTTACAACGTAGAACGTATGGGGCAGCATACCGGACAGCTCGAGGTCGGCGGGCTCCGGCAGGTGTTTCGCTACATTGATGAAATCGGGTTTACGGACTTTAAGAAGAGCTACCTGTCGCCGTTTCTAGATAACGCGACAGTTACAACCCGCGTGACGCAAAACGGCGCTCAAAAAACAGTGACGAATTATGCCAACAGCGGCCCTGCAACCTTGTGGGCGCTAGAGGAGCTGATCGACATGCTTCTAGAAACCGCGACTTGGGACGCGGGCGGTGGGCAAAAATAGCAGGTTGACTCTTATAGCAGGTATCTAGGAACAGACGCCCTCACGTTCATCTGAACTGTCTAGCACGTACATTCTATATAGCGGCTTTCGTAGTTACTGAGCTAGCTTCTCGCAGCTATCATCTTTTAGGGGTGCGTGCTAGACTATGCTTTATCTTCATAGACTGGCTCAAACCAGATGATACCTGCTATAATGGTAAGTGTAGCCTTCGACTGCTTGAGTGCTATACGATACCCCAACGTAAAAGAGCCCCGTGTGGGGCTCTTTATTTTATATAGGTAGGTAAAGCTTACTCGAAGAAGTTGATGGTACCTTCCGGTGAAACGGTACCAATAGGCCCGAGCAGCTCCTCTTCAAAGTTGGGTTTGACAGCGGCCGCCGAGAGCGTTTGTGCTTCGAGACCCGCAACCGGCGAATCGAGTGAAACGACCAGCGTACCGGCTTCGGCAAGCTCGGCGAAGGCGACGCCCGTTTCATACGGGACACCGACGGCTGGAACGGCGGCGCTACCGACGCTGCCGCTAAAGAGACCGGTGCGGGCTGGGTCTGTCGTGTCGCCCTGATTGAACATCACGACGCCCGTTGCGCCCGCTGCGGCGGCGGCCTCGAGCTTATCGGTAAAAGGGCAGGTGCCACGTTGCAAAAGGGCAATATTGCCCGCTTCGAAGTCTGCGAAGTCTGCAGCTTCACAACCGCTCGTCGAGGTGTTGCCGACCCCAAGGTCAAGGTCAACAGCCTGTACGGTTGCTTCGGCGCTACCGACCGAACCGCTAAAGGCCAGGTAGTCTTCGAACTCTTCGTAGGTGATGGCGTCCGGTTCAACCTGTGCAAACGTGGTCGGCAGGGGCAGCGCGTAGTTCGCGTCAACCAGCGGGGAAGCTATGTTGATGGTGTAACCGACGTCGGCAAGACTGGCGGCGGTCATCCTCGAGAGCAGCTCTGTCCCACCGGCATACGGCGTCATCAGTTCGTTGCCGAAGGTGAGTTCGCGCCAGTGACCGTTGTAGTTGCCGGGGCCGCCGGTATTGGCAATCGGCGCAGTCGTTTCATGTGGTTTGCCCGCAGCTTCAAGCAGGGTTTGATATTCGGCAACTGCGCCCGAACCGGTAAAACGGGGGTCGTAGTCGGGGTTCGGTGCGCCCGGTGCAACCGTGGGCGGGCCGTCGGGGAAGCCGGGGTCGCCGGGGTTGATAATCCCTCTGGTGTTGCCGGTCAGCTCCCACAGCGTACCGATCCCTAGAACATGTCCCATCTCGTGAACAATCACGTCTTGGTACTGCTGTTCGTCATCGAAAAAGCCGCCGTCGCCGAATTCGGCAATGTCAAACTCCATCGTGCCGTAAATTGATAGCGGTGCGTCGGCTTGTTGGCGAATCAACCGGGGGCCAGCTCGCCCGAGCAACCCGCCGGGGCCGTCGAGGTCGTTGAAGGCGACGTCAATCAGGAGGTCGTCAAGCGTACCTTTGACTACGCCGGTATTCGGGAAGGAGAAACTCTCGGGAAGAACAAAGTGTTTGATGTTGGCGAGGTCGTCGGTGATGATCGCGCTCCAGCGGTCGGCGGCGTCGGTGAATACGGCCTTTTGCGCGTTGGTGAGGTTGTCGGTGACAAAACGGAGCGTGATGTCGTAGCCGCTGTTGTCGGGGGCAGGTAGCGTCACGGTGGGTGGGGGCGGCGGGATGTTGCGGGTAATGACGTTGGTGAACAGCCCGGTTACGCCGCTGTCAAAGGCGGTCGTAACAACCGTATAACGCTGACCGGACTCGAGTTCAAACGCCACACGCGAGAGGCGATCGATATTGGGGTCGGTACTCGGGAAGTCGTCGTTAAACGCGACCAGGTTGAGGTTGGGTTTTTTGGGGTTGAAAAAACCTTCGTAGAGGAGCAAATAGCCGTCAAAGTCCTGCTCGGAGCGGATTTCGTAGCGGTCTGAAACCGGTGCGACAAACGAGTAGCGGTGATACTTTACGGTGCGGTCGGCGGCGGTTTGACCACTGCCGTCGTCAGGCCGGACAAACGTCTTACCGTCAATTGTACTTGCCGAGTAGCGCAGTTCAAAGTCGTATTTGGCCCAGTACGGTTCGCTGTTGACGAAGCTACCGTCAACCACGTCTTGCGGCGCGTCACCGGGCGCTTCGGTGTCGATGAGGCGCGTAAAGATGTCGCCGTTACGCGCGAAGGTAAAGTAGAGCCCGTCTGAGGTTAGGAAGGGGTGCTCGAGCTTAGAAACCGTAATCAGGTCGGTCAGTTCTTCGGTCTCGCGGTCGGCGTAGGTTACGGCGTTGCCTTCAACAAAGAGGAGCTTGTCTGCCGCGAAGCTCACACTCGGGTCGCGCACATCGCCCTGGTAGAGCGGTACGGGTGGGCTCTCGTCAAGCAGCGAAAAAGTTACGATAACGTCTGCGCCGACGTCTAAATCGCCGCCGTCGGCGACGAATACCAGTGTTTCGCCGTTGCCGCTTAGAGACGGGTTGGAGATGTTGACGCCTCCGGGATCGAGGGTGAAAACCTCGAGCCGAGGTTCAAAAAACGCGAAGGCCGCGGTGGTAAAATCGTCCACCTCAGTTCCCCACACCACGACGTCACCAGCTAGCGACATCGACACGTCGGCTTCGTCCGCTTCAGTATTGGTCAACCGGACGAGTTTGCCAGCCTGACCGAGCCGCTCGCCGTCGCGGTCGAGCGCGTAAACCTCGACGTTGCCGTTGTTCGCTTCGGCGGCAAAGACCAGCAGTTGAGCGTCGCCGCTCACAGCAACCGACGAAACCTTGCGGGCGCTGTTGTAAACGAGCACCTGCCGGTAGCCGCCGCCGCGCCCGTCGGCGCGTGTTTCACGCAGCACGATGCGGGTTTTTTTGTTGCGTTGCTGGATGTAGGCGAGTTGGCTCGAGCCGTCGAGCGGTACCACGCTCTGCGGCGAAAAGCTCTGACCCGAAGCCTTTAGACCCGTGGCGCGGTTGGGTAAGCTCCGTAAACCGAACTCTTCAAGACCCAGCGCACGCAGGCTACTCTCACCGACAAATACCGCTGCGTCGAGGTCGGCGTCGGTAACGAGCGCTGCTTCATTGTCACCGTCGTCGCCGAGCACCGGCGCGAGGTCGTTGCCGGTGCTACACCCAGCAGCAGTTACCGCGATGAGTACAAGAAATGCAAACCGTTTCAGCATCTTTCCCCCTGGCTGTCTACCACCCTCCTGGCGGATTTGCCCTGGGCTTTGCAGTCCGCAGGGAGAGCGGGCCTGAGCCGTGGGCACATTGGAAGGCGTTAAAAAGACTCTAACACAGTTCACATACCCGCTTAACAAACAAAAATGAGATAGTTAACACAAGACGCCCACCGAAGCGGATATGGTAGGAGCTTTTATTTCGTCTCTAAGCTAGTCGTAAGCCCCCCGATCAGCGCTTCAGCTTCGTCCAGGCGGCGCTTCTCTTCTTCGACGACCTCCGCCGGAGCATTTTGTACAAACTTAACATTCGAGAGTTTTTTAGCGCTTTTGTCGCGGCTGTTTTGCAGGTCTTTAAGGCGTTTCTCTTGCCTTGCGCGCCACTCATCTAGGTCGATTAGGCCAGTTAGCGGGAGAGTAAGCTCGAGTTCCGGCACGACTTGAGACAGCGCCGCGCCCTCGACCGGCAAGTCTAACAGATTAGCCCGCGTCAACGCTCTAAACACCGCAGGGTTGGCACGCAAAGTCTCTGCCCCAGTTCCGGCAACCGATACCGAAACCTCTTGCGACGGCGGTAAGTTGGCCTCAGTGCGCAGGTTACGCACGCCCGTCACTGCATTTTGCAACCGTTCAAAACCACGTTCGGCGTCGCTATCTATTAACTTATTGTCAACCTGAGGCCAAGCGGCCCAACCAAGCTGTTCTTTGAACCCTAAAGCTTCGTACAACTCCGACGTGATAAACGGGACGAGCGGATGCAAAAGTTTCAAGATGTCGGTCAGCGCCCTCGCCAAAACCGCCTTTGTGACCGCGTTACCTTCTCGCAGTTCTGGTTTGGCAGCTTCCAAATACCAGTCACAAAACTCCGACCAAACGAAATCGTAAGCTGCGCGGGTCGCCGCGCCCAAATCAAAGGCGTCCAGATGCCGTGTGACCTCGCCAACCGCCCGCTGCAAGCGGCTCAAAATCCAGCGGTCAGCCAACGTTTCAGGGTTGACGTTCTGCGTGTTCGGCACGCCGTCTGAAAGGTTTATCATCACAAACCGGGCTGCGTTCCAGAGCTTGTTGTTAAAGTTGCGGCCCATCTCGACGCGGCGGTCGTCCCAGCGAATGTCTTGCCCGCCCGTCGAGGTGTGCGCCATCGCAAACCGCAGCGCGTCTGCGCCGAAGGCGTCCATGATGGTCAGCGGGTCGATGCCGTTCCCTTTAGACTTAGACATCTTCTGCCCATGTTCGTCCAGAACCAGGCCGTGCAGCACGATGTCCGTAAAAGGTTTCTCTTCTAGCAGTGCGTATGAGGTAAGCTCCATCTTCGTGACCCAGAAAAGGATGATGTCGTAGCCCGTAACCAAAACTGAGGTCGGGAAAAACTTTTTGAAAAATGGGTCTTCCGTATCGGGCCAACCAAGGGTCGAGAAGGGCCAGAGGTTTGACGAGAACCAGGTGTCGAATACGTCCGGGTCCTGGGTCAGCGTTTTGTCCACGTAACGGGGGTCGTCGGGGGGGTTGAGCTCAGGGTTTTCTGGATCAGGCACATAGATATTGCCCTCGCCGTCGTACCACGCCGGAATCTGATGACCCCACCAGAGCTGCCGCGAGATATTCCAGTCGCGCAGGTTTTGCAACCAGTCACGGTTGACTTTGGTATAGCGCTCCGGTGAAAGCCGCATGTCGCCCGCGTCTAACGCTTCTAAAACTCTCGGCGCAACCTCGCCCATCTTAAAAAACCACTGTGTCGATAAAATTGGTTCAACCGGTACGCCGGTACGTTCGGAAAGGCCTAGAGGAACGGTGTAAGCTTGTGTTTTCAACAGACTTCCGGCAGCTTGCAAAGCTGTCACTACGGCGTCCCTAGCCTCGGATCTGTCTAGTCCCCGGAACGCTTCGGGCACCAATTCACCCGTCAGCTTGGCGTCCAGACCGATGACGCTAGGATGCGGCAGCCCGTGACGCTCACCAATTTCAAAGTCGGTCGGGTCGTGCGCGGGCGTAATTTTAAGTGCGCCCGTGCCAAAATCCATTTCAACGGCTTCGTCAGTGATAATGGGTATCCAGCGCTCGGTCAGCGGGATGCGGGCCTTTTGTCCGTGCAACGCCGTAAACCGCTCGTCTTGGGGGTGAACGGCCAGCGCCACATCAGCAAAAATGGTTTCAGGACGTACAGTGGCGATCATTAGTGCATCGCCGCTTTCCAGTTCATAAGCCAGAGTGTAGAGCTTGCCGGGGCGGTCTTCGCGGTTGACCTCGAGGTCACTTAAGGTCGTTTGACTTTCCGGATCCCAGTTGACGATGCGCTCACCCCGGTATACCAGCCCCCGGTGATAAAGCTCGACAAACTGCTTGCGGACGGCTTTGGACAAGCCCTCGTCCAGCGTAAAACGCGTCCGGCTCCAATCCGCAGAAATCCCCAAACGTTGCAGCTGCTCTAAGATAATCCCGCCGTAACGCTCTTTCCACGCCCACATCTGTTCTAGAAATGCTTCACGGCCCAGGTCTTCTTTGGTTTTACCTTCGGCCCGTAAAGCCCGCTCGACCTGCACCTGCGTAGAAATACCTGCGTGGTCGGTGCCGGGTTGAAACAGTGCTTCAAACCCGTTCATGCGCTTGAAACGAATCAGCGTGTCAATGAGCGTGTTGTCAAAGGCGTGACCCAAATGCAAGTTACCCGTCACGTTCGGCGGCGGAATCACGATGCAAAAAGGTGGCTTGTCGCTCTCAGCGTCAGCAGTAAAAGGTGACTCCACCCAGCGTTTCACCCATTTTCCTTCGACGCTTAAAGGGTCGTACTGTTTGGTGAGTTCCGGCATCTTAAACTTCCTTTCTAGTAACGAGCATCATTCGGGGGCTTTGCGCGGTATACGGCTCCAACTGCCAGCCGCCGTAAACGGCAGTCATAGCGAGTCCGGCAGCGTTAGCTAGATTGATAAATTCGGACAAGGTGTAGTGATAGCGGGTTAGGGTGCGCTCTTCGGTGTGACCGTCCGTAAAGATGCGTTTTTGTTTGATGGTTTGTAAACCGCTCGAGAGGTCAAACCAACTCTCTTCTAGCAACCAGGGCAAGTCTCCCCCGCCCCGCCACGAACGTGAAGTCTCGGCTTGGGCCAACCGTTCGCGGTTTGTCGTATCGAGTAGAAAACGCCCACCGGGTTTGAGCGCTTTAGACACAGCTTTTACAACGTTTACGGCGGCGTCAGGCGTAGAAAAGAGCGCGTTAAAAGCGCAGTACACAGCGTCGAATTCGGTGGTGAACTCGAGCCCCACCGCCTCTCGCTCCAGCATCGTCACCCCCTCAACAGGTTCTAAAAATGCCCCTTGCGCGTCTACCCCGACAAGATTGGTGAACCCACGTTTTTGCAGCTCCGCCAGGTGCCGCCCCCAGCCGCAGCCAAGGTCCAAAATGCGTTCAGTCGGGGCTAAATCCAGAGCTTGAGTGAGAACATCGACTTCGTGCTCGGTGCGTTCCGGGGTGAAATGTTGGGTATGCTCGAGCCGGTAAAGTTTATCAAACTCGTCTTTATTCGTACCAGCCGACGTCTGAGTTGTCACAAAAAAACCTCCTCCGCGCGTGGCCCAAACGTAACTATGGGCGCTGCGGACGAGGTGAACCCCGCGGTACCACCGCATTTCTCAAAAGTATCAGCTAAAGACAATACCTCCGAGCACTTCATTAGAACTGCTACGGGCAGCCGCCGAGGGGTCTAGTAAACGTCAGTCAGACGTGACCAACATGGTTCTTCCCTGGCTCACGGGCGACGTTCACCTGCGCGCTGTTCCCACCCGGACTTTCAGCGTGTCATCCAGGCTCTCTCTGGGGCGTCCACAGGTTACTCTTCCCGTTCAAAGCTCCTAGAGTATAGCAGACTGCATACCCTGTAAGCTAGCCGGGCAAGCTAAAGAACAGCCGAACTAGAGAACAGGCAGCGCGTTGAGGTTTTGAATGCTAACTTGACCGGCTAACACGCGGGCCGCTTTACGGAGGGCTTGGGCGTCCGGGGAGTCGGGGCTCGAGACCACCAGCGGTTTTCCGCCGTCGCCCGCTTCACGCATCGCCCGCGTAATCGGAATCTGACCGAGGAGCGCCAACCGCTCGGTTTCGGCAAACTTGACCGCGCCGCCCTCGCCAAAGATGTAGTCGCGGCTGCCGTCCGGGAGTTCGTAGTACGACATGTTTTCGATAATGCCCAATACCGGCACGTGCGTTTTACGGAGCATCGTGTAGGCGCGGCGCACGTCTAAGAGGGCCACGTCTTGCGGCGTCGTGACCATAACTGCGCCGGTCAACGGCACGAGCTGCGCCAGTGACAGCTGCACGTCGCCGGTGCCGGGGGGCAAGTCGACAATAAGGTAATCCAGCTCGCCCCAGACAGTTTGTTTGAGAAGTTGCGTCAGGGTGCCGTGCAAAATGGGGCCGCGCCAGGTGAGCGCTTGACCGTCTTCGACGAGGTTGGCAATGGAGATAACCTTGACGCCGTAGTTACGAAGCGGGAGGATGCGTTTTTCGTCGTCGGCCATGAGGCGTTTGCCTTCGACGGCGAACATCTTGGCCTGACTCGGCCCGTAAATATCAGCGTCTAAGAGGCCGACTGTTGCACCCTCGAGCGCCAAACTCGCCGCGAGGTTTGCGGCAACGGTAGACTTGCCGACACCGCCCTTACCAGAACCGACCGCAATCACATTTTTGATACCGGGCAGCTCTTTTTGCGACGAAGCCCTAACTTGCGCGTCAAACGACAGGTTGACCGTCTCGACGCCGGAGACGCGGGCGAGGGCGACGCGCACGTCACGTTCAATCTGCGCTTTCATCGGGCACGCCGGGGTCGTCAGGTTTACGGTCAGCGTTACAGTACTCCCGTTAAAGTCCAGATGTTTAATCATCCCGAGGCTCACCAGGTCGCGGTGCAGCTCGGGGTCGTCTACGGTTCGGAGCGCGTCTAACAGCGCTTTTTCGCTCAAGTCTGCCATAAGGTTACGCTAACCCTTCTGTCCTGTGCTCACAAGGGTTCAAGACACCGGCTGGATTTTAGCGGGAACGTGCGAAGTTTTGCTTTTGAGGCTGAGTGGGTTAGGGCTATACTAGACGGGTGAACTGTGTTTTACGTTTGAGGCGCTTCCCGACCTGGGCCAAAGCTGAGAACTTGGCAGATAGTTTGGCTGAGAATCTAGCTGAGAACCCGTATGGCTAAACGCTATCAACCCAGCGAACTGATCGGCGAGCAGGGCGGTGTGCAGACGTTTGCCGGACGCGACGTGGTCAACGGTCTGCCGGTCAGGGTTTACAGTTTTGTCGGTGAGCCGACCTTAAAAGAGGGCGAATTACGTTCAGACTTTGTGCCGCCGGTGCTGAGCTCGAGTTTTACCGGTCTCGCCGGTGAGGTCGTCAGCGCGTTTTCCGACGAGTTCAAGGGGCTAAAGGGTGCGGTTGCGCCCGGACAGGTCGAAGCGCTCCTGCGGGAGACGGCGGCGGCTTTAGATGACGCTGCCAAAGTGGGCGTCGTCCACGGCGACCTGTCGCCCGAACGCCTTTTTTTCGACCGTGAAGGGGGCGCAGGCGGGCGTTTTGTCCTGGAGGGTTACGGCGTGCCGTGGCCGGTGCGACCAAGCGAGTTCAGCGCCCCCGAACGTATCAGCGGGGCGTCGTTTGCTGGCGATATCTTCTCGTGGGCGCGTACTGTCAAACACCTTTCCGGGCCGCTCCCCGGCGAACTACGTGACCTCCTAGACCGCTGCCTAAACGCCGACCCGCGTGAGCGCCCGCACGCCCGCGAGGTACGCGCGGCTTTGGAGCGCTACCCCTTTAACAGCGGCGGCTCGAGACCCAGCCTGCAAGCGCATCCCCAGGCACACCGCGACACCTCGGCGTTTGAACGCTACGCCGAAGACGCTGGCGATGACAGCAAAGACTATAAAGATTACAACAGAGGTTACGGCGATAATTACGGCGACGACAGCGGAGCCGCTACCAAACGGGACAACTTGAGCGGAGCGGGCCTGAGCTTGCCGCCGAAAACGTTCAAGTTAAAAGAATATCAGCGGCAGACAGCGGCGCAGCCCCCCGCCCGACCCTCTACACCGCAACCGGCAGAACGAACGCCGCCGAAGACGCCGCCGAAGACGCCGCCAAAAGCAGCAGTGGAGCGAGGCTCGAGTCCCGTTCCCGCCATCAACACGCCCCCGCCCTACACACCGCCAAGGGTGCAAGCGTTTCCCGACATATCCAAACCCCAGCGCTCAAAAGACTCGCTCAGCCAGACTGACGCGACCGCCGACTACAGAGTGCGGCTGGCAGCTTACGAGGCCAAACACGGTCTGCAAGCACCTCAAAGTCGTGACGTGCCAATATCCACACCCGAGACGTCTCCCTCAGCGGCTCTAAAAACGGCTTC
Organism: Truepera sp.; assembly: GCA_965215315.1. GTDB lineage: Bacteria > Deinococcota > Deinococci > Deinococcales > Trueperaceae > Truepera. The sequence goes on along the minus strand of CBDCDB010000008.1, from coordinate 2,822,198 downwards.
AGCAGCTGAAATTTCGGCACCTGAAGCGCCCGCAGCTGAAACTTCAACAGCTAAAGCTCCGGGCGCTGCACCGCCTCGAGTCCGCGTTCAGCGCCTTTCTGAGACAGCTACAAATGATGTGGGGTGGGGCGATGGGGGCTCGAGGGGCACCTCTAACGAACCCGATTTCGGCGACGCTTTTGAAATAGACGACGACATCAACGACCGCGCCCCCGACCCGACCCTCTACCGGGGCGGACGGCGGGTTTTTCTCCTTACCCTGCTCGGCATCGCCGTGCTGGTGCTTCTCGCCCTCCAACTTATCAGCGCGTGACCGGGACTGTTAAGACGACCCGACTAGAACACGCGAAAGGACTTTGATGGCTAGTATCGTCGTACTCGATTACGGCTCTCAGTACACACGCCTGATTGCGCGGCGGCTCCGTGAACTGGGCGCTTTTTCGGTTATTTTAGCGGCCGACGCGCCCTTAAACGAGATTTTGGCGCAAGACCCTCGAGGCGTCATCTTGTCCGGTGGCCCCGGCAGCGTCTACGACGAGGGCGCACCGGCCTTACCGCAAGGTCTTTTAGAGGCTCGCCTACCTATCTTCGCCATCTGCTACGGGATGCAGCTCATCGCACAGGCAGCGGGCGGCGAAGTCACCGCGAGCCGGGTACGCGAGTACGGCAAGGCGCACCTCTCAGGCTACCGGGGTGAGCTCTTTAGCGGCGTCGAAGGTGAGTTTACGGCGTGGATGAGTCACGGCGACTCGGTGATGCGGTTGCCGCAAGGCTTCGAGGTCGTCGCCAGCACCCGCGACACCGAAATTGCCGCGATGGAAAACCCGGTACGCGGCCTGTACTGTATGCAGTTTCACCCGGAGGTGCAGCACACGCCCAAAGGCCGCACGCTCCTGGAAAACTTTTTACGGCGAACCGGTATCACGCGCAACTGGACACCCGAGCAAATTCTCGAGTCCCTCATCCGTCAGGTTAAAACCGAAGTTAAAGACGAACAGGTGCTGCTCGCCATTTCGGGTGGAGTGGACTCGAGCACCTTAGGTCTCCTCTTAAACCGCGCCCTCGGCAACAAGTTGCAAGCGGTGTTTGTCGATCACGGCCTCCTCCGCGCCGGTGAAGCCAAAGAGGTTGAAAAAGCGCTTCGCGGCGTCGGGATGAACTTGAGCGTCATTGACGCGTCCGAAACATTTTTAGAAGCGCTAAGGGGCGTTGAAGACCCCGAACAAAAACGTAAGATCATTGGGCGTGAGTTTATCGAGGTCTTCGATTCGGTGGTGCGGAGAAAGCAGTCCGAGGGCCGGATTCGCTTCCTAGCTCAGGGTACGCTCTACCCGGACGTGATCGAATCGGCGGGCGGACACGGCGCAGCCAATATCAAGTCTCATCACAACGTCGGCGGCTTACCGGCGGATATGCAGTTCAAGCTCATTGAACCTTTTCGCACCCTATTCAAAGACGAGGTGCGCGAACTCGCCGCGCTCTTGGGCCTGCCCCCCACACTCGCCGGACGGCACCCGTTTCCGGGGCCGGGGCTCGCGCTGCGCTGCTTGGGTGAGGTGACGCCGGAGCGGCTCGAGGTTTTACGGCGCGTTGACGATATCTTTATCTCGGCCTTGCGCGAATTCGGACTTTACGACAGTACTTGGCAAGCTTTGGCCATCCTGACCCCCATCATGTCGGTCGGCGTCATGGGCGATCAGCGCACCTACGCCAACACCGTCGCGCTCCGGGCCGTCTCGTCGTCCGACGGAATGACTGCCGACTGGACACGGCTACCGCAAGACTTTTTAGCGACCGTTTCTAACCGGATTGTCAACAATGTGCCTGAAGTCAACCGGGTCGTGTACGACATCACCAGTAAACCGCCTGCGACGATTGAATGGGAATAAGAAAAGCTCCGGTTTTCGCCGGAGCTTTTTGTTTGGAGAGGTTTTAACGTATCCAGGCTTTTTGACCGCTACCGTTTAGTCGTAAAAGAAAAGCGTCATATTCACCGTTGTTTTTGCCGTTGATTCTACCGTCGCTATAACCTGCTGCGTAGATTTCGCCGGTTGTTCTAGCCGTTACACTGAAAGCAATCTCATAAGTTCCAGAAAGCTCAGAATTGTACGTCCAGCCGAGTTTTAACGACGGCGAGTATTTACTCACAAAGTAGTTATCTTCAAAAGCGTCATACGGATTGGTGCTCTTAGGATTGTAGCTAGAGATAGTGCCAGCTAAGTAGAGGTTGCCGCTACTATCTGCGCTCACGCCTCTGATTACGGTGTAATCCTCAGCACCCGTAGCAATAACACCCTTCTTCAACAGTTTACCCGAAGTGCTGTATTTTTTCACGTAGATGGGAAGTCCTGGACTACCTTCCTCTCTATAAACAACAAAAACGGAATTTTTGCTGAAGGCTACACCGTAAATGGATTTGTAACTCTCTGAGACGACTTGTTCAAACTTCAGTTGACCATTTGAGGCATATTTTCTCAAACCTCTCTGAAAATCGCACGAAGCGATTTCGTTGCAACTGCGAAAATCAGTGGTTTCAGCATAAAGGTCATCGATATCTGAAACATTCAGAGAGCCGAGTGACAAAGCAGGAACAAATTCACTTTCATAAATTATGCGTCCGTCGGGAGCATATTTTTGTAATAGTGCTCCTCGCTCGTTCGAAGTCACCCAAATACTACCTTTGTTATCAACAGCTAGCGAACCTACCGAGTTGGGACTCAACGTTTTACGCCAGACTTGCTTGCCACGTTTATCAAATTTAACTAGATAACGGTCTCTAACCGCCTTAGATGAATCAGAACTATTATCCCCGCTGTAAGTCAAATAAGCATTGCCAGCATTGTCGGTATCTGCACTCTCAATACCTGAGTAACCAGCGAATTTGGGCAGGAGGCGCTCCCACATCAACTTACCGTTCTTATTGTACTCACGGATAAACACTCGTTCTTCGCCACTGTATGTACCCGCAACAAAAACATAAGGGTGAGCCGCATTTACCGCGACCTCGGTGGCCTGGTCATTACCTGCTTTGCCAAACTGAGGCTCGAGCCCCCCTGCAACCGGCGCTTGACTACACGCCGAGACGAGTAAGCCAACTGCCAAAGAAACTGCCGCCAATACTTGAACCTTTTTCATATCCTAACCCCTTAAGAAACGAGAACGATACGCCTGACCACTACCGTTTTGACCCCACCACTAAAGCTTCACTAAGCGGCCTCTCTCATCTGGCTTCACCAGAGTCACATATTAAGTTGTTGTCCAACGAGCTAAAGGTAGACCTAAAAGCTTAAGCGAAACTTAATTTCATCTTTCTATTTGCGTTTTGCGGTGTGCGCCGGAACTAGCTCCCATAAAATACTGCCTGTAAAAAACCGAGACGTTACCGCTACGACTCCCGAAGCCTAAGCGTCGCCGTAAACTGACCTGCGTGTCCCGTTTTGCAACCTTACTTACAACTGCCTCTTTTTGGCTCAGATTCGTTCAGCTCAACCTCGGCCTGATGGTTTTCGGTTTGGCGGTTTCGCTGATGCTCCGCGCCAATATCGGCCTAGACCCGTGGTCGGTACTGCACGAAGGTTTAAGCGAACGTACCGGTCTATCGTTTGGCCGGATTACGCAGCTTGTCGGGCTGCTTATTATCGTCTTTAGTTTTTTTGTATTGCACCAGCGTCCCGGTCTCGGCACAGCGCTCAACATGCTTTTAATCGGCCCCTGGGTTGACCTGTTTCAGGCGCAGCGCTGGCTACCGGCGGTGCCTGCCGGGGCGTGGTTTTGGGGCGTCCTGCTGTTTGCGGCGGGCATCGTTGCCACCGGCTTACAGCGATTTGCACTAGCTTTGATATAGCGTCATAGTGGAGCATGGCATACTCACTCGACTTACGCGAACGAATTGTCGAAGCGGTAGCGGAAGGGCAGAAGCATCAGGACGTTGCAGCGCGCTTCAAGGTAGGCGTGGCGACGGTGCGGCGTTACCTCAGCCGCTCACGGGGAGCTGGCAGCCAAGGCACCACCGGGCCGCAGCGCGTTAATTCCAGCCGAAGCGTATGAGCTGCTAAGCGAACAAGTCAGACAGCATAACCAGGTCACCCTGGCCAGACACTGCGAACTCTGGGAAGAACAGCAGGGCGTCAAGGTCAGCATCGTAGCCATGTGCCGCACGATGCAGCGTGCTGATCTATCGAGAAAAAAAGACGTTGGGAGCGAGTGAACGTGACGAAGGGCAACGCTTGCGCTGGCTGGCTAAAGTGTTCTGTGTTGACCCAGGCAAAGTCGTCTTTGTCGATGAGAGCGGCTTTAACTTTGCTATGACACCTCTCTACGCCCGTGCTCCGAAGGGGGAACGCGCTTACAACCAAGTGCCCCGTAACCGGGGTGAGAATACCAGCCTCATCGCCGCCCTTTCCCTTAACGGACTGCAAGCTCCTATGACACTTCAGGGCAGCGTTGACGGCCTTGCGTTCGAGACCTATGTCGAGCAGATGCTTGTACCTACCCTTACCCCAGGTCAGATCGTTGTGCTGGACAACCACCGTATCTATAAAGGCGATAGGGTCGCCGAATTGCTGGCTTCCAAAGGCTGCTCGCTGCTTTTCCTGCTACCTTACTCACCGGACCTGAACCCCATCGAAGAAGCGCTTTCTAAAATCAAGACCTTCGTCAAAGCGAGCCAGGCACGAGCTCGAGACGCCCTCGATCAAGCCATTGCCGCTGCCCTGAAAACCATCTCCTTGCAAGACATCCTTGGCTGGTTCGGTCATTCCGGCTATAACCTACGCTATCAGTGATTACGCAAAGCGCTGTAGCTATCGGCCTTTACGTGACGGCACGTTTTGGGGCGGGGCCGCGTGACGATTTGGTTCTCGGCAGCGCCTTGAAGCTAGGGCGGAGCATCCGGCTTACCAGGGGGATGCTCGAGCTGACAGTCCTCAGCTTGGGCTTTTTGCTCGGCGGCTCGGTCGGCCTCGGAACCGTACTGTTTGCGTTTTTTATCGGCCCGGTAATGCAGTTTTTCCTGCGGTTGTTTCGCTACGAATCCGGGCCTGTAGTAGCTCCCGCGCCCGCACCTACTGCGCCCGGAGACTAAGCAGCAGCGGTGCCGTGGCTGCTCAAAACCGAACCGGACGTCTTTAGTTTTGACGACCTGCTCGCCGCGCCTGCACGGACGACCTTGTGGGAAGGTGTACGCAACTATCAGGCGCGTAATTTTTTACGGGCGATGCGCGTTGGCGATGAAGTGCTGGTGTACCACTCGAGTACCCAACCCCCAGGCGTCGCCGGAACCGCCAAAGTTGGCCGTGAAGCCTATCCCGACCCTACACAATTTGACGCGCAGAGTTCTTACTTTGATCCTAAAGCGACCCCGGACGCGCCCCGTTGGGACGCCGTGGACGTTCAAGGAGTCTCAGCGCTGCCCCGTTTTGTACCGCTGGGCGAACTGAGGGCGCACCCCGAACTGCAAGACTTGAAACTTTTGCAAAAGGGCAACCGCCTGAGCGTGATGCCGCTGACCGAGGCCGAGTTTCGCGTTATCGTGGGGTTAGGTTTAGTGTACCCGGAGGCGAGATGACCGTAGCCCTAAAAACGATTAAAAAAGCCGCCCAAGCCGTTTTTGACGAGACCGTCGCGCAGCGCCGCGATTTTCACAGGCACCCTGAAGTTGCGTTTGAAGAGACCCGGACAGCGGGCATTATTGCCGAGCGCCTCGAGGCGCTCGGCCTGAACGTGCGGCGCGGCGTTGCCCATACGGGTGTGGTCGCCGTTTTAGCAGGGGCGCAACCGGGCCGCACGGTTTTGGTCAGGGCCGACATCGACGCCCTGCCTATCCACGACGAAAAAGACGTGCCGTACCGTTCACAAGTTGCGGGCAAGATGCACGCGTGTGGTCATGACGGGCACGCAGCGGTGCTCTTGTCCGTCGCTAAAATCCTGAGCGAACGTCAGAGCGAACTTTCGGGCCGGGTAGTGTTTGTTTTTCAGCCTGCCGAAGAAACCGTCGGCGGGGCCGAGGTCATGCTTAAAGACGGGGCACTTGACGGTATTGCGCCGGACTCGAGCATCGGCCTGCACCTCTCGTCGGAGTATCCGGTCGGTAAGGTTGCGCTGCGGGCGGGGCCGTCGATGGCGGCGACCGATTCGTTCCGGGTGGTCGTGCGGGGATCGGGTGGGCACGCCGCCAAACCGCACCACTGCACCGACCCCATCGTGATTGCCGCGCGGCTTATCGGGACGCTCCAAACCCTTGTTTCACGCGAAACCGACCCGCAAGACAGCGCGGTCGTGAGCATGACGAGTTTTCACAGCGGCACGGCGTATAACATCATCCCGGAAACGGCGGAACTCAAGGGCACGCTCCGCACCTTTTCACCCGAAACGCGGAGCTATCTCAAAGACCGGATTGAGACGCTCTGCCACAGCGAAGCCGAAGCTGCACGCGGCACCACCTCGTTGACCTGGGTAGACACCTCTCCGGCAGTCGTCAACGACGCGGCGATGACCGCGCGGGTCGTGCGCGTCGCCGCGGGGGTCGTCGGCGCAGAAAACGTGTTGGAGAGCGCCCGGACGATGGGTGGCGACGATATGGCGTGCTGGCTCTTGCAGGCTCCGGGCTGCTACTTTTTTGTGGGTGGGCGTAACGAGGCGCTAGGCGCAGACCACCCGCATCACCATCCACGTTTTGATTTGGACGAGCGGAGTTTGGGCGTGGCAGTTGAGACTTTGACCTTGGGTGTGCTGGATTTTCTGGAGGCTGACTGACCCGGTATTTTGACGAAAGTGTCTAGAAGCCATCTCAAAAACGCCTAAGCAGTAATTTGATGCAGCCGAGATGCAGGAAGGCCAAGAAGTTTAGGGAGTGATGTTCATAGCGAACGACCAGACGGCGAAAGTTGCCGAGGTGGGCGAATAGCCGTTCAATCTTCCAGCGCCGTTTGTAGCGCCTCAGTTTACGTCCATCTTGCGTCTTGGCTTTTTTACGGTTTCTTCGGTGAGGCGCAATCATTTCAACACCTGCTTCGGCGAGTTCAGCGTCAAGCGGATCACTGTCATACGCTTTGTCACCGATTAACTTGTCGGGTTTGCCGCTGACGTGTCGAGATGCGAGAGTCGCGTGTACCAACCGGACCTCATGTGGGCTAGCAGACGTAACGTGCAGGGCGAGGCAAGTACCACCAGCGTCCGATACCGCCATGACTTTGCTACCCTTACCCCGTTTAGTCTTACCAACTGCTGACCCCCTTTTTTCGCAGCCACAAAGGTACCGTCGATAAAGCATTCCGACAAGTCGAGTTTGCCCCGCTGCAGGGGGTCATGCGCTAAAGTCTCTAGAATCTGCCGCAACACGCCGTTTCTCTCCCATTCTTGAAAGCGCCGATGGCACGTCTGATAGGGCGGATAGCGCTCGGGTAAATCAGCCCACTGTGCGCCCGTTCGTAATATCCAGCAGATGCCCTTAAGTATCGCTCGTGGTTCTCGTCTGGGACGGCCTTTGCCATCTTTGCGTCGAGCTGGTTCGGGAATGAGCGGCCCTAGTACTTCCCACTGTTCATCGGTGAGTTCCATACCACCGTTCTAACAGCTATGCAGCTGACTATTCGTTTTTGAGATGGCTTCTAATCACCTCACACACAGGCCGTTAAAAGTACAAAAATGCTGAGAAGCTCCGGAACAAACAGCGGGTGTCAGTTGGTCAGCAACACGCTCCGTCTAATACCAGTTCCGATTGATTCTCAATCAATTAGGGCGTAGCGAGTGGGAAAAAAACACGGACTCGAGCGTTATGGACTAGCACCGAATGCCCCTCTCGGCGCTAGGGAATCAAGCGGAATCTGCATAAATTGTACCGACTGGTACGCACATACTGAGATAATGCTCGTGTCAGCCTCTCATGGAAATCCTAAAAGTATCCAGAAAACTTGTTTTATTCCTCCTGCTGCACGATTCATCCGTCAAACCCGTTTCGGCTGCCGAGAACAACCTGCTTAAGGGGTAAAGTGTTGTGGGGAAAGAGCCATGATCTACTGTCTCTTAAGGTGACTCGGCTTTGGTAGAAGAACTTTACATTCTTCATATAAACGCCCGTGCAGAAGCCTGGATGCTAAACTCTTAAAGGTGAACGCACGCACCGAGCAGATTTTAGGACTGGTTGCCGAACGCCACATCACCTCGGCGAAACCCGTCTCGTCGTCGGTTATTGCTGAACAGCTGCGGGTCAGCAGCGCCACAGTTCGTAACGAGTTTTCGGCGCTCGAGGCGGCAGGCTACCTCGTGCAACCGCATACCTCGGCAGGTCGCGTACCGAGTGAACGCGGCTACCGCCGCTACGCCCGCCGCTTTTTGCCACCGGGGGCACTGCCCGACGCGCAGCGCACCCTTCTCTTACAAAGTTTTCGTGGTGCTCACGGCGAGGGGCTGTTAGAGCGCGTCGCCAGCATCACCGCTGAACTCTCCGGCTACGCGGTCGTGGTGTCGCTGCCAACCGATGATGAGCTGCAAATTTTAGAAATTCACCTCTCGGCGCTCTCGAGCCGCCGTACCCTAGCGGTCGTGGTGCTCGAGAACGGCTTGGTCCGGCAACTCGCTTTGGAGCTCTCCCCTACCCCCTCAGACGGCGATCTGCTCGAGGCCGAAAGCAGTCTCCGCCGCTTGACGCTGCCGGTGCGTGAGGTGCCTCAAGCCCTGCTAGACATTGCCGGACGTACCGGGGAAGAGGTTGCCCGCACCTATCTGGCACTCGCCGAAGCGTGGCCGCAACTCCGCGCCCCGAGGGTTTTTTCAGGCGGGCTCAAACACCTCTTCAGCGAACCCGAATCCGCCGACCCGACCTTTGTCCGGCGGGTTTTAGAACGCGCCGAAACCCCTGCAACCGCCGCCGAAGCGCTCGCGCTGATTGTCGAGGAGTCCGTAGCGCTCGTGTCCGCGCAGCTCGAGTTCGGTGGGGGCCGCGCCGGACTGCTGCTCCTCGGGCCGGTGCGGATGCGTTACCCTGAGACCTTGAGCCTCGCGCGGGGCGTGACTGAAACGCTGGGCGTCACCACGAACGAACTAAACTGATACCCTTTTGAGATGACGTTAGAGGTTTTATTTTTTGCAACCTACCGCGAACAGGTCGGGCAGAAAGCTGTTAGGCTCGAGCTTCCGAACGGAGCCAGCGTGAGAGACGCGGCGACTGCGTTGGGGGCTGAATATCCTGAACTTAAACTCAGAGGTGCGCTCGCCGCCCGTAACGAGGTCTACGCCGTCCCGGACGAAACGCTGCAAGCGGGCGACACCCTGGCTTTTTTTCCCCCGGTTGCCGGAGGGTCGGAATCCGACATCTCGGAGACCCCAAGCGACTGGTTTTTTGTGACTGAAGACGTTCTCGACCTCGGTGCCTGCGTCGCGCGGGCGAGTGACCCGAGTTTCGGCGCGGTGAGCAGTTTTCTCGGCACGGTGCGTTCCCCTAATCAGGGTCAAGAGGTCTTGTATATCGACTATCAGGGCTACGAAGCGATGATTGTTACGCAGATGAAACGCGCCGCCGCCGAACTGCGCACACAGTTCGAGCTGGGCCGCATCGTCTTCGGACACCGCCTCGGCAAGCTGGAGCCGGGAGAGGCGTCGATTATCATCGTCATCTCTTCCGCGCACCGCAAACCGGCGCTGTTGGCGGCGCACGCGGCGATCGACCGGCTTAAAGAGCTGTTGCCGGTGTGGAAGCTCGAGACCACCCCCGAAGGTCAAAGCTGGGTCGAAGGTTCAGCCGTAGTGACCCAATCTCTCTGATAGACACCCCTGCAGTGAAATAGTCCACGCATCCACGCCCAATTGTGAGGCAAGGTGGTACTATAAGCGCGCCCGCTTTGATGTGAACTTCTTTATAGCTTGGCGGAGCAGAGCGGGTAAGCTCGAGCGGAGGCCGGGGCCGGAGCTGTACTAGAGGAGATAACGTGAAACGGAACATGCTACTTATGGGTCTGGTCTTTTGGGTAGGGTTGGCAGGTTGTGGAGCTGAACCGGAGAACTTCGGTACCCCCGAAGTCATCGACGACTCGCTCACCGGTCAGCTCTACCTGCTGCCTGAAAATACGTCCTCGCTGCCTGACTTTACGCAGCTCGCGCCGGTTGGAACAATTTACACCACAAGTTTAGACATTGCGCCGCGCGACTTTGACGAGGGTTTTCCGGAGGTCAGCGACCGGTTTGAGTGGTTCGGTCTGAAATACGAGGGCGTTTTGCGTATCGAAACCGCCGGGACGTACACCTTCGGCCTCAACTCAGATGACGGCTCGAGGCTTTACATCGGTTCAACGCGCGTAGTTGACAACGACTTTCAGCACAACCAGATCCTAAAGCGGGGTGATATCTACCTGGAGGCAGGTGAGTATCCGCTGAGACTCGAGTATTTTCAGGGGCCACGCTACGAGATCGCCCTTCAGCTCTTCATTACCCCGCCCGGACGTGTGACGCAAATTCTTGACAGTACCGAGACGTACTGAACAAAGACGTACTGAACAGAGCCCTGCTGAGACGTACTGACGCCTTGAACGCTCAGCAGGGCTCGAGCGCTGCTGCGACCGACAACGCCAGCGCCTCTTGCCTCGGCCTCGCCGCGACTGTAAACCCGACCATTGGCGCACACGGCACGCTTACAGCCGGAACGCCCAGCAGGTTGAACAGAGTGGTATTTCGCAAAACCCGGCTGTTAGCCGCAACGTAGGCATCGTCGGTCTCCAGTTCGGTCAGTTTGGGAGGCAACCCCGCGACAGTTGGTGAGACCACCACGCCAAACCCGGCGCACGCGGCCCAGAAAGCGTTTTGGAGCCGCGTCCGTTCAAATCCCAAACGGAGATAGTCGGTGGCGCTGCGGCTCCGGCCCTGCAAGATACGCGTGGCGACGCGTGGGTCGAACTCGTTCCGGCGGCGGCTTAACAGGTCTTCGTAAAGAGCCAGAGACTCGAGCGCCGCAAAACTGCCGAACCGTCCGTAAAGCTCGTTCAGCTCACCCAAAACGGGTAAGGGGTGGGTCTCGAGGGTTGCCCCAAGCTCAGTGAGCTGTTCACAAGCTTGAGCAAAAGCCGCTCTAACCTCGTCGTCCAAATTTTCTTGCAGCACCGTCGGCGGCGCGAATACCCGCAATCCGGCGACGCGGCCTTGGACGAATTCCTGGGCAAATGGAGCCGGAGGCGCACCCAAAAGCGCCTGCAACACGTGCCACGCATCTTCAGCGGTGCGGGTCAGCGGCCCGAGCGTATCGAGCGTTGTCGAAAGTGCTACACAGCCCTCAGTTGAGATAGCACCGTCCGTCGTTTTAAGCCCGACAAGTCCATTGAACGCAGCCGGAATCCTCACCGAACCGCCCGTATCCGACCCAATCGCCGCGCACGCCAGACCCGACGCTACCGCAACCCCCGCCCCCGACGACGAACCGCCGGGAATCCGCGTGCTGTCCAGCGCATTTTCCGGCGTTCCGAAATGCGGGTTCAGGCCAAGCCCCGAAAAAGCCAGTTCAGTCATGTTGGTTTTACCTAAAAAAACTGCGCCCGCCGCGTCAAGGTGCGCCGCTGCCGGACAATCTCGCGTGGCCGGAGGATTGTCTAAAAAGACCGTTGTGCCCGCCGCCGTCACGTCACCTTGGGTGTCCATCAGGTCTTTAAGCGCTAGCGGTACGCCTTGCAGCGGGCCTGAATCGGTACCTTCGGCGAAGAGGGCGTCGGCTCTAGCTGCTTGCGCTCTTGCCCGCTCAGCGGTGACGAGGCGGTAGACGGGGCCGGGCTCGAGCTTGGCTAGATACGCTTCAGTCACAGCACTCGGACGCAGTTCAGCGGCCCGGTACGCGCGGGCAAGTTGCGTCAGCGTCAGTGTCGTGGGGTCAGCCGTAGAGGGATCAATCATTATTCAGTAAGTCATCATCTGAGCTGAGCGGGCAACATTGCACTAGAGGCTGTTATGAACTTCCGAGGTAGGTCTTGCCTGTTGATAAAAGCTCACAATGTCTGTTCTGATGCGCTTTTCTTACGCTTTACGCTGCTTTTGTAAAATTTACAGAACTTGTCATAGATGCCGGGTGTTTGCCCCACTTTTAGCTGTGAGTAAGCTCACAGCCGAAGCTTGCAGCTGCAACAGCTCCCGGAAACTTATCCTTAGGACTAGAGTTCGTAACACGCTCTAGAGGTGCGCTCAAAACCCGGCTTGTTCTCTTGTCTGGGGCGCAGACAACCTCGTTTCTTCAGCTTTGGGCTTTTTCAAAAGGGCTGGGTAAGGAGCTAGGTAAATCCTGCAGTACAGTAGGACACTTCAGCCGGTGTCGGGACGATCTGGGTAGCGACGCAGCGCCACCGTTTTTCGCGTTTGGCGTAAACACGCATATACCGCTGCTTGAGCTCGAGCCCCTCGCCAAACCCGTAAAAAGAGCTGGTGACGATAGCGGTATCGCCAAAAAGCGCCAGCTCAACCTCGTCATACGTGACCGAATCGAAACCCGGACGTGAGACGAGCAGCTCGAGCAAATCTTGCTTGGTCGCGGTGCGGCCCGTGGGCCCGACGCCCCGCCAGTCATCGGCAACAACCTTGCTGAGCGTTTCTAGGTCGCCCTCCGAAGGAGCCTTCCACCAGGTCTCCTCGAGGGCCAAAACAGCTTCGGTATCGTTCATAGAGTGATGATACAGGGACATTCTGAGAATTTCGGTAGGTGTCAGCTAGTCAGTAGCGCTCTCTATTTGAGTTACGCCGACCAGCACGCACGTAAGCTAGTGCAGTGTCAGGACAGCTCAGCTGGCGTAGGAACGATTTGGGTAGCGACGCAGTGCCACCTGCCGCCGCGTTTAGCGTAGACCCGTATACAACTAGCATTTGCATAAGAGATTGACAGCAGTATAGCAATGATCACACCTACTGAGCGCGAAGCTCGCAGCTATCATCTCTTGGGGGTGCGTGCCAATGTACGAAGTCCTCCGCAGGAACGACAATTATTTTCCCAGAGCGGCTCAAACCAGCTGATACCTGCTATATCATCCCAGAACGTGCGTGCTAGACTGGAAAAATCTTACGCAGCGTGTTTCCGACCAGCTGATACCTGCTAAACGCTGCCTCAGCTCCAAGTTTTTACCGACGCCGTAAAAAGCGCTGATGACAACCCCTGTGTCCCCGAAGAGCGACAGCTCAACCTCGTCATACGTCACCGAATCAAAGATGCCCGGACGCAGCGCCAGCATCTCGAGCAAGTCCTGCTTGGTCATAGCTCGGCCCGCAGGCCCGCCGCCTATCCAATCATCAGCTACTACTTCGTTGACCGTCTCCAGGTCTCCTGTCAGGGGAGCTACGCCCCAGGTCTCCTCGAGCGCTAAAACAGCTTCAGCACCCTTTATCACGTAAGTTTACTCGAGCTAACGGTAAGGCAACAGCGCCTCGAGCGGTTTAGCCGTGTTCTCATCTAAAACGACGAGCATCTCACGGTTTGCCCCGTTTAGTTGCCACAACAACTCACGGAACCGACCGCAAGGTGGCGTAACGACGCCTGTTTGGTCAACTGCTACCATCAGTCTCACTACCGATTCGCGTGATTTTAGCATCTCGGCGACAGCGGCATGTTCAGCACAGAAGCCGATACCAGCTTCGAATTCCACACGTAACTCCGCGGTACTCACGTCCTGAGGCTGCAACGACAATGGCCGCCACATCACCTGCACGGCAGTCCTCCGAAGCCTGATAACGGCCCGTAAGCTGCCGCGCACGAAAAATTAGACCTTCATACACGTTAGCCTTTCACCGACCCTGCGAGCAGTCCGCGGATAAAGTAGCGGCCCAGGACGATGTAAATCAGGAGCGTCGGCAGCGCCGCTAAGATGGCCCCCGCCATCGGCAGATTCCAGTCCACGGCCTGCCCGCCCGCAAGGTTGGCGAGCCCGACAGTGATCGGCTGCGTCTGCTGATTGGTCAGCGTCACCGCGAACAAAAACTCGTTCCACACCTGCGTAAACTGCCAGATAATCACCACCACAAAGCCCGAGACCGACAGCGGAAAGACAATGCGCCAGTAGAGACCGAAAAATCCGGCCCCGTCGATTTTTCCGGCCTCGAGCATCTCGTCAGGGATTTCGGCGTAAAAGTTTCTAAAAATCAGCGTGGTAATCGGCAGGCCGTAAACGACGTGCGTGAGAATCAGGCCCCAGAGCGAGCCGTAAAGCCCCAAATCGCTCAAAAACTGAAACAGCGGAATCAGGATACTCTGATACGGAATAAACATCCCGAACAAGATCAGCGGGAAGACGATATTTGCCCCCGGAAACCGCCATTTGGAGAGCACATAGCCGTTGAGCGACCCTAAGATTGCCGCGCCCAACGTTGCGGTCACAGTCAGTATCAGACTGTTCTGAAGCTGCGGCGCAAAAGCGTTCCAGGCCTCGGCGAAACTCGACCAGTTCGGGGTTGTCGGCAATTGCCAAGTGCTTTGCAAACTGATGTCGGCGGGCGCTTTGAGGCTCGTGACGACGACCAGATAGATAGGCAACAGGTAAAAGAGCGCCGCTACGACCAGCAGCAGGTAGACGACCCAGCGAAAGCGTCGGGGGTTGGTGATTTTCTCCGGAACAACCGTCACCGCGCTCATCTTCGCACCTCACCACGGAGGCTCGAGTACAAATAAGGCACGATCACGAGCGCCACGAGAGCAAGTAGGACGACCGCGATAGCGGCACCTTCAGCAAACTGATTGGCCCGGAACGCCCGCAGATACATCAGCAGCGCCGGAACGTCGGTGGTGGCATTGTCAGCTCCCGCCATCGCAAAAATTAAATCGAAAATTTTGAGGCTGATGTGACCCAGAATAATCATCGCCGAGAGCGTAATGGGGGCCAGCAGCGGCAAGATCACAAAGCGGTAGAGCTGCCACTCACTCGCGCCGTCCGAACGGGCGGCCTCACGTAAATCGTCGGGAATCCCCCGTAAACCTGCCAGATAGAGCGCCATCGTATACCCCGACATCTGCCAGACCGCTGCTAGAATAATGCCGATAAATGCCAAATTAAAGCCGTGCGTTTCAGGATTGGCTAAAATCAAGGTGCTGCGTGCGCCGGTGAACGTCCAGGCTAACAGCCCTAAAGTAATAACGCTGACGACACTACCTTGAACCCGCCTACGGTTACGAAACGCGGCGACAAGCACAAAAATCAGCACGGCGGCGACGATCAAACCGGTAAAAAACGGTAGGTTTTGCCAGTTGAACTGCCATATCTGCGTCCTCGAGGAGAGCCAGCGAAACTCCCCGGCAGGAAGGCCGATGGCGGTCGGTAAAACATTGACGCCGCCCTGCGGTTGCAGCATCCAGCGCCAAATCGTGCCGGTAACGATAAAGGCCAGCGCCATCGGAAAGAGAAATATCGTACGAAAAAACGCTTCGCCCCGGACGTTTTGCTCTAGCAGCACCGCCAGCCCCAAACCGAGCCCGAGGCAACCCGCCAAAAAGAACACCGTAAAAAAGAAGGTGTTGACCAGATCCTGCCGGAACCGCGCCTGACTCGCCGCTGTAAAGAGTTGCTGATAGTTGTCGAAGCCGATAAACTCTAGAACCGGGTTGAGCGCGAGCGCTTGGACGGGGTCTTGACCCCAGTTGGTAAGCGACGTGTAGAACGTCTGGCCGATAAAGCCGTAGACAAAAATACCGAGCAAAACGAGGGACGGGAGCAGCATCAGGACGGCGGTGAGGCGGTCTCGAGAAAACTTCATACGGGTTCTCCTAAATAAATTACGGTTGCGTTTCGTCTCGAGTCGGTTTTGACCCGCCGTTTTGACCCACTGCGTTGACCTTTCAAGTCTTGGATGAGTCTTTATGGGGCCCACGTAAAGGGCGGCACAAGTCACAAAAGATTCTACCGCCTACGTTATCCTTTCCGACCCGGTTATAGGGTAGCCGCGACTAAGCAGGTACACCTTTGCGCTGTTTTTTACCCCACAAAAGAACGCCGAGCGGCGTGCTGCACTCGGCGTTCTCAAAACAGATAGCGATCACAGTAACTAGGCTCGAGTCTCGCAGCTATCATCTCAAAAAGTGCGTGCTAGTAGATGCTCCGCGTACGAAACGCGTTGCTGCGCTCAACTTCGTACTCTCGAACCAGATGGTATTCGCTATAGCGTCTAGCCTGCGCCGACACCTGTGCGGGTAGCAAGTTCTTGCGCAGCGGCCCCGGCTTGCGCGGCGTCACCGGAGCTTAAGTAGCCCTCCAGCACGTTGGCAAATTCGCTCATGAAGGTTTCGTTGGCAACGGCCCCGTGAACGAGCGAGCCAACCTGACGGTCGTTGGTATAGTCCTCATAGGCCGACTTCGAGTACGCGCTGTAGACGCTCGGGTCGGAGTCTAAGCGCGGCGAGATGGAACCTTTAAGCGGGTTGAAGAGGTCTTGGCCCTCTTTAGAACCGACGAGTTTAAGCCACGCCGTCGCTTGATCCGCGTCGGGCGCACCGACCGGCAGACCGAACGAATCGGCTAACAGAATAAAGTTGCCGTCCGTGCCCGGCGACGCAGACCAACCGAAACCGGTCTCGGGCTCGAGGCCCAAGGTCGTCGTCATATAACCCGCAGCCCAGTCGCCCATGACGTTAAAAGCGGCTTCACCGTTCACCACCCGGTCGGTCGCCTGCTGCCACGACAGGCCCGCTGCGTCGTCGTTCGTGCAGTCCATAATCTGTCCGAAGGTGTCCCAGACAGCCGTCGCTTCGTCAGAGTCAAAGGCCAGCTCGCCTGACCAGAGCGCTTCGTAGTTGTCCGGCCCCAAGACAGCTAGAGCAACCGATTCCCAGAGGTGCTGCTGCGTCCAGGGTTCGGCAACGACAAGCGGCGTCACGCCCTGCTCCTGAAGCGTTGGACACATCTCTAAAAATTCGTCCCACGAGGTCGGCGCAGAGACGCCCCACTCCTCGAGTTTTGCCGGGACAAACCACATCACGTTCGAGCGGTGAACGTTGACGGGGACGCTCCAGGTACCGTCGTCGGTGCTGATAAGGTTCAGGAGCGTTTCGGGAAACGCTTCGTTCCAGCCCTGCTCCTCGAACAGGCTCGAGAGGTCGTCCATGCGCTCGGCAGCAACCCACGTCCCAATCAGCTCTTGACCGGCGTGAACCTGAAACGAGTCGGGCGGGTCGCCGCCCAGCATCCGGGTTTTCAACACAGCGCGGGCGTTGACGCCTGACCCGCCGGTGACGGTCGCGTTCACCACGTCGGTACCGGCGTTTTGCTCTTTATAAAGGTCGATTAGGGCCTCGAGCGCGGGGCCTTCGTCGCCCGCCCACCACGAGAAAATCTCGAGCCTCTGCGCCTGCGACACCGACAGTAAAGCAGCAATCAAAACAATAGCCAGTCTCTTCATCTTTACTCCTATTCGTTTTTTATTTTTACACCATGTTCCAGTGCTATCTTAACCCGTTTGGTTACCCGTATGATGAAATTTTCTTTATGACTGCGTTTCTAGGCCGGTGCAGCTTTCAGCTCTTGCCAAAGGTAAAGGCGTGTCGGTGATTCCGTCGGTGCCGGAAAGACAATTAGAAAGCTAGATAGCAAGCTTGCTAGCGAAGCCTACAGTTAGACTCTGCTAAAGTTACGCTTACAAATACAGTATTGTTCATAAGTTAGGTCTGCCCTAAGTACGCTGGAAGGAAACTGATATGAACCGATTAGAAAACAAAGTTGCCCTCATCACAGGCGGCGCGTCCGGTCTGGGCGCAGCTATTGCCCGACGTTTCAGCGAAGAGGGCGCACGGGTCGTGATTGCCGACTTGGACGAGCAGAAGGGCCAAGAGATCGTGTCTTCGCTGAGTGACGCGCTATTTGCCCAGGTAGACGTGACCGACGCCGCTTCAGTCGAAGTGATGGTCAAGGGGGCAACCGACCACTACGGACGCCTCGACATTCTAGTCAACAACGCCGGGGTTGACCGTGAGCAAGCACCGACAGCAGCCTCGAGCCTCGAGAACTGGCGCAAGGTCATGGGCATCAACATGGACGGCGTGTTTTACGGTACGAAGTACGGCATTGCGGCGATGGTGGAGCGCGGCGAGGGCGGCGTCATTATCAACATGGGTTCGACGGCGGGTTTGGTCGGTTTTCCCAACATCCCGCCGTATTCAGCGTCAAAAGGCGGTGTAATTCAACTGACTAAAGCCGCGGCGATGGAGTACGCTGACCAGCACATCCGCTGCTGCGCCCTTTGCCCCACCGGGATCATGACGCCTCTGGTTGAACACTTTATCGAAACGAGCGCCGACCCCGAAGCGCAGCGCAAAAAGTTCACGACGATGAACCCAATTCCTGGCGCACCTGAACCGGTGGACGTAGCGAACGCAGCGCTCTTTTTAGCGAGCGACGAAGCCCGTTTTATTACCGGCGTGGCGTTGCCGATTGATGGCGGGTACACCGCTAGGTAGGCTCGAGCCCTCCCATAAATTGTCATCGTTGATTCGGGCGTGATAAGGCAAAAAAAACCGCGCTCGTCTTGAGCGCGTTTGATTTTTTAACTATACCGCCGTATGCGCTATACGTCAAGCAGATGCACCCAAACCCGGACAAAGGTCTGTATAGTCAAAGATGAAACAGCAAACAAACTTTTCAGCCGTCTCTTTACAAGACTTTACGCGCCCCTACAAAACACTTTTGAAAGACCGCCGCTTGCAAGAAGGGTTTGATGCGTGTGTATGGGGAATCATTGGTAGCGGGGGTTGCAAGGTGGCGCAGATGGCGGCGTGCAATCCCCTTACGGCGGGGACGAGATATGGCGAACGCAGGTTGAGGCGGTTGTTACACGGTGGCAACGAGCGCGCTGAGACAACAGCCCAAGCGTTGGGAAGTGTGCTCACGTCCGAAGGGGCAAGACAGCTGGCGGGCGAACACGAGGTGCTACTTATCATTGATGAATCTGACCTCAGAAAGCCATTTGCACGCGAGCTGGAGTATCTCGACACAGTGCGTGACTTGGACGGCAATCTGGTTTCCGGGTTTCACACGCTCACAGTTTTGGGTATCGGCGGGACAGGTCACCGGGCGCTTTTGTACCAGCACAGCTTTTCAGCTCAGGCTCCCGGGTTTGTCAGCGTCAACGACGAATACCGCACGGCGATGAAAGGGGTTTCAGCTGCGCTCAAAGCCGAACGGGTGGGTCGGCTGTTGTGGGTGATGGACCGAGGTTTTGACGACCACAAACTGCTGCGGTGGCTCCATGAGCGCGGTGAATGCTTCGTAGTACGTTCGCAACATCCCAAGCGCCGGGCCAAAATACGCGTAGACGCCCCTGCCAAGCCGCTTGAAAGCTGGCTCAGTGAGGCTGCTGTTACGGGTCAGCTGCCGTTGGAAAAACGGTTGCTGAGCCCGACCTCGAGTCGGGCTTGCTACCAGGTGGCTGTTCGTGCCTTACGCCTGGAACTTGAGCAGCTACCTGGGAACGACATGAGCGTCGTGAAACTTAGCCATCCCCGACTGGCGCAACCGTGGTTGCTGTTAAGCAACCTGCGTTTGGATGACGAACGCGCGGCGCAACTCGCCCTAGCAGAACGCATCGTTCAAGCCTATCGGCAACGCTGGGCGATTGAGGACTTGTTCGGTTGGACCAAGGACGCGCTCGACTGGGAGAGCGTGAGACTCCTCGATTACGAGGCGCTGCGTACCCTGGTTGCCTTGGCCTGGCTTGCCGCCGCATTTATCTTCGATCTCGGCGCAACGCCCGAGCGACCCGAGGTTTTGTTTCTGGCGACGCTCGGCAGCTGGACGCCGGGTAAAGCCAAACCTGGCAAAGCTGCCCTCTACAAGGGTCTCGCCCGGCTATCGCATCATCTGGTGCTTGAACACCTCGCCAAAAACCCGGCTAAGGCCGCTTCGTTACGCCGCTTGACCCATGACTTACTGCGTTCCTGACCTGCTTGATTAAGTTTCGTTCGGGTTTTAGGTTGCACAAAAATCCGCTAAGCTTTAGAGAAAGGGGCAGTTACGAATGCATAACTAGCGAAGCGGCGTAAAAAAAGAGACGTGTTTTGCCCTCATTAACTTGCCCATTTTTGGTGTCATTGCTCGAGACTTAGCTACTCGCTCAGCCGGTACGGCAACATATAGGGAATCTACAAGCGTCTAGGCAGTTACCTTACGCTGCAACCGCTGAGTTTCCCCCAAACCCCAAACTGTGTTTCATAATAGAGGGGTGAGCGTGGCGACGATAGGCGAACTCAGAAACCGTTTACGGGGGCCGCTGACCCTCGAGCTCAAAAGTGGCTGCCAGGATACGGCGGTTAAGGGGGGGCTCGAGCGCCTCCTCGAAACCGTCGGCGGACCGTTTGGTGACGTGCGCGAGCTGATGGACGGCTACGGCGCACTTTCGCCAGATGAACGTGAGAAGAGGTTGGGGCAAGCCCTGACGCTTCTCGGCCCGCCCGAAGAGCCGGTGTTTGCACCTCCTGCGCCCAGCAACGCGTCACCGGTCAAAGCTTCGCGGAAATCAGCCGAACCTGCGCCCGCCGTCAGCAACCCAACGGACTTTGCCAGCGCCCAGCTCGACGCCGAGTTCGACAACAGCGTCCTCAACGTCGGTCAGAGCGCCGTAAAAAAACTTGCGCCGTTGGGCCTTAAAACCTACCGCGATTTGCTCTTCTACTACCCCAAACGTTACGAAGACCGCCGCGCCCTGCCGAGCTTTTCGGCTTTAGGTGAGCAAGAATCGGTGACGGTCGTCGGAACGATTGCGGGGCGCAAACTGACAAGGGCGCGGAGCGGGATGACGGTCGTACGGGCGTTTTTAGAAGATACGCACGGCGCAAGGCTCACGGTCGTATGGTTTAACCAGGCATGGCTCGAGAAGCAGCTCTTTCCGGGTCAGCGCATCGTTGTTACCGGCAAGGTTAAACGGCGCGGCAGCGTAATTGAACTCTCAGCGGCGCATCATGAAATAGATGATGACGCCGAATCGCTCTCGGCAGGGCGGATTGTCGGCGTATATGGGTCAACTCAGGGATTAAGTCAGGCGTATGTGCGGCGGGCCACGCGCAGGCTTTTGGACGCGCTCAACTTAGTACCCGATCATCTACCCAAGAGCATTGTCGAACGCTTTCATCTCATCTCGTTAGACGAAGCTTTGCGTGAAGTACACTTCCCCACCGGTGAAAAAACGCTCTCGGCGGCCCTCAGACGGCTTAAATTCGACGAGTTTTTGTTTCTCGAGCTGCGCGTTCTCTTAAACCGGGATACAGCCCTGGTCGGCAAGCAGTTTAGGGTCAAGCAAAAGGATTTGAAGACGTTTGCCTCGAGCCTCCCCTTCAAACTCACCAACGCACAGAGTCGTGTCTTGGATGAAATCTTGGGCGATATGGCAAACCCCAAACAGATGGCGCGGCTTTTGCAAGGCGACGTGGGCTCCGGAAAAACGGCGGTGGCAGCGGCGGCAGCGTACATCGCCGTAAAAAACGGTTTTCAAGCTGCGCTGATGGCTCCGACCGAAATCCTGGCGCGGCAACACTACCTGAACTTGATGCAATATTTGCAACCCCTCGGTGTGGCGTGCGACCTGTTTATCGGGTCGTCGGGGTTTCGGGAGCGGCGCGAGGCGCGGGAGCGGTTACAGTCGTCGCAAACCGATTTGGCTGTCGGCACACACGCGCTTATTCAAGAAGGCGTCAAGTTTCGCAACCTGGGTCTAGCCATCGTTGACGAAGAACACCGTTTCGGTGTCGAACAGCGCCGTAAACTTTTGGGCAACAGCCCGGACGTTTTGGTCATGAGCGCGACGCCGATTCCGCGCTCTCTGGCGCTGACGTATTACGGCGATCTCGAGCTCTCAATCATCGACGAACTGCCACCGGGTCGCCAAGCCATAGAAACGCGGCTGGTCGGGGACGCCAAACGCCGCGACGTATACCGTTTTGCGTGGGGCGAAATCCAAAAAGGTCGGCAGGTGTACTTAGTGACGCCTTTGATCGAAGAGAGTGAAGCTGAAGTCATGAGCGAGATTATGTCGGCAACACAGATGTACGATGACTTAAAGGCCATCATGCCTGAAGGTTGCCGGATTGCCCTTTTACACGGCAAGCTGACGGGGGGGGAAAAAGACGAGGTGATGGAGGCGTTTCGCCGCCGTGAATACGATTTGCTCGTCTCGACAACTGTTATCGAAGTCGGGGTAGATATTCCGAACGCTTCGGTGATGATTATCGAAAATGCCGAACGTTTTGGCCTTTCGCAACTCCATCAGCTCCGGGGCCGGGTCGGGCGTGGTGAACATGCGAGCTACTGCATCTTGGTCGCGGGCGACCGCTCGAAAAAGACGCAGCAGCGTTTGGGCGTGATTGAAAAGAACTCGGACGGGTTTGTGATTGCCGAAAAAGACCTCGAGCTGCGTGGCCCCGGTGAGCTGCGCGGGACGCGGCAGTCGGGGATGCCGGATTTGGTGTTGGGCGATTTGGCGCAGGACACGGAGATTATCGAGCGCTCACGTGATTTGGCGAAGCGGATGCTGGAAGCTGACCCCAAATTGGAAGCGTCGTGGGCCGTCCGGTTACGCGAAGAACTTAAACGCCGGAGCCGTGCGGTGGCGTTTAGGGAGATTATCTGATGTTTTCCGGTGCTCTTGACGCCCCTAACGACGCTGAAGCTTTCACCGTCCATACCGAGCCCACCGGCCCGAACATGATGCGAAACACCGCAGCTGATGAGTTGACATTCTTTGCGACGTCTACCGCTGTCCTGCTTGTACTCCTTGCACTAGGTATTTTGCTCGCAAAAGGTGCCAGAAAATTGCGTGTTTGGCGTCTGTTGTCTTTTTTGATACTCCTCGCCAGTTTTCTTCCTGCTGCTTTCGACTTTCAGAATGTACGAGCCTACCTCTTAGGTGTTACGACCAGCGAGCCAGCTGCAACCCTGCAGAGAATTGAAAGAGCGGTTGCAGTTTTTACGACGATAACGCTCTGGTGTCTGCCGGTACTACTGCTGGTAGGTATTTTTGTGCTGTGGCGGCTACCTTGGACGGTCACACTTATGCCACTGAGCGTAAGTGCGGGCTACTGGTTCTTCCCCTATTTGCAGCTTGAAAAGATGATTTACGGTACTTATGTGACAGTTGACGGCTTGATTCATCTTTGGTTTTTTGCTTATACGCTACTCTTGTACGCTCTAGCTTTGGGCTGGCTATGGGGCCGAAATCCAAAAAATCTTCTGCCCGTTAGGTCAATTCTCAGATGACACTTCTTTTACGCTTCGGCTTCTTTTTTATCCTCGCCGGTCTCGCACTCGGCCTGTTTTCACGCCGCGGCTATCCCGAACGGACACCTGAGGCCGTTTTAATCGCAGGGATACCGTGGGCTATTCATTTTGTCTATGCACTCGTCTGGGCCGTCAGCGTCCATCAAGCCGTTCTCAGCACCGTCATCTTCGGCATTTTAGACGTTGCGCTCGCCGTCCTTATCCTCCGCTTCGGGCCGCGCTTTTACCGCTACGACGCCCGCCGCGCCGCGGTCGTCCCGCTTCTGCTACTAGGAGAGCATCTTTTCGTCCTGGTACTATGGACACTTTTTACGAGCGTGTCGTTTGGGACGTTGCCGAATCTGTATTTTGCGGCGGCGACGCTGTTCGTTTCAGCCGGGTTGTTGACTTACGGTATCCCATTACCCAAAGGCATCGTCAGGCGGCGTTAGGCGGTGGTGTGCTACTTGTTTTCAGCTTTGCCCTGCAAATAAAGCTCGAGCTCATCTATCATCTCCGGGTTGAGCAAGAGCAGGTGTTCTAGTACGCCCCGCAAACCGTGTTTACCCAAGGGTTTTAACAACTCGCCGACGCTCGCCTCGCTGATGATGTGTTCGGGCCAGAAGTGATACTCGAGCGCTACCGCCGCGATATGCTTGCAATAGTCACCGAAACTCTCGCCGTAAGGACACGTGCAGTCAGCGTTGCTGAAGTCGTCTTCAGCGAGGGTCAGCGTGACCCGGTAGGGTTTATTGTCGCTGCCCTGCACGCCCGCCGTCACCGTAGTGCCGCGCAGCGTCAGGTTCAAAACTTCGCCGCTCCGCTGATACTGCTGCCCCCGCTCAAAGATGCGCGGCTCAAAGTGGTCGCGGAGCCGTTGCAGGTCGAGGTTGGGTCTTTCCATGTAACTAAGTCTAGCGGCTGCGGGTGCCGTAAAAATTACAGCAATGTTAGAATGGAGCGACTTTACGTTTGAAAGTCGCCCTGACGCCGTAAAACAACGCCATGAAATAACACCGTAAAAGTTGAAGGGGTTACTCGAGCCTATCAAACACGTACTTCACCTCGCCCTCGCCAATCGTCAGGGTCGGCGCGTCACGGTTGCCAGTTAGTTTAAGTTCTGTTCCAGCTACAGGTGGGCCGTTAAGGAGATACTGAACGTCCCCTTTTTCTGTTTTGGCGACCAGCGGCACGGCGAACTCACCGGTGTCGAACGTAACCGTATCGCCGTCTAAACGCAAACTCACCTCACCGAGCGCGTCGTTTCGGTACTGCCCCAGATAGGGCGTCACGACCGCCATATCTAACGGCTGCAAATTCTTTGAAGCTTTCTCAAGCTCTTTAGCGAGTTCATCAAATACGAACGTCGCCTGCTTGTCGGCCTCCGGGTCTTGTTCAAAAACGAGTTCAAAAAGCCGTGTGCGAACCGCACTGTTAAAAGCGTTTGTCCCCTGCGCGTTGCTCAACACGACGATGCCTAAACCCGCATCCGGTAAAAAGGCAAAGTCTGAGGTGAACCCGAAGGTGTTGCCGCCGTGTTCGATGAGTTTAAGGCCCTTATAGTTACTGATGAACCAGCCTAAACCGTAGCTCGTATCGGCGCTGACCTCGACCTGCGGTTCCCACGTTGTTCGCAAGTTTTTCTCAGATACGACGCGCGTGCTGTCTGGCGCGACGCCGACACTAAGCTCAGTGACGAGATAACGGGCCATGTCGTGCGCCGTAGACCCAGTGCGCCCCGGCGGGGGCGATAGGTAAGAGGAGCTGCTCCAAGTCAACCGAAAAAGGCTCATTCCGGCCCCTGAAAGTAAGGCTGTGCGGCAGCGCATAATCACCACGCGCCTTAACTTTCGGCAGCGAAAGGGTCGTATTCGTCATGCCAATAGGGTCTAACACGCGCTTTTGTAACGACCTTATGTACCCTGTGTAAAGGTTTCCCCAAGAGGCTCCGTCGTCGTCGGCGGCGGCGTAGCCAGCAGTCCCGACCAGCTGGTTGCTGTACTGAAACGCTTCACCGAAGTCGGTAAAAAAGGTGAAGGTCGCCAATGATTCGACAATCTCTTCCGCGCCCAACGTGTCAGCGTTAAAG
Organism: Truepera sp.; assembly: GCA_965215315.1. Classification (GTDB taxonomy): domain Bacteria; phylum Deinococcota; class Deinococci; order Deinococcales; family Trueperaceae; genus Truepera. The sequence goes on along the minus strand of CBDCDB010000008.1, from coordinate 2,796,935 downwards.
ACGAGCTCGAGGTCGCGTCTCGGCACACCTGTACAGGCGCATACGAGGTTACGCATCGTCATCGTTTGGCTCAGCTCAGGGTCGGATACCTTAAACTCGGGCAAAGCTTCTTTAACAGGCGTGTCCCAGCTCATCAGGCCGTCGTCTACAAGGGTGCCCATCAGTATGGTCGTCAGCGACTTGCCGGTCGAACCGATCATCATGTTTGTGTCGGCGGTGATGGGTTCACCCCCGCCTATACTTTTTACGCCAAAACCGCCTTCGTAAACGACCTCACCGTTTTGGACGATAGCGACCGCCGCACCGGGAATCCCGAAACGTTTGAGGGCGTCCGTAACGTAGGTCCCTAGTTTACCCGTAACAGTCTCGTCTACCGTAAGCGGCTCGGCCCCGGTTAGGTCGGTGTCCTCTAACCCGCTAGTCTCAAAGCCCGACGCGATGATGCCTACCTGTGCGCTCCGGCGCTGCACGGCTGCGAGGTCGCCTTCAAAGAGAAACAGGTAGGCCGTTCCGTCGTAAAGCTGTGCGTAGGCTTGGGCAACCCGGTCGCCGCCGTCGTAGTTAATCACCACTGTTTTTTCGACCCCCGGTTCGGAAGGGGGCTCGAGCGGGTCTTCGGGCTCGAGCGTAAAGTCCGGCGCAACCTCTGCCCAGCCCTGTTTTACGGCGGTCTCTAAATTTGCTTCCGGCGAAGTCAGCAGGTAGACGCGGATGTCACCTTCAGGGCTCAGCAAGGTTGTGTAACCCTCGTTTTCCTCGACCGTCCAGTTCGTCGGTACCGGTGCGCTGAAGCGGCCCCCTGGGTCTTCATAGCTTTCTGCGGTCTCTTCTGCTGAGGGCTCGGCGGTAGTGGGTTTAGCAGTAGCAGCTGCGTCCGCTTCGCCTTGCGTCAGCGTAACGGGAAAATTCTGTCCACTCTGGCTAAACGTCCCCGTAAAACTGTCACCTGAAACCGTCCCGTCAAAGGTCGGGTCGCCGTCTACGCCGTCTATTATAAAACTGAGCGTGTCACCTTCCAAAGTAACGTCTTTTAAGGGCAACCCTTCTGCGCCCTGGGCGGGAATAGCTACCGTTCCGCTCAGCTCGCCCGCTGCACCTTCAAAGGTGACAATGACGTCTAACGGACTGTCGGGTACTTCGATACTGCCCTGCCACGCCCCCGCTACGTCCTCCGGCGTCTGCGCTGCTGCAAACGTCCATAAACTCACCAGAACCATCAGGGTGCCAAAACGCTTCATCGCGCCTCCTTTTCACGTTCTAAACCCAAGCTAGAGCTAGACTACTTGCAATGCAACAGGCAAAGGCAAGTCGAACGCACTGCGCCATCACCGACGCGAGGGCGGTCCGGTGGCTTACGGACATCGAACGTGCGCGGTTTCTGAGGCCTTTTTTCAGGTGTGCCGTAACAGTCGGCGAAGCTGCCGCGGAACTCTGCGCTGACCCTAACTGGACGTACAAACAAGTTGAACGCCTCGAAAAGCTGGGGCTGCTCGAGCTGAGCCACACCAAAGCCAAACGCGGTAGGCCACTCCGCTACTACCAAACGGCAGCAGACGAGTTTTTTGTCCCCCGTGAGGCGGTTTCGTTTGAAGAGTTTCTCTGCGGCGTAGGGCATCAGCTCGAGCAAAAACTTGCCCGTAACCTAAGTGAGACCTTTAAGAACGCGCAGGGTGAACTTCCCGGTTTAAGAATATTTTGTGATGAGGGGAGCGTCGCTGTTTTGGGAGCAGCTGCACCGGGGCGTAGCTGGGAACCCCTTGAGGGCAGTTCTCCCGCCCACAGCATCTGGAAAAGGATGTCACTTGACTACGAGGACGCGCTCAACCTGAGAGACGAGCTAGACGCGTTGCTGGAGAGATACAGTGCTAAAGAGGGTCAACAAGCTTATATCTTACGTCTGGCGCTCGCTCCCGGTACGTTTTGAGACCGCGCCCTTACGATAGCTGCTGTCCTGTGACGATGCAAAGCTGCGTGAGGGCGGTAGACGGGGTATAGTTCGCGGGTATGGCGTATAAAGTCCTTGTTACAGATACGATTCAACTCGGTGATAAAACTTACGAAAACATTCAGGTAGACTACCGCGAGGGGATTTCGCGGGCTGACCTGTTAGAGCTGGTCGGCGGCTACGACGCGATTATTACCCGGAGTCGCACGCAGGTAGACGACGCGCTCATCCGCGCGGCCAAGAACCTCAAGGTCATCGGGCGGGGCGGGGTCGGAGTGGATAACATTGACCTAGAAGCTGCCTCACGCCGGGGTATTTTAGTCCTGAACGCGCCCGAATCGAACAACGTTTCGGCGGCGGAGCTGGCCATTGCGCTGATGCTTTCGGCGGCGCGGGGTGTAAGCCGGTCGGACAAGCAGATTCGTTCAGGTACTTGGGACAGAAAATTTTTGGGCCGTGAGGTTAAAGACGCCACGCTCGGGATTGTCGGTTTGGGGCGAATCGGTTCGCTGGTATCACGGCGGGCACAAGGTCTCGGGATGACCGTGCTGGCGTATGACCCGTATATCTCTCGGCAGAGAGCGAATGACCTCAAAGTCGAGTTGGTAGACGATTTGGGGGCGATGTTGGAGCGTTCAAACTTCGTTACGGTTCACACGCCGCTGACCGAAGAGACGCAGGGGATTATCGGGGCGGCAGAGTTGGCGCGGTTGCCGCAAGGTGCGGTGGTGGTGAACGCGGCGCGGGGCGGCATCATCGATGAGGCGGCGCTGTTGGCGGCTCTCACTGAAAACCGTCTCTTTGGGGCCGGGTTAGATGTGTATGTGCTCGAGCCCCCCTCCCCCGACAACCCTCTTTTAGCCCTCGATAACGTCGTTCTGACCGCACACCTGGGCGCAAACACCGCCGAGGCGCAAGCGCGGGTCGGCGCAGAGATTTTAGAACGCACCGCACTGGCGCTAAACGGCGACCTCTCACGCGGCGCAGTCAACGCGCCCGCTTTGGCCCCCGATGTGATGGCAGTTCTAGGCCCGTACCTCAAACTCGGTGAGGCTTTGGGTAAACTCGTCGCACAGCTTTCGCTGGGCCGGATGCGTGAGTTGCAGATTGAGTTTTCCGGGACGTTCCCACGTGACCCCGACCCGGTAGCGATTGCGGTTACCAAAGGGTTGCTCGAGCCCATCCTAGACGAAGCGCCCAACTACATCAACGCGCCCTCGATTGCTAAAGAGCGCGACATCCGCGTTTCAAAGGTAACGGCTTCCCGGAGCCGCGGCTACACCTCGCATGTTCACGTCAAACTCACTACCGACGAGGGCAGTTTTAGCGTCGGCGGCACGGTTTTAGGCACCGAACCGCGCATCGTCTCGGTAGACGATTATCCTATTGAACTACGGCCCGAAGGCACGATGCTGATTTGCACGAACTACGACCGCCCCGGCGCAGTCGGTAAGGTCGGGACAGTATTAGGTGATGCGGGCGTGAACATTTCGGGGATGCAGCTTTCGAGGGTCGGTGAAGACGGGTTTGCCATCTTTGCGCTCGGTCTTGACAACGAACCGCCGGAGAGTGTGTTAGAAGTTTTGCGGGGTCTGCCGAATGTGCTGGCGAGTCTGACGGTTGTGAGGCTTTAATGGTGAGCTTGTGATGTTCAAGCCTCGCCTTTATGCCCCCGGCCCCGTCGAGGTACCGCCCCGAGTTTTAGAAGCTGTCGGTCGCCCCGTGGTACATCACCGCACGCCCGAGTTTAAGCAGCTGTTTTTGAGGACTCGAGCCAAACTCGCCGCCGCCGCCTGCGTTCCCGGAGACGACGTGCTGATTCTCGCCGGAAGCGGCACCGCCGGGTTTGAAGCCGGACTGTTAGCATGTGTGCCGAAGGGCGCAAAGGTCGTCGGTATCAACGCAGGCAAGTTCGGTGAACGCTGGGTCAAACTCGCGCGGCACTACGGCTTCGACGTTGCCGAGCTGACCTTGCCGTGGGGCTGCGCTGCCGACCCGGAAGCCGTCCGCGAACTTCTCAAAGAATACCCGGACGCCGCCGCTGTGATGACCACCCATTCGGAAACCTCTACGGGCGTCCTGCACGACGCCAAAGCTATCGCCGAAGTTGTCAGGGAAACGGTTCCGGAAGCGCTCTTTCTGGTCGATACCGTAACGAGTCTGGGCGTTGCTGAGTTGCGTCCGAAGGACTGGGGTTTGGACGGGATTTTTTCCGGCAGTCAAAAGGGGCTGATGACGCCGCCCGGACTTGCGTTTGCGTGGCTGTCCGAGCGGGCGTGGGCTAGAACGGAAGACCTATTGCCGACGTTTTATCTGGATTTGCGTAAAGAGCGTAAACAGCAGCGTGAGGGGCAGACGGCTTATACACCTGCGGTGGGGTTGGTGGCAGGGCTCGAGGTCGCCCTGGACATGCTCTTAGAAGAGGGTTTGGAAAACGTCTGGGCAAGGCGGGAAACGCTCAACCGGGCTGTGTTGGCAGGAGGCGCGGCACTCGGTTGCAAACCCTACGCTGAACGTCCAAGCGCAGCGACGGCGGCGCTCTACGCGCCCGAAGGCGTCGCCGCGCCCGCCATCGTCAAAGGCTTTAGCGCCCGCGGAATACAGATTATCGGGGGTCAAGACGACGCCAAACCCGTTTTGTTTCGGCCTTCAGTCATGGGCTACGCCGACCGTTACGACGCGCTCGTTATCGTCGCTGCGTTAGAAGAGGTTTTGCGGGAGCTGGGGCAAGAAGTGTCACTGGGGCAGGGGCTTACTGCCGCGTTACGCGCACTGGATTAGCAGTGGTTCATTTGTTTCTGGTCAAACATGCGCCGCCGGATATCGAACCAAATGTTCCGGCAAAAGCATGGCGGCTTAGCGAGAAAGGCCGGGAGCAGAGTGCTCTTCTAGCCGAAGCGTTGCGCCTCTACCCGCCAAGTGTCGTGATTACCAGTGAAGAACCCAAAGCTGCTGAAACGGGACATATTATTGCTGAAGTGTTAAAGGTACCCTGTCACAGCAATCCCGGATTGCATGAACAAGATGCAACCAGTGAACCTTATTTTAGTGACCCAACTGCTTTTGAAGCTGCCGTCAAATCGCTTTTTAATGAGCCTGATAAGCGCAGATTTGAGAATGAGAGCGCAAACGAGGCGCTAGAGCGGTTTACTCAGGCGGTAGCGGCAGCGCTCGAGCCTTACCCAAAACGTCGTTCTCGCCACTCACGGCAGAATCAACACACTTTTTATCGCTGCCCATAACGAAATTGACCCTTTTACGTTTTGGCAAAACTGGCACCTTCGCAGTGCTGTCGCGCCCTGAGTTTCGGCTGCTCGAGTCTCCCCAACCCTTAAAGTAGAACGGTGAGGCTCGAGCTAACCACCCCCGCACTTTTATTCCCGGCGATTTCACTCCTGCTCTTGGCCTACACGAACCGCTTTTTGTCGCTCGCTGGACTGATCCGTGAGTTGCACGGGCGTTACCTTGCAGGCCACGAGGATAAAGTTCTAGGGCAGATCGTCAACCTGCGGGCACGTGTCCGGCTGATCCGCGCGATGCAGGCGCTCGGCGTCGCCAGTTTTTTCGGCTGCGTCTTCTGTATGTTTCTGCTCTTTTTCGGACTGATGCTCACCGCACAGGTCGTTTTTACGGTGAGTCTACTGCTCCTTATGGTCTCGCTTGGGTTGTCGGTGTGGGAAATCCAGATGTCGGTCGGGGCGCTCGATTTGCAGCTGAGTGACCTCGAGGCTTCTCAGCGTAACCCGTAGTTACGCTCAGCTTCTTTCTGTCTCCGGTCGTCATCCCCGCGCTTCTCGTCGAGCTTGCCAATAGCGAAGGGCGCGCTGACCCCGTGAACGATAACTGATAGCAACACGATAAAACCGACAATAGCCCAGAGCCCGTCGGCGTCCCGAAAGTCAGCTTCGTTGATGGCGTAGGCCAGATAATAAAACGAGCCGACGCCGCGAATCCCGAAAAAAGAGAGCGCAAACCGCTCACGCCACGGTACCTTCGTGCCTAAAAGTCCAAGCAAGCCGAAAAGCGGCCTTACCAGAAAGATAACGGCGACTCCAGCAAAGACGCCGCCCCAGGTGAGGTCACTCAGGAGACCGCGGGCGATAGCGCCCCCAAAAATCACGAGCAGCGCGACCATCAGGAGCCGTTCACTCTGCTCGATAAAGCTGTGGAGCTGAACGTGATACTCGTGTCCGCGTTCAAAATGCTTTAGGGCCAGGGCGGTGACGAAGACCCCTAAAAACCCGTAGCCTTGCAACAGCTCGGTCACACCGTAAACGAGCAGCACAGCGGCGAGCGCAACAAGGCCCTCACCGGTCTCGGCGAGCTTGGTCTTGACCTCGGTCCTAAAGATCAGGTGCATCAAGATGCTGCCCAAAAGCCAGCCTACGGCTACCCCGACGACGATTTTGTAGATAAAATAATAGAGCGTCCAGTCACCCAGCCAGTTTTGCGGAGCCAACCCGTAGGTTGCCGCTAAAATCGCCAGATAGGTAAACGGAAACGCCAAACCGTCGTTTAAGCCCGCCTCTGAGGTGAGGCCGAAACGCACCTCGTCCTCTTCGCCCTCACCGGGTTCGCCAACCTGCACGTCCGCCGCTAGAACCGGGTCGGTCGGGGCCAGCACCGCGCCCAAAAGCAGCGCCGACGCCGGGGCCAGACCGATAACCCACCAGCCTAGCAGAGCAGTTGCGGCAATTGTCAGCGGCATGACAATACCTAACAGCCGCCAGGTCACGCGCCATTTGCGAAAGTTGAGCGGTCGGTCGATCTTAAGACCCGCGCCCATCAGCGCGACGATCACCAGCAGTTCGGTAAAGTGTTCCGTAAAAGCGCGGTTGACGAGCGGTTCCGGGTTAGGTAGACCGAGCGGTAGGCTGAAGAGCACCATCCCCAGACCGACGTAGACAATCGGAAACGAGAGCGCCCGACCTTGCAGCAGACGCGGCAACCAGGCTGCGCCGATAAAGGCGACGCCCAGGAGCGCCATAATAACTTCGTAGGTATCGGGTGAGCTGAGGTCTTTGAGAAGTGTGTCCATAGGGTTCACGCATCGTCTTGACGTGAAAGGCAAGCTTAACGCAGCCTCAAAGAGAGTTTGCGTCAGCTACGGTACAGACTAGATTATGACACAACAACAGCGAGGTGCGGCGCGGCGGCGGAAAACCGGCTCCGGCTGAAGTCGCCGTAAACCTAGATGTGGCTGAAGCCGTTTCGGATGAGGGCGCGCTCGAGTTCAAAATTTAACCTGCCGAGCAGCAGGGGACTTGCTAAAGTATGCTGTGTCTCGGGCGCGTACAACGTCTCTTTGGGTGCCGCGCGTGCTGATGCTTCCGGCAGCGTTTATGGGGTTTGTAGGTGCGCTCTGGCTTGAATATTTGCCTACCTATAAAGGAGCTGTGCCCTCTCGTAGGCTGGCCCAGCAGGTTTGCTGGGGAGAGACGTTCGGGGAGGCCACAGCTTGCGCGGTAGGGGCCGCTGTTTTTGTGATGTTACCGGTGCTGCTCGAGCCTAAAGAAAAGTTCAGCGTCGCAGCTATTTTTTATACTATCGGCGCACTCATCGTTATGTTGGGTGCGGTCGTTTTTAGCTCAGTAGGTTTCGGACAGCTCTGGCCGATGATTTTCCCGCCGCTTATCACGGGGCTTTTATGTACGGTTTGTACCGCCCGCTTGTGGGGCTACGGCAGCGCCGCACGGTTTTTTTCAGCCTCGTCGCCAAAGGTGCCGCGGGCAGCGCGGTTCAGGCTGGTGCTGCGGCGAGCGCTGCTTATTCCGCTCGTTCTTGCCGCTGTGTTTACAGCCGTGCAACTCTCTGAAGCCACCCAAACTCGAATTTTTGGGATGTGCCTGCGTACTTCTTACTATGCGGGAGACGATAGTGTTCCGGAAGCTTGTTCCGCTACTCATATCCGGCGGTTATTAGCACTTAACGATTACGGCTCGGTAGCCGTGCAGACAGCACTGGCAATCTGTCTCGCTGCCCTGCTCGAGCCCAAGCATAAGCACCTCGCTGCTCGTTTGGTATGGCTGGTGGGAGGCGGCGTTATGGACCTTCTAACGCTGCTCTTGGCTTTCACAATCTGGAAGTACACTGCGGTCATATTTGCCGTAGGTGCGGTTTGTGTTTGGGTCATCGGCTACTACTATCCCGCTGACCGAGTGAAGAAACCGGAAGCAGCGTAGTAAACACCGAAAAGATTCGGAAAGCTATACACCTGCAACTACAACGAGATGGGGCGCACCTGCGTGGTAACGGCCCCGCTCGAAGCTGCCGAATAGTTGCAAGTGTGTGAAGCCGTTTTGCTGGAGGGTACGCTCGAGTTCAAACCTATAAAAATACCGCTGCGTGAGGGTGCTGCGCTGCCGCCGTAAAATCCCGGTTTCGTCCGTGGTGTCTAGAAAATAGTGTGAGTTCAGGGTTTGGGTGTCGGGGTCGTGCGTTTGGAGCAAGAATAGTTCGCTGTTCTCGCCGCCGACGTGGTTCCATTCGGGCTCAAGCCGTAACACGTTCAGCTCGCCAAAGTTCGGCGTGTAGAGGTCGAAGGCGAAGCGGCCGCCCGGTGCTAAGTGCGTTTTTACGGTCTGTAAAGCGGCGTCTTGTTCAGACAGTGTGTAGAGGTGCATGAGCGTATTGAACGGTGCAATTACCAGGGGAAATTGCCGGTTTAGCCGTGCTGAACGCATATCATTCTGAACGTAAGTTACACCGTTCAGGTTTTGAGCCTTAAGCCGTACTTGACCGCGCTCGATCATTTTACGGGAGGGCTCGAGCGCCACCACCTCATAACCGGCTCTTGCGAGTGCGGCGGAGACGCGGGCTGTGCCTGCACCGAGTTCTAACACCGGGCCGCCGTAATCGTCGGCTAACCGAGTGTAAAAGGGCAGGTCGTCGCGGTAATTTTGGTACTGCAGGTCATACAGTTCAGCGAGGGAATCGTAGTTCATGTGGGGACGGTTTCAGACAGAGTAAACAGGTGTCCGCGCTCGAGCCTCAGCACCCGCCCCGCTGCCAGCGCAAGCGCCGGACGGTGCGCCACCACGACGACTAGCCGCGTTTTTGCCTGCGTTTTTAGTACCTCGACGAGAACCTGCTCGCTCTCATTGTCCAGACTCGCACTCGGTTCGTCTAGGAGCAACACGTCAGGGTTTCGCAGCAGGGCGCGGGCGACCGCTAACCGCTGCCGCTGCCCACCCGAAAGCCCCGCGCCGCTCTCAGCGAGAGCGGCGTCCAGACCACGCACTTTCACGGTTCCGTCCAACCCGACTTTCCGTAACACAGCCCAGAGCGTTTCATCGGCAAAGGGTTGACCGAGCGTTAGATTGTCACGTAATGAGGCGCGGAAGAGGGGCGTTTCTTGCGGGACGTAAGCGACGCGGCGCTGACGTTCGGCGTCCGAGTAGTGCGATAAATCGGTGTCTGCCAGTGTGATGCTGCCCGAAGTCGGTTTCAGCAAACCCAAGAGCAATTTGAGGAGCGTTGTTTTGCCGCCGCCGCTCGGCCCGGTCAGGGCGACGAGGCCGGGGCCGGTCAACGTCAGGGTCAGGTCGTCTAAAACGGTTTCGTGGTCGCGCCGGAAGGTTACGCCGGAGAGCTGCACTACCGGGAGACGTGGGGGGAGGGGCTCGAGTCTAAGCGGCGCGGTTTTAGGCCCCAAGTCACGTAATTCCAGCAGCCGCGCTGCGCCTGCCCGCGCACTTTGCAGATGCGCGTAGGCTCTCGGCAACAGCTGCGCGGGGGTTGATAAAAGTGCCAAAAGTGTCACGAACGCCCCGACTTCACCCAGACTCATCGCGCCGTTTTGGACACTTTGCGTGAGGTATAAAAGAAGTCCAGCAAGCACCGCAAAGCCTAGTGCCTGCGCGAGCGGGGTTTGCAACGCAGCCCAGCGGGTGCGGCTGGCCTGTGCCCGCGCCGCGCCCATGTTCGCCGTTTCAAAGCGTCCGAGTAAAAACGTCTCGAGCCCAAACGCACGGACGACCTCGAGCTGGGCCAGCCCTTCTTGCAGATGCGAACTCGTCTCCTCTAATAACCCCTGCGTTTGCAAACTCCGCCGCCGGATAAACCCGCCCGCCCACACGAGCGCCCCGGCAAGCGGCAGCGACAGGCCGAGCAAAAGCAGCGTCGCACCAGGGTTGACGTAGAGCAGATACGCAAAACTCAGCACGAGCGTCAGGGTTTCGGCGATAAAGGTGCCGAGGCCGACCTGAACGAACGCCTCGACTTGGTTTAGGTCGGTTAAAACGCGCCCGGTCAGACCGCCGCTGGTCTTCTCGGCACTGCGCTCTGTTTGGCCCAGCAGCGTCCGGTAGAGCCCTCGCCGCCACGCCGCCCCCACACGCGCCGCGAGCGTCCCGAACAGCGCATCTTGCGCCCAGAGCGCGACTGCGCCTAGCAGCAGCACACCACCACCAACCCATAAAACCCGCGTCAGCGCGTCGAAATTGCCACGTACAAAAACTTGGTCTAACAGCGGCTGGACGAGGAGCGGCGCAACGGCGACCCGCACGAGCGCGTTGACCGCCGCTGCCAGCGCACCCCAGAGGGTCAGCGCCGTGCGGGGGAAGAGCAGGTTCGGAAGCATAATCAGCTTATTCTAAAAGTCGGGTGACGAGTTTGGCGGCGGCCCCTGGTCTCGGCATGGTCTCGAGCAACCGTTTACGCCGCCGGTTTCGTTCGGCTTCATCGTCTAACAGTCCTAGAACTTCACTCAGCACACCTTTTACGGTGAGCGTACCCTTAAGCTCCACCATCAACTTCTCCCCGCTCAGGTTGTTCGGCAAACTGACCGGCAGATGCGGCGCAGCCAAGAGCACGGCGCGGCGTTTTAGGCTGGGGCCGACGAGCGGCACCAGCGACAACCAGTGTCCGGGACCCTCGAGCGGTATCACTTCGGGTTTATTGAGCGGTAACAAGACCACTGACGGCACCCCGGCGATGCCAAGCTCTAAGGTGTTCGTACCGGGTATCGTCACGGCGAGGTCGGCAGCCCGCATGTGGGCGTAACGGGTGTTTTCGGGGACGAGCTCGAGCCGTGCCCCACCCGGCGTAAAGACCGTCTCCCCTACGCGTTTTCCGGCAACCCCGCCGAGCGTTTCTTTTTCGGCTCCTGAGACGCCCCGCCCCAACGTTTCTTCACGCAGCAAGCGGCTGACCGGCCAGACGAAACGGGCGTTCGGATAGTGCGTGTGAAGGGCGTCGGCGAGCGCCAGCATAAAGGGGATGATGTGAACGGCGAAACCGTCCCGTGAACCGCACATCATTACGATATGCGGTGAACCCTGCTCGGTAACGGGTTCACTTAGTTCAACCGCGTCAGCAACGAGGTTGCCGACGATTTCGGTGCGCCCGCCCGGTGCGCCCAACAGCCGCGCCCGCTGCGCGGTGCGCGGTGAATCGACGAACAACGCCTGAAGTTTTTTGTGCCAGTAAGGAACGAACGAATAGCGGTAGGCCGGGGCACGCAACTTGTCCGCAAGTCTCAGCGTGAGGTCGGCGCTGCCGCCGAGTCCGAGTACTGTTTCGGCCTGTGTCCCGAACACCGCGCGGTTTCCGGTCATCAAACCCAGAAAGTCCTTTGGACTCGTAACGGTATCGGCACCGAAGGTTTCGGCAATTTTGGTTTCACTGCCGCTGGCAAACTGGCACGGAATCAAGCTGATGGTAACGCGCCGCGCCGGGGCTTGTCGCTGCAATTCGGCGAGTACCGGGCGCACCCAGGTATAGAGTTCACCGGGGCCGTTGCTGACTAGAATGATACTGTTGTTGTCAGTCATAAGAAAACGCTAAACGAACCCGGAAAGCCCGCGTTTGGCTGAAGCTTGAAACTCGAGCATCCCCCTCACATCTTCGCTTACGAGGGCGAGTTCTTCCAAGAGTGCCCGGTCCCGGCGACGAAACGCCCGCACCGCCCGTTCCAGATCGCGGTAGCGCGCACCCCCCACGCCGCGCCGCTCGAGGCCGACCCGGTTAAGGCGGTAATGCCGCGCCGGATTACCCGTTGCCATGCTAAAAGGCAGCACGTCCCGGTTCGCCGCGCCCCCCGCCCCAAGCATCACTTGGGTTCCGATACGGCAGTGCTGGTGTACCATTGCCGCCGCGCCCAGCACCGCATAGTCGCCGACTTGGGCATGTCCGCCGAGTTGTACCTGAGTCGTCAGCACGCAGTTTTGCCCGACCTGAACGTTGTGCGATACGTGCGCCGACGACATCACAAGCGTATCCGCGCCGACGCGAGTTTCGTTTCCCTCACCGCTCGCCCGGTGAACGGTGACAAATTCGCGCAGCGTGACGCGAGATTCCAACACCGTAAAGCTCGGTTCGCCGCGAAACGCCGTGTCCATCGGTTCGCCGCCGACCACCACGTAAGGCCCGACACGGCAACCTGCTCCGATGATGCTTCCGGAATGCAGCACGCTGCCGGTTTGAATGACAGCATTTTCACCGACCCTTACACCCGCTTCGATGACGACGAACGGCCCGACGACGCAGCCCTCACCGAGTTCAGCGTCACGTGCAACGACAGCGGAGGGGTGAACGGTCGCCAGTACACTCATTAAGGGTTAGCTCACGCAGCAAAAACGAACGACAGGACGGCCTCAGCAGCAACTTCGTCCCCGACGAGCGCTTTTGCCTCGACGCGGCAGAGGCGGCGGCGAAAGAGCAGAATCGTACCGGTCAGCCGCAGCACGTCGCCGGGAACGACTTTACGTTTGAACTTGGCCCCGTCTACCCCGGCGAGGTAGCCGATTTGAGGTTCGGCGTCCGGCACCGTCCAGCCTTCACGCACTGCCAACCCGACTGCCGACGCCTGCGCGAGCGCCTCCAAAATCAGCACGCCCGGCATCACAGGTTCACCGGGAAAGTGACCCTGAAAGTAGGGTTCGTTGAACGAGACGTTTTTACGGCACTCGAAGGTGTCGCCCGCTTGTGAAACGAACGCGTCTACCATTAGAAAAGGGTAGCGGTGTGGGAGCAGCGCACGCAGGTCAAGGGACGCCGGGTCTGCACTCACGTCAAGACCGCCTGCCGGGTGAGGCCGGTTTGCGCGTGCAGTTCGGTAATGAGCTGTGTGGCAAGCTGCAGGGCGCGGAGGTCGTCGTCTAGGGTGCCAATCGGCGAGGTGGTGCGGCGGATGCGGGCGAGAAAGTGCTCCAACTCGCGCCGCAGCGGATTGTCTTCATGAACGATGAGACGGTCCATCTGAATTTCGGAGTGGCTCGAGTGTCCGGCACCCTCGGCAACAGGACGGTAAACCGACACCTCGGTGTGCGGCTCTTTACCGAAGTCAACCCGGAGCGTCTGTTTTTTCTCGGCGATCACGAGCGTGCGTTCGGCGTCGGGGGCGACGCGTGAGGCCAGAAAGCGGGCGATGCAGCCGTTTTGAAAAGTGATCTGCGCGGCGGCGATGTCTTCGTGACCGGTCTCGCCCAAGATATGCCCGGAGACGTGGACGCTGCGGATCGGGTGAGGGACGATGCCCAGCACGATGTCGATATCGTGAATCATCAGGTCTAGGATGACACCAACATCTTGAATACGGGCGTTCGGCGTCAGCCGCCGCGCTTCGATCAGGTAGGGCTCACTGATCCGTTCGCCTAAAAGCTCAACAGCCTGGTAAAAACGGGTGATGTGCCCGACCTGCAAGATTAAGCCCTGAGCGCGGCTCAGCGCCGCCATCTGCTCAGCTTCGGGGACGCTGCTGGCAACCGGTTTTTCGACCATCACGTGAATTCCGGCCCTTAAAAGCTGTTCGGTGACGCGGCAGTGGTGGCTGGTCGGCGCGGCGACGCTGGCGGCGTCTAAAGACTTAGCTGCTAAAAGTGAGGGTACGTCCGGATAGGTCGCTACGGCAAAGCGCTGAGCGGCCTCGGCGCGGCGTTCTTCGCTCGGGTCAACGATAGCAACGAGGTCGGTGTAGGGCAGCGCGGCGTAGACGCCCGCATGATTTTTACCCATCACGCCGAAACCGACGACGGCGACGCGGAGGCGTTTCACCGCGCACCTAAAGGTAAGCAGGTGGACTGGAACAAGATGTTGGCTTTCGTCAAGGTGGCTCCCCGGATTCGCCTGCGGGCGAAGGCTCGAGCGAGAGTAACATAGCTTCACGTAAAAGTGCTCGGGCGAAGGCGACGTGTGCGCTGTGTGAGCCGCGAATGACCTCTAATCGACCCAAAAGTGGCCTGCCGAGCAGGTAAAAGTCGCCGAGCGCGTCGAGCGCCTTGTGCCGGACGGGTTCATCAGACGCGCGAAGCTGCGTCATCGGCCCGTTGTCGCCGTAAACAACCGCGTTGTCCAGACTTGCAGCGGTCGCCAGCCCACGCTCCCGCAACCCATCCAACTCGCTTAGAAAGCCGAAAGTTCGCGCTTGGAGGAGCGTCTCATATTTGTCTGAGCTGCCGCACCACCGCTGCCGCCCAATCGCAGGGTGGTCGAAGGTGATTTCAGCGCAGAGTTCGGGCGGGCCGGGCTCTACGCGGCAGCGCGTCTCACCTTGCCCCAGCGCAAACGTTTGACCGACGACAAATCCCGGCGGCGCAGGGGGCGGTGCGCCGAGATCTTCCAAGAGCTCAGACCAGGGTGCGGCAGAGCCGTCCAAAATCGGAATTTCGTCGGCAGACACTTCGATAACGAGTTCCGACCACCAACCGCGCACGGCGAGCGCCGCGAGCAGGTGTTCGACCATCACCACCTGATACCCAGCCCGGCCCAGCGTGGTGCTGCGCTTTGTCTCGGACACGAACTCGAGCCGCGCCGGAATCTCCTCTTTACCGCGCCGAAACCGCACGCTGCCCGGTGCCCGGTGCAGGTGTACCCACGACGGTGAACCGGTGTGAAGGCCGTAGCCGCTAATCACGTTTTTTCTCCCGGTTTTTCTCCGACTGCATCTTTTTGCTTTTGACGTCGCTTTTGAGATGCTCCCAGATGGTCTCGAGCTTGCCCAGCAAGTAGAGTTCACGAACCCAGCGGCGGTGGGGCCGCGCCGGATAACCCGCCCAAGTTCCGTCCGCCGGAACGCTTTTGAGGACGCTCGAGCCGCCCGCAATGCGTACCCCGTCACCGAGCTGAACGTGGTCGGTGACGCCCACCTGCCCGCCCAAAACCACGCCGCGCCCGAGCACCGTACTGCCCCCAACTGCCGACGCCCCCGCAATCACACAATCCGGGCCGGTCACAACGTTGTGCCCAAGCTGACAGAGGTTGTCGATTTTCGTACGTGCGCCGATACGGGTTTCGTGGAGCGTCCCGCGGTCGATACAGCTGTTTGCGCCGACCTCGACATCATCTTCTAATACGACTGTCCCGTGGTGGTGAATCTTGAGTGCGCCCTGCGGCCCGAACGCATAACCGAACCCGTCCGCGCCGACCACGACGCCGCTGTGCAAGATGACCCGCGCCCCGAGTGTCACCCCCGGATAAAGCGTGACGTGCGCGTGAAGGAGCGTGTCCTCACCCAATACGACCCCTTCACCCACAACGCAGCCCGCTCCAATATGGCAACTTTTCCCTACCAAAGCCTTTGCTCCGACGACAGCTCCCACACCGACGCTGACCCCTTCGCCGAGCGTGGCGTCAGGGTGGATGATTGCGGTTTCTGCGATGACGGCATCCGGTAGGGGCGGCGCAAACAATGCGCTCAGCTGCGCGAAAGCGAGGCGTGTGTCGGGTACCGTAATGACTGGGCAAGAGAAGCTGGCTTCGGCGCTTCCGTTCGGCACGATGAGCGCACCCAGATTCTTCGTTGCGCTTCCCTTGTCCGGTTGATTGCTAAACGCAGCGACCTCCGTAGGGGAGAAGACGACCACGCCGCCGATTTGAGATTTGCCGTTCTGTTTAGATAGCAGGTCGGCATATAAAAGGTCATCAGCTGAAAGTAACCGGGTAACAGACAATGTTTCACCACTGAGGCGTCCGCCGAGCTTTTGCGCTAAGGTTGCGGTATTTAGCCCCCCGCCCACTGCAATCTCAGGGAGGGCCGTATCCGTCATGGACGCTCCAGCAGGTTGGTAAAGCCTAAATTGACGCTCGGCTCGAGCGGTGGACTGTCCCCCAGCGGGCCTTCGCGGGGTTCGGCCTCCGGTACAGCTTCCGGGTCGGTTTCAGGGTTAGCTTCGGGCGAGCTATCGGCTTCAGGTTTAGGGGAACGGGCCGCAGCTTTCGGGCCACGCACCTTCAGCTCGACGGTCTCACTGCCCGAAACGAGGTACGGCAGGCTGAGCCGCGTAAGCAGCCGAGGTTCACCTGCCACGGTTGCCTCGACGACGAGTTCACTCGCCTGCACGTTGTCTTCGATAGCTCCTAAAAGTTCAGCAAACGAAAACAGCGGGCGCGGGCCGCCCTCACCCTCGGCGGGTGTCGCGCCGCCGCGCACGCTCAGCGTCACCGCGCCGCGCAGTCGGGGCGGCAGCCGCACCTTGACACGTTCAACAACCGGACTTTTGCGGTAGGGCTGGAGCCGAACATTTAAGAAGAGGGTACCGCCCGTTTTGAGCGTTTTGCGTTCTGGGACGACCTTAACGAGTTCAGCAATCCGTTCTTCGCGCGCGGCGCGGATGCTCATATCGACGCGGGCAACGTCGGCGGCCCGAAACGGATTGTCGGCAAACAGCCCCAGCGGTTCAGCAGCGAGGTTAGCTGCGGCAAAAGCGAGGTCGTCGGGCGCGGCGGTCTGCTCGAGAATCCGCACCTTCCGGCCCCCTTTCAGTGTGATGTCCCACGACAGCTCAGCGGTACCGCCCCGGCGCGCCGAGAGCAGTTCGTCAAACGCCTGCAACGTCGCTGAGGCCAAGAGCGGCGCGTAGAGGCGTTCGTCGGCGACGACCTCGAAGCGTTTTTGAAGCGTTCCGGCGTCGCCGCTAAAATGCAGTGAGACCGGAACGAACTCGGGCGCTTTGCCGAGGACGCCGCTGATGGCGTAGGGCCGGTCTTGGGTGACGCTGCCGAGAACGCGCCGCCCACTGTCGGCGAGCTTAAAAGGTGTGGCGCGGCTCGGGACGAGCGCCGTAACGTAGGCGGGTGCAAGGGCCAACGACGTCGGCCCGTTGCCTAACAGCGGATGCCCGAACGCCCAGAACGCGCCGTCTTCCAGCATGGTCAAGGTGCCGACCGCGCCAATCGTCACGTCACCCCGGACGAGTTGCACGCTGATGGCGCTGCCCGGTTGCAACGCAAACGCCTCGTCTTGCCGCGCGTAGGCGTTTTGAGTGCTGCTGCTAGCGGTAGGGACGCTAAAGGGCTCGAGCGCCCCTGCCCACAGCGGCCCTAAGAACGCGCCTGCCCGCGCCGATACCCCAGATACGAGCAGGGGCGTCCCGACCGGCACGAGTTTACTAAAGTCAACCTTGGGCCCGAACGCTGCAATTTCGGCTGTCTGAGCCTGAGCACGTCCCGCGCCGCGCCGCATTGTTGAAATCGGCGTGACGAGCCCGAGCCCCCCGGTGCTATCTGGAAAGGTAAAACTCACCGCTCCCAAGAGAGCGTCCTCGCCCCGGTGCTCCAGATAGACCGGGCTGCCGCTCATACCCGAGGCGATGCCACCGGCTTCCTCGATCACGGGGCCGCTCGAGCGCACCAGCACCAGCGGAAACCCCGTACCGGCGTCGTACTGCAGCGCCAAAACCTCAACGTCAAAGCGTTCGGTGCGGTTGCCAGCCCCAGCGGTCAGCGCGTAGCCGGTCTGACCGGGAACAAGCGCGGACAGCGGAAACATCGGGGTCTTGGCGTTGGCAGACCCGAAGGTAAACCCAAACAGGCTGAGACCTAGCAAAAAGAGGCACGGCGAAACCCAGACTCGAGCTAGCTTTGCGGAGGGGTTTAGATCGTTCATAGACTAGAAAAGGTCACTAGAGCATCTACTTATTGTCATCAGTTCAGCACCCTTTACCGTTCTGAAATTACTGTTCTGAAATTACCGTTTTAAGAGCCTTCGGCGGCAACTGCCAGTCCTTCGACCGTAAACGCCTTGCCGATACCGAGCGCTACGCAGTCGGCGGCGTTCTCGGCAACCCTGACGGAAATCCCGGTGGACTGCGCCAACATATCGCTGAACTGGGGCAAGAGCGCGCCGCCACCGGTCATCACGATACCGCGGTCGATGACGTCCGAGGTGAGTTCGGCGGGCGCAGCTTCCAAAACTCGCTGCACCCCGGCGAGGATTTTCTCGAGCGGATCACCGAGCGCCTCGACCACGCCGCGGGTCGTAACCATAAGGTCTTTCGGCAAGCTGCTGGTGATGTCGCGCCCACGCACCTCGAAGCTGCCACCTTCACCCGAGCCCAAGCTCGCCGCGCCGACCCGGAGTTTGATCTCCTCAGCCGTGCGGTCGCCGATCAGCATGTTTTCCTGGTGCCGGACAAACCGCACAATCGCCTCGTCAAACTCACCCCCGGCAACGCGCAGCGACTCAGCAACGACCACACCGCCCAAACTGATGACGGCAACGTCAGTTGTGCCGCCGCCCACATCGACGATCAACTTGCCGGTCGGTTCACTCACATCCAAGCCTGCACCGAGGGCTGCGGCGAGTGGAGCCTCGAGCAGACGCGCATACTTTGCCCCACCTTCACGCACTGCTTGCAAAATGGTGCGCCGGTCGTCCGCACTGACGCCGCCGGGAACCGTGAGCATCACGTTGTGACCCAAGAGGCGGCCCGGCCCGGCGGTAGCGCGGCGGAGCGTTGCGCCCAGCAGCTTTTCAGTCAGGGGATAGTCGGCAATCACGCCGTCGCGCAGCGGCCTTACCAGCACGACGCTGCCGGGAGTTTTGCCGAGCAGCCGGTAGGCGTCCTCACCGACGGCCTGCACCTCACCAGTCTCTTTGCCAAGCGCAACCACCGCAGGTTCACGGAGGACGATCCCTTTACCCGAGCAGATACGCACTGTCGTCGTTCCTAAATCGATACCGACGTCTCGAGACTTAAACATCGCGCACAGCGGCTTTTGAGTTGATAAAGCGTACCGAAAGGCGGGAAAATGCCGGAGAAGCCGACGTAAACGCCATAAAAATCGCGGTGAAGGTCACGAGCCCAGTATACCCTGCGCCTTGCAGCTGACTTGAACGGCGCTAGAGGTAGATGGGTTGCACGTCCTTGGCACCCGTTTCAGCACGCCGCGCCAGGTAGCCCGCGTCGGGCGGCACCCCTTCAAAATAAGGGAACCCCAGCGCCTGCGCCACGCTGCGCTCCAGCTTGAGCAGGTCGCCTTCTTGAGCCACTTCGTCCGGACGCCAAAAGAACACGCCTGCATACACATTGCCGCGCCGCGCGTCCAGGGCAACGATGCCGCGCGGTTCGGCCTCGCTCAAAACGCCTGCCGCCATCGCCGCTAAGGTGCTTTCGCCGCGCAAGGGAACACCTAAACCCTGCGCGATACCCCTCGCTGCGGCAACGCCGACGCGGAGCCCCGTATACGACCCCGGCCCGACCCCGACCCCGACCCCGCCGAGGTTTTGCGGCGTCAGCCCAGCCTCGGCGAACAGTGCGCTGAGAGCAGCCGGAAGACGCCTGGCGTGGTCGCGCCCTACGGTTTCGCTCAGCGAAGCGAGGACGCCGCTTCGGTAGAGGGCCAAAGCGAGGTACGGGCTCGAGCAGTCCAACCCAAGGTACGCCGTAGGAAGAACAACCATACAGAGAGCATAGCCTTAAAGAAGGCTCTGGCCCCCCTGCGTTACGGCGACGCGGCGCTCGTCACCCGTGAGCGACAGCCGTACTAGAAGCGCGTCCGGAAAGGTTTCTAGCAGCCCTTCACCCCATTCAACGGCGGTAAGGCGTGCCCGTTCCAGATAATCGTCTAACCCCAGCTCGAACAGCGCTTCAGCATTTCCTGTTTCTGAGTCGCCTAAACGGTAGGCGTCGATATGCACCAAGACGCCTTCGGGAGTCGGATACTCGTGAATCAGCGTGTAGGTCGGGCTCGTAATCTGTGCGCGGCTGCCGAGCGAACGCCCGAGCGCCTGTACGAGCGCGGTTTTGCCTGCGCCGAGCGGCCCAGCAAGGAGTAGCAGCGCCCCCGGCGGTGCGTGCTGCATGAGTTTATCCGCGAGTAGTTGTGTTTCTGTGAGCGAGCCGAGGAGAGTCACAGCACTATTACAGCAGATTGCGAGGATACATCGCTTGAACACGCGGCTCAAACCGCTATGCGCTTATAACTTTGCGATATTCCTGATTCTGTATTCCTGCTCCCGCCTTCGGCTCAGCCGTTTTCAACTGAGTCGGCAGGCTGAGATGTTGATATTCTCTTTAAGTGGGCGCACCGACCGGCTCGAGCAGCGCCACGAGTTCGGGTAGCGCGTCAATGGCAGCCTGTCTTGCCGCGCCGCGCCAGCTCGGGGCGCGGGTGACGAGCGCGAGACTGCGGGCGCGGGTCAGCCAGAAGATGACGAGCGTATAACCTTGTGTTTCGACGCTCAAGGTTGACGCGTCGCCCCGCCCTAATTCCGCACCCAGCGTATCGGCGCGGCGTTTGGTCAGGCGCACGGCGCGTTGCAGGGTCTTGACCGCTGTGGGCAGGTCGCCGGAGACGAGCGTATCAGCGTTTTCGGTAAAGAGCGCAACTCCGGCGACGCCCTCGTGCGCGGCCTGACGCTCGAGCCACCCTTGCAACTCGGCGTGCGGCGCGGGTTGGGTTGTGGGCGCGGCGCGCGCCGCCTGAAACGCCGCCGCCTTGACTGCCGTGACTTTAGCGGACGCTTCGCCGAACAGCTCGAGACCCCCCAGAATATCGTCTAGCGCGTCATTGCCCCCGAGCAGTTGCGCGGCGACGATGCGCGTCGCCTCGGCTTCTTCTTGCAGGCTCCCGATCAGCGCTTCGGTCTCCCTCAAGCTCGCCTCGAGTTCGGCCTGCCGTTTCGGAGACACACGCTGCGACGAACCCTGCTGCGCGTCGAGCGCTCCGAGCTGCCAGCGCAGCGTCAGCGCCGCGTCCGAATTAAGGGTGCTGAGCGGCCCAGCAGCGCGCTGAGCGGCCGCGACGCGGCCCAGAAAGCTCTGGGCGCTCCCCTGCTGTTCGGCTTTGGCCCTATTCAGGAGCGTCCAACCCTCATCTAGACCGGGCAGCGTGTGGCTGGCCTCGAGCCCTTCACGCGCCGCCGCCAAAAAGTTCTCGAGCGCCCGCCCCGTCTCATTCGGAACGACGCGGTAGCCTTCGGCTTCGGTCTCGAGGCGGTGAAAGTCAGCGAGGTGTTCCGGGTCTAAGTCGCCGGTGCGGAGCAGGTCACGGATTCTTTGGATGTCGGGCGCAGGTGGAAGCGTCGTTTCCAGAACTTTTATTGAAAGCCTAAGGAGCTGCGCGAGTTCAGGATTTTCGACGCCGTACTTGAGGTCGTGAAACTCCTCTAACAGGCTGCTCCGGAGCGTTTCTCGGCGCGCTTCTAAACTGCTGCGAAAGTTTCGGAGGGTGTCACCCAGCAGCGTACCGCCCTCGACCTGCTCTTGCAGTTCAGTGAGTTTTTCGCCGTGGACGGGCTCGAGGGCCAACAGTGTGCCGAAACTTTCAGGCAGGGCGCGCAGTTCCCGCGCTTCATCGCCCAAAATCCTGAGCTTCTCGGCGCGGAGGTCGCCTGCGAGTTGATGCGCCCGTTCGACCTCTGCCGGAACCCGTTGCTGCGCCTCTTGCGCTCCGCGAATTAGCTCCAAAAGCCCGCTCAGACGCCGCACCTTGGGGCTGCTCAGGGCGCTGTGTTCTTGCCAGGTGGCCTCTAACAGCGTCAGCTCACGCGCCTGCACCGAGAGTTGATCGTTGAGTTTCTGCTGCAACACACCGAGTTGCAGCTGAGCGGCGGCGATCAGCTCGCCCGCGTTCCGAGTTGCGGCGTGTTCGGTTTCAATGAGCGAGAGCTGCGCCCGCAGCTTTTGGGTTTCACTCCACTCGAAATAGATATTAAACGGCTTTAACGAGGTTTGCAGCAGGCTTATCGCCCGCGCCTGTGCGCTCAAACTCAGCGCTTTTTCGGTACCGACGGCGACTTGTACGAGCTTCGCCGAGATGCCCTGAACCGTCTCTTGGGCTTTTGCTTCGCCCAACGAGGCCGTTAGCCGCGGGAGTACCCGGCTCTGTAAGATCGCCTCGGCGTCTTGTAGTGTGAGCGTATCGGTCGTTTTACCGACCGTCGCCAGCCCTTCGTGCAGCGCCTGCGACACGAGCCGGGGGGAGAGCACCGCCTCGAGTTCACGAACGGCTGCCTTGTAGAGCGCGTTAGCCACGATCTTTAGAAGTCTTCGTCCCAGTTAAGGTTACCCGTAGTCAAGGGTGTTGGCGATGGCGTTGACCTAGTAGACTGAGGTTGCGGTTGCGGCCCGTCTCGTCTTTCTTGTCTTAGTGGTAACTGGGCGTATTCAGGTTCGTCCACATCGTCTTCAACCGTGTACCTGTTGGTGCGCCCACCGAAGATAAGCGTCAGTGCGGCAGCGATGCTTAGTACCACCCACACGAGTTGCATGATGGGACTCGTAAAGAGTGAGTAGGGCGTGACTTGCTCGAGCCACGGTTGATTTACAAACGACCTGAGCAGTCCGGCGAGCGCGACGAGTCCCTCGAGCAAAACTGGCAGCAGCAGGAGCGCGAGGGCAGTGTCACGCTGCGGCGCTAGGCTCCGCGTAAAGAGGAGCTGAACCAGCCCGATCAGGGCGAGCAGTCCGGCAACGGCGAGGATCAGCGCGAGCACGTCCGGGGTTAAAAAGGGCAAAGCTGAGGTGGTTTCAGGCACGGCGACGTCTCCTCGGGCCGTTTTTCCGGTGGTGTTCAGGTCGCTGATGGTCTGGTCGGTGCTGGTTTGGGTAACACTATCCTGAGCCGTGCTGTCTTGAGCTGTACCGGAGGGACTTGGATCGGTTGAGAATTTTGGAAAGGTCGGTTGGGCAAGGCGGTTAGTAGTGCCGTTAGTAGTGGTGGTGCGGTCGGTTGTGGTGTTCTCAGTTGCAATGTTCTCAGGTGCAATGTTCTCAGGTGCAGTGCTCTCAGGTGCAGTGCCACCGGCCACGACGTCACCAGGGGTGAGTGCGACCGGAGGCACGAACGCGTCGTCAGCTTGCTCTGTTGCTGTGTTTGCTGCCGGGTTCGTTGCTACGGGGCTGGTTGTCGCTGGGCTGGTCGCTGGATTGGGTGTGCCTGCGTTTGCAGTACCGGACTCAGTTGCATTTTGTGCTGTGTTTTGTACGGTATTTTGTGTGGCGTTCTGTGCGCCGCCCTGCCCCCCACCGTCAGCCTGTGCAGCGCTTACGTCGGTGCGCTGAGCAGCTCCGGCAAACTCGGTGAGTTGCGTCTGCAATAGGCTCATCCCCTCATCGGTCGGTCGCTCGGCGACAAGTGAGCGGATCGTGCCGACGACTGTATCGCGTGTTTCAGGCGGCAGGCGCGGCGAATCCTGAACGAGGAAGACGTAGCTGTAGAGCTGTGCCAGAGTTCGGTAACGGGTCTCCAAAGTGCCACCGAAGCTGCCGAGTTCCTCGAGACTCAGCGCCGCCAACCGCGACTCGAACACGACCTGCAGCGCGTCTTGCGGCGTCCCCACGAACTGCGCGTCCGCCAAACCCAAATCTTGACCCAAAACGCCTAACAGGTTTTGTGCGCCCGTCAGGTCGCCGTCTGCTGCGTTTTCCAGCGCCTGCTGGTAGATGGCGCGGCCGAAACCGCCCTGCAATACGGCGGCCTGCACCTGCAGGTCGGTCTCGCTCTGGTTGACGATGGCCTCTTCCGCGCGGCTGAAGGTTTCGTTTAGGCCCCGCTGCAAGGTCGGCTCGAGCGCCTCCCCCAGCGGCCTGAAAGCGGCTTCAGCTCGTCGCAACGTATCTAAGCTCTCGACCTGATCGTCAGGAAAAGCTGTGACCGCTGAGCGCAGCGCCGCGGTCGCGTTTCGGTAGCTCGTCAAAATGGGCTGAGCCAGAGCTGTGCCGAAAAAAAGGCACAGACCTAAAGCGGTTTTAAGTAGGGCTGAGGGAGGTTTCATTCAGAGTCTCCTTGAAAGTATCTCCCGTCTCGAAGATGGAAAACGGGTCGGGCTTCCGGTACGCTCAGATAGATCAAGGCGTGACCTAAAAGACGGGTTCTAATGTCCCAAGCATACTGCCAAGACAACCGTCCGGGTGTGAAATATCAGTTAGTATAAGACGCTGCTCCAGCAAAGTTTAGACGTAGGGCCGTCTTCAACACCTTATTACTGTCTTGATACGCCGCTTCGTGTTACATTCGCCCATGCTGACGGTTTTTGTCTCTGTCATACGCTCTTTCGCTGGGTTTACATCTTCTGGCTCTGCACCTCCACTTCGTTTATTTGTAAAACCGGATTGTAAATTGTTTTCGCCTGAACTGCCCTTTTAGGATGACCGACCCAACTGAAACGACGCCGCAACTTTCAAGACGACGTGGCATTTTATTTGTGATGACGGGCGCTTCGGGCGTCGGTAAAGACACCATCCGGCAGGCGGCACTCCCGAACGTTGATCTCTACTTTTCGGTCTCGGCGACGACGCGGGGCCGCCGTCCCGGTGAGACGCACGGCAAACAGTATTTTTTTTACGAGAAAGAGGCGTTTGAGATGCTGATTGCTGAGGACGCGCTGCTAGAATACGCCGAATACGTCGGCGACTTTTACGGTACCCCAGCAGAAGCCGTAGAAAGGGCGCTGGCAGCGGGCCGGGACGTGCTGGTCGAACTCGAGCTCGTCGGCGCACGTCAGGTCAAAGCTAGGCTGCCGGGGGCCATCATGATTTTTATCGCACCGCCGAGCTTGAGTGAACTCGAGCGCCGTCTGCGCGGGCGCGGCACCGATTCTGAAGACCGGATGCAAAAACGTCTGGCGCGCGCCCGCGAGGAGATTCGGGCGGTACAAGAGTTTGACTATGTGGTGGTCAATGACACGCTGCCTACGGCGGTTCGTGATTTTTGCAGTATTATCTACGCTGAGCGTGCCCGCACGTCGCTCTTAAACAAGCGCGACATCGCCAACTTTTTACGCGAACTCTAGCAGGTCGAACGATAAACAAACTTGTAAGGAGACTAAAAATGGCCCAAGAAGGTTTCGATACCCTGATGGAACTGACCGAATCGCGCTACCGGCTTTCGATGGTGACAGCCCGCCGCGCGGCGCAGCTTAAACTCGGAATTCCCTCGGTGCTGCCCAAAGATGAGGTGCCGCACACCCGCAACACCGTAACCATTGCGATGAAAGAACTCGAGGCGCGCGCGGGCGTCCGCTGGGGCGACGACCTGCCGAGCGTTGAACAGCTCCGATCCTTAGTCGAACGCGAACGCCGCGAAGAACCGAGCAACTACAGCGTTTCGCGCCGCCCACGTGATGAGGATGACGACGAATAAGTGGAGACTGAGCTTTCAACTTTTTTAGACTAGAGAAGTGGGAGCAAAAAGTAACCATCTAGCTTTGTGTCCTTTGTGAGGTTATACCTATCTACAACGACTTACCCATAACCGCTGGATTCTGTTTGTTGATAGCCCCGTGCGGCTGATTGTTGCTGCTTCCGGCGGTGTTGCGGCGCTTAAAACGCCCTCTCTTTTACGCCGCCTGAGCGAAGCCGGTCATGAGGTGCGCGCCGCCGCGACTGACGACGCGCTGCACTTCGTTACCCGGCTTTCGCTGGCGGTCGCAGCGGGCGGCGAAGTGTTCGACCGCGCCGCCTGGTTTATACCGGACGGTGAGGCGCGGCATATCTCGTGGGCACGCTGGGCCGACGCGCTCATCGTCGCACCGGCGACCGCCGACGCCCTGGCCAGCGCCGCAACCGGACGCGCCGACGACGTAGTTTCAGCGCTCGTTCTGGCGGGTGTGCCCCGCGTCATCTGGGTTCCGGCGATGAACACCGCCATGTGGCAGCAGCCGCTGGTTCGGCGCAACGTTGAGACGTTACGGGGGCTCGAGCATCACATCATCGAACCCGGTATGGGCACTCTGGCTGCAAAGGGTGAAGGCGCAGGCGTCGGGCGGCTGCCCGAACCCGAAGAGATTACGGCGCTCCTGCCCGGCCTGCTCGGCCTGCACGACTTGACGGACCGCAAGGTACTCGTTTCGGCGGGGCCGACCCGTGAATACCTCGACCCGGTGCGGTATTTATCAAATCCGTCGTCCGGCAAGATGGGGTTTGCGGTCGCCCAAGCTGCCAGGGACCGAGGCGCAAAGGTCACGCTTGTAAGCGGGCCGGTCTCGCTGGCTCCGCCGCACGGCGTCAAGCTCGTCCGGGTTGAAACCGCTGCGGAGATGCTGGGGGCACTTTCTACCGATTTTGACGCCTGCGACGTACTAGTCATGAGCGCCGCTGTTGCCGACTGGCGGGCCGCTGAGGTCAAAACCGAAAAAGAAGCCAAAGCGGGCGACGCACAGACGCTCAAACTCGTCCGTACCGCCGATATTTTAAGCACGCTGGCCCCCCGTAAACGCCGTCAGGTTGTGGTCGGGTTTGCGATGGAGACGCATCAGGGCGTAGAGCGGGCGGCGGACAAGGCGCAGCGCAAAGCGCTTGACTTCATCTGCCTGAACTACCCCACGCGCGACGGGTCGGCGTTCGGCGGCGACGACAATCAGGTTACAGTCGTAACGCCGGAAGGTGACGCCGACGAACTGCCGCGAATGAGCAAACGGGCGGTGGCGGGCGAGATTCTAGACCGGGTGTTGAGGGTTCTCGAGCCGTAACGTTCGTCAGCTTGAGCGGTTCTTTTCGACCTTTACACCGCTAATCCGAAGGCAGCAACACCCACACTTCAGGCCGACCGATGTTGCAGTGTACGGCTCTGGGGAGCAAACTCAGATTTGCCCACGACAGGTAGAGGGCGACGCGGGCGACGTGCCACAGCCCCCAAGTCGCCGCCGGAACGTTCAACTTGGCGACGCGGCGCGCCGCCGACGGAACCGGATGGAAAATCGTTTCGACTCCGGCAGCGCGGCTGTATTCGTCATCCTGGTCGCGGTCGAGCTGTTCGATAGCCGTTATCAGCACCCCTTCGTCGGCACCTCCGGCTAGCGCAAGCGCGTCACCGGCAAAGACGCCCCGCTTTGAAAGCGTAGGCAACACGAGCACACCCAAAAAAGCCCATAACGTTGACCAGAGACTAAAGCTGACGAGTCCGGCGACGGTCGCAAGCGTCCCGGCTAGGCCGTAAGCTAGTAAAAACCCTGTGAGATTCCACACCAGGGCCAGCACTACGCCGCCGAGACGTGACCCGTTCTCAATGAGCGCCATTTTACGTTTGACGAGCACCCCAAACGCCTCGTCGGAAAGCTCTTTTTGCCACATTTGTGGTACGATCAACCGACCTTTACCCAACCCGACCATGCCCCCCGTAAAGTGCGGATAGGGCGAGCTGAGTACCGTCACGCCGTTTGCGTTGGGAGTTCGGCGCAAGCCGCCGATAGCGCGGGCAAGCGTGAGTTGTCCGTAAACGAGCAGCAAACTCAGTGCGAGATAGAGCGTCAGCGTCAGCCAAAACCCGCCGAGCCGTGCTGCGGTTAGGAGTATCAGACCGACTAGTACAAGGATGACGCCGTGCAAGGCTGCGCCGCGAAACCAGTGTCTAAGAAAGCGTCCGAGTTTCGGGGTAACGCGGCCGTATTCCTTGGGCAACAAAAAGCCGCCGAAGAGGTCGAACGCGCCGCTGATGGCGGTATAGGCGAAGATGACGCCGACAAGTTGTCCGAACCCGGCTGTAAACGAAGTTGAACTCGAGAACACCCGCTCCGGCACCCCGAAAGAGAGTGATGCAGCCGCGATGACCACCCACATCCCCACACAACTCGTCCCCAAAAAGAGGCGGGCGCGGGCATAGCTCATGGTCGGTCTTGAAGCTGTGGGCGGCGTTTGCGGAGGAGTCGTGCTCATAACACCTATAGTTTCACACAGTTGCGCAAAATTTGGGAAGCCAGCCCGATCTACCCAGCTCAACCTACCCAGCACGCTGCGCCTCGAGCAACTGCCGCGCCGCTAGACCCAAAACGGCGGTATAGGTCGGATAGGCAAACTCAACCGAGGCCAGCGTCGCGAGGTCGGTTCCGGCAGCAACAGCGGTTACGACGGCCTGAATCAGCTCGAGCGCCCCCTCCCCAACCGCGTGCGCCCCTAGAACGCTGCTACGGTGGCGGTCACAAATAAGCTTAAAAAACCCGGTCGTTCGCCCGTCGATTAGGGCACGCTCGAGCTGCGTGTACGGCACACAAACGACCACACATTCCGGGTCGCGTTCACGCGCTTCGGACTCGGTAAAGCCGACCGAACCGTAATCAGGGTCGGTAAAGCCGCCCGAAGGCAGGAGCGGATGGGCGCTGCGTACCCGTAGGCCGAGTACCGCGTTGGTCGCCGCAGCAAAGCCGTCCCGAGCCGCTGTTTGCACAAGCCCGGCACCGTTTGCGTCTCCGGCGACGAAGATGTGGGGGACGTTCGTTCGGTAGTAGGCGCCCGTAGGAATACGCTTGGCTTCTGCGTCAACCCCGGCTGCGCCCAAGTTGAGCTTTTCCGCCGACACGGGCCACCCGACGCAGGCGACGACCGCTTCTGCGTCGATGGTTTGAGGTTTACCGTCCGACGTAAAGTTTATACGCTTTAGCTCACCGTGCTGCGTCACCTCTTTAACGCCGCCGATACCGGTCAGGACTTTGATACCCTGAACTGAAAACGCCTCGGTAAGCGCCAAGCTTACATCTCTGTCCGCCGACGGGAGGAGTTGGGGTTGAGCCTCGAGCAGCGTCACCTCGGCCCCGAACGCATTAAAAACGGTCGCTAGTTGCACACCGGTGTAGCCACTGCCGATAATCACCACCGACGCCGGAAGACCGGGAAAGTCTAAAACCTCTTCCGGGACGTTTATCAGGTCAGCACCCGGAACCGGCAGACGCGCCGAATGCCCGCCGACACAAACGATAAAGGTGTCCGCACTGAGTTTTCTACCAGAGTCGCCGAGTTTTACCGTAAACGGGTCGATAAACTGCGCGAAGCCCTCTTGATAGAGGTCTGCGCCAGCTTCCCTGAGTGTTTCAGAGAGCCGTTTGTAGCCGTGAACATCTTCGATAACCGCACGGACGCGGGCGACCGTCGTTTCCCAGCGCACGACCGGCTGGCTCGTTTCGACGCCGTAAACCTCGGCGTGGCGTACGTCGCGGAGTAGACGAGCCGTTTTAGCGAGAACCCGCGTCGGCACACAGCCACTGTTGACGCAGACGCCGCCGGGTCGGTTCGCCTCCAGAACAGCAACCTTCGCCCCGAGTTCAGCGGCGCGTACCGCGGCGGCAGCCCCTGCTGGCCCCGCCCCAACGACGATAACGTCATAGTGTTCAGATGCTGCTCCGGTCATTCGCCACACCTAGCTGGACGTGTTGAACGGTAACTTTGTAGACCTCGAGCCACTTTTGCCACACTTACACGGATAGTATTCACGCTGCCCTCAAAAGATTTTTGAATAGAAGTTTTTAAGTCTGAGTCTGTTACCAGGTTCATTTAACAAGCGTACCTGCGCCGCCCTGACGCACACCGTAAGGCACGCTGTAGCAGCAGGTCGGACTCGAGTGCATAGCAGGTATCATCTGGTCGGAAACGCTCTGTGTAAGATACTGTTTCCGAATTAGGCGGCAAGGCTGGCAAAGCGTGACAGGCGCGTTTTTGCACGAGGTTTGTGGTCGAACCAGGCAGCCAGTCGAGTTATATTGACCGCTGCCGCAATAGCTTCGTGCTGGAAATGAGTTTTGGTATGACCGAAATAGCGAGAGCGCCTCAAACCAAAGGCTCTTACACCTTGAGATAACGTCCCCTCGATACCTGAACGTTTGGCGTAAAGGTCATGCCAGTCGGGTGTTTGCTGAGCTCGCCGAGCACCCTGGAGCGCTTCATGCTTTTCTTTAGACTTGAAGGCGATTGTACGGCCCTGCTTGTCTGAGCGGTGGCAGTACGCCCGCTGCGCGCAAGCCAAACAGTCGTTGTTTGCAAACAACACGACGGTCAGGTCGTTATCGTTGCGCTTGTCTTTACGCTCTGACCAGTACACGCTTTTCTTGTTGTTGGGACAGGTGACGTGCTTAGCTTCCCAATCGATGGCAAAGTCGTCGATTCCGTAAGCACCTGGGGTGCTGGCCTGCCAGCGCCGATTAAGCTGGACGGGGCCGTGCAAAGTCACCGCATAGTCGGTGCGGCTGTCAACCAGTAATTCGCTGTCCATATAACCTGCGTCCACCAAGTGCGATTCGGGTAGGAGCTGCTTGCCTTGAAGTTTTTGGTGAATGGTAGAGACCAGTTGGTTGTCATGGCGGTTGGGCTCACTGGTTGCTACTTGGGTCAGCAAATGTACCTTGTCGTCATCGCAGCTCTCAGTAACATGAACCTTGTAGCCAGTCCACCTTTCTGAACGCTTCGATCCCAAGCGGGCGTCAGGGTCGTAAGGCGACGTCAGCATGAGGCTCGTGGGCGGCAAATCCTTGACCTCACGCCAGCGCACTATTCCCTGGTCAAGCCAGTACTGTTGCAACCACTTGCGCCTTAAGAAAGCTGTGGCTGGCAGCTCTGCTAGCCATACCGGGGTGTCGGCCTCATCCAGTTTGTGCAGCAGGTGCCAACCATCTTCACCTACTTGCGTTGCGAACGCTTTGAGCTGCTCAGCTCCCTTAGGCAGACGGAAGTCGTCGTAGCGTGGACCGTAACGCTCGAACCATGACTCCGGCACCCAGCTCAGCCGCTCCGGGGCGACTGTCGCTACTGCGTTCAGAGCCGCCCGCATACTCTCGACGCAGCTCCCTATTCGGTTGAGTGCTCTGACCTTGGCGAGCACATGGGTCGAGTCGGTTCTAGCCCGACCGCGTTTGCGGATCAGCCCTTTAGCCTTACAGACTTCCAATAATGTGTCTAGCAGACGGTGCTCGGCATGACCTTCGAGGAGTCGGGCGCGAAACTTGCTCAAGACGGCATGTTCGAAGCCAGTATCGCCAAGCTCTAAGCCAAGTGCGAACTTCCAATCCAATCGCGCTTTGACCGCTGTCGCCGCCTCACGATCCGACAACTCTTCGGCAAACTGCAAGATCGTGACAATCGCTAAACGCCAGGGTGTTTCAGCAGGCTTACCTCGTTTTGGATACAGATCGGCAAACAGCTCATCAGTGTAAATTCCTTCCAGCTCAGTTCGTAAACTCATGGCTAAGTTGCCTTTGGGAAAGGCGGCTCTTGCAATCCGAACTGTTTCTGCGGGGACGTACCGAGGATCAGTAGGCTGAAGTGACATGGCTTTGCCTCCTTCAACCTAGCTTAGACACCCTCGCCGAATTTGGAAACGGTATCTGTGTAAGAGTTTTTCAGTCTAGCACGTACGTTTTGGAATGATGCCTGTATCAATCTCTTGGGCAAATGCTAACAGATTTTGGTCTTGTAACAGATTTGGTTGAACAAAAAAGCCTGCTCGCCGGACACCGGCTGAGCAGACTTTGCAGCGTGGCAGCTTGCAGTCTAGGCAGGCAGAAGAACCGTATCAATTACGTGGATAACGCCGTTGTCTGCCTTGATATCAGCTTGGGTCACAGCCGCATCGTTGACCTTGACGCCCGACGACGTACCGATCTTCAGGTCGCTGCCCTCGACCGTTGTGGCGGTGTCTAGGCTTTGCACATCTGCTGCCATGACCTTACCGGGTACCACATGGTAGGTCAGGATCTTGGTGAGCTGTTCTTTATCTTCCATTAACCCCTCGACTGTACCTTCAGGTAGCTTGGCAAAAGCGTCGTCGGTTGGGGCAAAGACCGTAAACGGGCCGGGGCCGGAAAGCGTTTCGGCGAGACCGGCGGCCTGAACTGCGGCGACCGGCGGCAAGGGTACTAAAGCTACCCGCGTTGGTGGCGACTTCTACGATGTTAGGCACTTGTGTTCTCCTTTGGAATAAGTGGCGTTGTTGTGTAGCATTTGGGTACGTGGGAAGGCTCGAGCTAATGCCGGAACTTTCAGGTGATAGCGAGAAAGGATTGTTCAACAACTAATCACTCGCAGTTGCGGTATTTGCAGAGGGCGCAGCTCCGACCGCCTCAGTCTCTTCCGCCGTTTTCGCCCTGGCAATCGCGTAGATCAGCAGGCCGAAGACCGGTTTAGCCAAAACGCCGGCGATGGTGTAACCGAGCTGAACACTGACAAACCCCGTAGCGCCACTGACCCCGAGCAGCGGCAGAAGGTAAGCGATCAGATAAAATCCCTAACTTGCCAGTAGCAGAAGCCGTAGGTTGCGCACGAGCACCCTGACCTGCGTGGGCTGCGTCTTGAGCGCCTTGCCGAGTTCAACCCACAGCACGTAGAGGATGTACAGGAAAGGAATTGTGCTGAGCGTACCCCAAAGCAGCCGAGTGCCCGCCTCATTGGAAATTTCACCCGGATACCCGAGTAAGATCATGAAGAGTGCTGCGATACCCAGACGTGCAGCGATGCCGTTAGAAACGTTTTTAGCGAGCGCTAGCACCACGACTGTTTCGATGAGAAGGAGCGGAACCGTAAGCAGCCAGTCTACGTACCGATATACGTCGTTAAAAGGCGTACCGGTAGGGTTATAAACACCGTTGTTGAGTACGTAAGCTTCAGACCACGAGCCAGAGATACGGAAGTAGTGATACGCCGCAATTACGACGACCAAAGCTGAGATAAGCAGTGCGGGGCGGTATTTTTCAGCAACTTGCGAACGCGACAAGACAAAAAAGATAAATGAAGCGCCCATTGCGGCGATGGTGAACGACAACGCGTTGAAAACGATGCCGTACTGACTTATGGTAAGAGCCGGCAGGTCCATAGTTAACCCCCTTGCACGAGCAGCTTTTCTGCAGCCGTGTCACAAAAATGGTCCTATAGATTTCCGGGCCCGGAAATTTATAAAGCGGTGCAGTTTAGAATTCCCTGCGCACCTGTAGTTTGGGCTTAAACGCGCCGTTTAATTGGGGGCTAAAGCTACTATAGCCGTCCGGCAGAGGTTGTCTCAGCTAAACACCCGGTTAAATGAAAAGGAGGCTTTTCTCGCTCCTCCAGTGCATTACAAGGTCGTAGTCTTTACTCCAGCACAGGTCAGCACGAAACCCCGTTGACACGCCTGAAACCGGGGCCGTATAGTTTCCTTGTCACACAATCTTTTGCGTAGCCGCTCATCCTTGCAGTATGTATACGCCGTTGCTTACCCCAACGTCGTTTTTGCAAAGCGGGACAGGGCGCTCGCCTCAAGGAGTTTTACATGAAGCGTTTGACCCTTTCTCTACTCCTCCTCACCGGTTTCGCTACCGCATTCGCCCAAGACGTCAAACCGCGTGAAGACATCCGCATCGTCGTCGTTACGCACGGCAGCGCCTCCGACCCGTTCTGGTCGGTTGCCAGTAACGGCGTCAATCAAGCTGCCGAAGACATGGGAATTCAGGTCGAGTACCGCGCCCCCGAAACGTTTGACATGCCCCGGATGGCGCAACTCATCGACGCGGCGGTCGCCTCACAACCTGACGGCCTGGTCGTTTCGATTCCCGACGCCGACGCTTTAGGCGACTCGATTCGCGCTGCGGTGGACGCCGGAATCCCGGTGATGTCGATGAACTCGGGTTCGGATTCTTTTGAGGACTTGGGCGTTTTGCGCCATATCGGGCAGACCGAGTACGAAGCGGGGTTGGGCGCAGGGGAGCGGATGGCGGAAGCGGGCGTGACGAGCGGCATCTGCGTCAATCACGAAGTTGGAAATATCGGCCTCGACCAGCGCTGCGACGGCTTTCAAGACGGTCTCGGTGAAGGTGCCAGCGTCAATGTGCTCTCAGTGTCTTCCGACCCTACCGAAGTCCGTAACGCGGTTTCGGCAGCGTTTACGCAAAACCCGGACGTCGGCGGCGTTTTGGCGGTTGGGCCGCTCGGCGGCGAACCCACCATCGAGGCGCTCCGTGAAGGCGGACAGCTCGGCAACGTGCAGGTCGGGATTTTCGACCTCTCACCGACCATCTTGCAGGCTTTG
The DNA here is from genome assembly GCA_965215315.1 of Truepera sp. Classification (GTDB taxonomy): domain Bacteria; phylum Deinococcota; class Deinococci; order Deinococcales; family Trueperaceae; genus Truepera. The sequence goes on along the minus strand of CBDCDB010000008.1, from coordinate 2,763,073 downwards.
GTGGACAACGAGATCAATTTTGCCATCGACCAGCAGCAGTACTTGCAAGGCTACCTGCCGATTGTGTTTCTGACCAATTACGTTCAGTATGGGCTGCTCCCGGCTGACCCCGTGATCCTGACCGGCCCCGGGTTTGTCACGCCGGAAAACGCCGAACAGGTCATCGCGCTGAGCGCTGAGGGCATTCGCTAGACGCTGTAACCGTGAGCCTGTAGCCGAACCGAACTACAGGCTCACTTGATTTACAACCTGCTTACGGTTTACCCAGACTACGTTTTATCTAGCTCGAGGAGGAGCTACGTTTGAGTACGACACCTTTAGCTGACGAACGCGTCCGGGCCGTCAGCCCCGTGCGCAAACTCCTGAGCCGCCCCGAACTCGGCGCGGTCGCCGGAGCTATTTTAGTCTTTATCTTTTTTGCTGTCATTGCCGGGGATTCAGGCTTTCTCAACTTTCGCGGCGTGGTGAGTTGGCTCGAGGTCTCTGCCCAACTCGGCATCCTGGCGGTTGCTGCCGCCCTCTTGATGATTGGCGGCGAGTTCGACCTGTCTATCGGTTCGATGATTGGCGCAGCCGGGATGGTCATCGCCATTCCCGTAGCCGAATACGGTTGGCCCGTGTGGGCGGCGATTCTGCTCGCGTTCGCCTTTGCGCTCCTTGTCGGACTGCTCAACGGCGTCATCGTCAACCGCACCCGTTTGCCGTCGTTTATCGTGACTTTGGCGTCGCTGTTTATCCTGCGCGGCCTGACCATCGGCGCAACCCGCCTGATTACCGGGCGCACGCAGGTTTCAGGACTCAAAGACGCTGCCGAAACTGATCCGCTCGCCCAGCTTTTTATCGGCAATGTTTTCGGGATTCCGGTGTCGGTTTATTGGTGGGTTGTGTTAGCGGCTGTGGCAACCTGGATTTTGGTCAAAACGCGCCCCGGCAACTGGATTTTTGGCGTCGGCGGCGACGCGGAAGCGGCGCGTAATTCGGGCGTTCCCGTAAACCGCGTCCGCATCGCGCTCTTTATGGGCACAGCGGTCTCGGCAACGATTTTTGCGGCGCTGCAAGTTTTAGATTTCGGTTCGGCTGACGTCACACGCGGCACCGGCAAGGAGTTCGAAGCGATTATCGCGGCGGTCATCGGCGGGTGCTTGCTTACGGGCGGTTACGGCTCGGCGGTCGGCGCGGTGTTCGGCGCACTGATTTTCGGGATGGTGCAGCAGGGCATCTTTTTTACCGGCGTCAATACAGACTGGTTTCAGGTCTTTTTAGGTGCGATGCTCCTCATTGCAGTGGTGTTTAACAACTTCATCCGCAGACGCGCGACGGAGGCCAAATGACCCGCACGTCCAGCACGCCCCTTATCGACGTTGACAAACTGTCCAAGTTTTTCGGCTCGGTTATCGCTGTTCAGGACATCTCGATGTCGGTGGCAGCAGGCGAAGTGATGTGCCTGTTGGGAGACAACGGTGCGGGCAAATCTACGCTGATTAAGACACTTTCAGGCGTCCATCCGCCGAGCAGCGGGCAGATTTCAGTCGAAGGTCGTGCGGTACATTTCAATTCACCGAAAGACGCGCTCGACGCGGGTATTGCTACGGTGCATCAACACCTCGCGATTCAACCGCTGATGAGCGTCACTCGTAACTTTTTTATGGGGCGCGAACCGACGAAGGGGTGGGGGCCGCTGAAGCGTTTCGACACAACCTTAGCGGAAGAAACCGTGCGTGAAGAGATGCACAAGATGGGTATCGACGTGCGCGACCCCGGTCAGGCGGTCGGTACGATGTCGGGCGGGGAGCGGCAGTGTGTGGCGATTGCCAGAGCTGTCTATTTCGGCGCAAAAGTGCTAATTTTAGATGAGCCGACCTCGGCGTTAGGCGTCAAACAAGCGGGCGTAGTGCTGCGCTATATTGCGCAGGCCAAAGCCAAAGGGCTTGCCGTCATTTTTATCACGCACAACGTCCACCACGCCTACCCGGTTGCCGACGCCTTTACCATTCTAAAACGTGGTCAGAGCTACGGGACATTCCGAAAGTCCGACGTGACGCGTGAAGAGGTGCTCGAGATGATGGCAGGCGGACAAGAACTCGACGACCTCGAGGCCGAAATCCGCGAGTTTGAACATAGTGATATTCAAGGCGACACTCAAACACATGCATAAAACCGTAAAAATAGCCCTTATCGGCGCAGGGCGGATGGCGCAGACACACGCAAGAGCGTTACGGGCAGTGCCGGAACTCGAGCTAATCACTATCTGTGACCCGGCACTGAAAAACGCTGCACGTCTCGCCGAACCGTTAGGCGTCACCGTAAAACCATTTGACGAAGCGCTTGACGACCCTGAACTTGAAGCCGTCATTATCACCGCGCCGACACCGACGCACGCGGCGCTGATTCAACAAGCTGCGAAAGCCGGAAAACATATTTTTGTTGAAAAGCCGCTGACGGCGACGCTGACCGAAACAGAAGACGTGGTTCGGGCTATCCAAAAGGCCGGGGTACAGTGTCAGGTAGGCTTTCAGCGGCGTTTTGACCCCGCCTATGCCGAAGCAAAAAGAGCCGTGACAGCGGGCGAACTCGGTCAACTGATGAGCTTTCGGGGGGTGTCCAGGGACCCCTCTCCCCCACCTTTAGGGTTTCTCAAGTCTTCCGGCGGGTTGATGCTCGACTTGGGCGTTCACGACCTCGACACGATGCGGTTTCTGGTCGGTGAAGTTGCTGAAGTTTACGCGGCAGGTTCGGTGCAAAAGATGCCGGAACTCGCTGAATATGGACTTTTTGACAGCGCCGTTGCTACGATTCGGTTTGAAAATGGGGCGTTGGGGACGCTCGAGCTGGGCCTTCACACCGCCTACGGGTACGAAATTCGCGCTGAAGTTCTGGGTGAACGCGGTAGATTACACCTCGAGATGACCGCGCCCCTACATCTGACCCGTTATACCGCCGAAGGCGCGACAAGACGCGGCCCGCAGAACTTTGAAGAACGGTTTTTGGCGGCGTATACCGCTGAACTCAGAGCCTTTGCAACGTGCTTGCTAAAAAATCGCCCCGTTTCCCCGGACGCCGAAGACGCCGTAAAAACGCTTCAGTTAGCTTTGGCGGCGCAGAGCGCGCTCGAGACCCATCAAACCGTTCAAGTCGCAACGTTTTCAGAAAAGATGACGGCGTAATTTAACTGCACAGTTCAAGTAAAAGGACTCTGTTTTGACCCATTTCCCAACTCATTCTTTAGGTTTCGGCGTCCTCGGCGCAGGGCGTATCGGCGCACTTCACGCCCGCAACTTAGCAGGCAGCATCGACGGGGCGCACCTTGTTGCAGTCATGGACGCGAACCCGGACGCGGCACAAAAGGCAACTTTTGGTGGTGCAGTAGCGGTGCAGAGTGTTGAAGCGTTGCTGAGGCACCCCGACGTAAACGCCGTACTTATCGCTTCTCCGACAACCCTTCACGCCGAACAGATTAAAGCGGCAGCTGAGGCAGGCAAGGCTGTCTTCTGCGAAAAACCTGTTGCGCTCGACCTTAAAACGACGCAAAACGCGCTAAATGCCGTAAAAACTGCCGGTGTCCCCTTTCAAATCGGCTTTAACCGCCGCTTCGACGTCGGGTTTCGGGAGGTGGCGCGGGCCATTCACGCCGGTGAGCTGGGTCGCCCCGAAATGTTCCGTTCGCAGTCGTCCGACCCGGCTCCGCCGCCGGAAAGTTACGTACAAACCTCCGGCGGTCTCTACCTGGATTCAGTGATTCACGACCTCGACGTCGCCCGCTTTATGCTGGGTGAGGTGACGCGGGTGACGGCGCTCGGGCGGGTGCTGGTCGCGCCGTACATAGAGGTTTACGGCGATGTGGATACGAGTATCCTGACCGTTGAGTTCACCTCAGGCGCTATCGGCGTTATCCAAAACAGCCGCCGCACCGTTCACGGCTACGACCTCCGGGTAGAGGTTCACGGTGAACGCGGCAAGCTCGTCACCGAAGCGGAGCGGGCGACGCAGGTGTGGAAATATGGTGAGGCCGGGATTCAAGGTGACTATATGTACTATTTTCTCGAGCGCTTCCGGGACGCCTACCGCGCCGAAGTTCAGGCGTTTGTAGACGCCGTAAAAGCGGGTGAAAAGCCGACGCCAGGAGCTGAGGATGCCGCAGAAGCTTTACGGTTGGCCTTAGCCGCAACCAAAAGCCTTAAAGAAAAGCGTTCGGTTGAGGTTGCAGAGATTACGCTGTGAGACAGATTGGATTTTCACCTTCAGTTTTATGTCTAACAATTCTTTTTACACTGCGCGGCTTTGACGGACGAGTTCTTGTCCGCTACGAAGAAAACACCGACCCTCAAGGTTGGGGTTTTGGGCTGCTCAATCTGCCTTTCGACCTCGAGCTAGTCAGAGGCTTTCCTGTTTGCGAGGTTGAGATTGAGTACGAAGGCCCTGGCTACTACGCGACGATGGGCCGGATTCAGCTCGTCACAGTCAACGAAACACTGTCTGGAGAAACGTGGACTGCTATAGACCAAATGCCGAATCAGCATGGCCTCGAGCTGCCGTTTACGGAGTTCGGTCAGAAACCTACGATGTTCGATGCTCCCGGCCCCAATCCGCCCCGCTCCGACGAAACGTGGCTAGCTGAAACATTCCTGGCAATCTGTCCCGATGTCGGCAGAACACGCACGGTCGAAACCATTACCGGGTTTAGTTGGGGGTATCGGCTCGAGCAGATGCAGCCGACACTTTTGCCCGTAGAAGCCTGCTCGTCTGAATGCTGGAATCAACACCTTCCTTACCTAAAAGAAACATTTCCAAGCTGGACGTTTCTCCCTTCGGCGTATAGTAAAACGCTGTGACATCTTTTTTATATCAAGCGGTCAGCCTCTGATGCTCAGACAATCGTTTACCTGGTGGAGCTTTACCACTCCCAAAACCGACCCTGAAACACTCCTGCGCCGCGCCGCTGAAATCGGTTACGACGGCGTAGAAATGCTGGATGAAGACCTCTTTTCGGTCGCTAAAGGTATGGGCCTAGACATCACCACGCACCGGGCGCACGAAAGTCTGGAACGAGGCTTGAACCGCAGAGAAAACCATAACGGCATCGTTGGGGAGACCGAAGCCGCCTTACGACTTGCCGAACGCTGGAAGATTCCGAATCTCATCTGCTTTAGCGGCAACCGGGACGGGCAGCCGGACGACGAGAGCGCAGAGATGACGGCGGCAGGGTTGCGCCGCCTTGCACCGCTTGCAGAGGGTGCGGGCGTGACGTTGCTGCTCGAGCTGCTCAACAGCCGTATCGACCATCTGGATTACGCAGGCGACCATACGAACTGGGGGCTCGAGGTTTTAGACAGGGCGGGTTCACCAAACGTCAAGTTGCTTTACGATATCTATCACATGCAAATTATGGAGGGCGACCTCATCCGGACGATTCGGGCGCATCACAGCGCGTTCGGGCACATCCACACGGCTGGCAATCCTGGACGCCACGAGCTGAGCCACGCACAGGAAATCAACTATCCGGCGGTATTTCAGGCCACCGCAGAGAGCGGCTACAGCGGCGTTATCGGGCACGAATTCATCCCGACCGGCGACGCTGAAGACAGTTTACGGCGGGCGTATGGGCTTGTCTTGGAGGCGGAGAGGCGGGCGCAGGGTTTTTCGGGTGCAGACACGCACGCTTGGTTGTGACGGCTCAACTGCACATTTTGACCAGAGTCGTCGTCAGGCGAGAAAATAAAGTTTTGTTAGCGCAGGCGGCGGGAGCTGCCAATACCTTCTTGCCGGGAGGTCATCTCGAGCTGGGCGAAAGCCTGAAGACCTGCCTGGCGCGTGAGCTTCAGGAAGAAACAGGTTTAGAAGCGCGGATAGGTCACTATTTGGGCCTAGTTGAGCACACTTGGGAGGATGATACAGGAACGAACTACGAACTCAATCATCTTTTTGAGGCTTCGCTACCCACGTTAGCCGCAGGCGAAAATCCCCCCTCCCTCGAGGCGCACCTGCACTTCTTTTGGGCTGGGCTGGACAAGCTAGCCGAGTATGGCCTCGAGCCGTACCCTCTGCAGCACCTTCTCAAACGTCCTGCTGCTGGTTCCGCCGTCATCTGGGCGTCTACGCTGCTGGGCGAAGAGAGACGATGATGGCGTGCTAAAAACGCCGTAAACAGGCTGCACGGCTTGTAACGTTCTAAACCACACCTTCGCTATCTGACCGTTGACCCAAGTGTTTAGCAACTAGCAAGGTAGTGTAAACCTTATGACCTCCGAACTGACTTTTCTGGGGTGCGGCGACGCGTTCGGGAGCGGCGGCCGCTTTAACACCTGTTTTCTGGTCTCGTCGGGTGAGACGCGCTTTTTAATCGACTTCGGCGCGTCGTCCATGATGGCGGTCAAAAGGCTCGGCGTTTCGTTAGGCGAGATTCCGCTGATCTTTATTACGCACCTGCACGGCGACCATGTGGGCGGACTGCCGTTTTTGCTGCTCGAGGCCGCCCTCGTCCAAAAACGCACCGCGCCGCTGACAATTGCGGGGCCGCCCGGACTCAAGAAGCATATTCCCGAACTGACCGAAGCCCTATTTCCCGGAGCGCCGCTCGAGCTACCTTTTGAACTGAGTGTGCTCGAGCTGCCCCCCGACCGCCCCGCCGACGTGTTGGGCGTTCGCGTGACGCCGTACCTCGTCAAACATGCGCCGACTCTGGTCTGTACCGGCCTGCGCTTTGAACTCGGCGATAAAATCCTCGCCTATTCGGGCGATACAGTCTGGACAGACACCCTGCCCAAGCTCGCGCAAGGGGCCGACCTGTTCGTCTGCGACGCATACACGTTCGACGCGCCCACGCCGCAACACCTCGACTATCAGACCTTAAAAGCGCACTTTGATGATCTCGGAGCTGAAAAGCTTGGCCCGAAACGTCTTATCTTGACGCATTTGGGGCAAGCTTTTTTAGACGAGTTGGACGAGGGCGTAAAACCTGAGTTTGAAACGGCTGAAGACGGGCTTACGGTAGCGTTCTAGAACCTACTGCGACGACGACTTCTGAAATAGGGTCGTGCTCGAGTTCAGGCGTACCTGAAACGATGAAGTCCGCTCTGTCCCAAGGGCGCTGCTCTGCCAAGAAAGGAAACTCTTCAGCCATCCACTTTTTCCAGAAAGTAGTGACTTCCGCGTTGCCCCCATCGCGGGCGATACCCCTGCTCTCGGCTTTCTCAATATCTGACTGTATCCAAACTGCCAGGTCAAGCATATCGGTCAACTCTCGACGGGCCGCACCGACGCCTTCAAAAATTAGCAGAGGACAACCCAGCGGCACCTCGATAAAAGCGCCTTCCGCTCGTAACCAATCCGTCCAAGATGGAGGTCGGTGCTTCAGAACTTGCCCACTACGTGTGGGTTTCAGAATGTTCTCGCGCGCCCGCTCTGTCCAATCGTAAAAAGAAGATGCGGCGTTTGCGGGAGGTGAATAGCTATCTTGGCCTAACCAAGCAGCGCTCGAGGGAATGTCATCAGTATGTACGATAGCCGAACCGGGAACTGCTTTGTGAATACGTTCCGCCAGCGTAGTTTTTCCGCCTGCACTGCGTCCGTCAACCGCTAAGATACCCGGTCTGTTTCCGGGAAGCTCATTTTGAATTGACCGCGTGAACGCCTCGAGCGATACGACCTTCCAGGGTGCAAACTGCGGCTCTTCCGGCGGGAGTATCATAGACCAACCTAGCATGTCCGCGTTTACCTTGTAAGGTGGCCTTGTGAACATCAAACTCGCCCAAACCGACGCCGAAAAGCTCGCTTGTTTTCCGGTTTTGAAAGAACTCAGGACGCACTTGGAAAAAACCGAGTTTCTGCCGCAGCTAAAGCGGCTCGAGACGCAAGACTATCAGCTCGTCTATGTCGAAGACGGAGGCCGGGTCGTCGCCGTCGCTGGATTCTGGCTGAGCGAAGCGCTCGCCTACGGCAAATATATGCACGTTTACGACCTCGTGACGAGTGAAACCGGGCGTTCTAAAGGCTACAGCAAAGCGCTGATGAATTACCTCAAGGATTTGGCGAGAGAAGCGGGGTGCGTGCAGCTTCATCTTGATTCGGGCGTGCAACGTTTTCGGGCGCACAAGTTTTACCTGCGCGAAGGCTTCGTCATTTCAGGGCATCATTTTCAACAAGTACTCTAGGCAGCAACACGTAAACCGTGCCGCCGTCCCTGGCAAGCACGCTTCCCGGCGGTAAGAGCTCCTCTAAACCTGTGTAAAGCTCCGGCAACATCAGGCTACCGGGCGTAATTACGTGCGTTTCTCCCGGCGCAAGATTGCCTTGCTGTCCACTCCTCGAGACCGTCCCAATCGCGTCTGCGCCGTTTGTAGTCCCGCCGCCCCAAGTGACAAAAATGTCGGTCAGCGGGTTTTCACTGCCGTTGACGATAGCTTCACCGTCCCAGGTCAGCGTGCTGGGCTCGAGGCGTGGTTTGCCGCTCAGGAGCGTACTGCCGTAGGTAGGCAGGTCAACCTCAAGAGTTTCCGGCCCCACCCGGTATTCAGCAACGCTTCTGACCGGGAGCGGGTGCGCTGCGTAAGGGACGTCCGCCTCTCCCCCCGGAAAGCTAAATAGATAGTGCAGGTCGGTACGGAGCGCGAGGGTTCCGCTACTTAACACGACGCTCCGGTCACGGAGAAGCAGCGGCTCAGCCGGGCGAGTACGCCACGCTGCGAGCGACAAGATACCCGCGAGCAGCAGCGCTGCTAACACCCCCGGCCCGCCGCCGAAACGGAGCAGCAAGAGCAGTACGAGGGCGTAGGCACCCGCGCGGAGCGTGACCCACGTCGCGCTCTGTCCGGCAGGGGGCTGGGTCAGGTCGTCACCAGTCAGGGTAGCGAGGAGTGCGTCGGGCTCGAGCCGACTACGCCGCAACGCCCCCTGTACCGAGGCCCGGTCAACCTCGGCAGAGCGGTTGATTGTCCCTGCACCTAACAGGTGTAGTCCGGTTGGAGCCAACGCCGAAATATCCGCGTAAGCTTGGCCTAGCTCACCGCCGAACAAGACGGCGCTCCCTGCTGTAGCTGCCGTAACGACCGCAGCAGAGGTCGGCGGGACGGTTTGCGGCAGCAGCACGATACTTTCGACGCCGCTGTAAGAGGCGGCGCGTTCAGGGAGGTCGGCCCCCTGAATCTCGACAACTCTGGCACCTTCGGCGAACAAGGGGGTGCCCGCACCTGCCTGAGACCCCGCAACCAGTTGCAGAGGTTTGGGGTCGGCCCGGTAGCGCGGCACACTGCCACTCGCTAAAATCTTCTCCGGCGTCCTGACGAGCCAGCTAAAGCTGCGCCACGCCGGGAGGTACACGTCGTCTTGGAAGGTGTAGAGCCCGCGCCCGCCCGCCAGCTCTGCGCTATAACGAAACGGCACCGCGCCGCGCCGTAAACTGCCGGCGTCTAGCTCGAGCAGCAGCTCGACCGGCTCACTGTCCCTGAGCGTGACGCGCAGCGGGTTCCAGGCGTCAGCGACGATTTCGCCGGAAAACCCGAAGTAAATTCCAATGTTTTCGTTACGGGTTTGTTCGCTGGCAACTTGGGCTCGGGCGGTTGCGCCGGTGCAGAGTAGGCCCAGACAGATTAAAGCCCACACGAGGGCGGAGACGGAACGAGCAAGTTCTACGGCGTGCGTCACTCCCTCCAGTGTAAAGGAAGTGTTTACGGGGTGTTTCGGTCTGAGTAGGGTTTTGGGCAGGTAGCAGTTTTTCAGCAACGTTTTCGGCTCGAGGTTTACGCTCAGCACGCCTATTCTGAAGCGAAGTTCACGGCGATTCTATATGCAAGCAACTGTTCTCGAGGCCGTAAAAATGAAACTTATATACAAGAATAAACGCCCGGAAAGACACCGGGCGCAGGGAAAAATCTCTAAACTTACTTCTTGTGTTACTTTTACGGCGCAATCATCCCGCCGTTGACCGAGAGCGTTTCCGCCGTGACGTAACCCGATTCAGCGCTCGCCAGATACACATACGCCGAGGCAAGCTCAGCGGGTTGCGCGGGGCGGCCCAGCGGCGTCTGCGACCCGAACTCAGTAAGCGCTTCGGTCGGTTGTCCGCCACTGGCCTGAAGTGGCGTCCAGACCGGGCCGGGAGCTACGACGTTCACGCGGATACCCTTTTCGCCGACCTGCTGCGCGAGCGCCTTGCTAAAGGTATTGATCGACGCTTTCGTCGTCGCGTAATCGAGCAAGATGGGGGCGGGTTGATACGCCTGAATGGACGAGGTGTTGATAATCGAACCCCCTGCAGGCATATGTGGCAAGGCCGCCTTGCACGTCCAAAAGAGCGAGTACACGTTCGTCTTAAAGGTCTCGTCGAACTGCTCGTCGCTTAAGTCGGCGATGCTTTCGACCGCTTGCTGTTTTCCGGCGTTGTTGACCAAGATGTCGAGGCCACCAAGTTCAGCGACAGTGCGTTCGACCATTTCGGTGCAGTACGTTTTCTCTTTGAGGTCGCCGGGGAACAAAACGGCCTTGCGGCCCGCTTCTTCAACCAACTGGGCAACCTCTTTGGCGTCCTTTTCTTCCGACGGCAAATAGGAGAGCACCACGTCCGCGCCTTCACGGGCGAAGGCGATGGCGACGGCCCGCCCGATACCGCTGTCCGCGCCAGTCACGAGCGCTTTGCGCCCGGTTAAACGTCCGGTGCCGCGGTAGCTCGTTTCACCGTGATCGGGTTTGGGTTCCATCTCGCTGCTGAGGCCCGGTTCGGGTTGTTTTTGTTTGGGAAAGGGGGGTTTCGAATACTGCTCGAGCGGATTCTGGAATTTGTACTGGTCGTCTGGCATAGGTGTCTCCTTAGTCAAGGTGTTTTGAGTTGTAGGGATGCTTATGTGACAAGAAAAATGACTGATGAGTCAAAACGATCTTTACCCCCGGTTAAGTTTTAGCAGCGACGCCTGGGTCCCGCACCCAGGTCCGCTTAGACCTACAAAACCATGCGTTTTAACGAAATGAATAGTGCCAATACCTAAATCAGCGCGTGTCCGGTTGAGAAACTATTAGGAAACGCTCAGCTCACCCGTCCTGCTTGTATTGTCTTGACTGTCTTGTCTTGCTAGAGGCAATCTGTTAGGCTCCCGTAAAGTTTGTTTAGAGGAGGATGGACTGTTTTATGGATTCTATAGGCGTCGGTATCGTCGGCGCAGGCAACGTCAGCAGTCAGTATCTAAACGCAGCCAAGTTCTTTCAGGCTTTTCGGGTGGTGGCGGTAGCTGACCTCGAGCTACCTCGCGCCGAGGCCAGGGCCGCCGAGTTTGGCGTCGAAAAAGCCCTCACTGTCAAGCAACTTCTAGACGACCCAGAAGTCAAACTCGTTATCAACCTGACTATTCCCAACGTTCACGCGGCGGTTAGTCAGCAAATTTTGGCGGCGGGCAAATCGGTCTACAGCGAAAAACCGCTCGGTACGGTGCGCGAAGACGCCGAACCCATACTGGACGCCGCTGAAGAGCAGAACTTACGCGTCGGCTGTGCGCCCGATACGTTCTTGGGCGCGGGTCTGCAAACGAGCCGTAAACTCATCGACGACGGCTGGATCGGTGAGCCGCTCGGCGCAACCGCCTTCATGCTGAGCCGCGGCATGGAGATGTGGCACCCCGACCCGGCCTTTTTTTACATGCCGGGGGCCGGGCCTCTGTTCGACATCGGGCCGTACTACGTCACGGCGCTCGTCCATCTTTTGGGGCCAATCCACAAGGTTGCCAGCACCGCCAAAACGACCTTTCCTGAACGCCTCGTGACAAGTCAACCCAACTTCGGCACGAAGATTCCAGTCACGACGCCGACGCACATCAGCGCGCTGCTGAGCTTCGAGTCGGGCGCAGTCGGAACTTTGATGACCTCGTTTGACGTATGGGCTTCGGAACTGCCTCGTATTGAGATTTACGGCACCGAAGGCACCTTGAGCGTCCCCGACCCCAACACGTTCGGTGGGCCGGTAAGGATTAGACGTGCCAATGCTCCTGAGTGGACGACCCTGCCGCTCACACACGGGTATACCGAAAACAGTCGCGGCTTGGGCGTCGCGGATATGGCGCAGGCGATGACGAGCGGGCGGCCTCACCGGGCGAGTGGCACGCTGGCGTATCATGTGCTGGACACGATGCAGAGCATTTTAGAGGCTGCTGAAGAAGAGAAAACGTTGACGCTCTCGAGCCGAGCCGAGCGCCCCGCCCCGCTACCGCTGGGGCTGGTTGAAGGGATCTTAGATGACTGAGACGCCGAACAAACCTGAACTTGCCGTGCAGATGTACAGTTTACGGAACCTCGACTTACCGCTAGACGAGATTTTAGCTGAAGTTGCCGCCGCCGGTTATGACGGCATCGAAACGGTCGGGACGCAGGGCGTTACTGCTGATGAACTTGAAGAACTATTAGGAAAACACGGGCTGAAAGTGGCCTCGAGTCATACCGCATTAACCGACCTCGAGACCGACCTAGAAGGTGTGGTCGCATTTAACAAAGCTGTTGGCAACGACACCATCATTGTCCCGTGGCTCGACCCCGGCGACCGCTCGGACGACGCCCGAGGCTGGCAAGACCTGGGAACTCGGTTAGGTGAACTCGCCAGAACGGTTCAAGGTCATGGGCTAAACCTGCTCTATCACAACCACGATTTTGAGATGAAGACAGTTGATGGGAAAACGGGACTCGAGTGGCTCGCCCAAAGTGCCGGTGAATCTCTCGGCCTAGAACTCGATATCGCCTGGGTGGTGCGCGGCAACCAAGACCCGCTCGGTTTGCTTCAAACATTCAGCGGCCGCGTCAAACGCGTTCATGTTAAAGATATTGCGCCTCCCGGTGAAAACGAGGACGAAGACGGTTGGGCTGATGTAGGTTCAGGGACGCTTGGGTGGGACGCGATTCTCCCCGCTGCCGAAGCTGCTGGGGCCGAATGGTTTGTCGTCGAGCACGACAATCCTAAAGACCCGGTGGCGAGCGTTCGCAGTTCAGCGACGTATCTGAAAGGAAAACTATAGTGGATTACGACCTACTTAAGAGACTTTCTGAAGCTGCTGGCGTACCGGGCCGTGAAGAGCGCATCCGCGAACTGATTTCTGCTGAGTTGGAGGGCGTGGCGGACGGGCTCGAGACCGACGCGCTGGGCAACCTGATTGCTCATAAAAAGGCTGGTAAGGACGGCGTAAAACGTGTGATGCTCGCCGCGCACATGGACGAAATCGGCTTTTACGTGCGCTTCATAGACGATGACGGCTTTTTACGGGTGCAAAATGTCGGCGGTTTCGATACGCGCAACTTGTTTGCCCGGCAGGTGACAGTTCACGCCAGCAGCGGCGGCGAACGCCTCGGCGTCATGAACCCCGGCGTCAAACCCGTCCATATCGCCTCGGCGGAAGACCGTAAAAAAGTGCCTGAACTCGCCGAGTTTATCGTCGATACCGGCCTCTCCGCCGACGCCGTAAAAGAGAAAGTTCGCCTCGGCGACCCCGTAACTTTGCGGCAACCGTTTGCCGATTTAGGCGAGGTCGTAACCGGCAAGGCGCTGGACGACCGGGTAAACTGCTTTATCCTGATTGAACTTTTGAAAGCTTTGAAAACTCCCACACATGACGTATACGCCGTCTTTACCGTCCAAGAAGAGGTCGGGTTGCGCGGAGCGCAGACCGCAGCTTTTAAGGTTGAACCCAACATCGGCATCGCGCTCGATACGACGCTAGCCGTAGACGTTCCGGGAACACCAAGCGAGCAGCGCGTGACGAAGCTCGGCGGCGGCGTGGCCCTCAAAGTTATGGATTCATCGTCCATCAGTACGCGCTGGCTACTAGACGAGTTTGTCGCCCTCGCGGAAGAGAAGGGCGTGCCGTATCAGTTTGAACTGCTGCCGTTAGGCGGCACCGACGCAGGCGCGGTGCAGCGTTCACGGGGCGGCGTCGCCAGCGTGACGCTTTCCGTCCCGTCACGCTACGTTCATACCGTGACCGAGATGGTTGCTAAAGAGGACGTTGAAGCGTCGTTGGCACTGCTAACGCACTATTTGCAAAAGTAGTCAACCTCACACATTCCTGTCTCATTTTTTCTCGGAACCGTGGTAAGGTACGTTACTCTACCCGGTTGTGTTTTGCTAGTCCAACGCTCTGCGCTAGAGCGCCGGACAGCGACGTAAACACAACGCTCGAGGACGCCCATGTCATACCCTTTACAACCTTCTCCTTTCGCGGTCTTTAGAAACCGTTCATTTACCCTGATGTGGACGGGTCAGCTCATCTCGACCATCGGCGACGCCCTGACCGCCCTGACCGCCGGAATTCTCGTCTACCGGCTGACCGGTTCGGCTTTGTCGGTCGGACTGATGCTGATGGCGACCTCGTTGCCGAGTCTTATCTTCGGGCTTTTCGGCGGCGTGATTGCCGACCGTTACGACCGCAAACGCATCCTGGTACTGAGCAGCTTTGTGCAAGCCGGGTTTATCGCCCTGATTCCGCTGCTGATTCCCTTCGGATTGGTCTGGCTTTATCTGTTGGTGGGACTCTCGAGCTGTGCCCGGCAGTTCTATTCGCCTGCTTACGAAAGCGTCCTGCCCGAACTCGCAACGGACGAAGAACTCGCCGCCGCCAACTCCTTGATGTCTATCAGCACCGTCGGTTCGACCGCCGTCGGTTACGCCGCTGCAGGTCTGTTAGCCGCACAGTTTGAACTCGGCTGGGTTTTTTTGCTCGACGCCCTGACCTTTGTGGTCGCTGGAGCCTGCCTCAGGGGAATTACGGTGCAAAAACTGGGCAACACTGAAGAGACGAATTTGACGATGGTCATGCGGAACATGCGTAAGGGTCTCGACTATCTCTTTAGTCACCGCGTTTTACGGGCTGTTCTTACCATCGGTTTCGGCATCGGTTTCGCCTCAGGCGTCCTCAACACGCTGACGCTGCCCTTTACGATTACGGTTTTAGGCGCGTCGGAAACGGCGTTCGGGATTCAGGAAGCTCTGACCTCGGTCGGCTTCGTCATCGGCAGTTTTGTGATGGCGAGTTTCGGTAACCGGCTTTCTGAGCGGAACTGGATGTTCGTCAGCATTACCAGCTTAGGGCTTGCGGCGCTCCTTTACGCGTTTACCAACACGGTGACGCTGGCGGTGTTGTTTTTCGCAATTGTCGGATTTTTCAATGCTCCAGCGATTATTGCGATTCGGCTTCTGTTTCAGCGTAAAACCCCCGCCGAGCTGCGGGGGCGCGTGATCGGCGCGTACTTTGTCGGGATTGAAGGCTCGATTGTTTTAGGCATGGGCGTCGGCGGGCTCGCAGACGCGTTCGGGATTCGGGCTATTCTCGTGTTTGCAGCGCTGTTGACGCTTGGCATGGGCATCTTGTCGGCGCTCTTGCCGGGTCTGCGGCACGACACGGCTGAGGAAACGGCGGGTACACCTGTGCCCCAAACCGAAAGCTGACGGTTATCGACCTGACGATCTGCACAAACACGGCTCCGGTTGAGAGATTCTTTCTATTTGAAGAGAGATGACGGTGCTACACTCTCCGGGTGAAGCAGTCGTGGGTATGTCCGTCAGAGGTAGGTCAAATAAAGGTTAGACCGTCGTGATCGTCGGGCTGATCAGCGATGTTCACGCCAATGTGCTGGCGCTCGAGGCTGCGTTAGGTGAACTCAAACGCCGAGGGGCGCAGAGCATCATCTGTTTGGGCGACCTCGTGGGTTACGGGCCGTCGCCGAACGAGACGCTCGAGCTGTTGCGGCAAGAAGGCGTCCTTTGTGCGCTCGGCGCAGCTGACGAACAGGTCGCGTTCGATTTTGCCCGTAGCGACCGGCCCCGTGCGGGCGTCGCTGACGAAATCCTCACCTGGACACGTTCGGTCATCGACCCGCAGCACGTTGCTTTTTTACGCTCGCTCCCAACACAGCTCCGCCTCAGTACGCCGCAAGGACGTCTCCGCGCGTTGCACGGGACGCTCGACGTCCCAGCAAGGATCAATTTGGGCGGCGCAAATCAGCAGCTCGGGCAGGTGTTGGAATCGCAGCGCTGCAAGGTTTTAGCCGTCGGCAACTCGCACGTGCCGTTTTACCGGCAGCTCAGCGGCGGCTGGATCGTCAATCCGGGTTCAGTAGGGTTGTCGCTCAACGGCGAACCGGGCGCGGACTACGCGCTGCTGAGCTTCACCGACGAAGGGCTTTCGGTCACGATGGATAAAGTCGAGTACGACTTTGCCGCCGTCGCCTTTGACATCGTAGCGTGGGGGCTGCCGCAGGCGGTCGCCGAGGCGGTGCAGCAGGGGCGGATGACGGACAAGGTTTAGCACGGTTGGTTTGCAGAATGTGGTTTACGGCGTAAGAGATGGGTCAGGATTTCCAAGACGCGAGCGTCAACCCCGGTATACCCATAGGTGAAGTGCCGGAGGGTATAGCAGGTATCATCTGGGAACAGATGCCCTCACGTTCATCTGAACTGTCTAGCACGCACATTCTATAGTGGTAAGTGTAGCTTTCGACTGCTTGGGTGCTATATGTATATGTCTAGAAACTCAGATTCGGCTTTTCCAACCATCAAACCCGAGCTGTAACCCTTTTGAGAAGCATTGACGCGGGCGAATTCAAACATACTTTTGAACGAAAGAAATGCTCAGGGCGTAAGGAAAGACAGCGTCATCTCACCAAAACACGCCGTATCAGGCGGGCCTTCTGGCTTGGCGAGAAAGGTACGAATCACGCGCTGAACACAGGGGCTGCGCCACGTATCGTGACTTACGGCGGGAACCTCGAGTACTGTACTCCGGCCTAAACGCTCCGCTGCACGTTCGGCGTTCGCTAAGGGCGTCGTTGGGTCATACACACCGCCTAGCAGCAGGGTAGGAACGTCGCTGATAGGGGCTCCGTCAGGGGTTTGCGCCTCTCTGTACATTGCCCACTGCGGCGACACCTCATCTTGAAAGCGGTTGATGGGCTCGAGGATAAGAGACATTCCGGTCAAAAGTCCGGCGGGTAGCTCAGTGGCGGCGTCGTAGCCGTCCGCGTCCAGAGAGATGGCCGCGCCCCAAGTCGTCTCGTCGTTAAGAAACCGTCTACAATCTTCTAAGCAGCAGTCGGATGAAGGCAAGCTGCATCATAGCTAAACTTGAGGAGACGAGCCGTTCACAGTTTTTCCAGAGCCTCCGGCACTTCTCTAACCAGGAGAAGCTGCGTTCCACTACCCAACGCTTGGGAATGACCACAAAGCTACGCTGGTCACTGCGTTGGGCAACTTCTACCTTGGCAGCGAGTAGGTCTTGGATACGGTTGGCAAAGGTCTCGCCGGTGTAGCTTCCGTCGACCAGGACTTTCTTAACTGTTGTGAGCTGTGCTTGAGCAGTTCCCAGCATGTCTACTGCCCCGGTTCGGTCGGTCACGTTGGCAGCCGTAACAGCCAAGGCGTGAGGTAAGCCCTGCGTATCCACAACGATATGACGTTTAATCCCTGAGATTTTCTTGCCCCCGTCATAGCCTTTAACCTGCGCTGTTTCAGTATTTTTTACCGACTGAGCATCAACAATAACCATACTCGTGCAGGCTTTTCTGCCACTGCTGATACGCTCGTTGGCGACCTGTTTTTTTTAAGACCTGACTGAGGATACTTTCGCCTTCGTCATTCGTTTCGCTCCAAATGCGAAAGTAGCGGTGCACAGTTCCGAACTTGGGATAGTCTTTGGGTAGAGCGCGCCACTGACAGCCCGTTTTGACCACATACAGCAAAGCGTTAAACACCTCATACAGAGCGAGCTTCCTCGGCTTTGTTCTCCTCCTCGCAGATTCTAGTAGCGGTCTTACCTTTTCAAACTGCTCGCCGCTGATGTCGCTGGGATAGCTCATCGTTATAGTTTGAGGGAGATCGTAGACGGTTTCTGAGGAAAGCTCCGGCACCCTGTGTGACGAGTTCGCTCAGCACGCTCTTATCGCCCGCCTGCAAACTTGCTAAGAGCGCAGGAATAGCAGGAATGATGTCCACTGAGTACATTGAGAGAAAGAGCAAGCTGACCAAGCTGACATCTGTGATTTCCGCCTTAGCGCCCTCCGGTGAGGGTAAGGAAACGCTAATGGGCTCGGCTTGCACACGCGTTAAGGCAGCCCTGTAGCTCGCTTCAAGATCAGGGTACGCAGCGCCGCACGCTCCGTCAGCTTTACAAGCGTTCGCAGGCTGCGGTCTAGCGCCTCGGGCCGGGATACGCGCACAGCTAAGGGAACAACAGAGTCCAGTACGGCGGCGCGTATCCCTTCGGGATGATTTTTCAGCACCGTGAGTCCGAGCAGGCTACCGTAGGACGCGCCCAAAAGGTCGATCTGCGCTACTCCTAACGCCCGCCTTAACGCGTCCACGTCGGCGGCGCTCTGCCCATTCGTATAGGCTGCGAGGTTGATGCCCTAGGCCAGATAACGCTTCTGACATGCTAAAGCCTCTTCGACCCAAGGCGTAATGTCCGTTGACGAGGTCGGGCCTTGAATAAGGCTGATCAGCAGGTGTTTGTTCAGAGCTTCGCACGCCAACACGGGCTGAGACGTCCCGATACCACGCTGGTCGAAGGAGACAACGGTGCGCCCCGGAAATGCCTGTGCCAATGGCGCAGCAAGCTGAACGCCGCTGTTACCGGGGCCGCCTTGAAGGTACACGAGGGGAACGCTAGCTCCTGCCTCATCACCCCGTTTGTTATTTTGGATCACCGCGACCGCCAGACGAATCTGCGGGCCCTCAGGCTGATTGTGGTTTTCAGGAACCGAAACGTATCCGCACAGCACTTCTCTACTCGCCAGGTCGCTCGGCAGCTTGAAGCTGCACGGGGCCTCTTCAAAGGCTACGCCGGGGTTCACAGAACTCGCTTCGGCGTTTTGGGCAGAGAATACGAACAGCATAGACAACACAGCGAGTAGCCAACTTAGGGGCATATTCATAAAACCTCACTTTCCCTGCGATAGTAAGGACTAAGCTACTTGTTATGAAACCCGAAATTACAAGCTGTGGCGCGTATACGGTCACGTCTCACGTCGCCGAAAGCTATCCGGGCGTTAGGCAACGTCGAACAAGCCAGATGCCTCAAGCCCTTTTTCGGAGAGGCGCTCTCGCTCGCTCAGGCAGCTGAGCGGTTAGGGACGAGCGTAGAAGCGCTCTACCGACCCGTTGTTCGCCTCGAGCAACTCGGCTTGTTGCGCGTTGTGAAGACCGAGTCGCGTAGGGGCCGGGCTTTCAAGTACTACAGGACGCCGGGGCCAGCCTTCTTTATTCCGGCGAGCATCGTAGGAATCGAGCAGCTCGGCCTCAAGAACGAGCGGGGCTGGCACCGGTTGCTCGAGCGCAGCCTAATCGAATGGTGGCTTGGGGGCGTAGACGCCTCGAATAACTGGGGTCTACACGTAGTTCCCGGCAAGGTCGGAGGCGAGGATGTCTTAGCTGTTAGCGCCGGTTTACCCCCGCAACAGCTAGCAGGAGCCGCTGAGCCCGACCCCACCTTTTTCAGCTGGTACAAGGTTGAGCTAAACAAAGAGGACAGCCTCGCCTTCAAGCGCGCACTCGGCGAACTCACAGCTGAATTTAGAGCGAAGGCGACACCGGGAGAAACGCGCTACGTCGTTCATCTGGCGTTCGTAGGAGAAGCGAAAAAATCGAGCCAACTCTCTCTTAGCAACTGTGCAGCAGCATCGTTACAAAAGTGAGATGATTTGCTCCTGTTAAACCGTAGAAAGATCAGCTGACTAAGTTGAATTAAGGTTTGATGAAGGCTTTACGTCAGGTTTCTCATAGCCCCCTCAGTGAGACTACACCGGTAGTGTTCGACCTAGCGAGGAGGCAAGCATGACAGACGGACACAGACAGTTTCTCAAGGTTTACGGCGCACGCGAAAACAATCTCCAGGACGTTTCGCTCAACGTCCCTAAACAGAAGATCACAGTGTTTACCGGCGTCTCCGGTTCCGGCAAATCTTCGCTGGTCTTCGACACCATCGCCGCCGAAGCGCAGCGCCAACTCAACGAAACGTTTACGGCGTTTGTCCAAGGGTTTCTGCCGAGTTACGGTCAGCCGGACGTTAACCGTATCGAGCACCTGAACGCGCCAATTATTATCGACCAGAAGCGGGTCGGCAGCGGTTCACGCTCGACGGCGGGCACCTATACAGACATTGCTGCTTTATTGCGGCTGCTATTTTCACGAGTGGGACAACCCGCTGCGGGGCTAGCTTACATCTTCTCGTGTAACACGCCGCAAGGGATGTGCCCGGAGTGCGAAGGCATCGGCAAAACCGTGCAGCTCGGTTTGGAACGGCTCCTCGACCGCAGGGAATCGCTCAACGGCGGGGCTATCTTGCATCCCGAGTTCAAAGTCGGCAAGTGGATGTGGGAGATGTATCCGCTATTAGGGTTGTTCGACAACGACAAACCTGTTCAAGACTATACCGACGAGGAAGTTGACGCGCTGCTTTACGGCGCAGATGTCAAGGTTTCCTTTGGAGAGTTCGGCTCGAAGTACGAAGATCTGGTCGAGCGGTTTACTCGGATGTACCTCAAAAAGGACACCGCCGCGATGTCCGAGCGCAACCGGCGGGTTTTCGAGCGGTTCACCACGTCGCAGACGTGCCCGGTGTGTCACGGGGAGAGGCTCAATCAGGCTGCGCTGAGCTGCAAAATTGCAGGCAACAATATCGCGGAAGCGTCCGACATGGAAGTCACGAAACTGCTCGCCTTGCTAGCGAACCTGACCGAGCCAGTCGCCGTAAAACTGGCTTCCAGACTCACCGAACGCTTGCAGCACCTCGTAGATGTCGGTTTGGGGTATCTGAGCCTGGGCCGTGAAACTGCCACCTTATCCGGTGGTGAGTCGCAGCGCGTCAAGATGATCCGCCACCTTGGTAACAGTTTGACCAACATGCTTTACATCCTCGATGAACCCAGCGTGGGGTTACACGCCCGCGACGTTGCCCGACTTAACGGACTACTCCAAAATTTGCGCGACAAAGGCAACACTGTGCTGGTGGTCGAGCACGACCCGGATGTAATTGCCATTGCCGACCACGTAGTAGACCTCGGCCCAAAAGCTGGGACACGCGGCGGCGAAGTCGTGTTTGAAGGTTCCTACGAAGCGCTCAAGAAAGCCGATACGCTCACCGGGCAGTTTCTCAAACAGCACCTGCCGGTTAAAGAGAATGTGCGTCACCCGACCGGACATTTGACCGTAAAGAATGCTGAGTTGCACAACCTGAAGAACGTCACGGTGAAGGTTCTGACCGGCGTGCTCACCGTCGTTACAGGCGTCGCGGGTTCAGGTAAAAGTACGCTAATCAACGAGGTCTTTCTGGCGCAGCACCCGGACGCGCTGGTGATTGATCAGGCTCGAGTCACCGCGAACCGCCGCTCGGCCCCGGCAACCTATACCAGCATCATGGACGATATTCGTAAAGCGTTCGCTAAAGCTGATGGGGTCAGCGCCTCACTCTTTAGTTTCAACTCCGAAGGCAGTTGCCCGAACTGTAACGGGTTAGGGGTGGTGTATACCGACCTGGCGTTTATGGAAGGTATTGTGTCCACCTGCGAAATCTGTGAGGGTAAGCGGTTCAAACCCGAAGTGTTAGGGTACAGGCTGCGCGGCAAGACGATTAGCGACGTACTCGGTATGACCGCGGAGGAAGCTCTAGCCTTTTTTACCGAAAAGAAGGTCAACGCTGTGCTGCAGGCCGTGAACGATGTCGGATTAAGTTATCTGAAACTGGGACAGCCGCTCAGCACCGTCTCGGGCGGCGAAGGGCAACGGCTCAAGCTCGCCACCGAACTCCATAAACAGGGCAGCGTTTACGTGATGGACGAACCCACCACCGGGCTGCATCTTTCGGACATCGGTCTGCTGATGGGCCTTATCGACCGGTTGGTCGAGGCTAAGAACACAGTTATTCTGATCGAGCATCATCTGGACGTGATCCGGCAGGCCGACTGGCTGATCGACCTCGGGCCAGAGGGGGGCAGTGCCGGAGGTGAGGTTTTGTTTGAGGGGCCACCGCACGAGTTAAAGACCTGCGAGCGGAACGTTACGGCGAGGTTTGTTTGAAGTAACATGCCGTAAAAACCGAGCCTAAGCCGTAACTTTTGAGATTTTAGGGACGCGTCTTTAGGGGCTATGCAGCGCCAGCGCGAGCGCTTCACCGCCGCCGATACAGATTGACGCCAGCCCACGTTTTTCGCCGCGTTGCCGCAGTGCGTGCAACAGCGTCACGATAAGCCGCGCTCCCGACGCGCCGATAGGATGACCCAAAGCCACCGCGCCGCCGTGAACGTTGACTTTTTCCGGCGGCAAGTTCAGCTCTTCTATCGCCGCCAGCGTCACTACCGCAAACGCTTCGTTGATCTCAAAAAGGTCGTAATCTTCCGGCTCCGTGCCGAGTTTGGCAAACAAAGCCTGCATCGCCCCGACCGGCGCGACTGTAAACCATTCGGGTTCGGTGGCGAAACCGCTGTACCCGTCAATTTCGGCAAGCACGGGCAGACCCCGCGCTGCTGCTGTCTCTGCCGAACACACCACCACAGCCGCCGCCCCGTCGTTGATGCTCGAGGCGTTCGCCGCCGTCACCGTTCCGTCCGTTTGGAACGCAGGTCGCAGACCCGGCAACCGCGTAAAATCTACCCGTCCCGGTTCTTCGTCTTCCGTAACGATAACGTCACCTTTACGGCCCGGTACGGTCACAGGCACGATTTCGTCTGCAAAAAAGCCGTTTGCTGTCGCTTCTTGTGCTCGCCTGTATGAACGTTCCGCAAAGGCGTCTTGCGTCTCACGGGAAAAGTTGTAACGTTCGGCGCACAGTTCGGCGCAGCTGCCCATCGCCCGGTCGCTGTACACATCCTGCAGGCCATCGTAAACCATGTGGTCAACGAGTTCTTTGTTACCGAAACGTAACCCGCCCCGCGCACCCGGCAGCAGATAAGGCGCGTTGCTCATCGACTCCATACCGCCCGCGACCACGATGTCGGCGTCTCCTAGAGAAACGGTGCGAGCGGCTTGGATGATGGCCTCGAGTCCGCTGCCACAAACTTTACTGACTGTCACGGCTGGAACACTGTCGAGGAATCCGGCGTAGCGCACGACCTGCCGCGCCGGAGCCTGCCCCATCCCTGCCGGAAGCACATTGCCCATATAGACCTGCTGCACATCGGCTCCGGTAAGACTTGCCCGTAAAACCGCCTCCCGCACTGCCACTGCGCCGAGTTCCGAAGCTTTAAGTGGGGAGAGCGCACCCTGAAAACTCCCAAACGGCGTCCTTGCCGCGCCAGCAATCACGACCTTCATAGAAACCGAAACCGTCCCGTAACATCCATATTCATTCGCTCGAGCATACCCAGTCAAGCGGTAAATAGTTTTGCCGGGCGAGACGAACCGGCAGCTACTGAGTTGCAAAGCTACTATTCATAGGTGTCTCCTCGTACCGACTCGATCAGCTCTTGCTTGAGCTTAAAGAGTTTGTCCGAGAGCGACACGTGATAGATGTGCGGGTTGACCAGGCGGCGTACGCCGGAGTTCAGCGCGGCAATGTCGTGAACCCGCTGCTCACGCATTTCAGCGATGTCGGGCAGGTCGTAGACCAAACGGCCCTCATCCAAGATGGGCTTGAGCAGCGGTTCAACTCTCGTGACGTCTCGAGCTTTTAACATTCGTGTTTTTGCCGGGTCGGACGGGTGATGAAGCTTGAGCGGTTCCCCGGCCTTAGGCGTTTCGTCCGGCGTCGTCAACAGGTCGGCAGTCGCGTGGTTCCGGGCGTCGTACACGCGCCACGCGCGTTTACCGCCGGGGTTCGGCACCTTGTCGCGCGAGTCTGAGAGTTTAATCGCCGGTTGCCACTCGCCGCCCTTGTCAATCGCAACGAGTTTATAGACGCCGCCCAAGGCCGTATCTCCTTCGGAAGTGATGAGCCGCGTGCCGACACCGTAGGTCAGGCGGCGAATCAGCGCGTCGGGGTCTAAACCGTACGCGGGCGCTTCTTGGGTAATCTGCGTCAGGATTTGCCAGATGACGAGTTCGTCTAGGTTGCTGCTCAGGGTAATCGAGGTGTCGGGAAACCCAGCGTCGTTGAGCATTTTTGCGGCTTGGATGCTCAAGTAAGCCAAATCGCCCGAATCGAGGCGGATGCCGACCGGCTCGTGCCCTTTACGGCGCAGCTCTTCAAAAACCGTAATCGCGTGCGGGACGCCGCTGTGGAGCGTATCTACGGTGTCAACTAAGAGCAAGCACTCGTCCGGGTAGGTGTCGGCGTAGGCGCGAAACGCACCCAATTCCCCAAATCCCAATGCGATAAACGCCTGCACCATTGAATGCGCGTGGGTGCCTCTAGGTGGAAACCCGAGTACATATGACGTGCCGGTGTTTGAGGTGAAATCTGCGCCACCAATAAGCGCAGCTCGTGTCCCGGCATTTGCCCCTTTATCATGGGCGCGTCGTACACCCATTTCAATAACCATTCCGCCCCTCGCACTCTCTTTAACCCGAGCAGCTTTCGTGGCAATCAGTGTCTGATAGTTGAGCTGCGCCAAGAGCGCCGTTTCTAAAACCTGCGCCATAATCAGCGGGCCTTCAACCACCGTCAGGGGCACCCCTGGATGCACCACGCGCCCCTCGGGAACGGCCCGGAGCGTCAACGACTCGAAGGTGCCGTGCGTTTTGAGCCAGTCTAAGAAGTCGTCGCCAAAGAGCCGTTCGCCGGTGTGCCCCGTAAACCTTTTTAGGACGGCGAGGTCGTCGTCGTTGACCCGCGCCGCTTCCATCCAGTCGAGCAACCAGCCAAGCCCTGCGTTGATACAGTAGCCAGCCTGATGGTCGCCGTAGTTAGGATAATCGCGGAAAAAGTGGTCGAACTGAGCGCGGGTCTCCCCCATTCCCGTCCGAAAATAAAGCTGCGCCATTGTCAGCTGATAGAGGTCGGTAAATAAAAAGCCTTCGGCGAGGCGTTGTTCGTGGGCGTTCATGCCCCCAAGCATGGCATATTTGTGGTTCGGCAGCGGCAGCTTACGCAGGTGTGGCTTGACACAGATGTAGCTTAACTAGGTGAGCAGCGCCCGCGCCGACCTGTCAAAATTTACACAGCTGTCGTTCCGGTGCTATCCGGAAAGGTAAAAGTACGCTATACTGGCGCATCATCATGTCGAGGTTTACCTACGCTTAACACGTTCCAAACGGAACGGGCCGCAAAGGTGCAGCGCTGAACGCTGCCTCCTGCCAGACAGTGTGCAGACGCGCACTGCTGAATATATCCTTGTCACAATTTACGCACAAGCAAGCCTTTCTCGGGCGGCACGGTTGCGCCGCTCGTCCCTTTGGAGGGTCTTATCAATAAGGTTCACGGAAAACTTTCTTCACTTAAAAACGCGCAAATCAAACGTCTATCGAACCTTTACCGCCGCCGCCTCGACCCGGAAGTGCCGGTTTCTCTGGAGTTTGCCAGAGATTTGGGCGAGCTGGCGCTAGAACTTCATAAAAACGTCTCAACCCTTGTTGACCGCCGGGGCCGTGTGGTGACAGTCGCGCTTGGCGACGCCGCCGAAACACCCTTACCGAGCCTGACGGGTAAGGCGGACTCGAGACTCTACGGCTTACGGCTCGTCCACACCCACCTCAAACCGGGCGGATTGTCGAATAACGACCTGTCGATGCTGTTTTTGAACCGGCTCGACGCGATGATTGCCGTTGATATTCAGGAGAACAGCCGGGGTCATACCGAAGTGGGTCAGGTGCATCTTGCACAGGTTGCGCCGCCGGGGTCTGAAGAAGAGGACTGGCTTCTCGAGGAGCCCATGAGCGCCCGCGACGCTGAAAAGATTAACATTTTGGAGCGTATTCAGGCGCTAGAAGAAGAGCTGGCGCGGAGCGCGACCGCCCGCGAAACGACCCGCAGCTCACAGGAACGGGCCGTTTTAATCGGCCTCAACACCGGCGAGAACACTTTTGAGAGCGACGCTCGCCTCGCCGAACTGTCTGAACTGGCCCGCAGCGCGGGGGCGACAGTCGCAGTGATGAGCAAACAGAACCGCACCTCACCCGACCCGAGGACGCTCATTGGGCGCGGCAAACTGCAAGAGCTGGTCTCGAGGGCCTACCACGAAGACGCCGACCTGCTCATTTTCGACCGCGAACTCAACCCTGCGCAGGCTCGTGACATCGAGACTGAAACCAACCTCAAAATCATCGACCGCACGCAGCTCATTCTAGACATTTTCGCGCAAAACGCGCGGGGCCGCGAAGCGCAGCTTCAGGTTGAACTGGCGCAGCTGCAATATCAGGTGACGCGGCTCGCGGGCCGGGGCCGCGCGATGAGCCGTTTGGGTGGCGGCATCGGCTCACGGGGGCCGGGGGAGACGAAGCTCGAGGTGGACCGCCGCCGTATCCGCGACCGGATTGGGGCGCTCGAAGGCAGCGTCGGCGAAATCAGTCAGCGCCGTTCCGAGAGCCGCAAGGGGCGCACCCGTTCGGACGTGCCGGTGATTGCTTTGGTCGGCTACACTAACGCCGGAAAATCCACGCTCTTTAACGCGCTCGCCAAAGCCGACGCGCTCAGTCAAAACAAGCTCTTCGCCACGCTCCGCCCGACCACCCGTGAGGGCTGGCTGCCAGCGCTCGGCGAATGGGGCGCAAAAGCGCTCTATACCGATACCGTAGGCTTTATCCGCGACTTGCCGGACGAACTGCTGAACGCGTTTCGGGCCACTTTAGAAGAACTTCACGACGCCGACTTGCTGCTGCACGTCGTAGACGCTGCGACCCCCGGCGCACCCGACCGGGTAGACGCCGTCAACCGGATTTTAGATGAGTTGGGGCTCGAGGTTCCCCGCATGGTCGTGCTGAACAAAGCCGACCTCGCCGACGCGCATATCGTCCGTGAACTTGGGGGACGGTACGAGGCGAGGGGCGTTTCAGCCGTGAGCGGCGCAGGGTTAGACGACCTTAAGGCGCTTTTGGCAAAGACGCTCGAGGGCGACCAACACACCCCACTCCCTGAAGATTTTACGGCGGCTTACGGCGTCGTGTCATCGCACGACTAAAAACGTTTGGGTTCAGTCTTTCATAGCAACGCCCGTAACCTTAACTTTACCCCCGAAGGGTAACGCGGCAGCCTGATAGATGGTGCGAGCAGGCCGCCGCCCTTCGGGGAAAAGGTCGGCGAACAGGGTATTGACGTTGCCTAGTTCCGAAAGGTCAGCGAAGGCAATATCAACAAAAACGACCTCTTCGGGCGTAAAACCGGCGGCGCGGAGGGCGGCGAAAAAGTTTTTGAACGCACGTTCAGCTTCCCCTAGTACCGTATCTGCCCGGTAGCTGCCGCCCTCATCTACCGAAAGCTGACCGCTGACGTAACAGGTTTTACCCACGACCACCGCGTGACTGATGGGGTTGCTCCAGCTCGGTAAACCTTCACCTTCGGTGATAAAGCGTCGTCCACTCATGGTTCATTTTACGGCAGCGTAGTGAACTCTGCCAAAACAACGCCGTAAACCTACCGTTCGGTTGTGCTCAGCATGACCGGACAGGACGACTTACTTATTTCTTTGAACGTTGCACGCTCCCCTTTAAGCGCGGCATAGTACCTAGAGCATTTTGCAGTACCCAACGCATTTATTTGAACAGCTGTTGACTTGCGGTAAAGGCGGGCGTAGACTCCAGATACTTAATTTACGAAGACGCTCGATCAAACCCGTTCTAGTTCTTAGTCCTCTGTAGGTCTAAGACTTTAGGCTGTGACGTTTCGTACACAGTTGCAGTACGATGGTAGACGTGAGGCGTATCCATCCAACTGTTCAAGAAGCGTTACGCGAAGGCCGCGCGGTCGTCGCGCTCGAGTCTACGGTCATTACCCACGGGCTGCCGCGCCCGCAGAACCTGGCGCTCGCTCAGTCGTTAGAAAACACCGTCCGCGAGGCGGGCGCAGTTCCGGCGACGGTCGGGCTGATCGGTGGCGACGTGGTGATCGGGCTTTCAGAGGACGAGTTACGCCACCTCGCCGAGACCGACTCGAGCAAAGCCTCCCTGTGGAACTTGCCCGCGCTGGTCGCCCAAAAGCGTGACGGCGGCACTACGGTCGCAGCGACGCTGCACCTCGCGGCGCAGGTCGGTATCAAGGTTTTTGCAACCGGCGGCATCGGCGGCGTTCATTTTGACGCCTTTGACGAGTCCGCCGACCTACTGGCACTTTCAAAAAACTCGCTCGTGGTCGTGTGTGCCGGGGCGAAGTCGATTTTGAACCAAGGTGCGACTTTGGAGCGCCTCGAGACCCTCGGGGTACCGGTCGTCGGATACGGTACAGGCCGCTTTGCCGGGTTTCACGTCGCTGAAACCGAGTTGCCGGTTCCGGCCCGCTGCGACAGCCCGGGTGAAGTTGCCGGGACGTTTCAGGCGGCGCGGGCCCTGGGCTTACCCGGTGCGCTGTTGGTCGCCAAACCCGTCTCTCAAGGGCTAGAGGTCAAAGAAGTAGGGGGTTGGCTAAAGACTGCCCTCGGAGAAGCCAAAGCGCAAAACTTCAGCGGCAAAGACCTGACCCCGTTTCTCTTGGCCCGTTTTGCGGCGCTCTCCGGCGGACGGGCGATGGACGTCAACCTCAGACTATTGCAAGAAAACGCCCGTTTGGGCGCGCAAGTTGCGCTCGAGCTCGTTCGCCCCGCCAAACCCCAACTCGCCTGATGCTGTCTGGCTCATCCCTTTAGGAGCGCACTGTGGAAGATTCACATCCCGACTGGTACACCTTTCACGGCGATCCTACGTCGCCGCCAACCGTATCACCTACCGCGCCGCCTGCCGTATCACCTGCTGCGCCGCGCCGCGCCGCGCCGCCCTCCGAACATCCCAGCCACCTTGTTCAAACACTCCGCGAAGCGCGCTGGCGCAGCGGTCTGGAGATTGACGACCTCGCCGAAATCACCAATATCCGGTTTTTTCACCTCGAGGCGCTCGAGGCCGGACGCCTCGCCGAAATACCCGGCGACGCGCAGGGCAAAAGCCTCATCCGGCGCTACGCACACGCAGTCGGTCTCGACCCGGCCCGCGCCCTGATGTTGTACGCGCAGGAGCGGCGCAACCTGCCGACCTACGACCTCGTGAGGCTCGAGCTACCCTCGCACGACGCTGCAGGTTGGGGCGCGCGTCCCCGGTTTGGGCGTTTGGCACGGCTGCTCGGTTCGCTACTGCTCGTTGCCGGAGCTAGCTGGTTCGCCTTGCGGGTGTTCGACAGCACCTTGAACTCGGCGACGGCGGGACCCGGAGCCCTGCAAATGCCGCAATCCGTGTCTGAACCGACCCTCGCACCAGTAGGGGCAACCCCGGCTCTAACAACCTCAGCAGCCCCCGCGATGATTTTGCTCTCCCTTCAGACGACGCCGCCGGGTGCAGAAATCAGCATCGACGGCTACCGTTTCGCTCAGAGTCCAATTGTTGATGCCCCTGTACGTGCCGGAAACCGCACTATTAAAGTTACGCGCGGCGGCTACGGTACCTTTGAGCGCACGCTCGACCTGAGCCAAGATCGCCGCCTAAACGTGACGCTGTTCCCTAAAGGCGTAAGCGAGCCGACAGTTACGGGAGCTGAACCCGCGTCCGCAGAAACCCCGGCACAAAATTCAGCAGAGACCCCAGCAGAGACCCCGCTACAAACTCCAGCGGCGGCGAACCCGGCTGCGGCAGAAGCTCCGGCACAAGCTGCTCCTGCGAATACAAATACAGCTCAGGCTACCGGTCAGGTCGTCGTAACAGTCTTGTCAAAGGCTTGGCTCGAGGTCTACCGCGGCAGCGCGAGAGGCGGCGAACGCCTTGTTTACGAAACCGCCGAACCCGGCGCTACCTACAGCTTTGACGCGCCCGTCTATATCTTCAGCGGTAACGCGGGCGGCGTTTCAGTCGCTGAGGGGGACGCTGCGGCGCAACCTTTGGGGACGTCAGGGGCAGTTCTCGGTAGAGCGTACTGAGCTGACAGGCGCACCCAACCGTAAGGCTAAAGAGGACAGAGGCGTCCGGGCGTCGTTAAACTAGCGGGGTGAACCCTTTATGATTTGGTCGCTCGCCCTTCAGTCTTTACGTTTGCGCCCCCTGAGAACGTTTTTAACCGCGCTCGGTATCGCGGTCGCAGTCGCCTCAACCGTTATCTTTTTATCGCTTGGTGAGGGTTTAAGGCAGGTTTTTACCCGCGAAATCGGCGGCATCGGCCCCGCCATTCAGGTCAGTTACGGCCCCTTTGATACGACCTCGCTGACCGCCGTGCCCGAGTTGCCGCTCCGCTTTGCGGGCGAACTTCGGGCTGCCGGTGAGCAGTACGGCATCTCCCGTGTTACTCCGATTTTGCTCTACGCACGGGGCGGCTTCTCGGCGGGAAGTTCGTTTTTATTTCAGGGCTTGCCCGCTGGTTTAGACGTCGGTAGTCTCTATTTCGACTACGCCGTCGTCCGCGGACGCGGGTTGACGCAGGGGGACAGCAACGCAAAAGTCGCGGTCATCGGTGAGCAGGTCGCGGAGCGTAACAGCGTCGGTGTCGGCGATACACTTCGGCTCAATCCGGAGAACAGCCTCGAGGTCGTCGGCGTCGCGCGTTCCGGCGGTGGCCTCATTGACAACGCCGTCCTCGTGCCGCTACCGGTATTGCAAACGGCAATCGGCATCCGTGACCGCGTCAGCTTTTTTGCGCTCGATGTAGAAGAACCCGCGAGGGCCGGTGAAATTGCCGCTACGCTGACGGACGCCTACCCGAAACTCGGGTTTCAAACTCAGGGTGAGGTGCTGAAGGTACTCGAGCGCGGCATTCGTATCAGCGACGTCGTAAGGCTCGGTATCAGCGCGATCGCCCTTATCGTCGGCGCGATTTCGGTCGCCAATACCGTTCTGATGAGCGTTTTCGAGCGTACCCGCGAGTTCGGCGTCATCCGGGCAGTCGGCGCAAAACCACAGTTTTTGTTCGGTCTGGTCTTGAGCGAATCTGTCCTGCTCAGCCTGATCGGAGCGGTGTTCGGTGTTCTTTTAGGTCAGGTCGGTATCTTCGCCGTCAACCGCGTCGCTGAAAACTTGATCGGCCTAGACGTTGCTGCGCTGACCCTGAGACTCGGTGTGTTTGCTGTCGCCATCGCCTTTTTGATGGGTGTGCTGTCCGGGCTGTTACCGGCAGCGAGGGCCGCCCGCATTCCGATTGCGGTGGCGATGTCCCGCGAGTGAGGCAGTTTCCTAGCTAACTCAGCTCTAAAACGCGTAAGCTCAGCCCTATGAGATGGTTTTTTGCAGGGCTTTTGAGTCTTATCAGCTTGGCAAGCGCTCAGGACTTTACTTGGCGTGACGTGGTGCAGCAGGTCAACATTCAGCCTGACGGCTCGGTTATCGTCCGCGACGAGCGCACCCTGACGACCGATGAAGACTTCGGTGAGGCGTTCGTCTGTATCAACCTCGCAGCAGGGCAGCAGATTACGCTTTTAGAAGGCGGCGCGATCTCTCCCGGCCCTGCAGCCGAAGCGTTTCAGCAGCCGTGCGAGGACGGCTCAGGTGGTACGGAACTGGTTGTAAAACAAAACGAACGAACCGGTGAACGGCGGGTATTTTACCGCTACCGTTTAGCAGGCTCACTCGACCTCTACAGCGACGTGGTGCAGTGGTACTGGAAGATTTTAGAAGAGACGCACCCACCGGTACGCGGTTACGACCTGACCGTACAGCTACCGGGGCCGATGCGCGCACCTTACGACGCCTATGTTCACCGCCTCGGCAATACCGAACAACCGACCGTCAACCTCTCAGAGAACCGGCAAATGCTCACCGTCCATTACGACCGTGTGCCGGAAGACCGCGGCGTCGAAATCCGTTACCTGATGCCGCCGGAGCTGTTCAGCGTCACGGGGGAGAGACCGGGGCTCGAGCGCCTCTTACGCGACGAAGCGCGTATTGCCGAACTCGACAAAACGCGGCGTAATCCGCTGTGGGGCGCACTCGCGCTTCTCTCTATTACAGGTCTAGGGATAGGTATTACGCGGGCTGCGCGCAAATATAAACCCGACGTACCGGCGATGCAGTATCCCTTTGAGCCGCCTGCCGACCGCCCCCCCGCTGCGGTTCCTTACTTCGCCTCGCGTTTTGGCGGCAGCTCCAGCTCCGCCTTTCACGCAACCATCATGGATTTGGCGCGGCGCGGTTACGGTGTGTTCGATTCCAAATCAGGCAAGTTCAATATGCAGCTTTTGGGCAAAGACGACAGCGAGCTGTTGCCGTTCGAGCGCGAGGTGCTGGATTACCTTAAACGCGCTGCTAAAGGTAGCAAGGGCGACCCGGATTACCTCGAGTTCAGAGAACTCAAACGCTACTCCGAACGGCATCTCAGCAGCTTTATGAGCAGTTGGTGGAACGGTGTCGGTTTATGGCTTAGTAGAGAACTGGGCGGGACGAGGCTCGAGCCACGGAGTCAGAGGTCTGCCGGATTATGGTTTGCCCTCGCGCTGCTTGCCACCGGAGGATGTGTTTTAGGCGCTGTTCTGACACTCGGCGTGGCGCAGATTATCTTTGTCGTTGGGGCTATCCTTTGCGGTCTGTCCGGCGTCGCCGCTCCCGTCAGCATTCCGGCGTGGCGCGAGGAAGTCGCCCCCGAAGCGCTCGGCTGGGGGGGCTTTAAGCGCACCCTGTCCGACTACACGCAGATGAAACGTGCGCCTGACGATTTTTTTCGGCTCTGGGAGGTGTATTACTGCTACGCAGCGGCTCTGGGCGTGGCGGACAAGTTTCTCAAAAACATGAAGCGGGCCGCACCGGAACGTGGTGAACGCGGACTGGACTACGCTCCGCTCTGGCTCGGTCACACCTCAGCCGGGCAGTTTCAAAGTTTGGGTGACGTAACGAGTTCACTTAGCTCACTCAGCAGCGCCCTGAGTTCAGCGGGAGCGTCCGCGTCGTCGGGCGGCTCGGTGGCGGGCGGGGGCGGAGGTGGTGGCGGCGGTAGCTCAGGCGGTCGCTAGGAGCGGAACACTTTCCGGAGCACGTCAACGTTATACTCGGGTGTGGATAGACAACTCGAGGCCCGGCAGTTACGCAAAGTTTACCGCGACCCCGGCGGCGAGGTCGTGGCGCTCGCCGGATTTTCTTACACCTTTCCGGCGGGTTCTATCACCGCGATTATGGGGCCGTCGGGTTCAGGTAAAACGACGCTGCTGAACCTGCTCGCCGGGCTCGACACGCCGACTGCCGGTGAGGTCAGGCTCGGCGAGACAGTAGTCAGCACCTTGCCCGAAAACGAACGGGCCGAGCTACGCTTACGGCGTTTCGGCTTTGTGTTTCAGTCATACAACCTGATTGCGGTGCAAAACGCGTGGCAGAACGTCGCCTTTCCGATGGGTTTAGCGGGTGTTCGCACCGCTGAGCGTAAAACGAAAGCGCTCGAGTTACTCAGTCGCTTCGGTCTGGAAGGACGCGCCCATCACTTGCCGCACAAACTCTCTGGGGGCGAACGGCAGCGCGTCAGCGTCGCGCGGGCGCTCGCCAACGACCCGGATGTGGTGTTTGCCGACGAACCAACCGGCAACCTCGATTCAAAGAGCGGTAAGGTCGTCGTCGCTACGCTCCGGCAGGCTGCCGAGGAGGGCCGCACCGTCATTTTGGTGACGCACGACGCGCGCTTAGTGGACGAGGTAGACCGGGTGCTGACCTTCTCTGACGGCGCACTGGAAAGGGAACAGTTCCCTGACCATGCCCGCGCAGAGGTCGCCCTATAATTGGGAAATGGCAACGACGATTCAAACTGCTAAGGCCGAACGTTCTCGTATCAATCCGGCTCAACTCGGCGCACTGCTCGCCTTTTTAGGGGTCGCTTTGGGCGCGTTCGGCGCACACGCGCTTGGCGGCGTGCTCACACCCGAGAGGCTCGAGACCTACCAAACCGCCGTCCGCTACCAGATGTTTCACGCCCTCGGTCTGCTGGCGTTGGGCGCGTTGCCCACAAGAACTTGGCGGGCTGCGCCGTGGCTTTTTGCCGGTAGCATGATCTTTTCCGGCAGCCTCTACGCGCTCGTATGGAGCGGCGTATCGATTTTAGGCGCAGTTGCCCCGATCGGCGGCGTGCTGCAGCTCATCGGTTGGGCAATTTTATGTTTTAGGCTCGGTAAGCCAAGCTGACAGCTTTGCGCGTTTCTGCGGCTCGAAGCTCGGCTTCTCGAATATGAACTTCTTGCAACGATTTTACGGGATTCGGTAGTTTCATAATGCGGCGTGAGCAAACTCAGCACGCCACCACGCCGTGACTCTGCCGAGGCCAAAACTCGCAGGCGCATCGGACGCGCGTGAAAGTGCCTTTCTGGACGTCCCTAACAGTCCACCGCTTAGCCGCCGGTCTTACGGTAACAGCGGGTTGTAACCAACCGGCAAGGTACGATTAGGGTATGGACGCCCCTTCGCCTTCGCGCCTCACACTTGTCATGGGTGTCGGTCTCGTCGCGGTAAGCCTCTCGGCTATTTTTATCCGCCTCGCCGACGCGCCTGGTGTCGTCGTCGCGGCGTACCGGATGCTGCTAGCGAGCCTTATCTTGTTGCCCTGGACGGTGCAGGCACTCCGTAAAACCCCGCTGACCCGCAAGAACCTGGGCTACGCTGTTTTCGCCGGAATACTGCTGGGGCTTCACTTTGCAACCTGGATTAGTTCGCTCTCTTATACGACGGTTGCTGCAAGTACGAGTTTAGGAACGACGACGCCCGTGTGGGTGGCACTCTCGAGCTGGCTTTTTCTCGGTTTGGCTCCGCCCTTTAGCGCGATGCTCGGGATGTTGGTCGCGGTCTTGGGCGGCGCACTTATCGGGTTTGGCGGCGCAGTCGGTGAAACGAGCAGCGCACCTTTTCTGGGCAACAGCTTGGCGCTCGTGGGCGCGGTTGCCGCCGCCGCCTACTTGCTTTTAGGCCGCGCCGCGCAGCACCGCGGGCTCAGCTTGCAAGCCTATATCGGCGTCGCTTACGGCGTTGCCGCCTTCGTGTTGTTGCCCCTCCCCTTTTTTTTGGGATATAGCTACACCGGGTACAGCGCAGAAAGTTACCTGTGGATTTTACTGTTGGCGCTGATTCCGCAACTTATCGGTCATACGTCGTACAACTACGCCGTAAAACACATGAACCCGGCGGTGGTCGCTACGGTGATTTTGCTCGAGCCCATCGGCGCAAGCCTGCTGGCTTTGCTCCTCTTCACTGAAGTTCCGCCACTGCTGACCCTCTTGGGTGCGCTTGTTTTGCTCACAGGCGTCGCTATTACGACCCGGAACAGCCGTTTGACCGCTGAAGAACCGCTCTAGAAAGTCGGGTCAAAAGTGGTCAAAACGCACTGACGTCAGCCCGATGTCAGGGTGGGGCTAGTAAAAAGGTACAAAATCTGCTAGTATACACAGCGTGCTTGTGCCCGTAACACTCCGAAATTTACCGTTACCGGCACGACAAACCCTAACCATACAACCTTATCACCTTACGAATTAAAGTCCTGCCGGGGGGTAGGGGCGATTATGGCGTTATGGCCTGAAGGAGTGCTGTTTTGAAAGATACCCAAAAAACCTATAAGCATGGCGACCAGGTAGTTTTACCACCTTACGGCGTCGGCATCGTCGAAGGTACCACCACCCGCAACATCGCGGGGGCCGACCATCAGTACTACGAGGTTGCGTTTCCGAACGGCACCTCGAAAGCGTTTGTACCGGTTTCTGCGCCACAAGCTGCAGGCCTCCGTCCCGCGCTTACCAAAACTGAAGTCCACAACGTCTTAGAGCGCCTCGGTAACGGTCGGGTCAACCTGCCCAAACAGTGGGCCGCCCGTCACCGCCGCGTCACTGAAATCTTGTCTTCCGGCGACCCTTACCAGATTGCTACTTTAGGCAGTGAGCTGCGCCGCTGGGACTTGGAACGCGGTCTTCCCGACCTCGACCGGCAAGCTTACCGCCGCGCCCTGCGCCTTCTGGCAGGCGAAATCAGCGCTGTCTTGGGCATCGATACCAAAGAAGCAAGGGCAATGATGGACGCAGGCGACGAAGACGAACTGAACTAGCCTGACTTTTATCTACTGAGGCCGGAGTTTTCTCTGGTCTTTTTTATTACTTCAAAACTCAGTTAGACTAAGCCATGATTCGGCCTGCTACCGTTGACGACGCTTCAGCTATCGGACACGTTCACGTCGAAAGTTGGCGTAGCACCTATGAAAGACTAATGCCGGACTCGGTGTTGGACAACCTATCAGTTGAGCAGCGAGCGGATTTCTGGCGTCAGGTTATCGAACGGGCTAAAAAACAGTCTGTTTTCATAGTTACCGATCAACAAGACAACGTTGTCGGTTTCGTTAATGGAGGTTTGGAACGTGAGCGCAACCCTGTTTATAACGCTGAGCTCTACGCTCTTTATCTTTTGAAAGAACAGCAAGGGTACGGCTACGGTCAAGGCTTGTTCAAGGCACTGGCGGAGAGGTTTGTAGAGCAAGTTCACATGGCGATGCTGCTCTGGGTACTCTCGACAAACCCTTCACGCGGGTTTTACGAGAAGCTGGGCGGGCGCTACCTTAAAACCAAACCGATTGACATAGGCGGCGTAACTTTAGAAGAAGTCGCTTACGGTTGGGACGATTTACCGAGTTTATTCAAGTAGGCCAAAGCCAAAGCGTAGGCGGCGTAATCGTCGATGAGTCCGGGCGGCGTCCGCATACCTTCGGGTAAAAGACGCCACAAACCCTTCGGCGGTCGGTCACGGAAGTAGAGTTTACGGGCGGTGAGGCTCGAGCCCCATTCATCCACAACTTCAAACTCTATACTTCTTTTAGTAAGGAGTTTTTGTACTGTTTCACTGCCCGTCCCGTCACCTACTAGGACAGTGGTTTGGGAGGGAAACTCGAGGGTTTCCACCTGTACTAACTCCAAAATGTCGTGAAACTCCAGCATCCCATCTTTAGAAACGAACGCCACGCCGATATTGCGGCCCGGGTCTAGTGCGACGACGGCAACTTCAGACACAAACTCAAGCATAGCAGCACAAAATACAAAAAGAGCCGGACATCCGCGTCCGGCTCTCTGGTTAGCTTGAGAAGTGTTTAGGCTTCGGGACGACGCTCGCGTTCGCCCGCCGGACGTGCCGGGGCGACGGTTTCGCGTGCTGCGGGCGCTTCTTTGAGGCGTCCAAGCATCTGGTCATCAGCTACGCGGGTGGCGCGGATAATGTCCAAGCCGGTTCCGGCTGGAATCAGACGGCCCAGAATGACGTTTTCCTTGAGACCCACTAGGTCGTCAGCTTTGCCCGAAACGGCGGCTTCGGTCAGGACGTGCGTGGTGTGCTGAAACGACGCTGCCGAGAGCCATGATTTCGTAGACAGGCTGGCTTTAGTGATGCCTAGCAGGAGCGGCTTCCACTCGGCGGGCGCTTTGCCCTCGGTGAGCAACTTGTCGTTGATCTCTTCAACCTCGAAGCGTTCAACGGTCTGCCCTTCTAAGAAGAGCGAATCACCGGGCTGCTGCACCTCGACGAATTTGAGCATCTGCCGAACGATGACCTCGATGTGCTTATCGTGAACCGACACACCTTGACCCCGGTAGACACGCTGCACTTCGTCTACGAGGTAACGCTGCACGTCAGCGGGGCCGCGCGACTCCAAGAGGTCATGCGGGTTAATCGCACCCCTTGTGAGCTGAGCACCCGCTTCAACCTCGTCGCCGTCACGGACTAGGACCCTGGTCGCTTTGTCAACCTTGTAAGCTTTGCTGAACTCGCCGTCTTGACTCGTTACGGTGATGCGGAACTTGTCCTCTTCTTCGGCGACGCTGACCACGCCGTCGAGTTCGGAAATCGTCGCTTTGACTTTGGGCTTACGCGCTTCAACGAGTTCGATCACGCGCGGCAAACCCTGGGTGATGTCGCCGCCCGTCGCAACGCCCCCGGTGTGGAAGGTACGCATGGTGAGCTGCGTGCCCGGTTCACCGATAGACTCGGCCGCGATGACGCCGACCGCTTCGCCGAGCGAGACAGGGCGCATTAAAGACATGTCCATGCCGTAGCACGCTTGGCAAACACCCGCCCTTGTTTGACAAGCGACCGGCGAACGCAGCGGAATCGTGCGGACGTCGGTGTTATCGCGCAGGAACGTGTAGATGGCCTGAATGTGTTCGGGCATCAGGACGATTCCGGCCTCGAGGTTGGTATCCCCAACCTCAAAGTCGAGTGCCAGGTGACGCCCGTAAAGGCTCATGTCGACCTGACCTTTGTTGCGTAAACGACCGTCGGAGCCGTAAAACGGTACGTCCAAGTATTCCGCCGTCCCGCAATCAGCCTCGCGCACCACAATTTCGTGCGCCACGTCAACGAGTTTACGGGTCAGGTAGCCCGAGTCAGCCGTGCGGAGCGCCGTATCTGCGCCCCCTTTACGCGCCCCGTGCGTCGAGAAGAAGTACTCCAAAACCGTCAAACCTTCGCGGAAGTTCGCGCGAATCGGCAGTTCGATAGTGTCGCCCGAAGGTTTCGCCATCAACCCGCGCATCCCGGCGAGCTGCCGTACCTGCTGCGGATTCCCACGCGCCCCGGACTGCGCCATGATAAACAAGGGGTTAAACGGCATGTTGTCGCGGAAGTTATCGAACACCGCCTGCCGCACCGCTTCAGTCGTATCCGTCCAGACCCGAATCACCTGCTGGTGACGTTCGGCGTCGGTGACAAAGCCGCGGTCGAACGCGTCCATCACCTTGTCGAACTTGGCCTCAGCCTCGGCGATGAGTTCTTTTTTGGCGGGCGGAATCGCTACGTCGTCAATGCCGATGGTGATGCCTGAAGTGGTCGAAAGCTTGAAGCCTTCGTCTTTCAGCGCGTCTAGAAGCCTCGCGGTGCGCTCGATCCCGAGTAGCTTAAACGACTCGGTGACGAGATCGCGGAGTGCATTCTTCTCGTAGGCCGTGTCGTAACGGATCATCGAGACCGGAACCTCGCCGCCGTCCTCGGACAGTGTTTCTTCGACCATCCGGGCGAAGTACAGGCGACCGGGGCTGGTCGTAATGGTTTCCCCTTTGACCTTGACCGTTACAGTATCTTGCATATCGATGTCGTTGCGTTCAACGGCTAGGAGCGCGTCGTCCACATCGGCAAAGCGGTACTTGAGGCGGCCTGCAGAGGTCTCTTGACCGTCAACCGTAATCGGCGAGTTGAGGTCCAAACTGCTGTTATCAAAATCTTTGAGCGCGTCAGTGGCCGTCTTATAGGTGTTACCTGCACCTTTGCTACCTGTATAAAGCTGCGTCAGGACGAACAAACCTAAGATGATGTCGCGGCTCGCGCCGACGTTCGGGTTGCCGTGCGCGGGCGAGAGCAGGTTGTGCGAGGCGAGCATCTGCAGGCGGGCTTCAGCTTGCGCGTAAACGGACAGCGGAACGTGAATCGCCATTTGGTCGCCGTCGAAGTCGGCGTTAAACGCTTCGCAGACCAAGGGATGAAGCTGAATCGCTTGACCTTCGACCAAGACCGGCTCAAACGCCTGGATGCCTAAACGGTGCAGTGTCGGAGCGCGGTTGAGAAGCACTACGCGGTCTTGGATAACCTCCTCGAGTGCGTCCCAAATCTCGTCGCGGGTGTCGCGGTAACGCTCTAAGAGCTTACGGGCGCTTTTGATGTTCGAAACGACGCCGCGTTCTTCAAGCACCTTAAATAAGAACGGCTTAAACAGCTCTAACGCCATTCGTTTAGGGATCCCGCACTGATGCAGTTTGAGCTGCGGCCCAACGACGATGACTGAACGGCCCGAGTAATCGACCCGTTTACCTAACAGGTTCTGCCGGAAACGGCCTTGTTTCCCGCCCAACAGGTCGGTGAGGGAGCGGAGCGGACGATCCGAACCGGGATGCACGACAGCTGCGCCGCGGCGACCGTTGTCGATGAGCGCGTCTACCGCTTCTTGGAGCATCCGCTTTTCGTTCCGGACGATCATCTCAGGTGCGCCCTGCGCCATCAATTTTTTCAGGCGGTTGTTGCGGTTGATGAGGCGGCGGTAGAGGTCGTTGAGGTCACTTGTCGCAAAGCGTCCACCCTCAACCTGCACCATCGGGCGCAGTGCTGGGGGCATGATGGGGACAGCCTCTAAAATCATCCACGCCGGGTTGTTGCCCGACTGGATGAAATTACGAGTGATTTCCAAGCGTTTACGGGCCTTCGCGCGTTTGTGACGGCTGGGCGAGTTCATCTCTTCAACTAACTCAGACTCGAGCAGCTGCAAATCAATCTTTTCTAAGAGCTCACGAACCGCTTCCGCGCCCATTTTGGCTTCAAAGTCATACGATTCGATAAGCCGAACCTGACGGCGCACGAGGTCGATTTCAACCCGGCCCGAGATGTCGGCTTTGACCCGACCGTTATCGGCGAGTTCGTCACCGGGGATTACTCGGTCGCCGTTGACGACGATCGGCTCGTCATTGTACGGGTAGAGTTTCGCCCGTGAGACGATGATGCTCGCAGGCTCACCGAGATGGACGGTACCGTCAGCCTCAGCATAGATTTCTTGCGCCTGGTCGATGGCCCCGACGACTTTATCGCCTTCAGAAACGGGTGCGCCGTCGCTGACCAGCACGTGCATCGTCGGGTTGATAGGCTGCTCGTCGCGGCGCGCCCAGCGGAGCGAGAAGGTCAGTTCGGTTTCCGCCCCGCGTTTGCGGCTTTTGGCGAGGCTCGCACCTGCTGCGTCATGGGGGATGGCGAGCGTTGTGCCTGAGATTGCTTGGGCAAGTACAGCACCGGCTTCAACAAACTCGCCGTCGCCGGTTTTGAGTTCCATGCCGGCCGGGAGGAAGTGCGCCGTAATGAGTTTTTCGTCATCCGGGTTGCGGAGGTTTAGGATGCCGCCGTCAGTCCCAATCGGAAGCAGCTCGACGATGCCCTCTTCTTTAGCCGTGACCGTAATGTCGCTCGCTAATTCGGCGAACGGCTGCCCGCCGCTGTAGCGCTCTTCTTCGATCCACGCTTTGGTGGGGACGCTTAAAAAGGCGTCTTTCTCTTCTTCGTAGTCGAAAACGAGTTTGCGGGGGAAACGGTATTGGGCCAAGCCGGTCAGTTTCGATTTGACGCCTTTGGCAAGTTGCTGTCCAGTTTCGACGTATTCGCCGTCGGCAACCACCGCATCTTCACCTAAAGCCACCGAATAAGTTTCTTGATGACCGTAGCGGAGCTGACGATATTCGTCATCGGTTAAGAGATCGCCAGCGCGGAGCGGACGACCGTCACGAAGCGCGTCGAGCGGGTCGGTGACGACGTATTTGGCGAAGTACAAGACTTGCTCGAGCTGACTTGTCGAAAGGTTTAAGAGCGCCCCGATTTTACTCGGCACATCTTTGACGTACCAGATGTGCGTGCAAGGGGTCGCGAGTTCGATGTGGCCCATGCGGTAACGGCGCACGGTGGCTTTGGTAACTTCGACGCCGCAACGCTCGCAGGTTTTACCTTCGTAACGTTGCCGTTTGTACTTGCCGCAGGCGCACTCGTAATCTTTTTCTGGCCCGAAGATGCGCTCGTCGAATAGACCGTCGCGCTCAGGCTTAAGGGTGCGATAGTTGATGGTTTCGGGTTTGGTAACTTCGCCGTAGCTCCAGCTGCGAATCTGCTCCGGCGACGCGATTTTGATCTGTACCTTGTTAAAGTCTCGCATATTCCCCCTTACTTGCCTCTGCCTGATTCATCGAAGATGCTGATCGGCTGCGCGTCGTCCATGACCTGAACGTCGAGCCCGAGCGAGTGAAGCTCTTTGACCAGAACCTTGAACGATTCGGGAATGGTGGGTTCTAGCACGTCGTTACCTTTGACAATCGCTTCATACGAGGTATTACGCCCGTCGATGTCGTCGGACTTGATGGTAAGCATCTCTTGCAGGGTGTGCGCCGCGCCGTGCGCCTGCAGCGCCCAGCATTCCATCTCGCCTAAGCGTTGCCCGCCGAACTGCGCTTTGCCGCCCAAAGGCTGCTGCGTGATCAGCGAGTACGGGCCGGTCGAACGGGCGTGCATCTTGTCCTCGACCATGTGGTAGAGCTTCATGACATACATCACGCCGACGACGATGGGTGCGTCTACCGCTTCGCCGGTATGTCCGTCGAACAACACGGTTTTACCGGTGCGGGCGAGCGCGAGCCGGGACGCATCATCGTCCATATCGCGGTCGATGATGCCGAGCTTAGCGGCGCGTTCGATAACTCTCGCTTCGCGCACATCAGTCTCGAACCCGGCTTCCTTGTCGGCGACGAGTTCTTGCCGAGTGGCGGTTTCGAGCAGATCCTTGATCTGCTCTTCGCGGGCGCTGTCAAACACCGGCGTTACGTAAGACACATTGTTTTTGTACGCGGCCAGACCCAAGTGCGTTTCTAAAATCTGACCCAAATTCATCCGGGACGGCACCCCGAGCGGGTTAAATACTAAATCAACAGGCGTCCCATCAGGCATATAGGGCATGTCTTCGGGCGGCAGGATTTTGGCGACAACGCCCTTGTTGCCGTGCCGGTTGGCGAGCTTGTCGCCTTCGATCAAGCGGCGTTTTTGCGCAATGTAAACGCGCACCATCTCCTGCACGCCGGGTTTGAGTTCAACCCCGGCGTCACCACGGCGAAACCGTACCGTTCGGAGGATGATGCCGCCGTCGCCGGGGGGGACGCGAAGTGAAGTGTCTTTAACTTCCCTTGCTTTTTCCCCAAAGATCGAGCGTAACAGTCGCTCTTCCGGCGTCGGTTCGGTCTCGCCCTTGAACGAGGTGTGACCGACCAAGATGTCGCCTTGTTTGACCTCAGCGCCGATCCGCACCACACCGTCTTCGTCGAGGTCGCGGAGCGCCGCTTCACTCAGGCCAGGGATGTCCCTAGTAATTTTCTCGGGGCCGAGCTTAGTGTCCCTGGCCTCTTTTTCGTACTTCTCGATGTGTACGCTCGTGTACGAGTCCGAGCGTACAAGCCTTTCAGACAAGACAATCGCGTCTTCAAAGTTGTAACCGTCAAAGGGCATGATGGCGATGAGAACGTTTTGACCGAGTGCCAGCCGCCCACTCTGCGAGGCGGGGCCGTCAGCGATGACCTGACCGTCGGTAATCACGTCGCCAACGTTGACAAGCGGACGCTGATCCAAGTTCGTATTTTGGTTTGAACGTTGAAACCGGGTCAGCTGATATTCGTGCTCGACCTTACGGTCGTTTTCGGTTACGACGCGCTTCGCGTCAACGTAGGTGACAGTGCCGTCTTCGGTCGCTAACAAGACCGTTCCCGAGTCCCTCGAGACCCGCTCTTCAACCCCCGTTCCGACATATGGCGCGTCGGGTTTGATCAGCGGCACAGCCTGCGACTGCATGTTCGAACCCATCAAGGCGCGGTTGGCGTCGTCGTGTTCCAAAAAGGGAATCAGCGAAGTCGGCACCGAGATAATCTGTTTCGGCGACACGTCCATGAAGTCGACCGTTTCCGGCTCGACGTAAAAGGGATCACCCAAACGGCGGGTCAGCACGCTGTCGTTGGCAAAGCCGTTGGTGTCGTCCAAAACGGTGTTCGCCTGCGCGATGACGTA
The DNA here is from genome assembly GCA_965215315.1 of Truepera sp. GTDB lineage: Bacteria > Deinococcota > Deinococci > Deinococcales > Trueperaceae > Truepera. The sequence goes on along the minus strand of CBDCDB010000008.1, from coordinate 2,719,608 downwards.
CTTGTCTTCTTGATGGGCGGTCATGTACTGCACGTCGTTGGTGACTTTGCCGTCAACGACGCGGCGGTAGGGCGCTTCGATGAACCCGAGGGGGTTGACCTGTGCAAATGACGCGAGCGAAGTGATCAAACCGATGTTGGCACCTTCAGGCGTTTCAATCGGGCAGATACGTCCGTAGTGGGTGCGGTGAACGTCGCGGACGTCGAAACCGGCGCGTTCTCTCGTCAGACCGCCCGGCCCGAGCGCTGAAATACGGCGTTTGTGGCGGAGTTCGGAAAGCGGATTGACCTGATCCTTAAATTGACTGAGCTGGCTGCGACCGAAAAACTCACGCAGAGCCGCCACGATGGGTCGGTTGTTGACGAGCTTTTGCGGTGTGGCCGCGTCAGGGTTGCCAAGCAGCATCCGCTCGCGGACGCCGCGGGCCATCCGACCTAAACCGACGCGAATCTGGTCGGCGACGAGTTCACCAACCGTGCGGATACGGCGGTTGCCGAGGTGGTCAATATCGTCCTCTTGATAGGTTTCGACGCCCGCTTGCAAGTTGACGAGGTACTGAATGGCGGGTACGAGACCGTAGTCGATAAAACGGTCGTTCTCCTTGTCAAAACCGAGCAGCGTACTCTCTTCGAACTCGAGCTCTAGCTTCGTATTCATCTTGTAGCGACCCGCCTTACCGAGGTCATAGCGGCGAGGGTCAGCGAGCAGACTAAACAGGTATGACTTCGCCTTATCAACTTTGGGTGGGTCGCCGGGGCGGAGCACGGTAAAGAGTTTTAAGAGCGCCTCTTCGACCGACGCACCGGTCGTCGTATCTTCTTCAAAGGTCGTGTCGATAAGGGCTTCATTACCGGCAAACAGCCCCCGGATTTCAGCGTCGCTGTACCCTAGAACGCGCAGGATAAGTGTAAAAGGAAACTTTTTCTTGTTGACCTTCATCCACAACACGTCGCTGTTGTCGAACTCTAACTCGATCCACGGCCCACGTTTGGGCATCGGAATAACGCTCGCCATATGCGTCTTGCCCAAACCTTTGGGCGCGCTGGTAAAGTAGGTGCCGGGAGAGCGGTGAATCTGCGAGACGATCACCCGGTCAGCCCCGTTGATGACGAATGAACCGTCTTCGGTCATGAGCGGCAGATCGCCCAAAAATACCTGGTCTTCTTTGATCAAACCGGTGTCTTTATGGACAAGTTGGAGTTTGGCAAATAGCCCCGAATGATACGAGAGGTCTTTTTCGCGGCACTCCTCAGGCGTAAATTCGGGGGGTTGAAGGGTGTACTCGAGGAAATCCAGCACCAATCCCGTTTGCCGTCCACGTTCGGTTTCGTCTATCGGAAAAACTTCTTTGAACGCACTTTGCAAGCCGGTGTTGTCTCGCTCCGGCATACTTTTGCCTAGCTGTAAGAACGTGTTATACGACTTGATCTGAATATCGGTCAGGTTCGGGAGCTCGAGAACCTCTTCGATCGTCCCAAATTTGCGAATTTCGCGCATCGTCACCTCTCTGAAAAACGTGTTCGTTCGTGCGGTTAGCCACACTGTTGCCACTTATCTGTGGTGTAGGTGTGGCGGACTTGCTCTTAAAAGGTCAACATTGTAAAGTATGCGTTATACAGTCTTTAAGTATGAACTGCGCAGCTATAGCTGACAGCAAAAGGCTCCAAAGCTTATGCCTGGGCGAGTAGTACTATGTTGTAGATTGGCCTGAACAGTGCGTGGGACTCTTTCTTTTTACACTAAGGTTTCTTTACCAGCTTCTTTGCCAAGATTGGAGTACAATCTGTCACGTGCTTGCTGGATTTGGCCTGTTAGCTATGCCAAAATGTCCTGACTAGCCGGAAGCTCACCTCCTGGTGCGGCTCAGCAAACAACTACGTTAGCATAAGCGGCCCATAAAAGATAGAGGGTAGGCTGTAAGACCTACCCCCCTGCATCTGGTGCGTCAACCTTACTTGACTTCGACGGTTGCGCCTGCAGCCTCGAGCTTACCGCGAATCTCGTCGGCTTCGTCCTTGGCGATACCCTCTTTAACGACGCCGCCCGCTTCAACCAAGTCTTTGGCTTCTTTAAGGCCGAGGCTTGTAATCGCGCGAACTTCTTTGATGACGTTGAGCTTTTTATCGCCAGCCGTCTTGATGCTGACGGTAAATTCAGTCTGCTCTTCAGCGGCGGGTGCGGCACCGGCTGCGCCCCCGGCGGGCATCATCATCCCGGCGGGCATCGCGGCGGCGGCTTCAACGCCCCACGTTTCTTTAAGACCTTCAACGAGGTCGACGAGTTCTAAGACGGTCAGACCGCCGAGTTGGTCGATAAGAGCTTGCTTGTCGTATGCCATATTAGGCCTCCTTGAGTTTTTCTGAGTAGTTGGTTATGACGGATACCAAGTTCTGCGGAGCGGCTTCCAGAACGCCCACCACCTGCTGCAACGGCGCTTGCAACACACCCACGAGCTCGCTGAGGAGCTGTTCACGGGCGGGCAGCTTGGCAACTCTCGAGACGGCGTCGGCTTCGATAACCGCGCCTTCTAAAAGTCCACCCTTAGCTGTAGGCAGGTCGTTCGGGTGATCGTCGGCAAAATCGGTGATTGCTTTTGCCGGAGCGACGGGATCGTCGCCGACCAAAATAAGCGCGGTAGGGCCGGTCAGCTTGGTGCCCAAGTCTGCTGCACCTTGCTCTTTCAAGACCACGCTGACAAGCGTGTTCTTCGCTACCAGCATCCGCCCACCGGCGTCGCGCACTTTGGTACGCAGCTTGCCGATCTGATCCGCAGAAAGTCCCTGGTAATCGACGAGGAAAAACGTTTTAGCGTCGCCTAAAAGAACGCGCAGTTCTTCGACCGACGCGGTGTTCCTCTTGTTTGCCATCAGGTACCTTTCTAAAAAGTGAGAACATCAACCGCGAAGCACGACTAACTCGGTAAGCTTACGACTTGACCGAACTAGCGCCTCGGCAGGATCTTTAAGCCTGGCGGCCCCTGCTGTCTCCAACGCCAAAAAGGTGCTTCGCACCGAGATGCTTATCCGGCATCATCTTAAAATGAGATGATGGCCCAACTACGAACTGACCTGAACGCTCGGCCCCATCGTCGAACTGAGGAAGACTGTGCGGACAAAGACGCCCCTCGCGGTTTCAGGTTTCGCCGCTTCGACCGCGCTGCGAAACGCATTCAGATTTTCTTGCAGCTTGGCAGCGTCGAAACTCGCTTTGCCGATAGGCGCGTGAACAACGCCGGTTTTGTCGTTACGAAACTCGATTTGACCGGCTTTGAGGGCGCGTACCAACTCACCGATGTTCGGGCCGACGGTGCCGGAGCGTGGGTTTGGCAAAAGCCCACGCGGGCCTAAGATGCGGCCGAGTTTGCTACCGACCGCCGCCATCATATCGGGTGTGGCGACAACCGCGTCAAACTCGAGCCACCCACCCTGAATACGCGTGACCATCTCATCACCACCGACGAAGTCCGCGCCCGCCGCTTCAGCGTCGCCGACCTTTTCACCTTGCGTCAGCGCGAGAACGCGAACTGTGCGCCCGGTACCGTGCGGTAGGGCAACGGTGCCGCGCACGTTCTGGTCCGATTTACGCGGGTCGATGCCTAGACGCACGTGCGCCTCGATAGTCTCGTCGAACTTGGCAGTGGCAAGCTCTTTAACGAGCGCCGCCGCTTCGTCGCTCGAGTACACCTTGTCAGCCTCGACTTTTTCCAGGAGGCTCCGGTAACGTTTGCCGTGTTTAGGCATCGGGTGCCCCCTCGATAGTCACGCCCATTGAACGCGCTGTACCCGCGATAACCTTAGCTGCCGCTGTTTCGTCCGCAGCGTTCAAGTCTTTCATTTTGGTGCGGCCGAGCTCCAAACACTGCTCCCAGGTGAGTTTCCCAACTTTTTGCTTGTTCGGTACACCCGACCCTTTAGCGATGCCTGCCGCCTGCTGAATCAGGTAACTTGCGGGCGGCGTTTTGGTGATAAAGGTGAAACTGCGGTCGGCAAAAATGGTGATTTCAACCGGGACGATCGCGCCTGATTGAGACGCAGTAACTGCGTTGTATTCTTTGACGAACCCCATAATGTTGGCCCCATACTGACCAAGCGCTGGCCCGACCGGGGGGGCGGGTGTCGCCTTCCCAGCGGGCAGCTGGAGTTTTACGATACCAGCAACTTTCTTTGCCATACTTCCTCCTTAAGCTCCCCCACGGTGTACCACCTGTGTGACGCACGCGGGGTTCAAACGCCAGTCAAACTTAGTTTCTGTTAAAAAGACCCTAGTTTTTGATGACCTGCGAAAAATCGAGTTCGACGGGGGTTTCCCGACCGAAGATAGAAACGAGTACTTTGACCTTGCCGCGCTCCGGGTTGAGTTCAGAAACAACGCCGGTAAAATCGGCGAACGGCCCCGACGTAACCTGTACAATGTTACCGACCGCGAAGCTAACTTTGACTTTGGGCGTCTCCTTCGTACCGGTGAGCCCCATCGTTCCGAGCATCCGCGCTTCTTCTTCTTGCGTCAGCGGCACTGCGCGCGTCGCCGTACCGACGAACCCTGTGACGCCGGGCGTATTGCGGACTACTTCCCAGGCTTCATTAGGTTCATCGGGATTGTCGCCCATATCCATCTGCACGAAGACGTAACCTGGAAAAAGCTTGCGCCGCACGACCTCTTTTTTGCCGCCACCCGCGTGTTCAACCGTCTCTTCAGAAGGCACGATGACCTGATAGATCATATCGGCAATTCCGAGCGAGCGGGCGCGCTGCATCATGTTGGTACGGACTTTTTCTTCGTGCCCGACGTAAGTATGGACGGCGTACCATTCGATGCTCATATAGAGCTCGCCATCGTGAATGTGGTTTGCCTAAATGCGGTCACAACCCTGAACCTAGAGGATCGCGCTGATGAGATTGCCGAAAACGGCGTCGACGACCAGCAAGAACGCAACGGTAATCAGTACGAAGACGAGCGTTGCTTGCGTCGATTGAATGACCTCTTCGCGGGTCGGCCAAGTTACGCGGCCGAGTTCGGCGCGCGAATTGCGCAGATAACGCAGCAAACCCTTCATCAGGCTTTAACTTCGCGGTGTTGAGTGTGTTTGCGGTCCCACGGACAGTATTTTTTAAGCTCGAGCTTCGCCTGAGTATTGCGGCGGTTTTTATTCGTTGCATAATTACGCCGTTTACACTCTTGACACTCGAGTAGAAGCCTGATTCTTACATCACTAGCCATAATTCTCCTCTGAGGGGCGGCGTCACCGCCCCTGACTGCGGCTTACTGTGCTACTTGGTCACCTGACTAACAACCCCCGCACCCACAGTTCTGCCCCCTTCACGAATGGCAAAGCGCAAGCCGTCTTCCATCGCAATGGGTTTGATCAGTTCGACGTCCAACTCGATATTATCGCCCGGCATCACCATCTCCACCCCATCAGGTAAGGTGCAGACGCCCGTCACGTCGGTGGTGCGGAAGTAGAACTGCGGTCGGTAGCCGGTAAAGAACGCGCTGTGCCGTCCGCCTTCTTCTTTCTTAAGGATGTACACCGAGCCCTTGAAGCCGGTGTGCGGGGTGATCGAGCCCGGCTTTGAAAGAACTTGACCGCGTTCGATATCGTCGCGTTGCACGCCTCTAAGCAGGACGCCGACGTTATCGCCTGCCATCCCCGAATCGAGCGTTTTACGGTGCATTTCAACGCCGGTGACGATACTCTTGCGAGTATCGGTCAGTCCGACGATGGCGATCTCTTCACCCGTTTTAACCTGACCGCGTTCGACCCTACCCGTTGCGACGGTGCCGCGACCGGTAATCGTGAACACGTCTTCAACCGGCATCAAGAAGGGGCGGTCGATGTCGCGTTCGGGGGTGGGGATGTACGAGTCAACCGCGTCCAGGAGTTCCCAGATATGGTCAACCCATTCGTTTTCGCCGCGTTGGGTGTTGGAGTTGGCGGTCAGGGCGTCCAGGGCTTTGAGAGCCGAGCCTTTAACCACCGGGATGTCGTCGCCGGGGAAGTCGTAGCTTGACAACAGTTCACGAACTTCCATCTCGACGAGTTCCAACAGTTCTTCGTCGTCGACCATGTCGGTTTTGTTCATAAACACGACGATGTACGGCACGCCGACCTGACGGGCCAACAAGATGTGTTCACGCGTTTGCGGCATCGGGCCATCCGCTGCCGAGACGACCAAGATCGCGCCGTCCATCTGGGCGGCACCAGTAATCATGTTCTTGACGTAGTCGGCGTGACCGGGGCAGTCGACGTGAGAGTAGTGTCTGGCCTGCGTCTGGTATTCGACGTGGCTGGTATTGATCGTGATGCCGCGGGCTTTCTCTTCCGGGGCTTTGTCGATCATGTCGTAGCTCAGGGTCTCGATGGTGGGATCCGACGCCGCTGCTGTAAATGTAATCGCCGCCGTTAACGTCGTCTTCCCGTGATCGACGTGTCCCACCGTTCCGATGTTCACGTGCGGTTTCGTTCTCGTAAAGGTCGCTTTTGCCATGCTTTTCCTCTCTTCGGCTCTTAACAGCCGAAACCAACCAGCCCACTGAATTTGGGTCTGGTCGTCATTTAGGTTTGCCCGACGTTGGAGCTCGTGGACGGGATTGAACCGTCGACCTCTCCCTTACCAAGGGAGTGCTCTACCACTGAGCTACACGAGCCTAACCGGGCGCAGTGTCCGAAAGTTCAAGCTACCGGTTTACGGTCGTCTAAACTTTTGGAGCGGGAGACGAGATTCGAACTCGCGACATTCAGCTTGGGAAGCTGACGCTCTACCAACTGAGCTACTCCCGCAAGAGCGGTAGCATCGGCTAACCGACACTGTCCGCGTGGCTTGCGAATGAGGCGTTTGTCTTTAGAAAGACTTTGCCCCGTTACCAAAGCCGTCCTACAGACTGCTCCATAGGCGAGTTTGGTTTGGTGGGTAGGGCTGGATTTGAACCAGCGTAGGCGTAGCCAACGGATTTACAGTCCGTCCCCTTTAACCACTCGGGCACCTACCCACGTCTCAAAAAGATTTCCACAGCTACATATGTAAGTAAATTACAGATGATACCTCTAAAAATCTGGAGCCACCCATCGGAATCGAACCGACAACCTTCCGATTACAAATCGGATGCTCTACCAGTTGAGCTAGGGTGGCCTAGCCATCGTCGGTACGAGCACGCTCGTCCGCGTCCGAATATGCAGGGTAGCACGCGCTCAGGAGGGTGTCAACACGTTCTGATGCAGCCGTAGAAAATGAGCTGAGCGGGTCGGGTGGGGTTCTAAGACATTCCAAAAAAGCTTCAGCGGTAGGGGCAGTAGTCACCACGTCGGCGGCTGTCAACCCTGCTTTACGCGCCATCATGACGCCGTAACGCACGTCTTTGTACCCGTCCGGGTGATGCGCGTCGGGGTCTACCGAGAAGCGGCAGCCGAGTTCGCGGGCGCGAATAACCATACGCCAGTCGAGGTCGAGGCGGTAGGGGCTGGCGTTAATTTCAACCACTGTGTCCGATTTCGCACACGCCCGTAGGACCGCTTCAACGTCAACTTCGTAGCTCGGGCGGCGGAGCAGCAAACGGCCCGTCATGTGCGCCAGGATGTTCGCGTAAGGATTTTGCACGGCGCGGACGATGCGCTCGGTTTGTTTGGTCTTGGCAAGTGTAAAGTGCTGATGCACGCTGACGACCGCGTAGTCGAGGGTGGCAAGTACCTCATCGGGGTAGTCGAGCGTACCGTCGGGCATGATGTCAACCTCGAGTCCATGCAACACCCGAAAGTCCGAGCCTTCGTCCCTTAGCTCTTGCCGAATCTCTTCAATCTCTTTAGCCTGCGCGAACACCCGCTCGATGCTCAGTCCGTTCGCGTAGTACGACGTTTTAGAGTGGTCAGCCATCGCCAGGTACGCGTAGCCGAGGGCGCGTGCGTGCGTGACCATCTCGCGGAGCGGCGTGGCCCCGTCCGACCAGCTCGAGTGATTGTGAACGAGTCCGCGAACGTCTTCAAACGTAATCAGGTTTTCAGCGGATAGACCGAGCGGTACGTCGCGGCGTTCGGGCGGCGTGTAGGACAGCTCGAGCCGCCTAAAAACGTCAGTTTCGGCGGGTGTTGAGAGCTGTTCTCCGTCCCTGAATAACCCCGCCCGCGTAAGCTGCAACCCTTTTTCAGTTGCCCGTGCCTGAAGTGCTAGAGCGAACGCGTTGTCACCGGTCTCGAGCGCTAACATTGTTCCCAAAGCCTCGGCTTCGGTGAGGATAAGCTCGAGTTTCCGCTCACCCAAAATTACACGAAACCCGGTTTGGGTCGTTTCAACCTCGCTGCAAAAGGTTTCGAGCGCCGCTTCGAGAGCGTCCGCCGTCACACCTACGACGAGGGCGCGGGGCGTGCCGACGGTCTCGAGGCTGCGCCGCAGTTCGCCGACCCAGGTCAGCTTCGCCTCTGGGAGGGTCTGCACCAACACTTCGGTAAAGCCCGCAGCCAACACCACAGCTTCGTCAATTCGGAGCCGCGCGGAGGCTTGCAAGGTAAATTTAGCAGCTTCCAGGACGGTCTGGGCGCTTTTGGCCCCAAACCCTTTGAGTTTGGCGACTTGTCCGTTTCCGATTTCCGCTACGAGTTGGGTTACGTCCTCAATACCGCTGAGCCAGAGCAACCGCACCTTTTTCGGGCCTAACCCTGAGATACGCAGGAGCCCGCGCACGCCCTCTGGAACCTGGTCGTAAAGGTCATCTAAGACCTCGAGCCGCCTCCGCTCCCGAAGGGCGTACATTTCAGCAGCTAAACCGTCGCCGATACCGCGCAGCTTAGAGAGTCGCCGCGCGCTGTAGAGCTCAGAAAAGTCGCCGGAAAAGGCGTCGAGTTGCCGCGCCGCGCCCGCATAAGCGTTGACCCGGTAGCCGTCCGCGCCGAGCAGCTCGAGGAGTCTCGAGGCTTCGTTCAGCTGCCGTACCAGCTCTTTTTTGCCCACAGGCGGCGGTTCTAGCGTCATCATCACATTATAACGCGGGGGTCACGTCACTAAGGTAAGCTTTCGTATGCGCGCGATCTTCGCCACTCTCGGTACGCTTGTTTGTACACTCAGCCTGCTGGGGATAGTGGGAACGGCTTATGCACAAGAGCCGGGGCAAACACCGGAACAAGTGCCAGCACAGGAATCAGCACAGACGCCTACAAAGACGCCGCAAACTGAAAAGCCAGCCCCAAAACTACAAGGCGTACCCCCAGCCGAACCGGTGGTACGGGAGGTGACGCCGCAACCGCTCTACCGCTCGTTTTGGCTCGAGACCGGCCTCGGTTACAAACCCGGTGAGGGTGGGCTCGAGGCGCGTCCACGCGTCGGCGTACGCGGGATTCAGCCGCTGACCGATACGGTCGCCCTCTACGCCGCTCTAGGGGTCGATACCAATCTCAGTTTTGCTGTCGGCAACGACCTCGCCTTCGTTCTCGACGTAGGAGGTTGGTACAGCTTTTTGCCCGGTGCGGACGATCTGTTCGGCTTTCGCAGCTACGCCGGGACAGGTCTCAGTTACGTCTCAGGCTCGTTCGGCCTCGCGCTGAGCGCCGCGCTCAGCTACGAACTCTCGACCCAAACAGCTGTGGTGGCCGTCTATACGCACCGCCCGCTGTTTTTTCCTGAGCTTACCCAGGCGTTCGACCTCTCGTTCGGGGTCTCGTTTACGCTGCGCTAAACTGTACGGCCCTGATTGTGCGGCTCTCTTAGACCGATCCGATTTGCACAGACTAAATCCTGAGGTAGACTTCAGCACATGAGTATCAAACCCGACTGGTGGATTCGTGACAGAGCGCAAGAGGGGATGATTGAACCTTTTGAAGACCGACTCGTGCGGGAGGGCGTTATCTCATATGGGCTCTCTTCGTTCGGTTACGACCTCCGCGCCGCCCCGGAATGGCGCATTTTTGTCAACGTCTTTAATACCGTTGTTGACCCCAAAGATTTCGACTTGCGCGGACTCGTCGAGGCGGAGGGGGACACCTGCATCATCCCGCCCAATTCGTTTGTGCTGACGCGCTCCGTCGAGTACCTGCGCGTACCCGAAGACGTGATGGTCGTGGCGCTCGGTAAGTCGAGTTACGCGCGGTGCGGCATCGTTGCCAACGTCACACCTTTAGAACCCGGTTGGGAGGGGCATGTGACTTTAGAGTTGTCCAATACAACGCCGCTACCCGCTAAGGTTTATGCGAATGAGGGCATTGTGCAGTTGCTCTTCTTTCAGGGTGATAAACCTGAGGTTAGCTATAGGTCGCGGAACGGTAAGTATCAGGGTCAGCGCGGCGTGACGTTGCCCAAAATTTGAGAGTATGAAATGAAGAGGTTAGCTTACGGTTTGGCAAAGCGTCCTCTATGTTACAAAGCCAGCTCTGCTCTTTTGAATTCCTCATAACATGTTAAGATGGCTATGTGTTGTTACTTTTATCGACCTCTGGTAAGGCACTTAGAAACTATGTTGCTTCGGTAATTAAAAATACCCAAGAGAGCCGTATCGTCCTGAACCAAAGAAACAAGTATCAAGGAAGCTTCGGAACATTCATTTTTGTGCCGCTTGACGTGAGGTTGAGAGAGCTTCTTGAAAGTCGAAGGTCGGCACAATCTAGAGATAGAAACAGCTCTTCTAGATTTGGGATAGCTGGGTGAACACAGCAGTAGCAAAGAAAGCCTATGCCTCAGGCGACAATGAAAGTATCGTAGATGAGTTTGAGAAAAAGCCATCAGTGTTTACAACGAGCAGTTATTTCTATGTTGCGGCTGCTCTGATCAACGTTGGCAAGGTTTCTGAAGCAAAAACCTTGTTGAAAGAAGCACTTACAAACGGCACCACGACAAAAGAGGAAAAAGCTAATCTTGAAGCGCTCGACGCCTTTATGCAAGCGCTACAGGGTAATAACGTTTCTTACTTTCAACTAGCTACAGAGGCAGCAAAAACAGCTTTGACACCTACAACACTCTATCACTTAGGGTTAGCTACTCCTGAGCGGTCTCAGAGCATAAACATACTTCAGACCTCTGTAATTGCCGCTGAGGAGGAACGTGATAGTTATGCTGAGGTCCGAAATTCACACGCCCTATCGGTAGCTTTTATGCGGGCTGGACGTTGCCGAGAAAGCTTGCATTGGGCGCGCTACGCCGAACTGCGTTCTACCCATCCCGGATTGTCTTTAGCCGCGTTTAATACTAGAGCTTTTCTGACCATCCTGCTGGCTGATGTAACGGGATTAGAAGGAGAGATAAAAACCACATACGCACGAATCGGTACGAATTACCCAACTCAACGACACTTACTACAGACCACGCTAGCGGATTTATACCAAGCGACGTACAGATACGAAGAGGCGTACCTCATATATGAGTCACTACTAAAAGGCGCTTCGAGAACTCAGTGGGCACTGCTTACATACGGTGCAGTGAAAGCCCTTAGAGGTATGGGGCTAGAAGGCAAGGCTACAGAGATAGCGGAGACAGCCATAAGTATTTCGGAGAAACTCGCTCCAGAACATAATCTAAGAGCAAAATTAGCTCTTGCTATAGCTAGCTGGCCTGATCCTTATGCGCTGAGTCTATTGGAAGAAATCTCTCAACCTCTACTGAATTCTCGTGCGCTTTTAGCATACGAAGCAGGCGTATATTTAAGTGAAGCAAGAACCCAATATGCTGAAGCCTTCAGCCATAATGTTGAGTTTGTAGGGACCGTCCTCTCGACCATAGGCAGACGATTTTTTGACGGGATAATCTCAAGGCAAAGTGGTCTCGAGCCTAACGATCAAGAGATCAAGCTCTGTCTGCTCGGTTCGCCTAAGCTATTTGTAAACGGAAGTGAAGTAAAGCTGAGAAAGCGGAGTTTCGAACTGCTAACGCTGCTTCTCTCGAACCCTCAAGGGCAGAACGCCGAAACTTTAAGTGAAGCTTTATATGATGGACTGAATACCCAAGCCGTAAGAACAGAGATTTTCCGGTTGCGCCAAACAGAAGGTATAGAAGTTAGCACGAAACCTTACAAAATCGTGAATCGCAACATCTGGGTCGATTTTTTGTATACAGAGAGTAGATTGCGACAGGGTGACATCCTCGGGGCAGTAAGGGCATATGCAGGCCCTTTGCTACCTGACTCGTCTCTCAGTCAGATAACAGAGCTTCGTGACGCGTTAGAGACAGAGTTGCGCTCCGCCGCAGTCGCCTCTGAAGATCTAGACGCTATGTGGGAACTTGCGAATATCTTGCCGTATGACATCATCCTATGGGAAGCATTACAATCTCGCCTCCCTCCAGGAGACGTACGCGGAAGTATTGCTTACGGTCGTAGCGACCGGATAAAAGGCGAGTTAGATCTTTGAGGATCTGGTCATTTCCTAGTACTTTGACTAACTGGTAGCAGCTGATCATTTTCGCTCCCACCTTCAGCCAAAACGAAACACGCAACTGAACTAATCAGAACTATGAAAAGGATTTTCAGCAGTTTGTCCATCGGTTCACCCCTTTAAGTTGCGTCATTTAGCGTTTCTGCGAGAAGTCGAATAGCTATCACTGCGTGATGCACGTGCTAGTCGTTAGACCTCAGGTTGAAAGTGCTGCCGACCAGCTGATACCCTCTGATTATCACTTTTCAACGTAACCTCGACGTAACCTATCCGTTCGTAACGTCTTCGGTAACGTGACGGTTACTGGAGGGGAATAACGTAAATGTAAATCAAGGAAAGGAGTTTGCGCCAATTCGCCCGAAGTTTTCGCTACCGACTAGGAGAAAATATGTCAACATCCGTAAAGACGGGCCTAAAAAAGATTGCTGTAGTCACCGCTCTGTTCATTGCCGTAGGTGCTGCCTCTTTAGGGGCTAGTTTCGTGAAGCCTGTCACTGCAGCGTCAGTAACCATCAACGGTCATGACTTGAAACGCGGCAAGGATTCCGAAAAAGTCTACTTCCAAACCATTAGAGTTTGGAGATCTGACGACCCCGTAACGGTTGTCGGTCAAGACTAGCGATCACGACCCGAAACGTTGCAAATACCCTGAAGCCCACACATAGCGAAATTACTGAGATTTAGAGGGTTAAACCGTCCTAGTAGGTGTGAGTGTTGAAATACTTGCACCTAGTAAAGTAAACGAATACTGTAGAGTTTATTCACTCCAATGAGCGTACATCTTGAAGGAGGTGAAAAGTTATGCGCATTTCTATTATCCGGTTATGGGTGAAACGTTTCCTCTATCCAATAGTCTGTATGTTTTTTGTCTATCATTTTACTCTTACTAGCTTGTTCCTTACGCCGCCCAATCCCATCAAACAGTTGACCAACGCACATCACACTTACATTGGGACGTTCAACCAAGACTGGCGTTTGTTTGCCCCAGAGCCACTTACCAGCGACCTCGGCTTAGTTGTCCAGTGCGAAGGTGAACACCTTAAAACGGAGAAAGTCGATATCCTATCCGGTTTGTGGGTCGCCAAAAAAGCTAATCCGTTTTCCGCATATGAACGCATAGGGCGGATGGGAATAGACCCTAGTTTGGTCTTTCTAAACACCACTGTTTTTAACCAGAGCGAAATCAGCCGCGCGGAGGCGAAGAGTATGTGTATCTATGATCCAAGCAATCGGAGCTGTACACACAAACGTAGCAGTAAGGGGCTAGCAGACCGAATGAAGCTTCAAACTATCCGGTTCGCTTCTCTGTTCTGCGCTGACGCTTCTAAAGCTCTAGGAGAGCAGTTTAGCCACTTGCGCATATGGCTCCGGTTGGAGAAAATCCCGACTTGGGCAGAACAACAGAAGGGGAAAACTAAGAGGACGGTGCTAGTGTACAAAGTCGGCTTTTTTCCTACCGATCCCGTTCACAGCTTCGGACTTTGGGAAGGGATGGAGATTGATGCTAGCTAAGACAGTAGATACGTTTCTACACCGACCACTCAACCTTATCGGAGTCCGAATCCTACAGCTGACCTTTGGACTTACTCTAATGATCAGGACAGTCGTAGAACTTCCATACGCAGGGCTTTTTTACGGGCCGAACGGCGCATCTACAGGAACTATGTCTCGGGTGGTTGCTTTTGACCTAAGTTGGGTAGACCAGTTCTTCTTTGGAACAACTAGCGGGTGGCACGCCTACCTCATACCCCTTTTCTCATTAGCGGGTTCGTTTCTACTCATCTTCGGAAAACGAGTTAGATTGGGTGTAGTAATTGCCATCTTAGGCTACGTTCTCGAAGGTGCAAGGGCAACGCATCATGACGGGGGGGATTCATTACTTTTCCTCACCCTCATCTATATGTTACTTTTGAGCAACCCAAAAAATACATGGCGGAAAAATAGCCAAAAAGGTGACTACTTTTTTCACAATGTAGGTGTTTACGCGATCTATACGCAGCTCTCCCTCATGTACATAACTTCTGGTCTGGTAAAGCTACAAGGTGATTTGTGGCTTAATGGAACGGCTATATTCGACATACTCCAAATAGAGTATGTTGGCCCATCATGGCAGTGGATGGTAGACATAACAAGTGTACCTCTTGTGTTTACGTTACTCACTTATGGAACTATCGCTTACCAACTAGGATTCGTCTTTACGTTGGGCCATAGGCTGCACCTTTTCTGGGTCTTGCTGGGGATTAGTGTCCACTTGGGTATCGCCTTGTTTATGGGATTCACGCTCTTGAGTTTCTCTTCGATCCTGATTGGACTCATTTTGTTTACTGTAAGGGATAACGAATGGTACTCAATCCTAAAGAACTTGAACACCCTCAAGCGAGTAGCGGCTGAGACTCTTCGACCTTCTCTCAGGGATACTTATCCCAATCACACACAGCTCGAGAACATCGAATTGGATTAGGTGTCGCCAACGCCAACCCATTTTTAGGTTGTCGGACGTTCAGCCGTGTGTATAGAGCCTTGCTTTATCTTCTCCATAGAATGCCGCCCTTGACCGCCGAGGTGTAATATATTATGTCAGACACAAACCTTTATGATCTTATAGAAAGAGGACTCGAGTCTTCACAAGCTCCTGCGATTGCCGCTGCTCTTTTTACTGGTGAAACGGTTCTAGAGCAGTATGTTGTGGGTAAGCGACGCCAAAATCGTAAAGAGCCGGTAACTGCCGATGACCTATTCCACTTAGGCTCAAACGTCAAGGCGATGATAGCGACGATGGCCGCACGGCTTGTGCAAAAAGGTGACTTTTCGTTCGAGCAGCCTCTAAAGGAGTTGTTTGAAGATGAAGTGCTGCATCCAGGCTTTGCGTCCGTCACCTTTGAGCAGTTGCTACAGCACAGTGCGGGCCTATACCCCTTTACCGATCCTGAGGAAGCGGTGTTCAGGGAGCTAGCCGACCTTGATATGCCGCCGATACAAGCAAGACGAGAGCTAACCAGGCGGTTGTTGACGCGTGCTCCTAGCTACCCACCGGGTACAGAACAGAACTACTCGAACGCTGGATATGCGGTAGCAGCCTCTCTCCTCGAAACCCGACTGGGAACGTCTTGGAAAGCACTTTTGGACAGGTATGTTTTTGATCCTCTGTGCATCCGAGGGGTAGTTGGTCTACCTAGCGAGTACAACAGTGAACAGCCACAAGGCCATGAGGAGGTTCAGGGTTCGCTCCAACCAGATTCGGAACCTGAGCTAGTCCCATTAGCTTTCTCTCCGGCAGGCGACTTGTCTATGACTTTAGGAAACTACACTACTTTTTTGCAGTCACATCTGCTCGCCTTAAAAGGCCAATCGCAAACCCTTTCTAAAGCGATGGCACGTAAATTACATGGGCTAGACGGGGAAGAACCGATGGGTTGGGGAAAAGCCGCACTCGACCTTACCCCTGTAAGCGCACATCTTGGCTCTGCCGGGTCATTTTTTGCGTTAACGGCTCTGTGTACTGAACGTGATATAGGAGTCACGCTGCTTACAAATGCTTGCACGGAAGAGATAGAGGAGGTTTGTTCAGACGTTTCTAGAGAGGTTCTCACTTCATTTATATCTGGGTAGACTTTCAGCCTCGTCGCTAACTAACGACGTAGTGAAGCCTTCAAGCTAGCTATAGCTACCTCTACTCCTTGCCAAAATACAAGGTTCTTCCCCAAAATAGTATAGTGCTAGTCCGAAATAGCTTTACTCTTCCTCTTCAACTGCCGGGAGCGTGACGCGGAAGGTCGTTCCCCGTCCCCTAAAGCTTTCGACAGAGAGCGTCCCCCCATGCGCGTCGGCAATCTGTTTGGCAATCGCCAGACCGAGCCCTGCGCCGCCACCGACGCCTTTATGAAACTTTTCAAAGATGTGTGGGAGCAGCTCGGCGGGAATACCGGGGCCACAGTCACGCACGAGCAAAACGAGGTGTTCGGCTGTGCTCAGAAGACCTAACGTGACCTCGAGCGGATCATTCGTCGCGCGTACAGCGTTCGCAGTCAGGTTGCGGACGAGCTGTTTGAGGCGGTCGGGGTCGCCGAGTAAAAGCTGACCGGGTTGGGCCTCGAGCCTGACCCCCGGAAACTCTTCGGCCACGGGTTTAAGGATATCCACCACAGGGTCTAAGAGGTGCGGCGTGTAATCGCGCACGAGCTGACCGCGTGTGAGCTGTAACAAGTCGCTAACAAGCCGCGACATCGAACGGGCGATGCGCTGGGCGTCCTCGAGTTCACCCTTCATATGGGGCGGTGAGCGCCTTACCGAACGGTCTAAAAACCCTTGCAAACTGGTAAGCGGTGTGCGGAGTTCGTGGCTGGTTTCAGCCAGAAACGTGCGCTGCGCCTCGACAGAAAGCTTGAGACGCTCGATGAGGTCGTTGAGCACGGCGCTCAACCTGCCGACCTCATCGTCGGGGCCGGAGTAGCTGATCGGCGTCAGCTGGTCCGGGTCGAGCTGCGCGGCGAGCGCGGCGAGCTGCGTAACCGGGCGCGTCGCCGCTGCCGCCACCAGGTAGCCCAGCACGACGCTCAAAATGACCAGAACAAGGGCGGCGAGTGCTAAAACCTTGGCAAGTTGTGTAAGCGCGGCCCCGATATAACCTGCGGGGGACAGTACTGCCACGACGCCGAGGCTTGCGGGCGCGAGCGCCGCCTGCACCGGACTTCCGCCGAGTTCGCCCCGCCACGACTGCGGCTCCGTCAGGGCTTCAGTGACAACTCCCACCGGCAGCGACGGAGACTGGGGCGTCGTCTCATCATTTGAAGCGGCGAAGCGTTCGCCCGTACTATTGTAGAGCTGGATAATCACACCACCGGTGGCCACACTCTGCAGATCGTTCGCGCCGAGCTGCGCCGCCTGTGGACTGCTTTGCAGACTGCTACGCGAACTGCTGTCCTGTACCGTCGCTGCGCTTTCTACCTCTTCTTGCGAAGTCGTGTAGGCGGCGGCAACGCGCGCGACGTCAGCTTTAAGCGCTCGCTGCAAGTCTCCAACGAGGCTCGAGCGCACCACCGCGTAAGCTGCTACCGACGCCAAGAGGCTAAGGCACGCGATCGCCAGACTGCTAAAGATAGCAATCCGCCACCGAAGTGCGAGGCCGCGCCGCTTAACCATAAGAGGAGCTTGCCGCACCAGACTTAACCTAAGCTTAATAAAAGCATAACGAATAGTTTACATTTAACAGTCGGGCGATACATTAAACACCGTAAGAACCCAGCTCCGTTACAGACCAACCAGTTGCTCATCAATAGACCGGTTTCACGTCTGATAGACCAATGTCCATGCCAAACCGCCTCGAGTTTCACAAAGCTTCACTTTTCAGTTCCTGTTTGACACTTCTTGCTGCCTGCGTTCAGCGCGTCAACGGGCACCTCAGCCGCTAGCTTTTGATCGCGTAACCGATACCGCGTACGGTGCGAATCAGGCCGTAACCCCCGACTTCGCGGAGTTTGGCGCGGATGTTGGCGATATGTACATCGACAACATTTGACGATGGAGGCAACTCTTCTCCCCAGACATTTTGCTCGATCTCTTGGCGGGTGTAGACGCGTCCGGGTGCGCCGCAAAGATAGACGATCAGGTCGAACTCGCGGGGCGAGAGGCGCACCTCTTGCTGCTCCCAGTAGAGCTGACGGCGGTGCGTATCGAGGAGCAAGTCGCCGACCGTCTGAGCGGCACCGGCATTTTGATGCCGCAGCTGAACGCGGATACGTGCGAGCAGTTCTTCGGCGTGAAAGGGTTTGGCGAGGTAGTCGTCGGCTCCGGCATTGAGCATATCGACCTTCGTCGTTACGTCGTCGGCAGCAGTCAGAATCACAATTGGGGTCGTACTGGTTTTACGGACACGCCGCGCGATTTCGGCGCCGCTGATGTCAGGTAGACCTAGGTCGAGGACGATCAAATCCGGGGCTTCTTCGCGGGCGGCAGCGAGGCCGCGCATGCCGGTGTCGCAAGCCGTCACCTGAAACCCGGCTTCGGAAAGCTCCAGAGTCAGCAAGCGGCTGATATCCACGTCGTCTTCAACGATCAGGATATGTTTTTCAGGCAGCGCGTTGGGCGTCGTTTTAGGGGCGTCTTCATCATAGGTAGGCACAGTTTCCTCAGTTTCCAGACGGCGCAAAAACGAGGTCGACGCCGTATTCGTCCGCTAGCCATTTGCGTAACGAGACCGCCTTGGCTTCACCGTCAAATTCTACAAAAATATCGTCGCCGGTCGGCCCGATACGCCCGTATGGGGCTTCACTCGAGACAGCCTCACCACCCGGCGGAATAATCAGCACCCGAACTTTAGTTTCAGGCGGGAGTGGCGTGGTAAAAACGAGTTGGTGCTGTTCTAGTTTTGCCGAGCTGTAAACCGGTACGAGTTCGGGAGCTGCGAGCATCACGACGGTGCCGGGTACCATCTCGTGTGTACCGGTTAGAGATTGAACGAGCATAAAGCAGAAGAGCAGTGCGTTCATCTGACACCCATTGGTAAAGACAGATAAGGGGTGGCGCACGTCATAAGCTGCATCCTAGCAGCAAGGCGGCGGACGCTAACCCGGAGTTATCTAAAGAAGACTTCATCCTTCGCGTAGGCACTAACATCAGTATACGACAAAGTGGTGAGAACAGCAGACAAAACCTTGTAGTCTGAAATGGGTTTGTATTTCCCAGCAGGTGTTGTCTAGTCGAACTTTATGACGTTTTGCAAAGGGATACTCTCAGCATTTGCATAAGAGATTGACACCAGTATCATCCCAGAACGTGCGCGCTATAGCACTTAAGCAGTTAGAAGCTACCGTAATTACCTCAGAATGTGCGTGCTAGACGGTTTAATTAAAGGTGAGAGCGTCCGTTCCCAGATGATACCTGCTAGCTTAATGTGATTCTGCTGACCAGCACGCATATTCCGGTGATAGCCTGCCTCTGCCCCGCGAGCGTAAGACCGTCAAGGGTAGACTTATCAATGTGTGATTCCCAGAAGTGTACTTGTGTCAATCTCTTGAAAAACTACTATCTGCAGGTCGGGCCGAGCTGTAAAATCTGTTTGTTTGTAGCGTAGGTTCACCACTTTTTTGTGGGCTTTTACACGCGGCTACTTCTCACTGACTCAGGCACGTTTAGAGGGTGAGGGCTCGAGCCGCGACCCAGTCTTGCAATAGCTGTGCTGGGCGGCACTAACCGCGCACCACTTCACCACTGTGATAGTTAACACGGGTAAGCCCTGCTTGCTTGACGCAGGTCAGCTCACCGTTATAAGGCGCGTCGAATGAACCGGCAGTCGGCGGCACGTCGCTGTAGTCGCGCCCGAAGGCCACGACGAGGTAGTCCAAACCGGGGCGGCGGCGGTTGGTTGGGTCAAAGCCGTAGGCAGCGAACGCGTCCCCTTCAGGCACGAACACCTCGGCCCAGGCGTGCGAGCCGCCCTCGCCGAGCATGTGACCCGACACGTACCGCGCCGGAACGCCCGCCGCACGGCACATCGCAATCATGATGTGGGCGTAATCCTGACAAAGGCCAACGCCGCCCCCAAGCGCGGCCGCGGCCGAGGTGCGGGTGTCGGTCGCACCAAAGCCGTAACGCAGTGCGTGATGTACCCACTCGTTAAGGCGAGCCGCAAACGCCAGCGTGCCCGCGTAGGTGCCGCGCAGCTCCCGCGCAACGCCGCGCATTTTTGCGTCCGGTTCGGTCAGCGGCGTCGCCTCACGAAAAGGGGCCGCGTCTGCCGCGCTAAAGTGCGCTGGGGACACACCGACCCGGTTTTTTACGGTGCTGAGGAGGTGAAACTCGAGTTCCCCGTCTATCTTTTCAGCCTCAACCGACAAAACCGTATTTCCAAAGGTGTCTTGGTGTGAAGTGACCTCGAGCGGCGGCGTCACGTTTACGTCGGCGCTACCTAGCACCTGCCCCCCGTAAACGTCTCTGGGCGTCACCACCAACTCGTGCCGGAGGCTGTAAATTGGCCCCGGATAACGGTACGAAAAACTCTGGTAGAGCGTATGTTCGGCACTTTTGACCTGCGACCACACCACGCTTTTACGGTCAATAAAGTCGGGTACGGCGTAAGGTGAAGTGGACGTCACCAGAACCCAGCCGGGTTCTTGTTCACACGTTTTCTTTTCACGCCTCGCATCTTAAACCAGATACCCGCTGAGCTTTTGGGGAAACGCACTCGGTTTAGGTCATAGCCAACATTTTCTATCCGAGAGTTTGCAGCAGTCTCGTGTTTCACAAAACCACTTGTGACAGACCTATTTTCGCCGGTGCTATCACCTGTGCGGCAGCGTAAAATCGTCGGCGACTTCGTCGGCCCAGACCTTCATCTGCGACAGCCTCGCGTTGCCGTACGTTGTCGAAAAGGCGGCGTCAACCGCGTCGCGCCCGTAAGCGATCAGCACGCGTCCGATCCGCGGGCGGTTGTGCCGCGCGTCGAAAGTGCGCCACTCGCCGCCGATAAACGCCTCGAACCAGGCGTGAAAGTCCATCGGCACCGGGTCGGGCGGTACGGCGATATCGGGCAGGTAGCCGCACACGTAACGCGCCGGAATGTTGAGGGCGCGGCAAAACACGACGCCCAGATGGGCAAAGTCGCGGCAGACGCCGTGACGGTCGTTGTACGCTTCAAAGCTGCTAGTTGCGGGCGTGCTGCCCGGTTCGTAGCGGATGTTTTCGTGGAGCCAGTCGCAAATCGCTTGCACCTGGTCCCAACCGGGACGGATGTTGCCGAACAGTTTCCAGGCGTCGTCGATAAAGAACTCGAGCTGACAGTAGCGGCTCGGCAGGGTGTAGATCATCACCTCGTCGGGCAGCGCTGAAACCGGCGTCGCGGCGAGCCCCGGCAGCACCGCGTCGGGTACGGGCGGCACTTCGGCGAGCACGTCGTGGCGAACCGTCAAGGAACCCGGCCCGATCACGCTGCGCCAGACCTCGTTACCGTAGAGGTCACGGTATTCGCTCAGCGTCCCTTGCGGCTCGACCACGCGGGTTTCGTCGAGCGTCTTGTGGTAGCGGCTCTCTTGCCGCGTGCGAATGGTCGAGAGCATCGGCGTTTCATACTCCGACGTATAGCTAAGTTCACAACCGACCCTAACTTTCATGGTGTCCCCTTTGGTTCAAGCGTATGAGTGCAGCTTGGTCTAACAGGCTTCCGTTACGGTACAAACAGCTTCGTCACTTCTGGCTCTGACTTTGACGCTGGCTCCCCGACCCCTGACTCTGACTCTGCTTCTGACTGGTAACGGGGCCGAACCCCTGTTGCAGCTGGTTTTGCACGAGCCGCTGCGCCTCGGGCGCATTTTCAAAGTAGGCGCGCCGGGTCACGTCGGATATCTTGGCGAGCGCCTCCAAGAGCATTTCCAAGCTCGGGTCTTCGCGTTCGATAATCTGTTCGGCTCCGCGCATATAGGTCAGCTGCGCGTTAAGCCAGCCCGACTGCCGGAGCGGTTCCAAAGATACCCCCGGATTTCGCGCGTTGATGCTCTCGAGACTCTGAAAAAGTCGTTTGACGCTGTAACGCAAACTCCGCGGAAACGTGGGATCTAGCAGCAAAAAGGCGGCGATACGGCTCGGCTCGAGGGCGTTATGGTGACTTTTACGAAACGCTTCAAAGGCGCTGCACGACTTTAGGAGCGCCGTCGCCCGGTGCAACTCGATGCCGCGCGCGACCGGTTCGTGACCGCGGTACTGCCGGTAGCGCACCTGAAGAATCCGCAGAACGTTGTCGGAACGCTCCAGATGCCGTCCGGCACGCAAAAAGAGCCAGCCCTGGTCGTGGGGCATGGTCGCCCCGGCGAGCCCGAAAAAGAGCGCACTCACCTCACGCACGGCCTCGCAGTAGTCGTGCAGGGTCATGTCGTCGTCGTAACCGACGCAGAGTGCCAGATACGCGCGGTTAAGTGAGTTCCACATCTCTGAAGAGATACGGTCGCGGAGCGTCCGGGCGTTCTCGCGGGCGTGGGTCAGGCTCGAGCGGATGCTGCTTGGGTTGTTGTCGTGGTTGGTCAACCACGCGGGTACGGTGTTGCGGTCGGCCTCACTAAAATGTGCCTTAAACCCCTCCGCGTCGCCGGTGATTTGCAATAAGGGTGCCCACTGTTCGGTCAAGATGCCTTTGGAAAGGTAAGGTGCTTCGACCATCGCGTGATAATTTACGTCCAGGAGCCGCGCGGTATTTTCGGCCCGCTCGATGTAGCGGCCCATCCAGTAGAGGTTTTCGGCAATTCGGCTAAGCACCAGGGTTGTCCTGAGCATTATCTTGAACATTGTCCCGAACGTCGTCCTGAGTTTGAGGTTCCGTTCGAGAGCTGCTCGGCAGTTCTCTGGGAGCCCCGTCATCTTCTAAAACCCAAGTATCTTTCGACCCGCCCCCCTGCGACGAGTTCACCACCAGCGACCCGCGTTTGAGCGCAACGCGGGTGAGGCCACCGGGGATGACCGTCGGCGTTTCGCCCCACAAAATATAGGGCCGCAGGTCAACATGGCACGGCTCGAACACTTCAGAATCGGGGTAGTAGGTCGGGTGGCTCGAGAGTTGCACAATCGGCTGCGCGATATAGTTATGCGGATTTTTGCGGACCTGCGCGACAAACGCCCGGCAGAGTTCCGGCGACGCCTCGCTGCCGACCAACATCCCGTAACCTCCGGCCCCGCCCACCTCTTTAATGACCAGGCTCGGCGCTTGCTTGCAGATGTGCTCGAGCATGTCGGGGTCAGCGCCCAGGTACGTTTCAACGTTTGGGATAACAGGTTTTTCGCCCAGATAATACTCGATCATCTTCGGGACATACGCGTACATCGCCTTGTCGTCGGCGACGCCCGTACCGACCGCATTAGCGAGCGCGACCCGGCCCTCTTTGTAAACCCGCATCAGCCCCGGCACCCCTAGCGTCGAATCGCGGCGAAACGCGTGCGGGTCTAAAAAATCATCGTCGATACGGCGGTAGATAACGTCGACTTGCTGCTTGCCCTGCGTCGTGCGCATCCAGACGCGCCCGTCAGCTACGAACAGGTCACGCCCCTCGACGAGTTCGACGCCCATCTGCTGCGCTAGATAGGCGTGTTCGTAGTAGGCGCTGTTGTATTGCCCCGGCGTCAGGACGACCACGATCGGTTCGCCGTCTCGGGGCGAAAGGCTCTGCAGTGTTTCAAAAAGAGCGGTGGTGTAGCCCGTAATCGGACGTACCCGCTGCCGCATCATCAGTTTCGGAAACGAGCGCGCCATCACCGCGCGGTTGGCGAGCATATAAGAAACGCCGCTGGGATTGCGGAGGTTGTCTTCCAACACGCGGTATTGACCGTCGCCGTCACGGATGAGGTCACAGCCGACGACGTGCGTATACGCGCTGTGCGGCAACGCCACACCCGACATCTGCGGGCGAAAGCTGGCATTTTTACGAACCAAAGCTTCAGGTATCACGCCGTCTTTAAGGATTTCGCCGTCGTGATAGAGGTCGTGCAAAAACAGGTTAAGGGCGCGCACCCGCTGGATTAGGCCGCGCTCCAACGTCTCCCATTCGGCGGCTGGAATCACCCTGGGAAACGGGTCGAAGGGAAAGGGGCGTTCGGTGCCCTCGGCGTCGCCGTAAACGGTAAAGGTGATGCCCTGGTTGCGCAAGGTCAGTTCAATAAGCCCACGCCGCCGCCGAAACTCGTCGCTGCCGAGTGCCCTAAAGCCGTCTATCAGCGCCTCGTAGTGGGGCCGCACCGTGTCTGCGGTACTGTCGGTAGGGCCACCCGCGGCGAACGCTTCATCAAACCCCCGCACCGGATAGTCGCCGAAGACGTCAGAAGCAGAATTTTTGGGAGCGGGTTGCATAGAAAAGTCTATCACGCAGGCTGCAATCTGCCGCAAGTTCGTGACGGAGCCGTAGAGAACCCGTAAAACGTCAGCAGAATGTTTGACGGTTTGCAAAGACCCAGAGGCAACTTGCGCTTAACGCGTACGGCAGCTATATCAGCCCTAGACAGGCTTAGATCGACGTTGGATTGACAAACGACCGCGCCAAACCGCATACTTGGCTGTACCGCTTGGGAGGTGATGTATGGCCTACAACTCAGCACTCGCCGACACGCGCCTCGAGCCCCGCCGTTATTAGCTTTGCCAGTTTAGCCCCCGCTCGAGTCGCCTCAATCAGCTGTCATGTCTGCAGGCTTCACCCGGTAGACCTAGCTCGAACCGCGACCCGTTGGAGGGAATTTGAAGTATTTTGATGAGCTAGAAAGCGCACACGAAAGTTTTTCTAAACGTAAGGACCGCCGTAAACCTAAAGGGCGGCGCTCGGTTAATCAGCTCCGCAGTAAAGACGGTTTCGACGACGCCGGATTGCAGGGGCTCTTGGAGTGCGGCCTCATCACCGAACTTATTGGTGAACTTAAAAGCGGCAAAGAAGCCACGGTTTACCTCGCCCGCGGCCCGGGGGGGCTGATGGTCGCCAAGCTCTACCGCG
This sequence comes from Truepera sp., assembly GCA_965215315.1. Taxonomy (GTDB): domain Bacteria; phylum Deinococcota; class Deinococci; order Deinococcales; family Trueperaceae; genus Truepera. Next base: position 2,694,816 of record CBDCDB010000008.1, on the reverse strand, counting down.
ACGCTGCCGTGCGCTCGTTCAAAAACGACGGGCGCTACCGCGAAGGGCGTTTTATCAGCGACGCCCGCGTCAAAAAAGCGATTGAGCAGCGGAGTAGAACCGGCGTGAGCGCGCAGCAGGCGCTCTGGGTCATGCACGAATACACGCAGCTCTGGGCGCTCTTTGAGGCTGGGCTCCCCGTCCCTAAACCGCTCGTCGGCCCCGGTGCGGAAGACTGCGCCCGTGCGGGCCGCGTCGTGCTGATGGAGTTTATCGGCAATGACGACGGCGCAGCACCTCGCCTCGCCGACTTGCGCCTGAGCCCAGACGAGGCTGAATCTGCTTTTTCTCAGAGCGTCGCCCTGCTCAGCGCCCTGCTCAAACTCGGTAAAGTTCACGGTGACTTTTCGGCGTACAACCTCCTCTGGTGGGAAGGCCGCGTCATCATCATCGACGTGCCGCAAATGGTTGAAATATGCGAAAACAGGGACGCCGCCGAGCTGTTGGAACGCGACGTAACCTCGCTCTGCCGTTCGCTTAAAGGTGTCCGCGCCGACCCCGCTGAGGTGTTGGCGAGAGTGAAGCGAAACGCCGCGCAACCCTCGCCGCCTCAACCAAGTTACTAAAGGTCATTTAAGGTCAGGACGTGCAGGACTCGAGACAAACGCCGGATATAATGCCCAAACCTCCGTTACAGCAACCTAAGTACCTCCCGCCTAAACTCTAGACATAGGTAACGTTGAGGGCTTTAAGGGCGAGCTTAAGGGCAGCGTTGAGTTCGCTGAGGGAATCGTAACAGCGCCGGGGCATCAGGAAGCCCTTGAGCTTGCGCCAAGTGGTCTCGATGGGATTGAGTTGGGGACAGTAGGGGGGCAAGTAGCGTAGGTAGAGGCCTTGGGCTTCCCAGATGGTGCGTTGTTTTTGCAGGAAATGGCCCTTATGGAAGGGTGCATTGTCGAGCACGACGACCGTCAGCCGGGCCGGGTCACAGCTCTGGGCGAGCGTGCCTAAGTAGCTGATGACCTGCGCCTGCGTGCATGACCCGGTAAGTTCGCGGACCTCAAGCTGCGCCTTAGCTCCGAATAAGGAGAGCGTGCCGATCAGATTCAAGCGGCCTGCCGAGTTCCAGCGGGTCGGCACTCTGAACTGTTTGCCTGCACCCTTGGCAAACCAGGTGTAACACAACCCCAACGCGAGCGAGAAGCCGCTCTGATCAAGGTACTTCAGCGTCAGTTTCCCGTCCATTGCCCCCTTTTTAACGTCTCCAGTGACGCTCGGTGCTCGGCTACGACCTCCGGGTCGGCTTGTTTGCCCGGGGCGTAGCGGGTCCGTTTCCAGCTATAGCCCAGTTCCAGAAGCGTCACCCGGATCGTCTCGCGTCCGAGCTTGACGCCAAACTGTTCACGAACGGCTTCGCCCAATAAGGTGCTGTTCCACACCTGATCTTCGCCGAGCTTGCTTTGTAAAAACACGGTGATCTCAGGGGTCACGCGCGGCTTGTTCCCCGGTGCTTTACCGTCACCTAGCCCGGCTACACCCATCTGCTCGAACCGGTCGAGGTCGTTATGGAGGCTTTGCGGATTGCGCCCGAAGTGTGCCACCAACTGCGGCACTCCCCAGCCCGCATGATTGAGCCGGATGATGCTCGCCCGCAAGCGCACCTTGGCGTTGACGACCGGACTCAGTTCAAGCTCTCGCAGCGCCTCATCCTGCGCGGGGGTGAGTTTGAGAAATCGCAATGGTTTGGCCATTCCTCAAAGTATAACCGGGATGTACTTAACTACTTTGTCACCGAGGCGCAAATCCCCCCCGTAACTTTTCAGTATGGTAGCTCTACGGCACATGGAGAGGGACGGTTCTCACGAGACGGGAACTGTACCGCGTCTGCTTTAGCTGTTTTTTACGGTACGCGCAAGTTCAGAACGCGCAAGTACCCAAGTTCATGAGGAGGATTTTATGGCAGATACAAAAGAAACCATCAAAGCGCTGAACTACCTGATCGGCACCTGCATCGACGGTGAAAACGGCTACCGCGAGGCGGCAGAAGAGGCTGAGAGCAGCGAACTCAAGTCGCACTTGGCGAGGCTCGGTCAGCAGCGCACGCAGTTCCGGGGTGAACTGGAGCAAGAGGTTATGCAGTTAGGTGGCGATCCTAAAGAAGGTGGTAGCACCGGGGCCGCACTTCACCGCACCTGGCTCAACGTCCGCGACGCCATAACCGGCAAAGATGACACCGCCGTCATCAAAGAGAGTGAACGCGGCGAAAAAGCAGCGTTAGATAACTACGATGACGTCTTAGGCCGCGACCTACCCGCTGACCTGATCGAGACAGTGACCCGCCAACGCGACGCAGTTCAGCGTGCTTACGGCGAACTTCAGGGTTTAGAAAGCAGTAGCTAAGCAGCGTGGGTCAGGGGAGCGCCCTGGCGCTCCCCTTTTTCAGCTCTAAATGTTATCTAGTTTCCCCGGTACTGGAGGTCATAGTATGGCTACTGTAGCTGCAATTTTTGATGATTCCAACGCGCTCGAGCGGGCCGTCAACGCCCTTCAAACCGCCGGTTTAGGCGATGACATCACCGAAGTTGACGAAAACACCCATTCGGACACCGCACCCGAAACGACCCAAACTGCAGACGACGCCGAAACAGCCGAAGTCGGCGCGGTTCCCGTCGCCGGTGCCGGACTTGCCGGGGGCGGCGCGGTCGGCGCGGCACCCCTCGCTGGCGGTGCCGGGATGCTGGGCATGGGCGGCGCAGACGGTTCGGACAACCATCTAAGTAAACTCGGGAGCGCCGCAGAACCGTTTCGTTTAGCCCTCTCACACGGTGGCAAGGTGCTGATGTTAGAGACCAAGGACGTAGACAAGGCTGTTTCAACGCTGAAGAGCGCCGGAGCCCAAGAAATTTACGACCCGCGCTAGGAGACAAAAGTTTAGGCGCGTTATAAAGGGAGGCTCGAGCTTGCTCGAGTCTCCTTTTAGCTGTTGCCCAACCCTAGCCGAGCACGCTACATTTAGCATTTGCAAAATAGGTTACGACACACGATAGTAAGGAATGCGAGCGTACTCGGAAGACTTAAGAACGAGAATCGTAATAGCAGTTGAGGAAGAAGGGCTTGCTAAGGTAGAAGTAGCAAGACGTTTCAAAATAGACCGAGCGACGGTTTATCGTTACCTAGCACGCGCTGGGCAAGGCGAACTCAAAGCAAGAACCTCACCAGGCCGCACCCGCAAGCTAACCCCGGAACAGGTGCAGGCGTTTAAGCGGCAGCTCGAGGCGCATAGCGATGAGACGCTGATAGAACATGCTGAACGGTTTGCCGAGGAACAGAGCGTCAACCTCGCCTTTTCGACGGTGAACTTGTATTGCAAACGACTGGGTATCACGCGTAAAAAAAGCGTCTCTACGCCAAAGAACGGGACGAAGCTGCTCGCGAACAGTGGTTAGCCGAAGTCACCCGGCTCGAGGCCGAAGACTTTGTGTTTCTAGATGAAAGCGGGGCGTGGTTGGGACTGACCCGCACCTACGCCCGCTCAGCTAAAGGAACCCGTGCAGTCGATGACGCCCCCAGACGCAGAGAAGGCAAGCTCAGCTTAATCGCTGCAATTACCCCACAAGGACTCGACCCTGAACGTTGCCTGATTCATCCCGGTGCTGTAGATACTACGGCGTTTCTCACCTACTTGCGTGAGGTACTCGTCCCCACGCTAAACCCTGGACAAGTGGTGTTTATGGATAACTTCACCATTCACCACAACAAAAACGTCAGGCGACTCGTTGAAGGTGCAGGCTGCTACCTTGGCTACCTCCCAACCTACTCACCCGACTTTAATCCCATCGAACTCGTCTTCTCTAAAGTCAAAGCCTTTCTTAGAAAAGCCCGCGCAACTCTTGTCGCCGACCTCATCAACGCTATCGCTAAAGCTATTGCTACCGTCTCACCGCAAGAGGTTCAGAACTGCTTTAATCACTGTGGCTATGATTGATGCAAATGCTAATTCCACCGCGAACCCTAGATAAGTCCCCGCTCACGCGCCCAAACAATCGCCTCGGCGCGTGAATGAACCCCGAGTTTGTCGTAGATATTTGAAATATAATTGCGTACCGTCTGTACGGCGAGACCCAACGTTTCAGCGATCACCTGGTTGTTGGCACCCGTCGCCAGCTGCTCCAAAACCTGCCGTTCGCGGTGTGAGAGCTCGAGCATCGTCGTAGTGTCGGCAGAGGTCTCCCCTGACCTGATGGTGGCGAGTTGCGCCAAAACCCGGTGGCTAAACCAACTGGTGTCGCGCATCACCGCTTCGATGGCGTATTTGAGTTGCTCCCCGGTTTCGGTCAGGTGCTGATTACTCAGCTCCGACTCTTTGCGGCGCGTAACATCGTTTTGAACACCGAAAAAATAGCGGATTTGCCCCCCTCGGTGTACCGGGCTGAGGTAAAGCTCATTCCAGAACATCGTGCCATCTTTGCGGTAGTTGCGCAGCTCGACACAGACAAATTCACCCTGCGAGATAGCCTCACGCAGCTGCTGAACGCCCGGTTGGCCAATGTCGTCACCCTGCAGAAAACGGCAGTTCCGACCGATGACCTCTTCACGGCTGTACCCCGTAAGTGTCTCGAAACCCCGGTTGACGAAAACAATCGGATTATCAGGCAGGGCCGGGTCGGTCATGACAACGGTGTTGTTGGTCGCTTCAATAGCTTCCCGCAACATCAGTAGTTCTTCATGCTCATCCATCTGTTCCCTTACCCTCCAGATTCTTCACTGTAAACGGCTAAGTTTGGCAAAAACAGACTTGAACGTCCCGCCTATTAGAGGCAAATGTACCAAAGTACTGTCTGCCACTTGCTCCCGGCAGTAACGGAACAAGGGATTTGGGAAGCGTTACCCGGATTTTTACGGTGCTAGAGAGCTGGTTTTACGCCCTACTCTTTGGCACCTTCGCTCAAAAACGCTGCCGAATCGTAGTAGGTACGAAAGCTTTTGACCTTTTCGCCCTCAAAGCTGAGCGAACTGACCCCTTTGTAGTGAATGGCCTTGCCGCTTGCTAGTTCACCTTCAGATTCCCACTCGAGCACCGCCCCGTCGTCGTCTTCGGTGACGTTGTAAAACTCCGTAGCGATTTCGTCAAAAGGCTCTAGATACTCGCCCCAGAACTTTTCGGCGTCGGCTTTGCCCGCGTAGGTTTTGTGCGTCAGCCGCTCGAGGGTGGCGTCGTCAGAGAAAAGCGCCACGAGGGTAGCCGGGTTTTGACTCGTCTCGAGTTCGCGAAGCGCGTCCATAAAGGCTTGCGTGCGTTTTGTCGCAGTTGTTTTCATGGACCTATTCTAAACGCTGGCGTTTTGGCCTTTCGGTTCTAGCCCCACAGTTTCAGGCCGGTCTTCTCTAACACCGCTCTAACCCTGTAAAAGCGACTGTGCGCCGTCAATCCAGACTTCGGTACCGGTGATGTGGCTCGAGGCGTCCGACGCCAAGAACAATACGAGCTGTGCAACCTGTTCAGACGTGCCCGGTTTGCCGCCGGTCAGCGGTACTTTACCTTCGGGGAACTCAACCTTGACGCCGACGCCGCTGTTGTTGTCCTCAGTGTTGTCGTCGATTTCGGTGTCGATTGCGCCGGGGCAGATGACGTTGACGCGAATGTTTTGCGGGGCCAGCTCGAGCGCCAGCATCTTGGTCAGCGCGACCTGCGCCGCCTTCGTACTCGCGTACGCCGACGCACCCGAATTGGAAAACATCCGCGTCCCGTTGACCGACGCCGTAACGACCACCGACCCGCCCTGCTTTCTAAGGTGCGGAACGGTGTGTTTAATCGTCAAAAAGGTTCCGACGAGGTTGATGTCCACCGTTTTACGGAAATCCTCTTCGCTCAGGTCTTCGATACCGGCCCACGTCCCGTTGACCCCGGCATTGGCAAACACAACGTCTAACCGACCGTATTTTGACACCGTTTCATCGATCGCGGCTTGTAGCGTTTCACTGTCGCTGATGTCGGCCTCGAGCGCTGTCGCCTCACCGCCTGCTTCTTTTATTTCCTGCACGACTTGCTCGAGTTCACTCTTTGTCCGGCTGATAAGCACAACCTTCGAACCCTGTTTTGCCATGAGCCGCCCCGCCGCCGCACCGATTCCCGAGCCGCCACCGGTTACAAACGCAACTTTACCCTCTAACATAAACGCCTCCTGCCCCTATGCTAAGAAGCCCGGTCGTAGTGAACTGAAAGATGCCCCACAAGTCCGCGTTCAGGTTGAGCTTTCAGCGGCCCGCGCCTCTTTTTCCAAGCTAATCTCAAAATAGGCAAGGAAGAGGTCTCGAGTCCGCACCAGACCCGCAAGCCACTGCCAAACGTAGAGCAGCCAAAACCCAAAACTCGTATACCGCCGGTACTGCGCCACATGGCACGCTTCGTGCGCCATTGTCGCCGTAAACTTCGGGTGCCGTAATTCCGGCGTGACGAGCACCGTCTCACCCCACGTTTGCGCCGAGGCCCGGAACCCGAAAGCGGGCAGCGCCGGGGTTTCGTAGAGATGGCCCTCTAAACGTCTTCCTCTGAGGACGAAAGCCAGCAGTACGCCGAAACGCGTTGCTAAAAAGGGACTTTGAGTTAGGAGCTCGAGGCTAACCGCCAAAATGAGCAGAAGAAGAGGCCAAATCATTGCTGTCATACACCCTATAATGCCCTTATGCCGCGCCCCCGCATCATCCTCGACTGCGACCCCGGTCACGACGACGCGCTCGCGCTCCTCTTCGCCGTAAAACACTGCGACATCTTAGGTGTCACGACCGTCAGCGGTAACGCGCCGCTGACCCACACGACGCGTAACGCCTTATTGACCTTGCAGATTGCCGGGACTGACGTTCCGGTTTACGCCGGAGCCGCACGCCCCCTCATCAAAGAAGCGCAGCACGCGCCCGACATTCACGGTGAATCGGGCCTCGGCGGGCCGGTTTTGCCCGAACTGACCCGTAGACCGGCAGGTCACGACGCGGTGCGTTTTATCGTCGATACTGTAAGGCAAACAGGTGACGTTTGGCTCGTCGCGGTCGGGCCACTGACCAACGTCGCGCTAGCTTTACGCGAAGCGCCAGACCTCGCCTCCAAGCTCGCAGGCATCTCCATTATGGGCGGCAGCACCGGCCCCGGCAACCGGACTCAGGCCGCCGAGTTCAATATCTGGGCCGACCCCGAAGCGGCCCAGATGGTTTTTGCGAGCGGCGTGCCGCTCATCATGTGCGGCCTCAACGTGACGCATCAATTTATGATTTTTGAGGCGGATGTGGCCCAGATTCGGGCGCTCGGTAATCCTGCCGCCTCGTTTGCCGCTGACCTTTTAGGGTTTTACGGTCAAGCTTACGCCGACGCTTTTTTCGGACGCGCCGAAGGCCCGCTCCACGACCCCTGCGCCGTTTTAGCACTGACCCACCCGGAGCTCTTTGGGCTCGAGCCCCGTCACGTCACCGTCGAACTGCGCGGGGAGCATACTCGGGGAATGACTGTAGTAGACGAGCGCGGGCATAGAGCTCGAGACGCTACACCGCCGAACGTTCAAGTTGCCTACACCATTGACCGAGACGCAGCACTGAAGATACTTATTGAAACGTTAGCTTCATATAAGTAACTGCATCCAACTAGGTATTGATCGTCTGAGACAGTACCCAAGCGCGAGGCCAGAACAGAATTATGCCCAAAATAAATAGCTGCGTCGTGCAACCAAAAACTGCGTTGGGTGCTGCAAGTATAAAGGTGGGTTCGTTGCGTAATGCGTGGATAGCAACGACCAGTAGCAGATTACGGGTACGCCAATATACCAGCGCAAGCAATAAACCGAGGGTAAAAACGGACTCTATGCTCGAGAACGCCTCAGGTAACGTCATGTTGTCTACCCAGATACGGTTGGGCAGATGCATAAGGGCAAAAACAGCTTGCGAAATGACAAGCGCTAGCGTAAAACCGAGCCATTTACGGGGAAGACGATTGAAACAGAGTAGAAGCTGAACGAAGAAAAAGCCGCGAAACACAATCTCTTCGTAAAGCGAGTTTCCGAAAAGTTCAGAAATGAGGTAGCCCGCCATAACCACCCCACCTTCGTCATACCAGAGTGGGTTTACGGCGAGCGAGCCTGAGACGAGCGCTGCTAACAACGCAACAAGTTGAAGGCAAATCCAAAAGACGACCCCACCGAGTAGCGCAGGCACGATTTGTTGTCGGTACAGCCCCACGTCTCGCGGGCGTAACTGCCCCAAACTAAAAAGCAAGCCGACAACAATTATGGCGAGGAGTAAAAGGTTGGCAACAAGCGTTTCATTGATAAGACCGTCAAACAGCTCAACGTCGAGTAAACCCAGCCTAAAACCGTAAAGGTTAATCCAGATGCTTAGAGCAACATAGACAATGAGTACCAAGCCGATAAGCCACCATGTTGCCTTCTTCGTCTCGAGCATAAAGAGAGCATACAAGGTAGACTAAAGCCTCGTGATTGAGTTTCAGCACGTTACCAAAACCTATCCGCGCACGCACACCCACGCGCTTAAAAACATCGACTTCAGCATTCAAAAAGGCGAGTTTTTGTACATCGTCGGGCACTCCGGGGCCGGAAAATCGACGCTTTTATCGCTGATTTTGCGCCGCATTACCCCGACTGAAGGTAGCGTGCATATTCTGGGTCAGGATTTGGCTCGGTTACGCGCTCACAGATTACCGCTTTTGCGTCGCCGCATCGGGATGGTCTTTCAAAACCACCGGCTGCTGCCGAACATGAGCGCGCTAGACAACCTTGTGTTTGCGTTGCGAGCAACGGGTGAGAAGGGGAACCTCGAGCACCGCTCGCTCCTGGCACTACGTCAGGTTGCTCTAGCGCATAAACGCAAAGCCTACCCGGTCGAGCTGTCTTTGGGCGAACAGCAGCGCGTCGCCATTGCCCGCGCGATGGTGACGAACCCGCCGCTCCTCTTATGCGACGAACCGACCGGCAACTTGGACCCGGACACCGCGCAGGAGATTTTAGAACTCCTAAACGACATCAATATCAAAGGGACGACCGTCATCGTGGCGACGCACGCCAAAGAACTCGTTGACCAGCTGCGGCTCCGGACGATTGTGCTGCGCGGCGGGCAGGTTGTGCGGGATGATGAGCGGGGGGGCTATTCGCTCTAGCCTCCCGCTCAGCTTCGTTATTGTTCAGAGTTTTGGTTTTTGACGAACTCGGCGACAATCTCAGGGTTCTTGTTAGGTTGCAATGTAATACTGCACTGAGTGCTGAATAGCTTACAGATAGCGGAGCACACTCTTTGCTGCAAATATAATCCCTTGTACTTGTTCTTACTACACCACCGCATCTCAACCATCGTACTCCGCTCTCGCGCCTCATATGAGGCTCTAATTTCCTGCTGACCAGAAACCAACACAGCACTATTTGCTTCCCCTCAAGCGGCGTACAGCCCGTCCAACCAGAAAAATCGAAACCTGAACTTTCTTTTGCTGTAAGCGTTATATTAGCAGGTATCATCTGGTCGGAGACGCTCTATGTAAGATTTTCCCAGTCCAGCACGCACGTTCTGGGACGATACTGGTGTCAATCTTTTATGCAAATGCTATATTACATTGTCAGCGAAGAGTTGACCCATAGCAACACAGTGTCTAAAGTAAGCGAATGAAAAAGCGCTATGGAATCAAGCTGAGTAAAATACAAAGGCAAGAGCTCGAACGGCTAACAAAAGCGGGAGCGTGCCGGGTGAGGGTGTACAAACGGGCTAGGGCACTGTTACTGGCGGATGCCGGGGTAAGTGACGCCGAGATTCTCAAGCAAGCAGATATCAGTTTGGCAACGCTCAAGAGGATCCGCAAACGTTTTTGCGAAAGCCAGAGTAACGTCCAAGAGGTAGTAGCGGACAAGCCCAAACCAGGACGCCCAAGTCGCTTTAGTGGTGAACAGCGAGCGAAGATTACCGCTTTAGCATGTAGTGAGGCTCCTGAAGGCAGAAGCAGATGGACACTGAGACTGTTAGCGGATAAAGCTGTCGAGCTGGGCTTGGTTGAGACTGTTTCGCATGAGGGGGTCAGCGAGATACTGAAAAAAACGAGCTCAAACCCCACCTAAAGCGGTGTTGGTGTTTGGGCAAGCTCACCTCTGCGTTCATTTGGCAAATGGAGCGGGTGCTTGATACTTACGCTCAGCCTTATGACCCCGACTATCCGGTACTTTGTTTTGATGAACGACCTTGTTATCTGATTGAACAGACCTTACAACCTGTAGCGATGAAAGCAGGCCAGGTCAAACGCGAGGACTACCATTATAAAGTCACGGCAAGTTGTTCAGTGCTCTTAGCGGTCGAGCCGCTTACCGGCAGGCGTTGGACTAGGCTCTATGACCACCGCCGACGGCAGGAATACACCGACTTTATGCAGTACTTAACGCAACAGTTCCCTCAAGCGCAGAAAATCAGGCTGGTGCAGGATAATCTCAACACCCATAACCCAGGCTCGTTTTATGCTGCTCTAGCACCGCAAGCTGCCTTCGAACTTGCCCAGCAGTTTGAGATGATTCATACCCCTAAGCACGCTTCTTGGCTTAACATGGCTGAACTTGAATTCTCCGCTTTAAGCAAACAGTGCCTAGACCGGCGCATTGCTCAACGTGACCGCCTTGAAACTGAACTTAACGCTTGGCAAACAGAGCGCAATCAAGCCCAAGTTAAGCTCAACTGGCAATTCTCCAAAGAAGCGGCTAGACACACCTTCAAACGTGCCTATACAGAGGTGAAGGTGTCAGTACCTCGCTGACAGTGTAATATCTTGTGGACCGGGACTAAGTGAAACGCATAAGGTTCCACAACCGATCAGGCTCAAATTATCAGCGGTCACATTACCACCGCTATTCGGGTTCACCACCTTTAGGGACGGAGTTTGAGTTAGCGCCGCGAGGTTTGTCAAGGTTGCAGCTGCAGCTTCTGCCGGAGCGTTTTGCACAACTGTTTGAATCGAGCTCCGCCTCACATCGAGTTCTGAATTGATCAGCTTTTCGCTCATTTCGGAAAGCTTGCTAAGCTGATCGAGGTACTCTTTTTCACTGTCTCAGCGCGCCAGGTGAACCCAGGGACTTCGGTCCAAGACTTTCAGTTTCTACAAAAGTCTGAGGTGCCAAGCGGTAGCGTTGAACGGTCAACCGAACCAGCAGGGGTAGCCCTAGCGTCACCCGGCTGACGGCACCCTTGGTATGGGTCACGAAATACCGCTACCGCGTGCTGAAGGGCGAAGTGCTACGGCGATGTTAAGTACTCATCCAAATCTGGGACGCAGAGGACGTCGTGATAGTCAAGGGAGTCGTAAGCAAAGACCTTAGCCATAGGCACATAGACTATCCGGCACCGCGCTCAGTCAGCGACCCAGTAAAACGCTTGCAAGGGAGAACGTCACGGCTGTGACAGCAAGCGTTCCCACCGCTAGCGAAGCGCTATGGGGGGAGATACGTTTGGGCCATAGGTTACGGGGCATGGCGTACGGGAAACCTGACTGAAGAGCTGGTTCAAGCGTACTTAGCGCATCACCGTCACCGCTCCAATCAAGACAGAGCCCCCTATGTCACAGAAGCGTAAGCAGGACTTGAGGCCGTCTTAAACCTATGCACTTTCAGTGCATAGAAGCGATCTCAAAACCCCTAACGGCTTTCGCCCGTTAGGGGTTTGACCGAGCCAGACGAGTAAGATTAAACGCCGTCAGTCTAAAAAATCATTTTTGAGATAGGTTCTAGTCGTTTAGTCTTTTCTGCTTCGATTATTTTATCAATCTCGAGCCCCCACTAACGCCCTGAACATCGATTCAAATATCTTTCGCCCGTCCGTCCCCCCTAGAAGCGGGTCAACTGCCCGTTCGGGGTGCGGCATCAACCCGCAGACGTTGCCGCGCTCATTTATAATTCCGGCAATATGGTTGAGGCTGCCGTTTGGATTGGCGGCGTCTGTGACCTCACCTTCAGGGGCACAGTAGCGGAACAAAACGCGGTTTTCGTGCTCGAGCCTTTTCAAAACCTCGTTATCCGCGACAAAACGCCCCTCACCGTGCGCGACCGGCAGCGCTAAAACCTCGCCAGGTTGACATGTGTTGGAGAAGCTCGAGGGCTGCTCGACTCGTATATGAACCCGGTCGCACACAAAGTGCAGTCCCGTATTACGCGTGAGCGCCCCCGGCAACAGCCGCGCTTCGGTCAAGAGCTGAAAGCCGTTACAAATCCCTAACACCAGCCCGCCGCGTTCGGCAAACCGTTTTACATCCGCCATCACCGGACTCAGAGCCGCCATCGCGCCGCTGCGGAGGTAATCACCATACGAAAACCCGCCGGGCAGCACCACGAGGTCAGCGGCGCTCAAGCTTTCGGTGTGCCACACCTGCATTACCCGCGCCCCAAGCGAGGCGAGCGCGAAAAGGGTGTCCTCGTCGCAATTTGAACCGGGAAAGCTGACGACGACGGCGCGTACACCGGTACCGGGATACACATTGGCAGGACTCAAGGGCGGCCTTTAATGGCTGTGCCAGCGACGCTACAGGGAAAGTTGAAGACGTTTAAGCGCCACGAAAAACCGTTCATCTGTCCAGCCTAGCATGTGGCTCTGCCGCTATTTTTAGACACGCCGAACGTCAACCGCTGGGTCAGAATCTGGTCAGAACCTAGCTGTAACTTGCGTCAACTTTTTACGTCAGCTTAAAGTCAGGATTTAAGCCGCTGTAGATGTGTTCTTACATTGGCGTTTGGCAAATCTCTAGGGTAGAATGTCCGGATTATGCTGCTGGTAAGGGCAGCTTAAACGTACACTCACCGTTTTTTGCAGCTAAGCATGAGCGTGAGTGGTACACACCGGCTGAGGTGCAGGGATAGACGCTACTGAGAGCGCCGCGACTAGACCTTGAAGGTCTTGGCATTGGGGTTTGAGAACGGGTTCTCTTGCAGTTTCTTTGTGCTGACGCTCTGGAGGCTATTTTGTCAGACACAGCGAATATTGTAGATGCCCCACCTGCCGAGGTTGCACCCGAGGTTTCAGAAGCGCCCCCGCAGGTTGGCCCGCTAACTCCCAAACGTTCCGCCGACCCACCTATAAAGCCGAACGATATGTTTAGTAAAGCCTACCGCTTTACCCGCGCCGACGAAGCCGCCGCTGTCGGAATGCACCCGTATTTCAAACCGATTGCCGAGCAGCACGGCGGGACGGTCGTCGTTGACGGGCGCGAGATGATTATCACCGGGTCGAACGATTATCTGGGGCTGACGCAAGACGACCGCCTTAAAACCGCCTCGAGGGGCGCACTAGACAACTTTGGCACGTCGTGTACCGGGTCGCGTTTTTTAACCGGGACGCTGACGCTGCATGAGGCGCTCGAGCGCCGCCTAGCCGAGTTTTTACACGCCGAGTCCGCGCTGACCTTTAGTGCCGGTTTTTTAGGCTCGCTAGCCGTTTTAAGCGCCATCGCCGGGCGACACGATATTTTCTACTTCGACCGTGAAAACCACGCTTGCCTGTACGACGGAGCGCGGCTCTCTTACGGGACGCTGCGCAAGTACGAGCACAACAATCTAGACGAGCTGGAAACGCTGCTGAAACGCGACGCAGATAAACCGGGCGGGCGGATGATCGTCACCGACGGTGTTTTTTCGATGACCGGGCACATTGCCAAATTGCCGGGGATTGTCGAACTCGCCAAACAGCACGGCGCACGGGTCGTCGTTGACGACGCGCACGCCACCGGCGTTTTAGGCGCAACCGGACGCGGCACCGCTGAACACTACGGGCTAAAAGACGACGTTGACCTGATTTTAGGGACGTTTTCCAAATCGTTCGCTTCGGTCGGCGGCTTTGTTAGCGGGCCGCGCGAAGTCGTAAACTACATCAAGCATAAAGCGCGCCCCTTTATCTATACCGCGGCGCTTCCGGCGATGCAGATGGCGGCGGCGTTAGAAGCGCTCGAGATTATGGACGCCGAACCCGAGCACCGTGAAAAGCTCTGGCGTAACGTCGCACAACTCCGGAACGGCATGAACGACCTGGGCTTCAATACACTCGGCTCCGAAACCCCGATTGTGCCCGTGCTAACCGGCGACGACGAGCTGACGATGGCGTTCTGGAAAGGCTTGTGGGACGACGGCGTGTTTACCACCCCCGCCCTGCCGCCGAGCGTTCCGGCTGGCCACAGCATCATCCGCACTTCAGTCAACGCTAACCATACCCCGGAGCAGTTAGACCGGCTCCTCAGCTCGTTCGGCCGTATTGGACGCTCGCTCGGGGTTATCTAAGACGTGGCACACGCAAACGCGGTAACGGTTCGTCCGGTCACAGGTAAACGCGACCTGGACACGTTTATCGGCTATCCTTACAAGCTGTACAAAAACGACCCGTACTGGGTGCCCCCACTGCGCATGTCGGAGCGCGAACGCTTCGACCCTAAGAAGCATCCCTTTTATCAGCACGCCGTCGTTGACTTATTTTTAGCTGAGCGCTCAGGCCGCGTCGTCGGACGCGTGGCCGCGATTGACGACGACAACCACAACGCCACCCATCACGATAATCTGGCCTTTTTCGGATTTTTCGAGGCTGAAGACGGTGAGGTCGCCGGGGAACTCTTCAAAGCGGTCGAAACGTGGGCTAGAAACCGGGGTCGGAGCGTCCTACGCGGTCCGGCTAACCCGTCGATGAACGACGGTTCCGGGTTTCAGCTGGACGGGTTTGATACCGAACCCTATGTGATGATGCCCTCAAACCCCCCCGCCTACTCGCACTACGCCGAAGCTGCGGGCTACACGAAGGCCAAAGACCTCTACGCGTGGCTCTTTAACCACTACGAGAGCGATTTTTCGCGTTTGCACCGCCTCGCCGAACGCGCCCGCAAACGCTACCCGCTGACCCTGCGCACCCCCGACCTCAAACGCAACTTTGAGGCTGAACTCGGCACTGTTAAGCATTTTTACAACGAGGTTTGGGAGAACAACTGGGGGTTTGTCAAATATACCGAAGCCGAGTTCGACCATTTAGCCGCCGAACTCAAACTCATCGTTGATCCGGAAATCGTTATTTTTCTCGAGCTGGGCGGTAAAACCGCCGGTCTGGCGCTGACGCTGCCCGACGCCAATCAAGTCTTTAAGAAGATGAACGGGCGGCTTTTCCCGTTCGGTTTCGTTCACTACTTAAACCGTAAACGCATCATCAATCAGGCGCGGCTGCCGATTTTGGGCGTCATCCCCGAACACCGGAACAAGGGACTCGAGTTGGTCTTAATCGACGAGGTAATTAAGCGAACTCGCGAAAAAGGTTACATGAAGGGCGAGTGCTCGTGGATTTTAGAAGACAACGACGGCATCAATAAGGGAATTGCCGCAACCGGTGCGACCGTCTACAAAACCTACCGGCTCTTCCAAAAAGCCCTTTAGCCGCGTGCGCCGCTACGTTACGCCGCTCAATCTCTACCTGAGCGCCGCCGTTTTAGTGCAAATCGGGTACTGGTACCTCGGCAGTCCGGGGCCGACGCTTTTGGGAGACGCGCCGAGGGCGCTGCAAACGGCCCTCGTCAATATCGGTTGGGCACTCCTCTTTCTGCTCGTTATTCCGGCAGCTTTGCTGCTCTGGCGCGGCGATCTGGAGCGTGTCCCACTCTCGTTCGGCGAGTGGCGTATCGGTTTACCACTGACCACCGGGCTCGGCGTCATACTCGCAGGCGTGATTTATCTGGGCAGCAGCGACGCCGGGTTGCAGCAGACCTATCCGTGGGCCGGGCCTTGGCCGGGAGTGTCCGTGTGGCATTTTACGGCGTGGGCCGGACTTTACGCACTTTATTACGTGGCGTTCGAGTTTTTTTACCGGGGCTTTTTGGTCGCGGTACTTAGGGCTCACTGGGGACTCGCCGCCGCCGTCTGGACGCAAGTCCTGCTCTCAACCCTGATTCACGTCGGCAAACCCCTGACTGAAACCCTTGCGGCGTTTCCAGCAGGATTTTTGTTTGCGTTTTTGGCCCTCCGTACCCGGTCTTTGGCGTGGCCTATTCTGCTGCATCTCATCATCGGACTGGTGACGGACGCGTCGGTGCTGGGGCGGCAGGGGCTGCTCTGGTGATTTTCGCGGTGAGTTCTATCGTAAGTTTTACGGTGACAGGATGAAGGTTTTGGTCACAGGCGCACACGGGTTTATCGGGAGTCATCTGGTTGAAAAACTTCTCGCGGAGGGCGCGTCGGTGCGGGCGCTCATCAGTCCTTGGGGACGGCTCGAAAATCTGGCGGGTGTGGAGGGTAGGCTCGAGCTCGTTCGCGCCGACATCAGCCAAAGCGAAACGCTCACGGGTTTGTTTAGCGATGTGGAACTGGTTTATCACGCGGCGGCAAAGGTCGCCGATTACGGCCCTGTAGACGCGTTCTGGCAGGCTAACGTCGAGGGGACGAGGAACGTTTTACGGGAGGCGGAGCGGGCTGGGGTAGGGCGGTTGGTGTTGGTCTCGAGCGTCGCCGTTCACCGTTACAGCGGGTTTAGAGACGCTGACCCGCGTTTACGGCCTCGAGACGGCACCCTCAACGCCTACGCACGTTCAAAAATCGCGGCTGAGGATATTTTGGCAGATGCAACTTTGGAGACCGTCATCATCCGCCCCGGCCTGTGGCCCTTTGGCCCCCGCAACCCCAACTTTGTGCGCGTCGCCGAGGCGCTTAGAAGGGGACTGTTTCCGCTCGTAGACGGCGGCAAGGCCGTACTGAATACCGCCTACAGCGAGAATCTGGTAGAGGGTTTGTGGCTCGCCGGAACGGTCTCAAACGCCGCAAAGCGGACGTATGTGCTGGCAGACAAGGGTGCGCCGAGTTGGAACAAGCTGTTGGACGAACTCGCGCGACTTTTGCGCGCCCCTAAACCACGTCTAAGCCTGCCGGGAGCTTTGAGCGAACCTCTGGGCGAGACCGTAGAACGGCTTTACGGGCTTTTGGGTACAGAGTTAGAGCCTCCCCTGACCCGTTACCGGGGCGCACTGATGCGCCGCGACGTGCATTTTTCGGTTGTCGCTGCCGAACAAGAGCTCGGCTACCGCCCCCGCGTCAGCTGGCAAGAAGGGCTGGCGCGGACGGTCGCCGCCTTGTGAGCAGTGAATGAGCCGTAAACCGCACATCTTTTTTGCGACGATTGCGGCGGGTGGCGGTCACGTCGCTACGGCTAAAGCGATGGCAGAAGGGCTCGAGACCTATTTTCCCGGCAGGTTTCAAACAACGATTTCAGACTATATGCTCGACTTAGGGCTTAGCAAACAAGACTCTCAGCACAAGGCGAGCTGGGGGTGGATGCTCGCACACCCGTGGAGCGCACGCTACGGTCAGCGCGTTTTAGACACCTTCCCAAACCTGACCAACCGCTATCACCGCCTCGCACTAGACGCATTTGCTAAACGCGCCGCCGCACACCTCAGTGATCTAAACCCCACTTTAGTCGTTGCCAACCACGCGTTTGCCAGCGTCGCCCTAACCCGTGCGCAGCGGCGTTACGGTCTGGGGGTTCCCGTCCTGACCTTTACCACCGAAGTTCTCGACGTGAGCGCGCTATGGGCCGAACCCGCAGCGGAGCGCTTCGCGGTGCCCTCGGAAGCGGCCCTAAGAGACCTCGAGCACTTAGGCGTTCCGGCAAGCAAAGTTGACCTGATAGGTTATCCCGTTCAGCAGGCGTGCCTGCAAGCGCCTTCCAAAAAAGCTGCCCGCGCCGAGCTTTCACTGGCTGAGCGTTTGACCTGCCTCGTGTCGCTGGGCGGCGAGGGCGTAGGGCAGAACACCGAACGGGTTGTGCAGACGCTTTTAGAGCATCCCCTCGAGCCTCAAATCGTCGTGATGACCGGGCGCAACGAGGCGCTCAAAACGCAGCTGGATACGCTAGAAAACGTTCGCGCGCTCGGTTTTACGGGTCGGATGGCGGCGTACTTAGCAGCGTGCGATGTGGTCGTTGGCAAGGCAGGCCCGGCGTCGGTAACAGAGGCGCTCGCGGTAGGACGGGGGGTGTTGGTCTCGAGCTACGCCGGTCTCAACGAGGCCAAGCTGGTTCGGTTTTTGGAACAAAAAGCTCTGGGTGCGTATGTCCCAACTTCTGAACAGCTCACGCAAAAACTCACCAAATTTGCTGCGCCTGCGTCCCAAGAGCGTATTGCTAGGGCCGACCAAGCGCTTGGACTCGGCGGCATGACTCGAGACTTGAGCCACTATCTGGCAGAGGCGGCGACGCGCGGGTTTCCGCAAACACCGCTCAGATTATGCGGGTTTAGGTAGGATTGAATACGGCGTTCAAATCAAAAGATTTTGTACCGCGAAACGATAGCCTTCGCAGATTCCAAAGGGGTCAACGCACCGGTATCTAGCTCGAGGCTGTCCCGACCTATAATCAGCCGGTCTAAATCATTCAGTTTCTGCAAATAAGCACGAAGTTCTTCAACCTTGTGCATCTTGCCAGCTTCTACCCGACTAGCGTTTGTTACCCGCTGTTCGGTAATAGCTTCGGGAGCAAACAAGCGTACAAGACAAACTTCGCCACCCGATTTTTCTACAGCTTCAAAGTAGCTTTCTATAGCATTTGCAAAATAGGTTACGACACACGATAGTAAGGAATGCGAGCGTACTCGGAAGACTTAAGAACGAGAATCGTAATAGCAGTTGAGGAAGAAGGGCTTGCTAAGGTAGAAGTAGCAAGACGTTTCAAAATAGACCGAGCGACGGTTTATCGTTACCTAGCACGCGCTGGGCAAGGCGAACTCAAAGCAAGAACCTCACCAGGCCGCACCCGCAAGCTAACCCCGGAACAGGTGCAGGCGTTTAAGCGGCAGCTCGAGGCGCATAGCGATGAGACGCTGATAGAACATGCTGAACGGTTTGCCGAGGAACAGAGCGTCAACCTCGCCTTTTCGACGGTGAACTTGTATTGCAAACGACTGGGTATCACGCGTAAAAAAAGCGTCTCTACGCCAAAGAACGGGACGAAGCTGCTCGCGAACAGTGGTTAGCCGAAGTCACCCGGCTCGAGGCCGAAGACTTTGTGTTTCTAGATGAAAGCGGGGCGTGGTTGGGACTGACCCGCACCTACGCCCGCTCAGCTAAAGGAACCCGTGCAGTCGATGACGCCCCCAGACGCAGAGAAGGCAAGCTCAGCTTAATCGCTGCAATTACCCCACAAGGACTCGACCCTGAACGTTGCCTGATTCATCCCGGTGCTGTAGATACTACGGCGTTTCTCACCTACTTGCGTGAGGTACTCGTCCCCACGCTAAACCCTGGACAAGTGGTGTTTATGGATAACTTCACCATTCACCACAACAAAAACGTCAGGCGACTCGTTGAAGGTGCAGGCTGCTACCTTGGCTACCTCCCAACCTACTCACCCGACTTTAATCCCATCGAACTCGTCTTCTCTAAAGTCAAAGCCTTTCTTAGAAAAGCCCGCGCAACTCTTGTCGCCGACCTCATCAACGCTATCGCTAAAGCTATTGCTACCGTCTCACCGCAAGAGGTTCAGAACTGCTTTAATCACTGTGGCTATGATTGATGCAAATGCTACTAAAACATGCTTGCGAGAGGGTGAATATACAAAAGAAAAGATGAGGTTAATATCAACCCGGACAGCTTCTTCCAACATGATTCATCTGACTTCAGGCAAGACACGCTTGTACGAGTCGCCACCTCACTCGAGAATGGGGCTAACTGCGTTCATTGTCAGGTGACCGTGAAAAAGCTTGAAACCCGTCAGCTTTGAAAGTTTTTGAGCGACGGTTAGTTTGCCTACAGCAGGAGGGCCGTGAAAAGCTACAAATTTCATAAGGTCAGAATCCTGCCTCAAGCCATCAATCTAGCACCGTCAAACCTCTCAATTCTCCTGCGCTGCGTTATACTCGAGCGCTGTGACCCAAGGTTTCGACTATCTCATCGTAGGAGCCGGATTTGCGGGCAGTGTTCTCGCCGAACGCCTCGCGGATACCCGCAACGCCCGCGTGCTGGTCGCCGACAAACGTTCACACATCGGCGGAAATGCGTTTGACTATTACAACAAAGACGGGATTCTCGTTCACCGCTACGGGCCACACATCTTCCACACAAACTCACGCAAGGTTTGGGAGTATCTGTCACGTTTTACGGCGTGGCGGCCTTACGAGCACCGCGTCCGGGCACGGGTGGACGGGCAGCTTGTGCCGATTCCTATCAATCTGGATACCGTAAATCAGCTTTACGGCTTGAACCTAAACAGTTTCGAGTTAGAGCGTTTTTTTGCCGAACGCGCCGAACCGGTCGCTGAAGTCCGCACTTCAGAAGATGTCGTAGTTTCCAAAGTAGGCCGCGAGCTGTACGAAAAATTCTTTCGCGGCTATACCCGCAAACAGTGGGCTTTAGATCCGAGCGAACTCGACGCCTCGGTGACGGCCAGGGTTCCGACCCGCACGAACCGCGACGACCGCTATTTTACCGATACCTACCAGATGATGCCCAAACACGGTTATACAGCGATGTTTGCCAAGATGCTGGCGCACCCCAACATCAAGCTGCTGCTGCAAACCGATTACCGCGAAATTATTGAGATGATTCCGCACAGACACTTGATTTTTACCGGTCCTATCGACCTGTTTTTTAACTATCAACTGGGCAAACTGCCTTACCGTTCGCTGAAGTTTTACTTTGAAACCCACGACCAAGAAACCGTGCAGCGCGTCGGCACTATCAATTTTCCGAACGACACATCCTATACCCGCGTGACCGAAGTCAAGCACCTGACCGGGCAACGGCACGCGAAAAGCGTTTTGGTTTATGAAGAGCCGCAAGCCGAGGGCGACCCTTACTATCCGATTCCCCGCCCCGAAAATGCGGCACTTTACGCGGAATATAAACAGTTAGCGGCGGAGCGGCGAGACGTTACGTTTGTCGGACGGTTGGCAACTTACCGGTACTACAACATGGATCAGGTCGTCGCGCAGGCGCTCAAGGTGTTTGAGACGCTTCCGAATGTTTAGCCCCGTAGTTAGAACGATATTTAACCAGATTTTCGACTGCCGAACGCTACACTGGACTGACTGTGCGGCTTGCTAAACCGCTCTTACTCTCGCTTGTATTCGGCGTTTTGGGCCTCGGTGCGGCATTGCTGTTCGGCAAACCCGCCGACCTGCAGGCAATTTTTACGCTCTCGAGCCCTACCCTCCTCTGGAGTACCCTCCTGCTGGTGTTGTCGTTCGTCAGTGGCGGTCTGCGGATTCAGCTGCTGGCTCGGACGCTCAGCTATAACCTGCGGCTTTCGAGCGCAGTTCGGAGTCACATCTTGGGTGCGTTCAGCGCCGCCGTGACTCCGAGCGGCAGCGGCAACGCCCCGGCCATCGCTCTGATGCTCCAACGTGACGGTCTGACGTCGGCGCACGCGTGGTCGGTCGCGCTCTATACGAGCGTCATCGACCTGCTCTTTTATGCGTGGTTCGCGCCCGCGTCTCTGCTGACGCTCTATCTGAGTCGGCGTTTACCGGGGGGCAGCTGGCTGTTGGCGGGCGGTCTGGCGGCGAGCGCCCTCTTTTTGGGGCTCTGGTACTTGCTGGTGTTTCACCTCTCGGTCGTGCCGCCCTTAATCAACCGAATCTTCAGTTGGCGACCCTTGAGGCGGTTTAAGGCTCGAGCCAAACATTTTACGGACGGACTAACTAAGACTGTAGCGAGGCTTTCAGGAGCGACCCGCCTGCACCACGCGCTGTTCCAACTTCTTTCGGTCGGCGTCCACGTGAGTGTGTTCGCCATCTTTTTAGTGGTTGCCGCTGACTTAGAGCTAAACCTCCCGGCCCTCCCCACACTGGCCGTACTATTCTTGGTCTTCGCCGCCTCGCACGTCGTTCCGACGCCGGGGGGCAGCGGCTTCTTTGAACTTTCACTGCCGCTCCTCCTGAGTCCGGGCAACCCTGCGGCGGTTGCACCTGCGGTCATCGTCTGGCGGCTGATTGCCTTTTACTCGTCGTTTTTACTGGGGCCACCCCTCGGCGGCGCAGCCCTCGCCAAACGTCTGGGGCCGCAA
Source organism: Truepera sp. (assembly GCA_965215315.1). Taxonomy (GTDB): domain Bacteria; phylum Deinococcota; class Deinococci; order Deinococcales; family Trueperaceae; genus Truepera. The sequence continues at coordinate 2,672,817 of CBDCDB010000008.1, read as the reverse complement.
ACACCAGATGATGTAGCAATTAGAGACACAGAAGCTGAAACTGTAAAAGCTAAAAGTGCATCAGAAACCGCCGTAAAACCAGATAGTCACGATTAGCTCGAGCCTATTCTCAGCGCTTACAGCGATTTGCGCTAGCTTTGATATAGCGTCATAGTGGAGCATGGCATACTCACTCGACTTACGCGAACGAATTGTCGAAGCGGTAGCGGAAGGGCAGAAGCATCAGGACGTTGCAGCGCGCTTCAAGGTAGGCGTGGCGACGGTGCGGCGTTACCTCAGCCGCTCACGGGGAGCTGGCAGCCAAGGCACCACCGGGCCGCAGCGCGTTAATTCCAGCCGAAGCGTATGAGCTGCTAAGCGAACAAGTCAGACAGCATAACCAGGTCACCCTGGCCAGACACTGCGAACTCTGGGAAGAACAGCAGGGCGTCAAGGTCAGCATCGTAGCCATGTGCCGCACGATGCAGCGTGCTGATCTATCGAGAAAAAAAGACGTTGGGAGCGAGTGAACGTGACGAAGGGCAACGCTTGCGCTGGCTGGCTAAAGTGTTCTGTGTTGACCCAGGCAAAGTCGTCTTTGTCGATGAGAGCGGCTTTAACTTTGCTATGACACCTCTCTACGCCCGTGCTCCGAAGGGGGAACGCGCTTACAACCAAGTGCCCCGTAACCGGGGTGAGAATACCAGCCTCATCGCCGCCCTTTCCCTTAACGGACTGCAAGCTCCTATGACACTTCAGGGCAGCGTTGACGGCCTTGCGTTCGAGACCTATGTCGAGCAGATGCTTGTACCTACCCTTACCCCAGGTCAGATCGTCGTGCTGGACAACCACCGTATCTATAAAGGCGATAGGGTCGCCGAATTGCTGGCTTCCAAAGGCTGCTCGCTGCTTTTCCTGCTACCTTACTCACCGGACCTGAACCCCATCGAAGAAGCGCTTTCTAAAATCAAGACCTTCGTCAAAGCGAGCCAGGCACGAGCTCGAGACGCCCTCGATCAAGCCATTGCCGCTGCCCTGAAAACCATCTCCTTGCAAGACATCCTTGGCTGGTTCGGTCATTCCGGCTATAACCTACGCTATCAGTGATTACGCAAAGCGCTGTAAGCACCATCCGCCTTCCTAATTTTCGTAGCTTACGAAACAGTCCGCCCATCTTTATAAAACCCCGCATACCATAAGACCCGCCGCAACGTCCGGTAACTTACGAGCGTTGAAAGCGTCGTGCCGTGAAATGCCCCGATTGCCCGCCGCATCGCGGGTTTGGGCAGCGGGCGGCGCGTGGTCACACGGCTGTAACGGTGCGCTTCGCGGAGTGCCCGAAAATAGCTCTTCAGCGGCCCAAATCCGAGCGTTGCCAGAAGCACAAAGCCCGTGACTAAGCGGCCCAAAAAGATGTCGTAGTAGCGCCAGCCGTGAAAGTAACGCCACGCCGTTTGCAGGTCGTTGCGGAGGCCGTAAAAGACGTGCGCCTGACTAAAGCCAGACTGACGGCTCGGCATCTTGTGAAACACGCGCGCGTCGGGCAGGAACTCGATGTCATAGCCGCGCAGGAGAACCTCAGCGGCGACGGGCGCTTCGTTGGCGTAGAGAAAAAACCCGGCCGGATAGCCGCCGATGGCTTGTAAAAGCTCTGTACGAATCAGAAACCCGCACCCTAAAAAGCAAAACCACGGCTGCGGCCCCTTGCCGGGGTGGAGCGGCAAGTAGGCCAAATCCCAGCGTTTACGGGTCTTGGGCTCGAGAATATCGCAAGTAACAAGTCCCAGATCGGGCTTCGCTTCAAACCGCGCCACGGCCCGCGTAATCGTTCCCGGTTCGGGCCACGAATCGTCGTCCAAAACCAGCACGACCTCGCCGGTTGCCGCCGCAAACGCCGTGTTGAGCGCGTCAATGCCGATATTTTGCGGGTGGGTGAACACGCGCACTTCGGGAAAGTCTTGGGCTAAAAGTTCCGGTGTGCCGTCGTGTGAAGCGTTGTCGGCGACGAGCAGCTCGAGCCGCCCGTAAGGGTCGTTTTGCAAGAGCCGGAGCGTATGAACGAGGTCGGTTTTGCGGTTGTACGACAAGATGCAGACGCTGACGAGCGGGCGGGTCATAAGGAGGTTGTAACATACCGTCAAGAATCTCGTGATGTGTCGCCGTACCCAAACTCGTTTGGCATTTGAGCCGCAGGTGTTGTAAAAATCTAGCTAATCCAGCAGTTAGAGAGTGAGAAAGGTATGGCTGATAAAACCCGGTTTCCCCCAACCCCAACCTTGTTACTCGGCACGTTTCACTTTGACGACCCGGGGCGAGACGTTTACAAACCGCAGCACCGGTTCGACGTTGCGGCGCGGCAGACGGAGATTTTAGAAGTCGTCGAGCGCTTGGCTGCGTTTGAGCCGACGAAAGTCGTTGTTGAATTTAGTGCGCTCGAGCAAAATAGATTAGACCGAAACTACGAGGCATTCTTACAAGGAGACTTCGAGCTTACCGGCAATGAAATCTATCAGCTCGGCTTTCGCCTAGCAAAACGCTTAGAGCACCGGCGCGTCTACGCAGCTGACGACTGGGGCCGCTTTTACGAACCGCCTCGTGACGCTGACTTGGGGGAAGGACGCCCTGGCGGTTCAGGGGGAGCCGTTTGACCCTCATGAGGCGCTCGAGACCTACGCCCGCGAAAATGACCAAACGCATCTCTTAGGTCAGTGGCTAGACGACTACACAGCACGCTTTGCGGCAGTCGATGAACAAAAGACGCAGCAGTCCGTCCGTAAAACGCTGCGTGAGCTGAACCAGCCTAAGAATATCCTCGAGTGGCACGGCGTTTACCTCGTAGAGCATTTCAAGATCGGCGTGGACACGAATACCCCGGTGTAGACGCGGTGACGGCCTGATACAACCGCAATTTGCGTATCTTTGCCAATTTGCAGCGTATTACTGAAACGCCGGACGAACGCTTGCTCGTTATCTACGGCTTCAGTCACACGGCTGTTTTGTGGGGGTGCCTCGAGGCTTCTCCTGAATACGAACTTGTCGAGGTAAGCGCCTACTTATAGCGTAATAGTTGAGCCTTGTAGCTGGGCAGTGCGGCAGCGAACGAACGTTACTCGGGCCGTACTACACCCGAACTATCCTATTGACCTAAGTTGGGAGTTTCCACAACGCAGCAGTATCTCCTAAGCTGGAGTTGTTGAAGACCCAGAGAGGAGATACTGGTATGCGTTTACTCGAGCTGTTTGTTGAAGTGGATGATTTTGTTCAGAAGTTCGAGAGCTGGGCGGCAAATCAGCAGCTACCGGGTGAAGCGAAACGCGGCCCTAAGCCTTCGTTATCAATCAGCGAAGTGATGACGTTAGTCGTCCACTTTCATCAGTCGGGGTTCCGAGACTTTAAGCACTACTACCAAAACCACGTTTGTAAGCAGCTTGCAGCTGAGTTTCCCGGTTTAGTGTCTTACGGGCGTTTTATAGAACTGATGAAGGGAGTATTGCTGCCGCTGTGCGCCTATTTGCAGCACCGCTTCGGTCGTTGTAGCGGTGTTGCTTTTGTAGAAGCCATCTCAAAAACGAATAGTCAGCTGCATAGCTGTTAGAACGGTGGTATGGAACTCACCGATGAACAGTGGGAAGTACTAGGGCCGCTCATTCCCGAACCAGCTCGACGCAAAGATGGCAAAGGCCGTCCCAGACGAGAACCACGAGCGATACTTAAGGGCATCTGCTGGATATTACGAACGGGCGCACAGTGGGCTGATTTACCCGAGCGCTATCCGCCCTATCAGACGTGCCATCGGCGCTTTCAAGAATGGGAGAGAAACGGCGTGTTGCGGCAGATTCTAGAGACTTTAGCGCATGACCCCCTGCAGCGGGGCAAACTCGACTTGTCGGAATGCTTTATCGACGGTACCTTTGTGGCTGCGAAAAAAGGGGGTCAGCAGTTGGTAAGACTAAACGGGGTAAGGGTAGCAAAGTCATGGCGGTATCGGACGCTGGTGGTACTTGCCTCGCCCTGCACGTTACGTCTGCTAGCCCACATGAGGTCCGGTTGGTACACGCGACTCTCGCATCTCGACACGTCAGCGGCAAACCCGACAAGTTAATCGGTGACAAAGCGTATGACAGTGATCCGCTTGACGCTGAACTCGCCGAAGCAGGTGTTGAAATGATTGCGCCTCACCGAAGAAACCGTAAAAAAGCCAAGACGCAAGATGGACGTAAACTGAGGCGCTACAAACGGCGCTGGAAGATTGAACGGCTATTCGCCCACCTCGGCAACTTTCGCCGTCTGGTCGTTCGCTATGAACATCACTCCCTAAACTTCTTGGCCTTCCTGCATCTCGGCTGCATCAAATTACTGCTTAGGCGTTTTTGAGATGGCTTCTAGACAGCACGCCGCTAGCGGTCTGTCACAACCGCCGTATCAACAGAAACAAAGTGTTCCAAGACCTAGCTGCACGTAGTAAGACGACTATGGGCACAGTACGCCCACTAGGGCGGGTCTAGTGACCCTGTACTCTGGTTCTATGGGTTCAAGTTACATTTCATCGTCAACGACGTAGGTGAACTGCTTGCTGTGCATCTCACCCCAGGCAATACCGACGACCGCAAACCGCTTGAGCTTGAGGGTATGGGCAAAAACTTCGTCGGCAAGCTTTTTGGAGACAAGGGCTACCTCTCTCAGGCTATATTTGAAAAGCTATACGAGCGCGGACTGGCGCTGATCACCTCTTTACGTAAAAACATGAAAGCCAGGTTTATGCCACTCGCCGACAGACTTCTGCTCCGCAAGCGCTTCATCATCGAAACGATCAACGACCAGCTTAAAAACATCTCGCAAAGCGAGCATACCCGGCACCGCAGCCCCGCTAACTTTGCTGTTAATCTGATCGCCGGTCTGATCGCTTATACACTTCAACCTAAAAAGCCCTCGATCCGTCTTCCAAAAGAGGTGGCCCAGCTACCGGCTCTGCTATAAACCCCGAACTTGTATGTTGAGTGCGGGTCAAGAGTAAGGCCGACTCCGAACCTGAGCGTTTGAGCTCGTACCTGAGATAGGCCTGCTCAACCCATCACCAAGACTCCGAACCAGCATCCTGAGCCGTTAAGGCCGGATCTGCAAGTATGCGAGCGGTGGTGGCCTAGAGCCGGACCCAAGCTGGAGGACGAGATGACGTTTGTAGGCATCGACGTAAGCAAACTCAGCCTGGACGTGGCTGCACTCCTTGATACCGGTGAAATCCATCGGGGAAAGTTTGGTAACACCCCAGAAGGCCATCGTGAGCTGCTAACTTGGCTCGAATTCTTTCCGAACTGCCGTCTGGCCCTGGAAGCAACGGGCTCCTACCACCGGCGTCTTGCTGCGACCTTACAAGGCACTTACGTGAGCGTGAGCATCCTTAATCCAGCCCAGGTCAGCTATTTCATGAAGCGCCAGCACCGCCGTAACAAAACCGATAAAGCGGACGCCTTGTGGCTAGCGGTTTACGTCAAAGAGCGGCAACCTGCTCCCACCCTCGCCGTGAGTCCGCTACGGCAATCGCTCGCTCGGGAAATTCAGGCGCTAGCGAAGGACCTGACGCGACTCAAGAACCGGCTCGAGGCAGCCGAACATGGTCAGGTTCATCCCGAGGTGGTGACTTCCCTGAAGCGGCGCATGGCCTCACTAGCAGTAGAAAAGCAAGCCCTGGAGAATGAGCTCGAGCTGGAGACGAAGCGTTCGAACGAGCACGAACTCTTGTTGTTGACGAGCATTCCTGGGATTGGGATTCGGACTGCGTGTCTGCTCCTGGCAGAGTTAGGCTCGGTAGCGCGGTTTGCTACAGCACGCAAGCTAGTCGCCTTTGTTGGGCTGACACCTACCCAGTTTACCTCCGGTACGAGCGTGGCTCAACCAAGCCATATCTCACGCTTAGGTTCTGCCTACTTGCGGCATATCTTGTACATGCCGTGCCTCGCAGCTATTCGTTTTAATCCTGTCGTTAAGGACTTCTTTGAACGTCTGGTGAGGCATGGTAAACATAAAAAGGCGGCGGTGGTAGCATGTATGGCTAAACTGCTAAGGATGATCTTTGGCGTGCTTACGCACAGGAAACCCTTCCAGCCAACTTCAGTTCAAGCTTGACAAATCAACACAGCATCTCAGGTTATTGTCACGTACCTTCGGGGTCTGCCCTGTTAGACTTGTGCAGATATGCCTGTACTGCTGCGCCTCGCGCGCCGAAACCTGTTCCGTTACAAAAGTCGTACCTTCGCTACCGTCTTGGGTGTTGCGCTGGGTATTGCCGCTGTTTTAGCGACGCTTTCGATTGGCGATAACGTCGAGGCGAACGTTAAGAGTGCGCTCGAGGCTGCTGCCGGAAAAGCCGACCTGCTCGTCACTCCCGGAGCAGAAGGGCGCGCCGTTTTTAGCATCGATGACATTTTAGAAGCTGTAGAGACAACCTCCGGCGTCCGGACGGTCTACCCGGTTTTAAGTACCCGCGCCGAACCGGTACGCGACATCGGTGACGTCAGCGATTCGGTGATTCCCGGCGTCGATTCAGGCTTTCAGCTCTCAGGCCGCGTGACGAGCGTTCCTGACGACCTGCCGAGTCAGCTGGTCGAAGGAAAATGGCCTCAAGCAGGGTCAAACGGTGTAACCCTCGCCGAAGGGTTTGCCCGCAGCCGCGGCTTTAGTGTCGGTGATGAGGTCGTCTTCGCTTCGCAGTTCGGCGACCTGCCGTTTACCTTAACCGGCCTGTTAGACGACGGCCTGGGTTATGCCACCACCAACGGTGGGCGCGTCGGCATTGCGGCGCTTGCAGATTTGCAAGCCGCACTCAGACTGGACGGGCGGGCGTCGTTTTTAGAGGTCTTAACCGAACAAGGCCAGAGTGAGTCGGTGCAGGCGGCGCTCCAGAACAAATTAGGGGATGATTACACCGCCACGCTGCCCGCAGGCAGCGGCAACCTGGCGACCGGCGTCGTCGATACGCTGCAGTCGGGTTTGCAGATTTTGGCCGCCACGCTGATTGCGCTCGGCGGGTTTATGGCGTACAACACCTTTGCGGCGAGCGTTCTGGAGCGGCAACGGGAGTTTGCGCTACTCCGGACGGTTTGCTTGACGCGCGGGCAGGTGCAGCGCTTAGCGCTCTTAGAGGCGCTCCTCGTCAGCGTTTTGGGTATCATTTTCGGCCTGCTTTTAGGCGTCGGCTTGTCGGCAGCAATCACGTATCTGAATGCGGTGGCCCTTGGGTTTGAGTTCCGGACACTCGTCGTACCGGTTCGGAGCGTGCTGCTTGCCAGCTTCGTCGGAGTCGTGATTTCACTGCTTGCAGGTTACTTACCGGCCCGGAACGCCTCGCGCACGCACCCTTTGGCGGCGGCCAGGGCTGTCAGCGACCCGGCGGTACGCGCCGCACCGCTTTGGGGCTTTCTGCTCCTCGCGGCTGGCGTTGCGGCCTCGCTCGCGCCGTGGCAGGGGTCTACGGCGCTCTTTGGTGCGGCGCTCTCGATGGGTTTACTGTTTACCGGTTTCAGCCTCGCCACCCCAACCCTGCTCAAACCGACGCTCAAAGTGTTGACGCCCGTTTTAGAACGGATGTTCGGACTCGCCGGACGGTTGGGCTCGAGCTTCTCCCTCCGCAACGCCTCGCGGAACGGCGTCGCGGTCGGCGCGGTCGTCGTCGGGATGGGCCTGACTATTGGCGTCGGCGCGATGGTTGCAGGGATCAACCGCTCAATCTCGAGCTGGGTCGATACCACGGTCGTCGGCGACATGTTCGTTACCGCGCCGGTCAGTTTCCCCGCAGACTTTGCCGAGCAGATCAAAGAGAAAGTTCCCGAAATTGACGAAGTGAGCGGCGTTGGACTCCGCATCGTCCGCTTTACCCCGGAGAGCGTGCCACGGGGCCGCAGCGTCGTGCTGCTGCTCGTCGATCCGGAGCGCTTTAATCCCGAGACCGGCTTCGGGCGGTTTCAGTTTGTTCCTGGTCAGGGCGACGCTGAAGACGCCTACAACACCCTTAAAGCTGGCGGTGAGGTGCTCGCCGCCAATACCATCCGTGACCGCTTTGGCGTGTCTAAAGGCGACCTGGCGACGCTCCGGACGAGTGACGGGTACAAAGACTTCGAGGTGGGCGGCGTCGTCGTAGACTTTACGGGCGGTGGTGAAACGTTTGTCGGCAGTTTGGGAGACGCCGAGCTGTTCGGCGGCGGCACGCCCGACCTGTTCGTTATGACGGTGCCCCCTGGTGGTGACGCGGCGGCTGCGAGAAACGCGCTTGTCGCAGCGTTTCCCAAGCTTTACCTTGACGTCACGCTCAATCAGAATTACCGCGCCCGTATTCTGGATTTGACGCAGCAAACCTTTACGACCACGAACGGACTGCTCTTGCTCGCCATCTTTATTGCCGCGTTAGGCGTCGCCAATACGCTGGGGATGAACCTCTCGAGCCGCCAACACGAGGTCGCAGTCCTCCGCACGCTGGGTCTGACGCGGCGCGGCGTCCGCAGGTTAGTCACTGCCGAGGGTATCGTCGTTGTCGCACTTGGGACCGTTCTCGGGGTGCTAACCGGCCTGCTTTTGTCCCAAGTCATTACGACGGGTGCAAGCGCCCTGACGGGCTACCGCATCACGCCCATCTACCCGTGGCGGCTTATCGTGGTCGCCCTGATTTCGTCGCCGCTAGTCGGGCTGTTGGCTTCGCTCGTTCCGGCCCGCCGCGCCGCCCGCCTGTCGCCTGTCACCGCCTTAGGCGGCGAGTAATGGAGAACCTTTTGGAAACCCTACCAACCACCCTGGAAACTACTCTGGAAACTACGCCGCAGAACTCTCCAAAAGAGACTGCCCAAACCTCCGCAAAAACGACCGACCGACCTCCCGCAGTCGTCGCTAAAGGCTTGAGCAAACGCTACCGGCTCGGCGGTGAGACTGTTGACGCGCTCGCTGGGCTTGAGCTGAGCGTCCCCCAAGGCCAGTTCGTCGCTGTCATGGGGCCGTCCGGCAGTGGTAAATCCACCCTGCTACACCTGTTAGGACTCCTAGACAGCGCCGACGCAGGCTCCGTCGAGCTTGCCGGACAAGCGACCGCCAAGCTTTCTGATGATGACCTGACCGCGCTCCGGCGCGACAAGCTGGGGTTTGTGTTTCAGGGTTTTGAGCTGATCCCCAACCTGAGCGCCCGCGAAAACATCCTCTTGCCCGCCGAAGTTGCTGGACGCCGCGCCGAAGCCCAAGCAACCCTTGCCCGCCTCGCCGCCGCGTTAGGTATCGAAAGCCGCTTGTCGCACCGTCCCGCCCAACTTTCAGGGGGTCAGCAGCAGCGGGTCGCGCTGGCGCGGGCGCTCATCAACGATCCGGTCGTGATTTTAGCCGACGAACCGACCGGCAACCTCGACTCGCGTACCGGTGAAGAGGTTTTGGAACTGTTTCAGCGGGGTGTGCGGGACGAAGGCTGGACGGTCGTGATGGTCACACACGACCCTAAAGCGGCGCTCTACGCCGACCGCATCGTCTTTTTACGCGACGGTCAGCTCGTCGGTGAGACCATGACCGCAGGCGGTGAGGCGAGGGCTACGATTGAGCAGTTTGTCGGCGTATGATTATGTTTTTGACACGCCGGCTCGGTCTTTAATACCACCTTTCAGCCGCGCCGCAGCGTCGCTTTTTCGCCTGTACTGTTATTGTCTGTACTGTGCACGTAACAAAGGAACCATGTACGTTTCGCTCTCCCCTACTATTACAGGCTCTGGACGCCCTAGCCGTCTCGCTGAGGCTGCTTACAGTCCGTACTATTACGATGATGTGACGTTTGTTCCGTACGGCGCACCGTTTGAGGGCTTGCCTATACTGACGCCTATACTAACTGAGACCAAAACACCTGAGACCTGCTGATGCCTAAAACTTATGCTTAAAATTTTAGGTCGCCTGAGTACGCGCTACCCACGCCGTGTGCTGGCGTTTTGGGGACTTCTGCTACTCGTCGCCTTGCCGCTTGCCGGACGCGCCGAAGAGGTGTTGACGACTGAATCAGGCGTCGCCCCCAACAGCGAAGCGCAAGGCGTCCGGCGCACACTTCTGCGTGAGTTTCCCGGTAACAACAACTATCAGCTCGTCCTCGTCGCCAAGGCCGTAGACGAGGCTGATAGGGCCGCTCGAGCCCGTACGCAGGAAACTTCACAGGGAACTCCAGCGCAAAGCGACGCGCAGGGAGCCGGTACGCGGACAAGTACCGAGCGTTTAGGTACCGAGCGTTTAGGTACTCAGCGTTCAAATACGGAGCGTTTTACGGCGTTACTGGCCGAACTTCGCACGTCTCCGCTGGTTGAAAGCGTGATCGACAACACCTCAGGAAGTCCGCTACCGCTACCGGAGCCCTCTCGGAGCGCTCAGAGTGCCGCGCTTATCACGCTGGCGGGACAAACCAAAGCGGACGTCGAACGGGCAACGGAGCGCATCCGTGAAATGATCACAGGTTACGACGCGCCGGGGCTCGAGCTACTTCTCACCGGCAGCATCCCGGTCGATCAGGAAATCAACGCCATCAGCGCTCGAGACTCCCTGCGCGCCGAACTGTTCGGCTTGCCCCTCAGCCTGCTCGTGTTGAGCGTCGCGTTCGGCGCACTTGTCGCCGCCGCCCTGCCGCTCGTCGTGGCGATCTTGTCGATTACGCTGTCGCTCGCCGTACTTTTTTTGCTCGGTCAGTTTTTTACTTTTGCGTCCTTTGCCCAGATCGTTATTACCATGCTGGGCCTCGCTACCGGTATCGATTACGCGCTCCTGATGGTCAACCGCTTCCGCGAAGAGCTGCCCCGCTGCGCGAGTCCGGCGCAGGCCGCGCAAAACACGGTTCTGTCTGCGGGTAGAGCCGTGACCTTCAGCGGTTTTACGGTGCTGATCGCGCTCATGGCGCTGCTCGTCCCGCCACTTGCGTTCGTGCAGTCGATGGGTATCGCCAGCGTGATCGTCATGAGTTTTAGCGTGCTGGTCTCGCTGACCGCGCTGCCCGCCGCCTTTACGCTGCTCGGCGCACGCGTCAACTGGGTTAGTTTGTCACGGCAGGCACCGGGCAGCCGGAGCCGCGGTTTCTGGCAGGCGCGGGCACGGGCCATAACTAGGCGGCCTCTGCTATGGACGATTGTCGGGACGTCGGTGCTGCTCCTCTTGACCCTGCCCACGACCGGGATGCAGGTCGCCTTTTCAGGTGTGCGCGGCCTGACCCAAGAGACGAGTACGCGGCAGGCGCAAGAGGTGCTAGAAGACCTCGGCCTCGGCAGCTTGCTCCGTTCTTACGACGTGCTCGTGGACTTCGGGAAGCGCGGATTTTATCATCCCACTTCGGTACGGGCGGTCTCGAGCTTTTCCCGCGAAGCGTCTCAACTGGCGGGCGTCGCGCAAACGCTCACCCCGACGACCGCCGGAGGTCTGCCGTCTTTGTTCGTCAGCTCGTACTATGCGACCCCGGAAACGGCGGCGGCGAGTCCTTTGGCGACGCTGGCCCAGGCGACCGTCAGCCGCAGCGGTCGTTACGCCCTGCTACGCGTTTTTCCAGACGCTAAACTTACACCCGCAGCTGCGGGGAGGCTCGAGGCCGACTTACGCACCCTCGCCCGAACCGAAGGACTCTCTGCGGAGGTCGGCGGCAGCCCGGTCATCGAACGCGAATGGGCGGACGTTCTCTACCGCTCTTTCCCGGTCGCGGTCGGCTTGGTTTACCTCGCTACGTTCGTTTTGCTAGGTCTCGCGTTTCGCTCGGTGCTGATTCCGCTTAAGAGCATCTTGCTTAACACCCTGACCGTCGGCGCGGCGTTCGGCGTGATCACGCTCGTGTTTCAGCGCGGTTGGGGCGCGGGGCTTTTGGGGCTTCCCGGCGGCCTCGGCTTTGTTGAGACGAGCGTACCGATTTTCATCTTCGCCATCGTCTTCGGTCTCAGTATGGATTACGAGGTCTTTTTGGTCTCGAGAATCGTCGAACATCATGAGCGCGGCGAATCCGACCGCGACGCCGTAGTCGCCGCCGTCGGCGCAACCGGCGGCGTGATTACCAGCGCGGCGCTCATTATGGGCGTGGTTTTCGCGGTGTTTATGTTTTCGCATGTGGTACTGATCAAAACGCTCTCGCTCGGGTTGACGGTCGCTATTTTGCTTGACGCGACGCTCGTTCGGCTTGTGCTGGTGCCCTCGGTGATGATGCTAGCGGGGCGCTGGAACTGGTGGCTGCCGCGCCCGGTGGCGGCGTTCAGCAAACGGGTTGGGTTGGGGCGCGACCAAGTTGAGGGGCTTACTCACTCCCGAAAAGACAGTTAAACGACCTTTGAGGCGACCTGTGGCCTAATTTTGACACAATGGGGCGTAGGTGAGGGAACTCGAGTCCCGCACCAACCTTCGGCTCAGCTGTCAACCCCGACGCCCCTGCAGGACAGCTGAGCGAGTAAACTCAGATCGTAAAGGAGCTTTTTATGGCGCAAGAAACCACCGTTTTAGCAGGAGGCTGTTTTTGGGGTCTGGAAGATTTAGTCCGGGCCCAACCCGGCGTCCTAGATACCGAAGTCGGTTATACTGGCGGAGAAAACGATCATCCCACCTATCAAAATCACCCCGGTCACGCCGAAGCGCTGCAAATCACCTACGATTCCGAGAAAACGAGCGTTAAGCGTATCCTCGACTTTTTCTTTCAGGTTCACAACCCAACGACGCTGAACCGTCAGGGCAACGACCGGGGCACATCTTACCGCTCGGCGATTTTTTACAAAGACGAAGCGGAGAAGAAAACGGCTGAAGAGATGATTGAGATCGTCAACGACTCAGGACGCTGGCGCGACCGTGTAGTGACGACCTTGGAGCCCCTCACCCAGTTCTGGCCCGCTGAAGGCTACCATCAGGACTATCTCGTCAAAAATCCGGGCGGCTACACCTGCCACCGTATCTACTTTGACAGCTACTTGAAGGTCAACGCCTAACGGTGTTTGGTAGGTAGATCGAGGTATCTATAAATCCCTCAAACCTGCCCCGCCGCGCCTGCTGCAGTAGTGTCGGCTTTTTAGCCCCTCGAGACGCACCTTTAGCTGACCAAACCTGAACCCGGAGGCATCTTTGATGACCCTGAGCGATTACCCCGACGACGCAGCTCACATCCTGAACGCCGAAGCGGTAGCGTTTCTCAGCGCCCTTCATGAAAAGTTTGAAACCGAGCGGCAGAGCCTGCTGGCGCGGCGCAAAAACCGTCAACAAGCCTTTAGCGCAGGTGAATTGCCGGGATTTTTACCTGAAACGAGAGACGTGCGTAACGGGGATTGGCAGGTTGCTCCGGCTCCCGCTGACCTTGAAGATCGCCGCGTCGAGATTACCGGCCCCGCCGAGGCAAAGATGATCGTCAACGCGCTCAACTCGCCTGCCAAGGTCTTTATGGCGGACATCGAAGATTCGCTGTCCCCGACGTGGGCAAATATCGTCGGCGCACAGGTTAGCCTCTACGACGCGGTGAGAAAGACCTTGAGGCTCGAGACCGGCGGCAAAACCTACGCCCTGAACGAGCAAACGGCAACTTTAGTCGTGCGCCCACGTGGTCTGCACTTCAGTGAAAAACATGCCATGCTAGGTGACACGCAGATGTCAGGAAGTTTGTTCGACTTTGGACTCTACTTTTTCCACAACGCGCACGAACTGCTCACACGCGGCAGCGGCCCATACTTTTATATTCCGAAGCTCGAGAGTCACCTGGAAGCCCGTTTCTGGAACGAGGTTTTCATCTTCTCGCAAAACTATCTGGGGATTCCTGTCGGCACGGTACGCGCGACTGTTCTGATTGAAACGCTCCCCGCCGCTTTGGAGATGGACGAAATCCTGTATGAACTGCGTCATCACGCCGCCGGTCTTAACGCCGGACGCTGGGACTATATCTTTTCGTTCGTCAAAACTTTTCGGGAGCGTCCCGACAAACTCCTCCCCGACCGCGCGCAGATTACGATGGGCGTTCCCTTTATGCACGCCTATACCGAGCTTTTGATCAAAACCTGCCATCGGCGCGGCGCACACGCGATGGGCGGGATGGCAGCCTTTATCCCTAATCGGCGCGACCCGGTTGTCACTGAGCAAGCGCTTGAAAAAGTTCGTGACGACAAACGCCGCGAAGCGCAAGCGGGCTGCGACGGCACCTGGGTCGCGCACCCCGACCTCATCAGCGTCGCGCAAGCTGAATTCGGCGCGGTGCTGGGCGAGCGTCCGAACCAAACAGACCGACAACGAGACGACGTTCAGCCGGACGCTGCCGCGCTTGTCAAGGCCGCCGTACCCGGTGGTACAGTCACCGAGGCGGGCGCACGCAACAATATCAGCGTGGCGCTGCAATACCTCAGCGCGTGGCTTTCCGGCACGGGCGCGGTGGCGATTTTCAACCTGATGGAAGACGCGGCGACGGCTGAAATCTCGAGGGCGCAGCTGTGGCAGTGGCTAAAGCATGGGGCCAAGCTCGAGTCCGGCGAAACTTTCTCCGAAACGCACTACCGCACCCTCAAGGATGAAGAGCTAGGTAAGCTCGAGGCTACACCTCAACTCAAAGACGCCGCCGCACTGCTCGACACCCTCGTTTTAGGTGAGTTCGCACCTTTTTTAACATTGGGCGCGTATCAGCAGCTCCCTTGACGGAAACCTTTGTTTACGTGTTCAGGAGGCAAAGTGCAAATCCGTCAAGATGACCTGAGCGGCGTAAAAATTACCGACTTTTTACGGGAACATCTGGAAAACATGCACGAGATTACGCCGCCCGAGAGTATTCACGCGCTCGGTCTAGAGGCGCTCCGCTCGCCCGACATCACCTTTTGGTCGGCGTGGGAGGGTGACACTCTGCTCGGATGCGGAGCGCTCAAAGAGCTGGACGCTAAAACCGGCGAGGTCAAGTCGATGCGTACTGCCGAAGCGTACCGGGGCCAGGGCGTTGGCAAGGGAATGCTCGAGCATATCCTCGAGGAAGCCGAAAGGCGCGGCCACAGCACTCTGAACTTGGAAACCGGCGCAATGCCCGAGTTTACCCCGGCAAGAACTCTATATCTGCGCTACGGTTTCGAGATCTGCGGGCCTTTTGCCGATTACACCGACGACCCGAACAGTGTATTTATGACGAAAAAGCTCTAGAACTCAACTTGTTACAGCTCACCCTCATTCTGACGGCGGGCGGTTTCCATCTCGTAGTCGCTCTGAACCGTACCTATCTGCTCAGTTATTTGACTGAGGCTCGAGACGCACCCGTCAAACGTCTCCTGAATGCCGGGGTCGGTCGTTTCGGTTTCCATCTGGACACGGGCAACTTTTTCGAGTGCAGCGCCTAGAGAATTACGGATGTCCTCGAGTTCACGAACAACTTTCTGACGGTCTTCAAGCGTTTGTTCAGCCATCATCAACCCCTTTCAATTTTGACCTGAGCCTAGCATAGGGGCAGATCAGCGCAGCGTATCGTCACCCCATATTTACGCTTCAATCCTTTGTAAACGCCCCGATTGTCGCTGAAAGTGCCGCAAAACCGGGGTAAAGCGAGTTAAATAGAGAGATGATTCAACAACGCTACTTTATTGCTCGCATTTACGCCAATTACGACGAGGCGGTCAGAACCATCGACCTTATGGGTGAACACGGCGACCTAGACAAAGCCGAACGGGAGCGTCAGGGACTCAACCGCTCAGGCAAACTCGAGGAAAATACCAGCCTGATGGTGACGGCGGGCCGGAACTGGGCCGAAGCGGAGCAGGAACTTAAGGCCAGACTGGGCGACTAGACCAGACCACACGGCAGTTGCGAGAGCGAAAACCCGCCCGTTGGTATGCTGCTGTATGTCTCTAAGTCCAGGTTTTGCTACGCAGCTGGCAGACTTTGCCCGTTCACTCACCGCCAGCTTCAGCTCGTCGGTGGCAGCGCAATCCGAAGACCAGCTTAAAGCGCCGGTTAAAGCTCTGCTCGAGGCCACCCTTGCCCGCCGCATCGTCGCGCGGAGCGAGGCGCAGGTGGCAGGGTTAGGCGGACGGCCCGATTTCGGCGTTGCGGTAGACGGTTTGCTGGCAGGCTATACCGAACTCAAAGCGCCGGGTTTGGGCGCACGCCCACAGCGTTTTTCTGACGAACGTAACAAAAAACAGTGGGGTAAGTTCAAAACGCTGCCGAACCTGATTTATACCGACGGTAACGAGTGGACGCTGCTGCGTTCAGGCGAGCAGGTCTCACACGTGCGTTTTTCTGGTGATGTGACGACCGACGGCGAACGCGCATTTACGGAGGGTGAAGCCGAAGCCTTAAAGCGCCTCATTCAAGACTTCTTGCTCTGGCAGCCGACTGTGCCGAGTTCACCCAAAGCCCTGGCTGAACTTTTAGCCCCGCTCTGCCGGATGGTTCGTGATGACGTTGCCGTGGCGCTACAAAATCCCGACTCGGCCTTGTCGCAACTTGCTAGGGACTGGCGCGAAACCCTCTTCCCGGACGCCGACGACGCCCGCTTTGCCGACGCCTACGCGCAGACCCTGACCTACGCCTTGCTCTTGGCCCGTTTTAGCGGTGCGGAAAACGTCCGGCCTGAACGGGCCGCCGAAACCCTCGAGACCGGTCACGGCCTCCTCGCTCAAACGCTCTTGATTTTAAGTGACCGTGAAGCCCGCCGCGACGTGGGCGTCGGTTTAGATGTGCTGATTCGCGCCGTCAACGCCGTTGACCCGGCTGCCCTGAGTAAAGAGGGCAACGACCCTTGGCTTTACTTCTACGAAGACTTTTTGGCGGCCTACGACCGCCGTCTCCGCAACGATTACGGCGTCTACTACACGCCTGCGCCGGTCATTCAGGCGCAGGTGCGGCTCGTCGCCGAACTCTTAGAAACCCGTTTCGACAAGCCTCTGGCCTACGCCGAAGACGAGGTCGTCGTCCTCGACCCGGCAGCCGGAACGGGCGCGTATCCGCTCGCGGTGTTGCAACACGCTTTGGAGCAAGTCGCCAGCTTTTACGGCCCCGGAATGCGGAGCCAGTACGCCACACAGGTCGCGCAAAACCTGCACGCTTTAGAGTTTCTCGTCGGCCCCTACGCCGTGGCGCACCTGCGCGTCACGCAAAAGGTGATGGAAGAGGGCGGCGAACTGCCCAAAGACGGCGTACATGTGTATCTGGCCGACACCCTCGAGTCTCCCGAAGCCCGCGACCTGGAGCAGCACGGCCTCATGTACCGCCGCTTGACCGAAGAACACCGCCGCGCTAGAAAGGTCAAGCAAGACACCCGCGTTCTGGTCTGCCTCGGCAACCCGCCGTATGACCGCCAAGAACGCAGCGAAGCGGACATCAATCGGGGCGTCGAACTCAAGGGCGGTTGGGTGCGTTTTGGTCAGCAAAACTTAAACGACCAGACGAACGGCATTCTCAAAGATTTTGTAAAACCTGCACAAGACGCCGGAGCAGGGCGGCATCTGCGAAACCTTTACAACGATTACGTCTATTTCTGGCGCTGGGCGCTCTGGAAAGTGTTCGAGCAGTCGCAAGACTCGGGCATCATCTCGTTTATTACCGCTGCAAGTTATCTACGCGGCCCCGGCTTTGTCGGGATGCGCGAACACATGCGCCGCACCTTCGACGAGCTGTGGATTCTGGATTTGGAGGGCGACAGTTTAGGCGCACGCAAAACCCAAAATGTCTTTAATATCCAGACGCCCGTAGCTATTGCGGTAGGGGTGCGTTACGGCAAGCCGAAACCGGACGAACCCGCAAAAGTGCATTACGCGAAACTGGAAGGAACTAGGGAGGGGAAGCTCGAGCAACTCACCCATATCAAGAGTTTCGGTGATGTGACGTGGCAGAATTGCCTTTCAGATTGGCAAGCTCCATTTTTACCCGAAGGCGCAGGCGATTATTACACTTGGCCTCTACTGACAGATGTATTTCCGTGGCAGCATACCGGCTCAGGTTATTACCGAACTTGGCCGATAAGTGAAACAAAAGATGTGCTTCAAAATCGTTGGAAAAAGCTTGTCTCTTCGCAGCTAGAGCAACGAGTCAAGTTGTTTAGTGAGACGCGAGACCGAAAGGTCACTAAAGAGTATAAAAGCTTGGACGGATTGACAAGACTCCCTTCATTGTCAACCTTGAAACAAGAGGCGGAACCTTCTTTAATCTTAAGGTATGGTTACCGGAGTTTTGATAGACAATGGGCAATTGCCGATAACCGTGTAGGTGATTTTCCTAAACCTGTACTTTGGCAGAGCTTAAGTGAAAAGCAGGTTTACATGACTTCCATGTTTACAAAAGTGCTTGGCCTTGGTTCAGCGGCAACAGTTTCAGCATATGTACCAGATAAAGACTATTTTTGCGGGCGTGAGGGTAAAAATGTCATTCCCCTCTGGCGAGATGCGGCGGCCTCCGAACCGAACGTTACGGCGGGGCTGCTGGCTAAACTTGCAGAGATTTACGGTGGCGGCGCGGCGGTCTCTCCCGAAGACCTGTTCGCCTACGCTTACGGACTGCTGGCCTCACCGTCTTACGTCGAAACCTTTTCCGAAGAGCTGGTGCTACCGGGGCCGCGTCTGCCGGTGACAAAAGACGGGGCGCTCTTCCGTAAAGTTTCGGCGCTCGGGCGTTCGCTTATCGGGCTGCACACCTACGGCGAAAGGTTCGGTGGGCGCATTCCCCGTGGTGAGGCGCGGAACACAGTGGCGGTGCCGGGTACGCCGGAAGATTACCCGGATGGGTTTTCGTATGACCCGCAGACTAGAGTGCTGCATGTGGGCGCGGGTGAGTTTGCGCCGGTCTCACCCGAAGTGTGGGCGTTTTCGGTATCGGGTCTAAACGTTGTAAAAAGCTGGCTCGGCTACCGGATGCGGGAACGGGCGGGGCGCTCATCTTCTGACCTTGATAAAATCCGGCCCGAACGCTGGACGGCGGAGCTCACAAAGGAGCTGTTGGAACTTTTGTGGGTCTTGGAGGCGACAGTGGCGGCGTGGCCTGAACTCTCCGAGAAATTTGCAGCGGTCGTCGCCGGTGAGGTGTTTACGGCGGCGGATTTTCCTGTACCGACGGACGCGGAGCGTAAACCGCCTGAAGTCAGGGAGGCAGGCGCACAGACGAGGCTTTTCGGGGATTTATAACGTCGTAACTACACAAACTTACGTGCTACACTCTTTTACGTGAGGTGAAGTATGGCGATGCGAAATATTACCTTGGCGCTTCCTGAAGAAACGCTTCGGGAGGTTAAAATTATCGCGGTGAAGCGGGGAACGTCGGTTTCGGCAATGGTGCGGGAGAAGCTCGAGGCTTTGGTTGTAGAAGAGAGTGACTACGCCCGTGCCAAACGGGAGGCGCTTGCTGCGCTCGAGCATGGCTACAATTTGGGTACTCACGGCAAGGCCGATTGGACTAGGGACGAACTGCATGAGCGCTAAGGCGTTCGTTGACAGTAATGTACTGGTTTATGCGCACGACACTTCCGCAGGAGAAAAGCGTGAACAGGGTGTCGCGCTCGTGCGTAACCTCTGGAGATCATTTGAAGGCGGTTTAAGCGTCCAAAGTACTGCAAGAGTTTTATACGGTAACGACAAGAAAACAGTTGCTCACGCCGGTAGTCGCAAGTCAACTTGTAGAACGCTACACGCACTGGTCTGTTCACGAGCCGACAGCCTTGGATGTAATGAGCGCCATTAAACTTCATCAAGAGACCTTTATTTAACCTACAGCGATTTGCGCTAGCTTTGATATAGCGTCATAGTGGAGCATGGCATACTCACTCGACTTACGCGAACGAATTGTCGAAGCGGTAGCGGAAGGGCAGAAGCATCAGGACGTTGCAGCGCGCTTCAAGGTAGGCGTGGCGACGGTGCGGCGTTACCTCAGCCGCTCACGGGGAGCTGGCAGCCAAGGCACCACCGGGCCGCAGCGCGTTAATTCCAGCCGAAGCGTATGAGCTGCTAAGCGAACAAGTCAGACAGCATAACCAGGTCACCCTGGCCAGACACTGCGAACTCTGGGAAGAACAGCAGGGCGTCAAGGTCAGCATCGTAGCCATGTGCCGCACGATGCAGCGTGCTGATCTATCGAGAAAAAAAGACGTTGGGAGCGAGTGAACGTGACGAAGGGCAACGCTTGCGCTGGCTGGCTAAAGTGTTCTGTGTTGACCCAGGCAAAGTCGTCTTTGTCGATGAGAGCGGCTTTAACTTTGCTATGACACCTCTCTACGCCCGTGCTCCGAAGGGGGAACGCGCTTACAACCAAGTGCCCCGTAACCGGGGTGAGAATACCAGCCTCATCGCCGCCCTTTCCCTTAACGGACTGCAAGCTCCTATGACACTTCAGGGCAGCGTTGACGGCCTTGCGTTCGAGACCTATGTCGAGCAGATGCTTGTACCTACCCTTACCCCAGGTCAGATCGTCGTGCTGGACAACCACCGTATCTATAAAGGCGATAGGGTCGCCGAATTGCTGGCTTCCAAAGGCTGCTCGCTGCTTTTCCTGCTACCTTACTCACCGGACCTGAACCCCATCGAAGAAGCGCTTTCTAAAATCAAGACCTTCGTCAAAGCGAGCCAGGCACGAGCTCGAGACGCCCTCGATCAAGCCATTGCCGCTGCCCTGAAAACCATCTCCTTGCAAGACATCCTTGGCTGGTTCGGTCATTCCGGCTATAACCTACGCTATCAGTGATTACGCAAAGCGCTGTAAGTTCGGAGTTTTTTTACGTCCGGCACGCAAATCCTGTACTTTCGGTGACTGCCGACCGTCTCAAGAATTGCGCTTTCGCTGTTTTTTAAGACGACGTGAGCGTTTTAGCCTCAGGCACGCCTTACGCTTGTAAAAGGAAATCCGTCAGAGACGGAAAACCTATCCCCGGAGAAACCTCAAACTCAGGTTATTTATTTCTGGGACGCGATGATTCTCACCAGCGCGGCGCGTTTAGGTTGCGAAATCTTGTATTCAGAAGACCTGAATGCAGGCGTACAGATACAAAACCCTTTTAGCTAAACACTCCCCGGTAAATCTGCGGCAAACTCAACTCTCCGCCCAAGCAAGGCAACGGAATATCACCGTCACCGGTCAGATCTTCTTGCTGCCAGCGGCGCATTTCGTCCACCCAAAACCGCCGCACCGCTAACCGCTCGGCCTCGACAATCAGATAGGTCTGTACGCTCGGCAAGCTTTTATAGGCGGTCAACTTCTCGCGCAGGTCGGTGTTTTTAGTACTCGGCGAAAGAACTTCGACCAAAATACACGGTTCAGTTTCAAAGAAAGGGTCGGGTTCGTCTTTATCGCAAACAGCCATTACATCGGGGTAGTAAAAAACACCTTCGGAGGTGCGAAGTTTCATACCTTCTTGGTAAACGCGGCACGGTTTGCTTTGTGCCAGCCTCAAGAAATGGGCAGCGATGTTTAGAGAAATGCGGTTGTGACGGCTGGTGCCACCCGTTAGAGCGTAGGTGTAGCCGTTCACGTACTCGTGGCGAACGTCGCCTTTTTGCTCGCACGCCAGGTATTCTTCGACCGATAGTGTAGGTAAAGAGAACTCGAGCATCCCCCATTCTAGCCGGTAGGGAGAGGCTCAAGCTTAAGTTTTTTTATTAAAGCGCAGCTTTATACTGCTTGGTCTCTTTCGACATACTTACGTTAGTACGTTTGTACGGCGCGACCGGATTTAAGATGTTGCGGCACTGCGGGTTGACACAGCCCGCGCAGCGTAAACCGTACTGTCTGTTACACGCTTCACCGCTCTGCAAATGCTCATGCACAACTTCGGCTAGGGCGTCTTGAAAGACCGGTAAGCCGTTCAAGGCCGGGGCACGTTTGAAGTTGGTAATCCCCGCCTTGTGCGCCACCTCACCGTATTCGATATCGAGTTCGTGCAGCGTTTCGATGTGGTCACTCGTAAACGCGATACCGACAACCAGAACATTACGGCGTTTTTTCTCGCCTAGAGATTCGATAACTTTTTCCGTACTCGGCCCGAGCCACGGTACCGGCCCCACGTCCGACTGGTAGCTGACCATATACTCATGTTCATAACCCAAACGTTTCATGACTTCGTGGGCGCTCGCGCCGATTTCAGCGGGGTAGGCGTCGCCCCGGTTGATGACATCTAGCGGCAGCGAGTGGGCGCTAAAGAGAATCAGCACGTCGTCTCGTTCGGCTTCGGTGAACTGCGCCAATCCCTGTTTTACGGTTTCCGTCATCGCTTCGATAAAGCGCGGATGCGTGGGCCAACGGTCGATAACGCTCCACTCAAAGTCGTTTTGGAGGCCGACGTTTTTTGCGGCCCGCCAGAGTTCATTCAAAGACGAGCCGGTCGTTGAACACGAAAATTGTGGGTACTGCGTAAAGGCGACCGCCCGTTTAACGCCATCAGCTTTCATCTGCCGGAGCGCGTCCTCGCTGAACGGGTGGACATAACGAAATGCGACGTAAAACTTGTGCGGCGCGGTCTCCGGCGACATCTTGTCTAAGCGTTCGCACATGCCGCGCCCCTGCGCTTCTGTCCACGCCAGAATGGGCGAGCCGCCGCCGATTTCGTCATACTTCTGCCGGACGCTTTTGGTGCGGCGTTTGGCGATATAAGGGCCTAAAAAGCGCTGCGCGGGGAGCTGAATAATTTCGCGGTCTTCGAATAGCTTGAGTAGAAACGGCCTTACGTCGTCGAGCGTTTTCGGGCCGCCCAAGTTCATCATCACAATTCCAGTCGGGCCTTGAGTCATAAGCTAGTTTACCCGCTCTCGAGCAGGACTTATGCCCTTCGGCAGACCAATCTTTAGGGGTTAGGCGTGCTCTGCAACGTCGGTCTCACTGGCCCAGTCTCGAGGTTGCAAAAACCCGAGCATCTCCGCTTCGGGCGACCCCACTTCGGACTGAACGTCAAACGCCCAGTGCGCGTAGGGCGGCAGCGACATCAAAATCGCTTCGATGTTTCCGCCAGTCTGTAAACCGAACGTCGTGCCTCGGTCGTAAACGAGATTAAACTCGGCGTAGCGCCCACGCCGTAAAAGCTGCCACCGACGTTCGCGTTCGCCGTAAACCGTATCTTTATGGCGCTTTAAGATGGGTAGATACAGCTCAGAAAGTGTCTGCACGCCGTCTTGGGCGAAGGCAAAATCGGTCTCAAAGTCGTTTTGCCCGACCGGGGACAATTCATCGAAGAAAATACCGCCGACGCCGCGCATCTCTTGGCGGTGCTTAATATAGAAGTAGTCGTCGCAAGTTTTTTTGAGCGTAGTGTAATCACCGACCGGGTGCCGGTCGCACTGCGCCTTGAGCGTCCGGTGAAAGTGAACAACATCCTCGGCAAAAGGGTAATTAGGGGTCATGTCCGCGCCGCCGCCGAACCACCAGATGTCGCTCTCGTCCTCGTCACCGACTTCGAAGTAACGGTAGTTGGCGTGAAAGGCCGGAGCGTAGGGGTTGCGCGGATGAAAAACCATCGACAGGCCGGAGGCAAAGTAGGGTCTCCCCTCGCTGCCAGGGTGAGACGCGGCGAGGCTCGGCGGCACCGTGTCGCCGTGAACGGCAGAGAAGTTGATTCCGGCACGTTCCAAGACCTCACCACCCTCTAAAACCCTCGCCGTACCGCCCCCGCCCCCAGAACGTTCCCAGGGATGAAGACCAAACTTCGCGGTACTATCCAGAGCTTCAAACGCCACAATCAACCGCGCTTGACCCACCCGGAACAGCTCAACGACACGTTTACGGCGGCTCATAGAGAAGCTCCGGCAACGTGAGTACGTGCTTGAAGCTCGAGCTTAAATTCTTTTGAAGGTTTAGGCGTCGGTACCGGGTCGATGCGAAGTTGGTAGTTCTTCGGCGAAAAGCTGAGGTCGGCGGTGTGCGTAAGCAGCGCGAGGTTAAAAAGGATAAGCGCTTCTGCCAATCCCGTTCCCAGACAGGTGTGTGTGCCTAGACCAAAGGGAGCGAACGCGCCGACCTGACGGTGTTCGCTGCGCGGCGGCAAGTAGCGCGTCAGGTCAAACGTCTGGGGGTCGGGAAAGTGTTCGGGGAGGTAGTGAGGAACCGTCGTGGCGATGATGACAGATGTGCCTTCTGGAATGAAATAGCCCGCAAACTCGAAATCCTGTGCAGCCGTGCGGGTCAGTGCGCCTGCAATCGGGTACAGCCGCAGGGTCTCGAGTACCAGCCGGTAGGTCGAGGACATCTCTTTAAGGCTGCCGACACTCCTGTCACCAGCAAAAAAGGTGTCTGCCTCTCGCTGCACGTCTCTGAGTACGTTCGGGTGCCTGTGCAGGTTATAGAGCGCAAACGCCAGCGTACTCGCCGCCGTATCTAGTCCTGCGATGAAAGGGCCGAGCGCCGCGACTAACAGGTCGCTTTCGGGCAGAAACTCGGGGTCATCTTCGTGGGCGTTCAAGAGGTCGCTGATGAGGTCGCCCTGTTCAGCCGCACGGTGCTGCTCGAGTACCTTGCGGCCTAGTTCAAAGGCTCGAGCTTTCGCCCGCTGATATGCGGGGCTAAGGAGGATGACCGGCGGGCGCTGCTTCGTGACCTTGGCAGCGAGCGTCAGCCGCACAAAACGGATCATGTCGTCGAGATAATCCCCTGGAGCCGTGTTTGCGGTGAGCAGCCCGAGCTGTTCCGTGACGGCGCGCTGCATCAGGTAGTGGGCGTTGACTGGGCCGTGAGTTTGTAATTTGGGCCTGCTCAGCGCGATCAGCGCGTCTAATCGCCCCTCGAGGCTCGAGCGGGCGTAACCGCGTTTTTGTACCTTACGTAAGCGGGCGTGCTCAGGCCCGTCCATGCTGATAAGCGAGCGCGACGCCCCGAAAACCTCGTCTTGCGCATGCCAGAAGTCTTTCGAGCGGAAGTGTTCACTGCCCCGCTGCATCAGGAACAAGTTAGCTTCTAGACCTGCTAGCACCGTGTAAGAATAGCCCGGTGCGGCAACCCGGAAAACCGGCCCCAACTGCTCGTACTGCGCGTGCAAAAAACCCCGCACATCGCTCGCCAAACTGAGCGCGTTGCCGAGTACCGGCCAGCCCGGTGCTAACGGCGGCTGGCGCTGCGCCACGCTCATGCGGGCACCTGACGGTCAAACGCACGGACGGTCTCGAGGAGCTGCGTCACCCGCTCCGGGTCGGTCTGCCGCATGATGCCGTGACCCAGGTTAAAGATATGCGGGCCGCCCAGCCCTTCGCGTAAAACACGCTCGGCCTCCCTTCGCATCACCATTTCCGGCGCGAGTAAAACCGCCGGGTCGAGGTTGCCCTGCAAGACCTTGCCAGGCAGCAGCGGGCGCACCTGCGAAAGCGGCACGCGCCAGTCTACGCTCACGACTTCACACGGCAAGTCTTTGATCTCGCCGTAAAGGTGCAGCGCGTCTACCGCGATATATAAGCGGGGGACGCCGTACTCGGCGAGCGCCTCAAAGATGCGCGTGTTGTACGGTTTGGCAAACTCGCTGTAGGTGCGGGCGTCGTGGAGTCCGGCCCATGAGTCGAACAGTTGAACCGACTGCGCCCCGGCCCCTAGTTGCATCTTCAGATACCGAACCGAGACCTCGGTAAGTTTTTCTAAAAGCTGGTGTGCGGTTTCGGGGGCGTACCGTAAAAACTGCCGAAATTCGTCGTAATCTTTGCTGCCGCCGCCCTGTACGATGTAGGTAGCGAGCGTCAGCGGTGCGCCGCCAAAGCCGATTAACGGTACCGTGCTCTCAGCGCGGATGAGCCGGATGGCCTCAGCAACATAGGGCGCGATTTCGTCCTGCTCAGGCACAATGAGCTTGTTTACGGCGCCCTCTGTGCGAACCGGCGTCTTGAATACCGGACCGGGCGCAAAATCAATGTCTAGGCCCATCGGCGGTAGGGGCGTCATGATGTCCTGAAATAAAATCGCAGCGTCCAGCCCAAAGCGGCGAACCGGTTGCAGCGTGATTTCGGTCGTGAGTTCCGGTGTACGGCACAGCTCCCAAAAAGTGTATTTTTCTTTGAGGGTGCGGTATTCAGGCAGGTAACGTCCGGCCTGACGCATAATCCAGATGGGGGTGTGGAGGGTATTTGCGCCGCCAGCAGCATCTAAAAAGAGGCTCATCCGGCGGTGTCCAAAGGTGTTAGGAGTAACAGGGAAGGTAGCAACATCAAAACTTAGGGTATCAACCGGGGGCGGGGGCGTCTATGTTTCAGATAGCAATGTTTAAGATGGCGACGACCTGCTCGTTCTCCAGCAACGCTTATAGCAAATCACGACCGTAAAAGACCTCAGTAGACCTCGAGAACAGACTGTACCAACCTCTGCTCCTTTGAGGTTTATTTGTCCAACGACCGGAACAGCACCCCGACAGCCGGGGTCTCGCCACACCTTGGGTATTTTCGTATACTGACCCGAGCAGGACAAATGCAGCGGTTTAAGAAAGCGGTTACAGAGGAGGTGAGCGGTGTCTACGCAGCCTAGCGAGAGGTGGTCTGTCTCAAAAGCGCAGATTTCGACGACTATGGACGGTGAGACGGTCGTTCTAAACACCGAGTCGGGGCGTTACTTTTCGCTTAACCGGGTAGGCAACACGCCCTGGGAGGCGCTGCGGGGGGCACAGACCACCGCAGCGCTAGTCGCTACCGTCGTTGAACGTTACGACGTTGACCTCGAGACCGCCACCCGCGACGTTCGTGAGCTCCTAGCCACGTTAGAAGAGGCCGGACTTGTTACGCGTCACTGAGCGCTTCCGCAGGCTGCGGGAGCTGGTTTACGCGTTTGCGCTGCTGTGGGGCTACCGCCTGGCACTGTGGCTCTTACCTTTCGACCGGGTGACAGAGCTGACTAGGCGGCGGGCGGCGTCTGCTGAGGCGAGCAGGCGGGAGCAGAGGCGGCTGACCAAGACCATAGGGCGGGCAGCGCAGTTTGTACCTCACGCCACCTGCTTGGTGCGGGTACTCGCCGGGGCGCACCTTTTAGCCGCTCGAGACCAACGCGCTCAAATTGTCATCAGAGTACGCAAACGGGCCGGGACGCTCGAGGCCCACGCCTGGCTCGAGGCTGGTGGGCAGATCATCATAGGCGATATTCAAGACCTCGCCAGCTATCACCCGCTAACTTAGCCGATGAAACATTACGTCTCCTTTTTGCTTTTTCTGCTCGTCGCCTTGAGCGCTTGTCAGTCTGCTGACCCCGGCCCGGCTGCCGTCCCGGAAACAGCGGCGGTTCAGGTTGAAAACTGGTCAGGTGCAGCAGCAACCGTAAGCGCACAAGTTTACGGCGACGATAGCAGCGCTGCGGTGGTCGCTACGGGCACGGTAGATGAGACGGGAAGGCTCGAATTCGTTTTAGCAGAGGTGCAGACAGCCCAACGCGGCAATTTTGCCGCCTGCCCCGGTGTTACAGTTTCAAAACCCGGACTTAAGCTCGGTTCATTTTCCGCGCTCGAGGTTGTGAGAGATAGCGTCTCAGCAGGCCGAATTTCCCATACTGCCAGCTTAGAAGTTATGACCAGCGGTTTGCAGCAAGCTGGTGATTACTACCTGCAGTACACCTACGCCGACCGAGACGCGGACGTTTCGGGCCGTTGTCAAGGAGGCGCACCGGCCGTCTTTGGGTATGCACTTACCTTAAACAAAGGCTGGAATCAGGTTGTTTTTAGGTTACTTGAAGACGGGGGGCTCGAGCTTTCCACAGAACCCGTTCCACAGGGTGCGGCTTGGTTTTTTAGTGAGGCCGGACAATGAGCCCAAAAGTGTTCGGTGTGGGCGGCGTTACGGTAGAGCTGGGGGGTGTCGCTACCCCAGTTGTACACAAGCTTTTGTCACACTTCTTCGCGCTAGGTGCAGCGGCAGAGCAGGACAACGTAAAGCTTCAGCTTCACGCCGAACCGCTCCCCGATAAATTCGGGCACACCGTCTACCAAGCCGAAGCCCTCACCGTTACGCGTCATGAGACAGGGTTCAACCTCAGCTGCGGCGCGTCTCAACTTCAGATAACACCTGGTAAAGCTCGAGCACACTGCTTTTTAGCCCCTGACTTTGATACGCACAGCCCTTTTGAACAGCGTGAGTTCTTTTTGCTCGGACTTTTGATGCTGCTCCGTCCGTGCGGGCGCTACGGGTTACATGCGCGTGGCTTGGAGCGTGACGGTACAGGACTCTTGCTGGTGGGTTCATCCGGCTCAGGCAAGACCACGACCAGCTTAACTCTCATCCGGCAGGGTTGGCAGTACCTGTCTGATGACGCCGTGCTGCTTTCACACGAACAAAACCATGAACAGCGCACCGTAAAAGTGTCTGCGTTTCGGCAGGGCTTTTCCTGCACCCCTGAAACCTTGAAGCATTTTCCCGAACTAAACGGAAGTCGAGAGTTTGGCGACCCAGGCGGCAAACGCATCGTTTACTTAGAGAACAGTTTTACGCCGACCTGCACGCCGTCTTTGCTCGTCTTTCCCCGCGTGACTGCAGAAGACGTGACGCATTTGCGACCCCTCACTTCAGCTCAAAGGCTCATCCGCTTGTGCCAACAGAGCGCAGGCACTATGACCGATGTAACGGTGTCACAAGGGCAGCTCGAGCTACTCCGAACGCTGGTCAGGCAAACCCGGAGTTTTGTGCTCTGTCTGGGCCGAGACGCTTTGGCACACCCTGACCTTACTGATTCGCTCTTAAGTCAGGTTTTAGAAAACCGGCTCGAGGAGACCCCATGCGTATCGTCATCGAACTAACGAACCGCTGCAACCTAGCGTGCAAGCACTGCTTCTCAGGACGACACGGCGGTAACGATGACCTGTCTCCTGAGGTGCTGGAGAACGTTTTTGCCGATGCCGGGGTTTTAGGCTTTACGCGCCTGACCTTTACCGGGGGCGACCCTACGGTTTATAAGCGCTTTCCTGACCTGTTGGCCCGTGTGTCGGAGCTGAACTACCGTTTTTCGTTTGTCACCAACGGCTACAACTTCGCTGTCAGTCACAAGCACGTCTTGCCTCACCGGGAGTCTCTGGAGCAGATTACCTTTAGTCTCGACGGCGCAACCTCCGAAACACACGGCGCACTACGCGGGCCACGGTCATTTGAGAAAGTCTTAGCGGCGATGGCGCTCTCTAGAGAATTAGCGTTGCCTTTTAGCAACAACATGGTTGTCACCAAGCACAACCGGCACGAACTGCGCGAGATAGTCACGCTACTTAGCCGTTCGGGAAGCCTGGGGTTGCGCTTTGGGCATCTGATGCATTCGCCGCTAACGACCGCGCAAGGGTTTGATTTGACCCTTCAAGAACGCGCCGAAGTCGAAGAAGAAATTTGGGCGTTACAACGTGAATACGCCGGAGTTTTGCCGCTGGCAATGGCTCCTGGTTTCTCTACGAGCGAGCCGCTACCGTGTGCGCCCCTGCATATGCAAGAGGTCAACATCGACGCTCAGGGACGGTTGACTAAATGCTGTCACCTCTCGAGCCACGGCCCCGGTGTCGGTCAGGACGATGTGGCGTGTGACCTTAACAAAACACCTTTGAGAGAGGGCTTCTTAACGCTCTTTTTGCAGAACGAACGCTTCAAACGGGAGAAACACGTACAGCTACGCGCACAGACCCAGAAACCCGACCCAACCCACGACGCTGACGTGTCGCCCTGCTGGTACTGCCAGAACCACTTCAAGAAGGTGAACTGGCTGCAAAACTTTCCTGAGCATCCCTGGTTGCCCCACGTCTGGGAAGAAGGGATAACGACATCATAACGCCATCTTGCTTACCTCACCCGACGAAAGGAGACCCTTGACTAAGCTGCACCACCGACTCAGCGACCCTTAGCCTCATCATCAAGTGAACCGCCAGCTCAACCTCCTGCTCTTTGGTGTACTGCTGCTACTTCTAGCCGCGTGTGGGCAAGACGCTCAACCTGTGGGGAGTACCCCGAGCTTTTCGTTTGACGTAGACCCTGCCGCCACCTCGGTTACTTTGGATAAGACCGGCGCAACCGCACCGGCGGCTCAGGCTACAGGTGAATGCGGCGCAACTGAGCCCCGTATCCTTATGTCCGGTGATGAACTCGAGCTCTCTAATTACACCTTCGCCTTTTTGCCCGGCAGCATTCTAAAGGTTACGGTTTCGTTTACCAACACGACCGACTTCACTTATGAGCAGCCGTTTACCTTCTCGAGCGATGAGGCTGCAACCACCAACATTGTCAGCTCAACCGAACCCGAAGTCACCGACGCCAACTTGGGTAGCGACGGCAAACTCAGCCCCGACGAAACAACCCGTGTCTTGACCTTTACGGTAGAACACAAAGGTCAAGCGTTTAGTTATGGCGTCTCTGCTAAAGCGAAAGTAAGTTGTAAAGGAACTGACCCAACCGACCCCGTTGTCCCCCCGCCCCTGTGGTCTGTACCGACCCGGTTGCAATCCCTGATCCGGGGTTGGAAGCAGCTATCCGTGATGAATTAGGCAAACAAACAGGTGAGCTCAGCTGTAGCGATCTGGAGAGCTTGACTCGCCTCGAGGCCATCTACAGAGGCATCAGTAACTTGGAGGGTTTGCAGTACGCCGTCAACCTTGTTACCTTAGACCTTACCGATAACAAGCTGACTACGCTCGGCAGCGGCACCTTTGCTGAACTGACGGAGCTAGAAACGCTAAACCTCAGTTTCAACGACCTGACGGCCCTGAGCGGCAACACCTTCGCCGGGCTGACCAACTTGAAACTGCTGTACCTCAATAGAACACGGCTGAGCTCACTTGCCAGCGGCACTTTCAACGATCTGACCCGTTTGCAAAAGTTGTACCTGCAGACCAATCAGCTTGGCGCTCTCAGCAGCGGTACCTTCACCGGGATGCCCGGTTTGCAAGAGCTCTATCTCTATAATAGCAAGCTGACCGCCATTGAAAGCGGCACCTTTGGGGGATTAGCTAGCTTGCGGTACTTGGACCTCAACACCAATCAGCTAAGTACCCTAGAGAACGGCACCCTTACTGGCCTGACCAGCTTGCAGACGATAGAACTTAGAACGAATGACCTAAGCACCCTCGGCGACAACGCCTTCGCCGGACTGAGCAACTTACGTTTCTTGTCGCTCACCAACAACCGACTGAACAGCGTCACGGCGCTCGTTCGAAATGAAAGCTTCGGCTATGGAGACGATTTTGTCACCGTCGGCTTCAACTGCCTGTTTAGCCAACAGGCCGCAGACGACGTGACGACGGTTGAAGACAGAGATCCCAACAAACGAACCATCGACGCCGTGCCTCAAGGCGGAGATCAGTGTTCAAACTAGCTTTGAAAGGAACCCCTATAAACCGTAAACCGGTAGACGCAACTGAACAAACCACCGAAGCCTCTAACACTGAACAGAAGCAGCCCTACACCAAACCTGAACTTAAAGAGCACGGCAGCGCCGCCGAAGTCACGCTGCAGACCTTTTTCGGCTCGTTCTCGCCCTAAGTAACTGTTTTTGCGTGCGTCCGGCACCTTTTGCCGGACGCACCACCTTATCTTCTTACAATCTATTTTCTGTACTTTTAGCAGGTATCATCTGGTCGGGAACACGCTACGTAAGATTTTTCCAGTCCAGCACACACGTTCTGGGATGATACTGGTGTCAACCTCTTGTGCAAATGCTATTTTGCGGCCCACAGTACCCAAACAGTTAAGGGCTGATTCCCTTACAATATGCGTACGGGGCGGCGTAAATCAGTATGGGAGCGTCTGTTTCCAGACACCTGCTATAGCTCGAGAGGTAGCCATGACTGCACATCAAGCGCTCGCTGACATGCCGACCGAGCTAAAGCTGCTCGTTGTTTGCTCACGGACAGCGTTGGACGCGGCCTCAGCAGAGAAACTCCGCGCGCTTATCGGGGCCGAACCGGATTGGCAACAGGTGCTGCGCGGCGCACGTCATCACGGCGTTACGCCCCTCTTACACCGTCACCTGAAAGGGTTTCACGAGGGTGTTCCGGCGTTCGTAGCCAGAGAACTAGCTAACTACGTCCGGAGCAACGCCGTTCACAATTTGCTGCTTACGCACGCCCTGCTCAGCATCTGGGACGCGCTAGC
The DNA here is from genome assembly GCA_965215315.1 of Truepera sp. GTDB lineage: Bacteria > Deinococcota > Deinococci > Deinococcales > Trueperaceae > Truepera. Next base: position 2,640,901 of record CBDCDB010000008.1, on the reverse strand, counting down.
TCAAAAAGGTGTTGAAGCTGTTCCTTACAAGGGGCCGGTGCTGGCAGCTACCGCTTACGGCGACGTGTCGCTCCGGTCGTTCAAGGACTTGGACGTCATCGTGCGGCCCGGAGACTTCGGACGGGCAGCAACTGTTTTGGAAGCGCTCGGCTACACGCCTACAAACGACGACCCAAGCAGACACTTTCACCAGAGTTTTGTTCACGTGCAGACGGGAGTGAGGCTCGAGCTTCACCACGACGTGTTGCGCCGCAGCGTTTTCTGGACACCGCTGACGGTCGCTAAACTTTGGCCCCGACTGACTGAGGTTTCACTGCTAGGAAAACCCGTCAACAGTTTTAGCCCGGAAGATACATTGTTGCTCCTGTGTCTGCACGGCTCGAGCCATGCTTGGCAAGCTTTGACCTAGATAGGTGACGTGGCTGAATACGTTCGGGCGCACAGGGTGCTCGAGTGGCAAACGTTTTTGCAAACAGCAAAGCGGGCGCGGGTTTTACGGATGGCGCTCTTAGGCGTCAAACTGGCGCACGACGTTTTAGGTGCGTCTCTGCCCAAAGATGTCTTAAGCACCGTAAACGCCGACCCAAAGGTTCAAACCCTCAGCCAGACCATCATCTTACGGTGGTACAGCGAAGCGTTAGCTCACGAAGCGGCGCTGACGCAGCGGTTGCAGCTGCAGATGCGCTCCGGTTGGGAAAAGCTGCCGCTTTACGGCAGGTTGGTCAGAAAACGGTTACGACCGACCGTAACGGGAAGCGAAACGGGGCGTTGATGCCAGAAGATTTCTCCGATCATCCCCGGTATAGGCGTCCGCCCAGTTTTCAACTAAGAGTTCAGAAACGCGTTCAAACTTGCGGGTGTTGTTGGTCACAAGCGTTGCTCCCAGACTTAAGGCGTGCGCCGCGATGAGCGTGTCGAGCGGACCGATAGGTGTGCCCCGCTGCTCGAGCCCTGCGCTAAGTCTTCCGTAACTATCGGCCTCATATTCGCCAAAGTCATACGTGCTCAGCGGATACAAAAATTCGTCCAGCGCCGCTAGATTTCCCTGCACACGCCGACCCTTTTCCATACCAAACCTGAGTTCGGCGACGCTGATGCTAGAAATCCCTATACGTTCAGGCCCCTCTTGTCTAAAACGCTCAAATACCTGAGCCGGACGGCGACGCATGATGTATAGCAGGTATCATCTGGGAACAGACGCCCCCACATTCATCTGAACTGTCTAGCACGTACATTCTATGGTGATAAAGGTAGCTTTCAACCGCTTAAGTGCTATAGATGCAAATATCTGTGCCGAGCAGATAGATTACGAAAAGAGGTCGAGTTCTCTACGCTCTTGCTGCGCGGTTTGCCCGCGCCCTTCAGCAAAAATGTCATCTGAAAACTTGTCTAGGCTCTCCCACACAACCTGCCAAGGGTCGTCGTAAGGGAGAAGTAAAACACCGTTGCCTACCTTTTTGACGTAAACATCTTCACCTTCAAAACGGTACGCTTTGGGCAGCCTCACCGCTTGACTCTGACCGTTCTTAAACAGCTTCGCGGTATCTATCAAAACAGTAAGTAGTCGTATCAATTTACGTTAAATCAGAAAAGCGTTACGAAAGCTTTGTGGCACGGAAAAACCGACGGTTTTGGGGCTTCAAAGTAGTTAAAACTAATTAGGTCTGAGTACTTATATACTAAAAGTGTACATTAAGTGCTATCGGCTTTATCCTTCCGGCGTAAACCGGTATCCCACACCCCAAACCGTATGAAAGTAGCGGGGTTCTGCTGGATCAGGTTCAAAAAGCCGCCTGAGCCGCACCACGAAATTATCAACTGTACGGCTGCTCGGAAAGGCGTCGTCGCCCCACACCTCGTCCAGAACATCGTCACGGCTGACGACCTCACTGCGCCGCCTGTTAAGGAGCCGCAAGATTTTAAGCTCGCGTTCGCTTAACGGCTCTTCTTGACCGTTTGAAAGGGTCGCCGTCCACGTCCGAAAGTCAACTTCGTGTCCACCGAAACGGAGCGAGTCGTCTTTTTGGGGTGCGGTGTGGCTCCAGTGCTGACGCCGCAGCATATTTTCGACGCGGAGCAAAAACTCGGGCAGGTGAAAGGGTTTGGGCAGATAGTCGTCGCCCCCGGCCCGGAGTCCCTGAACGCGGTCGTCGGCCTGACCTTTGGCACTTAAAAAGAGCACGGGCGTGGTGTCACCGCGCTCCCGCATCGTGCGGCAGACTTCGTAACCTGAGAGATGCGGCAACATCACGTCTAGAATGACCAGATTCGGCTTTTCGGTCTGCCAGCAGCGTAGACCGCTGCTGCCGTCAGCAGCGTGGAGCGTCATATAGCCCTCGTCTTGCAGGTTGTCCGCCAAAATGTCGGCGATAGCAGTTTCGTCCTCGATAATCAGAATAGATGACATATCAGCTTTCTAGCGTGCGGGGTTGCGGCGGGCGTTTGGTTGCGGCGGCTTGGGCGGGTTGAGCGGGTGCGCCCAAGCGTCTCGGTAGGACGACCGTAAAACGGCTGCCGCGTCCGGTTCTCGGATCGAGCGGCGCGTCGCAGCGTACCCAACCGTTCATCGCTTCGGTCATCGACCGTACCAGATGCAGGCCCAGCCCGACGCCTGAAGTGGCCCGCGTCAGTTCGTCACCGACGCGGTAGAAAGGGTCGAAGATACGTGCTTTTTCAGCCTCGTTCAGGCCGATACCGTCGTCTTCAACGTGAACCAAAGCCAGATGCCGCTGCGCCTCGAGCCTCACCCTCACGGGTTTTTGCAGGCCGGGGCTGTACTTTACGGCGTTGTCGAGCAAGTTGCCCAGAATCGTCCCGAACGCCGCCGGGTCGAGCGAAACGCCCAACGCGTCGGCGGCGTACTGAACCTCGAGCCGTGCGCCCCGCGCCTCGAGGCCGCTCCGTTCACGCTCTACGGTGTCCCGTACCACCTCGCTCAGCTCGGCGGGTATGAGCGCGTGAAGGGTAGGGGTGTGCTCGAGCCTTGCCGACGCCAAAATCTGCTCGCTCATCGCCTCTAAACGCGTGACCTCACGTTCCATTCGGCCCAGATAATCCCGCTGTTTTTCGGGTTTTAGAGGCCGGTAGAGCGCCGTTTCAACCAGCAGCCGCAGGGTACTGATGGGCGTTTTGAACTCGTGCGACATCGCGTTTAAGAAGTTTTGCTGCCGCTTTTTCAGGTCGCGTTCGGCGCGCAAGCTGATCGCGATAATGTAAAGACCCAAGAGAATCACCAGCGCGTAAAACGGGCCTTCAAAGGCGAACATCCGCAAGTGGCGCGTCTGCTCGTTGCGGAATGTTTGCAGGTCATCCGGGTCAACCATAAAGCGCCCGTCGGTAAACCGCAAATGCGGATACGTCTCCGTGAGCTGCTTTCGGACGGACAGCTCGGGGCGGGCGGTGTAGAGCAGGCTCGAGGTCGCCGCGTCACGCTCCCAAGCAGCGACCGTACCTTGCGTCACCTGGTCGATGTAACGTTGCTGAAAGATCAGCCACCAAGCTACCTGCGCGAGCAAAAAGATAACGACGACGGCAAACGCAACCCGCGTCGCACGTTGGGAGGGGATGCGGGAGCGTCTCACAAAGCTATTTTCTCACGGTCTACCGCACCTGTATGTTGTCCTCACTCGCCTCTTGTCCTAGGCTTCTCCTAGGCTTCTCCAAGCCCTTGACATCGCCCCAAGGTACAAACCGAACCTGTCTGCTATATTGTGCATTGGGCCCTGAGTCTCATCTTTGTTCTCTCTGCAGCTCGAGCCGCGATCTCAGCGTAAGCGCGGGTGCGTTGATACTTACGGGAAGCTTTTGCAGCGTCCGTATTCAGGGTAAAGAAAGGGTTTTATGATGCTACCAAAAGTTTTCGCGAGTGCACTGTTTTTAGTTCTGTTGGTGAGTTGTAGCAGGTTAGCTACTGACAACCAAGTAGACGCGCTTGCTGCGCCTGCGCAGCTGCGGCTAGAACCGGACGGGAAGCTGACCCCTGACGCTGCGGCTGCAGGCGGACGCGCGGTGGGGTTGTGGCGCAATGCGGACAGAGCATCTTTTGACCTCGGTGAAGTAGCCGAGGGATGTTACGAGGTGAGCGTGCGGGCGCGGGCCGACCGTTACAAAGGTGCGCCGCGGCTACGCCTGAGCCTATCCGGTCAGCAGCTAGGACGCGACAATCCCGTAGAGACCTCAACGTATAAAGACCAGCAGTTCGGGAAGGTGTGCCTCAACCGTGGACAATACTTTGACGCCCGACTGGTCAATGATCTCTACCGGGGCAAAGGCCGCGACCGAAATATTTTCGTTGACTTTATGACCCTTCGGCCCACCTCACTGCCGTCACAATCTTTTCCGAAGAGTCGTAATCCGCTTGAGTGGCCCTTTACCCAGGACAGCATCTGGAATATGCCTGTCGGCAGTGGAGCTGAGTACGTTCCGGCAGGGATCGGCGCGTCTCTCAGCATGGGTATGACGACCGACGAAGACGTCTTGATCCTCGAGCCGAGTGCACCGCTTAAACCCGTCGTTCTTAATGACGCAGGCTGGGACAGTTCAAAAACACGCTGCGGCTCGCTCAAACCGGGCCAAACGGCGTTCGACGAACAGATTCCCGTCCCTGACGGTTTTTACACCGACCCCGGTTACAAAGGTACTACCCCTAATATGGGCGCGGCGATCCTCATGCCGGACGGTGAAACCATAAAGCAGACGCAGCCTTTTCACGTCTGTCCAGACGGGACGATCACGAGCCAGTACCTCAAACCGGACACGAACCTAAAAACCGGACGAGGGATTGAAGGGGCACACGGCGGGAGCGGAATGTCGAGTATTGGCGGCACCGTTCGGCTGGGTGAACTGCTGCCCGGAAGTGTTATCCGCCACGCTCTAAAGGTCAACGTCTACGCCAAGAAGTATCTGTACTACACCGCGAAAGAGGCGACTCCCGGCTACCGCTGGCCTGCTCTAAACGCCGACGGGTATGCAGGAGAGCTTGCCTATGGGGGAAGTGTCGCGGCAACCGAGATGGGGGCGCTTCTGGCGCTCAAACCCGATTTTGATTTGGGGGCACTGAGAACTGAGCCTGCCAAGATTCTCGCTCGGGCGTTCAAAAATTACGGCGCTTACATCGTTGACGACACCGCTTGGGACGTTTACAGCCTCGAGACCGAGTGGAGCCCGGACGGGCGCGTAGCGGACGAATTTCAAAAAGCGTGGGGATTTCCGTTCGAGGTCAACACGCTAAGTACCTGTACAGATTTAGAGCAGGCGTGCGCCTGGGCGAAAGATATGGCAGATATTTTTTCGGCGCTGTACGTTGTGGACAACAGCAGTTCCAGCACCGTCGGGGGTGGCGGTACACCCCGGCAACCGCTCGCGCCACCTTTCAGTTACTGATTACAAAAGAGGCTTGCAACGCGGTCGTCCGGTCTAGCTGTCAAACTTTGAGCCCGCTTTAGCGCGGGTTTCGGTCCAGCCAGCCTTTTTCGGCGGCCTCGAGCGCGTAGTAGCTGATAATTAAGTCTGCCCCGGCCCGTTTAATCGCCGTAAGGCTTTCGTGGACTGCCGCTGCTTCGTCCAAAGCGCCCACCGCCGCCGCCGCTTTGAGCGCCGCATATTCACCCGAGACGTGATACGCCGTAAGCGGCAGGTTGCTGGCCTGCCGCATTTGGTACAAAATGTCGAGATACGCCAGTGCTGGCTTGACCATTAGCATGTCGGCTCCCTCAGCTTCGTCGAGGGCGACCTCGAGCCGCGCCTCGCGAGGGTTACGAGGGTCCATCTGATAGGTTTTACGATCGTTCGGGGGCGCTGCCGTACTGTCTTCAGCCGCGTTACCCTTGGGTGTCGAACCCGCCGCGTCGCGGAAGGGGCCGTAAAACGCCGAGGCATATTTTACGGTGTAGGCCAAAATGCCGGTATCTTGAAACCCGGCCCGGTCGAGTGCGCCGCGCAAATACCCAACGCGCCCGTCCATCATGTCCGAAGGCGAGACCAGATCGGCTCCAGCTTCAGCGTGAACGACCGCCATCTCTGCGAGTGCTCCCAAGCTCGGGTCGTTGTCGATAACGACGCCCCTCGGCGTTTGGCGCAGCAAGCCGCAGTGCCCGTGGTCCGTGTAACCGCACAAACATACGTCGGTCATCAAGACAACATCGTTGCCGAAGGCGCGGCGGGCCGCGCGTAAAGCCTGGGCAACCGGGCCGTTAGGATCGTGTGCTGGTGTGCCGCTGCCGTCTTTAAGCTCTCCCGGAACGACGCCGAAGAGCATCGCCGCCCGGATACCTAACTTAAGACCACGCTCGAGGTCGCGCAAAAGCAAATCCGGACTCAGCCGCGCCACCCCAGGCAGTGAATGGATAGGTTCGCTAACGTTCGTTCCTGACACCACGAAGTAGGGCATCATCAGGTCTCGAGGCTGTATAAAGGTCTGGGCTACGAGGTCGCGAAGCGCAGCCGTCGAACGTAGCCGCCGGGGGCGCTGAACAAAAGAGGGTTTATCCTGAATCATAATTCTCCTGGTTGATTTTTTGGTTGTGCAAGCTCAACTTGCGCTGCGGGTAGCGTCGCCGTAATTGCCGTAAACAACGCCTGAACGACACCTTTAACGTCGGGTGTTTGCGCTTCAGCCGCGTGCCAGCCGCGTGCTTTTACAGCTTGGTAGGTGCTCGGGCCTAGCGCCACAAGTTGCGTTTGTCCCGCCGGTTCAGGAAGCGCTGCCACCGCCGACGGGCTTGCCAGAACGATAAAGTCGGCGTCTAAGTGAGGCGCAAGTTGCAGTGCGGTGCGGTAAAGGACAGCTTTTTGAACCGTAAACCCTGCCTCACTGAGTCCGGTAGAAAGTGTTGGTAAGGCCCGTTCGCCGCAAGGAAGCCCAACACGGCTCGGCAGGGAAACACAGGCTAGAAATGTATCCAGAAAACCTTTGGCGTTGGCCGGTTCAGCGACGAGTGAAACGGTACCGTTCGCCCTTTCTATCTCTTCAGCCGTCTTTTGCCCGACAACACCGATTTTATAAGGGTCGAGAGGAAGCGCCAGATTTACCCACGCTTTTACGGCGGTACGGCTGGTGAACAGCAGCCAGTCCGCGCCGAACAACCCTTCAGCGGCGGCTCTGGCTTGATTAACGGGTAAAAACTCGGTCTTGATGAACGGTTCATGCGTGACGTCAAACCCCTGGGCGCTGAGCGCTTCGGCTAGACCCTCGAGTCTCCCCTCACCATGTGTCAAGAGAACCCGCGTTAGCAGAACCTTCATAAGGGGAGCGGCGCGGGTCTTCCCAACGCGTCGTAAGCCAGCATCGCTGCAGCTTCAGACGACGGATTGGAAACGGTGACGCAGGTTCCGTCGTACCAGGCGGTGAGCTGAACTTGGCCCTCTTGCAGGGTCGCGTGTGCGCCGAGTGCTAACTGACACCCGCCCGCTAGCATCGCCATCAGTCCGCGCTCCGCGGCGACGGCTTTATACGCTGCCGGGTCGTGCAGGTCGGTCAAGAGGGAAGCCAGGTCGTAATCGGTTTGGCGGATTTCTAGCGCCAAGGCACCTTGCGCCGGAGCCGGGACGAACTGCCTCGGGTCTAGGTGAAAGGCGCGCAATCCGGTGAGATCGAGGTTCAGGCGCTCGAGGCCCGCCGCTGCCAGAACCACCGCGTCGTAGCCGCCCTCGCGAAGCTTGTTTACCCGCGTCGGCACGTTGCCGCGCAACTCCTCGACGTTCAGGTCGCCGCGCAGGTGTGTGAGCTGCGCCCGCCGCCGCGCCGCACTCGTTCCCACCGTCACATTCACTTTGAGGGGTAAAGCGGGCGCTTCTACGTCGAAGGCTTCGGGGCGCACGAGCAGCACGTCACGGGGGTCAGCCCGCTCAGACACGGCGGCAAGCTCGAGCCCCACCATCCGCGCACTCGGTAGGTCTTTGTGAGAATGTACAGCGACGTCGGCGCGTCCTTCAGCCACGGCGTCCTGGACTGCTTTGGTAAAAAAGCCCTGACCCGGCATCAGGCGAAAGGGGGTACCGTCCGCCTGCGTGCGGTCGCCCTGCGTTTCGATGAGGACAAGTTCGGCGCTGTGACCGAGCGCCGCTAACCGGTCTTTAACCCGGTTGGCTTGCCACTGTGCGAGGTCGCTTTTACGGGTGGCAATGCGAACAGGCGCGGTGCAGTCGGGTACGTTACGCTCAACGGTAACTGTACGGTCAGTCATAGCTGCGGCTCTAGTAAGGAAGCTTGTGCGAACAGGTCAGTTTCGATCAGGAACGTCTCAGCCGCCTCAAAACCGTAACTACGGGCGACGGCGCGGAGACCCTGCACCGGCACGCGGGCAAAGCGGTTAGCGAGCCGCTCGGCCTCCCGTTGCGAGAGGTCAGGAAGTGTGTCCTGCACAGTTTGCAGATACTGCTGCCGCAACCGCTGAATCGACGGGCCGAGCTGCCGTTCGGCCCAGCTTGTAAGGGCGAGCTCCAGCTCACTCTGCAACAGCGTTTCAGCCTCGGCGAGGCGACCGGTCAGGGTTTCACGGCGGAGTTTGCCCGCGTCTTGCAGGGTATCAACGTCGAGAACCGTCAAACCGGGACGTTCGGTGCCAGCTTCGACGTTGCGCGGAACGCCCAAATCGACAATGAGTTTTAGGTCAGGCACATTTTGCGTAAACGTCCGGTCGATCAGGCCGCGTACCGGCGTCGCGCAGACGAGCGCGTCTACGGGTGGCGGCGAGGCTAAAAAGGCTGCCAAAGAAGAACTTTTTGCCCCTAAGAGCTTGGCGAGCTGCCGCGCCCGCTCCACACTGCGGTTTACCACGATGAGGTTGATATCCCCCCGACTGGCGAGCGTTTTGGCGGCGAGTGCGCCCATCTCACCTGCGCCGAGCACCGCGACGGTGCCGCCCTGAGGCAGAGTACGTTCTAATTCGGGCCGCGCCAGACTAAAAAGTGATGTGTCGAGCGGCGCGAGCGCAACTTCACGGCGCACCTTTTTAGCAATTTTGAGGGCGGTTTGAAAAGCGAAGTTCGTCGTCGGGCCGACCCTGCCGAGCGCTTGCGCCGCAGAAAATGCGCTCCGCACCTGCGCCATAATCTGGTCTTCACCGGGGTTTAGCGAGTCGAGTGAGGTAGCGATGCGGGTTAGCTGCTCCAGAGCGCCGTCGCCGGTGTACGCGTAGGGGCGAAACTCGGGTGCGTGCGCGGCCAGCGTTTGCCGCGCCAAGAGCGCGTCCATCCCTTTGGGTAGCGCCACCACGAGGTCGCAGCGGTTACAGGTAATAATCGGCACCCACTCGCCGAAAGCTTCTAGGGTTTGCGTCTTCGTAAAGGCGTTTTGCCACGCCTCGAGCGCCGCTGCCCCACCCCGCCGGTGCGAGACGCCAATCAGTGCAAGTCGTTCCACACCTTTATGATAGTCGGAATCATTCTGAAAAGATGTCACGAGAGTGTCACTAAAGAGTGCAAATTAGGTGCAGAAAATTGGCAACCCAACCGTCAACACCCGGTGAGCTGTACCGGCCTAGACTTGTTGGACCTTCCCTTCAGTGTTAAGTCGCAGAAATTGTCGAAGACGTGATTATCGCTCCGTGAGCTCTGGTTCCCTCTCTTTCACCACAAAAAAACCAGTTAAACCCAAATTGGAGATAGAGAAACCATTGAGTCAGGGAAAAGCATACGCGGTCTGAAGGTCACCTCTCAAAAGCGACGGCGAAATAGGAAGAAGACGCCAGACCAAAAGGTTTAGTATAGAGCAAATCAATACTCGGCGACCCTACCATTCTCATCTATAGACCAGCTTGGAGACAGCACCATCTCTTGTGCATTTCCTTTAACCAAGTTTGAGTTAGCGTTTTGAGATGTGACGGGTAAGCGGTAAGGGTCAGCCGCGCCCTTATCGGTCGTGTAGCCCAAATCTCCCAAGGCCCCTATCGTAAGACGGCTTAAACGTGCAGTGTCTCCATCTCTAATCCGGCTCGTCATCAACTCTCTGCCGAACACCTCTTGCTCCCAGTGAACACACTGTGTACCTGGTGCGTTCGGTTTATCTTCAACCAGCAGTTCGCCTGAACCACCTAAAGTGCCCCATTCTCTGCCAGCATCCTCACCAAAATACCGCAGGTCGTTGGGACATGCACGGGTTAGCTCTAAGTCGTTCCAGAGCAAGCCGAACCCTAAGACGTGGCCCATTTCGTGCAGGATGAGGCTCGAGGGTCTATCGAGGTCGGCGCTGTCAAGGTTGAGTGTGCCGTAAAGAGGCAGCGAGCTTTCTTCTCTCGTAAAACAAGGTCCACTAGCACCCAAAACACCACCTGAACCGTCTCGCGGGGCAGCGTCTACATAGATTAAGAGATCATCTACGGTACCCTCAAATGCAGGGTCGCCCTGCTTGCAGGCGTTTTCTTTTTTGGTTAGCGGCGTGTCGGGTAAGTCATCTGTAATGACCTTCTCCCAGCGCGCAGCGGCGTCCTCAAAGAGCTGTTTCTGGTCGTCTGTTATGCCAGAGCCGAAGACAAGGTCAATATCAAATTCGTTACCCGTACCGTTACCGGCTTCTGGCTCGGGCGTTTTAGGGCTGCTGCACGCGGTCAATATCAGTAACGCCGCAACCGGCAAATAATGTGCGAATCTCATAACAGTCTCGCCTTCTTGTAGCAAAGTCTTTACAACCGGAGTGTATGTGTCTACGAGGCGCGGTTCGCCGTAAAAGGCAGATCCAGCTGAGATAACGTATCTAAAAAGTGGGCGTTGTCAGGCTCTTTTAGAAGGAGGGATGTTTCACCGTCCTCCTCTTTAAGACTGTAGTTGCCGCTTTGCAACTGATAGATACAAAATGCCAAAAAATCGTTTAAGCTGGGCGCGATCACATAGCGCGTATTTTCGTCTGAGCCGTAGTTGATGATTTGTCCTTTGGTTCCCTTTGGGCCCGGGTCTAGGTCAATACCAATATTGTTGCCGCCCGAATCGTGGCTGATAGGAAAGTAGTGGGTATTAATGTAGTTCTTTTTGATGTGACCTTCAGGCACAGAGACGATGCTTTCGTCGATGCCCGAAAAATCGTCGTCAGCAAGCTCACGCCACCCCTTCCATTCCCCAAGCGCCACCTCCAAACTCAGCCACGGCAAGCCGAAAAGCATTCCGCTTAGCTTCTTGTCATCTTCTCCGTTGTGGCGGCGGTAGAGCGTTTGCAAGTCGTCTGGAAGGGCAAAGGGGAGGTGCTGAGTGAGGCTCCCGAGTTCCGCCTCAGCCAGCGGCGGATTGAGGTTATCGACCCGTTCAGGGGCGATGTTCGAGAGCACCGTTAAGAGGTTTTGGAAAGTATCTTCGGTCATGATACATCCTCGCACAAGAAAGATGCGTACTAGCAATGTGCCCGCCTAATTTCGGTTGAAATAACGGACACATCTTCTGGCTAAGTTACTGTTTTGGCTAAACTACTGCCTTAATTGACTCGTGACCGGTGATGAATCTAGGTACAAGCCTAAGTGCACCCTTTACGTTCCAACCACGCTTTAACTTCTTGAGACTTAGCGGCTCCATTTGCGCCTCCGCCAGCTTCATTTCTGAAAATTCTTCTTATACTTTGATTACTCCCTCTTTGTGAGAAATTCACAGCCCAATAGTCTGGAGTAACCCTGGCACGATTAGGGTAACTCACGTAAACGAGCATCTTTATACCGTCATTGGGGGCACACTTTGCCGCTGCATTCTCTACTCGGCTCCACGCACTCAGGTTGAAGTTCGACTGTTGCCTCACGAGGTTAGCGCGCTTGCTCCAACCGCCCAGTTGATGTCCGATGAGATGTCCACCCTGATACTGACCTCGCGGTTCCGAATCCCGAGACCACCCTCTTCCTACAATCGATTGGCAGCCAAGATGTCTACGTATACGTTCACGACCTCCTAGGGGCCTCAGAGAAGTCGCGAATCTTGGTCGTCCGTCTTGGTCCATAAGATATAGGAAGCCATTCCGAACAAATTCACCATCGGGGTCGAGGAACACGTCACAACTGTCCATCGCCTTAGCTGTAACAGGAACAGGCTCCTTAACAGCCTCTGGCGCTGTGTTACACGCCGTTAAGACCAGCAGCAGCGCAGTAAGCAAACCGAACACGAGTTTTCTTGTATTTGTCATCTTGTTACCTCTCTTCAAGGTTACGACAACGCGTTTACAGTCCGCTCTACCCCCGGAGTCAGCGGTGTAAACGTTCTACCGGTGCCCTTTCTGATCGACTTGCCGAATGACGCTTGGGTTGACCTACCTCAGCAGCCGAAACGCGTCACTTGTTCTGTAGGAGCAGCTCGTGAGCGTGGAAACACAAATTGGTATGCTGTTTCCGCGGCACCACCCTGAGCACCGTAGTCTTGATAGCCTCCCCGATCTGAACCGTAGAACGGAGAGCTATGAGATCAGTGAAGGTCCGATTAGCATTAAAATACCTTAATAGAAGGCAGATTAAAACCAAAATACTTGGAAACACAACGAAACCGAGTTCTAAACTCATTTGTTACGTTTCACGAAAGGGAGCAGATAAGTTCTTTTAACGAGGAATAAACTCTCATAAGCTCTGTATAGATTCGCAACGTTTCGTGTAGTTTTAGTACAGAAGCTTTTCTTAAAGAGAAGCTTCTGTACTAAAACAAGCCCAGTTTGAACCGCTTAGTGCATTCAAACTTTGCTGAGTGGAGCTTATCAAAAGGTATTGAAACGGTCTTTATAAGAAACTCGGACTTTGAGAGCGAGACTACCTTGGTTTTCGCCTACTCGTCCTCACCTCGAATGTCGGGCATCATCGTCGCTGCGCCTGAAGGGTTGGCAACCGCGTGCCGAACCCTGGCCCACGCTTCTTTTAACGTGTGCTCCTCAGGCCCTAGCGTCGTTTCCGGCGCGTCGGCGTAGCGGCCCACTTCATCAGCTTTAACGGTTAGGATATCGTTTAGGACGCGGTGGAGGGCGTTACGAACCTCGAGCCCTTCACGCAGCATATCCTGCATTTCTAGAACCCGCGCCACGAGTTCGGTTTGGTCCATGACCTCGAGGTCTTCTTTGGTACGCTGCATCACGAGCCTCCACGCCTTAGCCTGACACGCCCCCGCTACCGTTGCAATCCTTCGCCGTAAGCTTTTGCTATAGTCTCGCCGCAAGCCTTTGTTGCGAGCTTGGCGTTGCCGGAGCCGTTACGGGTTAAAAGAGGTAGCGGCTCACCAGAACAACGACGATAACGAGTAGCACTAGGCTTACCAGCAAGATCGTATTTTTGCCCTTGGGGGTCGGGCGGTCGTAAACCTCATCCGAAGCGTTTTGCACCGGAATATTGCTCTCTACACCCGGTTCTGAAACGGATTTGTCTTGAGTCTGTTCGGGGTTTGCCACACGCGCCTCCTACAAACTCAAGTCTAAAAAAGTTGCGCCCGTCGGTGTGCAGCCCTCAATACGGTGTAGCGGACAAAGGAGGCGCTCGGCAAGCTATTTAGCGAGACATTCAAAAGTCGCTACACCGCTGATTCCAAAATCGTTTGGGAAGTCAGCTAGCTGGGGCTCGGCGACAGCAAGCTGGTAATCACATTGAGTGAAAGCGCAATAATAACGGTGCCAAACAAGAACGAGAGGAGCGAGTGTCCCGTAACAGCTCGCCTCATCTCGCGGCTTGTAAGATCTGAATCCGAAACGCCGAAGGTCACACCGACAGTCACAGCAACGTAAAGAAAGTCTCGGTAATCGGGTTTTTCGCTGCTGTGAAAGTCTATGCCACCGTGACCCTCATGGTAAAAAAGGCGTGCGTAATGAAGGGCAAAAAGCGTGTGCGTAAGACTCCAAGAGAGAATGACCGCCAAAATTGCTGCCCCGGTCAACGCAAAGGCCAAAAAACCTTGGACTTTACTGGCGGCGACGAGCGCGGCGACAACGCCCGCCAAACTAGCGACGCTCGCGCAGAGGAGGAGTACGTCAAAAACGGCCCAATTGTCGTCTTGCTTTGAGCAGTGCTGCTGGGTTGCGTCGGCGTCGGTGGTCATAATCAGCCGGAACGCCAAGCTCAAAAAGCAGGCCACACCGCTGCTCCAGGCGACCAGGCCGCGCAACTCGAGCGGCAACGTGCGCGGCTGCACCAAAAAAGTCACGAGCGCTACGCCCAACAGCACGACCAGCCGTACCCGCGCCGAAACGGGACGTGAGCGCAGTTTCCCAGCCATACGCCATGCTACGCCTAGGTAGGGTGACACGTCTGCGCTAGCGCCAGTGAAAGCCGCTCGTACGCCAGCCGGTACGCATCGTCCGCAGCACGTCGCGGGTACGCCACGCGCGCGTCTCCTGCACGGGCCGTAAAAAACGCCACGCCTGCAGCCGTAAAATCCCGGAGAGCAGAAAGAGTGAGTGAAAGCCCGTCCAAGTAAAACCCCAGAAGGTAGGCTCGAGATTTCCAAACAGCACCAACAGTGGCCCCGACAAGAAGCCGCCGACAAAGCCCGCCGCGCCGGTTGCAAAGCTGTACATCGCCACAAACGCCGTGCGGTTCTCTTTGGGCGCACTTGCCAGCGCCAGGTTAAAAATCGCAGGCCCGATTGCGCCCCACGCCACCGCGTCGAAAAAAGCGCTGAACCAAATCGGCCAGAGGTGCTGTTCACTCGCCCAAATCCAGCTGAGCGGCATCGCACTTCCGGCAATGCTCATGCCGATGGTCAACACGACCTTGTTCCCGTAACGGTCGGCGACGCGTCCCCACCAGGTCGTCGTAAAAAACGCCGTCACCGAAGCGATAATGCTCCAGATAGCAATTTCTGTGAAACTCATCTTGAGCTGGTCTAAAAAATAGGTAAAGACGAAGGGCGCGGCGATAAACACCGAAATCTGCCAGTAGACCCCGAACACGAGGAATTTGCGAAAGTTGGGGTCTTGCCACGGTGTTTTGAAAACTTCTCTAAAGTGAGGCCGCTTCTGCTTGACTGGCGGTTCGCTGTGTAGCAGGAGAACGACAACGCCTAGGAGCGCCGCAACGACGCCGACCCCCAGCACGACCTGAAAGTTGAGTGGCGCGTCGAGCCGGTCTAACAGCCAGCCCGCGCCCAGGTTGGCGACCATACCCACCAGGCCGACGATACCGCCCCGAAAGCCGAAGTAGCGTCCTCGCCGCGTTTCCGGCACAACGCTTCCCATCCACGACGTCCAGAGCGTCGCAGTCGAGGCTTGAAACAAGCTCGAGACCAACACCAGCCCGACGATAAACGCAGGCTGCCAAGTTGCCGGAACACCCAACAGGGGCAAAAATGCCGCGAGCAGCCAGAGCACGCGCCCGAGAAACGCAAACAGCGCCGTCAGCGGTTTAAGCCGTCCGGCCATACCACCCAAATACGCCGCAAACGGGCTCGCAAGCTGCGCGAGCATCGGTACGCTCATAATCAGCCCGATGTCGGTTTTTGACGCGCCTAAATGCAACATGTAGCCGATGATGACGCTGCCGGTCGTCCAGTTGAGAAAAATCTGTACGAGGCCGCCCTCGAGCACAGACAGGTTTAGTGTGCGCCGCACCGCCTTGCAGCTCAGCTCAGGCGGGCGAACTGAAACAAGCTGCGCTGTTTTAGGAGCGTAGTGCGGCGTTGGCGGGGCGAGGTCTAGTGTGGGGGGTGGGGGGGGCGCAGCCATAAACAGAGGGAAGTGTAACGCCCAAAACAGCATTTGTACACACAAAAAGTACACAGGCTCAGATGTGAAAAAACTCACTCGTCAGGGAGCAGCTCATACAAATGTAAAAAGTTAGATGAGTGCTAGAGTGACCTAGTACAAAGCTCACCGCCACAACTCCGAGATTTACGTTCCAGACAACGTTTTAGCGTTCTGGATCAGCTTGAATCAAAGGGATACTTTATAAAACGATTTGTATAAGCAAGCACTCTACCCAAGTATTAGCAGTGCAGCTATTTTCCAGACAGAGTACAGATAAAGCGCTGAGGTTTTGCAGCGGCGTAGCGAAGGGACGTGTACGCTTCCCGACTAGACGCGGCAACCCCGCACCTCATCATGGTGGGGAGATTAGCCTGAAGGAGGCTTTTTATGAAAGCTGCCGTTGCCGAACGACCCGGAACCGCCGACGTTTTAGTCGTCAAAGATATCCCTAAACCCGAAGCCGAACCCGGTTGGGTACTCATTAAAGTCAAGGCGTTTGGCCTTAACCGCGCCGAACTCTACACCCGTCAGGGAGATTCGCCCGGTGTCGGGTTTCCGCGTGTTCTGGGTATTGAAGCGGTCGGAATTGTTGAAGCTGCGCCCGGTACACCCTTCGAGCCGGGTCAAAAGGTTGCCGCGATGATGGGCGGCATGGGTCGGCAGTTTGATGGGGGTTACGCTGAATATACGTCCGTACCGGAAAGGTGTGTTTTTGCCCTCGAGACCCCCCTCGACTGGGCCGTTTTAGGCGCAATCCCTGAGATGTTTCAGACGGTTATGGGGTCACTGACGACTGGATTAGAAGTGCAGCCGGGCCAGACTTTGCTCATTCGCGGGGGCACGTCATCTATCGGGCTGACGGCGGCAAGGCTAGCCAAAAATATGGGTGCGTCTATTATCTCGACCACCCGCAGCCCTGCCAAGGCCGACATCCTTAAGGAAAACGGCGTAGACCAGATTGTGATAGATAACGGCACCGTAACCGAACAGGTGCGGGGGCTTTATCCGGAAGGGGTAGACCGGGTGCTCGAGCTAGTCGGCACGACTACGCTACTCGATTCGCTGCAAGCGACCAAGCGCGGGGGCATCGTCTGTATGACCGGTATTTTAGGCGGCGAATGGACGCTCCCCGATTTCACCCCGATGAGCGATATTCCGACCGGCGTCAAACTCACGAGCTATTCGGGTGAAGCAAGTGATATTACGCAGGAAAGTTTGCAGGCTTTTGTGGACGACGTAGCCGTCGGCCGCCAGAAGCTCGACCTGGGCCGGACATTTAGGCTGGGAGACATCGCCGAGGCGCACCGCTATATGGAAGAAAATCAGGCGAGCGGGAAGCTGGTTGTCGTCACAGGCCCGCACGCCTGACCTTGCACTGGATATGTTTGGATGTGCCGCAGCTTTTTACGGCGTTTTACGGCCTCTCGAAACCCTCTACGGCGCTAGCCGCTAGTTCGTTTGGTTCGTCTGGGGCTGGTTTTGTCCTGATTGGCCTTGGGGCTGCTGTTGTCTCGGTTGGCTTTGGGACTGCGTACTAGACTGTGGGGTCGCGTTCATCATCCCCTTGATATCGAGCAGAAAGTTTCCTTCACTCGGCAGCATGATGGTCTGCACCCCGGGCGAAAGCCTCTGAGCGACCTCGAGCTGAATAATACCGGGGTTGTTCTGGATGGCTTGGCCCCGAAGCTCGAGGTCTTGCGCCGCGCCCTCGGCCCGGGCAATCGTCGCGTCACGTTCGCCTTCGGCTTCGATAACCCGCCGCTCAGCGGCAATGAGAGACTGGCGTTTGCGGTTCTCTTCGACCTGAACTTGCTGCTCAGCCCGCTGCTTCTCCTCGATGGCCTGACTGATCGAGTTGGGGATACGGATGTCGCGCAGCAGTACGTCGATCAGGATGATGTTGCCTTTGCCGAGTTCTTGATCCAAGGCATCTTTGATGCCTTGCTGCAGCTCCGTCCTTTGCGTGCTGATCACTTCAGCGGCGTTGTACTGGGCGATGCGGTCGCGGATCACCGAGCGCACCTGGGGGCGGATCAGCGTGGTTTCGTAGTCGGTGCCGAGCGTTTGAAAGATGACGTTGGCCTGAGCCGGGTCGATACGAAAGCGGATGGTCGCGTCGGTGGTAATTTGCAAACCTTCTCTCGAGAGTGCCGGAATGTCGTCGTTCTCACTGCTGTTAAAGGCGATCGCCTGGTCACGCGCCGAGAGCAGCGTCACCTGCTGCAAAAGCGGCAAGACGATGTGAAAGCCTTCACCGAGCTCGTCGTCCTGAACGCCGCCGAAGACGTTGAAGACCACGCCGGTCTGCCCTGCCGGAACGACGGCAAAGCTCGCTATGAGCAGACCGATCAGCGCCACACCGATGGCACTGTTTCTAAGTAGCGGTTGAACGACGAGTACGCCGTAAATGATTCCGACGACGCCAGCGCCCAAGATGAGCAGTCCGATGGATGTCATAACTATACTCCTAATACTTCTGGTAACTTTTCTTCGCTTCTGTTGACTTTCCCTAAGCTAATTTTACGCTGTTTCGACTCGAGACCGGGGGCCGATCACGCCAAAGGTTCAGTTAAAAACGTGTTAGGGCGCGGGTTTCAAGAGCTGAGCAGGTAAGGTTAATCTACTGAATTTTACAACTGGTTGTATAAATATTTACAACCATTACTAAGTTTTCCGGCGGCACAGCAGGCTCGAGCTGAGACCGCCTTCCAAATAACCCGTCTTGCCCCACCGTTCGTGAACCTGAGCGCGGGCTATACTCAGCCTATGTTTGAAGTCATCCCGGCAGTCGATATTCAGCGCGGTAAGGCAGTGCGGCTGTTAGAGGGCCGTTCGGAAGATGAGACGGTCTACTTCGACGACCCGCTCGAGGCCGCCCAACTCTGGGCCGACAAGGGCGCGACGTGGCTGCACCTCGTTGACCTAGACGCCGCCTTCGGTCACGGCGACAATCAGGAGATTATCAGCAAACTGGCACGGTCGCTAGATTGTAGGCTCGAGGTCGGCGGCGGCGTCCGTGATTTAGAAACCGCTGAGCGCCTGTTAGGGAGCGTCGAGCGCGTCATCATCGGCACGGCAGCCATCACCCAACCTGAACTGCTAGACACACTTTTGTCACGTTACGAAGCGCACCGTATCGCGGTTTCGATTGACGCACGTGACGGCCTCGTTGCCGTGCGCGGCTGGACGGAGACGAGTACCGTCGCCGCCCGTGAACTCGCGCGGCGCGTGTCCGAACAGGGCGTCACGCATATCATTTATACCGACATCGCCCGTGACGGCACACTTCTAGGCGTTGACCCGGAACCCGTAAGTCTGATGCGCGCAGCGTGCCCGCATACGCTCGTTGCCGGGGGCGGTGTGGCGAGCGACAAGGATTTGGAGCTGTACGAGAGCTTGGACTTGGACGGCGCAGTCGTCGGTAAGGCGCTCTATGAAGGGTTGATTTCGTATCCCCGAACTGCCTGAAGTCGAGACCGTTCGGCGTGAACTTGAACCCTGGCTCACAGGCCGCAAGATCATCAGCGCCGAACTCGTCGAGGCGCTGCCGGGGCCCAAGTACGTCGGTTTAGAACGGGCCGCAGGACAAGAAATCTTAGCGGTCAAACGGCGCGGGAAGTTTCTACTCTTGCCGCTTTCTGCCGGAGATGATTTGGTCATTCATCTAGGGATGACCGGCATCGTCAGTCTGGAGCCTTTTGCGAAGCATATGAGAGTGAGGCTCGAGCTATCACCCGGCCCAAACCCAAATCTCTACTTTCAAGATGTACGCCGTTTTGGGCGGTTCTTGATCGTGCCTTCAGGTCAGTACAAAACGCTGCCAACGCTTTACGCGATGGGGCCGGAACCGTTGGGGGCCGACTTTACCAACTCCGGCTTTTACAGCGCGTTGCAGGCTTCAGCTATGCCTATCAAGCCCTATCTTTTAAGCCAACGCCCGGTTTCAGGCGTCGGCAATATCTACGCCGACGAAGCGCTCTGGCAAGCCCGGATTCACCCGCTCACGCCCGCCAAAACCATCTTCAAAGCCAAAGTTTACGGCCTCGCCGACGCCATCCGCGAAGTTTTAACCCGGAGCATCGCCTTTAAGGGCACAACCTTGCAAGACTACCGCACGGTCAACGGCGAAGTTGGGGGTTACGCCGCGCAGCTTCAGGTTTACGGTCGCCCCGAAGCCCCTTGCCCGCGTTGCGGCAGGCCGATTTCTAAAACCATCGTCGCCGGACGTGGCACACACTTCTGCCCACATTGCCAAAAGTTACCGCGCGCAGTCAAATCAGCTTCAACCGTCACAGCCGGGTAAGCTGGGCCTATGCAGAACGATACTCAAGCCTCGCAAAAAGCCCACCGCACCGACATTCAGGTGCGTTTCAACGATACTGACGCTTTAGGCCACCTGAACAACACCTCGTACGCGCTCTATTCCGAGCAGGGCCGGGTAGACTTTTTAGACCAGTTTCGCAGCGAAGGCGTCTACCTGATTCTGGCGCACATCTCGCTCGATTTTCTCCGGCAGGTGAGGTTTCGAGACACTGTTTACGTCCTGACCAAAATTGCCAAGGTAGGCCGAACGAGCGTGACCTTAACGCAAGAGATTTACGGCAACGATGAACTCGCGGCGCGTTCGCAGTCGGTGGTGGTAATGTTTGACTACAGCTCGCAAAAATCGGTGCCAGTTACGGATGAGGTCAGGGCACAGTTGGGGCCTTATTTACATAACGAGTAAGGTTTTACGGCGCGACCTCGAGCACCCCTTTTTCACTCAGCAGATGCGTCATTTTGACGTCGTGTGGGTCAGTCGGTAAAACCGGAACGATAAGGTCTGACGGGACAACGCCGACAGTGGGAATATTTTTCACTTGCGCCAGCAGACGGTCGTAAAACCCTTTGCCATAACCCAAACGAGTACCGGATGTGTCGAAGGCAAGGCCGGGGACGAGGATAAGCTCGAGCCTCCCCGGTTCAACTTCCGGACTACTCGCAGCAGGTTGCAGAAATCCGTAAGGGTGACGTTCCAGTTTGCCCAAATTGTGAATGGTGAGCGTGTTATCTATCTGCGTGCGCGTTGCATAAAAATGCTTGTCACACAGCCCGGACAGGTCTAGTTCACTTCCAAAAGCCAGATACGTCAGGACGTGTTCAGCGTGGGTGTAAGAAGGCCAACGTCCCAGCTGTTCTACGGCGTGTTCGCTCAAGGCCCTGGTATCAAGCTGCGAGCGGTTAGTTTTGGCCCAGCGCCGCCACTCGGTTTTGCTCTGAGCTGGGCCCAAGTTCATCACCTTTACAAGTTTACGGCAACGTCAGCAAGTTTACGGCGATCGTCACAAGGCTGAGCATGTTCTACGCCCAACACGGCGGCCCGCTGCGTGCGGCATACTTAAGAGCATGTCAACCAAAACAGCAACGGTGCATCACCTCGTCGGTAAACGCTTTGTCGGTACGACCCCTGAAGGGCAGCGCGTTATGATTGACGGCGAAAGCCAAACCCAAACCGGAATGCGCCCGATGGAACTGCTCTTAAACGCCGTTGGTGCGTGCGCCGCTTACGATATTGTCGAGATGCTCGCCAAACGCCGCCTGGACGTGCAGGGCTACCGCATCGAACTCTCCGGCGAGCGCCCGGACACCACACCTGCGCCCTACACGCACATTCACGCTAAGCATTTTTTTAACGTGCCCGGACTCGACGAGAAAACGGCGACACGGTTTGTGGATTTAGCGACGAACAAATACTGCTCGGTGGCGGAGAGCCTAAAGGCCAAGGTGAGTTTTGAGGTGGTGCTCGAGACCCCAGAACTCGAGTCAGCCTAAAAGTAAGGTGCCCTGGCGGAAAGTACCGAAAGCCGAAGAGCAACGAGTAAAAGTGCTGTTGGTTTGAAGCTGGTTGCCTTATCTTTGCCCCCTTCAGAGCGAAACCATAATTTCCTGAAGCGGATTTGTTAGACTGCCGGATATGTCTGAGCCTGACCTGCAAGACCCACAGTTCTACTTCAACCGTGAAACGTCGTGGCTCCGCTTTAACGAACGCGTGCTAGAAGAGGCTGAAGACAGCGAAAATCCGCCGCTGGAACGGCTGAAGTTTTTAGCGATCTTTAGCACTAACCTAGACGAGTTTATGATGATTCGTTACGCGGGCCTTAAAGAGCAGGTCGCGGCGGGTATCGTCCGGCGCAGTTTCGATGGCCTGACCCCGGCTGAGCAACTCGGTGAGCTGTCAGACGAACTGCACCCGCTGATTGCGCGGCACCGCCAGGTTTTACGGCACGACGTACTACCCAAGCTCGAGCATCACGGCGTCTCACTCTTACCCATCGCCAAACTCTCAGCGTCAGACCGCGCCGTTGTAGACGCGTATTTTGACCGCGAATTGTTTCCGGTCTTAACGCCTTTGGCCGTAGATTCGGGCCACCCGTTTCCGCGCCTGCCGAACCTGAGCTTTTCGCTGCTGATGGAGCTATTTGACCCCACCGACGAAGAGACCAAGCTCGCGGTGGTGCAGGTGCCGGGTGTGTTGCCCCGCTTTTTACGGTTGCCGCCCCTTGACGACGCCGACAAAACCTTCCGGTTTGTGTTGTCCGAAGAGATTATCCGTTCAAAAGTTGGCGATTTGTTTCCGGGTTTGGAGGTCGTCTCGAGCCACGCGTTTAGATTGACCCGCAACGCCGACATCGACATCGCCGAAGACGAAGCCGACGACCTCCTGCGGGTCATTGAGGATGAGGTAAGAAAACGGCGTTGGGGCGACGCGGTGCGGCTCGAGGTTACGGACAAAATGCCTGAAGCGTGGTGCGACTTTCTCCGCAAAACCCTGCAACTTTCCGAGAGCGACGTCTACCGCATCGATGAACACCTTAACGTCGGCGACTTTATGGAGTTGGCTTTTCTGGACCTGCCCGAACTGCGCCACCCCGCTTTTGACACGCGTTTGCCCACCGAATTTATCGGCATGTCGGACGTGTTCGGCGTCATCCGTCAGCAAGACGTACTGATTCACAATCCCTTTCACTCGTTCGACGCCGTACTGAACCTTATCGAACAAGCCGCTGACGACCCGAACGTGCTCGCCATCAAACAGACGCTCTACCGCGTCGGCGGACGTTCGCCGGTTGTGGCAGCGCTGGCAAGGGCTGCTGGCAACGGCAAGCTGGTCACGGCCTTGGTCGAACTTAAAGCACGCTTTGACGAAGAGAACAACATCGTTTGGGCGCGCGAGTTGGAACGTGCCGGGGTTCACGTCGTTTACGGTTTTGCAGGTCTCAAAACGCACTGTAAAACGCTCCTCATCGTCCGGCGCGAGGGTAAGGACATCCGCCGCTACGTCCATTTGGGTACCGGCAACTACAACCGCACGACCAGCACCATCTACACCGACTTCGGCATCCTCTCATGCGACGCTGACTTGGGCGCTGACCTGAGTGAACTGTTCAACTATCTGACCGGGTTTTCCAAACAGAAGTCGTGGCGCAAACTCTGGGTCGCCCCCGAAACACTCCGCGACGAGCTGATGCGCGTGATCGAACGCGAAGAGGCGCACGCCCGTGAAGGCCGCGAGGGGCGCATCATCGCTAAGATGAACTCACTCGTCGATCCAAGGGTCATTCGTGCGCTTTATAAGGCGTCACAAGCAGGCGTCCAAATTGACCTTATCGTGCGCGGGATTTGCTGTTTGCGTCCGGGTATAGAAGGCGTCAGCGATACCATCCGGGTGCGGAGCATCGTCGGACGGTTTCTAGAACACTCGAGGGCCTTCTACTTCCTTAACGGCGGCGAGGAAGACCTCTACTTGGGTTCAGCCGACTGGATGCAGCGCAACCTCACCCGACGCGTCGAAGTGGTTTTTCCCGTTGAAGACCGTTCTATTAAGAAAAAAGTTTTTCAAGTGCTCGAGCTGTGCCTGCAAGACAACGATAAGGCCAGAGAGCTTCACGCCGACGGCTCTTACAGCTACGTCAAACGTAAAGCCGGGCAGCACCGCATCAATTCGCAGGAAAAGCTTTTAGACATTTCGGCGCGGCGGGCCGCCCGTATCAGCAACCGCCGCTAGTTCGGCCCTCAAACTGTAGCAAAACAGTGTGTCAAGCCTGAAGTGGGCCGTCCGGCGTTCCAGACGGCTTTTCTTCTTGGGCCGCGTAACCTGCGTGCAAGCCCATCAAGTAGGCGAGCTTGAGCATAAAGGTCAGCGTTTTGGTGTCATTGCCTGCCACACGCTCGGCAATATAGGCGTCGGTGCCTTCAGGCAGTTCGACCGCGCTGATTTCGTCGGCGTGCTGTTCCCGCATCTGGGCTAAAAACGTTTCGATAGTTTCACTCACACCGTTCTCCATTTTCTTCTAGCGGTCTTAGTTCGCTAAGGCTGCAGTCTTCAGGTTCGTTATCTGCATTATCCCCACAAGGTTGATGCGGCTGCTCGAGAATGCAGATAAGCGACCCTCTGCCCTACTTCATCTCTGCGTTTTACATTCTACCCGCTTAACCTCAGCACCTCCGCCGGACTTTTTATTTCCCAAACTTCACCAAAAGCCAGTTTATGCGTGTAACACGAATAAACTGAGCGCACCTTGAAACAAAACGCAGGTCTTGGTGCGTAGGGGGTTGACACGGCTCGGCTTTTAGATATAAACTTCTTTTTGCCGCCCGAAAGGGAACGGCGCGAACAATGACAAGCGAATAAGTGTGAATGAGCATCTGAATGCGCAAGCAAACTGTAGCTTCTAGCTACGAATTGCGAGCGCGTCTTAAGTATAAATAACTTTAGGGTTAAGTTACTAAGGGCACACGGTGGATGCCTTGGCAGTCGAACCGAAGAAGGACGTGGCTACCTGCGATAAGCCTCGGGGAGTTGGAAGCAAACATTGATCCGGGGATGTCCGAATGGGGAAACCCAGCAGAGCGAACCTCTGTTACCCCATACTGAATATATAGGTATGGTGGAGGGAACCTAGGGAACTGAAACATCTAAGTACCTAGAGGAAAATAAAGAAAACTCGATTCCCTGAGTAGTGGCGAACGAAACGGGAAGAGCCCAAACCGAAGCCTTCGGGCTTCGGGGTTGTAGGACCAGCAACATAGACTCGAGTGTTTAGCCGAAGCGCACTGGAAAGGCGTACCAAAGTGGGTGAAAGTCCCGTAGGCGAAAAGCACGAAAGCTTAGCTGGCACCTGAGTAACTCAGGCCACGTGGAATCCTGAGTGAACCCGCGGGGACCACCCCGTAAGGCTAAATATTCCGACTGACCGATAGCGAACCAGTACCGTGAGGGAAAGGTGAAAAGCACCCCGTGAGGGGAGTGAAATAGTTCCTGAAACCGTGTGCTTACAAGCAGTCACGGCACCTTATGTGTGTTGTGGCGTGCCTCTTGAAGCATGATCCTGCGACTTATTGACTGTGCCAAGTTTAAGGCGATAGCCGGAGGCGAAGCGAAAGCGAGTCTGAACAGGGCGTTCAGGCGCAGTTAGTAGACCCGAAACCAGATGAGCTAGCCATGGCCAGGATGAAGCTTCCGTAACAGGAAGTGAAGGTCCGAACCCGTTGACGTTGAAAAGTCTTGGGATGAGCTGTGGTTAGGAGTGAAAAGCTAACCGAATCTGGAGATAGCTGGTTCTCCCCGAAATAGCTTTAGGGCTAGCCTCGGGGGTTTACCATTGGCTGTAAAGCACTGATTGGGCTAGGGGGCCTACCAGCTTACCAAACCCTGTCAAACTCTGAAGACCAATGGTCCATACCCCGGGAGTCAGTCTGCGTGAGCTAACTTTCGCAGACAAGAGGAAAACAACCCAGACCGCCGGTTAAGGTCCCTAAATCAACGCTAAGTGGTGAAGGATGTAAAGACGCTAAGACAGCTAGGAGGTTGGCTTAGAAGCAGCCATTCCTTTAAAGAGTGCGTAATAGCTCACTAGTCGAGTGTCTCTGCGCCGAAGATGATCGGGGCTAAGCGTTGTACCGAAGCCGCGGCATGATAACAGTCGCTCTGGCGCTGTTGTTGTGGGTAGGGGAGCGTTCCGTAGGCCGTTGAAGCATGACCGGAAGGACATGTGGAGGTATCGGAAGTGCGAATGCAGGAATGAGTAACGATAAGAAGGGTGAGAATCCCTTCCGCCGTAAGCCTAAGGTTTCCTGGACAAGGGTCGTCCTTCCAGGGTTAGGCGGGACCTAAGGCGAGGCCGAAAGGCGTAGTCGATGGACAGCAGATTAATATTTCTGCCCCGCTTTTGTGGAGTGATGGGGTGACGCATTAGGATAGACCAACCGGAGCCATGGCTGTGCCCGGCGGGTAACGAAGCTTGTGAGGATAGGTAAATCCGCCTCGCGCGTAAGTGACGTTATTCGGGAAGGCCCTACGGGGCTGATAACTGGTTGAATCCACGGTGCCAAGAAAAACCTCTAAACGTTGAAGCAAGAGCGCCCGTACCGATAACCGACACAGGTGGGCGAGTGTAAAAGCACTAAGGCGCGCGAGAGAACTCTCTCTAAGGAACTCTGCAAAATAGCCCCGTAACTTCGGGAGAAGGGGTCCCGTGCGTAACGTCTTCGGGCGTGAAACGGGCACAGTAAATCGGCTCTAGCGACTGT
Organism: Truepera sp.; assembly: GCA_965215315.1. GTDB lineage: Bacteria > Deinococcota > Deinococci > Deinococcales > Trueperaceae > Truepera. The sequence goes on along the minus strand of CBDCDB010000008.1, from coordinate 2,614,716 downwards.
TTACCACAATCACAGCACTCTGCAAACCCGCGTAGGGGACGTATAGGGTGTGACACCTGCCCGGTGCCGGAAGGTTAAGAGGAGCGGTGAGAGCTGCGAATTGAAGCCCCGGTGAACGGCGGCGGTAACTATAACCGTCCTAAGGTAGCGAAATTCCTTGTCAGGTAAGTTCTGACCTGCACGAATGGTGTAACGACTGGAGCGCTGTCTCGGAGAGAGACTCGGTGAAATTGAACTGGCCGTATAGATGCGGCCTACCCGCAGCAGGACGAAAAGACCCCGTGGAGCTTTACTATAGCTTGATATTGGCATTAGGACGAATCTGTGTAGGATAGGTGGGAGACTGTGAAACCGGGCCGCTAGGTTCGGTGGAGTCAATGGTGAAATACCACCCTGATTTGTTCGGATGTCTAACCTGCTTCCATTATCTGGAAGGGGAACAGTGTTAGGTGGGTAGTTTGACTGGGGCGGTCGCCTCCTAAAGAGTAACGGAGGCGCACAAAGGTTCCCTCAGCATGGTCGGAAATCATGCGTAGAGCGTAAGAGTATATGGGAGCTTGACTGCGAGACGTACATGTCGAGCAGGGACGAAAGTCGGTTCTAGTGAACCGGTGGTACCTTGTGGAAGGGCCATCGATCAACGGATAAAAGTTACCCCGGGGATAACAGGCTGATACCGCCCGAGCGTTCATAGCGGCGGCGGTGTTTGGCACCTCGATGTCGGCTCGTCATATCCTGGGGCTGGAGAAGGTCCCAAGGGTCCGGCTGTTCGCCGGTTAAAATGGCACGCGAGCTGGGTTCAGAACGTCGTGAGACAGTTCGGTCTCTATCCGCTGTGGGCGCAGGAAATTTGAGGAGAGCTGTTCCTAGTACGAGAGGACCGGAATGGACGCACCGCTAGTTTCTCAATTGTCTACCAAGGGCATATGTTGAGTAGCTATGTGCGGAACGGATAAGCGCTGAAAGCATCTAAGCGCGAAGCCGACTCCAAGATGAGATTTCCCATCCCCTTGTGGGAGTAAGATCCCCGGAAGACCACCGGGTGATAGGCTGGGAGTGTACGCACGGCAACGTGTTTAGCTGACCAGTACTAATAGATCGAGGACTTAACCCTAATTTGGACTCATCTTTGTTCACACTTATTCGGCTTGTCACTATTTTTTTCTTCGTGCTCCTAGCGGCGTGGATCCACCCGATCCCATCTCGAACTCGGAAGTTAAGCACGCCAGCGCCGATGATAGTTGGGGGGCAGCCCCCTGCAAAAGTAGGTCAGTGCGAGGAATTTATCTTAATGAAGAGGTGTTGCCCTTTGGGTAGCGCCTCTTATTTTTAAGCGCAGGGTATCAAGAGCAAAAAGCGGTGTTCTTTTTAGATGAATAGCGTTTGTTCGCTGATGATACCAATCTTGCGGGAGTAGCTCAGCTGGTAGAGCACTACCTTGCCAAGGTAGATGTCGCGAGTTCGAATCTCGTCTCCCGCTCCAACAGGTTCACCTGATAATGAAAAAGGCCGCCTATTAATAGGCGGCCTTTTTCTTGTCGCTGGCTTTTCATCTCACAACTCTTACTTTAGGAACCTGCGGATGAGGCGCTCAAGCGTTCCCCCGCTCCGGCGACCTCCATACTGCTTACTAGATGAGTACCCCCCTCTCCCCTGCCCTTTATAGCTGCGGTAGGCGCTGTATCCTTGTTTGCCAAGTCGAAAAAGTCTACTAAATTTCATAGCTCAAGTCTACAAGAGAAACGTCGCCGTAACCGTAGGCGGCACTTCAAGCAGCGACTCCGCGCAAAGCTTCAGCAGCAAGTTCAAACGAACGCACCCGGTCGCTATGGCTGTGCATCATCGTGGTCAACATCAGTTCGTCAGCTTGGGTTTTCTCGAGCAAGTCGCCCAGCTGGATGCGCACCGTGTCGGGGCTACCCACGATTTGCATAGCGCGAATGGCTCCTAATGCTGCCTCTTCCTGTGGGGTGTAAGGATAAGCTCGAGCCTCTTCCGGTGAAAGCAGTTGAATAGGCTCTCCACTCCGGAGTTTGAGGAAAGTCAGCTGCATCGGCCCAGCCAGAAACTGCGCTTCTTCGTCGGTTGAAGCACAAAAGACAGATGCCGTAATGATGACATGCGGTTTTTGCAGTGTGCCGGGAGCGAAGTTGCTCCGGTAAGCGCTCAGCGCAGGTAGCAGGGCGTGCGGACTAAAGTGATAGGCGAAGGCGAACCCAAGGCCAAGCTGTCCGGCAAGGCGGGCACTGTAGTCTGAAGAGCCCAACAAGTAAACAGGCGGTAGCGGCACATCGGTCGGCACGGCCTGAACCCGGCTAAACGGATGACCTTCGGGAAACTCGCCATGACCAAAGGCAAACAGCTCGCCAAGTTGCTCGTCAAAATCGTCGGCATTTAAGGCTTCGCGGCTGCGGCGAAGGGCGAGCGCTGTCAGGCCGTCAGAACCGGGGGCGCGGCCGATGCCTAAATCAATGCGACCGGGGTAAAGAGCTTCTAGAACCTTAAACGTTTCGGCGACGTGGAGTGCCGAATGGTTTGGCAGCATGACGCCCCCGGAACCAACACGCAGGGTTTTCGTGACACCCGCAATTTGTCCAATCAAGATTTCAGGAACGGTGGAGGCGATTCCGGGCATGTTGTGGTGCTCAGCCAGCCAGAAGCGGTGAAAGCCCAGACGTTCAGCGTGACGCGCTAAATCTAAAGTGTTTCGCAGCGCTTCTGAACTCGTCATGCCTGCGGCGATGGGGGACAGCTCGAGGACTGAAAGAGGAACTTCAGGAATATTCGCGTGGGTCATCTTCTGAGTCTAGGCTTGCCCCAGCTCCTAGCAACGTTTTTTATATGACTTTAGCGCGTACACCAAGCAGATGACACGAGCTTCGGCGTCCCGCGTTATGCTCAGACAATGCCGTGGCAGCGCACCCTTTACATCATGATTTTCGCGCAGCTGATGTCGTCGGTCGGGTTTTCAATCATTTTTCCCTTTTTACCGCGTTACGTCGAGTCGTTGGGGTCGGCAACCGGCATGAGCTTGACGCTCTTGGCGGCTTTAGTCTTCTCTGCACAAGCACTAACTATGACCATCGCCTCCCCTATCTGGGGCGCAGTTTCTGATCGTTACGGGCGCAAACCGATGGTCGAGCGGGCGGCGTACAGCGGCGCGGTTACGCTGGCGCTGATGGCGTTTGTACCCAACGCTGAAGCCCTCGTCTTGCTCAGGGCGTTGCAGGGCTTTCTGACCGGCACCGTTTCGGCAGGGAACGCGCTGGTTGCGTCATCCGTGCCCCGCAACCGGGTGGGCTACGCGATGGGGCTGCTACAACTCGGTTTGGGGAGCGGCGTCGCAGTCGGGCCCTTTATCGGCGGCATTTTGGCTGACGCTTTCGGGTTTCGGGCAACGTTTCTAGTTACAGCTGTGCTACTGGCACTTTCCGGGCTGCTCGTTTCGTTCGGCGTCAGAGAGACGTTCGTTCGACCTTCAAAAAAAGACGGGCCACGCGAAAAGATGCTGGCGAGCTGGGGGCGCATCCTCCGCACGCCGCAGGTAGGGACACTTTACACACTGAGTTTTCTCAACTGGTTGGGCCGCAACATGCTCACGCCTATTTTGCCCCTGTTCGTGGCAACGTTGCCGCTCTCGAGCCGCGGCGTCAACACCACCATCGGGCTGATTGTCGGGATTGCGGCAGCGACCGGTACGCTCAGCGCTGTTTATATCGGGCGGCTCGGCGACCGTATCGGACACCGGCCTATTTTGATCGTCTGTGCAGTCGCGGCAGCACTTTTATATATACCGCAGAGCTTCGTCACGCAAGTTTGGCAGCTCGTCGTTCTGCAAGCCTTGACAGGCGTCGCGGTGGGCGGACTTACGCCGTCGGTGGCGGCGCTGTTGTCGCGTTATACGCAGGCCGGTCAAGAAGGCTCGGTTTACGGTCTCGACAACGCGATTGTTTCAGCGTCGCGGACAGCGGCTCCGCTTATCGGTGCAGGGATCGTCGTCCTGATGCAGCAGGTCGGCTTTACGGCGTTCGAGTACCGCATTGTCTTTGTACTGACCGGAGTCTTTCTCGGACTCTCAGCGCTGATTGCCGTATTTCGGTTGCCCGCTACCGAGTCGTCTCGAGCAGCGGTGCTGGAGCTGAACCCTCCGCCACGTCAGGATCGTAACTGAGGTTCGGCGCGAGCCAGCGTTCAGCCTCAGCTAGCGTCATCTTTTTACGGGCGGCGTAATCCTCTAACTGGTCTTTGGAGAGTTTGCCGACGCCGAAGTAACGCGCTTCAGGATGAGCGAAGTAGAAGCCTGAGACCGCTGCACCGGGGTACATCGCGTAACTTTCAGTCAGGGTGATTCCCGCCGTTTTCTCGGCCTCTAGCAGGTCAAAAAGCGCACGCTTTTCGGTGTGGTCGGGCGAGGCCGGATAACCGGGCGCAGGGCGAATACCTTGATAGCGTTCGCGGATCAGCTCATCATTTGAGAGCTGCTCATCCGGCGCGTAACCCCAGAACTCTTTACGGACGCGTTCGTGCAGCCGTTCGGCGAACGCTTCGGCGAGGCGGTCGGCCAAAGCCTTGACCAGAATCGCGTTGTAATCGTCGTGTGTCTTTCCAAACTCACGGGCAAATTCGTCTGCGCTGTGAATCGACACCGCAAACCCACCGACATAATCTTGTACTTTACCTTCTACGCCGGAATCTTTGGGCGCGACAAAATCTGCGAGAGCGTAGTTCGGTTGTCCCACACGTTTGGCATTCTGCTGTCTCAAGGTGTGAAGCTTTGTTCTGAGCGTTTTGCGGGTGTCGTCGGTGTAGAGCTCGAGGTCGTCTCCCACCCGCGCCGCCGGAAAAAAGCCGAACGTCGCCCGCGCCGTAAACCGCTTCTCAGCCACGATACGCTGTAAAAGTTCCTGTGCGTCCTCAAAAAGTTTCGTCGCAACCTCACCGACGACCTCATCTTGCAAGATGTCAGGATAACGCCCGGAAAGTTCCCAAGTCAAAAAGAACGGTGTCCAGTCGATTTTGGCGACGAGTTCCTCGAGCGGATAATCGCTCAGAACCTTTGTCCCTAAAAAGCTCGGTTTAGTAACCGCACCGAACTCTAAAACCGGCGCGTTCTTCCGGGCTTCGCTCAGGCTGATAAGCTGTTTTGAAACCTGTCTGCCCGCAAAGGTTTTGCGTACCTCGTCGTACAGGGTGTGAGTTTCGGCCTCGAGTTTAGGCCGCTCTTTATCACTTACAGCCCGCGCCGCAACGCCGACACTCCTCGAGGCGTCTAAAACATGGGCTACCAGCCCGCTATATTGCGGCGCGATTTTTACGGCGGTATGCACCCGGCTCGTCGTTGCCCCGCCGATTAAGAGGGGCGTGCGCAAGTTGCGGCGCTCGAGTTCTTTCGCCACATAGACCATCTCGTCAAGTGACGGCGTAATCAAACCCGATAGCCCGATAACGTCAACCTTTTCACGTTCAGCCGTATCTAAAATCTTGTCTGTCGGCACCATCACGCCAAGGTCGAGGATTTCAAAGCCGTTACACGCCAAGACCACCCCGACGATGTTTTTACCGATGTCGTGGACGTCGCCTTTTACGGTGGCTAGGAGGATTTTCCCAGCACTTTTACGCGCCCCCGCACCTGAAGCCAGCTTTTCAGCCTCCAAGTACGGCTCCAAATAAGCCACCGCTCGCTTCATCACCCGCGCAGATTTGACGACTTGCGGCAAAAACATCTTCCCGCTACCAAACAAATCTCCAACGACGTTCATCCCGTCCATCAGTGGGCCTTCGATGACCGCGAGCGGGCTCCGTAAAGTCTGCCGCGCTTCCTCGGTATCGGTCTCAATGTAGTCGGTGATGCCCCGGACGAGGGCGTGCTCGAGCCTCTTTTCAACACCTTCAGCTCGCCACGCCTCATCTTTGACACTTTTCTTGCCACCCGATTTGACGTTTTCGGCAAAACTCAAAAGGCGCTCGGTTGCGTCGTCACGGCGGTTCAAGATAACGTCTTCGACGTATTCCAAGAGGTCTTTCGGGATATCCTCGTAGATTTCTAGCATCGCCGGGTTGACGATACCCATATCCGTCCCAGCCTGCCGCGCGTGGTAGAGAAACACCGCGTGCATCGCCTCACGTACCGGATTGTTCCCCCGAAACGAAAAAGACACGTTCGACACGCCGCCCGACACGAGCGCCCCCGGCAGATTGCCTTTAATCCAGCGCGTCGCGGCGAAAAAGTCCACCGCGTAGTTGTCGTGCTCGTCAATCCCGGTCGCTACCGGAAAGATATTCGGGTCAAAGATGATATCTTCGGGCGCGAAGCCGACTTCATCCACCAAAATGTGGTACGCCCGTTCACAAATCCCGATACGCCGCTCATAGGTGTCGGCTTGTCCGTCTTCGTCAAACGCCATGACAATCGCCGCCGCACCGTAACGCCGGACGAGCTGCGCGTGTTTGCGGAAGGTCTCTTCGCCCTCTTTCATCGAAATCGAGTTGACGATGGCTTTACCCTGTACCCGTTTGAGAGCGGACTCGAGTACCGCAAACTTCGACGAATCGAGCATGATGGGAACGCGGGCAATATCGGGTTCGGCAGCGACGAGGTTCAAGAATGTGGTCATCGAGGCGTCGGCGTCTAACATCGCCTCGTCCATGTTGATGTCAATGATTTGTGCGCCACCTTCGACTTGGTCTCGAGCTACGGCTAAGGCGTCGTCAAAACGTTCTTCTTTGATCAGCCGTAAAAACTTTTTCGAGCCCGTAACGTTGGTGCGTTCGCCAACGTTCACAAAGTTCGTTTCAGGCCGGATAATAAGGGGCTCGAGCCCCGAGAACTTAGGATACACAGGTACTTCGGGCGGCACACGCGGCGCAGTTTTAGCAGCAGCCTCGGCGAAGACTTTGATGTGTTCCGGCGTGGTGCCGCAGCAGCCACCCAAGATGTTGACCCAGCCGCCCCTCAACCAGCTTTCCATAACAGCAAGCATAGATTCCGGCGACTCGTCGTAACCGCCAAAAGCGTTCGGCAATCCGGCGTTCGGGTAAGCGCTCGTATAAAAGTGGGTGATGCCGGAAAGCTCTTCGACGTAAGCGCGCAACTCAGCAGGGCCGAGCGCACAGTTGAGGCCGACTGAAAGCAAATCCACATGCGACACTGAAATTAGAAACGCAGCTAACGTCTGACCGGAAAGCGTCCGCCCGCTCGCGTCGGTAATCGTGCCCGAAACCATCAGCGGCACCTTAAAACCCAGCTCTTCAAAGACCGACTCGGCAGCGAACAGGGCGGCTTTACAGTTGAGTGTGTCAAAGACCGTTTCAACGAGCAGCGTGTCTACGCCGCCCCCCAACAACCCGCGTATCTGCTCGCTGTAAGACACGACCAGTGCGTCGAAATCTATCGCGCGAAAAGCCGGGTTGTTCACATCCGGCGACATACTCGCGGTGCGGTTCGTCGGGCCGATAGCGCCAGCGACAAAGCGCGGTTTTTCAGATGTTGAGAAAGCGTCGGCGGCGCGGCGCGCAAGTCGGGCAGCCTGGACGTTCAGCTCATAAATCGCGTCGTCTACGCCGTATTCCGCCATTCCGACGGTGGTTGAGCTAAAAGTATTGGTTTCAACGATGTCAGCCCCGGCAGCGAAGTACTCGCGGTGAATCTCTTCGATAAGCTGCGGCTGCGTCAAGGTCAGGATATCGTTGGCACCCTGAAGCGGTGAAGGGTGATGCTCAAACCGTTCGCCGCGAAAATCCTCTTCTGACAGCGGATGGCGCTGAATCATCGTACCCATCGCGCCGTCAAGGACTAAAACGCGCTTTTTAAGGGCTTCCCGTAAAAGCTGAGCTGAAACTTTTTCTTTGAGGTTCATGTTCTCACCGCCGGACGGCATACATCTTCGGTTAGGATACCCTCGAGAAAATCGTACAGGCCCGTTTTAATCGGCATAAAGTAAAGATTCGTCTGTGTTTCTTGAGCGAATTTTAGAGCCTCGAGCGCAAACGTTCGGCTCCAGGCAAGCGTCGGCTTAAAATCCGCTGGAAAGACCGCATGATTGCGGTTCTGCCAGTAGCCGAGCGAACGCTTGCTCGTGATGGTTGTTGCGCCCCAGTAAAAGTTCGTACCGGGTAAAAGTTCAAAGTAAACTTGCATCAACCGGGTGTCGAAAAAGGGCTGAGTGAAGAGACCGCTAGCACCAGCCTCGAGCTTCTCCAGCGCATAATCCCGTTCTTTAATCAAGCTCTGCCGGTAGGGGTCTAAAGCGCCGTAAACCTCTACGTGTGGGAGCGCCGACTTGATGGCGCGGATAAGCCCGAGGCTCGAGGTCGGATAACTCGGCTGGCTCATATCAGCAGGTAAATCACCGTTCACGACCAAAATCTCGTGCAGTTCGTTTTCGTCCAGATAATTCAGCAGCGGGTTTAGCTTTTTAAGGTTTGTCCCGACCGCCCTTAGGTGTGGAATGGCGCGGCGGATACGTGTTTGCGACATCTTACACGCCTCATGACTACGAAAGCTGAAGCGCGTCAGGTCAGGGATATTGACGGTATCGATAAAGGGGAAATGTTCGCCTAATATCGCCAAATCGTCTGCCAGCACCTCTTGGTTGCGTGGCACGAGTTCAACAGAAATACGCGGGGGGTGGTTGTGGGTAACGGTGCTGATGATGGCCCTCCTCTAAAGGACGTTGTAGAAGAGGGAAACCCGCTCTTCTCATCTTTCCGGTGAGGTCATCGTGACCCGCGTACCGGCTGGAAAGAGCACCCGCCTAAATGAAAGCTGGTTGCTGCAACGTCTTAGGGCCAGTTCCCTCGGTTGCTCGAGATGAGGTCGCGGCTAAATTGCAGACCGCTGAGACTCTATTGTGGCGTGTATTGCGGGCGGCGTCAAGGTTAAGGGTGACTTTGGGGCTGCCAGTCGGTGCTGTAACGAACTCTGGCGAGGTCTTCACCGGGTTGGGGTTTACGAAAAATAAATAAATGCTCGTGCATGATGAGATAAAACCCGTAAGAACCTACGCTACCCTTCCAGCGCCCCGCATATTTGGTGTTGTGCTGCGTCTTGATGACTTGCTCTTTAAGAACAAAACCGCATCCCAAGCACCGCTGTAAAAGGAAATGTGACAGCGGCACGTAATGCTGAGCTTTGCGGGTATCGCCTATCAGGATGGCGCAGTGTCGGTTAGGTTTCAGAACTCTAAACATCTCTCTGATACCCAGCTCGAGTTCAGCCAAAAACTTGGGCAAGTTGGGAATGCTCGAGAGGTCAGCTGAATTTTTACCATCTGAATATTTGATGATGTTGGCATACGGTGGGTGCGTCAAGATAAGGTCTACGGAATTATCTGCCAGCTCGAGGGTTCGCACGTCACCGAGCTGGGCGCTTTGCTGTGAGCTGTTGTCAACAGGAAAAGAGATGCGTGTGTTGGTAAGGTCAACGGCTTTCTGGTTGATATCGAAACAAACCCATTTCGGCTCTTCGTTGTGTTTATAGCGAGTAGTTGAGTAGAGCTAATTCGGCAAGATTAGTGTGACGTTTAGAAACGTAATCGTAACTCCAAAACTTCACTCTATCGTGCATTTCACGATACGAAGTGGCGTTTCTCTTGTTTTCAAACTCTTCTTTGCGCGCTTCAGGTGCGACGATGGTGAAATCTGCATAGAAGTCTTGCAGCTCGACAAATTTTCTGAGTGAGTTGTAGATGTCAGTAGAGTGCTCAACTTCGATAAAGGCGTTCAGCATGTTGCGCTCGTTAAACCAGATAACATCAACGGTTTTGGCAAATCTAACAATTTTGTCGTGAGAGAACGGATATAGCGTGGGCGCTGTTGTAATCGCACCTAACGGCGTTTCTAAAAATGTTCGGTTTTTGTCTTGAGGCGGGACATAGGTCGTGAACTGCTGAAGATTACCCATCTCAATAAGCAGCCCTTGAAAATAGCCGTGCGTGAACTTTTCTTTTTGTGGTTCAGGTGCGTCTTCGTTTGCCTCTTTTAAGAAGGGGATGCTGTCGCGGTATGCCTCGAGCGCCCAAAGCCCCGGTTTAAGCTTGAAAAATCTTCCCTGAACATCTCGTTGCAAAATACGCCGGATAGATTCGTGCGGTGTTTTGGTTCCCCACTTCACTTGAGGAACCTTGAGTACATTCTGATACAAGTAACCGAGAGTCGCGTAACCCTTGTTTGCACGCATCACTTCTTCAACTGCGTCGCCTTGCGTTTTTGCCATCGCTTCCCCTATTCTTAAATCTCTGGTTTAGATTATCAGGGAAAGTGGCTAGATTAGGACGTTTCCTTCTCATCCCACCAGTCAAGTCGTACAAACTCGCCCCACGGCAACTCTTGCAGAAAATTAGGGTTCTCATCCACCAGTCTTCTTAGTGCAATTCCTTCAGCTCCGCATATAGGATTTTCGCCCTCATCTTGTAAATCACTGTCAGCACTCCAGCAGTCGCTCACCATATTGCCGACAAAACCTTCCCAGTATCCTTCACAAGTGAAGCCTGTTGCACGCAGAAAACAGACGACTTTCTGCGCGGCGTTCGACGTTCTGTCTGATCCACACGGCCAGAAGTGGTATCCGACAACGGCTAGTTTTTTGATGTCCCAATTGTAGCTCGCTAGCCAATAACCATCTTCATCGTTTAACATCACTGGGTCAATCCTTGGATACGCCATAATAATCTCCTCCAGAAAAAATCTGATCTCGATTATTGATCAACTTACTCAAAAGATCAACTTAACGTTTTGAGTTTTGTGATCGTGAGAGTAGTTGAGAAATGTGACTGCAATTTTATCTGTATCGGGCTTGGTCCATCATATCAACACGAGTGCGGATGGTTTTATCCATACTACATACTACCAACGGCGTCAACCGCTATCTGCAAGTGCGCGTAAAAGACAGCCCACCTTATGAGGGAATCAAGTCGGCTTATTTCGGAAGAGCTGTATCTGCAAAGAGATTTGCGTTCTACTTTATGAAACCTTTTTTGAAAGATGCGGTGGAAGGTGTGTTTGACCACTAGCGGGCCTCGAGCGTCGCGCTGCGCCGTCCGCTGGCAGGGGTCAACTCGTGAAGTAACGCCCTTTCTTTGAGAACTCTCAAGGCGGTTGCTGCGGTGTGGGGGTTTAGCTCTAGAGCTAGAGCGAGTGACCTCGAGCTGTACTTCGCTGAGCCCAAGTCACGTATATAAAACCAAACGAGCCGCTGAGCTGCGGAAAGCCCTTTGAACCTCTCGGGAAAGTAAGGTGGTTTCATTGACCATATGTTACAGCGAGAATAACTGAAACCTGTTTACGTGTTAAATAACATCACATAAACGTTTGTGTTAGTTGTTTGTTATGCTCACTTGTGCTCAGGCAACTTTTATTCTCATGTATTCCCGCTCCGTTTCGGCTATTCTAAACATACACAGGGGAGTAGCGCCCGTTAACAGGGAGCGAGCCGCCGTCATTACGGAAACTAAACTATTAGGTTTCCCGGTTGTTCGCATATAAGGCAAGACCTGAAGAGGAGTCCAGATGGACTTACCCCTTTGGGTTTGGTTTGCGTTTATCAGTGGCGTACTCGGAATGCTCGCCCTCGATTTAGGCGTTTTTCACCGTAAAGCGCATACCGTAAGCGTTAAAGAAGCTGCGATTTGGAGCAGCGTCTGGGTCGCGCTCTCGCTCGCTTTTGCCGCACTCGTCTATGCCTGGCAAGGGCCGGACAAGGGGCTCGAGTTCCTTACCGGCTACCTTATCGAAAAGTCTCTAGCAGTAGACAACATCTTTGTGTTCGTCTTGGTCTTTTCATTTTTTGCCACACCGCCTATCTACCAGCACCGGGTTTTGTTCTGGGGCGTCATCGGCGCGCTCATCATGCGCGGCGTGATGATTTTTCTGGGTGCGGCCTTGATCGAGCAGTTTCACTGGATTTTATATGTGTTCGGCGGGCTTTTACTCCTGACCGGCGTGCGGATGCTCTTTCAGCGTCACGATACCGAAGTAGACCTCAACAAAAACTCTGCGGTTCGTCTGGCCCGCCGCATGTTCCGGGTCAGCGACGATTACGACGGGCAAAAGTTCTTTACGGTCAAAAACGGCGTGCGGATGGCGACCCCGCTGTTCTTGGTACTCATTTTTATCGAGTTTACCGATCTCGTGTTCGCCGTCGATTCGATTCCTGCTATCTTCGCCATCACCACCGACCCGTTTATCGTCTTTACCTCGAACGTGCTGGCGATTTTGGGCCTCCGGAGTATGTACTTTTTGCTCGCAGGCGTCGTTCACCGCTTTGTCTACCTCAAGACAGGGCTTTCAATCATCTTGGTCTTCATCGGCGTCAAGATGCTGCTCTTAGACGTGTTCAAGATTCCGACCGCCGTTTCGCTCGGCGTAGTGATGGGTATTTTGGCGATTAGCATCGGGCTGTCGCTGTTTCGGTCGCGGCAGCAGGTGGCGCTGCCGCAGTCCAGCCGAGAGTAACGTCACAAACAGGAGAGTAAAATGTCTTTACTAAAGTGTCCGAAAGACGGTAGCGCGATGCACGAGGTTGTGCGCGACGAGGTGCTTATCGACGTGTGCCCCAAGTGCCGCGGGGTCTGGCTCGACCGGGGGGAACTCGACAAATTGCTCGAGCAACTTCACATCCCCGACGACGCTGTCGTGAACTACGAACGCAAAGGGACATACAAACGCAAGCGCCCTAGCCTGCAAGATTTTTTCGAATAAAGGAGAACTGTGCTACTTTTTATCGTCACCTTAGCTGTCACCTTGCTTGTGCAATTCTATTTGCGCCGTACCTACGGGAAATGGCAGGGGGTTCCGTCAACTGCCGGACTGACCGGCGCAGAAACCGCTAGAGCTATCTTGGACGCGAACAGCTTGCAAAATGTACAAGTTGAGGCGGTGCCGGGGCAGCTTTCCGACCACTACGACCCGAGCGCGCGGGTGGTGCGGCTTTCAGAAACTAACTATCAGGGTAAGGGCGTAGCTGGGGTCGCGGTAGCCGCCCACGAGGTAGGCCACGCGTTGCAGCACGCACAAGCTTACAAGCCTCTTGTGTGGCGCTCAACTCTGGTCCCGGTGGCGGGCATCGGGTCGAACTTCGGCCCGTGGCTGGTCATTTTAGGAGCTGTTATAGGCGTAACGGGTATGGTTCAGCTCGGTATCTTGCTCTTCGGAGCCGCAGTTGTGTTCCAGTTTGTGACGTTGCCGGTCGAGTTCGACGCGAGCCGCCGGGCGATGCTGCAGCTCGAGCGTCTCGGTCTCGTCACTGCAAAGGATAAGGGGGGCTCGAGACAAGTCTTGAACGCGGCTGCCCTGACCTACGTCGCTGCCGCCGCCGCGTCGGTCGCCTACTTGCTCTACTACCTTGGTATATTTATGGGCGGCGAAGAGTAGAGTCTGTTTCCGGTAGTGAACATTCCTCACCAGTTTGAAGTTGTAGCTGACGCTGCCTGCTGCGCCTCGCTTAAAAGTATGAGGCGCACCCTCCAAGCCTTACTCTTGAGCTGAACGCTTGGGGTTTGAATCCCAAGCGTCACAGCTATCATAGTTTTGCTGTTTACTTGCTGCTCATTCGTTCGCCTTTTGTTCTTTCACCACTCTGTACCCCGTAAAATGGATTCAACTTTCCGCCACACCCAGCAGTCACGTAGCGGTTTGTAGAAAGAGGTACCGATGGACAGGGCAGCACTTGAAGCGCTCAGCTTAGAAGAGCAGGTTTCGCTCCTCGCCGGAGATTCGTTCTGGCTGACGGTTCCGGTTCCGCGTGCGGGCGTTCCGGCAGTCAAGGTTACGGACGGCCCCAACGGAGCGCGGGGCGGCGGGGCGCTCGTCGGTGGGGTGAGCGCCGCGTGTTTCCCCGCCGGGATTGCGCTCGCCGCAAGCTGGGATACGGCACTTTTAGAAGAGGTCGGTCAGGCGCTGGCAGAAGAGGCGTATTCTAAAGGGGCCAGGGTTTTACTGGCTCCAACCGTAAACTTGCACCGGGGCGCACTCAACGGGCGCAACTTCGAGTGCTATTCCGAAGACCCGTTTTTAACGGCGTGGCTCGGCGTGTCGTATATCGTGGGGTTGCAGAGCCGGGGTGTCAGCGCGACCCTCAAGCACTTCGTCGGTAACGAGTCCGAGTTTGAGCGGATGACTATCAGCTCTGAAATTTCCGAACGGGCGCTCCGGGAGCTTTATCTGTTGCCGTTCGAGGCGGCGGTCAAGGCGGGCGTATGGGCGGTGATGTGCTCATACAACAAGCTTGGCGGCACCTATACGAGCGAAAACCAACGGCTCCTGAGCGAGATTTTGCGAGATGAGTGGGGCTTTGACGGGTTGGTCATGTCCGACTGGTTTGCAACGCACAGCACGGCACCTTCAGTGAACACCGGGTTAGACCTCGAGATGCCCGGCCCGGCCCTCTACCGCGGCGAGAAACTCCTGGAGGCAGTGGAAAACGGTTCTGCCGACCCTGAAGCCGTAAAGAGGAGCAGTGAACGGCTCTTGAAACTTTTTGAGCGTGTGGGCGCATTTGAGAATCCCGACATCCCTGAAGAAAAGGCTGAAGATAAACCCGAACACCGCACACTTATCCGGCGGGCCGGGGCGGAAGGCGCAGTGCTGCTTAAAAACAGTGGCGTCTTGCCACTCGACAAGAGCGCTCTAAAAAAGGTTGCTATCGTTGGGCCGGACGCCAGAACCGCGCAAATTATGGGCGGCGGCAGCGCTCAGGTCAACGCGCACTACCGGGTCTCGCCGTTTGACGGGCTCAAAGAGCAGTTGGATGACACCGAGCTGGGCTATGAACTCGGCTGTACAAACCACAAATGGCTGCCGCTTTTGGCTGAGCAGCTAACAGGGCCGCTCAACGTTGAGTACTTCAACGCCCCTGAGCCTTCCGGCGAAGTGATTTATGAAACGACCAACCCGGACGGGCAGCTGATGTGGTTTGAGGCGGTTGGGCACGGCGTCGAACAGGATAATTTTTCTGCACGTTTTAGCGGGACGTTTAAGGTAGACGCTGCGGGCGAGTATCAGTTCGACCTGGTAAGTGCGGGGCTGAGCCGGTTGTTGGTAGACGGTGAACTGGTCGTAGACAATTGGGACGGCTGGACGCAGGGTGACGCCTTTTTTGGGGAGGGGAGTGAACAAAAACTGGGGCAGGTGAGACTGGCAGCGGGCGACCATGAAATGAGGCTCGAGTTCGCCCCCAAAGCTGCCGGTGGCTTCGGCCTCTCAGCCGTTCGTGTGGGCATGTTTAAGCCGCTTCCAGACGACGCCCTAGACCGCGCCGCAGCGCTAGCTGCCGACTCGGACGTAGCTATCGTTTGCGTCGGGCTTAACGGCGAGTGGGAAACCGAGGGCAACGACCGCGCGGATATGGAACTGGTGGGCGAACAAAACGCGTTAGTCAGCCGGGTTGCGGCAGCCAACCCGAACACCGTCGTGCTCTTGCAAACCGGCTCTCCGGTGACGATGCCGTGGCTAATTGAGGTTGCCGCCGTGGTGCAACTCTGGTATCCCGGTCAGGAGTGCGGCAATGCAGCGGCGGATGTGCTGCTGGGTAAGGTCAACCCATCGGGCAAACTGCCGCAGACGTTTCCAGCAGAGCTTTCGGACTCGCCGGTGATAGACGGGCGAGCGTCTACTTATCCGGGTGAAAACGGGCAGGTTTTTTACCGCGAGGGCATCTCTATCGGCTACCGGCACTTTGAACGTGAGGGCGTCAAGCCGCTCTTCCCCTTTGGCTTTGGTTTGTCCTACACGACGTTTGAATACGGCGACGTGACGCTTTCGGCGGACACGTTAGGGGCAGGTAGCACCGTAAAAGTCAGTGTTCCCGTTACAAATAGCGGCGACCGCGTGGGACAAGAAACCCTTCAGCTTTATGTCAAGGATGTTGAGGCAAGCGTGGAACGCCCCGAAAAAGAACTGAAGGGGTTTGTTAAGGTGGCTCTAGAACCGGGCGAAACGAAAGCTGCGACGTTCAGCCTGAACATGCGGGCGCTGGCCTATTTTGACGAAGAGCAGAATGCTTGGGTCGCCGAAAAAGGTATATTCGAGGTTCTAATCGGCGCGTCGTCGGACGATATTCGGGGTAAAGCGTCGTTTACCTTGAGGGAAACATGGACGGAGCAGATTCGCCGAAGCTAGGACTCGAGGGCCACAAAACACGCACAGAAAAACGTATTTTATAGCCCTTTTTCAAAGCGGGTAAACCTCGTCACAGACGCAGCTTCTGTAACGCCGAACGGTTGCCAAAATGTCATCTGATACCTTAACAATTAAGGTAGTTTGGTGTATACTTGACTTTATGGAACAGATCCTCCAAGACCACCCGCCCCGTGGCCTGAAACAAGACTATCCGCACTATTTAGCGCAGCTCGGGGCGATTCACGCGCTCCGCGACGAGTTGGAACTTACACCCACACAGTACCAAAAACTTCTGCACCAGCTGACCGGCTCATACTCGGCGAAATACATGACCGAAGGGGAGCGCGAACGCATTATCTCGTTTTTTTCGTTGCACCGCGACCTGAGTGACGTGGTGGCTAGGGCGCAAGGCGCTTTGGAGCAGCTCAACGAATCGTTTAGTTTGGCTGCCCCGGAACTGATGATGGACAAAGAGGTTTACCTAAACGGCGACTTTTTGACCCGCACGCAGGCTCCGATTGAAAGCGTCGTGATGATGATGCGGACGCGTTACGGTGCGGACGCGCGGCTTATTTGCGCCTCTGAAGAGCGCGAGGTGGACGATACGTCTTTGAAGCTCGAGTTCGTCGCCTAGCCGGTAGTGTGCTGCGCCGACTCCGCTGTAAAGCGTGCGTCGGCGGTTCTTTTTCAGGGGTACTCGGGGCTCAACCCAGTTTCGTAGTCAGATCAACCTGAACAGCATGTCAAACTAATAACCCGAGATGCTGTGTTGATTTGTCAAGCTTGAACTGAAGTTGGCTGGAAGGGTTTCCTGTGCGTAAGCACGCCAAAGATCATCCTTAGCAGTTTAGCCATACATGCTACCACCGCCGCCTTTTTATGTTTACCATGCCTCACCAGACGTTCAAAGAAGTCCTTAACGACAGGATTAAAACGAATAGCTGCGAGGCACGGCATGTACAAGATATGCCGCAAGTAGGCAGAACCTAAGCGTGAGATATGGCTTGGTTGAGCCACGCTCGTACCGGAGGTAAACTGGGTAGGTGTCAGCCCAACAAAGGCGACTAGCTTGCGTGCTGTAGCAAACCGCGCTACCGAGCCTAACTCTGCCAGGAGCAGACACGCAGTCCGAATCCCAATCCCAGGAATGCTCGTCAACAACAAGAGTTCGTGCTCGTTCGAACGCTTCGTCTCCAGCTCGAGCTCATTCTCCAGGGCTTGCTTTTCTACTGCTAGTGAGGCCATGCGCCGCTTCAGGGAAGTCACCACCTCGGGATGAACCTGACCATGTTCGGCTGCCTCGAGCCGGTTCTTGAGTCGCGTCAGGTCCTTCGCTAGCGCCTGAATTTCCCGAGCGAGCGATTGCCGTAGCGGACTCACGGCGAGGGTGGGAGCAGGTTGCCGCTCTTTGACGTAAACCGCTAGCCACAAGGCGTCCGCTTTATCGGTTTTGTTACGGCGGTGCTGGCGCTTCATGAAATAGCTGACCTGGGCTGGATTAAGGATGCTCACGCTCACGTAAGTGCCTTGTAAGGTCGCAGCAAGACGCCGGTGGTAGGAGCCCGTTGCTTCCAGGGCCAGACGGCAGTTCGGAAAGAATTCGAGCCAAGTTAGCAGCTCACGATGGCCTTCTGGGGTGTTACCAAACTTTCCCCGATGGATTTCACCGGTATCAAGGAGTGCAGCCACGTCCAGGCTGAGTTTGCTTACGTCGATGCCTACAAACGTCATCTCGTCCTCCAGCTTGGGTCCGGCTCTAGGCCACCACCGCTCGCATACTTGCAGATCCGGCCTTAACGGCTCAGGATGCTGGTTCGGAGTCTTGGTGATGGGTTGAGCAGGCCTATCTCAGGTACGAGCTCAAACGCTCAGGTTCGGAGTCGGCCTTACTCTTGACCCGCACTCAACATACAAGTTCGGAGTTATTCTCACGTCCGGCACGCAAATCCTGTACTTTCGGTGACTGACAACCTTCCCAAAGATTGCGACTTCGCCGTTTCTTGAAAGTACTCGAGCGTTTTGGTCATAGGTACGCCTTAAGCTTATGAGAGGAAACCTGTCAGGGGCGGAAAACCTATCCCCGGAGAAACCTCGAACTCAGGTTAATAGCATGAAGCTCCTGATCCTCGGCGGTACCCAGTTTATCGGTAGACACCTAACCGAAACGGCGCTCGTAGCAGGTCATGAGGTAACGCTATTTAACCGGGGGCGGCGTGGTCACGCTTTTTCTTAAGGTCGAGACGTTGGTAGGGGACAGATACAGTAACGTGAGCGCTTTGGCAGGCAGAACGTGGGACGCCGTGGTTGACGTAAGCGCCTATACACCCGGAGCCGTGGCACGAACTGCAGAAATGCTTCAGGATGCAGTCGAACATTACACCTTTGTCTCGACCATATCGGTTTATCAAGATTTCGCACGGTTCGATCTGAGCGAAACTTATCCTGTCAGCACCATGACCGACGAAGAGGTCGCTACGGTCGAGGCGGCTCAGCGTGACGGTACCGGCGCGGCTTACAGTGAGCTTTACGGCCCGCTCAAGGTTAGGTGTGAAGAGGCTGTAAAGACGTTCTTTCCCGAAGCTCTAATCGTGCGCCCCGGCTTGGTCGTTGGCCCTCACGACTACACCGACCGTTTGACCTATTGGGTGAGGCGTATCGGTTTGGCGGATAAGGAACTGGAAACTCAAGTTCTCGCGCCGGGTCAGCCTGAGCAGGTTGTGCAGTTCATTGACGCTCGAGACCTCGCCGCGTGGTTATTGAAGGCGGCTGTAAACAAGCTCACAGGTACGTTTAACGCGACCGGCCCCGACCATACACTGACCTTTGGGGAGGTGCTCGAGACCTGCCGAACTACCCTCAATTCAGACGCCGAACTGGTGTGGGTCAAGAATGACTTTTTGCTGGGGCGGGGTCTCGAGGCTGGCGAACTGATGCCGTGGCACCCGGTCGAAGGGATGCCGGGTTGGGAAGGGTTTTACGACCTCAACGCCCAGAAAGCTTTGCAGAACGGGTTGACGTTTAGGCCGCCCGAAGAAACCATCAAAGATATTTTCACTTGGGACCAGACCCGCAATTCTGACGAGCCGCTCAAAGCCGGACTTACCCGTGAACGTGAAGCGACTCTGCTAAAAGAGTGGCGTGCGGCGGTCTCGTAGACCCGTTCATGTTCAGAGCCGCCGCGACTGTGCGTAAAGCGCCGCTTGCGTCCGGTCTTTGACGCCTAGCTTCGCCAGCACACTGCTCACATGGGTTTTCACGGTCTTTTCGCCCACATCCAAGCGTTTGGCGACGGCTTTATTTGACAAGCCTTCGGCGAGCAACTCTAGAACAGTGTGTTCACGCGGCGTCAGGCGTTTTGAGGGGTCGTCTTGCAGGGTCGGTAACAGCGCCGCCGCTGCCGGGTCGAGGGGCCGCTCACCACGCAGGGCCGCCCGGATGCCGTTTAGTAGCGTCCCCTGCCCCGCACGTTTAAGCAGGTAGCCAGCAGCGCCCAAACGGAGCGCTTCACGTAAGTAGTCTTCATCTAAAAAGCTGGTGAGGAGCAAGACTTTAGGTGGAGCTTCCCGTTCCTTAAGCTCTGCCAAGAGGGACAAACCGTTCTCACCCTCGAGCTGCACATCTAACAAGATTAGGTCAGGGTCGGTCTGATGGAGCAGTCCCAGAGCTTCGGAGGCACTTTCGGCCTCACCGACGACCGTAAGCTCAGCTTGCAAAGACAGATACGCCCGGAGACCTTCGCGGACAATCGGATGGTCGTCAACCAGCAGCAGCTTAGCCAAGAGGCAGCTCCAGCTCGAGCTGAGTCCCACGCGGATTTCTTGCTGCCAGCCTCAGCGTGCCGTTCAAAATCTCAGCGCGTCGCCGTAAACTGCGGAGGCCGAACCCTTCGGTCAGCGTATCCGGTAGTCCTACGCCGTCATCTTCAACACTCAGCTGTACGCTCCCTGAAACAGCCTCACAGCGGAGCCAAAGCCGGGTTGCGTGCGCGTGCTTGAGCGCGTTGTGAACGCCCTCTTGCGCGGCCCGGTAGAGGGTTTCGGCGTGTTCGGGCGGGAGCGGCGGCGGGTGCGCCGCGAGTTGAACCGTAACGAGACCTTCAGTACGTTCGGCAAGCCGCACCAGCGCCCCTTTTAGTCCACCCGAAAGGTCGGCAGGGCGCAGCACCTCGACGAGCGCCCGCAGTTCGTTCTGCGCGTCTGCCACTAGGTTTCCGGCCTTTGCCGACGCACCCGTTTGCAGCGCCAGTTCAGCAGCGAACAGCAGCTGCGACACCGAATCGTGCATCTCGGCGGCAAACCGTTGCCGCTCTTCTAACACGGCCAAATGCTGCGCCGCTTCGCTGCGGGCGCTAAGGAGCGCGGCCCGTTCAAAGGCCGTTCCGAGCTGCCGCCCGACCGCCGTCAAAAAGGTGAGCGTTTCCGCGTCGAATATCTCCCGCCCCGCCGCTGCCAAGTTGAGAATCCCGACCGGCCCCGCGCGGCCCAACAGCGGCACGCTGGCGTGTAGCTCGAGCCCCCCCTTATCGCCCGTAGCAGCCTCTAGACGGCTGCAGTGAACGATGTTGACGCCTACGTCAAGCTGCCCCTGCCGAAAAAGCCACTGACAGTCGCACGAACCCTGGCAGAGTGGCCCATTGTCGTTCTCGCTCAGCGCGGGCGGCAGCTCCACCGTTCCGGCAACCGTAAACGTTCCCTGATGCAGGTCGCCCTGCACGACCTGTGTTAAAAACACCCAACCTGAACGCAAAGAGAGCAGTTCGACGAGTTTTTGCAGCGCTTCTGTGAGCGCCCGTGAAAAGTCCGCCTCGCGGTTTAAGATGTCGCCGATAGCGTTCAAGGTCGAGAGTTCTTCTACGCAGCGCTCGAGCCTCAAATTAGCGTCCCGGTGCGCGTTCATCTCACAAGTACGGCGTTTGCACGTAGATATCTGCCATGCTCAGCTCGAGGTCGGCGCACGGTACCGGCACGCTCTCCCCTTCAGCAAAAACCCGCTCGTGCCAACCCGTTTTCGTCCGGTAGTAGCCCCACACGAAGCGTCGGCGGCTGTCTACGAGCAGATATAGCTTCAAACTCGGCAGCGTAAGGTAGGTGTAACGTTTTTCGTTGGTGTCGGTGCGTGCGGTGCTAGGGCTCAGCACTTCGGCAAGCACACATGGGTTGTCCTTGTAGTACGGGTCAGGGCCGTCGTCGCAGACAAACATCACGTCCGGGTAGTAGAAGATTTCGTCAATACGAACTTTCATATCGCTCATATAGGTGCGGCAGCCGGTGCGCCGCGCTGCAAGGTTGAGAACGGTGTGGATATTGCCCGCGATGGTGTTATGCACGTCGCTGGCTCCGGCGAGCGCGTAGACCTCGCCGCGAACGTAGTCGTGTTTGACGGCGGCGTCTTTTTCACCCTCGAGGTAATCTTCTACGCTCACCTGAAGCCAGCTTTTGGGGGCGTCCATAGGGGCATTGTAGCCTACCAATGCTCTGCCCCGGTCTCTTGCAAACTCTTCTCTCGCCAGCAGGTGACTTCTAAAAAATTACCGTCCGGGTCGCTAAAATAAAGTCCTGTCTGAGAGCGGTGAAACGGAACCCGGCACACTTCTAAACGTTGACTTAACAACTCTAAGAACGCTTCTGGTGCTGCAAAAGCCAGGTGTGGAGAGACGTTTAGATCAGTTTTTACGGCGAGAGCTTTGGGGGTAAGTTGCGGCGCTAGCGTAAGGTTGAGCGTCTGCATGGGGCCGAAATTGAGCCAGAAATAGCTCGAGACGGCTGGGTCACGGGTATCTACCGGGCGCATCCCTAATACGTCTTGATAAAAAGCGGCAGCTCGGGGCAAATCGGCTACGCTCAGCGCGGCGTGGTCAAATCCTTGAATCATGGTTTCCCTCCCTCAGGGCAAAATCAGGTGACTGTCCCCGAACTCGTGCCACAAGTAGCCTGCGTTTAGCGCCTCGGCGTAGGCGTCCCGGACGAGCGTTTCGCCCGCAAGCGCGTAGAGCATCTCCAAATGACTCGCTTCGGGCGCGTGAAACCCCGTAATCAGACCGTCGATAACTCCGACGCCGCGCCCCGGCTTCACATAGAGACGAGTAAAGCCTTCCGCAATGTGAAGCGCACCGCCGTAAAAGGCGGATTCTACGGCCCGCACGACGGTCGTTCCGACCGCAACGATGCGCCCGCCCGCCGCTTTTGTCCGGTTTACGGCAGCGACCGTCTCGGCGGGGACACTAGAAGGTTCCGGATAGAGCGTTTCGGTAGCCTCGAGACTGCTGACGCCGGTGTGCAAGGTGATGGCAGCGTGCGCGACCCCTTTGGCGTCCAGGTCACGCAGCACCCGTTCGGTAAAAGGCCGCGCGGCAGAGGGCATCTCGGCGCTGCCGGGGATATCGGCAAAGAGCGTCTGATAGGCCGTAAGCGGGTGCGACGTCGGGGCGTACCCGTAGCGGATGGGCACACCGTATTGCGCCATTACGGGCAAAATATCCCCCGTAAAACGGACGAACCAGAGACGCGGCAAACCGGGATACGGGTGCAGAAATGTTCCCCCTAGACCCGCCACCGTAAACGGTTCACCGGCACCTAGCGGAAGCGGCCCCGGACGGTCAAACCTTCGGCGTGGTTCTGCCAGCCACACGCCGCCACCGTAATCCGACGAGAGGTTCAGGACAAAGTGACCCGGCGAGCCTTCAGCTTCCAAGCTTGCGCCCAGCGGCGCACTCCGGTTGACGACGAGCAAGTCACCGGGCCGTAAAAAGTTGGCGAGGTTGGCAAAACGGCTGTGATGATGCCCGCTTTCGCTACTGACCAACAGGCGCACGGCGTCTCTCGAGCCTCCCCCCAGTTCAGGTGGTGCAGACGCTTCAGGCAGCACCAACGGTTTAGCAGCCGGTTTAGAAAATAGATCAGGCCGCACGGGGAAGCCCCCAACGCTCGCCCTGAGCGGCAAACCGCGCACCTGAGACCCGGAGCGGGTCTTGCCCCAAAAGCCACGCCCAAAACGGCAGCGTCACCTCCGGGAGAGGCCGGTCGCTGATATCTTGACCGGGGAATGCTGCTTGGTGAAGCTGCGTCCGGAGGTCGCCGGGGTCAACCGAAACGACGCCTATATCTTCCAATTCGGCGGCGAGCGTTCGGGTCATAAGGTCTAGCGCAGCTTTGCTCGAGCCGTAAGCGCCCCAACCCGGATACGCGCCCTGCGCCGCGTCGGACGAAACGTTGACGACGAGTCCGTGCCGCGCCCGCAAAGCTGCGAGCGTCTTCTGAACAAGTCCCAGCGGCGCGAAGACGTTCGTGTCGAAAAGCGTCTGCAAACGTTCCAGCGGGTAGTGCGCCAGCTCCGGCAGCGGGCTCGCGCCCAAATCCGAGGCGTTGTTGACGAGCAGGTCGAGGCCGCCCTGGTCACGCACGACCTCGGCGAGTACGCGGCGGTGGTCAGGGTCGCGCACGTCGCCGGGGAACGCGTAAACGGGGTGCCCGTAACGCCCTAAACTTTGAGCGACAGCCTCGAGCGCGGTTTCGTCACGGGCGTTGATAATGAGCGTGTAGCCCTGCGCGGCTAAAAAGTCAGCGAGAGTAAAGCCGAGACCCCGGCTGGGGCCGGTAATTAGCGCGGTTTTCACCGGTTGCGGTGCTAACTGTGATGTAGTGTGTGTCATCGTTTTCCTTTCATGGGGGAGTTCTGTCCCTTGACACCGCCAGGCTTAGGCTTACATACCCCCTTTGACCTCCGCCTAAAGGCCCAGAAACCGAAGCTGAAAGCCCGTTTTTTGCGGAAGCAGGAAGACCGTATTTTCTGCTTTTACCTGCTTTTCCTTAATACAGCTGATTTTTATTTGACTCGGGTCTTGACAAAAATAGCGCTACCCTCTACGCTAAAGCCAAAGCTAACACGTGTTAGTCGATGGGCAAACCGTGGAATTGCCGGGTTTTCGGACTGTTTGTTCGGCTTTTTCAAGTTTGGCGGCTGCCCCGACGGAGGTGGACATGGCCACGGTATCGACGTATCCAGCTAGGGAACGCCCGAAAAGGAGTCTGTGGCAACGCTTTTTTACCGGCGAACACATCACCGCGTGGCTTTTTATCTTGCCAAGTTTTATCGGTTTTTTCTTTTTTTACGCGCTGCCCGCTTTTCGTGGCCTGATGATCAGCTTTACCGACTGGAACCTCCTCCGTGACCCGAACCCGGTCGGGCTGGCCAACTACCGAGAGATGATCGCCGACCCACTTTTTTGGAGTGCGCTCAAGATTACCGGTATTTACGTTCTAGCCAATATCCCGCTGCAAACCGTTCTGGGATTGCTCCTCGCCGTGCTGATGAGCCGCCTTACCACTTCGGTGCTCGTGCGCGGCACAATGATCTTGCCTTACCTATTATCCAACGTTGTCGTTGCGCTGATCTGGCTGTGGATGCTCGACCCGCTTTTAGGTTACGTCAACTCGGTGATTCAGGCTTTAGGGTTTAGCCGTCAACCCTTTTTCGGCTCGCCTGATCAGGCCATCTGGACGATAGCCTTCATCAATATCTGGCGGCACATGGGCTTTACCGCGCTCCTTTTTTATGCCGGGATGCAGGGCATTCCGGGTTCGCTCTACGAAGCGGCGCGAATTGACGGCGCGTCAGAAAACCGGATGTTTTGGGGCATTACCCTGCCGCTCCTGCGCCCGGTCACGGTTTTTGTACTGGTTACGTCGCTGATCGGGTCGTTTCAGATTTTCGATACCGTCGCCGTAACCACGCAGGGCGGGCCGGTCAACAGCACCAAGGTCTTGGTCTGGTACATCTACGAAAACGCCTTTCAGTTCTCCCGCATGGGCTACGCGACCGCACTTTCGATGACGCTCTTTGCCATCTTGATTCTGATTACGCTCTTGCAGCTCAGGTTCTTCCGCTCGGATCAGTCCGACCTCGCCTAAAGGAGACGTTATGGTACTAGAGCCACAGACAACGACAGCGGCACAGCCGCAAAGCAGAAGGCCGGGGTTTAACTGGGGCAAACTGGTCGCCTGGCTCACGCTGATCTTGCTCATTCTGATTACGCTGCTGCCTATCTGGATCGTGATTAAAACGTCGCTCTCGAGCCAGCGTTCGCTTTTTAGCACTGCCGGTTCCCTGTTACCCGCCGAACCGACCTTGTTCAACTTCCGCCGCGCGTTGGGTCTCGTCAGTTTAGACGAGATGGTCACCTCGGGCGGTTCGGGCCAAACGCTCAACTTCCCGCTCTTTTTACGCAACTCGGTGATCTTTACCGGGCTGATCGTCGTTTTTCAGATTTTCTTTTCGGCGATGTCCGCTTACGCCTTTGCGCGGCTTAAGTTTCCGGGACGCAACGTTGTCTTTTTTCTCTATCTGTCGGCGCTGATGGTACCGGGGATCGTGCTATTTATCCCCAATTTCGTCCTGATTCGGCAGCTCGGTTGGCTCAATACGGTGCAAGGGATGGTCGCGCCTTACTTATTGATGACGCCCTTCGCAGTGTTCTTTTTACGGCAGTTCTTTTTGTCGTTGCCGCTCGAGCTCGAGGAGGCCGCTCGCCTAGATGGTGCCAGCCGCTTCGGTATCTTCTGGCGGATTGTATTGCCGGTCAGCCAAACGCCGCTGGCGACGCTCGCCATCTTGACGAGTATCAATACCTGGAACGACTACTTGTGGCCCTTTTTGGTCGGGCGGGACGAGAGCATCCGGGTACTGACCGTCGCGCTAGGGATTTTTCGCAGTCAGACGCCGCAGGGCGTTCCCGACTGGACGGGTCTAACGGCGGCGACGCTGCTTAGTATCGTCCCGATTTTCTTGCTGATGATCTTTCTAGGCCGCCGCATCGTCGATTCGCTTGCCTTTAGCGGACTTAAATAGGAGGTGATGACCGCCACTTATATCGTTTATTAACCCGCTAGTAACCCGCTAGGCTTTTTTAGGTCCCAAACCCCTTCGTACCACCCAAAGGAGTGATTCGTGAACTTATCCCGCCTCGCCGCTCTCAGCACCGTACTTTTAGCGACCAGCGCCGCTTTTGCCCAAACCCAGATCAAATATATGCTCTGGGACGCGAACCAGCTTCCGGCCTACCAGCAGTGTGCGGTCGCCTTTCAAGAGCAAAACCCCGACATAAGCGTTAACATTGAGCAGATCGGTTGGGACGATTACTGGACGACTATCACGACCGGCTTCGTCTCCGGCACTGCGCCCGACGTGTTTACCGACCACCTCGCCAAGTACCCTGAATTCGTCACCAACGATCAGCTCGTCGATATTCAGCCGCTCGTCGAACGAGACGGTGTGAGCACCGACGGGTACATTGGTGAGCTGGCCTCACTCTGGACCAAAGACGGAGGGCGTTACGGGTTGCCCAAAGACTGGGACACGGTTGCGGTGTTTTACAACAAAGCGATGTTTGAAGCCGCCGGTATCGACCCGGCGGTGATGGAAGACTGGACCTGGAACCCGCAAGACGGCGGCACCTTTCAGGAAGTCGTTTCCAAACTGACCTTGGATAACAACGGCAACAACGCACTTTCCCCCGACTTCGATCCGAACAAAGTCGTGCAGTACGGCTTTATTATGCCGGGAGCAGGTGGTGGCGGCGGGCAGACCGAGTGGAGCCACTTCGCCGCGTCGAACGGCTGGATACCGACCAACGGTATCTGGGGCGACCAGTACAACTACAGCAACCCTAAATTTATCGAGACCATCAGCTGGCTTCAAGATGTTGTCAACAACAAGCACCTCTCACCGCTCACCTCGGACGTTACCGGGGTCGGGGCCAACGCGCTCTTTTCAGCAGGGCAAGGGGCTTTGGTTACAGACGGATCGTGGCAGATCGGGCAGTACATCAACAACTCGCCCTTCGAGGTTGGGCTTGCCAAACTGCCGGTCGGCCCCGAAGGACGCAAAAGCATGTTTAACGGCCTTGCAGACTCTATCTGGGTCGGCAGCCAGAACCAAGACGCTGCCTGGCAGTGGGTCAAATTCTTAGGCTCGGCAGACTGCCAGAACATCGTCGGCGCAGCAGGCGTCGTCTTC
The DNA here is from genome assembly GCA_965215315.1 of Truepera sp. Lineage (GTDB taxonomy): Bacteria > Deinococcota > Deinococci > Deinococcales > Trueperaceae > Truepera. The sequence goes on along the minus strand of CBDCDB010000008.1, from coordinate 2,587,593 downwards.
CCTGCGCTGCAGTCAGGTGTTGACGCGGCGGTCGAAACCTATGAATCGCGCGGCGTCGACGTGACGCCGTTTACCGAAGAAGCTATTGCCGAAAACGGCACCTTCCTCTTTCCGATTACCGACTACGGGGCACAGATCACCTCGATCTTTACCAACGCTATGGAAAGCATTTTCACCAACAGCGCCGACGTAGAAACGACCCTCACGCAGGCCAACGAACAGATCAACGCGCTTTTCCAGTAAACTTTTTTAGCGCGTCCCGCTCGGCATTTGCTGAGCGGGACGCGCTTTAGAAAACTACGCAAGTCATTGTTCAAGGAGTTTTATGACGAAAATCACCTTTATCGGCGCAGGCAGCACCGTCTTCGCCAAAAACTTGCTCGGCGATATTTTAAGCTTTCCCGAACTCGCAGATGCTGAAATTGCGCTGTTCGACATCGACGCCGAACGCCTCAAAACGTCTGAGATCGTCGCGCACAAGGTTGCCGATGCTTTAGGAGCCAAGCCGACGATTACGGCGACGACCGACCGCGAAGCTGCCCTATACGGCGCAGACTACGCGCTCAACATGATTCAAGTCGGCGGTTACAAACCGAGCACGGTCATCGACTTTGAGATTCCCAAAAAGTACGGCTTGCAGCAGACGATTGGCGACACGCTTGGCATTGGCGGCATCATGCGGGCGCTCAGGACGGTACCGGTGCTGCTCGAGATGGCCCGCGATATGGAGCGGCTCTGCCCCGACGTGTGGCACCTGAATTACGTCAACCCGATGGCGATGAACTGTTGGGCGTTAAACCGCTCGAGCACCATTAAAACCGTCGGACTCTGCCACAGTGTCCCGCACACTGCCGGAGAGTTGGCCAAAGACATCGGTGTACCGGTAGCTGAAATCAGCTACCGCGTCGCGGGTATCAATCATGTGGCGTTTTACCTCGAGTTTGAACAGGGTGGAAAAGATCTGTACCCGGAGCTTCAGCGCGTGTTAGACGAAGGCCGCGTCCCCGATACGAACCGTGTCCGCTACGAGATGCTCAAGCGGCTCGGTTATTTTGTGACCGAATCCTCGGAACACTTTTCCGAATACACGCCGTGGTTTATCAAAGAAAACCGGCCTGAACTCATCCAACAGTTCAACATCCCGATCGACGAGTACCTGCGCCGCTGTGAGTTTCAGCTTCAGGGGTGGGAGCGGTTACGGGATAAGCTCGAGGACCCCACCACCACCTTTAAGGTGCAAGACACAAACAGCGAACACACGGACGACGCGCCGACTGACGGTAGCGTCCGCGACGAAACCAAACTGATAGAGCAGATGCTCACCATCAAACGCTCGCCCGAGTACGGCTCTTTGATTATCCACAGCTGTGAAACGGGGCAGCCGCGTGTTGTGTACGGCAACGTGATGAACACCGGCCTGATCGACAACCTGCCCGAGTGCTGCGTCGAAGTCCCGTGCGTGGTTGACCAAAACGGCGTCCAACCGACCTACATCGGCGTGTTACCGCCGCAACTTGCCGCGCTGATGCAAACGAATATCAACGTGCAAGCCCTGACCGTCGAGGCTATCCTAACGGGCCGCAAAGACCACCTCTATCACGCGGCGATGTTTGACCCGCACACAGCTGCCGAGCTGGACTTAGAGCAGATTCACAACTTGGTTGATGATCTACTCGAGGCGCACGGTGAGATGGTACCTGAAGCGTTTCGTGATCCACGACAGAAAGACCTGGTTGGCTGACGCAAACTTCTAAGGTGACGCGTCTGTTCGACCGAGGAATACAGTGAGAACCAAACGCCCGACAAGTTTTGAAGTCGCCGAACTCGCGGGCGTTTCTCGCACGACGGTGTCGTTTGTGCTCAACGGCGTCGATAAAGCGAATATCAGTGCGGCGACGCAGGCACGGGTATTAGACGCCGCCCGCAGCCTCAGTTACGTTCCCACCGCAGCAGGGCGCACCCTGGCAAGTGGACGCACGCATACGCTGGGGCTGTTTATCTGTCACGCCGAGCATTTACAAGTTGACGCTTTTATTCCAGGGGCACTTTACGGTCTCAACGAAGTCAGTCAAAAGTACGGCTTCAAGGTGATTGTCGAAGCCGTTCCAGACCCCTCACGACCCGACGTGTACTTAGAGCTTGTACGAGCCAAGCAGGTTGACGGACTTGTCGTGTTAAACCCCAGACGGGGTGACAAAGAGCTATCCGGACTTACCAAAGAGGATATTCCGCTCGTCATCATGGGCGCGTCCGAACTGCCGCAGGCTTATACGATTTCGACCGACGACAACAGTGCACCCGCCAAACGGCTGACCGAACACCTTATCGAGTTGGGTCATACACGCGTCGCACATATCTCTTACGGGGGGCTCGAGTATCAGGGTGCCGACGAACGTTACCGGGGCTACCGGCAAGCCTTGGCAGACGCAGGCCTCCCCTACGACCCGGCGCTGTTACGTACCGGCAACTACAGCGCCTCGAGCGGTTTTACGGCGATGACCTCGCTGCTAGACGCCCACACCAACTTTACGGCCCTTTTTGTTTCAAACGATACCGTCGCTTTGGGGGCAATGGCGGCACTTCGTCAGCGCAGGTTACGCATCCCCGAAGATGTTGCAGTCGTCGGCTATGACGACATCCCGGTGGCGGCTTATGCTGCGCCGCCCCTAACGACCGTGCGTTCTCCGGCCTTGGCGCATGGTCGCCTAGCCGGGGAGATGCTGATTAACCTGATTCGCGGCGAACCGGTTGAGAAAGTAAAAGTTCAGCTCGAGCTAGACCTCATCATCCGGGCGTCGTGTGGTGCGAACCCAGCCTACAAAAACGTATAGCAGGTATCATCTGGGAACGGACGCTCTCACCTTTAACTAAACCGTCTAGCACGCACATTCTGAGGTGATTACGGTAGCTTCTTGCTTAAGTGCTATAGCAGGTATCATCTGGGAACAGACGCCCCCACATTCATTTGAACTGTCTATGTCTAGCACGTACATTCTATGGTGATAAAGGTAGCCTTCAACCGCTTAAGTGCTATATAGCAAGAGCAAGACTAACCCTCGAGCAGCAACGATTCAGGCGTCGTGAGCAGTTCAATCAAGTAACTCGTAAACTGCGCGGCCTCCGCCCCGTCAATGATGCGGTGGTCGAACGACAAGGACAAATAGAGCATCTGCCGCGCTGCTATAGAATCGTCCGGCATCACCACCGGACGCTTTTTAATGCTGTGAACGCCCAAAATAGCCGCTTCAGGCACATTGATGATCGGGAAGCTGAAGAGTCCGCCGAGTGACCCGATATTGGTGATACTAAAGGTGCCGCCCTTGACGTCTTCGGGCGCGAGTTTGCCGTCTCTGGCTTTGGCTGCGAGTGTACTGACCTCTTGCGCGACCTCGAGAATACTCTTTTTGTCAACATCTTTGATAACCGGAACGACTAACCCAACCTCTGTAGCAACGGCTAAACCCAAATTGTAAAACCCTTTGAGGACGACCTCACTTGCCGCTTCGTCGAGGCTCGAGTTCACCACTGGAAAGGCTTTAAGGGCCGCGACTGTCGCCTTCATAATAAACGGTAGATACGAGAGCTTGACCCCACGTTTTTCTGCCAGAGGTTTGAGCTTCGAACGCAGTGCGACGAGTTCAGTGGCGTCTACTTCGTCAACATGAAGGGTGCGGACGGTTTGCAGATGCGAGGCGACCATCTGATTTGAAATCGCCCGCCGTAAACCGCGAACGGGAACGCGCTGCTCGAGCCCTTCATACCCCGCAGGTGTTTTGTAAGGGGGCGCTTTAGGTGTATTCGGAACCGAAGACTTATCCTGGTCAGCAGCACGCCGCACGTCGTCTACACGGATACGTCCGTTTGGGCCACCCCCGGAGACTGCGCTCAGCTCGAGGCCCAGCTCACGGGCGAGTTTGCGGGCTGCCGGAACTGCAACAGGGCGACCATACGGCCCAGCTTTACGTTCAGTCTCACCTTTCCGGGTATCTGAGCGCGTCATCTGATAGACCGGCTCGGCAGCGTCATCTTTAGACGCCCGGAACAAGCTGCGTGCGTCGCCATCATCTGTATCTTTATCCTTGTTGTCAGCTGCCGCTTCTTCATTTTGCACCAAATCAGCGGCAGGCGAAGGCGTTTCGGTTGCGCCCGCCGCCTGTTCACCGACCGCTTCATCAGCAAAGCGGGCAATCGGCGTGTGAACCGCGACCACATCTCCCTCGGCGACGAGCTGCGTCTCCAAAACTCCAGCGAACGGACTTGGCAATTCGACCGTGACTTTATCGGTCATCACCTCGACGACCGGTTGGTCTTCTACGACGTTTTCGCCCTCGGCGACGAGCCATTTGACGATTTCACCTTCGACGACCGACTCGGCGAGTTCGGGGAGGACGAGTTCTCGAGGCATAGGGTTAGGTTCTCCTCAGCAGCCAGATAAAACCGGCGAAGGGGAAGGTTTCTTCGCCGTCAAAGAAAGGCTGAAGCTCTTCAGTAAGCTTTAGTTTAAGCGTTTCGGCTGAGTAGCGTCCGCTCGAGACCGCCGCAACCGCGTTACTCTGCGACAAAAGATAGGCTACAAAGTCAGCTAAATTAAATGACCAGGTATTTTTGTAGGTTTCCCTAACTAAAAACTCAAATCCGGCTCTTTGGGCGTCTTCATCGGTAAAAGGGGCACGGTCTCGAGGTGGCGACGGGTGAGCTTCGTAATAACGTTCCAACCACCTTACAAAATCGGTATTTGAATGCTGCCGCCCTTCAAAAAAGTTTTCGTAAACGACGAGCCAACCTCCCAGACGTAGTACGCGCCGCGCCTCACGCAAAAATGCTTTACGCTCGAGCCAGTGAAACGCCAGACTGACCGTCATAAGGTCGGCACTTGCGTCTTCCAAAGGGAGTGCTTCTGCTGGAGCTTGATAGTAGGTGATGCATGCATCTTTGGGAGCTTGTGAGAGCATCACTTCGGAAATGTCGGTGGCGACAATCTGCTCAGCGATAGCTAGTAATGCTCGAGTTGACAGTCCCGTACCACACGCCACATCTACGGCTAACTTCACGGGAGCGCTTAACGCAAGGTTTTCCTTAACTTTTTCAATCACCAGAGGATGAAAATAGGGTCGGCCCTGAGCGTAAGCCTCGGCAGTGCCCGGTTCGACAAACGGATTTACGGGATTCATCAGTAGTCTAAAACCCGCTGTACCGCCCTCAAAATACGGTTGACTCCCGGCAGATAGAGCCGGTCTTGCGCGTACGGATACGGCGTATCAAACCCCGTCACACGTACGGGCGGCGCGAGCAGCATATCCAAAACCTCTTCGGAAATGGTCGCGGTAATCTCGCTGACGAAGCCGCCGGTTCGGGGCGCTTCGGAGACCAACACGACGCGCCCGAGCTGGGCCACAGCTTCTAGAACGGTTTTTTTATCCCACGGCATCAGCGAACGCAGGTCGATAACTCGAGCTGAAATTCCCTGCTCGGCGAGTGCGGCGGCGGCCTTGAGCGTTTCGGCGACGCTGGCCCCGTAAGAAACGAGCACCACGTCGTCGCCTTCACGCCGCACCCGCGCCTGACCGAACGGAATCAGGTGTTCGCCATCCGGCACCTCTTCTTTTACAGCGCGGTAGAGGCGTTTGGGCTCCATAAAAATCACCGGGTCGTCGTCGCGAATGGCGGTGCTGAGGAGTCCTTTGGCGTCGGCGGGGGACGATGGATAGACGACCTTGAGGCCGGGGGTGTGGACGAAGTGTGTTTCAGGGTTTTGCGAGTGGTGATGCCCGCCCTTGACGCCGCCCCCGGCAGGCATCCGCACGACCATCGGGGCGAAAAACTGTCCGCCGGAGCGGTAACGGAGCTTGGCAGCTTGCGAGACCAACTGGTCAAAACCCGGATACACATAATCCGAAAACTGGATTTCAGCCACAGGCCGAAGGCCGTGCGCCGCCATGCCGACTGCCGCGCCGATGATCGCCGCTTCTGACAGGGGCGTGTCAATCACCCGGTCGGGGCCGAAACGCTCAAAGAGTCCTTCGGTAGCCAAAAAGACGCCGCCGCGTTTGCCGACGTCCTCACCCATCAAGACAACACTGTCATCACGGGCCATCTCGAGGCTTAGTGTATGCGCGACCGTCTGAACAAGATTAAGCTGCGCCACTAAAATCTCCCGGCAAAACCTGTCTTCACAATTCACCCCGCTGTTCGCGTAAAAAATCGGGCAGGTCGGCGTATACGTTGTCGAACAGCCATTCGGTCGGGACACTTCCGGCAGCTTCAGCTTCGGCTTGGGCGGCCGCGAGGGTTTCGTTCAGCTCTTCTCGTAACGCCTCTTCCTCTTCGTCCGACCACAACCCGCGTTTGGTCAAAAACTTTTGAAACCTCTCGAGCGGGTCGCGTTTGCGCCACGCCGCGACCTCTTCAGCGGAGCGGTAGCCCGAGTCGTCATCAGCTGAGGAGTGCGCCCCGTAACGGTAGACGAGCAGCTCGAGCAACACCGGCCCGCGCCCCTCCCTAGCCCGCGCCACCGCCTCTTGCACGACGAAAAAGCAGGCGAGCGTGTCCATGCCGTCAACGGTGTACCCCGGCATCCCGTAGGCGTGCGCTTTGACCGCGACCGTCTCCGAAGCGCTCTGTTTGTTTAGACCGACCGAAATTGCGTAGCCGTTATTTTCACAGACGAACACAATAGGCGCACCCTGTACTCCGGCAAAGTTCAGCGCGGCGTGAAAGTCACCTTCACTCGTCGCGCCGTCGCCGAAGGTTACGACCGTGACCTGTCCGGTATCCCGGAGTTTCATGCTGAGGGCCGCGCCGACGGCAGGCGGGATATGCGAGGCGATAGGCGAAGCCGCCGTGTAGATATTGAGCGCCGCCGAACCGGGGTGATTCGGCATCTGACGACCTTTGTTGGGGTCGGCCCTCGTACCGAGCATCTGCCCGAAGGTCTCACGTAAGGGCACGCCGAGCGCCGTAACGAGGCCGAGGTCGCGGTAGTAGGGGAAAAGCCAGTCGAACCCCGCGCGCATAGCGTAAGCAGTACCAATATGCGCCCCTTCATGCCCGGAAGTCGGTGCGACGAAGCTGGTTTTACCCATCCGCTGAAGTTTGACTAAACGTTCGTCTAATAGCCGCGCGAGAACGAGGTCGTAGTACATCTTTTTGAGCGTTGCGTCGTCTAAGTTCAGCTCGAAAGGCGCGTTCCAAAGACCCGACTCACTGACGACTGAAATCGGGGTTGTGTCAAAAGGCTTAAAAAGGTACGTTTCCTGAATCACGGCGGCTCCTTTACAAGATAGGTAGGGGTGGCCTGAGCGGGTACGAACCTGGGTTGTCCCGATGTGGGTTTAGAGACGATTTAGTAGAAAAGGTGAGCAGCAAGAACTGCAAGGTAACGCTGGTGATGCGTTGTAGCGACCTTTCAGATGGTTTCATCGTCCCCTCGAGCACATCTCATACATGGTCAGCCTATGCTAGCACCCTGAGCGTGTGAAAAACCTGTGTCCCTTACATGGTTGCGGTTTATACCTACAGGGGTATCCCTTTTAGAAGGTCAGTTGCACCGAGCTACGTTGTACCAACGCGATTATGAAAATACCGGTAGCTGGCTACTAGCTATATCTAGGGGTGTATACAGGTAAACGGTACCCGCTGCGGGCGTACCTGACATCGAGGGCTTATCAACCAAGCTGCTCGAGTGCGCTATCATAGGCGGACGAGGAGGCCCGAATGAGAACGACAAACCCACAGCGCCTGCTGGCCTACGCGCTCATCGCTATCGGCGTCATTATGCTGCTTTCACGGATCGGCGGCGCAGACTGGCTCTGGCTGGCGCTTATCGGCGCAGTCTTTTTAGTCGGTTACGTGTCGCGGCAAAATTACAACTTTTTGGTTGCAGGCGGCGTCTTGATAGGCATCGCCGTCGGTACCTTAATCGACACCGACAGCGGGATGCTGTTAGGTCTGGCTGCCGGATTTTTCGCTATTGACCGCGTAGAGCCCAGACCGAACCGCTGGGCGCTCTACGGTGCAGGCATCTTCGCGGTGCTGGGCGCACTCGTCGCGCTGGGGTCGTTTGGTCTGCTGAGTTCGGTGGCGTTTGCGGTCGTTCTGGTGGCTGCCGGAGCGTATCTGCTCTACCGCGAGGGGGGCAAACCGGATACGCCCCGACCTACCGCGAGTGCAAGCACGACAAGCACTTACACGCCTGCAGCGGCAGCTGAACCGTCGCCCGCAGCAGCGCCGCCCACCCCACCTGCGCCTGACCCTAGCGGTACTCGAGGCACCGACACAGATAAGGTAAACCCTACGGTGCCCCCTGCCTATGTGCCTCCCGTAACTGAAGCACCTGGGGCGTCTGAGAGTTTGAGTGAAAGCCAGATAAACACGGCGAGCAGCACAGGCGAAGCCGCAAACGAAGCCGCAAACGAAACTACAGCCGATACCTCCGCGCCGGTCACTGAGCAACCGCCAGCACAGACCGTTCTCTCAGAGGAGGCCGAAACCCGGTTGGGCAGGCTCGAGGCTTGGCGGCGCGAAACCGCCAAAACCGAGGGTGTCCCGGCGTATATCGTTTTTACCAACGACACGCTCTCTAAAGTTGCTGCGGCAAATCCGCAAACACTCGATGAACTCGTTTTAGTCAAAGGGGTCGGGCCGATTAAACGCTCGCGTTACGGTGAGGCTGTCTTAAACGTTTTACAGAACGTAGACGGCCCCAGCAGCCCCGAAAACAGCGGCCCGGAAGCTGCGAGTTAGCCCGTAAAGCCCGCAGACCTTACTATGACACGCGCAGCGGGCAGTTAAACTAGAAAAATAGTCAGCAACAGTTAATACCCATCTGGAGGCAGTTATGGAACAGACGATTCACCGAGGACTCGACGGCGTGATGATCGACACGACCGAAATCTGCAGCATCGACGGAATGAAGGGCGAGCTCATCTACCGAGGCTACGACATCCGCGAGTTGGCCGACAAAGCCTCGTTCGAAGAGGTGATCTGCTTATTGTGGAACGGCGCGTTGCCTACCAAAAGCGAGCTGTCCGAGTTTCAGGCGTCACTCAAACCTCACTTTGCTGTACCAGACGAGGTTATTGACATCTTCCGGCACTTTCCCAAGAGTGAAAGCCCGATGCACGCCCTACGGACGGCGGTCTCAGCGCTCGCCGCGTCGGATGAGGAGAGTGACGGCGTTGAGCTGGACAACGTGCGCCGTATCGGACTCCGGTTGACCGCGCAGACGATTACCCTAACGGCTGCCCTGGCGCGTATCCGTGAAGGCAAGGAACCCGTCGCGCCGAACCCCGAGCTGTCGCTCGCCGCCAACTTTCTCTATATGACGAACGGCGAGGAGCCGTCCAAGGCCGCCGTCCGCGTGATGGACGTGGCGCTCGTGCTGCACGCCGAACACGGCTCGAACGCGAGTACCTTTGTGGCGCGGGCGACCGCTTCGACCTTGACGGACGTGTACAGCGCCATCACCGCCGCTATCGGTTCGCTTAAAGGGCCGCTACACGGTGGCGCGAATACCGCGGTGATGCAGATGCTAGAAGAGATCGGCAGCGTCGAGGCGACTGAAGATTTTGTCATGAACAAACTGAGTCAGCCCAAAGCCCGTATCCCCGGTTTCGGACACCGCGTCTACCGCGTCCTCGACCCGAGGGCGGCAGTTCTCGAGGGCGTCTCGGAAAAACTCGCTGAAGAGTCCGGCGACTCAAAGTGGTTTGAGATGTCGCAGGAGATGGAGCGCGTGATGGAGCGCGAGATGGACAAACAGGGCAAGCAGGTCAAACCGAACGTGGACTTCTTTTCGGCGTCGGTGTACCGGATGCTAGGTTTTCCCGGCGAGATGTACACGCCAATTTTTACGGTCGCCCGGACGCCGGGGTGGATGGCGCACCTGTTAGAGCAGTACGCCGACAACCGGTTGATGCGGCCCAAGCTGTCGTATGAAGGGAGCAAAGGCAAGACGTTTACGGCGATAGAATCACGGTAAATCCGTGTAACTAAACAAAACGAGACGAGACCCGGCACAAACTTTTACGCCGGGTCTCGTTTTTTGAGTCAGGCTTTATTGGGAATCGGACTCGAGCCGCTCTCCCTGCCGTGAAATCAGCAGCACTAGGGCAACGCCCGCCAAAGCCAAGAGTAGCGCGTAGAGTAGCTCGAGGCCCCCCGCAGGTAAAACGTTCCGGGTCAGGAGTCCACCTTCTAGCTCGACTTTCCACGGCCAGATTTTACGCAAGCTCCCCAGCATAAAGCCGCACAGCACAGCAATCAGGATGTCGTAGTAGTGCGTCAGGAGCCAGTTAAGTATTTTGGCAAACCCCAAGAGACCCACCGCTGCGCCGAGCGCAAACACGACGATGACGCCCAGGTTGCGGTCGTTCACCGCGCCCAACACGAACTCGTATTTGCCCAAGAGCAGCAAGATAAACGACCCTGAAATTCCCGGCAGGATGAGCGCACAAATTGCAATTGCGCCGCTCAGGAAAATAAACCACGAGGCTTCCGGCGTCTGGGTCGGCGTCAGGCCGACGATGATAAAAGCCAGCGCCGCGCCGACGACGAAACTTGTCACCGTCCCCGCATTCCAGCCCCGCACCAGCTTGCCCACGACCCAGACTGAAGCCACGATAAGCCCGAAGAAAAAAGAGAAGACCCACACCGGCTCTGTCCCCAATAAATGTTCCAAAATGCCCGCCAAGCTCAGCACGGCGGCGGCGATACCCAACACCAGGGCGACCAAAAAGCCTAAATGTACCTGTTCAAAAGCCTTGCCCACCCTGCCGGAAAAGACGTGGGCGTAGAGGTCTCTACGGGAAAACTGCGTGATGGCGTGAATCAGCTCTTCGTAGATGCCCATGATGAGGGCCATCGTGCCGCCCGAAACGCCGGGTACGACGTCGGCTGCGCCCATGACCAGACCTTTGGCGCTGACTAGGAGATGCTGAACGAATGTTTTGGGGTAAGAAAGGTTCCGCACGGCGGTAACTTTAGCATGTACACTGCGTCTCAGTAGCGCAAAGCTCTTGTTGACGTCCCAGCGGTTTGCACACTTTACGGTAGCTAAACGGCTTTTACGCTGACAAGTTTGGTACGGCGTGAGTTTTACGGCGTGGATTTTACGGTACAAGTTTCTACAGTACAAGTTTTTACGGCGGTTTTATAGCGCGGGTTTTACGGCGACAACCGAGGCAGGGCGTCTGGGTGAGGTATTTCGTGCAGTTCAGGTTTACAGTAAAACTATCGGCGTTAGCGTTCGGTTGGACCTCAGCTTCCCTAAGCACCGCGTAAACCCGCTAAGATAGTGAGCGGCCTTTAACTCAACTAAGGGCCTCGAGCTTTTACCTCAATTTTTAAGGTATAGTGACTGGCATTAGTAGCCGATAGTAGCACCGTAAAACTAGCAGAAGCTCGGTTGGGCTGGGGAAAAGGGGTAAGCGTGGCCGTTACACTTCCGCAAAGGGAACCTAAACGCGAGTTCGGCGTCGAGGGTGCGTACCGTTACGACGACAGGAGCACGCTCCGCTGGATTTTGTCGCATTTGGGGCGCTATCCGCTGCTTCTTTTCAGCTTTGCCACCGCCGCGATTTTAACCAACGTATTTTTCGCAGCTATCCCTCGACTGACCGGAACGGCATTTGACGAGGTGTTGCGGCCCGAACCGAGTGTGCGGCGACTTTCAACGATTGCGCTGGTTATTTTGGGCATCGTGTTGGTGCGCGGCGTGGTAGACATCATCAACAGCTTTTCGGTGGAAACCTTGGGACAGCGGCTCGAGCGCGACGCCCGCGATGAACTCTACGTGAGCTTGCTCGGCAAAAGCCAGACGTTTCATAACCGGCAGCGCGTCGGCGACATCATGGCGCGGGCTGGCAACGACGTGCGGCAGCTCAATCCAATGATGAACCCCGGTGTCTCACTATTGACCGAATCTATCATTGGCATCATCGTCCCACTGATTTTTATCGGGGTGCTCGAGCCCGTCCTGCTCATCTCCCCCGTTTTATTCGTCATCACCTTTGTCTTTGCCCTGCGGCACTACATGAACCAGCTCGGGCCGGTATCGTCGGCGCTCCGCAAACGCTTCGGGGTGATGAACGCAGGATTAAACGAAGCGATTACCGGCATTGAGGTTGTCAAAGGGGCCGCGCAAGAGGCGCAGGAGAAGCGCAAATTCGTCCGGGACGCGGCGCTCTACCGGGACGCGTTTGCCGAGCAGGGCAAGGTACAGGCCCGCTATCTGCCGCTTCTCTTAATCGGTTTAGCGATCAGCGGGGCGTTTGCTCACGGACTTTATCTTTTATCTACCGGGCGCATCTCGGTGGGCGATCTGGTCGCCTACATGGGCCTGATGAGCACTTTGCGCTTTCCGGCGTTTATCTCAATCTTTACCTTTTCGCTCGTGCAACTCGGGTTTGCCGGAGCCGAGCGGATTTTAGAACTTATCCGTGAAGACACCGACCTGGACGAAAACACCGCCGGATACGACGCGCCGATCGAGGGTGAAATCCGGTTTGAGAACGTGTCGTTCGGGTACGGAGACGACAAACTCAGCTTGCAAGACCTCACGTTTACGGCGCTGCCGGGGCAAACGGTTGCTATCGTCGGACAGACCGGCTCAGGCAAGAGCACGCTGACCAAACTCGTCAACCGCGCCTATGACGTCACAGCAGGGCGCATCCTGATTGACGGGGTGGATGTGAGAGAGTGGAACCTCGAGGCCCTCCGCTCACAAATCTCCGTGATCGAGCAAGATGTGTTTCTCTTTTCACGTTCGGTCGCCGCCAATATCGCCTTTGGGTTAGGCTCCAAAGCGACGCCGGAAGCGATTAAAGAAGCTGCCAGAGCCGCGCAAGCCGACGCTTTTATCCGGCACTTTTCGGACGGCTACGATACGGTCATCGGCGAGCGCGGCGTCACGCTTTCGGGCGGTCAGCGGCAGCGTTTGGCGATTGCGCGGGCACTCTTGACCGACCCCAGAATCCTGATTTTGGACGACTCGACGAGCGCCATCGACAGCGCCACCGAAGACCAGATTCAGCGGGCCATCGACAAGGTTTTGGACGGTCGCACCACGCTGCTAATTACGCACCGGCTCTCGCAGATTCGGCAGGCCGACAAGATTTTGGTGCTGCATCAAGGGCGCATCGCAGACCAGGGCACGCACGACGAACTACTCGGGCGTTGCAGCCTCTACCAGCGCATCTTTGCCCGTTACGAGGAGGAGTAAGTATGGGTTTTGTGATGGACGGCCTCGGCGCAGAGGCTTACGACCGCACCTATTCCGACCGGCAACTGTTAGGCCGCATCTCCCGCTACTTTCGCCCGTTTTTAGGGCTGATGGTCTTTGTCGCCGCAACCATCCTGCTGACGGCGGTGATGGACGCAGCGTTTCCGATTTTGATCTCGAGGGGTATCGACGCACTCACCATTCAGGCGGGCGCAGTTGCGGCGGGTTGGGAGAGTACCGTCGGGCTGCTCGCCGCCATTTTCGGCGCAGGCGCACTGTCGTGGGTATTTAACTTTTTTCGTCAAACCTATACCGCGCGGGTTGTCGGCGACGTGGTTTTGAATCTCCGTAAAGACGCCTTCGACGCCGTGTTGGAGCGCGATATGTCGTTTTACGACGAGTTCTCGACCGGCAAAATCGTCAGCCGCGTCACTTCGGATACCCAAGACTTCGCCACCGTCGTCACCTTAACCCTCAACTTGATGAGCCAGGTTGTGCAGGTCGTGATCGTCGTCGGGGTGCTGTTTTTTATCAACGCGCAGCTTGCCCTGATTGCGCTGCTGATTGCGCCCTTTATCGTCGTTGCTGCGCTCGCCTTTCGCCGCATCGCCCGCATCACCACGCAGCAGGCGCGGCGCGTGTTAGCCGAGGTCAACGCGAACGTGCAGGAGTCGATTACCGGAATTTCGGTCGCCAAAACGTTTCGGCAAGAGGGCACGATTTACGGCGAGTTCAGCCGTGTCAACGCACAGTCGTATACGCTCAACTTGCGGCAAGGGCTGGTTTTTAGCGGCATCTTTCCGGTTCTCGGGACGATTGCAGGCGTCGGTACAGCTTTGATCGTCTATTTCGGCGGGACGAGCGTTGTCGCGGGCAGCGTTACACCCGGTCAGTGGTTTTTGTTTGCCGAGAGTATCGCGCTGTTGTGGCAACCCTTGACGAGCATCGCGTCGTTCTGGAGTCAGTTTCAGTTGGGGCTCTCGGCGAGTGAACGGGTTTTTGCCCTCGTAGACGCTGAACCGCGCGTGGTGCAAACAGACAGCAAGGTTTTAGAAAACGTCAAAGGCCGCATCGAGTTTAAGAACCTGGACTTTCGCTACACCGCGCAGGAGCAAGTTTTGGACCACTTCAACCTGACCATCGAGGCCGGGGAAACCGTGGCACTCGTTGGGCACACCGGCGCGGGCAAATCGAGCCTCGGCAAATTGGTCGCACGGTTTTACGAGTTTCAGGGGGGAGAGCTGAAGATTGACGGCGTAGATATCAGGTCGCTCGAGCTTCCCCCCTACCGTAAACATTTAGGTATCGTCCAGCAAACGCCCTTTTTGTTCGGCGGGACAGTCCGGGACAACATCCGTTACGGCACAGCGGACGCGCCTGACGAGGACGTGCGGCGGGTTGCAGGGCGTATCGGCGGCGGGGACTGGTTGGACGCGCTGCCGCAAGGTTTGGATACCGACGTGGGCGAGGCGGGCAAAGGCATCTCGATGGGGCAGCGGCAACTCGTCGCGCTTGCCCGGACGCTGCTCCAAAACCCCAGCATCCTAATCCTGGATGAGGCTACCGCCAGCGTAGACCCGCTGACTGAGGCGCAGATTCAAGAGGGGCTCGAGGTCGTCTTGCGCGACCGCACCGCCATCGTCATCGCGCACCGCCTGTCTACCATTCGCTCGGCTGACCGCATCATCGTTTTAAGCGAAGGCGAAGTCATCGAAGAAGGCGACCACCACGGCTTAATGGCGGCGGGCGGGCACTACGCGGAACTCTACACGACCTATTTTCGGCACCAGTCGCCAGATTACGATCCTACCAGCATGTCTGCCTCGGTATAGCCGTGCGCTATCTGGGCCTCGACCTCGGTACGACGAGCGTTTCAGCAGCCGTTATAGACCTGGGGACAAGCTACGTTATGGCTGCGAATAGCTTTCGCCACCGCGCTGAAATCTCTACAGAAGTACCGGGCGCGCATACGCAAGACCCTGAGATGTTGGTAGCAAAAGCACTCGAGCTTATCCGTATGCTCACAACCGAGTTCGGCCCTTTTTATGGCATCGGCGTCACCGGACAGATGCACGGGATTTTGTATGTAGACGCAGCGGGGAGAGCGGTCAGTCCACTTTTTACGTGGCTCGACCGACAAGCCGAAGTGCGTGACACTGAGGGGAAGCGGTATCTCGAGCTTTTCCAAGATGTGACCGGTGAAGCTGTGCCTATGGGTTACGGCGCAGTCACGCATTTTACGCAAGTTCAAACCGGACGCGTTCCGAAACAGGCCGCGTCACTCTGCACCGCGCCCGACTATCTTGTGATGCGGCTTTGTGGGCTCGAGCAGCCCCTAACCGACCCGACGCTGGCGCATAGCCTGGGGCTTTTTAGCTTGGAGCAAAACACGTTCACCTCCGCGTGGGAGAAGTTGAACCCAAACCCTGTAAAACTCCCGACCGTAAGAGTTCACGGCAGCGTCGCGGGCGAGTACAAAGGCGTCCCCGTCGTCACGGCTTTGGGCGACAATCAGGCGAGTTTTATCGGCAGTGTGAGTGACCCGGAGCATTCGGTTTTGCTTACGCTCGGGACGAGTGGTCAAGTCAGCTGTGTCAGTAATGAACTGAAATATGCGGGCGGCCTCGAGACCCGCCCTTTTCCCGAAGGTCGCTTTTTACTCGTCGGCGCGAGTTTAACGGGCGGTAAATCGTTTGAGATATTGACCGAGCTTATAGACAGCGTAGTGCATAACTTAACGGGTAAACACTTTGATAATCTCTACGAACTGCTCGAGGTTGACCCTGCAAACTTGAAGCCGCCGTATCTGGAAGTTGACACGCGTTTCGCCGGGTCACGGAGCAGCACGGGCGCGAAAACCGGAGCCATCGGCAACATCACCCCGGACAATTTTACGTTAGAACACCTTGTTTACGGCTTCGCTCAGGGTGTGGTGGACGAGCTCTACGGTTTTTGGCAAGGTGGTTTTGAAGCGGCAGGAGTTGTCACAGGTGTCTCCAAGATAATCGGGAGTAGCAAGATACTACGCCGGAGCCGCCTATTAAGAGAGCGGGTACAAGAGACGTTCGGCTTACCCCTTGTGCTAACCCCGCGCGGTGAAGAAACTGCCGTCGGAGCCGCCATTTACGCCGCGTCTGTTGTTCAAGAGAAACCCCTCGAGACCGTTTCAAAAGGGATTCTCGAGGGGGGTCAAAGCTGATTTACGGCAAATCTTTAGGCTTCGTCGCGCCCCTTGACCTCAGCGGGCGGATGCGTCGCTTCGACCGCCGTAAACGCCGCTAAAATCTTGTAGGTGTGGCTGGCACCCTGCGGCACGAGCCATGAATCACCGGGCTCGAGCCTGACCATCTGCCCTTCTAAATGCAGTTCGGCGCTGCCTTCAATCACGTAACCGACCGTCTCATACTCGCGGGTCTCTTCAGGTTTGGTTTCGTCTGAAGGTTCAGTACGCCAGAGCCGCATCGAGACGCCTTTACCTGACGCCAGGTAGACCTGCCCCATCTCACCGTGCGGGGACGTTTTCGAGCTGACTTTTTTAATCGTCGTATCTGCCATCGTTGCCTCCTTAAACCCAGTTTGAAACACTTTGAACGCCGTAAAACCCGGCTCGCACACACAGTTGGCTTAGAACACCGGTAGAAACACCTGAGCGACGCCGTAAAAACGGCCCGCAGCCGTAAAAGCTCTGCAGGCCAGCGTTCCGCTCTTGTTCCGGGAAGGTTTAGGCGGGCTCGAGTTCCACTTTCAGCCAACCCGGTTGCCGCTCGTCAAACGCCTTATACGCCGAAATCGCGTCTTGCATCGGTTCGGTTTTGGTCAAAACCTTTGCGGGGTCAACCACGCCCGCAGCGACCAGATCGACCAATTTAGGGATGTATTTATGGGGGTTGCAGTTACCCATCTTGAGCGTCAGGTTTTTGTTCATCGCCTGCCCGATGGGGAAGGTCTACGCCGTCGGTGGGTAGACGCCGATAATAGAGACCGTTCCGGCTTTGGCGACGACTTCTACGGCCCACTCGAGCGCCTACGAAGGCGCGTCACCGGGAACCCAGGTGTCTCCGTACGGGTTTTGCTCTGGCGCGATCTGCTCGAGCTGTGCTTCAAACTGCTTTTTCTCCTGCGCGTCCGGGGCAGCGGGGCCGTGGCCGGCGTGCTGTGCGTCTACGGCGTCGATCACCTTGTCCACCCCGATGCCACCGGTCAACCGCACGATGGTTTCAACCGGGTCTTCCTCACCGAAGTTGACGACTTCAGCGCCCTGCGCTTTGGCGGCGTCTAGTCTGTCCGGCAGCCGGTCTACGGCGACGCGCCCCGCACCTAAGAGCATCGTGCTGATGACCGCAAAAATGCCGACCGGCCCGCAACCGAACACCGCCACCGCATCACCGTCTTTAATAAACCTCTTGCGAAAGTAGCATTATAAAGTCCAAAGTAAAGCTACGCGCTACGGAGCGATCAAAGGGCTGAAGCCAGCGGCGTTCAAACGGTTGACCGGGGTAAAGCCGTAAGTATTCGGTGATAGGGCAGCGGTTTTGCGTGAAGCCGAGGGATGCAAAAAGAAAGTGGGACGCAGGGGCAAGCTCAGCTTAGAAGACCAGTTACTACTGGCTCTGTGGTATTGGCGCGCGTACCGGAGCCAGTTTCACATCGCGGCGAGCTACGGCGTCCATGAGTCAACCGCAAACCAGATCACCAGAATTGAAGACGCGCTCATGACTTCAGATAAATTCAGCTTACCCAAGCGGCGTGACGTCACCGAGCACGACCGTCCACTCGGTCTCGGTGACGTCACTGAAACACCCACCGAACGTCCCAAACAAAGTAGCGGCATTACTACAGCGGTAAGAAATTGTAGAAGGCGCTTTGGGCTTGGGCTTAACCTCATTGCTGCGCTTTACAACCTTGATCTGGCCCACAAATGACTTTCGCCGGAGGTCTAATCAACTGAAAATCTTGAAGCCGCATTCTGTTGTCCTGAACCTCAGATAGCAGCCTAAGTAGCGGCACTTTTAGCTGCCCATTAAGGATCCATTAAGAGCGGGTGTGACATTCTTAACTCAGATTAAGCCGTAGGTAAACCACCTGCCGTTCAAGTTCTACTAGGGGGTTACGCCGACGCTTAGAACCCGTCTCAAAACCCAGGGATAAGAGAAAGGTCGGGTAAAGCTGAAGTGTGAACAGACAGCGATACTAAGGCCGACTTACACGATAACGAATGGGCCGTTCTGAAAGAGCTGATGCCAGCACCAGCTAAGACGGGTAGACCGAGGCAGCATAGCTACCGAGAGATTATCAACGCGATTTTCTATGTGCTTTCAAATGGCATTAAGTGGCGAGCGATGCCGCATGACTTGCCGCATTGGAAAACGGTCTACGGCTACTTCAGCAAGTGGCGCAAGACGGGTCAGTGGAAGTTATGGCATACAACTTTACACCGCAAACTCAGAACGAAGCTGGGGCGTAAAGCGGAGGCGAGTGCTGCTGTTCTAGATAGTCAAAGCACCAGAACCGCAGAGGGTGGTGAGGCCCGAGGCCTTGATGTACACAAGCGCTGTCTGGGACGTAAGCGCCATATTCTCGTTGATACTTTGGGACTGCTGCTTGCGGTACTGGTTACGGGTGCAAACGTGCAAGACCGAGATGGTGCCAAAAAGCTTCTAAGCAATTTCTACGCATCTTTCTTACAGTCGTTTCGGCTTAAACGTATTTGGGCTGACGCAGGCTATCAAGGTGAATTTATCTCTTGGACGCAGGTGGCTTTTGAGGGGATCCCTAAACTTGGGCCATTTCGGATGTGAGTCTAGGCGTCTTTTGACCCGCTGCCAGAAATTGGTCCAGGTGAAGGAGGAGAAAACGACCTTACGAATAGCCTACGGCTTGCTGAGCGAACTGTCCAGGTGGGATGTTTCCGAGTCCCGAGTGCGGCCTGAAATGGTTGTACTCGACCCTCCAGTTTTCGATCTTCTCCCGAGCATCTTCGAGTGATAAAAACCAGTGGATGTTCAGACACTCGTCTCTGAGTGAACCATTGAACGATTCGATAAAGGGGTTATCGGTAGGGCGACCAGGACGAGAGAAGTCCATCGTGATTTGGTTTTCGTAAGCCCACTTGTCCAGAGCTTTGCTGACGAATTCACTACCGTTGTCGGTCTGCAGTCGCCTGGGGATGCCACGAGTGGCAGCGAGCTGGCTCATCAAGACGGCGACCTGATCGCCTTTGATGTTTTGGTCGGTATGAATAGCTAAGCACTCTCGGGTGTACTGGTCCATGACGGTCAACGCTCGAAAGCGTTTGCCGTTAAAGAGGGCGTCGGAGACAAAATCCATGGTCCAGCAGTCATTGGCTTTTGTCACGTCAGGACGAGAGATGCGGTGACTTGCCATACGTCTTCTTTTGGGTCGTTTGCTTCTAAGGTTGAGCCCAGCCAGACAGTAAATACGGGGTACACACGCTTAGAGTTGACCCGCCAGCCTTCACGCTGTAGGAGGATATGGATACGCCGGTAGCCGTAACGAATCCTTACAGCAGCGATCTCCTCCATGCGCTTGCGGATAGGCGCGTCGAGCAGGGGACGTTTGGGTTGGTAGCGAATAGCCGAACGATGTGCTCCAATCACCCTGGCCGCTCGACGTTCGCTCACCCTCCAGGCGTCTTGCAACTTCAGCACGAGTTCCCGCTTCGCTGCTGACTTTAAAGCTTTTTTCCCAGCACGTCCTGCAACATCGCCTTATCGAGACTCAAGTCGGCTACGAGTTGCTTGAGCTTGCGGTTCTCCTCTTCGAGCTGCCTGAGCCGACGCAATTCGGACACGCCGAGCCCCGAGAACTTCTTCTTCCAGTTGTAGAAGGTGTTCTCTGACACGCCCATCTTCCGGCACACCTCAGCGACTGTTACCCCTGACTCTGCCTGCTTGAGGGCAAAGGCGATCTGCTCTTCGGTAAACTTCGACCTTTTCATACGAGCCTCCTTAAAGCTCTAGATTAGGTCGTTTTCTCCACTTTAGCCTGGACTCGTTTTCTGGAAGCAGGTCACTTTCGCTTGGGTGCTCGACATCGTAAGGCGTGACAAACAACTAAAGGGCTTTGCTATCTTGCCTAAGCGTTGGCTGGTTGAACGAACTTTTTCTTGGTTTATTCGTAGCCGCCGTCTGGCCCGAGACTTTGAACGTCTACCTCAAACCTCCGAGGCGTTCATCTATATCGCCATGATTCGTCTCATGACCAGGCGCTTAGCCAAGTTTTGAGACGGGTTTTGAGGGAGCCGCCAACTGGTTAGCCCCTGTACAGTTCGCCTGTGCCCACATCCTCTTCAATATGGCGGTTTTCGGATAGAGTCTAAGATTCGCGACATTCCTGATAGTGACGTCGGAAGGTAGCACGGGCAGTAGGGATAGAGAATTGCCAGTCAATACTGATGCGCTTGGCATTACGCCGCTCTAGCTAGGCTAGGATTTCAGTTTCGAGTTCGTCTTGGCAAGCGGTGCGGCGGTTTGAGCACCCTCTAGAAAGGGCAGAGAATTCGATTTCAATCCTACTGAGCCAGCTTGCCTTTAGCGGTAAAGTGTCGAGCCGCTTGCCAAGCGCGAAAGCATCCTCAGCTTCTAGATGAGCGTAGAAGGAACCGCCCTGATGGGTGTTGAGATTGTCTTACACAAGGTCAATGTTATGAGCTTCAGGAAACTGCTCCGTTAGGTACTGCATGAACTGGGTGTATGCTTTAGCCGTTCTGCGGTTATAGACAGCCCAACGTCTGCCAGTGTGAGGTTCAAAGGCCATGAACGAAACGCAACTGCTATGGTTGCGGTAGTGATCGTCTTGGCGTTGAGGCTTACCTGGCGTCATTGGCACAGGTACGAATACATCACCGATAAGCAAACAAGGACGCTCGTCAAAACACATGACCGGACGCTTTGGGTCATAGGGTCTGGCATAGCGCGCCAAGATAGGCTCCCTTTGCCACAGAAACGTGGCGTTAAGATCGCCTAAGCACCTCTGTCTACTAAGGTGGGGCTTGAGGTCGTTTTTTTCAGTATGTCTCTTACCGTGACATGAGATATAGCGTCAACGTAGCCCAGTTCCACGGCTTTATCTGCAACAGCCTCAAATTCCAGCGACCTCGACCTTCAGGCGGTGTGCTACAGGCCAGAGCGGTAATCTCTGCTCGCGTTTCTACACCGAACCTGATGGGGCGACCAGGTCTAGCTTGTTCAGCTACTGCAGCCACGCCCAAGCTGGTGTAGCGTTGCCGAATACGGCTTACCGTGGCTCGGCTGACCTCGACGCGCTCGCTGATCTCTTTAGCCTTACAGCCCTCACCGGTCAGTAGCCAAAATACGGGCACGGTTGTAAACACGCACCCCTACTTTGCCTTTACTCGTTATCCCTCGAGGTTCTTCTCGATCCTGACTGCTCAACTTGACTTCGTTCAGTTTCTTGGGCATTCCTTAGTATGTCGCATTCTTT
The DNA here is from genome assembly GCA_965215315.1 of Truepera sp. Classification (GTDB taxonomy): domain Bacteria; phylum Deinococcota; class Deinococci; order Deinococcales; family Trueperaceae; genus Truepera. The sequence continues at coordinate 2,565,911 of CBDCDB010000008.1, read as the reverse complement.
GCCTAACGCTGTAGCAAACAGCGGTGGGCCTCGAGGTTACAGATGACTTGAACCAAACAGGCTGGGTTTCTACTTCTTGCTACCTGCTTTTTTCACACCGTAAAGCTTGCTGTAAACCGCGTAATTTACCAGCACCCGGCCGACATATTCGCGGGTCTCGTCGCGGGTGATAGCGCGGAAAAAGTCGGGGTAAAAGTCCGGTGAAGCGCTCAGCGCCGGTTCTTCAAGTAACCTGCCGATGTAACCGGGGCCGCCGTTATAAGAAGCGATACTCTCCGGCAGCTTGCCGTCAAACTGCCCCAGCAACTTTGACAGGTAAAACGCGCCGTAACGGACGTTTGCGGCGGGGCTAAACGGGTCGGCGGGCGGTTCGTCTAAAAGTTCAGCGACGTAAGCCCAGGTACTCGGGATGAGTTGGAGCAGCCCATCTGCGCCGGAACGCGACACAGCGCGGGGGTAAAAGTGTGATTCTTGGCGCATGACGGCCCAAAGGAGCGCCGGAGGCAGCTTGTAAGCACGCGCCTGAGATTGAACAGTCTGCCGAAACGCCTGCGGATACGCAGCCCGGTAGGTACGGCGAGCGCGGCTGCCCGGAAGGTAGGCGCTCGCAGCGAGTGAACTCGAGCCGAATTCACCCATGTCTTGCAGCGCTTCAGCCAGGGCGACAGTGGTGGCCTCGTCACGGCTTCGGGGGAGTGCCACAAGGAGTTCACCTAGCGCAGCCTCGGCGTCACCAGCTTGCAGCAACGCCTGTGAAAGCTCGAGCACAGGCGGAACGACGCGCGGGAGCGGCCTGTCAAAAGCAGGTAGCGGTTCGCCTTGTAACAGACGAAAAAAACTGTCTATGGGTAGAAGTGCGTCTGCGGCTCTCGCCGTTTCCGCGTCGCCGCCACGCGTCGCCAAAACGTAGGCGCGAAAGGCTGCGTCGTCGCTATAGTCCGAGTCGCCCCGCGCAACGCGCAGATAGAGGGGCAGCGCGGCAGAGACTTCATCCCTAGCCTCGAGCACCCCCGCCGCCAGCCACAAACTACGGTCGTCACCGAGTTGCAGATACGCCGTGAGCGCCGCTTCAGTGTCGTCCGCAGCTTCAGCTAGCTGAAGCTGCGCCCCCAACGAATCCGGCAACCTCGGCAGGAGCACTTCAGCCTGACGGTAGCGCTCCAGCGACAAAAGCGCCGTAAACTTTCCCTCCAGTACCTCGGCGTCTGCCGGACGCTGCTCGAGCAACCGGTTATAGACCCTCAGCGCCCGTTCAGGGTCGCCCGTGGCCGCGAGCGCAGCCGCACGCAACTGGGGTGCCCGAACGCCCCTCAGCGCCCTCAGTGCCCGCTCGGGGTCGCAGGCATCTAAAAAAATCTGAGCGAGCGGGCGCGGCCCCAGCTTCAACCGCGTCAGACCCGCCGCTGCTGCGTCTAGCGGCAGCGCCTGCCCGTAGGCAGCGGCAGCTCGAGCTTTAGCGCCAGCCGCCGCTGCCAGAGTGCCCAGCTCGAGCTGCGCCCGCTTTACGTCGTCTCGAGCGAGCGGTGAGATGAGGCCGAAAGCGAGAACTTGCTCGAGATAACCGAGCCGCGTTTGGGCAGGAACTTTAGCGTTGCGGGCGAGACTCAGGAGCGTCCGGTAACGCAGATAGCTGTCCGGGGCAGTATCGACGAACTGCTCGAGCGTCTCCGTATCGCCACGCAGTTCCGCGCTAAACAGCTGTTTGTAGTCTTTTAGCAGAGGTTTCTGATAAGGGCTTTTGAAATTGACCGTGACTTCAGGAATAGGCAGCGGCAGCGGGCGAGCAGCGAGCCACGCAAGACAACTTACGGCTAAGGCGAGCAAAATGAAGAGAGAACGGCGCATAGTTTGCCGCGTAGGTTGACGCACACCCCAGTCTACCCGGCCTTTATTTGGCGCACCCCCAAGCGCCGTGATAAAATCAGTTGCTGGATCTACGCGGGCCCTTAGCTCAGTTGGTTAGAGCAGTCGACTCATAATCGATTGGTCGTTGGTTCAAGTCCAACAGGGCCCACTATTTTCTCCGTTTATCACGTAAGAAGCGGCAGGTAGTAAGCAAGATAATTAGGGCGACGATATATTTAGAACACCAAAGATTTCAACTTTCGTTTTTTACTCAGAGCTTCACCACTGCAGCGGTATTCGTGCCCGAAACCCTGCAAGGCGTAGGCGCTAGACTCGTCAACCTACTACGACAGTTGGACCATACTTAGTTTGGATCGGCCCTTAAAAAGCTACTTGCTATATAGTCTTCGGCTGCTAGTATTTCGGCCGCGCGTACTCTACACTTTATTGTAAAGTACACTTAAAGCTCGAGTACAGGTTTCTTTATGTTCGAGGTGGGTGATGGGATGCACGTTTTCCTTACCGGTGCCACCGGATTCATCGGTCAGACGCTAAGCCGAGCGCTACGCCAGCGTGGTTGGCAGGTCACGGCCCTCATCCGCCGCCCTGACAGCCCTCAAGCCCAGGCACTTACCCGGCTAGGGGTTCGCTGTGTCAGCGGTGACGTGACCTCTTATACCTCAGTCGTGACCGCGGTAGGGGACGCCGAACTCGTTATTCACAGTGCGGGACACTACGAGTACGGCGTCGATACTGCCGGTCGCCAGCAGATGCAGGCGGTCAACGTCTTGGGTACGGCCAACGTACTCAGTGCCGCGCGTGAATTGGAGGTGCCCAGAACAATCTACGTTTCGTCTGTTGTCGCTTACGGCGATTCAGGGCAGCAAGCTCGTGATGAGACCTTTGTCCGCCAAGCACCCTACACGACCTACTACGAGAAAACCAAAAGCGAAGCCCATGAGACTGCGCTACGGTATCAGCAAGAAGGTAGGCCCCTCATCATCGTCTGCCCCAATGGTGTAGTGGGCGTCAACGATCATTCGGCTTGGGGGTACACCTTGCGGCTTTACCTGAGCGGGCTTAAACCGCCCCTCTCCTGGTCGCCCGAGTCGATATTTTCGCTTGTCGAGGTCGGGGACGTGGTTCAGGGCGTCCTACTCGCTGCTGAAAAAGGTCGGGTAGGTGAAACGTATTTCTTATGTGGTGAGCCCCTAACCTTCAAAGCGCATCTCGACTTATGGACGCTTAGGCCGGGACGGTTCAAGGTAAGAAGCTGTCTGCCCGCCTCAGTGATAGCACCGCTGTTTGCTCTTGCTGAGCCGCTTCAGCGGCGTCTGGGCCTACCTGCATTTATCTCGCGCGAGACGGTTCGTGCAGGCTCGGTCAACCTGTTTTACGTCAGTGACAAAGCTGAACACGAACTCGGGTGGCAGCATAAAACTGCTGAAGCGATGTGGCTGAGTACGGTTGATGGTGAACTCGAGCTGCTCGCCAAAAGGACCGAGAGAGACCTGGTCTCGAGGTTGAAGCCGGTTGAGCTGTAAGGTTAGTCCCGGCGGAAGATACATATAAAGTATAGCAGGTATCAGCTGGTTTGAGCCGCTCTGGGAAAATGATTGCCGTTTGGCACGTACCCCTAAGAGATGATAGCTGCGAGCTTCGCGCTCACTAGGTGTGATAATTGCTAGACATACAAATTATTGCGGCGTCAGGTGTAGCAGGTATAGTGTTGCCCTGCTTGGGTTGCTGTCCTCTACGAGCTTACCGCTAAGCTTAGCCTCGAGCACACCGACTTAACCGTTTTCTCCGAGCTGAGAGCTTGCCTGTTATAGTCAGAAACGACCTTGGCCCAACAGTTACGGGGTAGCCCAGCGTCCAAACGGAGCCTGATGAAACTCAGATTTATAGCCTATATTCTTTTCGCCGTGTTCGGCCTCGCCCTCACCGCAGGCGTGTGGGGATCACGCCGCCGACCCTTGGGCGTTCAAGAAGGGCAGCTCCTGCCTTGCCCAGACTCGCCTAACTGCGTCTCGAGCTTTAGCGAGGACAACCACGCAGTGCCGGAGATTCCCTATACCGGTTCCCCGCAAAGGGCGCTGGACACGGCAGTTCAGGTTTTTGCCGAACTGCCGCGCACAGAACTTTTAACTCGAGACGATACTTACGCCCGGTTTACGCAGCGCTCAGCTCGGCTCAGGTTGGTTGATGATATCGAGTTTTTAGCCGCCAATAACACGCTCCACTTTCGCAGCGCGTCGCGGCTGGGCTACGACGACTTAGGCGTCAATAAAGAGCGGATGACCGGAGTCAGTCAGAGGTTACGCGAACGTTTAGCAGGCGGTGGGTAAAGCAAAACTAGACGAGCGCAAGCGCTTTTTAGCACGCCGTGACGTTAGGCCGTGTTAGCAGATAGGCTGTTTACGGCGTCGCGTGTTCATAAACAACACGTCTGCAAGCTTTACGGCTACAGTTCGACGACCTGCTCACGCCCGAGAACGTCGCCGTGGCTGCGAAAGCCCTTACCTTTAGCGAGATGCTTGCCGTACCCCGCCGAGCGAACCAGGCTCTGATAGTAAGTACAGACTGCCGCTTCGAACGCCTCGCGGTTCAACTCGACCGGGCTTTCAAACACGCCAATCTGAACGTCGCTCGCCTCGTGCAGTGTATTGGCCGGTTCGGTAAGGTCAACAAACAGCCCCGGATAACGCTTTTCGCCGTCCTCGAGGTCGAAATGCACCCGTGATACCGCGTGGGTCTCACTGCCACCAAACTCGAGCCCGTCTTGTACCACCTGATGAAAAATAATTCTGGTTTTCACTGTTCTCCCCTTTGTAAAGCTGATTTATAGGTCTGACGTGGCAGAAAAACGCTTTAGGCTGCCCTTAGGTTGCCCCTATCGTAAGGCAAGGGCGCATTTTGTCAAGCTCGAGTCGCGCAGCTTTTTAGGGCTTTTGCATCCAGGTAGTCTACGTCACTTCTAAAGTGCGGCCCGTAAGGATGAGCTAAACTGTAAAGGTGAAATGGTTGTCTGCTCTTCTCGGCTTGGCAGCGCTGGCCAACGGTTTTGCCGGTGGCCTTGTCGGTGCTCAGGCGCAAGCTGCGCCGGACACCCTTGAAGACCTGCTGGACGGCGGCTACTACGCGCTCGCCGCCCAGATTGAGGGGCCGAGAGCCGTAAAGATAAACCCGCAAAATGCCGAAGCGCACCTGCTCTACGCGCGGGCGCTCTATCTGGTCGGCAATTTGGGCAGCGCACAAACTCAGTTGGGGCAAGCTAGAGCACTCGCCAAAACGCCGCCGCAAAAACTCAGTGTCACGCATCTGGAGGCGCTGCTGAAGGCCGCACAGGGCGACGCGGCGCGGGCAGCAAGACTGCTGGAAGGCGTTTTCAAAGCCGTACCGGATTACCAAACCGCGATGGACTGGGGTCAGGTCGCGTGGCAGGGCGGCAAGCTGGGGACGGCGCTACGGGCCTACCGCGCCGCGCAGACGACACCTGAGGGTCAGAGGGAGCCGTGGCCCACGCTCAATATTGCGCGGCTGCTGCTCCAGCAGGGACGTTTTGAGGCGGCCCTAGCACCCCTCGAGACCGTTCTCACTCAACTCGAGACCCAGTTTGAGCAAGACCCCGGCCCGCGCCCCAGTCCGGCTTACGCCGAGACCTTTTACCGGCTCGGTCAAGCTCATGAAGCGCTGGGCAGCGTGCAGGAGGCGGTGTCGAACTACCAAGCCGCGCGGAGCGCCGACCCCGCCTATATTCCGGCAGCCGAAGCGTTAGCCCGGCTCGGCGCACCCTAAAAGCCTGACACTTTGACACCTTAGATGAAAGCCAAGCTGCAATCAGGTAAAAAGTGTGGCATTTACCACTTATCTAAAGCCTATAGTTGCGTGATACTATACTTTACAGAGTAGCGCCCAAGTTGGGGCAACTAGGGTGCTTTTCTCAGAGGAGACCCCACCATGCTGAGTATCACCGAACATATTTCTGAAGGCGACTGCGCCACCCCCGAGGTCGTCCCGAGTACGCTCGCACACCCGACCCGGATGCTCGAGCCGAGCGCGATTCTCTACGAATCGGGCCGCGAGGCGAGTTCACTCTATATCGTCAACAGCGGCGTCTTAAAGGCCGTCGTCCCAACCTCACTAGGCCGCGACCGCATCGCCGACCTGCACGGCCCCGGTGACGTTTTAGGGCTCGCCGCTATCGACGGCGGTACCCACGCTGAAACCGTTCAGGCTGTTCACGACGCCTGCTTGACGCCGCTCGATCCGCAACAAGCCCTCAACGACCGGCGCTTACGCGACTACATTTTCCACAGTATGGCGCGGCAACTCCGCCGTAGCCGTGAGGCCATCGACGACGCCGAGTTGCCCGTAGGTGCCCGCGTTACCCGCACGTTTTTACGTCTAACCGAACGCTTCGGTCAAGGCGCTGACAGCGGCTCAGGCATCAAACTGCCGCTCGCGCTGACGCACGAAGATTTGGCTTCGCTTACGGGTTCGTCCCGCGTCACGATTACCCGGATTCTGGGCGAGTTGCGTCATGAAGGCGCTTTATCCGGTACACGCGGCGTCTATGTAGCTAATCCGAAGAACCTCGAGGCTGCTACCGACAACTACGTGATGCAGGTTATCTAGCACTCACATTTAAGAGGAGCGCACTGGGCAAAAACTCAGTGCGCTTCTCTTTTACCTACTTTAGTTTATTTCAAGCTAAAGACGACCTGAACCGAGACCGTAACAGCGAGTTGACCGCTCGAGACCGGTACCTCAGCGCCCGTGTCCGCTGCCATACTCTCCATTCTGAACTCGGGCACCGGTATTTCGCCACCGGACTGTGAACCCTCGGTAATCCGCGCTACCGCTCCGAGTTCCGCACTGCCGAACTGTGCAAGTTGTTCGGCTTTTTCACGCGCCCGTGTCACCGCCTGCTCTCTTGCCCGCCGCTCTAAAGCGTCTTGATTGGAGAACGCGTAGACAACATTTGAAACTTCGTTGGCTCCGGCTTTGGCGCTGCTCCCTAACAGTGCCCCGAGTTGCGCCGTATCCCTAACGGTAACGTGAACGATGTTGGTCACGCGGTAACGGACACTGGTAGGTTGTCCACTGTTGTCGTAACTCTGCTCCGGATAGATGGTGAAATTGCTCGTGCGAACGTCTTTGTCGGCAATACCGGCGTCGCGCAAAGCTCCCAGCAACCCCTGAGACTTCTGAGTAACTTCGGTCGTCGCAGCCTGAACATCGGCGTTAAGGGCGCTGACCCCGGCGTCAAACCCAACTTCGTCAGGTTCGCCGTAGGCGGTACCGGTCGCGCTCACCGTTACAGTTCTCGGTACGGGCGCTTGGGCGAAAGCGGCAGGGAGCAGCGCAAGACACACGAGTAGTTTAGTTAGGTTCATATGGGTTAGTCCTTTCGTCGTCTGCCCCAAGCCTACCGGTCAACGTTAAAGAACCGCTGAGAAATACCTCAGCGGACACTTAGCTTGGCCTCAACTTCGCCCGTACCCGAGCAGCTTGCTGCAAGTGCCGGAGTTGATGAATGGTTACAGCGTTAAGCGCTTCAAAGACGCTCAGGCGGAGAAGCCTCGAGACCGGCGACGAGATAACGATACGCTCTAACTTCTTCCCTTCAGCTCGATGGACGACTTCTAGCAGTTCGTCCTGCAAGAACAAAAACCGCTCTGTAGCTCCTGCTTGGGGTTCAGGCTGAAACGATTTCGGCGTTTTGAGTTTGGGTCTGGCGTTAGGTGCGAGTGAGCGGACAAAAAATCCGCCAAGTAAACCCAACCGGAACGGCCCGCTTCCCTTCTTGTCTTGCTCCTTCTGTAGAGCAGGTTTCAGCCTAAGCGTGTACCCTTCTCCGACGATATTGAGGTGCGCTAGACATTCCCCAACCGACCAGCCCCCATCCGGCGGCGGCTGCCACAGCTGCGCTTCGCTAAAGCCGGAGGCAACGCGTTCAGCTTCTGACTTCGCGTTCTCCAACTGCGTCCGAATCTCATTAAGCTGTAAGGGTAACTCCATGACCCACTATAGAGGAGGCGTCATAAAGAAAGGAGAGGTTGCCCTCCCCTTTACGCTTGTTTCAAGCCCTACTCGAACAGTCCGCTGACGCTCACCTCGTCTTGCGGCTCAATATACGCCGTATCCATCTGCGCGAGCTGCAGCGTCCCCGACACGTCGTCGTTGACGCCCTGCCAGTAGGTGTAGTTGTCAATCACCCAAATCCCCGACTCACGGGTGCCGTTGCCTGAACCCTTGACACCGCCAAAGGGCATGTGCGCCTCGGCCCCGGTGGTCGAGTTGTTAATTGAGGTCATTCCGGCCTGAATCTCTTGTTTGAAGCGGTGCGCCCAGAGCCGGTTGTTCGTATAAATAGCCGACGAGAGGCCGTAATCTACGGCGTTCGCCGTTTCGATGGCTTCGTCGATGCCGTCTACTTCAACCAGATTGATGGTCGGGCCGAACACTTCGGTCTTAAACTGCCGCATGTCTTTGGTGACGCCTTCCCAGATGGTGGGCCAGCCGTAAAAGCTCACTTCGGGGTCGCCGACGAAACCTGTAGGTTTATTTTCAGGCGTGATGCGCCCTTCGCCGTAAAGGAGCGTCGCACCGTCCGCCTTGCCCCAGTCGTAATGCTCTGTCCAACGGTTGAAGAACTTTTCGTTGATAAACGGGCCGTAAAGTACCTCGTCAACTTTGTTCGGGTCGCCAATGTTAACGTTTTTGGCAGCTTCTAAAAACCGCGTCTTAAACTCGTCGTACACGGGTGCGTCGATAATGAGGTTGCCCGCCGAGGTGCAGCGCTGCCCACCCGTGCCGAACGACGCCCAGAGTGCGCCCTGAACGGCGTTGTCTAAATCTGCGTCACGCATGACGACTAAGGGATTTTTGCCGCCGAGCTCGAGGGTCGGGTGCAGCAGGTTGCGCCCTGCAATGGCCCCGATCTCTTTGCCGACCGCTGTCGAACCGGTAAAGGCAAACTTGTTCAGCAAGCCTTCGTCCATCATCTCGATGAGGTATTCGCCCGCTGCACCTTTGCCGCCGCCAAAGATGAGGTTGAGGACGCCTGCCGGCAGTCCCGCTTCGTGCATCAGCTTGACGAGCGCGTAAGCGCACGCAGGCGCGTCTTCAGAGGGTTTCCACACGATTGTATTACCCGTTAGTAGCGCCGGAATCAGCTTCCAGGCTGGCACTGCCACTGGAAAGTTTCCCGCCGTGACGATGCCCACGACCCCGAGCGGACGGCGGTACGTGAGCAGTTCTTTGTTGGGCATTTCAGACGGCACTGTCTGACCGTAAAGGCGGCGGCCCTCGGACTGAAAGAAGTGGCAAGTATCAATCGCTTCTTGCACGTCACCCCTGGCTTCTTTAAGGGTTTTACCCATTTCGCGCGTGGCAAGGCGGCTCAACGATTCTTTTTCACGCTCTAAAGCCTTACCGATGGTGCCGATGAGTTCACCCCGAACGGGTGCAGGTGTTTTCGACCAGCTCTTAAAAGCTGTTTGGGCGGTCTGACACGCGTCTCTGACCTGTTCTCTAGTCGCTTCGGGAAACAGTCCAATGACGTCGGCAAGTTCCGACGAATTACGTGACGCAAATGTTTTATCGCTTTTGACTTCTTCGTTGCCGATCAGATTACAGAACGTTTTAATACTCTCTCTGACTTGTAACATAAGCCCTCCATATTCACGTGATACTATCACGTTATACAAGGCTGTATTCATCCGGTATAGACTTTTGGGCCTCGAGCAGGTAAGCTGAACGTGCCTTTAACTCGGCCCCGCGAGGCCGGAAAGGGGAGCTGATGAACCGTAACGAACCCAAATTCGACACGAACACCGACGCCGCGCTGACGGCGCTTTTTTTTGTCGTCACGCTTTTGGGGGCACGGCTGTGACCCTTACTCACAAAGCCGTCTTGATGACCCGGACTGAAATCTCGAGGGCGCTGACCCGCATCGCCCACGAAATCGTTGAACGCAACAAGGGCGCAGAAAATCTCGCGCTCGTCGGCGTGCATACGCGGGGCGTCCCACTTGCGGCGCGTCTGGCAGAATTGATTGAGAACTTTGAAGGTGCTGCGCCGCTCTTAGGCAAGCTCGACATCACGCTCTACCGCGACGATCTGTCTGAAATCGCCTTACAACCCGTGGTCAAAAAAACTGAAGTCCCGTTTGAGGTACGCGGGAAGAACATCGTCTTGTGTGACGACGTGCTCTATACCGGGCGCACCGCGCGAGCTGCACTCGGCGCGATTACCGATATGGGGCGTCCGGCGGTCATTCAATATGCGGTACTCGTTGATAGGGGCCACCGCGAACTGCCGATTCGGGCGGATTTTGTAGGGAAAAATGTGCCGACGAGCCGAAACGAAGTCGTCAAGGTCAAGCTCCTCCCCACCGACGGCGACGAAGCGGTCGAACTGTTGGCGTGGTCATGACGGTACCTCAGCACCGTCACCTACTCGACACGCACGACTGGTCAGCTGAGGACGTTCACGCGCTCTTTGGTACCGCCGACGTGATGGCGCAGGTGATGGAGCGCACTATCAAAAAGGTTCCTGCGCTCCAAGGATTTACGGTCGGGACGCTGTTTTTTGAACCTTCGACGCGCACAAAGTTGTCGTTTGAACGGGCGGCGCGGGCGCAGAGTGCGGACGTGGTGAGTTTTGCGGCGGGTAGCTCGAGCCTCTCCAAAGGTGAATCGTTAAAAGACACCCTCCGCACTGTAGACGCCATGCAAGCCGACCTTTACGTCGTCCGGCACGCAGTCTCAGGCGTTCCTTACCAGCTTTCACGCTGGACAGACGCGCGTATCATCAACGCAGGCGACGGTCGCCGCGCCCATCCGACGCAAGCGTTGCTCGACGCCTATACCTTTCAGAAGAACTTCAAGGATTTTGACGGGTTTACGGGCAAAAAGCTCGCTATCATCGGCGATGTGCTGCACTCGAGAGTCGCCCGCTCGAACGCCGAACTGTGGACGAAACTCGGCAGCGAGGTCACGCTCTGCGGCCCTAAACCGCTTTTGCCGGGTGAACTTGGCAGCAACGGCGTCACGCTGACGACCAACATCTCTGAGGCTGCCGAAGGCGCACACGCAGTCATGGCGCTGCGGCTGCAAGAAGAGCGGATGCAAGCCGGACTGCTGCCCTCTTTGGCCGAGTACCGCGCCCGCTTTGGGGTGACAGAACAGGTAATGAAGCACGCGCACCCGGACGCGCTCATCATGCACCCCGGCCCGATGAACCGCGACGTGGAGATTTCCGGCACCTTGGCTGACAGTGAAAAGAGCGTCATCGAGGCGCAGGTGGCAAATGGGGTGCCGATTCGGATGGCGGTGCTGTACACGCTTTTGGTAGGGAGAAGATAAATGACGACTGAACTACAGGGGGCGCAAGCGGCTACGGCCTTGAGCCATGACTTTCAAAACCTCGCCGAGGTGCTCTTAAGCGACATTCAAAACGTTTTGGCTGAGCTGCCTGACGAGGCGCTCAATGAGACGCCAGAAGGTCTGACGAACAGCCCTTATGCTTTGATCTGTTATCTCTCGGGTTCAGCACGCTACTGGATCGGTGAAGTGGTCGGAGGTGAGCCCTCAGAGCGTGTACGAGCGGATGAGTTTCAGGCACAGGGTTCACGGCGAGACCTCGAGGCCCGTCTCGAGGACACATGCATACGTTTAACAAACGCTTTTGCCCACTTGGACGAAGCCGACCTAAAACCGCATCCGGTAGACCTCAGCCGCGGCGTGCTGAGTTGGGGCGAGCTGCCACCCAAAGGCCGCACGTCGGTTTGGGTCATCGCGCACGGTTTGGCACATATGGCCTATCATCTAGGCCAACTCAAACTCACGCAGCGCCTCATCCCGGAAGTAGAGAGATGACAGAACGTCAGAACATCTCAACCGGGACACCGTGGGAGGCGCGGGTGGGGTACTCGAGGGCCGTCCGCAGCGGCCCACACGTATGGGTCTCAGGAACGACGGCAACAGACGAAACGGGGAATCTTGTAAGCGGAGATACTTACGCGCAAACAGTGCAAATCCTGAAAAATATTGAGGCCGCATTAGGCCAAGCAGGGGCAAAGCTAGAAGACGTCGTGCGTACCCGCATCTTCGTTACCGACATCAAAGATTGGGAGGCTATCGGACGCGCACACGGTGAGGTTTTCGGCACCGTTCGGCCTGCTACGGCGATGGTTGAAGTCAGTGCCCTGATCTCTCCCGAAATGCTCGTTGAAATCGAAGCTGACGCGTTCGTTCAGGAGAGAGTATGACCCGCGTTCTGCTGCAAAACGCCCATTTGCAAGATGCTAAAGGCGACCACGGCACCCACGACCTCTACTTCAAAAACGGCCTTATCGAAGGGCTTGATTTGGGCGGCGAGGTAGATAGAACGTTTGACGCTGAGGGGAAACTCGTCACGCCAGCGTTGATCGACCTGCACGCTCACCTACGCGAACCGGGTCAGGAACAGAAAGAAGACTTGGCTTCGGGCCTCGCCGCCGCCGCCGCCGGAGGTTTCGGCACCGTCGTTGCGATGGCGAACACCACCCCGCCCGTAGACGACCCCGGCCTGGTCGCGTCACTTATCGCCAGAGCCGAACAGTTGGGGTTGGCCCGTTTACGCCCCGCTGCCACTTTAAGCCGTGGCCTCAGAGGGCGAGAACTCACCGATTTTGCCGCCCTCAAGGAGGCCGGAGCCGTGATGATCACCGACGACGGCATCCCGGTTGGGGACGGTCATCTGATGCGCCGCGCCTGCGAATACGCCGCTGAACTCGGCCTCGTCATTCAAACGCACTCCGAAGACCCCGGTTTACGGCAAAACGGCGTGATGAACGAAGGTAGTGTCTCGCAGCGGCTCGGCTTGCCCGGAAACCCTATCGCCGCCGAAGCCGCGATGATCTATCGTGACTGCGAAGTTGCTACCATGACCGGCGCGCGGGTGCATATCGCGCACGTTTCGTCGAAACGGGGTATGCAAGTTGTAGAGTTTTTCAAAGCGCAGGGCGCACCGATAACGTGCGAAGTCACGCCGCATCATCTGACGCTGACCGACGCCGTGCTCGAGAATTTCGACCCTATCGCCAAAGTCGCGCCGCCGCTCCGCACCGCTGAAGACGTAGCTTACTTACGTGACGCCGTAAAACGTGGCGTCGTAGACAGCATCGGTACCGACCACGCGCCGCACACGCGGGCTGACAAAGACCGCGATATGGAGCGCGCACCTTTCGGTATCGGCAACCTCGAGGTAACGTTTCCGCTGCTCTATACCGAACTCGTTTTAGGGGACGGACTACCGCTGGGGACCCTCTCAAACCTCCTTCAGAGTGGCCCCGCCAACGTGATGGGCTGGACGCCGCCGACGCTCGAGCCCGGACAACCTGCTGATTTGGTAGTACTCGACTTGAGAACCGAGCGCCCAGTCGAACCACTAAGCTTTAAGAGCAAAGCCAAGTTCAGCCCCTGGGCGGGTCAAACCTTGAAGGGCTGGCCGACCTTGACTTTTGTACGCGGCAAGCTTGCGCTAGGGGCCGTATAGCGAATCTTTCAAATCCGTGAGTTTTACGGTGCAGATGCGTCCAAAACGAAGAAAGCGCCTCGCAGCTTAGGCGCTTTCTTCGTTTTTCGGTGCAGACTTTTTGTGGCTGGGGCGTAGGGATTCGAACCCAAATTAACGGAACCAAAATCCGCGGTCCTGCCATTAGACGACGCCCCAATAGGGTTGGGTTGGCTGGGGTGTAGGGACTCGAACCCCAATTGACGGAACCAGAATCCGCAGTCCTGCCGTTAGACGACACCCCACCAGACGCAAAGGTAATCTTATAAAGCCTATAGGGGGGCTGTCAACTCTGCTCGACGCCAAGGACGACTTTTACGTTGCCTTTGCGGGTTTCGCCCTGCACTTCTAAAACCGAGAAACGACCTAAACCTTCGGCGTACACCTCATCGCCGAGCGCGGCGCTGCTCGACTTTCCGGCAGGGCGACCGTTAAGCGACACGCGGCCCCCGGCAATCCCTTTAGCAAAGTAAGCCCTCGAGACCCTGAACGCCTTCGCACCCAACACGTCAACTCTCAGTGACGGCACGATGACCTGTTGCTGCCGTTCCCGCCCGCGTGCGAGCCGCGACAGCTCGACCTCTTGGACGGTTACGGGGCTGCCGCCGACGTGCGTGACCTTGAGCGCGGCGTCTTTTACGGCGGGCAAGACGACCACGCTGAGGCCGTCTTGATGTGGCAGCACGTCTCCAATGTCGTTTTTGCCTATACCAGCGGCCCGGAGCGCCGCTAGCAGGTCGCCCTCGCTCGGTGCGCCGCTCACGTAGAGCGCCATGAGCGGCGTATTCGCCTCCGGGATATGGTCGGGAAAGGCCGTCAGCACGCGCCGTGCGGCTCCCGTAACGCCGCCCTCAGCTTGCGTGCTGACCCCGGCGTCACGGAGGCGAGCGGCAAGCTGAGCCGCGTCGTCGGGGTCTAGAAACGCAGTGTGGGCCACGCGGCCCCCTCGTACAGCGGCCTCGAGACGTTCAAAGTCAGCCATCGGTGTTCACCCCTGATAATCTCATCATCTGATGTCCTTAACCTCGAGCCCCGCCGCTCTTAGCCGTTCAGGAAACGCTGCCGCGCCCTCGCCGACGACCCGCAGGACAAGTTCGCGGTAGCTGCCCGCCTCAACCCCGACCGTTACGACCGCGATGATGTTCGACGGGGCCGCCGCGCTCGCCGCCCGCGCCAGCACCCCCGGCTCGTCAGGCAGGTTTACGGTAACGCGGGTGCCGCCCTCACGGAGGCCCAGCATCGCCACAAACGCCCGCAGCATGTCGGTGATGGTCAGCATCCCGGTAAGCTTGCCCCCCGCCACAACCGGCAACCCCGAAATCTTATGTTCTTCCATCAATAAGGACGCCTGCTCTACCGGGTCTTGGGGCGCTACCGTCACGACCGGCGTCGTCATCACCTCACGGACGACGAGTTTGCTGAGCAAGTAGTTGAGTTCATAGACCGAAAGCGTGTTCGCTGCCGACGGGGTGGCGTCTTTGAGGTCGCGGTCGGTGACGATGCCGACCAAGCGGCTCCCGTCCACGACGGGCAGGCGGCGGTAGCCCCCTTTACGCAAGAGCTGCATCGCCTCCATGACCGGGGTCTTGCTCGAGACGCTTTGCGGCGTTCTTGTCATCCACTGGGCTACGAACATAGCTGTATCTGTAGGGGGCGTACCGGCGGGCTCGGGGGTCGAAGTAGGATCATAAACACCTAACTCTACCGAAAAAAGTGCGTTTAGGGTGCATTTTGCTCGGCTGTTCTATGCGGCAAGGAGACCAAACGGCCCCAAACGGTTGCGAGAGAACGGTTTTAACTGCGGTAAAAGATTAGCATGAGTGTGGGGGTAAAGATGACTAAAACAGCAACTGAATCAGTGACCGAGCAGCGCCGCGTGGTGTGGGGCGGTGTTCTAGTAGGTTTAGGTATCGGCGGGTTTTTTGACGGCATTGTCTTTCATCAGGTTTTACAGTGGCACCATATGGTGAGCGCGGTTTATCCGGTCAACACGGTGGCGGGACTCGAGCTAAACACCTTAGGCGACGGCCTTTTTCACGTCGGGGCGTACCTTTTTACGCTGACCGGGTTGTTTCTTTTGGGCAGCGCCGCAAGGCGCAGTCACCGCGCGTGGCCTGTGGGTCTCCTTATCGGCACCCTGTTGCTGGGCTGGGGGCTATTTAACTTGGTTGAAGGCATAGTGGACCATCACCTGCTGCAAATACATCACGTTCGGGCGGGGCCGAATCAGCTCGCTTACGACCTCGGTTTTCTCGCATGGGGTGCGCTGCTGTTTTTCGGCGGTTGGGGTCTGGTGAGGCGGGGTTCGCGGCGGCTAGCGGCGCGGAACTGAAGCTTTATTTGTGCTCTTTCTGCGTCTCTGTTACGACGCCGGTTTGTATATCTGTCACGGTGTCATGATGGGCAGATGACCAAACGCATCAGCATTTTGGGTTCGACGGGTTCGATCGGTACGCAGGCGCTCGAGGTCGCCCGGTGGCGCGGCTTCGAGGTTATGGGGCTGGCTGCCGGAAAGAGCGCCTCGGTACTGTTGGAGCAAGCCCATACCTTTCACCCACAGCTTGTCTCGTGCGACGCCGAGGTCGCCGAGCAGGTACGCGCGGGTCTGCCCGTTGGAACCAAACTCGTAACTGACGCAGGCGAAGTTGCTGTATTAGACGCCGATACTGTCGTAAGCGCCATTCCGGGGTTTGCCGGACTAGAGCCGACGCTCGCCGCCCTCCGCGCTGGGCTTCACGTCGCGCTCGCCAACAAAGAGGCGATGGTCATTGCGGGGCCGCTAGTGTGGGAAGTGGCCCGCGCCCACGGTGCGACGATGACGCCGGTCGATTCAGAACTCTCGGCCCTTTTTCAGTGTTTGCAGGGTGAACCACGAGAAGCGGTTGCTTCCCTCGTCCTTACGGCGTCGGGCGGCCCCTTTCGGCTCGGCCCCGCAGACCTCGCGACCGTCACCCCTGAGCAAGCCCTCAAGCATCCCAACTGGGCGATGGGGCCAAAAGTCACGATAGATTCGGCGACGCTGTTCAATAAGGGGCTCGAGGTGCTCGAGTCGCATTTCTTTTTCAAGCTGCCCCTCTCACAGATAGAAGTCGTCATCCACCCGCAATCTTTAGTTCACAGTCTGGTGCGCTTCAAAGACGGCAACCTCAAAGCGCAGATCGGCCCGCATGACATGCGGCTCCCAATTCAAGTTGCGCTGACCACACCCGGACGCGCTGAGACGCCGCTCCTACCTCTCCCCCTAACCGGCACCTGGGAGTTCTCACCGCCTGACCTGACGCGCTTTCCCAGCCTCGCTCTGGCTTATGAGGCCGGAAGACTCGGCGGCACCGCCCCCGCTGTACTGAACGCTGCTGATGAGGTCGCCGTAGACGCATTTACGGCGGGAAAAATTGGTTTTATGGATATTCCCAGAGCGCTCGAGCACGCGCTTACTGAAGTTGCCCACACCGACCTCAGCTGGGACGCCATTCCTGAAGCGGACGCGGCAGCGCGCCGGAGTGTGGTGGAAAAATTCAGGTTGTAAAGACACTACCCGACAGACTTTTTCCCGTTGAGCTGGCATAATAAAGAGTATGAAGCGCGAAGTTAATTTCCTTTTGGCAGCTCTCCGGCAAAGCGCCCCGTTATGCTGACAGCCATCGTTTTTTTACTCGTATTAACCGTCTCAGTCGTGATTCACGAATTGGCGCACTACCTAAACGCCCGCAGCGTCGGGGTACCGGTACGCGCCTTTAGCGTCGGGATGGGGCCGGTTCTGCTCCGTAAAAAGTGGCGTGGTACCGAGTGGCGGTTGTCGCTGTTGCCGCTCGGCGGCTACGTTGACCTGCAAGGTCTTACACCTGAAGAGGCCGAAGACGGCACGATGCGCTACCCCGACACAGGTTTTATGCAGAAGAATTTCTGGCAGAAGACCTGGGTGCTCGTCGGCGGCGTGATTGCCAACTTCATCCTAGCGGTGCTGCTGTTAGCCTCAGTCATGACAGCTGAGCCTAACTCTTCAATTCGCGCTCTAGCGACCGGTGAGACGCCGGAGACCTCCGGAGCCGTATTTCGGCAGATTGCGCCGGACAGCGCCGCCGAGCGTTTCGGACTTCAAGCTGGAGACGAGGTTTTACAGCTTAACGGGCTACAAAACCCGGGCGTGACCGAAGTGCAAGAGATCATTCGCAGCGCGGACAAACTCAATCTGGTCGTGAAGCGCGGCGATGAGCAGGTGCAAGTCACAAAACCCTGGCCCCCCGAAGACGGCGCGGAAACGCCTCAGCTGGGCGTAGTCATTGCGCCGCTCACCGTTGAAGACCTGCCGCCCATCGGGTTTGGTAAGGCGCTCGTTCAAACCACAGGGTTTCTCGTCCGGGTTGTACCCGAATCGGTGAGCGGCTTTGTCCGGGCGTTCGGGCAGACGTTTGCCGGTCAGCGCAGCGCCGAAGTCGTCGGGCCGGTCGGCATGGTCGGGTTGGCGGGGCAAGCGGCGCAGGGTGGTTGGCTTTCAATCCTCACCTTTGCGGGTCTGATCAACTTTTCGCTTGCGCTCTTTAACCTGTTGCCGATTCCGGGTCTTGACGGCGGACGCATCCTGCTCTCGGCGGTCGTCGCGCTGCGCGGACGTCCGTTCAAACCGGGACAAGAAGAGTTCGTCAACTTTTTGGGTATCGCGCTCCTCATGCTTTTCGTCGTCTTGGTAAGTTTCGGCGAGGTGAGCGATCTGCTGCGACGTTAAACCCACGCCGTTAAACGGGTGCTGTCGGTGCACCTTTAGGTTAAGCTGGCAGCGTGCCTTATGACGTGCCCCGGTGCGCTGTGCTTATCCCTGCATATAACGAAGCAGGCCGCGTTGCGCAGGTGATCGAAGTCGCCCGTGCGACCGGGTACGACGTATGGGTGATTGACGACGGCTCGAGCGACCCCACCCCCCAAACTGCCCAAACTGCCGGAGCTGAAGTCTTGCGCCTACCGGAAAACCGGGGCAAAGGCGGCGCGGTCTTTGCAGGCGCGGCCTACCTAGCTACCGACGTGGTGGTGCTTTTAGACGCCGACTTGCTGGGCCTGACACCGGAACATATCCGGGCACTCGCCGAACCCGTTTTATCAGGCGCTGCTACGATGACGCGGGGCATGTTTTCCGGCGGACGCTGGCGCACCACAGCGGCGCAGCATCTTACGCCGCAGCTCAATGGGCAGCGGGCCATAAACCGCACAAAGCTGCTCGAGGTCGAGGGTCTAGCCGAAAGCCGTTACGGAATCGAGATTGCCATTACCGAACACGCCAAACGCGCAGACTGGCGGGTTGTAGACGTAGCGCTTGAAGGTGTCTCACAGGTGATGAAAGAAGAAAAACGCGGGTTTTGGATCGGCTCGAGAATCCGTCTCAAGATGTACGCGGAGATATTCCGTGAGCTGTTCCGGGGTTGGGCTAGACGTTAGGTGTATCTAGTTGACCGTAAGCGCTTAGATGCGGCCCCTGACAGCTCAGATCTCTACGGAACGTTAGACTGACCCTATGTTAGACGTCCAGGTGTTTACGGTAGGGCCGCTGCAAGAAAATTGTTACTTACTAACTGATTCTGAAACACACCAAGCCGTGCTGATAGATCCTGGCGATGAAGCGGCGCGTCTGATGGCAGCTTTGGAGGGTTCTGAACCAACCGCTATTTGGCTGACGCACGCCCACTTCGACCATATCGGCGCACTCGCTGAAATTCACCAGCAGTTTCCGGTGCCGGTTTATCTGCACGAAAACGACCGGGAGCTGTTTGGTCACGCTGCCGAAAGTGCAGCGTTTTTCGGGCTCGAGCTAAAACAGCCCCGGTTGGAGACGTTACCCCTAAGTCAAGACCAGACTCTGACGCTGGGCACACACCAAGCAACCTGCCTCTTTACACCCGGTCACGCACCCGGACACATGGCGTTTTATCTGCCGGAACAGCGCCTCGTTTTCGCCGGTGACGCACTCTTTCAAGGCTCAGTCGGACGTACTGATTTGCCAGGGGGCGACGCTGCACAGCTTTTAGAAAGTATCCGCCGTGAGCTTTTAACGCTACCCGCTGAGACGCAGGTTTTACCGGGGCATGGGCCGGAAACAACGATCGGCGCGGAGCGGCAGACAAATCCGTTTCTACAGTAGTATAGCAGGTATCATCTGGTTTGAGCCAGTCTATGCGGATAAGGCACAGTCTAGCACGCACCCCTGAGAGATGATAGCTGCGAGAAACCAGCTCAGTAGCGATGAAAAACGCTATATTACACTGTCAGCGAGGTACTGACACCTTCACCTCTGTATAGGCACGTTTGAAGGTGTGTCTAGCCGCTTCTTTGGAGAATTGCCAGTTGAGCTTAACTTGGGCTTGATTGCGCTCTGTTTGCCAAGCGTTAAGTTCAGTTTCAAGGCGGTCACGTTGAGCAATGCGCCGGTCTAGGCACTGTTTGCTTAAAGCGGAGAATTCAAGTTCAGCCATGTTAAGCCAAGAAGCGTGCTTAGGGGTATGAATCATCTCAAACTGCTGGGCAAGTTCGAAGGCAGCTTGCGGTGCTAGAGCAGCATAAAACGAGCCTGGGTTATGGGTGTTGAGATTATCCTGCACCAGCCTGATTTTCTGCGCTTGAGGGAACTGTTGCGTTAAGTACTGCATAAAGTCGGTGTATTCCTGCCGTCGGCGGTGGTCATAGAGCCTAGTCCAACGCCTGCCGGTAAGCGGCTCGACCGCTAAGAGCACTGAACAACTTGCCGTGACTTTATAATGGTAGTCCTCGCGTTTGACCTGGCCTGCTTTCATCGCTACAGGTTGTAAGGTCTGTTCAATCAGATAACAAGGTCGTTCATCAAAACAAAGTACCGGATAGTCGGGGTCATAAGGCTGAGCGTAAGTATCAAGCACCCGCTCCATTTGCCAAATGAACGCAGAGGTGAGCTTGCCCAAACACCAACACCGCTTTAGGTGGGGTTTGAGCTCGTTTTTTTCAGTATCTCGCTGACCCCCTCATGCGAAACAGTCTCAACCAAGCCCAGCTCGACAGCTTTATCCGCTAACAGTCTCAGTGTCCATCTGCTTCTGCCTTCAGGAGCCTCACTACATGCTAAAGCGGTAATCTTCGCTCGCTGTTCACCACTAAAGCGACTTGGGCGTCCTGGTTTGGGCTTGTCCGCTACTACCTCTTGGACGTTACTCTGGCTTTCGCAAAAACGTTTGCGGATCCTCTTGAGCGTTGCCAAACTGATATCTGCTTGCTTGAGAATCTCGGCGTCACTTACCCCGGCATCCGCCAGTAACAGTGCCCTAGCCCGTTTGTACACCCTCACCCGGCACGCTCCCGCTTTTGTTAGCCGTTCGAGCTCTTGCCTTTGTATTTTACTCAGCTTGATTCCATAGCGCTTTTTCATTCGCTTACTTTAGACACTGTGTTGCTATGGGTCAACTCTTCGCTGACAATGTAGTATTTAGCCGAGAGCCAGAAGCGCCCCTTCTACCTCTCGGCTGACGCGTTCTTTTTTCCAGCACACTACGCTGCTCAGCTTGTAACGTTGACAAAGCTGTTCGACCAACCAGTAACCGACAGCGTAACCGGCTCTTACGGGCGTTTGAGGGTGCCGGTGCTTAATACCTGCGCTGAAGTAGCGTCCAAGTATCGCCGGGTCGGTTTCGTCCAGGTCGCTTAGAAGTTGACGTTTTAGCTCAGGTAGCTGCGCCGCGCAGTTTGCCAACCACGCGTCTACCTTTTGCCCCGCTGTCGTAGTCTCGTAACCGGGCCAGAGATAATCTTCATCTTTGAGACCCGGCACGGCAACTGCCGAGGTCATGGTGGCGAGCCCCTCGAGCAGCAACGTCTCGGCAACCGTTTTGCCGTCAACCGGC
Source organism: Truepera sp. (assembly GCA_965215315.1). Taxonomy (GTDB): domain Bacteria; phylum Deinococcota; class Deinococci; order Deinococcales; family Trueperaceae; genus Truepera. Next base: position 2,544,648 of record CBDCDB010000008.1, on the reverse strand, counting down.
AGGCCGCTTAGCCCGAAGTGCAGCGTATGTGCGGTTTCATGCACGACCATCAGCGCCAGCGTGTCAAGGTCGGGGATCAGCTCGAGCGCGTAAAAACACGTTGGCGCGCCTTCGAACGTATCCGCCCAAGCGTTTGAGATAAACCGCCCGACCAGCACGATGTGACGCCCGGATGGTTCAGCTGCGCCGAGAACAGCAGCGCATTTTCCAACAGACTCGGCAATGGCGGGTTCGGCACCAACTGAAATTTTACGGATGTTTGGAACGACCTCAGGGTAACGAGAAAATACTTCTGCCCAAGGCACCTTCAGATCGTTGTAGCGCTTTTCGTAAGCTAAAATTTCATGGTGCTGCTCAGCGTAGTGCTTTTCCCATAACACAATTTGTTCGGAAACTAATGTGTCTTTTGCCAGCTCCCAGAAGTTCAAAAACGTTTCAGCGAGATTGTCCAGCTTTACGGTCATAGCCAAATGATACAGGTAAACCCCGTTAGCAGCGCTCGAGGTTTACCTGCTTGCAAGTTAAGTAACCTACGGTTAAGCAATCTACAGTTAAGCGACCTCCCTTGCCCCCTGCGCCGCATCTTTGGGCACGCGGTCTTCTAAAACTTTTGCCGCGCCGATATAAATCACAACGCCTGCGCCCACCTTGTTGATCACATCAGCGACGCTAAAAGCGATGTTAATCCAGTTGTACGACAGCTGCGGCAACAGTGCCGGAACGAGGTACCCGAGTGGATAGACGCCCCAGGTCGTCACTGTTGCAAAGGCCAGAATCTTAAACGCCGTCCTTTCCCAAGGATGCGCGCCCTCTTTGTAACGCCGGTAGATATAGAGTAGCGTAATCGGAACGATGACGTAACCGATGGTCGAGATAAAGCCCCAGAATAGACGGCCCTGAACGTCTACAGCGCCGTTGGCCGAGAACTGCTGTTCGCCGATGTAACCGGTAAAAACCATAAATACGTCAGCTAAAAGGAGAACGGTTATCGCGCCCCAAAGTTTACGCGGTTTGACCTCCAATACCAGCACAGTTTTGAGCAGAAGCAGCGGCGTAGTGATCAGCCAGTCTACATAGCGGTACTGCCCGACAGCGAGATACGCGTTTTGAATGAGCCGCTGCTGCGCCGCCGGATTTCGGGCGTTGGCAACAGACTGCAAGGCGTCCTGAAAAAAGCCGCGCATCAGGTAGTAAGACACCGCCGCAACCCCGACGATAAGTGCTGAGATAATCATACTCGCCCGGTGTTCAGGCGCGACGCGTTTTTCGGCCGCCAGGAAAAAAACAAAGGCCGCGCCTAATGCGAACGCCGCCGCAAAAAAGAAGTAGTAGGCCACCATTGACAGGAGTCCGACTTGACCTGCAACCGGGATAAACCCACCAGTAAATTTCATAACCCCCCCCTTGGGATCAGACTTCCGAGTGTAGTTAAGGTTCAGTAATTGAACCTTTTACTCTCGAGTAACCTACGCCTGCTTTTTTCGTCTGTCTAGCGGTTTGAGCTACATTTTGGACAGGAGAATCATCGTGGCAAATATACGTCAGCCGAAGCGAATCGTACTTTCGAAGAGCGCCGCAAACGGTTTATACAATCTCCTCTAGTTGCTGCAAATGATTGAGGTCGTGCGCGGCCAACAGCCTGACCATCAGGTCAACCGAGAGCCGCCCACGTTCGGGATGGTCAACTTCTCTGAGCCAGTCGTCCAGGTCGAAAGTAGCGTAAAGGGCCAAGTTCCACGCCCGGAGCGCTTGAAACGTGCCTAACGCCAAACTCAGGTCGCTGCGTGCGTAACGCGTCGCCCACACGTCTTGGTCATAGGGCTAAACTTCGCCGACGCGGGCGACGGTCTGCCGTAAACGAAACCCGGCGGCGAGTTCGTTGTCGGCGAGGTGCGCCGTGATGCGCCGCGTGTCCCATTTACCGGGCGCGTAAGGGAAATCTATGTTGTCACCAATTTGTAAGAGGATGGCCTCGAGCTTCACCGGCGTCGCCTCTAACACCAAAATCGGCTCTTGGTCGCCGAGCAAATCCAGCATTCGCGTCACGTAATCCATCCTGGAACTATAACGCGTCTCCCCTACCCTTCAAACGTCCGCTTTGGAACATCGGCTCCCGCGCAGAACGCTATAGTGGCTTATGGCAGAGATACCCGAAATCAGCGTCCACGAAACCCAAACTCGAGTCAAAAACGGCGCGTTACTCCTCGATGTGCGTGAACAAAACGAGTATAACGAAGAGCGCATTCCGGGCGCACAGCTCTTGCCGCTTTCTGAACTTGCCGCGCGGTTTGACGAATTGCCCAAAGACCAGGAGATTATCGCGCAGTGCCGAAGCGGAAAGCGGAGCGCCCAGGCCACCGACTTTTTACGGGCACAAGGCTATGACGTAACGAACATGGAAGGCGGGATTTTGCGCTGGAAAGCCGAAGACCTGCCGACCGAGAAAGAGTAGCGTGATTCGGCTCGAGTCTCTCAACGTCGGTGAGGCCAAAGCGCTCGTTATCGGTGATGAAGTCGCGCAAAGTGGCATTGGCAAAACGCCGACGCAGTTTGCCGACCTCGGGCCGGATGGTTTTACGGGGGACGCACAAGCCGATCTCAAAAATCACGGTGGCCCCGACCAGGCAGTTTATCTCTACCGCACCGAAGATTACGCGTGGTGGAACGAAGAGCTGAATAAAACCCTAGCGCTGGGGATATTCGGTGAAAACCTGAGCGTTTCAGGGTTGCCTGAAACGGTGCGCATCGGCGACCGCTTGGCGTTCGGTGAGGTTCTTTTGGAAGTTACGGCGGCGCGTATTCCGTGTAGCAAACTTGCTGCGAAGATGAATGACGTTCATTTCGTCAAAACCTTTACCGAAGCAGGACGGCCCGGATTTTACGCGAGGGTTCTTCAGCAGGGCTGCGTGGCTGTTGGAGATCCCGCCGAATATACGCCCAACCCGGACGCTGCGCCGAGTGTACTCGAGACCTTCCGCTGGTTTCTCGAGCCTAACCCGGACTCTAAAAAATTAAAGGCCGCGTTTGGTGCGCCGCTTGCAACTCGGTTACGCAAACGTTTTGAGGAAAAGCTCTCAGCCGAGCGTTAGTGCTGCGCGCCAGGACGCGCGCAGCACTGTTTGAACGTCTTTTTGTACTATCGTCCGGCTAAACGCTGACCGAGCTCGAGCAACCCGTACCACCAACCCGGAAAAACGCCGAGCAGCACGGTAGCGAGAGCGGCGGCGGCAATCGCAATCCCCGTAAACGTGCTTTTGGTACCAATATCTTTGTATTCGGCGTCGCGGAAGTACATCAGCGCGATGACCCGCACGTAGTAGTACGCCGCCACGATACTCGTCAGGATGGCGATCACCGCGAGGCTGATGTAGCCAGCCTCGAGCGCCGCCTGAAACACCAGAATCTTTCCGACAAATCCGGCGAGCGGCGGAATCCCGGCGAGTGACAGGAGAAACAACGCGAGGGCAGCAGCAATATAAGGGCGTGTTTTGCCGAGTCCGGCAAGGCGTTCCAGGTCGTCACCCCGGTCGTTTTTGTCGGTCAGGAGACCCAGCACCGCAAACGCCCCGATGTTCATAAAGGTATACGCCGTCAGATACCAGACGACGGCCTGTGTTCCGCTGCCGTCTGCGGCTAACAGCGCCAACCCCAAGTAACCGGCGTGCGCGACAGCGGAATAGGCCAAAAGCCGCTTCAGACTCGTTTGCACGAGCGCGACGAGGTTGCCAACGACGAGCGTCAGCGCTACAAGAATCGCTAGAGCTTGTACGAGCGAGGAATTAAGGTTCGGGTAGACCGTCGCAAAGATGCGCACTAGCGCAGCGAACGCCGCGGCTTTGACCACCACACTCATGAACGCAGTTACAGGGGTCGGCGCACCCGTGTAAACGTCCGGCGACCACTGATGAAAGGGTGCAAACGCAGCCTTAAACGCGAGGCCACCCAGGACAAACGCCCCACCAAGCGTTGCCAAAGCCCCCTGCGAAAAGCCTTCTCCTTGAAGTGCTTGAACGATCTCCGCGTAGGTGAAGTGCCCGGTTGCGCCGTACATCAGCGCAATCCCGTAGATTAAAAAGGCCGACGCAAACGCGCCTAAGAGAAAATATTTCATCCCGGCCTCTTCGGAAGTTCTCGAGTCGGGCCGCCACGCCGACAACACGTAGACCGGCAGCGAGAGAATCTCAAGGCCCAACAGCAGGGTAATCAGGTCGCCCGCCCCCGCCATCACCAGAGCGCCGGTCGCGCTCAGCAGCATCAGCGGGTAATATTCGTAACCACCTAAGTTATCCTCAACGGCGTCAAACGAAATCAGGAGCGCCAGCGCCGTCCCTAGCAAGATCAGCGCGTTGAGGCCGAGGGCGGAGTTGTCGGCGAGGTAGCGCAACCCGAACGCGCTCAGCGGTTCAGCGCGTCCGAAAAGTTGCGCGTTAAACGCCAGCGCGACGAGCACACCGGCGAGACTCAGGTACGCAACCGGGCGCGTACTCTTAAAACCGACCCCGAACAGCACCCCGAGCGACGCGGTGATAACGAGTACTAGCGGGGGTGAGATGACGAGCCAGTTAATGTCCACTTTCGTCCCCTTCGGCGGGTGCAGCCGGTTCTGTCGTCGTGGGTGCGCCGAGTTCAGGCGTCAAGCTGACCGGCTCAGCTGCCGACACATCAAAGGTCGTAATACGCGCGGCTTGGGTTTCGATACGGGAAAAGCCCGAATTAGGAAGCAGACCGAACAGCAAGATGCCAATGACAAAAGGTAAGAGCGCGGTCAGCTCGAGCCCCCCCAAATCCTTGACCTTAGCTTTGGCGTCCACCTGATAAAGCCGCTGATACATATTGACGCCGTAAACGCCCGCTGCGATTACGGCGAGCGTCGCAAAACCGCCCAGCCAGGCATTTCGTTCAAACGCCCCTAAAAGGCTCATAAACTCACCCGGAAAGTTTGACAGGCCCGGTACGCCGATACTCGCAAACAGAACAAAAAGCGTTAGCGCCGCAAGTACCGGAGCCGACTTCGCCAGCCCGCCGTACTCGGTCATTTCAAACGACCCACGCCGCGCGTAGAGCATCCCGCTGATTAAAAATAATCCGCCGGTCGAGAGCATCTGTGCGGCAAGGAGGTATACCGCCCCGTTGAGTCCAGTCAGGTAGAGCCCGAACACGCCGACCCCGACGATGCCCATGTGCGAGAGCGACGCGTAGGCGAGAAGCCGTTTGAGATGCGTTTGTCCGGTAGCAATCACGGCAGCGTAGACCGCCGTAAACGCGGCTAGCCCGAGCAAATAGGGCGTAACCGCCGCCGCACCTGCCGGAAAGAGAGGCAGCGCGAAGGCGAAAAAGCCCCAGCCGCCGACTTTGTAGAGCGTTCCAGCAATGTCGGCGACGCCCGACGGGTGATTTTGTTCGTGAAAGTCCGGCAGCCAACCGTGAACGGGCCAGAGCGGAAGTTTTACGGCGAAGGCCAGCGTAAACGCTAAAAAGAGCCAAGTCTGGGTGCTTTGCGGCAAGCCCTGCGTAGCCGGGATGAGGTCGGTCAGGCGAAAACTCGCCGCACCTGAAAGTGGGCGGAGCGCTAGAATTGCGACCAGCATGATAAACGACCCGGCAACCGCGTAAACAAGGTACTTTACGGCGGCTTGACGACGACGCTCTAAGCCCCAAATCCCTAACATCAACACGCTTGGAATCAGGGTTGCTTCCCAAAATAGGTAAAACAGCACCACATCTTGCGCCATAAAGACGCCAGCAAGCCCGGCCTGCATCGCTAAGAGCAAGCCGAGAAACCGATTGGTATTTTCCTTAACGACAAAGCTCGCATAAAACGTTGTGGGGAGCATGACGATAGCCGCGATTAAGACCAGCAACCCTCCGGCCCCGACCGCCGAAAGTGAGAAGTAAACGCCGAAACTGCCGAGCCACGGCGTTTCGAAAGGCGCAGCTTGCGGCAGGGCGATTGCTGCGAGCAGGGTAAACACCGACGTAACGAGCGCGACGACGCGGCCCATCCCTTTGGGTACGAAGAAGAGCAGAACTGCACCGATCAGCGGGATTAAAACGGTTGCCAGCGTCATGCGACGCCTCCGGTAAAGACGGCGACCAGTACGAGTACCGCCAGACCAACCAGCATCAGCAGCGCGTAAAGACGGACAAAACCCGATTGGAGTTGTGAAACTGACCGACCGAGTTCGCTGACGCTACCGCTCGAGCCCCCCACGCGCGCGTCCAAAACCTCACGGTCAACCTCGCCGAAGCCTTGCGCGAGTTCTTCACCCGAACGGGTAAACAGAGCGCGGTAGAGCGCGTCAAATCCGAGCGCCGAAAAAGATGCGGCGCGTAGACCACCCAAAAGACCGACCACTCTCGGCTGCTTGGGGGCCATAAACTCAGCTTTTTTGTGATACCGCAGATAGCCCAGATAGAGCCCGAGAAAGGCTGCAACCACTGAAACAACAACGAGCAGCCATTCGACCCATAGAGCGGGATGGCTGAAGGTGGCGGCGGTGGGGGACTCGAGCCACGGCGCAATCAAGTTAGGCAGCGCAAACTCCGGCAATCCGATATAACCGGCAAAGATGCTCAAAAAAGCCAAAATCATCAGCGGCACGGTCATGACCTGCGGCGACTCGTGCAGGTGCGCCCGCGCCGTATCCGAGAACCGCTCTTCGCCCGCGAAAACCCGGTAGTACCAGCGGAACATGTAAAACGCCGTCAGCACCGCCGTAAAAAGCAGCACGAGGTAGAGCCAGACGGTGCCATAACCCGCAATCAGCTCAGAGGTAAAGACGTGCGCCAAAATCGCGTCCTTACTAAAAAAGCCTGACAGGAAGGGCACGCCAGAAATCGCCAAAACCGCAATCAAGGCGGTCGTCCCCGTAATTTTCATGTGTTTGCCGAGCCCGCCCATCTTGCGGATGTCTTGCTCGCCGCCGAGCGCGTGAATGACCGAACCCGACCCCAAAAAGAGCAGCGCCTTAAAGAAGGCGTGTGTCAGAACGTGAAAGATAGCAACCCAGTACGCGCCGACGCCGACTGCTGCAAACATAAAGCCGAGCTGCGAAATCGTCGAATACGCCAAAATCTTTTTGATGTCTTGCTGAGTCAGAGCGGCAAACGCCGCAACCAGCGCCGTAATCCCACCAACCCAAGCGACAACGGCTGAGGCGTCCGGCGTGCTGGCGAAAACCGGAGCAGCCCTGGCGATCAGATAAACCCCGGCTGTAACCATCGTCGCCGCGTGAATCAGCGCCGAAACCGGCGTCGGCCCTGCCATTGCGTCAGGGAGCCAGGTGTGAAGTGGCAGCTGCGCCGATTTACCGCAAGCTGCGACCAGGTAAAGTAGACCCAAAACTGTCACGACCGCTGAACCGGCTAGAAGCTGTGCAGCGGCGTTGACCTCGGCAATGTTGAGGGTGCCGAAGGTCTTGACGGTCAGAAACATCGCTAGCAAAAAGCCGACGTCACCGATACGGTTGACGATAAACGCTTTACGGGCAGCGTCGGCGTTTTCTTTGATGGCGTACCAGAAACCTATGAGTAAGTACGAACAGACGCCGACACCTTCCCAACCGATGAACATCAGGAAGAACGAGTCGGCCATAACTAGAATCAGCATCGCGGCAACGAACAGGTTGAGCGCGGAAAAGTAGCGGCTAAAACCGGGGTCGCGGTGCATGTAGCTGGCCGAATAGACGTGAATCAGCAGACCAACGCCGGTAATGATCAGCATTAAAGTAACGCTCAAAGGATCGATGACGAAACCTAAGTCGAGGCTGAACGGGCCACCTTGCAAGTACGACCAGAGCGGAATTTCGGCGGTGCGTTCGGGGTAAGCAGCGAGGCCAAAAAAAGCCAGCACGGAGAGGACGAACCCCGTTCCGACCGCTGTCGCTGCGATGATACCCGGCAACGGTTCACTCAGGCGTTTACCGAATAATCCGTTGATAAGTGCGCCCAAGAGAGCAACAAAGGGCGCAGCGGCGGCTAGGGTAACAACTGTCATCGGCTTACCTGTGATTGGCCCATTTGCGGCTGGTTCTCTGCTGATAATGCGTCAACGTCGGCGGAGTGCCGGTAACGGAAGATAGCGACCAAAATACCTAAACCGACGGCAACTTCAGCGGCAGCGACCGCCAGAATGATAAACACCGCGACTTGTCCTGACAGCGCGACGGCGGCCCCGGAAGCGGCCCAACCCCTGGCAAAAGCGACCAGCGCCAGGTTCGCCGCGTTTAACATCAGCTCGACCGACAGAAAGATCATGATCGCGCTTCGGCGCGTCAGCACCCCGACCGCGCCGATGACGAAGATGAGCGAGCTGAGCGCGACGTAGTATTCGGTAGGAACGGGGCCGCTAAGCATGAGTCAACTCTCTTTCGCGGGTCTCAGCTTGCGGCAACTCTTTGGCGCGGTCTTCTTGCGCGGCGCGGCGCTCAACAAGGCTGACGGCGGCGACGATACCGGTTAGCAGCAGCACTCCGACGAGTTGAAACGCCAGCACAAACTGACTGAACAAGACCTCGCCGACGACGCCCGCATTGCCCCCTTGCAACGCAGCGTCGATAGCAGCAGCGTCCGGTAACGGGGTACGACCGATAAACGCAGCGGCGATAAGCCCGCCCGCAGCGATGGCTCCGACGATATAGGCCGCAGGTGTTACCCAGCGCAGGCGTTTACTCCGCTCGTCACCTTGCGCGTTCAGGAGCATGATGACGAACAAAAAGAGCACCGTGATTGCGCCCGCGTAAACGATGACCTGAACCGCTGCCAAAAAATGTGCTTGCAAGGTGACGTAGGTCGTCGCTAACGTCAGCAGCGTACCGACGAGTGCGAGCGCCGCGTGAACGGGTTGGCGCAGGGTCGTCACGCCAACAGCGCCGACGAGCATCACAGCGGCAAGAAGCGCGAACATCATCATAAGGATAGCCCCAGCGAAATGCAGCAGGACGCAAAAAGCCTGCTGCTTAAGGTTTGATCAGCACGCATCAGTACTTGACCCCCTCGAGCTCCGGCCTGAAGCCCGCCTTAAAACCCACCTCAACCTCTTCGCCCAGCTTTTCGGCCTCGCGCCGCTGCCACTTCGAGCCTTGGATCCCGACGAGCATGTCGTCTTTGCCATAGGTAAAATCCTTATATTTGAAATCAGCCAATTCAAACTCGTGACCTAACACGACCGCGCCGGTCGGACACGCCTCTTCGCAAAAGCCGCAAAAGATGCAGCGGAGCATGTTGATCTCATAGATTTTAGCGTAGCGCTCGCCTGGCGAATTTGGTTTATCCGGGTCGTTCTCGGCGGCCTCAACGTAAATTGCGTAAGACGGGCACGCCGCCGCGCAGAGTGAACAGCCGATACATTTCTCGAGGCCGTTCGGATGCCGCAGCAGGTGATGACGCCCACGAAACCGCGCCTTGATGTCGGCTTTTTGCTCCGGATAGGAGACCGTCACAGGCTTTTTGAACAGGTGCGAAAGTGTCACCCCCATCCCTTTGGCAATATCTAAAACTCCCATATTATCTCCTAACTTGCGGTTAAATCGGTCTGGTTACATCCTTGCGGTTTGTAAACGTGTGCAGTTGATGCAGGGTACCTCGAGAGTAGCTCAATAGGGCGAACAGGACGTTTGACAAAGCCGCCCTCACAATTTGGACATACTCCCTGCAAAACACCATTTACACACGTTGTGCAAAACGTACATTCAAACGTACAGATCATCGCCTCTTCCGAATCCACCGGGAGATTTTCGTTACAACATTCACAGCTTGGTCTGAGTTGCAACATCGCTAGAGCATCCCCACACGGTTGAGCGGCAAGCGCAGTCTCATAACGCGAACGCGATGATCGCGCCCGTCACCAGCGCACTAAAGAGCGCAATTTCAAACAGCCAAATCCAACCAAAGCGCATTAGCTGATCGTAACGAAACCGGGGCAGCGTCGCGCGCAGCCAGATAAAAAGGAACATAAAAATCGCCATTTTGAGCAGCAGCCAGACAAAGGGCCACTCAGATACGCCCGGAATCACGGCGTCCAAAAACCCCGGCCCGCGCCAGCCGCCCAAAAAGAGCGTGCTGATAAACGCCGCCGCCGTCATCATATTGACGTATTCCGCCATCTGAAAGAGCGCCCATTTAATAGACGAGTATTCGGTCAAGTAACCTGCGACGATCTCTTGTTCGGCTTCGGGTAGGTCGAAGGGTGTACGGTTGACTTCGGCAATCGACGAAATCACATAGGTGACGAATGATACGGCAAGTGGGAGCCAGAGGAGCGGACTCAATGACCAGACGCCAAAGTCTACGATTTCACGCAGGTTGAGCGTTCCCGCAACCAGGATAATCGTCAGTGCCGACAACCCTAGACCCAGCTCATACGAAATCATCTGCGCGGACGAACGAAGCCCGCCGAGGAGCGAGTATTTGCTGTTCGACGACCAGCCTGCCAAAAAAATCCCGTAAACACCGATACTCGTTGCGGCGAACACATACAGGAGACCTATGTCGAGGTCGATAATCCAGGGATTTAAGCCGAACAAGCTACCCGCCGGGCCTGCCGGAATCGCGCCGAACGCTGAAAGCGCAAACAAGATGCTGACAAAGGGCGCTAAAAAGTAGACGAAGCGGTCGGACGCCGAGACCACGATGTCTTCTTTGAAAATGGATTTGATGGCGTCGGCGATGGGTTGCAGAAGTCCAAACGGGCCGACGCGGTTAGGGCCGTAGCGGTGCTGCATCCGGCCTAGGATTTTACGTTCGATCACAGTCATGTAGGCGAACGCGCCGAGCAGTACACCGCACAGCACGAGCGCCTTGACGAAGGTGACGATAAAGCCGTCGATCATGCGACGAGTTCGGGGATGGGCACGACCTCAGCTGTGGTAAGGCCGACGGGTTGGTTAAAGGTTGCTGGAAAGAGCATCAAGCCTTCGGGGGCGGTTTCTGTGACGACGACTCGAGCTTTCCGCTTCACCTTACCGGCGATGAGTATAACCTCGGCACCGGCCTCGAGCCCTTTTTCCTTGGCATCGGCAGGGTGGACGCGCAAGGCAGCGTCACTATAAGCCGCGTGGAGTTTGGGGTTGCGTTCTAGGCGCTCGAGTTTCAAAAAGCTCGGCGTCAGCAGCAAGTTGCCTTTTACGGTTTCGGCAGGGGCATCTCTGGCTTCGCCAGCTTCTACCGGGGCAAGTTGACCCTCTTCGGGCAGCGCCGCAAAGTCCAGATCGAACGTTTTTTGCAGCGCCCGCCGCGCACTCCGGATGCTGCGGCCCTCGAGCCTCGTACCCAGCGCCTCACCGAGCGCCCGCACAACACCTGTAAAATCTTCCGAGGTGCCGCTGTCAACCGGAGCTGGAAAGACGTTTAAGAAGCGGCCCTCGAGGTTTACCACTGTCCCTTCTTTTTCGTAACCGGTTTTGGCAGGTAAAACAACATGCGCCAGCTTAGTCGTCTCAGTTTCAAACGCATCGTGAACGACGAGCAGCTCGAGGTTTTTCAGCCTCTCCCCTGTTTCGGCGTTCTGGGCCGGGTCGAGGTTCGACAAAAAGAGCACATCACTGTTAGCCACGAGGTCGGCGTACCCTTTTTCGGAGGTAATTTGAGCCGCTTCCAAACCGTAACTGTTCGCCATCTGCCCGAGTTTCATGACTTTCGCGCCGACTGTTTCGGCTAAAATTTCGGCGGCTTTCGTTGCGGCGGGTGAGGCCAAAACGAACGCACCCAAGATGATGACCGGGTTTTTCGCCTCGGTCAGTGCGTCTTTAAGCCCCTTGAGTTTTTCGGCTTCTAGGCCGACGGCAGCTTTGCCAGACGCTACGCCCTCAAAAAGGTCAGCTTCTTGCCCAGCCGGACAGCGCAGCTCTTGCCCCGCGTGCCGCATCAGGTCGGTGCGGTAGGGCGCAGCCACCGTAAGGATTTCCTGTTTGCGCGGCATCCGCTCTTTTAGGCGGAGGTCGGCAATTGGGACACCGTGCGGCAAAAGCTCAGGCGGCGCAACACCTTTGAGCGCGTCTTTAATACGCAAGTCTAAAGTTGGAACTTCTTCAGTCGGGTCGCCGACAATGAAAATGGCGTCGCTCGTAGCAACGTCGGTGAAAGTTGCCGGGTTTTTAGCGATAACCGAAGCTGCCGGACGCGGAAAGTGTTCGGTTTGTCCGCCGAGGTGTTCGGCTAAAGCTTTCGCAGCGACGCCTTCTTCTAAGGTCGCGTCACTCCGAACGGCGACCCCAACGGTTTTGCCTGAAGTTTCTGTCAAACGCTCCCTAATAAACTGTGTAGCCTCTTCCCAGGTAGCAGACGCTAATTTCCCGTCCTTACGCACCAGCGGCGTTTTAAGACGGTCAGGCGCGTCTACATACTCATGACCAAAGCGCGTGCTGTCGTCTATCCAGTCGAGGTTGACCTGCGTGTTCCTAGCACCCTTGATGCGTTCAATCCGGCCTGTCCGGGCGTCCACCATAATTGCCGCGCCTGAAGCATCATCGGGTGATACCGTGCGGGTGTGGTCATACTCCCAGTTACGCCCACGAAAGCGACTTGTGGAGTCAAGCAGCGCCCCGACCGGACAGATATCGGTGATGTTGCCGGTAAAGTGGCTCGGCAAACCTTCGTCCACCGTCCCAATATAGGTGTGCCCGCCGCGTTCGATAAAGTCCAAAACCTCATCGCCGGGAACCTCCTCGAAGTAGCGGACGCAACGCTTGCAGTGAATACAGCGTTCACGGTCTAGGGTAATCAGTTCAGACAGCTCGTGATGTTTTTCCTGATGGCGTTTGTCAAACTCGAAACGCGAGGTGCCCGCGCCGTATTCGTAAGCGCGGTCTTGCAGTTCGCAAGCGCCGCCCTTGTCGCACACCGGGCAGTCGAGCGGGTGATTGATGAGCGTAAACTCCATCATCCCCGACTGCGCCTGCTTGACCTCTTTGCCGAGCGTGTCGATAACCATCCCTTCCATAATGGCGGTGGTACACGTCGCCATCAGGTTGGGGAAAAAGAACACTTTCGGTGCGCCCGTTTCCTCGTCTTTGATCCAGTCGTCTGTTTCACGGTCTTTACGGGGCGCACCGACCTTGCCGAGGCACATCCGGCACGCGCCGATGGGCGACATGTACTCTTGAGAGCAGAAATACGGGACGTCATAGCCAGCAGCGAATACTGCGTCGATGGCTGAGGTGCCGGGCTCGAGCTCCAATTCTACATCGTTGACTTTAACTTTCATGCCTTTATCCTCTTTAGGTATGTCCTCATTCGGCCCACCAGTTTGACTTTTGATATCTCGAGTGACCGTGTTCGATCAGGTATTCGTATTCGTCACGGAAGTGCTTTAAGCTCGCCTGCACCGGCATAACGCACGAATCTGCCAAGAGACAAAAAGCTGTGCCGCGCATGTTTTGCAGCATCCCTTCAATCAGTTCTAAATCGCCGGGTTCCCCGTAACCTGAAAGTAGCTTTTTGAACATCTTTGGTAGCCAGGTTGAGATCCCTTCGCGGCACGGCGTACACTTACCGCAAGACTCGTGCGCGTAAAACCGCACCACGTTATACATCGCGTCAACCATGCACTTTTCTTTTGGGATAAGGATGACGCCGCCCGTCCCCAACATCGAGCCTTTTTTAGCGACTGAGCCGTAATCCATCGGGGTATCTAAGGTGTCGTCGTTAAAGGGCAGCATCGGCGCGGACGAACCACCCGGGATCAGCGCTTTAATCTCTTCGGTCGGCCCACCGCCGAGGTCGTAAAGCAGCTCGCGGAAAGTCGCGCCAATCGGCAGCTCGTAGACACCGGGCCGTGCAATCGGGCCACTGATCTGGAAAAGCTTGATGCCTTTGGAATCTTCCGTCCCCATTGACGCGTACCACTCGGCCCCCTTGCCGATGACGTGGACAGCGTTGACGAGGCTTTCGACGTTATTGATGGTAGTCGGCAAGCCGTAAACGCCTGCTTGCGCCGGAAACGGCGGTTTGAGGCGTGGATTGGCCCGTAAACCTTCAAACGAGTTCATCAGCGCGGTCTCTTCCCCGCAAATGTACGCCCCTGAACCCCGGTGCAAAATCACGTCGAAGTCAAACCCTGACCCAAAGACGTTTCTACCGATGTACCCGGCTTCGCGCGCATCGATGACAGCTTGCTGAAGATGCTCGTAAGCGGTGTGGTATTCGCCGCGGATGTAAATCACGCCGATGGTCGCCTCAATCGCGTAACAGCCAATCATCAGACCTTCAATCAGCTGATGCGGGTCGTCTTCTAGAAGATACCGGTCTTTGAACGATCCCGGCTCCGACTCGTCGGCGTTACAGACTAAAAAGCGCTGCCGCCCGTCGGGCTTGGGCATAAACGACCACTTGAGGCCGGTTGGAAACCCCGCGCCGCCGCGTCCACGCAAGCCCGATTTCTTGACCTCTTCAACAACCTCAGCAGGTTTCATCGTCGTGACAGCTTTTTTTGCTGCGTCGTAGCCGCCGTGCTCCACGTACATGCTCAGCTTGTGCGAATCTTTAACCCCAGCGTATTTGTAAAGCGTAACCTCAAATCTCGGGTCTTTACGCGAGGCGATAAGTTGTGGTTTTTCGGCAACAGTCGTCATAATAGGTCCTAGCCCTCCCTATTCGCTGCGTTTTGTCCATTACTGATGTTCGGCTTTTCAGCCCCTTCATTGTCGCCGCCACGTTCGCGGGGAACTTCGGGCAGCTCGTCCGAGCGCATGGCCTCGAGCAACGTCTTACACCTCGAGCGCGATACGCGCTCAAAGTAGGTATCATTAACCTGCAACACCGGCGCAGTCCCGCACGACCCCAGACATTCGACCTTTTGAATGCTAAAGAGACCCGAGCCGTCCGTCTCACCGTTGACCAAACCCGTCTTTTCAGAGATGAAGTCGTACATCTCATCGGAACCGGCGAGCGCACACGAGAGCGTCGAGCAGATTTGCAGGTGGAACTTGCCTATCGGCTGCTCGTGATAGGTCGAATAGAAAGTCATGACGCCCTTGACTTCGGTCGCGTGCATGTCCAGAATCTGCGCGATCTCTTCAACCCGCGCTTCGCTGACGTGTTTTTCAGCGGTTTGCACTTCCCACAACAGCGGCATAATGGCGCTGCGCCGCCCATAGTCGGGATAACGACCTAAGATCTCGTTGAGCAAATCTTCTTTATCAGTGAAGAACCCTTGAATCGTATCTAGTTCAATCATTTAGACTCCGGCACTTCATCGGCAATTTTACGGCTGTCTTTACGAACGGCGTTGAGGCCGAAAACGACAGCCGCCGCTATAACGACGCCAACACCGATGGCAAAAGGCCAACTGTCCAGCAGCAAGCCAAAAATCAGCGCAAACGCTACACCAACGCCGAAACCGGCAAAGAGCGCTGTGAGCTGATTTCTACGCTTCTGTGCTTGCCGCGCTTTCTCCCGCTTCGGGTGTTCGTAATGACTCATTTACGCCTCACTTGTCTACGTCTCCCAGAACCGGGTCGAGCGTGGCGATGTTGATGACCATATCGGCAAAGAGTCCACCTACACAGGCGGGCTCGAGGCTCTGCAAGTTGATCAAACTCGGCACCCGCACCTTGACGCGGTAGGGCATCGAACCGCCGTCTGAAACGAGGTAGTAGCCCAGCTCTCCCCTAGCGCTTTCAGTCGGGACATAAACCTCACCGCGAGGTGGGTGAAAGCCTTCTGTCACCAGTTTGAAGTGAAAAATCACGGCTTCCATCGAGGTCTCGAGTTCACTTCTCGGCGGTAAGCTGATGCGGCGGTCGGGGTCACTGATGGGGCCGGACTCGAGCTTATCTAACGCCTGCTCGACGATCCTAAGGCTCTGTTCCATCTCAAAGTAGTGCATCATAAAGCGCGTGTAGGCGTCCCCTACGTCACTTGTCGGTACGTCGAAATCATAATCTTCATAGGAGCTGTACGGTTGCGCCTTACGGAAGTCTAAAGCCACACCCGAAGCCCGTAAACTCGGCCCGGTCAGGCCGTACTCGAGGGCGCGCTCTTTGGAGATGTAACCGACGCCTTTAGTCCGGTTGACGAAGATGTCATTTTTACGAAACATCGCGGCGTACTGCTTGAGCATGTCCGGAAACAGCTTGATAAACGCCCTGGTCGCCTCTTCAAAGCCTTCGGGCAGATCGCGGGACAGACCGCCAACACGAAAATAGCCGTAATTCATCCGCACACCGCAGACCATCTCGAACAGGTCTAAAATCTTTTCGCGTTCGCGCATGGTGTAAAAAAACGGCGTCAGCGCCCCCATATCGAGGATGCCTGTACCAAAAAAAACTAGGTGGCTGGCGATACGGTTGAGCTCATTCAGAATGACCCGAATCCGCTGTGCCCGAATCGGTATTTGTGCCCCGATAAGTTTCTCAGCTGAGAGCACATACGCTAAATCGTGCGCGAAACCGTGCAGGTAGTCCATCCGGTTCGAGTAGGTCACGCCCTGCTGATAGGTGCGGTTTTCCATCGTCTTTTCAAAACCGCTGTGCAGGTAGCCGATCTGCGGCACGATTTTGGCGACGCGCTCACCGTCAAGGTCAACAACTAACCGTAAAACGCCGTGCGTCGAGGGGTGCTGCGGCCCGACGTTGATCCGCATGTATTTGGTTTGAAAGTCCTGTCCACCCGGTGTGGGCGCGGGCGTATCTTGCTCGGTTGCGCCCGGTGCCGCGCCAGCTTGTCCAATCGTCATTGTCCGCTCTCCCCTGAAGTGTGGTGCAGGTTAGGGTCAACTTGCTCGTCTCTACCGGTGGTCTGACTGCTAGCACCTTTACGTGCGCCGCCGCGCCACCCTGAAAGCCCCGATGCTTGCCCGGTCATTCCGGCGCGAAACGCTTCGGGGTCGAGAAAACGCCCGTCGTTGAATAATGTCGGCGTTTCGCCTAACGGGAAATCTTTACGGTGCGGGTGCCCGTCCAGATCTTCAGGGGTAATGAGTTTACGGAGGTCGGGGTGGCCTTCAAACTCGACCCCGAACATATCGTAGACTTCACGCTCCATAAAGCTCGAGCCTTTCCAGAGTCCGTTAATGGTCGGCAGAGACTCCCTGTCATCCACATTGACCCGGATAAAAAGCCGCTCGTTGTGCTCGATGCTGTAGAGGTTGTACGACACCGTAAACCGTTTACCCTGATGCCCCGGATAGCTCAGATAGTCGGTACCGAACACATCCGAAATCATCTCAAAACCCTGCTTTTTCGCTTCAGCAACGGCAGCTACAAGTTCAGACTTGTCAACGGTGACGCTGACCATGTCCTTGAACTGCGCGGGTTTGCCGCCTTTTGCTTTGAGCTTGTCTACGGTCCTCTCCAAGGCCATCAGGGACGCCACCCTTGCACCATCGGGAGTTCGTTGCCGCCGCTGTCAAACGCTTCGCCGCGAACTTTCTTTTGCAATTGCATCACGCCGAAAATCAGCGCTTCGGGGCGCGGTGGGCAGCCGGGAACAAAAATGTCTACGGGGACGACCGTATCGACGTTTTGTACGATAGCGTAGTTGTTAAACATTCCGCCTGACGACGCGCACGCACCCATTGAGATAACCCATTTGGGGTCGGGCATCTGGTCGTAAACACGCCGCAGTACCGGAGCCATCTTTTTAGACAACCGTCCGGCGACGATCATCACGTCAGACTGACGCGGCGACGCGCGGAACACTTCAGAGCCGAAACGCGCCATGTCGTTGCGGGCGTTGGTAGATTGCATCATCTCGATGGCGCAACACGCCAAGCCAAACGTTGCAGGCCAAAGGCTGTTGCTTCTGCCCCAGGCGACGAGTTTTTCTAAGTTTGAGAACAAAATGCCTTCGTTCTCGAGTTCTTGAATATCACTGGTAAACAGATCTTGTAAGGCCATCAGCCAAACTCAACTCTCTAGCGCCTAGCGCCAGTTCAAAACACCTTTGCGTAAAACGTAAACATAACCTACGGCGAGTACAGAGACGAAAATGATCGCTTGAACGAATAAAAACTCGGGTTGCGCCTTGAAATGAACGGCTAACGGATAGAAAAACGCTGTTTCGATGTCGAAAATGATAAAAAGCATAGCGACCAGGTAGAAATGTACGGGAAACCGCTCACGGGCGCTGCTCGTCGCAGCGATCCCCGACTCGTACGCTGCCAGCTTTGTTTCGGTACCCTTTTTCGGCCCGAGTAGACCGCCGACCAAAAGCGCCAAAGCGCCGATAAAACCAGCGGCGAGAAACATCATCAGTAGGTTTACGTACAAGGTATTCGACCCCTTTCACACGCTCCGAAAGCCTCTTAAAATCCTCGTGCGGCATTTCACAACCTTAAGTATGATTTTAGCATCTCGTCCACGCAGGTACAAGGGTGTATCTCTCGTTCTAAAAGAGTTCAATCTGCACCAGACAGGTCGGATATAGAGCGAAGGAAAGATAAGAAAACAGCTCCTACTTCGGAGCTGCCGGTGGGTATTAAATCGTTTTACGGTTGCAGTATTTAAGCCGAGCGGTTGTTTTGGCATTCGGGACAAACGCCCTGCAAACCGATGTTGGGTTCGTCTACTTGCCAGCCTGTTGCCGAGGTTGCGCTAGCTTTAAGCAGAGCAGAAAGGGTAGAGTCCGCCGTTTCGACTTCAGGCAGGTCAACAACTCTGTTGCAGTGGGTACAGATAAGATGGTAATGAGGCCCGACGTTCGAGTCGTAGAGTGCTTCGCCGCCGACACCGCTGAATTCGCGCACCAGACCCGCATGTTTGAGCACGCCCAAGTTGAGGTAAACCGTAGAAAGACTGAGGTTTTCACCACGGGTTTTAAGCTCATGGTGCACCTCTTCGGCGCTTACGTGCATGTCGCGCTCACCGAAATAGGTCAAAATAACCTCTCGAGGTCGGCTGTAGCGTAAACCGTGCGTTTGAAGCACCTCTCTAAGTTTTTTATCCTGCTTTGTCATAAACGGTTTCCTTAGGTGGCGCTGACGCCTCGCAATAAGCTGTTTTTAGTTTACCACAGGCGTCTGCAAGGCTGTAGTACGCGAATAACAACGGGAAAGCAGCGCTTTACGACTGCGCGAGCAACGGCTCAATCGCGGCGTGTTCCTCGAGCAGTTCCTGCTCAGTCGCCTTGAGCTTCGCCTGCATAAATGGTGACACGTCCAAGCCTTCGACAACCGTAATTTCGCCTGCTTGAACCGTGACCGGAAACGAATAAACGAGGTCTTTAGAAATACCGTAAGCGCCGGTGCTCGGAATACCCATACTCGTCCAGGTGCCTTCTGGCGTACCCTCGACCCAAGTGCGCATATGGTCAACTGCGGCTGACGCGGCTGACGCTGCGCTCGAGGCACCCCGCGCTGCAATAATCGCAGCGCCCCGTTTTTGAACGGTCGGCATAAAGGTGTCTTGCGTCCAGCTCTCGTCAACCAGTTCAGTAGCGGCGCGGCCTGAAACGGTGGCGTGCGTCAAGTCAGGAACCTGCGTTGCTGAGTGGTTGCCCCAGATAATCATCCCCCGAACATCTTTTACAGCAGTTTCTGTTTTTTCAGCAAGTTGCGCAACCGCGCGGTTATGGTCGAGCCGGGTCATAGCGGTAAACTGCTTAGGTTTGAGGTTCGGCGCGTTGTGCATGGCAATCAGGGCGTTCGTATTTGCCGGATTACCGACAACGAGAACCTTGACGTCACGGCTCGCTACGTCACTTAGAGCTTTCCCTTGTTTAGTAAAGATAGCACCGTTGGCCTCGAGCAGATCCCCCCGCTCCATACCAGGGCCACGCGGCCTCGAGCCTACCAACAGCGCGTAATCAACATCTTTGAAAGCAATGTTGGCGTTATCTGAAGTCGTGACACCGTGCAAAAGCGGAAAAGCGCAGTCGTTGAGTTCCATCACGACCCCGCTGAGTGCGCCGAGTGCGGGGGTAATCTCGAGCAGTTGCAAGATAACGGGTTGGTTTTTGCCTAGCATCTCGCCTGAAGCGATACGAAAGAGCAGCGAATACCCAATCTGCCCTGCTGCTCCGGTGACGGCGACTTTTACGGGTTCATTCATGAGTTTTCCTTTCAGAAGTGACATCGTAGCACCTTAACGCAACGTGGATACTGGCACTTCTCAGCATTTAGACACCTATTTACGGCGCTTTTTCGGCATCTTCGCGACATTCTTGATAATCTTATAGTAATGTTTCACGTGAAACAGTGCGGAGTTGGTGTTTCAAGCTTGATAGTTGAGCAGCTCGAGCAACCGCTCCAGCTCGTCACGGGAGGCGAAGTGAAGCTCAATCTTGCCCTTTTTACCGCCGGACACCCGCACTTTTGTTCCGACAGCACGTGAAAGGTTTAGCTCGAGGTCGTTATATTTACCTTTAAGCGTTGAAGTAGCAGGCGCATTTTTCCCGGATGGACGTTTGAGCCCTTCCGCTTGCCTTACTGAAAGCAGCTTTTCCAGAATTTCAGAAAGCGCCCATACTTGGTCATCTGATGGTTGCGCCAGAATCGCCCGTGCGTGTCCGGCACTAATCTTGCCTTCATCGAGTGCGGTCAGCGCGTCGCCACCGAGCCGGAGCAGCCGTAAAGTATTGGCAACCGCGCTGCGGCTCTTCCCTACTGCGTCAGCAACCTCTTCTTGCGACAAACCGAACTCGAGCAGTTGCTGAAAGGCCCGCGCCTCTTCGACGGCGCTCAGGTTTTCACGCTGAACGTTTTCGATCAGGGCAATCTCGAGGGTTTCACGGTCGCCGAGCGTCTTGACCACAACCGGAACCGTCGCCAAACCGACCTGCTGCGCGGCCCGGAAGCGCCTCTCTCCCGCTACGATTTCAAAGCCCTCAGCGCTCGGGCGTACAAGCAGCGGTTGCAGTACACCTTTTTGTGCAACCGAACGAGCAAGTTCAGCGATGCCTTCGGGGTCGAGGCGTTTGCGCGGCTGGTAGACCGAAACTGAAAGCTGCTCGAGCGGCACCTGCTCAACGCCGCGTTCTTTTTCAACTTTAGGCAAGAGCGCGTCTAGACCCCGTCCCAAACTACGCTTCGCTGACACGTGAAATAACCTCCTTAGAGAGCTGCCGATAGGCTTGTGCTCCGGACGATGCAGGCGCGTAAGCGTAGATCGGCTGACCATACGAGGGCGCTTCGGCCAAGCGAACATTACGAGGAATAACCGCCGTAAAAACGAGTTTTTCGAAATGTTTGCGGACGTTTTCCTCAACCTCTTGTGACAACCGCGTCCGACTGTCGTACATTGTCAAGAGAATACCTAAGATATTCAAGTTGGGGTTGAGCGAACTGCGTAGACGTTCAACAGTTTCCATCATCCCGGCGATGCCCTCGAGCGCGTAATACTCCGTTTGCAGTGGGATGACGAGGTGGTCGGCGGCAACGAGCGCGTTGAGCGTCAACGCGCCGAGCGAAGGCGGCGCGTCAACGACGATAAAGTCGAAGTTCGGCCTGACCCCGATCAGCGCTTTGGCGAGCAGTTTCATATTGTCACTGCTGGCGTCGAGTTCGACGGCGGCACCGGAAAGTTCCATCGAAGCCGGGAGAACTTTCAGGTTTTCGGTCTCGGTATCTATAATCGCTCGTCGCGCCGAAAGTTCACCGATAAGAACGTCGTAAATCGTACGCTCCGCGCCCCGGATACCGACGCCACTACTCGCGTTCGCCTGCGGGTCCATATCGACAAGGAGCACACGCCGCGTTTCAGCGAGGGCGGCGGCAAGGTTGATGGCGCTCGTCGTTTTGCCGACCCCACCTTTTTGATTGATTACACCGACGATGGGCAAAGCCGCCCTCCTTGGAGCCGTAATAGGACGAGCTTACCATGCGTCGGTAGGGGTGACAGAATCGTTTCTAAAATTGGCCCGGAAATAGGGGTGAGTTCAGCTGTTTCAGCAGGGGAGAGGTCGCTACGCCGCGAGACGATTCCGACCGTTTCGGCGTGAAGATGCCGTGTCAGACAGTAAAGCAGTGAAAACTGTCCGACCGCTTGGGCACAAATATAGGTATACGGCACATCCTGAAAGCTCCGTACATCGTCTGCCATAACCGTAACATGCTTGAGCCCCAACTGACCGACGACTATCTTGAGAAAATTAGCGCGTTTCTGCCGCCTTTCGACCAACGTAACCTGATGTTTTGGCAAGGCAATAGCAAGCAAAACCCCTGGTAAACCGACGCCGGAACCGATATCCAAGATGCGGTCCGTAGGGGAGAGGCGAGGCTCGAGCAGTTTGGAATAAACCTGAGCCTCGAGCAGCTTCGTATCCAAATCAGCGATTGCCCGCGCCGACATCAGGTCGAGTGTGGTGTGGTAGCGGAGGATCAGCGATTTATACTGCTCGAGCCCGTCCAAACCCTACCCGACCGCCGATGTTTCACGTGAAACATTTCTGGTGCTCCCACCTTTACAGTAGACCAGCAAAGCCGTAACATCACTGTCCCTGACGCCTTGAACACGTTGAGCTGCGCCCAGCGTTGCCGGTTTTGAGTTGGTTAACGCCTGCTTACCTTCGTGCGACAGGCTGGGGATGCCGTCAAAAGATAATCCCGCCAAACTAACCGTTTCATAACCTTTACGGGCCTCGAGTTCACGGCGGCTACGGTCAATGTAAGACGCGTATTTAACCTGTATTTCAACCTTTTGCTTTTCTTTAACCGACAAGCTTTCGGTCGGTGAACCAAGATGAGGCTCCAAATCCGCGTAGCTCGTTCCGGGCCGACAGAGTACCTTGCTGGCAACAACACCGTTAACCTGCACCTTGCCCAGTCGCTGCACTTCAGTTTCAACTCGAGCCTGACTCTCTTGCGCCCGTTTCAATGTTTCATCAGACTGTAAGCCCCAGTTATGGCCTAAAACTAGCAGCCGGTCATCAGCGTTGTCCTGACGGTGTAAAAGCCGGTATTCGTTACGTGACGTGAGCATCCGGTACGGTTCGTTCAAACTCCAGCGCGCAAGGTCGTCGAGCAGTACGCCGATATAGCCTTGATCACGTCGTATACTTACCAAATCCTGAGCCGCCGCAAAACGCGCAGCGTTGACGCCTGCAACCAGTCCCTGAGCCGCCGCCTCTTCATAACCACTCGTCCCGTTGATCTGTCCGGCGCTAAAAAGCCCCCGCAAGACTTTTGACATCAGCGTGACGCTAAGCTGTGACGCATCTAACGCGTCGTATTCGACCGCGTAAGCGTAACGCTGAATTTGAGCGCGGGAGAAACCGGGCAGCGTACGGATCATCTCGTTTTGTAAGGTAGGCGGCATCGAACTCGAGAACCCCTGTAAATACACCTCACTGGTACCATTGCCGTCGGGTTCAACAAACAACAGATGTCGGTCTTTATCCGAAAAACGGACGATTTTGTCTTCAATCGAAGGGCAGTAACGCGGCCCTTGCCCGTGAATCTCGCCGCCGTACATGGCGGAATGCTCGAGGTTCTCCCGAATCAGCGTATGCGTTTCAGGTATGGTATGCGTTAACCAAGTTGGAGAGCTTGAGGCGTGCTTGCCGGGCGTACCACTAAACGAAGCGGGCGGGTCGTCGGCAGGGACGACCTCCAGCTGCGAAAAATCAACCGAATCAGCGCGGATCCGAGGCGGCGTCCCGGTTTTGAAACGTTGCAACAGGTGTCCGGTCGCCCGGAGACTGTACGACAGATGTCGCGCTGGGGCCTCACCCTGCCGCCCCGCCGGACGCTGCTGTTTGCCGTACCAGACGATGCCCGCGAGAAACGTCCCGGTACAAAGCACGACACTCGGCGCACCCAGATTGCGACCGTCAGTGAATTCAACCCCGCGCAGCACCCCGGCAGCTTCCCGGAGCGCTGCAACCTCACCTAAGACGAGCGTGATACCTGAAGCTTGCGCGACGAGGTGCTGCGCTGCTGCCGCGTACCCGTCCCGTTCGTTCTGCACCCGGAGCGACTGCACGGCGGGGCCTTTACTCGCGTTAAGCGTGCGGGCGTGAATTGCGGTTTCGTCGGCTAGACGGCCCATAACGCCGCCTAGTGCGTGAAGTTCAAACACCATCTGCGATTTGCCGGGGCCACCGATAGCAGGGTTGCACGGCATTAGACCGATTTTGTCGGGGTTGGGCAGGCAGAGGGCGACCGCCGCGCCCAACCGGGCTGCGGCAATGGCAGCCTCGACGCCTGCGTGTCCGCCGCCGATCACAATTACGTCAAAGCTAGAACGCGTCATCACCCTCTATTCTATAAGGTCGGCGGAGGTTTTGCGGTCGCCTCGAGTTTCACCAGGTCCAAAAGGGCGAAAAAACGGCTAAGGCTGACGTCAAGGGGGCAGATTTGTTAGACTAACGCCCTATATCCTGCTGGCCTTGATACCACGGTAGAAACACGGTAGAAAGCTGCCGGGGCGTACAGGGAAAAGGACACGATGAGGCAAGAACATGCGATCTGGCAGGACATTCTAGACTATGTACAAACCCAGATCCCTGAGGTTGAGTTTCGCACCTGGTTCAAACAGGTACGGCCGCTAGGGATCGACGACGGTATTTTCATGATTGGGGTGCCCCACTCGTTTGCCCGCGAATGGCTTAAAAATCACTATGCTCCGGTACTCGAGCACGCCCTTAAAGACTTAGGGGCCGCGTCGCCACGCGTCGGCTTTCAGGTCGTTCACTTCTCCAACTCCGAGCAACCTGATATCTTCCAGCCGAGCGCCACGACGGACGCGGCTCCCGCTGCAAACCGCCCCCGCCTCAATCCCAAGTATGTTTTTTCCAACTTTGTGGTCGGGCAGAACAACAATCTGGCGAGCGCCGCAGCCCTCGCCGTCGCCGAAGCGCCCGGACGCGCCTACAATCCGCTTTTTGTCTACGGCGACTCCGGTCTCGGCAAAACGCACATTATGCACGCGGTCGGTCACGCGGTTTCCGAAAGATTGCCCAACCTCACGATCGAATACGTCACCACCGAGGCGTTTACCAACGACCTGATCAACGCTATCCGCGAGGACAAGATGGCGCTGTTCCGAGACCGCTACCGCAGTATCGACCTGTTGCTCGTTGACGACGTGCAGTTTATTGCCGGTAAAGAGCGCACCCAAGAGGAGTTCTTTCACACCTTTAACGCGCTTTACGAATCGGGCAAACAGATTATCCTGTCTTCCGACAGACCCCCTAAAGACATTCCGACGCTCGAGAACCGCCTCCGGAGCCGCTTCGAGTGGGGTCTGATCACCGATATCCAAGCGCCTGAACTAGAAACCCGCATCGCTATCTTGAAGATGAACGCCGAGTACCGGGGCGTTAAGATTCCGCCTGAAGTCATCGACTACATCGCGCGGCAAGTGACCTCGAATATCCGGGAACTCGAGGGCGCTCTAGTGCGCGTTATTTTGTATACCAGCATGAACCAAATTGAACTCAACCGGCAGACGGTCGCGGCGGCGCTGTCCGACGTTTACGCGCCGAGTGAGCTGAACCTGACGATGGACGAGATTCTAGACGCAACCGCGTTCGCCTTTGAGGTTGAGGCCGGAGACTTGCGTTCAAAGGGGCGGCGGCATGAACTCGTCGTACCGAGGCAGGTGGCGATGTACTTGATGCGTGAGTTTACCTCGCACTCATACCCGGAAATCGGACAGTTTTTTAGCGGTCGGGACCATTCGACGGTTGTTTACGCCGTCCAAAAAGTTACGGAGCAGCTCTCTAAAGACAGAGAGCTCGAAGAACAGATTCAGAGTGTCAAAGGCACCCTGCTATGACCAACTCTACCACCGAAGTGGCTCTCACAAACATCGGTTTTACTCATTTTTCATATATTTCACTCACAAAAAACTGTGAATAACCCTGTGGATAAGCTGTGGATAAGCTGTGGATAAGCTGTGGATAAATAGGGGTTTTTCGGAGCCTGTGAATAGCTGTGGATAACTTCGGTACTTATCCACAGGCGAGGGCGAGTTATCCACAAAGTTATCCACAGGTGGTTTATTGTGCTGGTCGGTCTAAACGGCAGTTATCCACACTATCCACAGCCCCTACTATAGAGGGTTGTTTCGTTCAATTTGCGGGAGATTCCAAAGTCACCCCCAGACAACGTTAAAGGAGTTTTCTCATGATCGCGCACGTTTCAAGGAAAAAACTAGCTGACGCGCTCAGCAGTGTTGAACGCATCGTGCCAAGCAGGAGCAGCAACCCTAGCTTGAGCTTGGTCAAGCTAGGGTTAGATCAAGGTCTGCTTACGCTGAGTGGTAGCAACCTCGACATCGATATTCAAGCTTCACTAGACGTTGATACCGAAGATACCGGTACCTGGGCACTGCCAGCACAGGTTTTCAGTCAGGTTGTTCGGGCGCTGCCGGGTGAACTTGTCGAACTGTCATTTGAACAGAATGAACTCGAGCTTCAAGCGGGGTCTTACACGACCAAGCTTCAACTCGTCGAGGCGTCGCTACCGTCTTTGACGTTTCCTGAAAGCTACAGCGGTAGTTTTTCCGGCGAGCGGTTGGTCGCAGCACTGACGCATGTTCGTTACGCGGCCGCGGTCGCGGAGTATCAGGCTATTTTTCGTGGGGTGCAGCTCGAGTTCGACGACCGTCACGTTCGCGCCGTTGCCACCGACGGGTTCAGGCTCGCGTACTACCACATGGACGACGTTGCTGGGTTAGACGGTGATATTGTCTTGCCCGCACGCAGCGTTGACGAGCTTACCAGGGTGCTCTCTACCGACGAGGTCAAGCTCGAGCTACCCGAAGGTCAGCTGTCGCTCTCAACCGGCCCTTACAAGCTTAATCTCAAACTGATGGAAGGGACACTGCCGGACTATCAGCGGGTGATCCCGAGCGAGTTTCCGGTCAGCGTCGTCGCCAGCGCCAAAGAGTTGCTAGAAGGTGTTCAGCGTGTAGCGGTCATGGCCGACAGAACGGCGAACAACCGCGTTGACCTGTTCGTCCGGGGCGGCTCTATCCAAGTCACTGCCGAGGGCGCCTACGGGCGCTCTCAAGAGGCGCTGAGCGTAGCTCAGGAGGGTAGCGAATCGGAAATCGCGCTGGCGTATAACGCCGACTACCTGTTGAACGCACTCCGGCCGGTCGAGGGGGATGTGCGTTTTTCGTTTTCCGGGCCGACCAGCCCGAGCGTGCTCTCGAGCCTGCAAGACCCCAGCTACCTGGCGATGGTCGTCCCGCTGCGTACCGGCTAGTTGTGATGTTACTGGTGGTACTGCTAGGGGTACTGCACGCCGTTCATTTTAGCGGCAGCCTCCAGACATTGGGTTAAGGTAGAAGGAGTGCGTGATTTCTATCTAGACAACCAACCTTGCAATCAAGAGGGTACGGAGAGGACCACAAATGACATTTATTGAGACGGTTCAAGGAACCGAGCTGCTCGACTCGAGGGGCAACCCTACCGTCGCCGCGACCGTGCGTTTAACCGGCGGCGCAGTCGCTACCGCAGCGGTACCGTCCGGAGCTTCGACCGGGATGCACGAAGCGACCGAGCTGCGTGACGGCGGCGAACGTTACGGCGGCAAAGGCGTCCTTAAAGCGGTGCAAAATATTGATGAAGTGCTGGCCCCAGCGCTTCTTGGTGTAGATGCTTTAGAACAAGCCGAGGTTGACCGGGTGATGTTGGAGCTCGACGGCACCCCGAACAAAAGCACCTTAGGTGCAAACGCACTCTTGGCGGTATCATTAGCAGCTGCTCGCGCCGCTGCACAAACGTTAGATATTCCGCTCTACCGCTATTTGGGCGGCACCTCGGCCAAAACCTTACCGGTACCGATGATGAACGTCATCAACGGCGGTAAGCACGCCGATAACCGCGTCGATATGCAGGAGTTCATGCTCGCGCCGGTCGGCTTTGAACGGTTTTCTGAAGCGCTACGCGCCGGGGTTGAGACGTTTCACGCGCTTAAAAAAGTCCTGTCCAAACGCGGCTACAACACCAACGTCGGCGACGAGGGCGGCTTTGCACCCGACCTCAAATCGAATCAAGAAGCCGTCGAAGTTATCTTGGAGGCTATTGAGGGCGCGGGCTACACCCCCGGCAACCAGATTGCCATCGGCCTCGACCCGGCCTCGACCGAATTTTATAAAGACGGCAACTATCACTTGGAAGCTGAAGGTAAGGTGCTCGCGAGCGCCGAAATGGTCGAATACTGGGCAGACTGGGCCAAACGCTATCCGATTATCTCCATCGAAGACGGTTTAGCTGAAGATGACTGGGACGCCTGGGCTGAGCTGACGAAAGTCATTGGAAGCCGCTGTCAGCTCGTCGGTGATGACCTTTTTGTCACCAATACCGAGCGGTTACAACGCGGGATTGACACAGGCGTCGGGAACGCGATTTTAATTAAAGTCAATCAGATCGGTACCCTGACCGAGGCGATGGACGCCATCGAACTCGCCAAACGTGCGGGCTACCGCAATATGATCTCACACCGCAGCGGCGAAACCGAAGACGCATTTATCGCCGACCTCGCCGTCGCCGTCAACGCCGGTCAGATTAAAACAGGTTCGGCGAGCCGTAGCGACCGGCTGGCAAAGTACAATCGCCTGCTGCTGATCGAACAAGAACTCGGCAGCAGCGCCCGCTTTCTCGGACGTCAGGCGTTCTGATGCAACTCGTTAGACGCACGAAAATCGTAGCGACGTTAGGCCCCGCGAGCAGCGATCCGAAGGTTATCAAACGGCTGATCGAGGCGGGCGTCAACGTGTTTCGCCTTAACTTTTCGCACGGTAGCCGCGAGATGCACCAAAAAAACGTCGAATTTATCCGCGCTGAAGCTGAGCGTGCAGGCAACCCGGTCGGTATCTTGCAAGATTTGCAGGGGCCAAAAATTCGCACGGCGACCTTTGCTGAAGGTAAAATCATGCTCACCGAAGGGCAGACTTTCCTCCTAACTTGCGGCGACAACAGCCCCGGTGACGCGACGCGCGTCGGCGTGACCTATACGAATCTCTATACCGATGTGAAGGTTGGCGACGCGCTCTTGCTAGACGACGGACGTTTGTCGCTCCGGGTGACGGGGCTGCGCGGTGAGACGATAGAAACCGAAGTCACGCTCGGCGGGGTTTTGTCGAACAACAAGGGCATCAACATCCCCGACGCCGACCTGAGCATTCCGGCAATCACTGATAAAGACATGGAAGATCTGCTCTTCGGGGCGGAACTCGAGGTCGATTGGGTCGCCATCAGCTTCGTGCGGAGCCGTGACGACTTGCTCTTGGCAAGGCACTATCTGGCACGGGCCGGGTCGCGGGCCAAACTGATGGCGAAAATCGAAAAACCGTCGGCGGTCGCCCGCTTCGATGAAATTTTAGAAGAAGTTGACGGCATCATGGTCGCGCGTGGTGATTTAGGTGTTGAGCTGCCGCCCGAACAGGTGCCGCTGATTCAGAAAAAGCTGATTAAGGCGTGTACAAGGGTCGGTAAACCGGTGGTCACGGCTACACAGATGCTGGAAAGTATGATCTCGAGCCCCACCCCTACCCGCGCTGAAGCCTCGGACGTTGCCAACGCCATTTACGACGGCACCGACGCGATTATGCTCTCAGCTGAAACCGCGGTCGGCAGCTACCCCATTGAAGCCGTCAAGATGATGGTCAGGATTGCCCGTTCGGTCGAAAGCGATCCGAACTATCAGGCCGATATGCGCGAGCGCTACCCCGAACCAGACTCGTCAACCGCCGACGCCGTATCTTTAGCTGCGTGTCAGATGGCGCACTTTATTTCCGCCAAGATGATTGTGACCTTTACCTCAACCGGAACGACCGCGCAGCGCGTCGCCCACAACCGTCCGGCGTCGCCGATCTTCGCGCTGACACCGAGCGAACGGGCGTATCGGCAGCTCAGCATCGTTTGGGGCGTCATTCCGGCTTTGTCCAACGAGATTTATACGACCGACGAGATGGTCGAGGTCGCTAACACCAAAATTGTCGAGATTATGCGGCAGATCACCGATATCAGCGTCGGCGACCGTTATGTAATCACCGCCGGAGTGCCTTTCGGAATGCGCGGTTCAACCAACCTCATCCGGATCGAAAAGGTTCGCGGCGAAAAAGCGTCTGCCTGACCGTCACAGCAGGTACTGTCTGGTCAGCGACGCTCTAAGTCTAAGTTTTGCTGACCAGCACACACATTCTGAGATAATGCTTTGGTGTAATCTTCCTTGGAGATGCTGGTATAGCAGGTATCATCTGGGAACAGACGCCCCCACATTCATCTGAACTATCTAGCGCGTACATTCTATGGTGATAAAGGTAGCCTTCAACCGCTTAAGTGCTATAAATCAAAAGAATCCCTCGCAGTTGCGAGGGATTCTCTGTTTCTAGGTCGGCCCCTACGGTTACTCGGCGGTGACGTTGACCTTAAGGTTGATCGGCACTTCAGGGTGAGGTTTGTACACGACCACGTACTCGCCGAGCGTTTTAATCGCTTCGCTCAGCTCGAGTTTACGGCGGTCGATTTCAACTTCATAACGCTCTTCTAACACCTGAGCAATATCTTTACTCGTGACCGAGCCGTAGATACGGTCTTCACCGGCGCGCACTTTAATATCGACAGAAGCGTCGGCAAGCATCTCGCGGAGGCGTTCGGCGTCAGCTTTACGGGCGGAGAGCTGCTTGGCCCGCTGCGCGAGCCGCGCGTCGAGTTCACGCTGGTTCGCCTGCGTCGCCGGTAGCGCGAGGCCGCGCGGGACTAAGAAATTACGGGCGTAACCGGGCTTTACGGTAACGAGCGCTCCGGCTTCACCTAAGCGCTCAACGGGCTCGAGCAAGATAACGTTCACTTCCGTACCAATTTCTCGGTAATCGGGATAATCGCCAGCACGCGCGCTTCTTTGATCGTGTTAGCAAGCCTACGCTGGTGCTTGGCGCATACCCCGGTACGGCGGCGCGGCAAAATCTTGGCGGTATCCGAGATAAAGCGGCGGAGCATCCGGGCGTCGCGGTACGCGGTGACTTCTTGCTCACCCGTACAAAACGGGCATACCTTGGGCCGACGGCCCCGGCGACCCCCACGGCGGTCGTCGCGGTCGCGTTTACTGCTGTTACGTGCTGCAGGTCTTTGTGCCATCTAAAATGGTAAATCCTCTTCCGGTGGAAACTCTTCGTCAATGTCCAGCTTCGGTCGGCTGGGTTGACTCTGCGGCTGACCCCTTTGGGCGTCCCTTTGCGGGGGACGAGCGCCGGTGCCACCAGCACCGGGGCCACGGGTCAGATATTCGATACGGCTGCCCTCGAGTTTGTCCTTATACTGCCGGTTCCCCTCTTTATCCGTCCAGTTGTCGGTCGTTAAACGCCCGACGACGAATACCGGGTCACCTTTAGCAAGGTCGGCGGCAGCTTCGGCCAGGTCACGCCAGACGTTGACTTCAACAAAGTGAACGCTCTCTTGGTCTTGACCGCTCTTGTCGCGGTACTGCTCATTGATAGCGACCACAAAGCGGGTCACAGCGTCGCCCGAAGGCGTATAACGCAGTTCGGCGTCTTTAATCAAGTTGCCGATCACCGTCACCTGATTGAGCGCGTTTGTCAGGCGCTCTTGGCCGCGGGCGTCGGTCAGCGTCGCGTTTTCCTTGCGGGGGCCGTGCGTCAGCGCTTCGACGCGCACCGCGTTGACGCCCAGTGCGCTGCGCTTCTGCCCGTTCGGATCATCCCAGGTACGGTAGTTGAGCCGCCCCTCGGCGAACACCGGGGTGCCCGCATCGAGTTGCTCCGACAAATATTCGGCCTGTTTGCCGAAAACCGACACCCGCTGATACCAGGTCAGGTCGCGGGCTTGCCCGTCATTGCCGATAATGTGGTCGCTCCCGGCAAGCTGCAGCTCTAAAATCGCCAAGCCGCTTGCGGTGTACTTCATTTCGGGTTTCTGGGTCAAGCTGCCGATAAGTTGAACGCTGTTAAAACCTCGAGCCATGTTCTGTTCCTCCGTCTAAAGTCGTGATGTTCGTATGTCTGTGTGTAAGTCTAGACCGATGTTGCGGGGTTTTCCGGTATTTCTTTACGCTCTGCCGGACGTTCGCTCCGCGTTTCACTTCTGGCTTCGCTGCGGGGCGCTTCTTTACGGGTGCGCTGCTCGGGCCGGTCACGTGTAATCAGCACGCGCATGACGTTGTCGCGCAGACGCAAGTTCGTGGCGAGCTGGCGCGGAGCGGTTTCAGAAAGGCTCAGTTTGTAGATCAGGTAGTAGCCTTCACTGAGTTTGCGAATCGGGTAGGCGAGGCGTTTGTTGCCCCACTCGTCGAGTTCTTGGACTTCGCCCTCGACACGCTCGATCTGCGCGGTGATGGCGTCTTTCTCGAGGCCCAACTGTGTTTCGTTCAGGTTTGGGCTGAGGATGACGTTCAGGTCGTAATTATGCACGGTTTACCTCCTTTCAAATGGTGTCATTAACTTTTACTGCGTAGGCTTGCTGAAAGTTCAGCCCTGTATTCTAGCACGTGCGGGGCGCTTTAGCCAATTGTTTAGTTCGCTTAAGGATTGAAAACGGATCTATCCGGTTAGGCTCTGAGCAGGACTGTTTAGCTGTTACTGTAGAGATTCATGAAAGCTGCGCCGAAAGAAAAGGCAAACTCAAAAAGGCTCTGGTATGTTGCCTTGCTGTGGCTGGTTACTGTGATGGGCTTTTGGCTCTACGCACGTTCTCACGGTGAAACACCGGTTGCACTCCTAAGAAACCTGTTAAATACGCTGCAAGATGACCCGCTAGCACCGCTTTTTCTACTTTTAATTTACCTTGTGCGGCCCCTTCTTCTACTTCCTGTGAGTCTTCTGACCGTCGGTGTAGGGCTTCTCTTCGGCGCTCTGTGGGGGACACTTTACGCCTTACTTGCAGGTCTTTTAACCGCAGCGGTGGCCTACTGGCTCGGGCGTCTTTTCGGTCAGCATCTACCGGATACGGCTCAGGTGGGCTGGTCGGGACGACTAAAACAGTATCCCTTTGAAACGGTTTTGCTCTGCCGCTTTCTGGCGGTACCGGGCGATTTGGTCAACTACGCGGCGGGCTACCTCAAGATAAGTTTTGCTGCGTTTATGGGTGCTACGGCGATCGGTGGGTCGCCCGGTCTACTCGTCGCGGTGCTGGCGGGCGCGTCGTTAACGAGTTTGTCGGAGCGTTCAACCCGGTTCAGCCTCGACTGGCGTTATTTATTGGCTTCAGGGATACTGCTGCTGCTGAGTCTCGGCGGATCGTGGCTTTTAAGGCGGCGCTCGAGCCCCGAGACCTAAAAGGTCTCGCAAGAGCTGCTAACTCCACCGACACATCAAGCTTGATACAACCGCACTCATATCTCTTGACACAAAAGGTTTTGCGGCGTATACTCTGCTCTGGATATGAGCGCTTTACGCGCAGGTACATTTGACATCACCTTATCAACACATCTGTGGGGCGCAAACTACATAACATAAGATTGGGAGACATCATGGCTAAAGCAGTCGGAATTGACCTAGGTACGACAAACAGCGTTATCGCCATCATGGAGGCGGGTGAACCGACGGTTCTCGTCAACAGCGAAGGGAACCGCACGACGCCCTCTGTTGTGGCTTTCAAGGGTGAGCAGCGGCTCGTCGGTCAGGTTGCCAAACGGCAGTCGGTACTTAATGCCAAAGGCACCTTGTTCGAGGTTAAACGCTACATCGGTCGGTCGTGGGACGAAGTGAAGGCTGAAGCCGAGCGCTCACCCTACGAGGTCGTACGCGGCAGCGATGGTGGCGTCCGGTTTGTCGTTGACGATAAACAGTACACGCCCGAAGAGGTTTCGGCGATGGTCTTGCAAAAGCTCGTCGAGGACGCTTCTGCAACAGTCGGCGAAAAGATCACGAAAGCCGTAATCACCGTGCCCGCGTACTTCAACAACTCACAACGTGAAGCGACGCAAAACGCCGGGCGTATTGCCGGATTAGAAGTCTTGCGTATCGTCAACGAACCGACGGCGGCGGCGCTCGCTTACGGTTTGGAGAAAAAGGGCAACGAAACCATCTTGGTTTTCGACCTTGGTGGTGGTACTTTTGATGTGTCGGTTTTAGAGGTCGGCGACGGCGTGTTCGAGGTGCGGAGCACGAACGGGCATACTGACTTAGGCGGCTCGGACTTTGACTACGCGGTGGTCAACTGGCTTGCTGAAGCGTTCAAACGAGAGTATAACGTCGATCTGCGTAAAGACAAGCAGGCGTTGCAACGTCTTTTAGAAGCGGCGGAAAAGGCCAAGATAGAACTTTCGGGTATCCCTGAAACGACCATCAGCTTGCCGTTTATTGCAATGGATCCGGCGTCGAACGCACCCTTGTACCTCGAGCAAAAACTTTCTCGCGCCAAGTTCGAAGAACTCATCGGCCCGCTCGTCAACCGGGTACGCGGCCCCGTAGAAGCCGCGCTCAAAGACGCCAAGCTCTCGAAAAACGACATTAACGAAGTGATCCTGGTCGGCGGTTCAACCCGTATCCCAGCCGTCAAAAAGCTCGTTCAGGAGATGATCGGCAAAGCGCCCAATCAGTCGGTCAACCCCGACGAAGTGGTGGCTCTAGGCGCAGCTGTTCAGGCGGGCGTCTTGACCGGCGA
This sequence comes from Truepera sp., assembly GCA_965215315.1. Lineage (GTDB taxonomy): Bacteria > Deinococcota > Deinococci > Deinococcales > Trueperaceae > Truepera. Next base: position 2,510,199 of record CBDCDB010000008.1, on the reverse strand, counting down.
CGTCGAAGACATTGTGCTTTTAGACGTGACCCCGCTTTCGCTCGGCGTTGAGACCAAAGGCGGCGTTTTCACCAAGCTCGTCGACCGTAACACGGCGATTCCGGTACGTAAAACCGAGACTTTCTCGACCGCCGAGATGAACCAGACTGGCGTCGAAGTTCACGTGCTGCAGGGTGAGCGCTCGATGGCGCACGATAACAAATCGCTCGGACGTTTTAAGCTCGAGGGTATCCCGCCCATGCCCGCCGGCATGCCGCAGATTGAAATCTCGTATGACATCAATGCCAACGGCATTTTGAACGTCACTGCCAAAGAGAAGTCCACGAACAAAGAAGCGTCGATTACCATCCAGAACACCACGACGCTCTCTGAAGATGAAGTTGACCGGATGGTCAAAGACGCCGAGGCGAACGCCGAACGCGACCGCGAAGCGCGTGAACACACCGAGGCGAAAAACACGCTCGACAGCCTCCGCGTGCAGGCGCAGCGCACCGTTGACGAATCGGCTGCTGACGACGAGGCTAAAGAACCCGTTAAAGCTGCGATTGCCGAAGCGCAAACGGCCCTAGATAGCGACGCGCCCAAAAGCCGTTTGGACGAACTTGCCCGCGAATTAGGTGAAAAGGTCGCTGAGCTGCAGCAGGCCGCGCCGCCTCAGAGTGACGATACTCAGGGCGACGGCGGACAGGGTGACGGGCAACCGCAAAGAGACGACGACGTGGTAGACGCCGACTTCAAACCGGCAGGTTAATGATGCGTGACGATACCGATATCCAAATTGAAGATAAAGCGACCAGGGTAGACGGCGCGGTGGGGGACGACCCCACCGCCATCCCTAAGACCATTGAAGTCACCCCTGATGACATTAATGAGTCAGGCGAAGTTGAGGTGTTGCGCGGTGAGCTAGAGCGTGCCCACGCTGAAACCGCAGATTTCAAAGACCGCTTTTTGCGGGCCAGGGCCGACTTGGAGAACTACCGCCGCCGCGCTGCTCAAGATGTTTTGCGCGCCCGCGACACGGGTTTAGAGGGTGCCATAGCGCCGCTGTTAGACGTTTACGACGACCTCAGCCGTGCGCTCAGCATCGCTACGGACGACCCGGCGCAGCTTGTCCCTGGTATTCAGGCGGTACGCGACGGGCTCAAGCGCAACCTAGACGCGCTCGGTTTTACCGAAATCGGCGTTCGGGGTGAAGTTTTTAACCCCGACCTGCACGAAGCGCTGACGGCGGTTACGGCGCAGGGAGACGAGGTTGCCGATACGATTGCCCAGGTTGTGCAGACCGGTTTCGTCAAAGGCGACCGGTTGGTTCGGCCCGCCAGAGTCATCGTCTTTCAGAAATAAGGCTTCTAAATCAGGTGCTCCGAAGCAGGTATCCCAAACCCAACTTCAGAACACCTTAGGCCCGAGTTTTTCAAGGCCAACTGCAAAGGAGGGGTGAATGGCTGCTTATAAAGACTACTACCAGACGCTCGAGGTCGCCCGGAGCGCGCCACAAAAAGAGATCCGCTCGGCGTACCGTAAACTCGCAGCCAAACACCACCCCGACCGTAATCCGGGAGACGCGGCTGCCGAAGAGAAGTTCAAGGAGATCGGCGAAGCCTACGCCGTTTTAGGCGACGACGAAAAACGCAAAATCTACGACCAGTACGGCGCAGAGGCGGCTAAAGGTGGTTTTTCGCCGGGCGCGGGCGGTTTCAGCAGTGCTGGGGGCTTCTCTGGTCAAGCCGGAGACTTCAGCGACTTTTTCCAAACGCTCTTCGGCGGCAGTTTCGGTGCGGGTGGGTTCAGTACCCAGTTTCAAACAGGAACACAGTCAGGAAGACAGTCCCGGACAGGCACGCCGCGCAGTTCGTTCACATTTCAAGCGAGGCCGCTCGAGGCCGAACTACAGGTTGATCTGCGTGACGCCTACAGCGGCGCGACCAAAATTATCAGCTTGGAAGGCAAAAGCCTCGAGGTCAAACTGCCCGCAGGCAGCCGCAGCGGGAGCCGTTTGCGGCTGCGCGGTCAAGCCCCGGACGGGGCCGACTTGGTTTTGACGCTCAGGCTGGCGCCGGACAGCCGCTTTACGCTCGAGGACGACGACGTGCGGGTAACGGTTGACGTGCCCGACTATGTAGCTGTTTTAGGCGGCAGCGTACGCGTACCGACGCTTGGCGGCGACGTCGAGATGACCCTGCCGAAGGGTACCCGCGCCGGACGTTCGTTTAGACTTAAAGGTCAGGGCTGGCCCCGTAAAGGTGGCGGCAAAGGCGACCAGTTTGCCGTGGTGAGGATTACCACGCCCGACCACCTGAGTGAGGCGCAGCTAGAGCTGTACCGGCAGCTCGAAGCGCTCAGCCGCGAACCCGCCCCGGCGTAAAGCTCGGCGGGTTTTTTTACGGCACGTTATACTTTGGTGTAAAAACCTCTTGGTGTCAACGTTCCAGCTTATCGTTGAGTTAGAAGTAACGCTCGAGCTAAGCTAAACGTACCAACTAAACATATTGAGAGGTTCAGATGAAGCTAGCCGAAGCGCTGACCGAACGTGCCGACCAAAACCGCCGCCTGCAAGAACTCAGAGAACGTATCGTCCGCAACGCCAAGCATCAGGAGGGCGAAGCGCCCGCAGAAGACCCCACCGAACTGCTCCGCGAGTTTCAAGACGCGGCCTCTTTGTTTGAAAGGCTAATTGTCCGTATCAACCGCACGAACAACCAGCTTTCACTCTCAAACGGCCTATCTATGGTTGAAGCCTTAGCACACCGCGACGTTCTCAAACTCAAGCACTCCCTCTATAAAGCGCTGGCAACCGAGGCGACGCCGCAGCAAAACCGCTACAGCAAATCGGAAATCAAGTTCGTCAGTTCGGTCGATGTCAGAGAGACGCAAGCCAGCGCCGACGAGTTAGCCAAATCGTACCGTGAGCTAGACGCGCTGATTCAGCAGGCCAACTGGACTAACGACTTGCTCTAAAAATTTAAGTTGAGTTTGGTAGCTTTTGAGACGGGGCGAACACGACCCGCCAACTGGGTAAGTTGGGTTTGAGTCTTTCCCACTCAAGGGATAAGGGCAGCGCCCGAAAACTACACGTTACGCCCAGCAAAGTTACAAGCGTAATGGGTACTTTGTACGTTTACTACTGCGTGTTGACCGTTTCAAAAGTGAGGGTGGGTCAGGGGAACTTAACTTCAGATATTTGGGTGAGGCAGGACTCGAGCCCTGCCAAAGAACAGAACCAGGTCCCGGTTTTACGGGGCGAGATGTTCGGCGTTTCGCCCCCTTTCTCATACGCTGCGTGTTAGGGTTTAGCTATGCAAATGAGGCGGCTAACGCGCCACTTTTTCTTCGAAAGGACACTCTTAAAACATGGCTAAAGGTGTATTTGTAAGTGAAAGACGTGAGGCCAAAAAGCGCTTTCCTATTTTTTGGACGATCATCACGCTCCTCGTCGTTTCCGGACTGATGCTTGTCGCAGCCCAAACCGCGGCTCAGTCCGGCGGCGCTGAATCAGGCGGCGCACCCGCCGCGTCCGTCCCAGCTTCTGCGCCTGTAGACCCTGACGCCGTCGTCTTGAAACTAGGCAACAAAACGGTCTCGGTAGCCGGGTTTGAAAAACGCTTCAATGTTGCGCTGCGGGCGCTCGCTGCTCAGCAAGGCGCACCTCTAGACGAGGCGACCTTAAGCCAGTTTGCGGGCCTCAGACCCAACTTTTTAGATCAGTTCGCGACGCAAGAAGTCTTGCTGCAAGAGGCGCAAAAGCGGGGTGTCGAGGTCACGAAGGCTGACGTTGACGCTGAACTCGAGACCGCCCGCGCCTCCGCCGGAGAAAACTTTCAGCAGGCGCTCAATGTAGCGGGGTACGAAGACGAAGCGGAACTGCGCAGCTACATCCGCGAGTCTTTGACCTTGCAAAAAGTCGTCGATCAAATTCGGGGCACCATCAAAGTTGACGACAAAGCCGTGCGCACCTTTTATGACAACAACAAAGACCAGTTTCAGCAGTCCGAGCAGGTTTGCGCTCAGCATATCCTCGTGGCAGACAAAGCCAAAGCCGACGAGGTTTATAAAAAACTACAAGACGGCGGCGATTTTGCCAAGCTTGCTGCAGCCAACAGCATCGACCCCGGCAGCAAAGACAGCGGCGGCGACTTAGGCTGCTTGAACAAAGGTCAGACCGTACCGGAGTTTGAAGCGGCGGCGTTCGGGGCCGAAGTCGGTAAGACGACCGAACCGGTGGAGAGTCAGTTCGGGTTTCATATCATCAAGGTCAACGAGAAGAAACCGGCAACGACCACGCCGTTTGCCCAGGTTAAAGACCAGGTAAGTGAACAGCTCGTCAGCCAAAGGCTCGGTGAACGGATTGCAGCGCTGACCGAAGCTTCCGGCATCGAAACCTTCCCTGAAGTTTTGCCGCAAACCCCACCTGAAGCACCTGCAACACCACCGGGCGCGGTGCAACCCGCACAACCTGGCGCGGCGCAGCCTGAAGGTGAGCAACCGGCTCAGCCTGCTCCGGCACCCGAACCGGCACCTGAAGGTGGAGGTCAGTAAAACCGCGTCAAGCATCGATACGTTTTACAGAGGAGCCTTTCGGGGCTCCTTTTTTGACTAAAAGCGTCATCTGGTCTTGATAGCACTTAAGCAGTTAGCAGCTACTGTAATCACCTCAGAATGTACGTGCTAAACGGTTTAGTCGAAGGTGAGAGCGTCCGTTCCCAGATGATACCTGCTATAGTATTTCCGAGAGCGCTTGACACAAGCATCATCTCAAAACGTGCGTGTTGGTTGGTCAGTAAAACTTAGGGGGAGAGCGTTGCCGACCAGATGACATCTGTTATGAGAACGTAAACCCGTTCAGGGTGCGAGTCGTTCCAGGTTCCAGTTTTTGTCCTGCCGCGTATAGCGAAACCTGTCGTGCAGGCGGCTAGGCCGTCCCTGCCAGAACTCGAGCCGCTCCGGTCTCACCACAAATCCGCCCCAAAAATCCGGCAGTGGTACTTCGTCCGGAAACTCAGTTTCGACCTCTTTAAGGCGAGTCTCGAGCACCTCCCGGTTCTCTATCACCTGACTTTGCGGCGAAACCCATTCGCTCAGCTGTGACCCTCTGGGCCGCGTCTTGTGATACGCCTCGGATTCTTCAAAAGAGAGTTTTGAAACCGTTCCTTCAATCCGGACTTGCCTTTCTAGCGCGAGCCAGTTAAAGACCAGCGCAGCTTTATTGTTTTCCGTCAGTTCGTGCGCTTTACGGCTTTCGTAGTTCGTGTAAAAGATGAACCCGCGTTCGTCCAGACCTTTAAGGAGCACAATCCGCGCCGAAGGTTGACCGGCAGCGTTTACCGTTGCGAGGGTCATGGCGTTGGCCTCGAGCATCCCGCCCTTCTCGGCAGCACTTTGGGCATTGTCCAGCCAGCTCTGAAACTGTTTTACAGGGTCGGCGTTCAGATCGTATTCGTCTAAGGTACCTTGGGTATAGTTTCGTCTCAAATCAGCTAAGTCCTTGGTGTTCACCTCTTTATTATGTAACGGCGGCGCTGTGCGGCGGTGTGTCTGCCCCTTACATCACAAACGTACCAGTGCCGGATTCTATAAACTTGGTTTGACATGAGCTTTGCTTTACGGCTTTAATTTTAAGAGGAGGTTTGCAGATGAGTGATTACGACCGCGAACAAGACGGCGATTTAGGCGGCGACGAAACCCCGTACATGAGCGACGACGACGAGTTTGAAAGGGACGGTACCCACGAGATAGCCATTGACGAACTGAGCGAAGAACGCTCGAGACGCGACGATATAGCGCGGCGTTTAGAAGACCTGGTGGCGAGTGCGCTCGAGTGGTCTGAAATCAGTGAAGACGAAGACGCACAGGATATCTACGAAGCGCTTGCCGACATTTACGAACGGGTGAGCGAACCGCTCGAGGACACCGACGACGAGTTGGTCGAATAGTCAACTGGTTTCTGAGTGAGGCGGCGCAAATTCAAAATCTGCGCCGTTCGTTTTGGCCTACTGCACCGAGTACAAGGCGATTTTGGAGTCAAGCATTCTCCGGTGAAAAATGGTATTCACGACAAACCATTGCCCCGTTTGCTACCTTAAAGAGGACTTTGGAACAAACAAGATTATGAACGGCTATTTTTAGATTGACTTTGGCTCCAAGTGGGTGGAAGGTTTTAACTTGGGCTCCGTGCAGCGTAAAAGAGCCGACCAGCACGCTAAAACCCGTTTCAATCTGTTTGCGAATACGGTCGAGCGTCTTATTCCAGCGATCTGGTCCGGGTATAGCTTCGGTAAGTTCGGGGACAAGAGCCGCTTCGTAATGACGCGCAAGGGCAAAACCCCGCCGTTCAAAAAGACCTTGTTTGTTTAACGCGTGGGGCTTGAAACTGTACACCACGTACCAGGTCACTAAACCCGCCCTACTGGGCCGCACTGGGCCACACTGGGCCGCACTGTCTCCCAGTTGAGAAGCCGCTACTCGCCTTCTCGCTTCAAAACCGCCCTCGAGCGGTCTTTACATAACCTGAGTACGAGGGTTCTCCGGGGATCGTTTTTCCGTCTCTGCCGGGTTTCCTTTTGCAAGCGTAAGGCGTGCCTAAGGCTAAAACGCTCACGTATAGCATCTAACAGCCAAGAAGCTACAATGAAGGCATGGGAGCGCCTTACAGTAGAGACTTACGCTTAGGCGTGTTAGCGGCTTTGGATGAAGGGCTGAGCAAGACGGAGGTACATCGGCAGTTCAAGATCAGCCGGAGCACGGTAGACGATTGGCTTAAACTGCGAGCAGAAACAGGCAAGGTAACGGCAAACACAGACTACTATCGCGGGCGTCCTGCGGTACTAGGCAACACCGCAGAGGTGCGGGCTTTTACCGCAGCGCAGCAGCACCGCGCACTTACAGAGATGGCGGCAGCGTGGCAACAAGAGCAAGGCGCAAGGCTGAGTACGATGGCGTTTTCTAGAGCACTTAAGCGACTTGGCTATACGCGTAAAAGAAGAGCTATCTCTACCGGGAGCGCTCACCAGCAGCACGGCAAGCCTTCGAGCAGGAGCTAAGCACACTAGACCCGGAGAAGTGCGTGTATATCGATGAAGCTGGCGTTGAGAACACGCTCGACTATAGCTACGGCTGGAGCCTCAGTACACGCTGCAGTGCTGAGAAGCTGGGACATTTTACCCAGCGCGTCTCGATGATTGCCGCCTGGTGTCAGGGTAAGGTCTTGGCACCGATGACCTTCACCGGTTACTGCGACGGCACGGTAGTCGAGACCTGGTTTGAGCAGGTGCTCATCCCTACGTTAAAAGCTGGGCAGGTCGTTATTCTTGATAACGCCTCATTTCACCGTCAAGCAACCCTGCAAAAGTTACTCGAGCCGCTCGGTTGCCGTCTACTCGCCCTACCGCCTTATTCTCCTGACCTCAACCTCATCGAGCCGCTATGGAACCAGATTAAAGCCCTTATTAAACATCATCCTGACCTAGACCGTGCTTTCCATGACAAGGTAAATGACGCTTTTTGTAGCCTCTAAACCGTTAGATGCTATAGGCTTAAACAGCGAAAGCGCAACCCTCGAGACGGTTGTCAGTCACCGAAAGTACAGGATTTGCGTGCCGGACGTGAGAATAACTCCGAACTTGTATGTTGAGTGCGGGTCAAGAGTAAGGCCGACTCCGAACCTGAGCGTTTGAGCTCGTACCTGAGATAGGCCTGCTCAACCCATCACCAAGACTCCGAACCAGCATCCTGAGCCGTTAAGGCCGGATCTGCAAGTATGCGAGCGGTGGTGGCCTAGAGCCGGACCCAAGCTGGAGGACGAGATGACGTTTGTAGGCATCGACGTAAGCAAACTCAGCCTGGACGTGGCTGCACTCCTTGATACCGGTGAAATCCATCGGGGAAAGTTTGGTAACACCCCAGAAGGCCATCGTGAGCTGCTAACTTGGCTCGAATTCTTTCCGAACTGCCGTCTGGCCCTAGAAGCAACGGGCTCCTACCACCGGCGTCTTGCTGCGACCTTACAAGGCACTTACGTGAGCGTGAGCATCCTTAATCCAGCCCAGGTCAGCTATTTCATGAAGCGCCAGCACCGCCGTAACAAAACCGATAAAGCGGACGCCTTGTGGCTAGCGGTTTACGTCAAAGAGCGGCAACCTGCTCCCACCCTCGCCGTGAGTCCGCTACGGCAATCGCTCGCTCGGGAAATTCAGGCGCTAGCGAAGGACCTGACGCGACTCAAGAACCGGCTCGAGGCAGCCGAACATGGTCAGGTTCATCCCGAGGTGGTGACTTCCCTGAAGCGGCGCATGGCCTCACTAGCAGTAGAAAAGCAAGCCCTGGAGAATGAGCTCGAGCTGGAGACGAAGCGTTCGAACGAGCACGAACTCTTGTTGTTGACGAGCATTCCTGGGATTGGGATTCGGACTGCGTGTCTGCTCCTGGCAGAGTTAGGCTCGGTAGCGCGGTTTGCTACAGCACGCAAGCTAGTCGCCTTTGTTGGGCTGACACCTACCCAGTTTACCTCCGGTACGAGCGTGGCTCAACCAAGCCATATCTCACGCTTAGGTTCTGCCTACTTGCGGCATATCTTGTACATGCCGTGCCTCGCAGCTATTCGTTTTAATCCTGTCGTTAAGGACTTCTTTGAACGTCTGGTGAGGCATGGTAAACATAAAAAGGCGGCGGTGGTAGCATGTATGGCTAAACTGCTAAGGATGATCTTTGGCGTGCTTACGCACAGGAAACCCTTCCAGCCAACTTCAGTTCAAGCTTGACAAATCAACACAGCATCTCAGGTTACATAGCATTTCCAAGAGAGGTTGACACAAACGTCACTTCAGAGTGTGCGTGCTGCTCGGCAGAAATCAGACCGAGAGTGTTTCTGACCAGGTGACACCTGCTAACAAAAGAAAGACAGTCTTGGTCGTGACTAAGTACAGCTAGCCTTTACATGACAGCTTGACACCGCTGTCATCCCAGAACGTGCGTGCCAGACTGGAAAAATCTTACATAGAGCGCTTCCGACTAGATGATACCTGCTGAGTGCTTCGCTTCAAACTGACAAGCGATTGCCTTCACAAAAAACAGGCTGACCGAAAGGTCAGCCTGTTTTTTGTTGGTGCCGAGGAGGGGACTTGAACCCCTACCTCCGTAACGGAGACCAGCCCCTCAAGCTGGCGCGTCTACCTATTCCGCCACCTCGGCAAGTGCAACGCTGATGATACCGGGCGGCTTTAGCGCGTGTCAAGCGCGGATAGCCCGGTGCGGCGTATGCTGGGGCGTGTGACAAAAGAACGCTACCAAAAAGTTTCGGCGATGCTTGCCAAGCGCCAACCCAGCTTGAGCGTCCTAGCAGAAAACGTCCATAAACCGCATAACTTGTCCGCGATTCTCCGGAGCTGTGACGCGGTGGGCATCGGGGTTGTTCACGCGGTCAATCCGACAGGCGGTGTCCCAACCTATAACGAAACGAGTGCGAGCGCTGACAAATGGGTTGAGCTTAGGGTTCACGCGTCGCTGTTGGAGGCTAAATCTGCGCTGGGAGAGGTGCAGGTGCTAGCAGCGCACTTCTCAGACCACGCTCAGGATTACCGCGCGGCGGACTACACCAAGCCGACGTGTATCTTGCTCGGGAATGAAAAGCACGGTGTCTCGAGCGAAGCGGCAGATATAGCTGACGCGCATATCATTATCCCGATGTTGGGGATGGTGCAGTCTCTAAATGTGTCGGTTGCGGCGGCGGTGATTTTGTTTGAAGCGCAGCGGCAAAGGCTCGAGGCGGGTTTCTACGGCGTGCCTCAGCTGAGTGAGGTTGAGCGGCAGCGACGGGTATTCGGCTATCTGCACCCACGTCAAGCGGCGCAGTTCGGGGCAACGAACCGACCTTTTCCAGAGCTTGACGACGACGGTGATATAAATCAAGCAAGTGTTGCAGAAACTGTAGAAACCGAGGTTTGAGATGATTGACTTTGTAGCACCCGCCAATCCTGAAGACGAGCGCGGGGAAGAACTCGCTGTCAAACTGGGGCGTCTTCGCAAAATGATGGCGGCGAACAACGTCTCGGCGGTGCATCTGGGCAAGTTGGGCAATCTAGCGTGGCTTCTGTGCGGTGGCGACGCGCTCGTCTCGTTTGCCGACATGCCCGTCGCCGAGGCGGTGGTCACACAAAAGCAGGTCGTGGTGCTGATGGCGGAGGTTGAAAGAGACAGGCTCGAGCGCGAAGCTTTCCCCCCCGGGGTGGACGCACTCTATTATCCCTGGTCTGAGCCCGACGCTAAAACGGTGCTGCTTAAAGAGCTCTTGGGCACAGGCAAGGTCTTCGCCGATACACCGGCCCTAACCGAAATCACCGACAAGGTGACGGTCAGGGACTTCTGGCCTTTACGCGTGCCACTTACAGAGAGCGAAGTCGAGCGCTACCGAGCGCTGGGTCAAGATGCGGCGCAAGCCTTTACGCAAACCCTGACGAAGCTGACACCGGACGTGAGCGAACACGAGGTTGCTGCGCGCGTCGCCTACGCGTTGCGCGAACGGGAGATGCAGCCTGCCTTGATTCTGGTCGCTGCCGACGAACGTTTGCAGCGCTACAAGCACCCGTTGCCGACTCAAACTATCTTTCACGACCGGGTAATGGTCGTCGCCTGTGCGCGGCGCGGCGGGCTGTACGCCAACCTTACGCGGTTCGTCTCGGCTGGAAAACTTAAAGATGAGGTCAGGGCTACTTACACAAAACTGTTGGAGATCGAAAACACGCTGCTGAACTACACGCAGCACGGCATCCTGACCCGCGAACTTTTTACGGAGATGCAAGGAGCCTACCAAACTGCCGGGTTTGAAAACGAATGGACGAAACACCATCAGGGCGGCGCGTGTGGCTACGAAACGCGCGACTGGTTGCTGCAACAAGGAGGTGAGCGGATGCTCGTCGAGGGCAGCGCCTACGCCTGGAACCCGTCATTGCCGGGGCTCAAGGTCGAAGACACGGTGTTGCTGCAAGGGGATACGCTCGAGGTTCTCGCTACCGACGCCAACTGGCCAAGCGTAGAGGTCGGCGGCAGAATGAGACCGGACGTGCTCGAGCTGTAAGGGTTTGGGTACCGAGAACTCGGGGCGGATTTCGCTTTTGACCTCCCGAGGTTTATGTTTTGCGGCTATACTGCGCTGAACATGAGACTTAACGGTTCAAAAACGAGCGGTTTAGAAACGGAGACACCTGAGACACCTTTGTTGCGACTCAGGTCAAGGTGCGCTGGTTTGCTTCAGCTCAGCTTGCTTCTCTTTCTGGCAACGTCGGCCCAGGCACAATCACAGGTACAACCCCATTCACAACCACGTTACGCTGTCCTGCCGGAACAGTGGGACGATGGCGAGGGAGCCGTAGACCTCTGCCGTCTCAGCGCTGACTTCGACGGGAACGGCAGCCGCGATTATGCGCTGGGCGCTTTTTGCGGCGTTCACGCCGAGTGTTCGTTCGAGGTTTTTCTAGCAGGTACCGGTGCGTTTACGAGTGCCGGAAGTATGTTCGTCGGTTATGACAGCGTGCAAGTTTGTCCGCAACCGAGCGGTTCGCCGCAAATCCTGGCCTGGATTTATGAAAATTCAGCCGAGGTCACGCGGCGCGAGTACCATGTTTTGAGGGGCAACCTTAGAGAAGTGCAAGTGTGGTGGTCGCTGGGTGACGAGGCAACTTGGCCCACTGACCTGCCTCTTGACTGTGGTCATCTGGTGGTACTCGAGCGCACGACTGACAGCGCATGGTTGAGCAGGGGAGACGCCGCCTGGATTGATAGCAGCTTAAACCCCTGCACGGAAGCAACCAACCAGCTTGTCCTCAATACATGTGCCGCTGAAGAGCAAGACGCAGCCGACGCCAAAATGAAAACGGTGTACCGCGCACTTCTTCAGCATAGCCGACCTGGACAAAAAGCGCGACTTAGCACGGCGCAGCGTCACTGGTTTGCCTTTCGGGAGGCGGCGTGCGGGTTCGAAGCCGCAGCGTTTTTCGAGGGGGGACAAGCGGAGCCGATGGTACGTGACGGCTGCTTAAAGAGCCTCACCCAAACACGAACCGCGCAGCTTAGAGAACAGCTCGAGGCTCTGCTCGGCGATCAAGCGGGCGGGGCGGTTTTTCTGTAGAGAAGCGAGCTCTAAAAGCGTAATCTGCGGGCGTGCCTGCAGGTACGTCTTTTAGCAGCAGGCATTACCTGGTCAGCAACGCTCTTAGTTTGAGTTATGCCGACCAGCACACACGTTTTAAGACAGTACTTAGTGCAGTATTTCTTGGAAATGCTATATTACATTGTCAGCGAAGAGTTGACCCATAGCAACACAGTGTCTAAAGTAAGCGAATGAAAAAGCGCTATGGAATCAAGCTGAGTAAAATACAAAGGCAAGAGCTCGAACGGCTAACAAAAGCGGGAGCGTGCCGGGTGAGGGTGTACAAACGGGCTAGGGCACTGTTACTGGCGGATGCCGGGGTAAGTGACGCCGAGATTCTCAAGCAAGCAGATATCAGTTTGGCAACGCTCAAGAGGATCCGCAAACGTTTTTGCGAAAGCCAGAGTAACGTCCAAGAGGTAGTAGCGGACAAGCCCAAACCAGGACGCCCAAGTCGCTTTAGTGGTGAACAGCGAGCGAAGATTACCGCTTTAGCATGTAGTGAGGCTCCTGAAGGCAGAAGCAGATGGACACTGAGACTGTTAGCGGATAAAGCTGTCTGATATTGACCCGCTAAAACGGAGACAAAGTTAAGCCTCTAATGTGACTATGGAGGCGAGATGAACGAGCGCAAAGTATACACGGCAGAATTCAAACGGGAAGCGGTCAGGCTGAGTGAGCAAGCGGACGTCAGTGTGGCTCAGATAGCCCAAGAGCTGGGTGTATCTGACTACAGCTTGTATAAATGGCGAAAACAGGCGCGAGAGGGCGGAGCGCTGGCGTATCCGGGGAACGGCAAAGTTGCCTTGACCGCTGAGCAGCAGGAGAATATGCATTTGAAGAGGGAACTCGAGCGGGTGAAACAAGAGCGTGACATTCTAAAAAAGGCGGTCGGGTTCTTTGCCAGGGAGTCCAAGTGAAGTACGCCTTTATCAAAGGACATCGAGGTTTCTGGACGGTCAGTTTGATGGCTCAGGTCTTGCAGGTCTCAGTTAGCGGCTTTTACGACTGGCTGAGACGCGGCAAAAGTAAGCGAGCCGTGGAAGACGAACAGCTGACCGAAAAGATCATCAAGTTTCACTGCGGCAGTCGTTATACCTACGGTTCGCCGCGTATCCATAAGGACTTACGGGCGGCTGGACACAAAGTAGGCCGTAAGCGCGTCGCCCACCTAATGCGCTCAGCAGGCATTAGAGGCAAAACGAAACGGAAGTTCAAGACTACGACAACTTCTAAACATCAGCGTCCTAGAGCAGAAAACTTGCTCAAGCAGAACTTCCATGTTTCCTCTGCCAACAGCGTTTGGGCAAGTGACATTACCTATATTTCTACCCGTGAGGGATGGCTTTACCTCGCCGTGACCCTAGACCTATTTAGCCGCAGGGTTGTAGGCTGGGCGTTTTCAGAGAGGTTGACAGATGACCTAACGCTTTCAGCACTGTCAATGGCAATCCGGCAACGGACTACTGACGCTGCACTTTTACACCATTCGGATCAGGGCACCCAGTACGCCAGCCGTGCCTTTAGAGCCGAATTAAACGCAAACGGTTTCCAGCAAAGCATGTCAGATAAGGGCAGTTGTTATGACAATGCGGTTGTCGAGTCGTTCTTCGCTACGCTTAAAACTGATGAGGTTGACGTAAACTATGAAACCCGTCAGCAGGCTAGAACCGGCATCTTCAGCTACATCGAAGGTTTCTACAACACCAAGCGGCGGCACTCATCCCTGGGCTATCTTTCACCCAACGACTTCGAGAGAGTACACTTCCCTAAAGCTGCTTAACTGCGAATCCGTGAAAACGGGGCAATATCAGTCGAGCTGGGCTTGGTTGAGACTGTTTCGCATGAGGGGGTCAGCGAGATACTGAAAAAAACGAGCTCAAACCCCACCTAAAGCGGTGTTGGTGTTTGGGCAAGCTCACCTCTGCGTTCATTTGGCAAATGGAGCGGGTGCTTGATACTTACGCTCAGCCTTATGACCCCGACTATCCGGTACTTTGTTTTGATGAACGACCTTGTTATCTGATTGAACAGACCTTACAACCTGTAGCGATGAAAGCAGGCCAGGTCAAACGCGAGGACTACCATTATAAAGTCACGGCAAGTTGTTCAGTGCTCTTAGCGGTCGAGCCGCTTACCGGCAGGCGTTGGACTAGGCTCTATGACCACCGCCGACGGCAGGAATACACCGACTTTATGCAGTACTTAACGCAACAGTTCCCTCAAGCGCAGAAAATCAGGCTGGTGCAGGATAATCTCAACACCCATAACCCAGGCTCGTTTTATGCTGCTCTAGCACCGCAAGCTGCCTTCGAACTTGCCCAGCAGTTTGAGATGATTCATACCCCTAAGCACGCTTCTTGGCTTAACATGGCTGAACTTGAATTCTCCGCTTTAAGCAAACAGTGCCTAGACCGGCGCATTGCTCAACGTGACCGCCTTGAAACTGAACTTAACGCTTGGCAAACAGAGCGCAATCAAGCCCAAGTTAAGCTCAACTGGCAATTCTCCAAAGAAGCGGCTAGACACACCTTCAAACGTGCCTATACAGAGGTGAAGGTGTCAGTACCTCGCTGACAGTGTAGTACAGCGGTTTTCGTAGTTACTGAGCTGGTTTCTCGCAGCTATCATCTCTCAGGGGTGCGTGCTAGACTGTGCTTTATCCTCATAGATTGGCTCAAACCAGATGATACCTGCTATAGTAGTTTGTCTTTGCCGCACCGGGTCTCGAGCTTTTGACGAGGGTGTTCCGGCAAACGATATCTGCCATCGGCCCGATGTGTTCGGCGAGCGCTGCCTCGAGTACAGTTAGCTCGCTTGGCGAGAACGTTGCGGGGGCTGCGGCTACTTCTTTGGGTGGCGAGGGTGAGATGCTCGGGGCCGGGGTAGAGACAGCTTGGGGCGGGTCGCTGGTCGGGTCGCCGTACTGACAGAACTGCGCTAGAATCTCTTCGTTTGAAGGTAGCGCGGCGTTTTCATCGTCTACACTTTCCGCCTCGTTAAAGCTGTAGTGGCCCGTTTTAACTTGTTTGAGGAGCGGAAGGGCATCTTGGTTACGCTTAATTCGGTAACGGATGCTGATGATGCGACCCGCTAAAAGCCCGAACGACGCTGCGTGGTTTTGGTCCGTGACAATCCGCAGGACACCGGTACGGCCCGTTTGGCAGAGCCGGTTAAGCTCGGCGGTGATGTCGACTAACGGAAGTCGATGCTGCATGATCACTCCTCTGTGTCGGCAGCTTGGGTCAGGCTTTCAATGGGCCTTACCAACCGCCGGGCTAAAAGTAAGGCGACGACGACGAAAAGTACCGTCGCTGCAAGTAAGATAAGCGCGTTGCGGCGGGCGGCAATCACCGAAGCAAACGCGTCGGCGTAGTCTTGCTGAACGATAAGCTTCCAGCCTAGCGCCGCTTCTTGGGTATAGGCGACGACGTCTCGCCCGGCTTCTGCAAAAACGGCTTGTTGCCCTGTTGCACCGCTCAGGGCGGGATAGTCGCCGATGTTAAGCAGCTCTTGTTCACCTTCGGCGGCGTTGAGGTCTAAATTACCGTGCGCGATGACGTTGTTTTTATCGTCGACCAAGATAGCGAAACCTGTTTGACCGACCGTGACGTCAACCACGGCTTTAGCGATATTTTCTAAAAACGAACACGTGGCAAGGATACCTACGAGGTTCTGATCCCGGTTGATAGGGCTCGACATACACATAGCAGGTTCACCCGTACGCGAACTGATAATCGTCTGCTCGCCGATAGGGTTGCCCTCGGTCGCTTCGAGGTAGTATTCGCGGTCGCTACGGTCTTCGATTTTGTTGCCGTTTTCGTCGACGATCGGCTCGTCGTCGCCTCGAGCCGAGATAAAGCCGTCCATATCGATAACGAACGCCGAACACATCCAGTCGTAGTTTGCTGGCATCGTTTGCAATATAGGAGCCTGCTGCTCGAGTTTCATCGAAGCGATGTCGGGGAGCGAAGCGTTCTGTTTGAGTGCGCGTACGTTTGCGTCGACCCAGCCGTCGACTTTGGTTGCCAGCGTAGCCGAGGTTTCACGCAGGTTTTTCTCGGCGCTGGCTCGCAGTTCCTGCTGTACGCTGACTGTATTGACAAACTAGAAACCGGCAAGTAGAACGAGCGCAACTAAAAACATCGTTAGCAGTACTTGCGGGAATATCTTAAAGCCATCATTTTGTTTTGATGCCATTTTGATAAGTCCTTTGGATCGTCTCTGAGTTTGCTTTTTGTAAAAGCAAGACGACGTAAAAGGAGATTACCTGGAGTTGTTTCACAGAAAGTATAAAAACTTTATAACGGGAGCTAAAGTGGATTTTTGTACACGGTAATGGGCTCTAAAGCCGAAGCCTCTGAATCCTATTCCCGTTTTAGTCACTAGAACCTATCTCAAAAATGATTTTTCAGACTGAGAGCGTCTAATCTTACTCGCCTAGCTTGGTCAAACCCCTGACGAGCGAAAGCCGTCAGGGGTTTTTGAGATGGCTTCTAGAAAATCCGGTTATCAATTTTTCTGAGTTGCTCGTGACCTAGCGCTAACGGGCGGGTTCTGTCGGGTCGGGAACCTCGAGCCCCCCATGCTCCGCCGTCTTGTAATACGCGTCAATCTGTGCCGGAATATCCGCCGTTTCGTCTACGACCTTGAACAGCTCCAAATCTTTTTCGCGGACGGTGCCGTGTTCCAGCAGCGTGCCCTGTAACCAATCCAAAAGTCCCTGCCAGTAGCTGCGGCCCACTAGATAGACCGGAAACGGCAAAATCTTCTTGGTCTGAATCAGCGTCAGCGCTTCAAACAGCTCGTCAATCGTGCCAAACCCGCCCGGAAACACTACAAACGCCGACGAATACTTGACTAGCATCACTTTACGGACGAAAAAGTAACGAAACTTTACCTCGTCGGTCTGATACGGGTTTGGGTTTTGTTCAAACGGCAGGTCTACATTGAGCCCGATGCTGCGTCCGCCCGCTTTATACGCGCCTTTGTTGCCCGCCTCCATCAGGCCGGGGCCGCCGCCGGTGATGACGGTATAGCCGCTCTCAGCCAAAAGTTGCGCGAGTGCTTCGGCCTGTGTGTAGTAGGGGTGGTCTTCCTTAAGCCGCGCCGAACCGAAAATGGTCACGGCTTTGGTGACGCCGCTCATCTCTTCAAAGCCCTGGACGAACTCGCCCATAATCCGGAAGAGCCGCCACGACTCGGCGGCGAGCGCGTCGATGACGTACTGCTGTTCGGGCTTGCCGCTCGAGGTTTGGGTACCTGGGTTGTCTGCTTCGTGATTGTCAGGTCTCAGTTCATCTGGCATTGGCCAGTTTACCGTGCTCTATCCCGAAACGTCAGCAGGTTGGGGCTAACGACTTCCGCTGCTAACGCTACAACTGCCAACACTAAAACGTCGGCTCGAGCCCGCCTCATTACCCCGGTATGTGTATGGTCATCGTTTATCGCGTCCGAACCGGTCTCACGGTAAACTGACGAGGTGAAAGACCGGCAACGCTACGCTTACACCATCCGGGTACAACCAGACGAAATTGACGAACTCGGGCACGTCAACAATACCGTATACCTGCGCTACGCCGAAGATGTGGCGAGGGCCCACTCGGACGCGCTCGGCTTGACGCTCAAAGTTTACAAAGAACTCGGGGTCGTACCGGTGGTGCGGCGGCACACCATCACCTACTTTCAGAGCGCGGTTCTAGGCGATGAAGTGAGGGTCAGTACCTGCGTCGAGGCGTTTAAGGGGGCGCGGGCAGGCCGAACGACGGAGTTGGCGCGTCAAGACGGCGTGCGCCTAGCCGAAATCGAAACCGAATGGGTCTGGATTACCGTAGAACGGGGTCGCCCGACGCGCGTACCGCAAAAGGTATTAGAAGCGTTTGATCTAACAAACGAAGCGCATACCGAGACTCAGATTAGGGGCTGGTAAAAGCTTGGCTTTCTGCTAGACAGTCTGCTAAGCTGACGGCGCACGACCTCGGAGGTTTCCCTATGCTGCGTAACCGAGCTTTCCTCGTATGGTTCAGCCTGATGGGTCTGTCCCTGTCCGCCTGCACCCCGGTGCTGCTGGGCCGTACCCCGACCCCGGCCCCGGTAGGTGAGACGAAACTAAGCGCCAGCGCGGGGTATCCGGTTGGCTTGACCGAAGTACCTGCGCCACCCAAAGGTCGTTTATTCGGGGAACCTGACCCGGCTTATTCGCCTCCACCTGCGCCACTCAGTTTCCGCATCGCTTACGGCAGAAGCGAAGCTTGGGAAACCAATCTCGAGCTGATGCTTTCTCCCGGAATTAACGGTTCTTTAGTCGTTGGGTATCCCAATAGTGTGAATACTCCAAACGCTGGCGCACGTTACGGCGCTAAAAACCGCTTTCAAACCGAACCCGTAGAACTCGCGTTCGATTTCGGCGCTTCGCTCTATGCTCCTAGCGTTACGCTCGGTGCTGACGCGGGTATTTTGGCAGCCGTACCGCTTGGCGACGTTAAACTTTACGGCGGGCTGCGCGGCTTTGTTGGGCTTTTTCCGGGGATTGGCGCGGCGGCGCTTACGCTAGGGGGTGAGGTGCCGCTCGAGAACACTCAGAGCGTGATGCTCGAGCTGACTCTGCTCGTCAACCGTTACAACGGTGCTGGGTACATCGACCCCAGTAATCAGCCGGGATTTCCGCCCCCACCGCAACCCATCGGATTTACCCTGGTTCCAGCAATTACGTTTAACTTTTAACTGGTCTCCTAACCCCGTAAATACGCCACCGTAACGCCGTGCCCACCCTCATAAGGCGGCGCGTCTTCGTAACGTTCGACCCGCTTTTCGTTCTTAAGATAGTTTCTTACGGCGTCGCGGAGCACGCCGGTGCCTTTGCCGTGCAAGATGCGAATCCGGGGAGATTTGAGGGCGTGGGCCTCGAGCACAAAATCTCGCACCTTTTCCAAAGCCGGTTCCACCCGTTCAGCGCGGATGTTGAGTTCATCGTCAAAACGGGTTGGTGCGGTATAGCTCGACGGCTTTTTCTGTTTTTT
Organism: Truepera sp.; assembly: GCA_965215315.1. GTDB lineage: Bacteria > Deinococcota > Deinococci > Deinococcales > Trueperaceae > Truepera. The sequence goes on along the minus strand of CBDCDB010000008.1, from coordinate 2,491,044 downwards.
GGGTTGTCCCTGAAGTTTAACGCCGCTTTTCGGCACCGTAACCTTGAGCAGTCCGAGCTGCACGACAACCTCACTGCCGCGTACCTCGGTAATGGGCCCTTTGGCCCCGTAAGACTCGACCATCACGACGGCACCGGGCTCGAGTACAGCCTTTTTACGCTCAGACGGAAGCGGAATCTTCTGCGCCGCCGGAATTTTCGGTTTGACGTTGCGCCGAAGTTGTTGCAGTTCGTTGAGCGCCTGTGAGCGCCCCTCGGGGTTGCGCGTTGCGGTGCGTTTGAGTTCTTTCGCCCGCTGCAACGTATCTTGCAAAAGTTCGTCGGCCCGTTCTGCGGCGGCAGCTAAAACCTCATCCTCGCGGCCTCGTAGTTTTTCTATTTGCTCCCGTAACACGGCAGCTTCGCGGGCAGCCTCGTCACGGTCGTTTGCTAGTTGCACCTGACCTGCCGAAAGCTCGTCGCGTTGGCGCTCGAGGGTCTGCAGTAGCGTTTCTAATGCGGCCCCTTCTGGTCCTAAAATATCTTGCGCCCGTAACAGCAGCTCGTCAGCCAGCCCCAACCGTTCGGCAATGGCGAGCGCGTAACTCCGGCCCGGTTGACCGACGACGAGTTCAAAGCGTGGGGCGAGGTTTGCCACATCGAAACTCATCGCAGCGTTTTGGACGCCGGTCGTTTCCGAGGCAAAGACTTTGAGAGGCGCAAGGTGCGTGTTGATGAGGCCACGTGCGCCGCTCCTAAGGATGCGCTCGAGGATTGCCCTCGAGAGTGCCGCCCCTTCGTCCGGGTCAGTACCGGAACCGAGTTCGTCCACCAAAACCAGCACGTCCGGCGCGGCCTGCTCCGCAATCGCTTTAAGATTCTTGAGGTGCCCCGCATAGGTACTTAAACTCGCCTCGATGCTCTGCTCGTCGCCGATGTCGGTCAGCAGCGCCTTAAAATGTGGCAAGGTGGGCCTGCCCTCCGCCGCCACAAAAAGCCCGCTGTGCGCCATTACTGCCGCCAGACCCAACGTTTTTAGTAAGACTGTTTTGCCCCCGGCATTCGGCCCAGTGACAATCAACAAGCGGTGCTCGTCATCTAGTTCAACTGTGTTTGGCACACACCCTTTAATGAGTGGGTGACACGCTCTATCTAGCTTGACTGTGCCGTCTTTGCTGAGCGTCGGCTGCGTAAGCTGCCAGTCTCTCGCTAGCCGCGCACTTGCCGCTACCAAATCGAGTTCGGCGAGGGTTTCCAATGTCTCATCCAACCCCGGTTCAAACGCCAGTCGCTGTCCGAGCGAGACGAGAATGCGCCTTACCTCGTCGCGGTCTTCGAACTCGAGCAAAGCTAATTCGTTGTTCATCGGTACAACGGATTGCGGTTCGACAAACACCGTTGCGCCCGAGTCCGAGGTATCTAAAACGATACCGGGAACCCGTGACTGTGAGGATGCCCGCACCGGAATCACATACCGGTCGCGCCTGAGCGTGATGATGTTGTCCTGTACGAACTCGGCGTAGCGGCCCATGAGTTCTTGCAAGCGGTCGCGGATACGGCCCCGCAGCGGATTTAGGCGGCGGCGAATCTCGCGGAGTTTGGGCGTGGCGTCATCGCGGACGCGCCCGTCCGGGTCGAGCTGTTCACGCACGAGCCGTAAAGCCCCATCAAAACTGCCGAGTTGCCGTGCTAGTTCGGATAAGATCGGACGTTCAGACGCCAAGATGCTCCGTTTGATGGTGCCGGACGCGTCCATCGTGTAGGCGATTTCGAGGAGCTCGAGTCCCTCCAGCACCCGCCCGTCCCGTATCCGCTCCAACAGGGGCCGGATATCGTGAACGCCGCCGAGCGACAGGTCAGACCCTGAGAGCGCCTCAGCCGTCCGCGTCCACGCCCGTTCGACCTCGGCGCGGCTCATCTCCGGGGAGACGGCGAGCGCCCGCTCTATGCCAAGTGATGAAGCGGCGCGTTCGGCGAGGGCCGCTTGGATGCGGGGGAAGTCGAGTTTTTGCAGCGTGGTGCTAGTAACATTCACAAAGTCAAATTATACCGTTTCAGAAGCACAAATCTGTGACTGAGAGCTACGGAAGTTTCACTCAATTGGAATTGGAAAGTAGAGAACAGTCTGTCTGGTTACCACCATAACTTGTAGGATTGAGGAGATATGAGTCATTCATTGCCCTTTGATGATCAGCTCGAGTTACAGCCGTTCTCAACGTTTGAGGAAGCTGTAAAGAGGTTCTTCTCAAATAAGGGCATCGCTGAAAATTGGATTGTCGGGCGCGGCGTGCTTTTGAAACTACCTTACACACTGTCTTTCGCAGCAGGAGCCGCCAATCACACTGTAAAGATTACGGGAAAAAGCGAGTCTGAGCCAGCTACCGCGATTGTTGAGGCCCGACGAGCTGTTACCGGACGATTTCGACCACAGATCACCTTCGTAAATCTTAGCAACGATAGTACGCCCACTTTTAGGCGGCTGGTTCCTTTAAAAGGTTTACATGCAGACCTCGTTTCAGGTACCGCGCCAGGACAGTCCATCGGCAAAACAGAGTTTGACCAGTTAACGGGGGCTGTGCGGCGCAAGGGTAATGAACCCATGACCGATGGTCCTCGCCGCTGGCGTGAATTACGCACCGAATACGGGTTTGATGTAAATTCCGAAGGGCTTTACAGCCGAGGCTCCAGCTCAACGCCTGTTTTCGAGCCTTAGCCAAGGCCCAATATGTCGCAGCTTGTCAAGCATGTACTTAATGATCTGCTCTCAAAAACATCGCTCGAGCCTAATCCGTCCCCCGCACCAGTTTGCAATAAATGCGGTCACTTAATCACCTTTACAGACGACGGCGACGGCTTTCCCGGCGTAGTGGATCATCAGCGTCCGGTTCTTTTCGGCGGGAGTGACGAGTCTGAAAATTTGCAGCTCTACTGTCAGCAATGCAACAACCTCAAAGCCCATATCTGCAACCGCTGCCCACTTGCCTGTCACTGCGAGCGTTGCACGTGGGCCTTTCCCAAAAAATTCCATGACACGCTGGTTATCAGTCTCAGCACGAGTGAGGCCACAACTCTGGAACTGCTTGCGGATCGGGAAAATCTCAGAGCGGAACCTACGCAAAACTCAAGCTGCTGGAACACATAGATTTAGAAGAGCCTTCTTAAGAGACTGATTCTGCAAACAAGTGCGTCTGACTGGCTTGCTCAGTCGAATGCACGGATGGCGGGTTTTTAATACCCTGCATTTCTAACGCGCGGCGAATTGATAAGCCTACTGCTCTAGCTACTGGCGGCGGGAAAGCATTGCCGACTTGACGATAAGCTGCGGTTTTGCGTCCGGAAAATCCCCACGTTTCGGGGAAACCTTGGATGGTCGCCGCCATTCTTACAGTTAGGCGAGGCAATCCCTCAAAATCTGCTTCTGGCGGCTCTTCTGCGATGGTGTGACCGTTCACCCCGAGTTTGGCCTGAGCATGTTTGGCACGAGTTGGCCCCAAGTCAGGCCCGCCATGTTTTTTCGAGCCGCCTACCAAGGTGGGCGCTATAGCCTGCGTATTAGAGCGCCGAGCGTCTGCGCCCTGCCAACCTCGGCTCACCATTTCCGAGTAAAGTGCGTCTCCAACTGTTATCGACTTCTGCGCTAGTGGGTCAGGCCAGACAAAACAATCAGCATATGGGAATCTGAGACCCACGATCACTACACGCGGGCGTAACTGCGTCACACCAAAATCGGCAGCGTTTAGAAGCTTCCAGAAGACCCTATAACCTGAGCTTTTGAGCCTACTGTTAAGAGCGGTTCGATATTCAGCAAACCGGTTATCCAGAAGCCCCCGGACGTTCTCAAACACCACTGCAGTAGGCTCTGTTTCCTCGACGATCCTCAAAGCTTCTGAAAACAGGTCTCTGTCATCATCTTGTCCTAACTGCTTGCCAGCTTTTGAAAAAGGCGGGCAAGGTACCCCAGCGCTTAGAAGATCGACGCCTCGATAAGGCAAACCGGAAAAATTCTTTAAGTCGCCCTCAACAATGTTCCAGTCAGGACGATTAAGGCAAAGCGTGTTAGCAGCGTGACCGTCTATTTCAACGAGCGCCTTATGTTCAAACCCAGCCATTTCTAGGCTGAGCGCTTGACCACCGGCACCCGCACATAGCTCAACCGAAGTAGATTCCCGGACGCTCACATATTCTCCCAATCATGCTATCAAATGCTCGGACAACTTAATAAAACAGACTTTAAAATAAATAGTACCTTACACGCAACTACTTTTTAGTTGGCCTTCCTGTTTTCTCTCGGGGGAGCTTGGTGAAAGCTTGAAAGTCTCCGACTTCGATCAGGTAATCGCGGCCGTGTTTAGTTGCAGCTAAGCGGCGGTCACGGATTAAACGCCGAACCCAACTTTGAGTAACCCCTAGACGCTCGGCAGCCTCCTGTGTAGTCAGCATGTCCATAGTTTCATAGTACTCGGGTGCGAATGATTTTTCGCGGTTTTGGACAAGTTCAGGATGTTTGGGTTCGCTACGCGCTAAACTCGAGCCCAAGACCCCACCATAACCGAACAAGAAATCTGGCGACGCTTTACCGCTCTACCCGCCGACGCTCAAGCGCAGGTCGCCGAGCTGATCAGCTTTTTGCACGCGCACCTAAGCGCTGAAAAGGTTCAATCCGAACAACCTGACGTTGAAGTAGAGGAGTTCTTCGGCATCTGGCGAGACCGCAAAGATAAAAGATATAAGTGCAGACTGCGCTGATAAGGTTTCTAGATTCGCTCAGGTCAGAGCCTGCATCAGCCCGCAGTCCCGAAACTACCGAATCAGCTATCGCCGCCGAACGCAACGCCTAGGACGAATGATCTATCTGGACAGCTGTTTCAATCTCTTGTCGTGTACTTGGTTCGCTGCCTCAACATCGTAGGATGCAGAGCCGCGCCGTAAAAGCGAGTCGTTTACCGTAAAGCTATGTCTAACCGCCTAAAAGACGAAACAAGCCCGTATTTGCTGCAACATGCCGACAACCCCGTGGACTGGTTTCCGTGGGGCGACGAAGCGTTCGACCTTGCCAAAGCGCAAGACAAACCTGTGCTGCTCTCTATCGGCTACTCCGCGTGTCACTGGTGTCACGTGATGGCGCACGAGTCGTTTGAAGACGCCCAAACTGCCGCGCTGATGAACGAGCTTTACATCTCTATCAAGGTAGACCGCGAAGAACGCCCGGATGTAGACGCGGTGTACATGAGCGCGGTGCAGGCGTTGACCCATTCGGGTGGCTGGCCGCTGACGGTCTTTTTGACGCCTGAAGGCAAGCCGTTTTACGGCGGCACCTACTACCCGCCCGAAGACCGTTTGGGCCATCCCGGTTTTCGGCGGGTGCTGAGCAGTCTGGCAGGGGTCTGGCAAGAGCGTAGGGGAGAGGCGCTTGAAGCGGCGGAGTCTTTGACCGGGCAGCTTGCAGCGCAAGTTCCGTCTGTACCGGGAGACCTGGACAAAAGTGTTATGGCGGACGCCCTCGAGACCCTTTCCGGCACCTTTGACCCGGTTTACGGCGGCTTTGGCAGCGCACCTAAGTTTCCACCGCATACGGCGCTCGAGTTTCTAATGAGGCGTGCTGAGCCGAGGGCACTCGAGCTAGCAACCGTCACCCTTACAAAGATGGCCCAGGGCGGTCTTTATGACCAACTCGGCGGCGGCTTTTCGCGCTACAGCACCGATGCCCGCTGGCTCGTCCCGCATTTTGAAAAGATGCTCTACGACAACGCGCAGCTCGTCAGCCGCTACGCTGAAGCCTTCGCCCAAACGCAAAGCCCGCTTTATAAAAGAGTTATCGAAGATACACTGGCGTTTGCCGAACGCGAACTGATGTCCCCCGAAGGCGGCTTTTACAGCGCTTTAGACGCCGACTCCGAAGGGGTAGAAGGCAAGTACTACGTTTGGACGGCGGCGGAACTTGATGCACTTTTGGGCGAAGACAGCGGACTCGTCAAGGCACATTACGGCGTCACACCTGCTGGAAACTTTGAAGGTCAAAGCATCTTGTTTGTCGCTCAAAGTGTTGAAGCGTTAGCAGAACAATTTTCGCTCGCCGAAGCTGAAGTTGCCGAGAAACTAAACTGCGCTAAAGAAATCTTGTTTGATGCGCGGCAACCCAGGGTTCGGCCCGGACTCGATGATAAAATCCTCTGTTCGTGGAACGGCCTGATGCTGTCCGCTTACGCCGACGCGGGGCGCGTTTTACGGCGAGAGGATCACTTAGAAACCGCTCGAGCCACCGCACGGTTTATGCAACAGGTTTTTCATCAAAATGGGCGGCTCAAACATACCTACAAAGCAGGACAGGCCAAGGTTGAAGGGCTTCTGGAAGATTACGTCTACTTCGCACAGGGGCTGGTGAGTCTTTATGGGGCGACGCTCGAGGCCGACTGGCTCTTACTTGCGCTAGACCTCACCGAAACCATCGTCAAAGACTTTTACGACTCAGATGCAGGTGGCTTTTTTAGCACGGTTCCCGGCGGCGACCTTATCGTTCGGCCTAAAGACCTGTTCGACGCGGCGACGCCTTCGGGCAACGGTGCGGCGGCGGAGCTTTTGGTCACACTTTCGCGCTATACCGACAACCGCGCGTGGGAAGACCTGGCCCTCGCCACCGTAAAACCGCTGCAAGAGGCGATGCGCCGCTATCCGACTGGGTTTGCGTCTTGTCTTACGGCAACCCAAACGCTTTATGTGGTGCCTCGAGAGGTTGTCATCTTCGGCGACCGAAACGACCCCGAAACGCAGGCGCTTTTGGCTGTTCTCGGTGATGTTGACACAACCCATACGGCGTTAGCCCTGGTTGAAACAGCGGACAATGCACTTATAGAAAAGTTACCTTTCACGCAGAACCGGGACAGAGTGGAGGGTCATCCGACCGCTTACGTCTGTGAACGAGGCGCGTGCCGTTTACCGGTAACAACGCCTGAGACGTTACGTGAACAGCTCAGCTAGGCAGGTCTCTCGAGGGCGAATTTGCGATTTTTTGCACGTGTTTGCGCCGGGGTCGTTAAGATAAAGAGGTGAACACAGGGCGTCAACCGCTTAACCTCCTCGTCGGGCCGCCTGAAGCGGGCAAGACGACGCGGCTGTTAGACGTTGCGCTCGGGGCAACCCGCGCCGGACAGCGGGTCTGGTGGGTCGGCCTGCCGAGTCAGCGGAGTTATGTGTATACCCGCGCTACGGCGCAGGGTGCGGTGTTGGGGCTCGAGTTCCTCTCGTCTCAGCAGGTCTATTACCGGCTTTTGGCGGCGGCGCTCAAACTCAAACCGCTGCTAGTCGGCACGGGCCGTATCGCTTTGGTGGGTGAAGCGCTCCTGACGTGTTACGGCGAACTGCCCGCTCCCGGTGAGGCGAGACTTTTTACCCGTGCGATTGCCGAGGCCAAACGGTTTGGTCTGGAACCCGACACCCTCCCGCAAACCGACCGTGAAAGCGAACGGCTGCGCGAAGTTTTTGCGGTGTATGAACGCATCAAGGGTGAACGCTGGGACTACGACGACTTTCGCCGTGAAGCGTTCGTCTTGGCAACTCAAGCAAAAGTTAAACCTGAGCCCGACCTGATGATTGTTGACGGGTTTCGGGAGGTGGGGCCGCTCGAGCTGGGCCTCTACGAAGCACTCTCGCGGCAAACCGAGGTGTGGTTGTCGCTACCTGAAGCGCCGCCAGGTTTTACGGCGACCGAAACGCTGCCGCCGCGCCCCTCATCTCATACAACTGTTCATCACGCCGCCAATCCGGTTGCCGAAGCGCGTTGGGTGCTGCGTGCGCTCAAACGTGACCTCGCAGAAGGGGCCGACCCGCTCTCGCTGGCGGTCATTTTGCCCGAACAAGAGGTGCGGGCGTTTGCGGTGTTAGCTGACGAGTACGGCGTTCCGCTGATGGACGAGACGCCCAAAGCCCTCGCTGACACTCCGGGCGGACGGCTTTTGCTGGATTTGCTCGAGTTACCCGACCACCCTACGCCGTCGCGCCTGCTGGCGATTCCTGAACTTGTCCCGCTGGCGAACGCTGCGTTGAAACGCAATTTAGGCGGGCGTGAGGCGCTTTCGCTGCTGGCGAAAGAACTGAGTTTAGAACGGCCTTTATTGTTCTGGCTGGCACGGCTCGAGACCCCCGGAGACGAACTCGCGTGGGCTAGAGAACTCCTAGACAGTCTGCCTGAACTCACCCGACGCTCGCCGGAACGCGGGTGGGACGGTTTCAAGGCGCACGCGCTCGAGCGGGCCAAAGAAGCCGCGCAGCTCGCGCGTGGCCCGCAGTTTCGGGCGTGGTGGGGCGCTTTGTTACAAGAGACGGCGGTATTCGACCGGCCTAAAGGCGGCGTGGCGCTGTTGACCCCAAACCTTGCTTCGGGGCGGAGATTCAGGCGAGCGTACCTGTTACGGGCGCTCGAGGGCGTCTACAACGCCGGTGAACGCGAAGACTATTTCTTGCCGGAAGAGGTGCGCGGAAGTCTCACCGAAATCCATGAACGTTTCGGGTTGCCTAAGCGCTTCTTAGGCCGTGACCCACTGCTACTGACTGAGCTGCAAACCCGCGCCGACGAGGTGGTGATTCTCTACCCTGAAGCTGACCAGGGCGGGCCGCGCGTTGCCGAAATTTCTCTTACCCGTAACGCGCGGCCGCTCACTGAACTGCCTGCCGGGAGTGCACTCGAGGCGGGCAAACGGAGCCGCTTTAGTGCCGCCGTGACGCCGGTTTCGCTCAAACGGGCGAGCGTCAAACAGCTTTCACGCTTCGATACTTGCGGCTTTCGCTTTTGGGCGGAGCGTTTTACGGAATTCGAGGGGGTTTGGTGGCGCGATTTAGTTCACGAACTCAGAACCTTTGAACGGCTTAATGGGGCAAGACTCGAGTCCCTGCACGCGGCCTTTCCGAACGCAGCTTCGTGGCTGGATGAGGTAGAAAGCACGCTCTTGCCGCTGACATTTGGCTATATGCTTTCCGGTTTTGACGACGGCCCCTACGCTCACCTCGACGCGGTTGGGCGGAGCGGAGACAGCTACCGCGTTTATACGTTTACCGAACCGGGTTCGTTTGATGACGCTGCCGACGCCAAACGCTTTGTCGAGCGGAGCGGGCGCTTGCACGAACTGTGGGCCGCAGCGGAACTTTTTGCGCGGGGCGCGGCGTCCGTTGAGCTTTACGTGTGGCCGGTGCTGGGTCGTCCGGTAGCAGCTTACGACTCAGGCATCCTCAGACCGACGCGGGCGATGTATGGGCGGCAAAAGCAAGCAGCCCGCCTCTATGAACGGTTTACGGCGGGGGAGATGGAGCCCAAACCCGGTTTCGGCTGCCGTGAGTGCGGCGTCTTCGACCTCTGCCGGGTCGGGCTGAGATGAGCGCCGGTAGATGAGCACAACCATCGGCCTGATTGCCGATATTCATCACGGTTTAGACAGCGAGTACGTCAGGGGAAGTGTCTCACTGCCGCTTTTTGAGGCTGGACTCGAGCAACTCATAGCGCATGAACCGGCGCTGCTCGTTGATTTGGGCGACCGGCTCAATCAACCTGACCTGGACAAAGCGAAGACGGCAACAGCCGAAGTCGCTGAAGTTTTCTCCCGTAGTTCTGCTCGTAAAATCTATCTTCAAGGTAACAACGACGCAGTGCCGAGGTCAGGTCAAGAAAAACTCTTGGGCGCACCTCTAGGCAACCAAAGTCTGGAATTTGCTGGCTGGCAGCTCGTCTTTTTAGACACCTTTGACGGTAGTGTCGAAGGTGCGCTGAGTTCTGAAACGCTGGCGTGGTTGGGGGAGATTCTAGCCGAAACAACGCTGCCTACGGTCGTCTTCAGCCATCAACCCTTAGATGGGGAACCGCTACCTGGAAATCCGTTTTTCGGCGGCGCTAACGCTCACCAAGCCCATCCCAAAGGCCACGCCGAGGCCCGCCGCATCTTGGAGCGCTCCGGCAAGGTCAAGCTTGCCGTAAACGGACACGCGCACTGGAATCACCGGGTTGAGGTAAACGGCATCTGTTACTTGACACTTGACGCGCTCGTTCCGCTCCGAGGGGGTAAGGCGGTAAGCGTTTACGGCATGCTTATCCTCTCTGAAACGGTTGCGCGGCTCGAGGTCTACGGTCGCAATCAACTAGGCTGGAAGGTCAACTTGTGAAAGTTCGGGTCGCCTCTGCCGGAACCGGCAAAACGACGAGTCTGGTAAGGCGGTATCTCGAGCTGGCCCGTGAAGGCGTCCCGCTCCGCCGGATTGCCGGGGTGACGTTTACGAACGCCGCCGCCGCCGAGTTGCGCCAACGGGTTGGGGCCGGGGTGCGTGAGGCGCTTTCTAACGGCACATATCTTGACCTCACCTTTACCGACGATGATAAGCCGAGACTGGAGGCTGCCGAACGCGAACTCGGCGGGGCGACCTTAAGCACCATTCACGGCTTTATGGGCGGAGTGCTGCGCCTGACTGCGCCGCTTTTGGGACTAGACCAGGACTTTAGCGTTCTGGGTGAATGGGAAGGGACGGCGGTGTTCGAGGAAGAGCTAAAAACGCTTCTCTACCTCGCCGAAGGCCCGCAGCACGGGCTTCATAGCACCGTGCAGCGAGCAGGCCGGGACGCTTACGCGCTCACGCTTAAGCTTTTCCGGTCGCGTTCGCTTGCCGAACAGTACAGTGCGGACAAAGCTAATCCCGAAGAGGTCGCTGTGGTTGCGCTTTTCAACGCGGTGTACGCCCGTTACCGGGTGCGGCTCGGAGCAAAACTCCTCACGCCGTCCGAAGTTGAGCGGCGGGCGCTGACTTTGATTCGGCATCCGGAAGCCTTGAAACGCCTGACGAGCCGGTATCAGGTGCTTTTGGTCGATGAGTTTCAAGATGTCAACCCGCTGCAGGGTACGTTTTTCCGGGCGCTCGAGCAGGGCGGCCTCCAAACCGAAGTCGTCGGCGACCCCAAACAGTCGATTTACGGGTTTCGTCACGCGGACGTTGAGGTGTTCCGGGCGGCGCTCGCTACCGGTGAGGTGCAGTCGCCGCTGAACGAAACGCGCCGTCACGCAGTTGTGGTCAACCGTTTCTTAAACCACCTGACGCGCAAATTTGCCGAGCAGGACTGGGGTTTTTCAGCGCTCGAGGCTCCCGAAGTTACCTCCGTCGGCTCACAAGCCGAAAAAACCGGGCGTGTCGAACTGCACTGGGTTACGGGGTCGGTACCGGTTGGGGAACTGCGGGCGTATGAGGCGCAGGTGCTGGCCTCGAGACTCCTCGACCTGAGCCGAACGTATGCGCCACACGAGATGGCGGTCTTGGCCCGGTCGCACGCAGGTTTGGGACACGTCGAAGCGGCCCTGCGTGAGGCGGGGTTGCCGAGTGTGCTTCTGCAAGGGCGCGGCTATTATGAACGCCTCGAGATTCGTGATCTCTATCACGCCTTGCAAGTGGGGCTCGAGCCGAGTGGCTACAGCCTCGCAGTGTGGCTCAGAAGTCCGTTTGCTGGGTTGATGATGCCTGAGATTGACAAGGTGCTGGGAGCTGAAAACCCGCTAGAAAAGCTTGAACTCGAGTTCTCCGAAGTCTTTACGCGGCTTCAGCGCATCCGTGAAGCTGTCCGTACCCCGCCACTTGCTGCTCTTAAAACCCTGATTCGGGAACCGTTTTTGGGGGGGCAGCGCTACGTGGACTTTTTGGAACCCCGCGCCCGTGAAAATGTGGACGCACTTTTATTCACCTTTGCCAGCAGGCCGCCGCAAGAGGTTGGCGTATTGCTCGAGCGTTTAGAACGCCTCAGTCGTCAGACCGACGCGGGCGACGTGCCGCAGCGCGGGAGCGGCGTCAAGTTACTTACGGTACACAGCGCGAAGGGGCTCGAGTGGCCCGTCGTCGCGGTATTTGATACCGGGCGGATGAACCGCGTTCAGAGTGAAGACCTCTACGTCGCCCCGGCAGGGGGCAGGGTTGCGCTTAGAGGTAGCGCGGCTTATGACGAGCTACAGGCGCAGCTTGCTGAGCGTGAAGTAGGGGAGAGCTACCGGCTCCTCTATGTTGCGGCGTCGCGGGCGCGTGACGTACTGCTCTTGTCGGGCAGCGTCAAAGATGAGCAGCCTACAGGTTGGGCCAAAGCGCTCTCAGACATCGGGTTTGGCGCAGACGCGAAACCTTATACTCGCCCGGATTTTGTTCTCAAAGCCTGGCCGGTGCAACCGACGGTTTCAGTCCTCGAGGAAGCTGCCGAAACTTCAGGGCTAAAGACCGCCCCGTGGACACGCCGAACGTTTCCCACTATGCACCATGCGCCGGTCTCGTCGCCGTCTTCGCTTAAACGTGAAACCGAACTGCACGAACCCTTGCCCGTAACCGACCCTGACGAGGGCGAACGTCTGCCCGGACGGGCGCGAACGGTCGGAACGCTCGTCCACTACGCGATTTCACAAAACTGGTCGGCAGCAAACCCGGTTCATCTAGAGAACTTGTGGGCGCAAGAGGTGATGTTCCCCTTTAGCGAGGACGAAAAGAGCGACGTTATTGCTGAGGTTGCCGAACTGCTCGCAACTTACGAAAAGATGCTCGGCCATGAACTTCCGGCGCTCGCTTCACGCAGTGAAGACCACGCCGAGGTGCCGCTGGCGTTGCCGCACGGCGGGACGGTCTGGCAGGGCATTATCGACCGCTTTTACTGCGCGGACGGCGTTTGGTACCTAGAAGATTACAAAACCGACCGTGAAGTCGTACCAGAACACTACACCTTTCAGCTGGCGCTTTACGCTCGAGTCTTGAACCAAGTCAGGGGCGTCACGCCGACGGTGCAGCTCGTCTACTTGCGGGCCAAGAGGGTTGTCGAGGTGCCCCTGAGCGTTTTGGAAGCTGCCTTCGCTGAAACGCTCCCGGCTCCCGTCGGCTAGTCTTTTACGGCGACGTCACCACCACATAACCGCGCACCTGAGTTTTTGCCGAGTTTCCGAGTCCATCGGTAGCTCGAGGCCGAAAAACGTAAGCGAATTCGTCCCCCGAACCCGGTAACTCGCTGATGTTGCGGGCGTCGTCGGCAACGCGGACAGGAAAGACGCAGCGCACCGTCGTCGGGAGCGAACCCAACTGGCAGTCGCCGGTTGGCGCACGAAAGACCGAGAAGGGCGGCCTGTCAGGGGAGAGTGCTCCGGCTAGACCTTCCGGGCGACCGTTGACCAGGAGCGGTAAGACCTGCGCGATACCGCCGGGGTCGCTGAACTGAAGCTCGAGGTAAAACTCGCCTCCCGGCGCAACTTCAAGCACGCGTTTATCGTCCCGGCCGGTAATTCTGCTCGCCTCATCGTTGACAAACGGCCCGTCGGGGCTGAGGCTGACGCCCAAGGTTCCTTCGGGAGCTTCGTCGTCGCCCCCGCCTTCACTCGCCGCACCACCAGACGCGTTACTACCAGATGCACCACCAGCCGCGCCGCCGCTGACGCTCGCTACCTTGACACCTCTTACCTCAACCCGACGCGTCTGCTGAACGCTGCCGAAGCGGTTTTGGGCGACAAGTGTGTAAGTTGCGGAAAGTGCGGGCTCAAGGTTTACCGACATACTCGGATACGTTACGGCTTCTTCTTCAAAGAGAAGCTTGGCTGAGTCGGTGTTTTCTACGTTCCAACTGAGCTTCACGGGGTTGCCGCTTGTAATGACGGGACTCGAGACCCGAAACACCGCTATCTCCGGCAGTGCTGAACCCGTTAGTGCCGGAAATCTCACATATCCTAAACCAGCTGCGGCTAGCACGAGCAAAGTCAAGCGAAACAACCCCGCTACAAATTTCTTTTTCATCTTGTCTCCTCGGTTCGCGCCTGGTCTGGGTCACTATAGCTTGAAGTTCGGCCCCCCAAAGGGCTATACTAGCAAGGTTTTGTCCGCGAGGGCTTCCTAAGGGTACCGGCGGCACGATAAGAACACAGCCAGATAAAACGGCTAAACAATACAGTTATAAGAATGCGAAACTGAGGTGCAGAACATGACTTACAACAAAGGCGCAATTTTACGCGCCATCGAGCAGCCCTTTCTAAAGGATAACCTGCCCGAATTCGATACCGGCGACACCGTGCGCGTCGATTACCGTGTTTCGGAGGGCAACCGCAGCCGTATTCAGGCGTTTGAAGGGGTCGTGATTGCTCGCAACAACGGTAAACAGGGCGCACGCTCGACCTTTACCGTCCGCAAGATGAGTTTCGGCACGGGCGTCGAGCGTATCTTTCCGCTCCACTCGCCGCTGATTAGCGCCCTGACGGTCGTGCGCCGGGGCCGTACCCGCCGCGCGAAACTCTACTATTTGCGTGACCTGCGCGGCAAAGCGGCGCGCCTTAAAACCGACGTAACCCGGCAAGAGGTTGACCGCGCCGCCTTCCGCGTGTCGCGTGACGAGAAAAAAGCGCGGGCACAGGCTGCGTCCGCCGAGGCCAACGCGTCTGCTGAGACGACGCAGGAAACGCCGCAGAGCTAACTTATTGCCGACGTAGGCTGCCTGCGCCCCGTGCAAATCACCCCTTTGGCTAGCTGTCGTTGACAGGGGGCAGGTAAACTCGTTAGTATAGTTGGGCTGGCGTGGTTGTACCGCTTTTGGGGCTGTGGCGCAGTTGGGAGCGCGTCTGAATGGCATTCAGAAGGTCAGGGGTTCGAATCCCCTCAGCTCCACCAAAACCGCCTAGTAGAAGTCCTGAGCCGAGGTCTTATCGTCCGTTAACTTAAGGCGGCTTCAAGGCTTTAGCGCTCAGGATTTCGTCTTGTAAGTTTAGGTGTAGCCAGCGTTCAGGTGCTAAGTTGAGCGCACTTTGGAGAGGAATGTATGTTTGCAATTATTAAGAGTGGCGGCAAGCAGTACAACGTTGCCGAAGGTGACGTGGTGCGGCTCGAGACCCTCAAAGCAGAACCCGGTGATACGGTCAATCTAGACGTGATGATGCTGAGCGGCGACGAAGTCAAGGTTGGCACCCCTTTTATCGAAGGGGCGCGCGTTAAAGCCGAGGTTGTCAGTCACGGGCGCGGCAAAAAGCTCTATATCTACAAGTTCAAAGCTAAATCGAACTATCGCCGTAAAACGGGGCACCGTCAGGGCTATACCGAGGTTCGCATCACCGGAATTAAAAGTTAGTCGACAGCTAAAAGCTTTTTAGGAGCATAAAATGGCACATAAGAAGGGTGTAGGCAGCTCAAAAAACGGACGCGACAGTCAGTCGAAACGCTTAGGCGTCAAACGGTTTGAAGGTCAGGTCGTTCCGGCAGGCAATATTTTGGTGCGGCAGCGCGGCAGTAAGTTCAAACCGGGCCTCAACGTCGGGCAAGGGCGGGACTTTACCCTCTTTGCACTCCGCGACGGCGTGGTCAAGTTTCACAACCGGGGCACTAAAGGTCGCTTTATCAGCATCGAAACCCAAGCGGCACCTGAGGCCATTGCAGCCGACTAGGTTGCACTCGCTTGTCTTTGCAGCTATATTTGCAAGCACGTTCAGGCGCGGGCATTCTGCTCGCGCTTTTTTGTTGAGTTCGTAAACAGGAGTTAGAGATGCCGCTAAGAGATACGCTTACGGTCACGGTGCAGGGCGGCAAAGGCGGCGACGGCGGAATGTCGTTTTTGCGCCTCAAATATATGCCCAAAGGTGGCCCTGACGGGGGACACGGGGGGCACGGCGGCAGCGTGTGGCTCGAGGCCGTCGAAGATGTGGCGTCTTTGGAGCGGCTCGTCAGCCGCCGTCAGTACAAGGGCGGCACCGGCGCACAGGGCGAAGGCCGCAACAAGGCTGGCAAACAGGGCGACGACCTCGTGCTGCACGTGCCGACCGGAACACAAGCTTTAGACGCCGAAACAGGCGAACGCCTCGCTGACTTACTACATGTTGGTGAACGCTCACGCGTCGCGCAGGGTGGGTTGGGCGGACGCGGGAACGCGTCGTTCGCTTCGTCGTTGCGGCGTACCCCGCGCTTTGCGGAAAAAGGCACACCGGGGGCTAAACGGGAATTGCGGCTCGAGCTGCGCGTCATCGCCGATGTGGGATTGGTCGGCTACCCGAACGCCGGTAAGTCGAGCCTGCTTGCGGCCCTGTCAAACGCTAAACCGCAGATTGCGGCGTACCCGTTTACTACGCTGAGTCCAAACTTGGGCATCGTCGAGCGTGACATGGAACTCGAGCGCCTGACCCTAGCTGACATCCCCGGTATCATCGAAGGGGCAAGTGAGGGGAAGGGGTTGGGGCTCGAGTTTCTCCGGCATATCTCACGTACCCGGCTGCTGGTTTACGTCCTCGATATTGCCGAAGCACCCGCAGAAAATCTGGACGCCCTGCAACGTGAGCTGCGCGCCTATGACCCGAGCTTGCTGACACTTCCGGCGCTCATTGCCCTCAACAAATGCGACGTAGCCGACCCGAGCGAGGTTGCCGAGGCAACCGATGAGCTGACGCGTTTCGGCCTGCCGGTCTTGGCGATTTCAGCGCAAGAACGTGAAGGGTTGGATGAACTCCGGGACGCCCTTTTTGAACTGTTACCTACCCGCAGCGAGTTGAAGCCGCTCGAGCTGCCCCCGACCCGCGTCCATATCGACCCGGTCGTTGTGACGGCTCTGTCAGACGACGGCGGTTGGGAAGTCTCGGGTTCGGAAGTTATGGCGGTCGTGTCGCGTTTCGACGCTAAGAACCGTGAAGCCGTTGCTTACTTGCAAAATCACTTTATGAACCTGGGCGTTTACAAACTTTTGAAACGTGCGGGCGCAAAGGCTGGCGACGACGTGTACATTGGCGAAGCAGCGTTCGAATACTTCGACGACGAAAAACCGACGGTTTCAGCTGAACTGGGTGACGAGCCAGATAACGAATCAGACTTTGAAGCTGAGGCTGAGTTGGAGGACGGTGTTCAGAACGAAGTTTAAGCTGCTATGTACAACTAACAACAAGTACACAGGTTTGCGTAAAGGTGGGCAGGTATGCGGCTAGGGCTGTTCGGCGGGCGTTTCGACCCGGTTCACACGGGTCATCTGCTCGCAGCGCAGGGCGCTTTTGAAGCTTTGGAGCTCGACCAACTCTGGTTCATCCCCGCCAAGTCGCCGCCACATAAACCCGCTGTGGGCAGCCCGGAAGACCGTTTGCAGATGCTCGTTTTGGCAACCCTGAGCAACCCGGCGTTTAGGGTAGAGCGGCTCGAGCTTGACCGCCTCGGCCCCTCATACACGTTCGATACGGTTTGCGACATTAAAACGTTGCGCCCGGACGATACGCTTTTTTTTGTTACCGGGGCCGACGCCGCAGCGGATCTCCCGACGTGGCACCGCGCCGAAGAGCTTATCGAAAAAGTAAACATGGTTGCGCTTGCCCGTCCGGGGTATACTATAGGTGGCTTGGAGCCGCCTTTTCGGAGGTGTATCCAGACCCTGAACACGCGGCTTTGCGAGGTCTCGAGTACGGAGATTCGCAGCCGCCTGAGCCGCCACCAGAGTGTGCGTTACCTTGTTCCTGAGCTTGTGGAGACCTACCTTGATCGAACCGCTCTTTACCGTCAATAGCCCCTGCACCCGGCCCAGCATCGCGCCCTACTGCGCCCGCGTCAAAACGCAGGTCTCGGTCCGGCGGTTTGAACACATCGTCCGCGTTGCTATCTTGACCGAGACTATCGCACAGGCTAACGGCTTTTCTGAAAGCGATGTGCGCGTCGCAAGCTTGGCAGCCGTTTTGCACGACGTCGCCCGCGACTTTTCAGCAGAAGAGCTGTTTGCGCTCGCTCCGCCTGAAACCGATTTGGAGCGCGAGCATCCCCTCGCCGTTCACGGCCGTGCGGGCCGCCGCCTGATCGAAACTTGGGGCGTTACCGACGAGCGTATTTTGGACGCGGTTGAAGGGCATGTGTTCGGCGTTTCGCACGACAACCGTATTGGTATGGCGGTGTACACCGCCGACGTGTCCGAACCGGGGCGCGGCGTCAACGCCGACATCCGCGACCTCGCCATGCGCAACCTTTTTTGGGCGTATCAGCGGGCGGTGGCGAGCAAGGTCACCTACCTCCGCTCCAAAGGCAAAGCGGTTCACCCGGACACCCTCAAGGTCTACCGGGAGATTTGTGGCTCGAGCTGAGTCTAACACCTGAAAAACTGACGCCAAAACGGGTGCGGCGCTGGGCGCGGCTCGTCGGCGTACTCGGTATTCTCATCTCATTGCTCGGGCTGAGCGGGTACTGGCTGACGCGCAGTGAGCAGCGCACGGTTTTGACCGGTGAAGAAAAAGCGCTCGTCAATCCTGACGGCGAGTTTCAGATGAGCTTTGTGCTGGCAGGCCGCGATTACGACTACAGCGAAGCGGCGGGGCCGCTGGTCAGGCGTGGCGGCGAGCAAGTTCGTAGCTACGTGACTGAGGCGCAGCTCGGCAACCGTACTGACACGATTATGTACGTCAATATCGTCGGCAACCGGGTTTTTATGGTGTCAATCCCTAGAGACATCATGCTCAAAGTTCCGAAAGATGCGGGCGTCGACGCTCGCCATATCGGGTTTAACGAGGTTTACGACTACCCTCAGGTTTACGGAACCAACGACCGTCCCGACGCCCTCCGCAAGGCCGTAAGCGACCTGCTCGACCTGCAGGTTGACTACTACGCGGTCATCAACATCGACATTTTTGAAAAGCTCGTCGATGATGTGGGCGGGGTTGAGCTCGAGGTGCCGGAGCGGATGTACTGGGTTGACCAGGCGGCGGGTCTGACGATCGATCTGCAACCCGGTCTGCAACACCTGAGCGGTGAACAGGCTGCCGGATTCGTCCGTTACCGTCAGCTTCCACGCGGCGACATCGACCGTATCGACAACATCAAAACGCTCGCCTACGCGGTGCTAAGCCGGTTGAAAGAATTGAATGTACGGGCGGTTACGACAGTTCCGGCGCTGCTCGAAACCTTTTTTTCTGAAGTCGATACGAACATGAGTTTGAGCGCCCTTTCCCAGTTGGTGCCCCGGTTAGGAGAGATAAAGCTCGAGGCTATCACTCTACCAACCCAAGATGTTAGAGGGAGCAAACGCTTTGTCCGCACCGTACCGAGTGAGGTCGAGACGTTTCTAGCTGGCGTATTTGGTGGTGAGGCACGTCCCGTCGCCGAGACGCCGCCCGCCACCCTGATGCTGACCAACCGCAGCGGCGTGCCGGGGCTGGCACAACGCGCTAAAGCCGAACTCGTCCGGCTGGGCGTTCCGGCGGGGCGCGTTCACGTCCGTCAAAGGCCACGCGACCCAGTTACCCGCGTCGTTACGACCCACACAGGACTCGCCGCCGCCTCTTTTTACGCCGACCTGTTCGGGGTAGGCTGGCAGCAAGTCGACCGGCTCCCCCTAGACGAAGATATCGAGATCGTTCTCGGTCAAGACGCACAAAATTTTTATCTGGCGCAGTTCGCCGGAGGAGGTTAACCATAACCGCAGCCACGCAAATCCCCCAGGAAGTTCAGCTTATCGTCGACGCTTTAGACGACCGTCGCGCCAAAGACATTACCGTGTTGGACCTGCAAAGTGCCTCGGAGACGCTCTCGTATTTTGTCGTTGCGACCGGCGAATCGAGCGTGCAGCTTAGGGCGATGGAAGACCGGGTGCGTGAGCGCCTGAAAGAAGAGGGTTTCGTTCCCAAAGCTATCGAAGGCCCGTCGGCGCGCTGGGTTTTGATGGATTATGGCTTCATCGTCGTTCATATCATGAGCCCTGAAGCCAGAGAGTTTTACGACCTCGAGGGCCTCTGGGCCGACGCCGAAGAACTTACCGTCACGCCTTCACCGCTACCAAGCTAAATCAACTTGTAGATGCGTCACTGGGCAGAAGACGCCGCAAAACATTATCTGCTTGCGCGGGGCTACCGTATCCTAGCGGAAAACTACACGGTGCGCGGCGCGGAAGTTGACCTTATCACCGAAAAAGATGGTGTGATTGTCGTCGCCGAGGTAAAGCAGCGCCGTTCGGAGCGTTTTGGCACACCCGCTGAAATGATCTCTAGAAAGAAGCTGGCGCGTCTTCAAGGGGCCGCGCTGCACTACATCTCGGCGGAGTTCGGTCGGGACGATTTGCCTTTGCGGTTTGACGCTCTGCTGTTTTTGGGAACCGAAACGGACTACCGGATTACACACCTCGAGGGGATTGAATAGCTTTGATTGTTATTGCTCTACTTCTGCTCGGAACCTTGACAGGAAATGAACTCGCAATCAGTGCGTTCGTGCATCCGGCACTAGCTCGTTTGGCGAATACACACCATATAGCGAGCGCACAGAGCATTGCGCGTGTTTACGGTAAATATGCCCCGTTCTGGTACGCTGCGACGCTGCTCGCTTTAGTTGCCCTTATTTGGCGCACACGTTTGATCGGGTCTGAAGGCTTACTGTTCGGTGTTTCTGCCGTACTGATGGTTGTCGCAC
Source organism: Truepera sp. (assembly GCA_965215315.1). Taxonomy (GTDB): domain Bacteria; phylum Deinococcota; class Deinococci; order Deinococcales; family Trueperaceae; genus Truepera. The sequence goes on along the minus strand of CBDCDB010000008.1, from coordinate 2,470,702 downwards.
TCGCCCTGACCCTGATTGGGCTGGTGCCCATCAACAACCGTATTTCTAGTTGGGATCTAGACGATTTGCCGCCGAACTGGAAGAGCGAGCGCTCCCGGTGGGACATGCTTCACGCTGTCCGCGTCGCCGTGTTGCTCGGGTCGTTGATCGCCTTGGCATTTGGCGTGACAAGAGCGTAACTCACTAGCGATTCTTTATACTGGCTTTTATGAAGCGACCCGTGCGAGTCAAAATTTGCGGTATCACGCGCCCTGAAGATGCGCTCGCCGCTGAAGCTGCCGGAGCGGACGCGGTAGGGCTTATCTTTGCTGCGCGTTCCAAACGCCGGGTGACGTTTGGGCAAGCTCAGGCGATCTGCGCGGAACTTGGGCCGTTTATCGCTCGCGTTGGTGTTTTCGTTGACGCGCCGCTAGAAACGGTGCTCGAGGCCGTAAAACAATTGCGGCTCAGCGCTGTACAGCTTCAAGGCGGCGAAACTCTGGACTATGCGGAAGCGTTGCGCCGCAACGTTCAGGTTATCCGGGCAATCAGCTTTTCCTCCGGATTAAACGTTGAGGCGCTTTTAGACTTTCCTGCGAACGCCATCATGTTCGACGGCTCAGTGCCGGGGAGCGGTGAAGCGTTCAACTGGGCAGACGCAGCGGCGCTGCGGGGTTTTCCAAAACTCATCCTCGCCGGAGGCTTGACGCCGGACAATGTCGGCGCGGGGATTGAAGCATTAGCGCCCTACGCTGTCGATGTAGCGTCGGGCGTAGAAATCACAGCTGGGATCAAAGATCCTGGGAAGATACAAGATTTTGTACACAACGCTAAAAACGCGTCAAAACTCGAGGTTATCCACAGATCACCCTAGAGCTGTGGATAACTCCGTTTCGCCGCGCAGGACGCAAAAAACTATGCTTTAACGTCACTTCTCCCGTGCTAGACGAGGTTTCTCTGGTTTGTAAGTAAATAGAAGTAGCTACCAAATCTGTCACCATTTTGTCAAGCGTTAGAGTTATCCACAGGCTGACCCTGAGTTATCCACAGGTTATCCACAGGTTTCAGACGGGTGTCGAAATGCATATACACATCCTCATGTATAACCTGAGGGTCACTGAAAGCCGTTCTTATCGAACTTTTTGAGGTGTTGAAACCGCATAATACCTGAAAATGCGAAGTTTTTTGCATTACGAATCGGTAACTTCTCGGGGTGGCCAATCTCCCAGAGTGCGGCGTAAGCTGACAATCTGTCCGGTGTGATAGGCCGAATGGTCGGCTGCCAGCAGCAACTGCCGCAAGTAGGTGCGCCCCTCGCCGTGAGGAATTTCGGCGGTGAGGTCGTAGGCCGGGTTTTGGGCGAGCGCGACGAGCTTTTGCAAATCGCGCGTGTAGCGTGAGCAGGTGTCCTGCCAGCTGCTCTCCGGCAGGTCGTTGGGGTTCTCTGACCAGTAACCTTCAGGCCACGCAGGGGAGCGCCAGTTGGCGTCCAGGGTGTAGTGCAAAATGTCTTCCTGGGTAACACGCATATGTTCTACCAGCTGCCAGATCGAGTGGGTTCCGGGAGGTCGGTGCGTCCGCCATTCGGGGCGCAGGCTGCTCAGTACGTCCTCTAGCCGGGCGTGGGCAGCGCCCCTTTGTAAAAGCTCGACTACGGCCCGCCGCAAGCTCTCGGACGTTGTGCTAGCGGGCACAGCGCCTCGAGGCTGGGGAAACAAGAGAAGAGGAGGTCATAGTCCATCACCTTTATACCCTAGACGCTCATCTTAAATGCAATTTATGTGCGGTAAAATAGCCTGAACTATGCGCCCACTTCTCGACGGCTCAAGATGCTGACGCTCCTCGCGCCGGGTGCGCTCTGGCTGCTCCTCACGCTGCCCGTCATCGTTCTGCTTTACGTGGTGCGGGAGCGGCGGCAGCAGCGGGTCGTCTCGGCCCTTTTTTTGTGGACGGAGGCGAAGGTTTCGGCTCGGCGGCGGCGGCGCATCTCACCGACGCTGCTGTTACTGCTTCAGCTGCTCTTGGCTGCGCTTTTAGCTTTCGCGCTCGCTCAGCCGCGCCTGCGCACCTCGGGTGCGCCGCCGCGAATACTGGTGATCGACGCCTCGGCGAGTATGGCGGCTTTGGGGCCGGGCGGTTCCAGATTAGACGACGCTGTAGCACAAGCCGAAGCGCTTCTCACCGGTGCCGGAGAGGTTGCAGTGGTGCGTGCGGGCCTCGGGGCGCGGGTGGTGCAACCGCTTGCGGGCGACCACGCGCAGGTACGCCGGGTATTGCGAGGGTTGGTGGCTGCGGATTCGGCAGCGGCCACCGCCGACGCGCTCACCCTCGCCCGCTCGCTCGCTCCCGGCGCTGAAGTGCATCTTTTTAGTGACCAGGCCAAACCTGCCGGGTTTAGCGACGTGGCGCTGCACGCCGTAGGTCAAAGTGCCGCTCAAAATTCCGGCAGTCGAAATGCGCCCAACCTAGGCATTAGTGCTTTCGACCTCGCTTACGGTCAGCTTTTCGTTTCGGTCATCAACAGCACCGACGCGCCGCGGACGGCTGAACTGATCTTGAGCGAAACCAGCGGTGACGGGGTAGACGAGGTGAGAACCAGCCTGCTCGTCCCGGCGCGGGGTCAGGCCAATACTTCACTGCCGGTCGCGTCGGATGTAGGGCGCTACCGGGCGCAGCTCGCGGGGTCGCCAGACGCCGGGTTACAGGACGCTGGGCCGCAAGCTACTGGGCCGCAAGCAAAATTGCCAGACGACGCCCTCGAGCTTGACAACGAAGCGTTCGCTGGGAGCCGCGCGTTACGTGTCCGGCTGCTCGGGGACGCGCCCGCCCTCGCGCGGCTGCTGCAGGCGCTGCCGAGTACCGTTTTGGGAGCACCGGGCGGTGCGGACGTGACCCTTTCGGTGGGGCAGTCGGGGCCGCTACCAGCGGGCAACGTCATCGTTTTTGCCGCGCCTGAAGACGCACCCGCCTATGCTGAAATTGCCGACTGGACACGCAGCGACCCGCTCTTGCGGTTTGCCGACCTGACCGGCGCGGTCATCGCGCCCGCCACTGCTCCGCCACCCTTGCCGCTCGAGCAGGCCGACGTCCTCGCCCGCACCGCCGACCTGACGCCCGTGCTGCTCCGCTGGACACAAGACGAGCGTGAAGTGCTCTACTTTGCCTTCAACCCGGCGCAGAGCGACCTGCCCCGGCGTCCGGCGTTTCCCATCGTTTTAACAAACGCCTTGACGGGATTTCGTAGTGAGGCGCGGGTTCCGCTCGGAACGGCGTTAGGGGGAGGCGAATACCTTACCGAACCGGGACGTTTGGAGAGAGGAGGCCGCAGCTACACCTCCGCGCCGCTGCCGGCAACCGAATCACGCCTCGAGGTCACAGCCACCTCTAGCGACCCACCCCGTCCCGCCAGTACCGCAGACAGCGACGCCACCCGCGACCCCGCCCTCTGGCTCGTTGCAGGCGCACTTTTTTTACTCCTTACCGAATGGCTGTTGTGGTCGCAAGGCCGCGCCGGGGGCAGCGTGCGTGTTACGGGGCGAACGTCCCCGTCAGCGAAACGCTGAGTTCAACCTCGTCTTTGACCTCGTTCCCGAACAGGTTCGGGCGTGTCATCTTATAGTCGCTCAGCAGCACAGTAAATGAACCCGTTGCTGCTGCTTGTGCGCCGCCTCTCGAGACCTCGACCGGAAAACTTACCTTTTGGGTGACGCCGTGCAGTGTCAGCGTGCCGCTAAACGTTCGGGTGGCCTTGCCTGACGCCTCGAGTCCTGTGAGCGTCTCCGGTAGCGGCAGTGCGCCCGCGAGTGTCGCCGTTGGAAACTCACCGGTATCAAAAACGGTAAACCGGGCGTTGCCGTCACGGGCAAAGTTGCCGGAACCGAAACGTCCGGGTTCCAATACTGCCCTCACCTGAAGGCCGTCTGCCGTCTCTTGCAAAGTCACGTCTTGAAGCGGCGCAACACCCTGCCACGTGTCGCTCGAGTCCTCGGCAGTATAGGTGATGGTGCTTTCTCCCAGCTTAAAGCTCAGACCGAGAAGTACCGGGAGTGCTAGGAGTAGGAGCAGACTGTAACGGACACAAAATAAAGGCTTCATCCGCTGAGCATGATGGGTTCAGCTACCCGTAAAAGTATGTGTTGTTACTTTTAGACATATTTGGCTCATCTAAGGGGATGAGCGTAACTGCACTCTGAGCGCTAGACCCTGAAGTGGCTATAACTCAGACCCTCACAAGCGGTACCATGAAACACGTCCTGCCCTGAGTAGGGCACAAGGAGGTTGCACGTGCGTTCAAGGGGCATTATCGTTACCCTCGTCGTTGTTTTAGTCATTCTTTTTACGCTGCTCAATCTGGGGCCACTCTCGGTCGCGCTACCCATCAATCTGGTCTTCTTTACCGTTCAGGCACCGCTGGGCCTGATTTTAGTCGGCTTTACGCTGGTACTGAGTTTCGGCTTCCTGCTCGTATCGCTGTTTCGCCGCGCCGGACAACTCCGGCAGATTTCACACCTCGAGACCGAGCTGGAGCGTGAACGGGCGCTTGTTCAAAAAAAGCGGCTGGCTGAACTCGAGGCGTTAGAAACCCGCCTCGGCGAACGCTTCGGGACGCTCGAGACGAACCTGCGCGGGGCGCTAAATGAACACTACACGCAGCTCGAGGCCGGTGAAAAGGCGCAAGTTGAGAGGCTCGAGGGGCACGTCCTCAATATTCGCCGCGAACTGACGACCGACTTGGAGCAGATTGAAAACTCGATTCGCCGGAGCTTGCCCGCGCCCCGTTCAGAAAACGAACGCCGGTAGCGGTATCTGCTACGCTTAAGCTATGAGTGATGTTACCGATACAAATACCACAACCACCGATGTTCCCGCTTCAGGTGGGCCGACCAAAGAAGCGCTGCTAGAGGCGCTTAAAGTTGTTAAAGACCCGGAAATCCCGCTCAACGTTGTTGACTTAGGGCTTATCTACAACGTCGACATCAAAGCGGACGGCGAAGTCGATATCGACATGACCCTAACGAGCATGGGCTGCCCGGTGCAGGACATGATTCAAGCTGACGCCGAACTCGCGTGTATGCAGGTCGAGGGCGTCAAAAAGGTCAACGTCGAGTTCGTCTGGTCGCCGCCGTGGAGCCCCGCGAAGATGAGCGAAGACGGCAAGAAGCAGATGCGGATGTTCGGGTTTAATCTGTAACGCCTTTTCCATAGGGGGCTAGAAGAGTCCATTTGAGGCTTGGCTTACGACATAACAGAATTAACGAGTGAAAAGTCGGTAACGATATACCTAACGTGTCAGTCTAAAAGATAGTTCGTTCTTAGTACACCGTTAACTAAGATTTGCGACATTTGTGGTAGTGCCTGGCAAGGGTGTCGCGGGCGGTATCGATAGAGAACTGCCAGGTGACGGTCGCGCGCTTAGCGTTGCGGTCGCGGACCCAGGCGAGGACTTCGTGTTCGAGCAGAGCTTGGTCAGGAATGCGGCGGTCAAGACACTGTTTGGACAAAGCGGAGAACTCGATCTCGATCATGTTCAGCCAGCTCGCGCCTTTAGGGGTGAAGTGGAAGGCAAAGCGCTCGGCTAGCGCAAAGGCGTCGTCGGGGGGCAAGTGGGCGTAGAACGAGCCGCCCTGATGGGTGTTGAGATTATCCTGCACCAGCTCAAGCTGTTCGGCCTCGGGAAACTGCTGTTCAAGGTGCTGCATGAAGGCGGTGTACTCTTTGGCCGTGCGGCGCTCGTAGACTTTCGCCCAACGTCTGCCGGTGGCGGGCTCGAACGCCATCAGGAGCGCACACGAGCCGTGTTTGGTGTAGTGGTAGTCCTCCCGCTTGAGCTTACCAGAGGTCATTGGCAGCGGCACGACCGCCTCGCCAATCAAGAAGCAGGGGCGTTCGTCGAAACAGATGACGGGACGTTTTGGATTATAGGGCCGGGCGTAGAGCGCCAAGACCCCCTCCATCCGCCAGAGAAACAGCGGCGTGATCTCGCTCAGGCACCATTGCCGCTTGCGGTGCGGCGCGAGTTCGTTTTTTTCAGCACCTCGCCGACCGTGACGTGCGAGATCGTCTCGACATAACCCAACTCAACCGCTTTATCCGCCAGCAAGCGCAAGTCCCACCGGGCACGCCCCTCAGGTGCCGGGCTGCACGCCAGCGCCGTCAACTTCGCCCGCACCTCACCGCCGAAGGTGTGAGGTCGTCCGGGCCGTGGCTGCTCCCGAATCGCCGCTACGCCCTCAACCCCGTAGCGACGGCGGATGCGGCTCACCGTCGCCCGGCTGACCCCAACCCTTTCCATCACCTCGGCGTCCTTATGGCCTTCATCGACCAACAGCAGGATACGCGCTCGTTGGAACACCCGTACCTGCACCTCCCCCTGGCGCGTCAGCGTCTCTAGCTCGCGGCGTTCCTCCGGCGTTAACTTGACCTCGTAGAGCTTCTTGGGCATCCCTCAGTATGATGCATTCCTTGCTTAACGGTGTACTTAGGTACTGACGAAAAATAAAGTGACTTCGGAGTTTTCTACACATCGTCGTCAGGCATGTGGGGATACCACGGGTAGGTTTCGGCAAATCTCTCCTGCATCTCTTTACGCTTCGCTTCGGCCCAACTACATGACTCAGACAGGCTTGAATCTGGAGCTGCAGGATCATAAGCCATTTCATAGATTATTTGTCTTGTGATTCCTGCACCCGCAGTCATGTATGAGGCAGGTATGCCGTTGGCACGTAGCAGCACGGTTATCCATTCGTTTTGTTTACATAACTTTACCTCGTACAGGTGCCCGGACGGTGTGGAATCATCAACTACGACAAACCGGGCCATGTTGCCGAGAATTCGGACTTTGCTGGGCAGGTCTATCACCGGGATGTCCCCGATATCTTTGACGAGAAGAGGTTCGTAGCCTAGATTTTTTAGACTGGCCTTGATCGCTTCTAAGCGCGCTATCCCTTCACCGTGGTAGTCGCCTAACACGAGGACTTTTTGCTGTTTTTGGCGGGCAATGTATTCGTGTATTGGCACCTGTAACTGTCGGGCACGCTGTACTTCGTGAGCGGCTGTTAGTACCTCAAGGCTGGCCCGGTTTGTTGCTTCATTTATTGACCAGAAGCCTGCGCTGCGCTCACCATAGATTTCTGCGAACTCGATCACACGCGTTCGCGCTAGATAGCGACCGGAAGTGGGGCGGTGGTGAGTGAAATTGACTAAGGTTAAGACCGTGTGAGGTTTGATGACACAAATTGGCGTATCGACACAGGTAAATTTGGCATCTTCTACCCATGCTTGTTATGCCCCATTGACCGCAAAAGGCCAGTTACGAGGTGTAAGGATTAGACTGGCAGGTGTTTCAAATAGCAGGTTTTCGGCTCGTGTACTGCCTCTCACTGTTTCTATCTCAACTTTAGTCGAGGACGCTGTATTCGGCAGCGGCTCATAGTTCAGTGCTATGCCGAATTTCGTAGAGACATGTACGGTAATCTTCGCTGGTAATACTGCAACGTGCCTCAACCGGCTAGTTGTGTCAGGCTCGAGCTTAGACCGAGCTTCCTCGAACAAGGTTTTGTAAAACACCTCCAGATAGTGCTTTATCTCTGTTTCGGTAACGTTCACTTCAAAATCCTCCGGTGCGACGGTTATCTCTTTGGAGAACGCATTTGGGCATTGTCGCACGCTATTAGTCAGAATATAGATAAACAAGAAATAGGCTACGACTATCGTTTTGTCCGAAGTAACATCGGCAACATATTCGGTGTGCCGAAGGGCATGTGTATTGTCTTGACCTCAAGGTAAGCCTCCGAAACCGTGTCTTAACACTCTTTTAAGCTTCTTGTTCTTCTATGTCCTGTGATACGGATGCCCTGCCCGAATCGTTTCGCTGCGGTAAAGCTGCTCCAAGAGCACCAGCCGCGCGAGTTCGTGCGGCAACGTCAGTTTAGACAGGCTCCACAGTTCGTCAACCTGACCCTTAAGCGCGTCGCCGTGACCGTTTGCGCCGCCTACAAGAAAATTTACTTGAGAGACCGAGCGGGTCTCGAGTTCATTCGTCCGCGCTGCCCACGACGCTGAGGTGTGCTCTTTACCGCCTTCATCGAGGGCAATCAGGTAGCCGTTCGCCACCTTTAAGAGCGCCGCGCCCTCTTGCTCTTTAACTTCTGCGCCCCGGCCCTCTTTAAGCTCGAGCACTTCAACTTTCGCATACGGCCCGAGCCGCGCTAAAAAGTGCTCACACCCCGTTTGTAAAAAGCCGCGTTTAAGCCTGCCGATGGCGATGATTTGATATTTCACAGTTACCTCTACAAAAGTTGCGGCTAGAGCAGAATATACGCTCTAGCCGTTCAGGTTGCTAAATTTCTTTGATTGTTTTGACGATGTGAACTAATTTCTCTAGAATCACAGTTATCAAAAATATTTGTAAAAGCGGGTCTTGCGCCACGTAAATTTCCCCTTTCTATAGGCGTCAGGAGAGCTTTTTGTGGACACAGTAGTCAATCCGTTCATACATGACCGCTTTCGCTGGGCTACTATGTATTTGGGTCAGACGGACGACTACTATGCCGTTCTGATGTTTGGGCGTTGACGCCTGTTGACGCAGGTGTCTCGCTCTATTTTTTGTCTACACTGGCCACCTCCAATTTCTTAGACTTTTCTTCGCGCGGCGTTGATGATTCTTCGTAGAGCGGCGTTTTCTCGTTTACGCTAAGTTTTTCTAAAAGCTCACGTTGCCGCGTCTTTCTGAGGTCGCTGGTTTTTACGGTGTGCTCGAGTGCCTCCCTGTCTACTGCCCCGAGCAGCAGCTCCAGCTCGGAGCGCGAAAAGGTCTTGGCGTACAAGATGTGTTCTTCAAAAGCTCGGTACGCGAGCGGCGCGACGGCGCGGGCCAACTCCGCCATGACCTCGCCGTAAACGCGGATTTCGTACTGCGCGTGGACGTCAAGCCGGAGCCGTAAAAAGTGAAAGAGGTTGTGCAGGTCGATCTGCCAGTACATTTCGGTATAGAGACTGAGCGGCAGGTTGATACGGGCGAGTTCGCGGGCGACGTCCTCGTCTAGTAGCGTTTCATACGCCGTAAACGCACCTTGTTGACCGGTTTTAAGGAGCTCGAGCGTCCGCGCTTGCAGCTCCTCCGGAACCGCTTCGTCGCTGCGGCCCTGTTTGTTCGCTGCGCTCTGCCGCCGTACCTGCGCCGCATCGGGCAGATAAAACTCGTCTCGCATCACGCTGTAACGCCCGGAAATCTCGTTGAGCCGCGCCGTGCGGTGCCGCAGCCACTGCCGCGCGACGAAGATCGGCATCTTGAGGTGAAAGGTCAGGACGACCTGCTCTAAAGGTGAGGTGTGTTTGTGCCGCACCAGATAATCGATTAGTGCACCGTCTTCACGCACAGTTTTGGTGCCCTCCTGGTACGACACCCGGGCCGCCTGCACAATACGGGCGTCGCCGCCCAGATAGTCCACTAGGCGTACAAAACCCTTGTCCAGCACGCGGGTTTCGCGTCCTAAGAGGGCGTCCGCTGCTGCTACGTTTGGTCTCGTCATGGGCTAATCTTACCTTTAACTGTAGAGGAGACTCGAGTTTTGAGGCATTTCTCGAAATCATCTTACACAAATCTGTGTACTTTGTACTTTCTCACGCAAATTCAGTGTGTTGTCTATATTGGGGTGTGTCGTGCCAGTGGATTCAGTATGAACTCGGTCGCAACCGCTCTACTGCTGTGAAGTATGAGACGCTTCGTAAGAACAATGTGTAAGTTACGCAAATACTGTGTAGCACGTGGCAAATGGCCCTTCCAACCTTTGTATCAGAATAACTATAATTTAGCCCAAAGCGTTTCTTCTCACCTCCGGTCCGGAGTGAGAAAGAGTGTTTCAGAGCGCATTTCTAGGTTTTTATGAGCGGTTTGGAAGTTTCTCACGGGCCGCTAATCCTATTTGACACTCACCTAAAGCTTATGGAATACTGCCTGTGGATTTGTGTCTTCAGGGTCGTAGCGGAAGGGGGTGTACACTACTTGAACCGGCCTGACGAGAACCCAACTCCCGGTAAGCAGCATCTTCTCCAAAACGTAACCATGAGGAAACTCGGAAACTCTCGTTACGCCCCACTTTGTTACCGCTTGCTGACTGTTCATAAGTTTCTACAAGTTCAAGGGGTACAATCATTATGAAAAAAATCTTACTCGCTCTTCTAGCCTCGACCGTCGTTGGCGGCGTTGCCGCGGCGCAAAGCTTTCCGGATGTTCCGTCGGATTCTTACGCAGCGGACGCTGTTTCACGGCTTGCCGACCTCGGCATCGTGATCGGGTTTCCCGACGGTACCTTCCGCGGTGACGAAGCGTTTACCCGCTACCAAACCGCGCTCGTTATCACCCGTTTGCTCGATACCATCGAAGGTGAAATGCTCACCGACACCGACCTCGACACGCTCCGCAACGCCCTTCAGGAACTTGCTAGCGACGTGGCTGCCAACCAGCAGTCCGTAAGCGATCTACAAGCCGCCATCGACGGCGCTGACGGTGCCGACGCTGCCGCTGTCGAAGAGCTTCAGGCCCAACTCGACGCCCTGACCGTCGAACTCGATACGCTGAGCGCCGCGCAGTCTGCCGGTGCCGAACTCGAGCAACAAGTTACGTCTAACACCGACCAGATCGGTCAGCTCAACGACCTCGTAGGCATCTTGAACGAGGATGTTGCCACGCTCGGTTCCGGTGTCAACACCGATAGCGGATTTTTGGACGACATCGCCCAGAACACCTCTGACGTCGCCAACTTGCGCGAGTTCGTCGTGCTCCTGCGCCGCAACCAAGCTGGGCTCACCGAACGCGTCGCTACGGTTGAAGAGAGCGACACCGCACAGAACGCCCGTCTGGACGATATCGACACCCGCGTTACGGCCCTCGAGACCTCTGCGGTCGCCTTCAGCGGCTCCATCGGCCTTAAGTACACCGTCAGCCGTCTTAGCGGTGCGGAAGTGCCGTTTGACGTCGACCGTATCTTCGGCGTCGGAGCCAAACGTGAGCAACCCGTCACGATTTTCTCCGGCGACTTTCAAGGTGCAACCGACGACCTGAACGACGACGACGACGAGAAAGACGAAGGCGAAGTCGCGCAAGACCGCCAGGACATTGAGTTTTCGGCGGGCGACTTTGAGCCTGAGCTGACCTTAAACGTCAACTTCTCGCAGTCGGGCGGTATTGCCCCCGAGTCGGGTCTTAACAGCTTCGATTCGACTGTTGCTCTAGAGCTCACTAAAGCGACTGTTCTTGACGGTGACACCGACGTTACCGACCCCGATTTCGACCCTCTCGACGACGGTAACTACTTCGACGGCTACGTATTCGAGTTCAAATCGTTCGAGGCGACCCTCGGGCCTATCGGCGCTGACCCGATTAACTTTTACTACGGTGACAACCCAGGTGCCGAGTTCTCCGACTATGTGTTCGAGTCGCTCGGGCCAGGTTTCCGTGCTGACATCGGTACGCCCGACTTTTTAGCCTTCTTGCAGCCCACGTTGCAACTTGCTTACGGTGTTTACAACAACGGCGGTAGTGCCGACGACGACACCCTCGAGCTGCCCGATAACGGCGACGACGTGCTCTCACTCGGCGGCGTAGAAACGCCTAACCCCTTTACCGACGCCTACTACCGCGGTATTCGCGGTACACTGACCCCCTTTTCGGGTGAAGGCTTCTCGGCAACAGGTGGATTTTCAGTCGCTCAGCTTTCGGGTAACGCTGCTGAAAACGCCGACGCTGCTGACGACAACGCCGACATCACCGTTTACGGTTTAGACGGCGAGCTCAACCTGAGCATCTTCAACCTCACCTTTGAATACGCCCAGAACGATATCGGCGACGGTGTCTTCTTGCAAAACGGAGACGACGTACTCGAGGACGCTGACGAAAATCCAGTCGGGTTTGACGGCGCTCCTGTCGACAGCGGCGATGAAATCGCCGATGTACGCGACGCCTCTGATCTCGACGATTCGCTCGTTTACGCGGAACTAAGCATCGATACCGAAGCTGCCGGGATTCCGCTCCTCCGCAGCCTCTCGGCGAACTACCGCGACATCCCTCAGTTCTGGTACGGCCTCAAGTATGACGAGGATACCTATCCCTGGAAGACCGACCAAGTTGGTTACGGTGCGGACGCCACGCTCGGCTTGTCCATCTTTAACCTCACCTTCTTCTACGACCACTACACGATTGCTGAAGACACGGAGGAGCCCGGACTTGCAGGCGAGCCAGCTGTCACCGGTAACGAAGTTGACGCCTACGGCGTTGAACTCGGTGCCACGGTCTACCGTGCGGTTGAAGTTTACGGTTTCTACAACGTCGTAACGCTTGACGGTACACAGGTACAGCTGCTTGACGAAGCTGACCGTAACGACGCATACATCGCCGGTATCGGTGTGGGCGCACGTCACGACGGCGAAGCCGAAGATGCGCTCATCCCCGGACTCAACTTCGACGTGTCGTACAGCATCTCGAACAGCCAGCTCGAGGCTGCCAGCCTCGACGCCGAGGTTACGGTTGCAGGCTTTACGCTTACGCCTTACGTCACGCAGAAAACTGACAACATCAACCTCGAGTTTTCAGATGATGTGGTTTCGCTCGAGGCTGGTACGGGCATCTCGACCGAACCGCTCGACGTACTTCTCCAGCCGAGCTTTGCTGCTAACGTTAACTACCGCAACGCCGATCACACCGACGTTGCCGCAGACGTTCTCCCTTACACGGCCAACTCACTGCAATACTCGGTAGGTATCGAACTCAACCAGTTCTTGCTCGAGAACAGCACGCTCGGTGTCCGCTACGGCTCTTACACCGGTACCAACATCCAAATCGACCCGAACGTCAACGGCGCAGACGACTTCGCCAGCGACATCTCGGACGGTGACGAAGCCGATACCGGTACGCAGACTACCAATGGTTACGAGATCGTCTGGAACTATTACGGTCTCCAGTTCGGTTACGGCGCTTATGTGACCGACACCGACGCCGACGCTGTAGGCGGCGAAACCGGCGGTCAAGCCTTCTCGATCCTCTACACGGTCAACTTCTAAACCGCTAGAGCGAACGTAAAAAGAAACACCAAGAAGTTTGGAGAGCCTTTCGGGGCTCTCTTTTTACGCTTTATGTTTCCCCCGAGTTCTGTGCTTTATGTTCTTGTGCCCCAAGTCGGCTTTACGGTGCGCGGTAAGCTTTGCTTATGTTTACTACGGCACAACTTTTTGACCTAGCGAACCTAGCGCAGTTGTCCCCGGAGCTGCGCGCCCTGCTTGATGTTAAGTTCCCCTGGCAGGTTCTCGCCAAGCTCGACGCGTTTACGGCTGCTATTTCTACGGAAATCCTCGGTGAGGTTCACCCTACGGCGGTACTGACAGGTAATGTATTTGTCGCAGCAGGAGCTAAGGTCGGGCCGCACGCGTTTATCGAGGGCCCGGCGTGGATCGGTGCAGGGGCTGAGGTCGGTCACAGCGCCTACCTGCGCCGTAACGTCGTCCTCGCGCCTAAAGCCAAGGCTGGTCACGCTGCTGAAGTCAAACGTTCGTTTTTGTTACCCGGCGCAGTGGCAGCTCACTTCAACTACGTTGGGGATTCGGTACTGGGGTGCGGGGTCAATCTCGGAGCCGGAGCCAAGCTCGCTAACTTCCGGACACTTTCCGGCACCGTCAAGGTCGCAGGTCACGACACGGGTTTGCGCAAGTTCGGGGCGGCGCTTGGCGACGGCGTTTCGCTCGGGTGTAACAGCGTCACCGGGCCGGGTACGGTCATCGGGCCGCGCACGGTGGCCTATCACGGTGCGATGCTGCGCGGCCTCTATCCGGCAGATACGGTACTCAAGGTTCGGCAGGGGCTCGAGACAGCTGCGCTCGAGTAGCGGTGTAGTATGTTTTTTCCCTTCACGACGCCAACCCGCGCCGCACGCCGTCTTATGTTACATGGGGGCTCATCGCTGCCAATGTAGCCATTTTCTTTTACGTCCTCTCGCTCCCCCTTTTTGAGACAGAACGTGTTCTCTCTTTATGTAGCTTCATCCCACTCAACTTTTTTGACGCTCCTTTAGGGAGCGCTTACCGCCTTTTGACCAGTATCAGGAATGTCGCCAAATTGAGAAACCGCGTACTGAAGGGTTAATTTCAGGCGACCATACGAAAACCTTCGGTCAGCAAGGCGTTTCTCAGGGTTTCAGCGGCGCGCTGCTGAGCCGACTTCCACGTTAGATAAGATGTTCGTTGCCGTTCTAGACGCATCAGCCCGAAGGCCCGGTTGACCAGCTCGGCATGTTGCAAATGAGCTGCATAGGTCAGGCACTGACACGCGCCCAACGCCAAGGATTGTTTTCGGAGCCTGTGACTGACTTCCAGGCTCCAACGCGCTGACCAAGCCTGAAAGACTTCCTGAACGCCGGCTTTAAGGGTACTGATCAAGGTGGTGAGGTGCCAGCCGAACCCTTGAGCTTTCCAGACAATCAGCAACTCCACAGTGCCAACTTCGGCTAGGACGACCTCGAGGCGTTTGATATAGCGTCTGAGTTTTGGATACCAGCGCGCTTTGCCGGGCATGAAGCGTTTAGCCAAATCGTTGACGCGCACCTTTTGGGCTTCGAACATCACTTTGGCGTTACTTCTGAAGCGACCAACAAAAGCTAGCGGTAGCTGCTTCAAGGAGCGTAATCCCAGTCGAGTCGTGAACTCGGCATCGACCAGCAACGCCTTGACCTTTACGCCAGCGCTTACGACGTCGCCAGCCACCGTGAGCATCGCCTCGGTAGCCGTGAGTCTGGGGTAGCGCTCAGTACTCATCAGCTCGTCGGGAAACGGATCACAGCGTAGTAGATAAGGGTCTTCGCCTAACTGGACCAGCCCACTACTCACTAACGTGTGACCCCACATCACCCCCTTGCTGTTGTCATAACAGCGTCCGACCCCCTCGATACGTTCACCTTGGTGCTTGACCTTGAGCAGATCAACGGCGAGGTAAGCGCCCTGGGGTGCGTCGGCTAAACAGCATGTCAGAACGTCTTGGTGAGGTTTGGATTCTGCGCTAGAAGCTTGCAGGCGTACTGCTTGCCAAACGGCAACAAGCCGCGTTCAGCCATGTCGGTTACGCTCTTGCTGCCGGAAAGAAGACCCAGGATGTAATGCGCGTGTAAACTTGCCCTTGCGGTATTAGACACATCGCAGATTACCCGTGGTGACCCGATCTTCTCGGCTTCAACGCTGCGGGTATTCGTCTCTCACGTTGCTTATAGACTTGGCGACGTTCCTGAGTATGTTTCTCCACGGTAGTTGGGCACACATTTTAGGCAATGTGTTTTTCCTGTTCGTTTTTGGCGACAATATCGAGGAGCGGCTCGGGCGCGGGCGCTACCTGCTATAAAACAGCAGGTAGCATCTGGGAACAGACACCCCCACATTCATCTGAACTGTCTAGCACGTACATTCTATGGTAATAAATGTAGCCTTCAACCGCTTGAGTGCTATATCTCGTAGGCGGAGTTTTTGCAACGCTCGTTCACGGGCTTTTTATCCCCACTTCGCCCGTCCGATGATCGGCGCGTCGGGAGCTGTCAGCGCAGTTCTGGGCGCTTATAACGTGCTTTTCCCCCGGCAACGTATTCTGACGTTCATCCCACCCTTTTTTTATCTTCTGGCTTCCGGCGTGGCTTTACCTGGGTTACTAGGCGTCTATTCAAGCGTTTGAGGCCGTAAGCGGCGCGGTCGTCGCCTCCGGTGAAGGGGTAGCGTGGTGGGCACACGTAGGGGGGTTCAGCTACGGGGTGCTGGTCGTGCGTTTGTGGGCGTCGGTCAGCAGGCAGATTTCGTAGGGCTGAAGCGCGTGCGTCACCAAATGACGCACGCGCTTCGTAACTGCCCCGAATAAACGTCCTTTACGCCGTTTCGATCAAACCGTAGTCACCGTCAAACCGTAGATAAATAACGTTGATATCGTCTGATTCCATATTGCGAAAAACGAAAAACGAGTGTCCGAGCGCCTCCATCTGCATGGCGGCGTCTTCGGGTGACATCGGGCGCATCACGTGGCGTTTGACCCGGACGATATTCCCCTCTTCAGCCTCTACCTCGGCGGGCAGATTACCTTCTAACGGGAGGGGCGGCAGCTCACCTTCTAGAAGCGTCGGGTCTTGCGTCCGTTTAGAAATTTTACGTTCCTTAAAGCGTTTGAGCTGACGCTCGAGCTTCTCCACCACCATATCGGTCGCTGCGTAGGTATCGGGGCCGTTCTCTTCAGCGCGCACAATCCCCTGCGGCAGGTTGAGCTGCATTTCGACCTTCGCCGGAAGCGCCGGGTTGCCGTCGGTTTTGTAACTCATGACGACCTTGGCGTCGATGATGTGTTCAGAGTAGCGGCTGAGTTTCTCCAACTTCTCTTCAGCGTGTGTCCGCATCGCGTCGGTGACTTCGATATTGCGACCAATCAGCTTGTAGATATCCATTTAGGCCTCCTGAGAGTAGCACAAACCCTGACCTAGCCGCGTGTCAACTCGGTACGTTCAGGTCTAGCCGCGCTCAGGCTGAGTCAGGCTGGGCGCAACCGGCTTTGAGTGACGCCTAGTCTAGCACTCAGGGCTTCACTAGGTAACGTAGAGTTCGTTACATTGCGCTGAGCCAAATGAAACTGCACTGTAGAACCCGTACCTGTTAAAGGTACGGGCACGCCGGTTATGGTTGTTTTGCAGGAAGATTGGCAACAAGCATCATGCGGTCGCCCTGCTGCTCTAAAGATACATCATAGTTGGCCTCGTCAGCTGGAAAATACTTGCTGATAACCTCTAACAGCTCATTTTTTAGCTCATCCATCTTGCCCGGAGCCAACCCTGAACGGTCATACGACAGGACGAGTTTAAGGCGCTCTTTAAGCTTGTCTTTGCTTTTTTGCCGTCCAAAAAGTCCAAACATCAGTCGATCCCCAAAATGCGGCGCAAGTACGACATCAAACCTTTTTTGCTCTCTAACGCGGCGTGCGGAATGTCTTGGCCCTGCACCCGTTTGGCAATGCTGCGAAACGCGTCGCCCGCACCCGATTTACCTTCCAAGCTGATCGGCGTTCCGATGTTCGTCGAGACGATGATCTTTTCGTCCTCTGGCACGAGCCCGATGAGTTTGATGCCGAGGATCTCCAGCACATCGTCAACTTCCAACATATCGCCGCGTTTGACCATCTCGGGGCGCAAGCGGTTGATGATGCACTTGACCTCGGTAATCCCGCGCGCTTCTAACAGCCCGATGATGCGGTCGGCGTCACGGACACTGCTGACCTCGGGGTTGACGACGACGAGCGCCCCTTCTGCGGCGCTAGCAGCGGTTTGAAAGCCCGATTCGATCCCTGCCGGGGAATCGATCAGGATACGGTCAAAGCCCTCTTCATCCAAGAGTTTTTGCACCGTCTCCTGCATCCGCTCTTCGCTTAAGGCACTCTTGTCGCGCGTTTGCGAAGCCGCTAAGAGGTAGAGGTTATCCACCCGTTTGTCCCGAATAAGCGCCTGCTTGAGTTTGCAGCGCCCTTCAAACACGTCGATAAGGTCGTAAACGACGCGGCCTTCTAAACCCATCACCACGTCTAGGTTGCGTAGGCCGACGTCGGTGTCGATCACGACGACTTTTTCACCGAGTTGTGCGAGCGCCGCCCCGACATTGGCGGTCGTCGTGGTTTTGCCAACGCCCCCCTTGCCCGAGGTGACGACGATTGCTTTAGCGTTCAATGCTCCTCCTTCGGCCGGGTCTCAAGACTCAGCCTTACCCAAATCGGTAGATTGTAACATCTACGCTGCCGGGCTTAGATTGGCGTACTTGATCAAGAGGCGTTTCGGCCCGGCTTCCTTAAAGACCACTGTGATTTCGGCTCGAGGCCCGTCCCCCGAAACGCCGACCACCGTGCCCGTTCCAAACTTCGGATGTGTTACCCGTTCGCCGCCCCGGTAGCTCTCGCCTTTACCGTTGGCGTCGCCGCTACCGTTCGTTTTGGACGTGGTAGCGCCTGTGCTCGGCGGTGCCCAGACCGCGCGGCTGTACTTGTTCAGCTTTGCTTCGCTCAGGTCTTGCCCGAAGATATCAATTTCTTGGAGCATCGTTTTGGGAACTTCTTCCAAAAAGCGGCTCGGGCGCGCAAACTCGGTACGCCCAAAGCTCATTCTGGACTCGCAGTTGACCAGAAAGAGCTGTTCTTGGGCGCGGGTAATCCCAACGTACAAGAGGCGGCGCTCTTCTTCGATGTCTTGCAGTGAGCCGGTCGAGGAGCGGTGCGGGATGAGGTTTTCTTCCATCCCGACGAGAAAGACAACGGGAAACTCGAGCCCCTTGGCGTTATGCAAAGTCATTAGCGTCACCGCTTCCTCGGGCACGTCACCCTTGTTCACTGCTTTTACGGCGCGGTCATCCATACTCGCCATAAGCGACGCTTCGTCTAAAAACTCACCAACCGAGCCGCCGGTTTCCTCTTGCCACTCGGTCACGGCGCTGATAAGTTCGTCCAAGTTTTCAATCCGGCCCTGCGCCTCAAACGACTTCTCGTCTTTTAAGGACTGCATGTAGCCCGACTGATCCATGACCGCTTTAAGAAACTGTGCGGCAGGAAGCGTGTCAGCGGCCTCTTTGAGGTCGCTCATAAGTTCGGCGAACTCCGCAATGCGTTTTACGGCGGGTGTGCCCCGTAAAACCTCTTCACTGCGGCGCACGGCGTCGGAAAAACGGGCAGCGTGTTTCGCGGCCCACGCCGTCAGGTTGTCCTCGCTGGTTTTGCCGATCCCGCGTTTGGGCCGGTTCAACACGCGTCGCCACGCGATGTCGTCGGCGGGGTTGAGTGCGGCCCGCGCGTAGGAGAGCATATCCTTGACCTCGCGCCGTTCATAAAAGCCGACGCCGCCGACGATTTTAGCGGGGATTCCGGCGCGGCGCAGCGATTCTTCCATCACCCGCGACTGCGAGTTAGTGCGGTACAAGACCGCAAAACTGTTAGGCGTCAGTTTGGCTTGCAGCTGTTCAATCTGCCGCGCGACAAAATCGGCCTCGGCGCGGTGATCAGAAGCCCGGTAGAGTTTGACCGATTCGCCTGCGCCTTTAACCGGTTTGAGGGTTTTTTCCAGGCGGCCTTCGTTGGCGGTGATAATGGCGTTGGCGAGTTCTAGAACGCTGCTGACTGAGCGGTAGTTGAGCTCGAGCCGATAAATCTTCGCCTCCGGGTAATCGTCCCGAAAGTCCAGAATGTTGCGTACATCGGCCCCACGAAACGCGTAGATGCTCTGGTCGGGGTCGCCGACGACCATCAGGTTGCCGTAAGAGCTCGCCAACTGTTTGGTCAGGCGGTACTGCGCGGTGTTGGTGTCCTGGTATTCGTCTACGTGGGTAAAGACCGCGCGTTGCTGCACTTTCTGCAGCACGTCCGGAAAAGCGTCGAACAACTCGACCGTCCGGCCCAAGATGTCGTTAAAGTCTACGGCGTTGGCTTGCCTTAGGCGTGAACTATAGCGTTCAAACGCTTCGGCAATTAGGTCTAGAGGCATTCCCGCAACCATGCCGCCTAAAACTCGTTCACCCTCGCGCATCAGGTCAGCGGGCGTCCAGAGGTTCGATTTGGCGCGGTCGATCATAGAACGCAAGACTCTTGGGTTCGCGTCACCTAGACCCGAAACTCGTTCTAAAATCTCTTTCAAAACTTCCAACTGGTCGGTATCATCATAGATGGCAAAACCGTTTTCCAGTCCAATCAGCGGCCCATAGTTTCGCAACACCCGTAAACACGCCGAGTGAAAGGTGCTGACCCAAAGGTCTTTAGCCTTTGCACCCATCAGGTGACGCACACGCTCTTTAAGTTCGCCTGCGGCCTTGTTGGTAAACGTGACGGCTAGAATCTCGGTCGGATAGACCTCATGCGCGTCCATCAGATAGGCGATACGGTGAACGACGGTACGCGTTTTGCCTGAGCCCGCTCCGGCTAAAACCAGGGCGGGGCCTTGAAAATGCGTTGCCGCCGCCCTTTGCTCTTCGTTCAAGACGCTGATAAGGGGATGGGTATGGTTTACGGTGTCCGGCACAATCTGATCATTATACAGCGCGGTTTAGCTGATTCGTTAAGGCCGGTTTATTTTAGCTTAGCTCAGCGTCCGCACCAGCTCGGCGTCAATGATGCGGCGGTCTTGGGTCAGCAAGGTTGCGCCGAAGACGCGCGCCGACGCGACGATCACGCGGTCGCCAGGGTCGCGGTGAAAGCTGTCCGGCAGGGCGGCGACTTCAGCGGCGATAGCAGGCGAGATGCTGAGGCGCTGGATTAGGGGTGGCGCGGTGATCTGCTCGAGCCAGCCTCGAAAATCCCCTTGAACCGCGATCCGTTTTAGACTCTGGAGCGTAGCGATTTCCCAAAGCGTGATGTCTGAAACGTAAAGCGGCGCTTCTGGCGTGGCAGCCTCGACGACGCGCCGCTGGGCCGTAGATAGCTTTGGACTTTCTCCGATCCAGTGGAGGAGCACGTGGGTATCGAGTAGCGCCCTCAAAACTCGCCACGTTCAGCGTCCCAGGCGTCGGCGGGCAGGGGCGGCTCAACGATGTCACCGAGAATTTTGAGCGTACCGCGAAGGGCGTACTGCGGATACGGCTCCCTCGGTACCGGCGGCAGTAGCTGTGCGACGGGTTTGCCACGTTTGAGAATCGTTACGGGTTCGCCCGTCCGCTCGACCTCATCCATGATCGCCAGACATTTTGCCTTAAACTCGGTCGCGTTGATCGTTTTCATCTGACCAGTCTAGCAGACCAGTTAAATAAATACTACATTGTCAGCGAAGAGTTGACCCATAGCAACACAGTGTCTAAAGTAAGCGAATGAAAAAGCGCTATGGAATCAAGCTGAGTAAAATACAAAGGCAAGAGCTCGAACGGCTAACAAAAGCGGGAGCGTGCCGGGTGAGGGTGTACAAACGGGCTAGGGCACTGTTACTGGCGGATGCCGGGGTAAGTGACGCCGAGATTCTCAAGCAAGCAGATATCAGTTTGGCAACGCTCAAGAGGATCCGCAAACGTTTTTGCGAAAGCCAGAGTAACGTCCAAGAGGTAGTAGCGGACAAGCCCAAACCAGGACGCCCAAGTCGCTTTAGTGGTGAACAGCGAGCGAAGATTACCGCTTTAGCATGTAGTGAGGCTCCTGAAGGCAGAAGCAGATGGACACTGAGACTGTTAGCGGATAAAGCTGTCGAGCTGGGCTTGGTTGAGACTGTTTCGCATGAGGGGGTCAGCGAGATACTGAAAAAAACGAGCTCAAACCCCACCTAAAGCGGTGTTGGTGTTTGGGCAAGCTCACCTCTGCGTTCATTTGGCAAATGGAGCGGGTGCTTGATACTTACGCTCAGCCTTATGACCCCGACTATCCGGTACTTTGTTTTGATGAACGACCTTGTTATCTGATTGAACAGACCTTACAACCTGTAGCGATGAAAGCAGGCCAGGTCAAACGCGAGGACTACCATTATAAAGTCACGGCAAGTTGTTCAGTGCTCTTAGCGGTCGAGCCGCTTACCGGCAGGCGTTGGACTAGGCTCTATGACCACCGCCGACGGCAGGAATACACCGACTTTATGCAGTACTTAACGCAACAGTTCCCTCAAGCGCAGAAAATCAGGCTGGTGCAGGATAATCTCAACACCCATAACCCAGGCTCGTTTTATGCTGCTCTAGCACCGCAAGCTGCCTTCGAACTTGCCCAGCAGTTTGAGATGATTCATACCCCTAAGCACGCTTCTTGGCTTAACATGGCTGAACTTGAATTCTCCGCTTTAAGCAAACAGTGCCTAGACCGGCGCATTGCTCAACGTGACCGCCTTGAAACTGAACTTAACGCTTGGCAAACAGAGCGCAATCAAGCCCAAGTTAAGCTCAACTGGCAATTCTCCAAAGAAGCGGCTAGACACACCTTCAAACGTGCCTATACAGAGGTGAAGGTGTCAGTACCTCGCTGACAGTGTAATATAGCGTTTTTCATCGCTACTGAGCTGGTTTCTCGCAGCTATCATCTCTCAGGGGTGCGTGCTAGACTGTGCCTTATCCGCATAGACTGGCTCAAATCAGATGATACCTGCTACATAGGCATCTTAGTAACCCGGCTTTATGGTTTACTAAAAGGAAGTCTGACGATACTGAGAACCTAACTGCCCTGCTCGAGACTCAGGAGATAAGCCGAATCGTTAATGGATAGGTGTACGCTTTGCCTTTGCTCGCCCTGACTGCTGCTACAATCGTCAGCACAATCCGCACCACAAAAACGAGCGGGATAAGAAAAATACCGACCAGTAGGATAATAAGTAGCCCTGCGACAACGCCGTAAATGGTAATCGAAATCTGAAAAATAGGGGCTTCTTTGGCTTGCGCTTCGACAAACGGTGATTCACACCGCTTAAAGAGCCAGACAAGCCGTGGCCCCAGGATATTGCCGAAAGGAACGCCCAGATAGAGCGACAACCCCGAGAGGTGCGCCGCAACCGCCCAGTTACGCGCAGTTTTAGGCACACCCGCCGTAAATGCGCCGGTATCATCACGTTCATCCGGCAGCGGTGGTGACGACTACTATGACGACTGTGGTGCTAGAAACTGCGGCGTGTTGTCCACAGCGTCAGTTTAGCAGATACGGCTATGCCCCGTACCTGCAGCGGAAATCTAAGGTCAGATTGCTAAGATTTGTCTTGATCGGGACGATGTGCGGCGAGCTGCTCTCGCACCGAAGTCCAGCGGAGTCCGGGATACCGGTCATTATCGAGCGGCTCCAGCTTGCCGCGTCCGCAGTACATGTCGCGCATGTACTGCGTCCCTTGAAACGGCGGAAACGCTTCACCGGGTTGGGGTGCAACCCATTTTGCCACCTGGATAAGACCGCTCAGTAGCCCCAGGTTTCCGGCCCACAACGGGCGGTAGCGTTCGCCGGTCACGCTGCTCATCGTTCCGGCAAGCTCACGCGCACTCGAGGTGTCCCTAGCAATACGCAAAATACGGGGAGCATCAGCGTCGAGCGCAGCGGCGGCAGTGTAGGCCGCAACATCATCTTTAGCCGTAAAATCGAGCGGTTGTTCGGCGCTACTCCAGTAGAGGACGCGGCGAATACCCGGCTGAATCACCAGCATCTCAGCCCCTAACATGTCCATAAATGCGCCGTTCAAAATTGACGTTACCCAGATTGGGGCACGGTCGGCGCAGGCCATAAACGCACGCCGGAGGTCTAGGTTACGGTTGTCTCTAGGTTGGGTTTTCGTAAAATCGAGCGAGTAGTCCGACGAAATAAAACGTGGCACCCCTGCCCTGACAGCGGCGTCAAGCAAAGCACTCTGCCGGTCGATAATGACGTCTTGAAGGCCGTTCAGCGCAGAGACGACACACGCCGCACCGCTGCACGCAGCAGCCAGCGCCAGCGCGTCCGGGTCGTCCGGGTCCTTCGGCAAGCTCGAGGCCAGCCGCTCGGAGCCGCTCCCGCTCTTCGGCCCCTACGTTCGGCCTTACCAAAGCACGCACCACCGCACCCTGCCCGAGTAGCGTCCCGGCAATTCTAAACCCGAGGTCGCCGATGGCACCTGCTAGTGCCACGACCGGTTGGCCTATTGTTGATTGATTTGCTGTTGGCTGCTCTGTCATGCCCACTCAGCTCCGCAGGCTCAACATGGCCCAGGTGATGGGCACCGCCGCGCCGAGGTGCACCAGCTCGAGCGCCCACAACGTCAGCCCGGTTGCCTGAGCAGGCGGCCCAAAGGCGGATAAAATGAGGAAAACGGTTGCCAGAATCAAAAACCAGCGTGCAGGTTGGCTCGTAAACCGTGCCAGCACCCAGTAGACGCCGCCCGCCGACAAGCCGGGGTGAGGCTCGAGAGCAGCACGGCCAAGAGCAGCAGCGGCGCACCTTGAACGATGAGCGGGCCACCATTCAGATTCTGAAAAACGTAGTAGATAACAACGTTGACGATAGCGGCAACGACGCCACCTGAAAGCCCTGCTACGAGTGCGCTTCTGAGCGACGCAGCCGAGTTTGGCGAGAGTGTGGTTGTTATCATACCTCCTGGGTTTAGGTGCGGAAGGGAGCCGCCGACGCGGTTCGTTACTGGCTGGGTGACGGTTTTTTCCGTCTAAAAACCCCCGGCCCTAACCGCCGATTAAACGTCGCCGAATCGTTGAGTCGGGGGAAAGGCTTGTCGGGCACCGGCACCTCTAAAAGCGCGCAGAGCGGCTCCCAGCCCTCTTTTACGCTGTAGACGAGAAGTCTTTCGAGTGGAACGGTCGCCTTGACCTCGGCAATATGGTCGTTAAAGACCTTGAGCGCGTAGGCTTTATCGGCAAAACGGTCGTCAAAGGTATTCTGCCAGATAAGGCGGTGGGCCATCCTGCTCAGGCGTCTGATACGCGGTACGACGCGCGGAATCAGCGACTGCGGGAAGCTGAGCTGCGTCATCCTGTACACCGTATTGGTCATGCTTTCATACCACGCTTCGGGTTCACGGACGTTTAGCAGCACTTTGGCGTCGGGATACTTGACCATCAGCTCTTGGTAGAAGGAGCAACCGGGCCAGTCAACAGTAGCCTGATAACCCTCCAGGAGCGCGTCCCAGTCAACCGGCTTCCCTTCAGCTGCGGCCTGCCAGCGGGCGGCGTCTTTGGGATTCTTGATGACCTCTTCCATGTGGTAGCACTTGCTGAGGCCGAGTTCCTCGAGCGCACCCTTTAAGGACGTCGTGCCGGTACGTCCAAACCCTGCTCCGATGAGTTTAAGCGCCATAGTGTTTCCCCCTCTGGTTACTGGGCTAGCCGACGTGGTTTGTGTCAGCCTCTTGTATATAAACATTGTTTATATTAAGCTGAGCATAGCAGCAAATGTAAACAGTGTCAACATAGGGTATTAAAGGGCGTAAAGTGAAGCAGCTGTGATCAAAGCAAACATGAGTCAATGCTTATGAGCGGAAAAGGGACGTATCATCACGGCAATCTGCGTGAGGCGCTGCTCGCAGCAGCCTTTTCCGTCTTGGTCGAGTCGGGCGTCGAGGGTTTGTCGCTGCGCGGCGTCGCCCGGCGTGCTGGCGTAAGCCCCGGCGCACCCTACAACCATTTCAAAGATAAACAGGCCATCTTGAGCGAACTCGCCCGGAGCAGGCGGGCCCGAGCGGGTCACGTTATTGCCTCGGCGACGGAAAACGCAAAAACGCCGCCTGCCAAACTTCGCGCCCTGGGTACGGCCTACGTGGAGCACGCATTGGGGCATCAGGCAGAATTCAAACTCATGTTCGACGGCTCGCTCGCGCCTTACCTAGAGGGCCAACTCGGAGACGTGCCTATGCTGGGCGCTTTTAGAACGGTGATTCTTGAGGCTAACGACCAACTAAGCGCTGCCGAGCTCGACGTTACGGCAGTCACCGCCTGGAGCTTGGTTCACGGCCTCGCGCAGCTGCTCATCAGTGGCCCGTTACAGGCGCTAAACCGAGACCCGGAGCAGGTCGGTTTACTCGTCGAGCAAGTAACGATTAAGCTCGAGCGGCTGCTCAAGTAGCCCCCTTTGCCACTACAGACTTCGTACTGCAATTTTCTGCGCTTCACAAAGTTACATGCGGGTAAGTTTCAAGTAGAGCACGCGAGATAGACAAATTTTTAGAACCTATTAACCATCTGATTCTGACTCAGAGGGTGCTTCGACTCTGGTCTCGAGCGCCTCGGGTTCCGGTGAGACGAGCAGTTTGTCAACGCGGGAGCCGTCCATATCGACAACTTCAAACCGCCAGCCTTCGGCTTCAAAACTCTCCGACGCTGACGGAATCCTGTCCATATACGAGGTGACAAAACCGCCGAGCGTGCGAAAGTCACTTTCTTCTTCGCGGGGCAGCGCTTTGACGCCCAACAGGTCTTTAAGGTCTTCGACTTCTAACAGGCCGTCGAGCAGATAGGTACCGTCTTCGCGCTGCGTGATGTATTCAGAGTCGAGTTCATCAGGCTCGGGCAGGTCGCCGACTAGACCCTCGAGCACGTCGTTTAACGTCACTAAACCTTCGGTATGCCCGTACTCGTTGACGACCACAGCGACGTGCGTCCCGCTCTCACGGTACTGCTCCAAAAGTTTCAAAACGGGCAGCGTTTCAGGGACGAAGAGCGGCTTCTGACTTGACGCTGCGAGGTTGAGGTTTTTGCCCTCCATGCAGCCCTTGAGCAAGCTGCGCGTATGCACCATCCCAACGATTTCGTCTAAGTTGTCGCGGCAGACTAAAATCCGCGAGTACGAATAGGCGTCGAGGTGGGCTTTGAGGGTGGCGGTGTCGCTATCGACCTCGAGCCAACCGATATCACGCCGGGGCGTCATAATCGACGACACATATTGGTCGCCGAGCCAGAACAAGTTTTCAACAATCGCCTGCTCACTCGCTTCAAAGACGCCCGCGTCGGCCCCTTGCTGAAGGAGCGAATTGATCTCCTCTTCGCTGACCGGCGGGTCGCTACTCTGCCGCGCCCCGATCAGCCGCAGTAGCCCCTCAGTTGAAAAAGACAACAGCCGAACAAGGGGCGTGGCAATCCGCGACACCCGGCTCATCAGACCGGCGATACTCATCGCAATCCCTTCGGGATTGTTGAGCGCGACGCGTTTGGGCACGAGTTCGCCGACAACGAGCGAGATATAGGTAATCGTGACGATCAGCACGCCGAAGCTGACCGGGTAACTAACAGCGCTGCTGAGTCCGAGGCGGTTCAGGGACTGACTGAGCGGCCCCGCTAAAGACGCCGCCCCGAACGCGCCCGAACCGACGCCGACGAGCGTAATACCGACCTGTACGGTCGATAAGAAACGGTTTGGGTCTTGGGCCAGAGTTAGCGCGTTGGCGGCGCGGCGGTTGCCCTCTTCAGCCAATTTTTGCAGTTTGGGTTTGCGCGAGGACACCACTGCCATTTCGCTCATGGCAAACAGTCCGTTGATTAAAATCAGCAAAAAGATGACCAGGACGTTAAGCACGCACGTCCTCGAGCGGGTCTAAGGTGTGTAGAAGGTAGGGATTCAAAAAGTAAGGGGAACTGGGGGGTTCTGCTTCAAGGGTGTCGTTCATCTCAGCGCAGTGTAGCACCCTCAGGAGCCGCTGAACTGTACGCAGACGTCTTAACGTAATGCGCCCACAACCCCTGCTCGGAACCGTAGCGCCCCGCAAGCTCGCGGGCGCGGCCTGAACTGACCTCAAACCCGCCCGTGTAAACCTTTGAAACCGCGCCCAGCAGCCCGGTATCCGTCCACGGCGCATGTTCGGTGCGGCCCAAGCCCCGGAGCATGATAAAGTCCACCGACCACGCACCCAGCCCCTTGACGCTTCCCAACCACTTGGCGACGTCGCCGTAAGGAGCGCTCCGTAAAAACGGTTCATCTGCGGTAGCAAAGGCGCGAATCACGTACAGGAGGCGCTCAGTTTTACGGGTGTTGTTGGTGGCCTCCAAAACCCGCGCCTGCGGATTCTCGAGCATTGCCTGCGCTTCAGGAAACGCGGTGTAGGTTTCGCCCTCAAAACCCAGACTGCTGCCGAAAAACTCAGCCAATTTCGCCATCGTCTTGTGGGCAAAGCCGTTCGGCGTGCGCTGCTGAATGAGCGCCCAGCACGCCGCCTCAAACGGGGTCAGAACCTTGAGCATGTGATAGCCGTGCCAGGTTTTGATAACGTCCTCGAAAATGGGGTCAGCTCTAGTGTAGAGCGGTTTCAAGTCGTCGTCTAATCCCAAGTAGAACTTTACGCGCTCAGAAGTTGCCGAGACGAGTTCGTCACTTAGCTGTTCGGCGTAGAGGGTCAGCTCGAGCCCCCCCGCCCCCGCCGCCCGAACCTCGAACAGCACCGGAACGCCGCAAACACTGACCACACGCCGTAACGTCTCGCCCCGAAGCTGAACGTAGGCTGGAACGCGCTCGTAGTCGCGGGCGTAAAACGTGCGGATAAACGCTCGTGTTCGTTCAAACGAAAAAGGCGGGATTGCGTTTAAGGTCAAACGGTGCTGTTCCACCTCTATAGTCAAGCCTATAAAACCGCCCCGTAAAAAGCCTCTGTCTTACTAAGGCGTTGGTAGAGGAGCTACCGTAGTTAAAGTGTTCGCGCCACGACGATAACGTCACGCCCGGCAACGCTGCCCTTTCGGAGCGTCCGAAAGCCCCAGCGGGCGTAACGTGCTTTGTGTTCCCAGGTGTAGAGGTAGAGCTTAGGGTGGCCTCGAGCCTTCGCCAACTCTCCCACCGCGTCCGCCAAACGTCTCCCCACACCACGCCCCCGAAACGCCGGAGGCACGTAAAGGCTCGCCAACCAGGGGGTCAGGTCGTCGTGACTGGGCAAGTCAGTTTGGTCTAACGTGACGCAGCCGAGCAGACCACTACCTGTGTCCGGCCCCGGCTCCAAAGCGATGAGCGTAAGCGGCAACGCGTCCCGCCTCTGCGACGCCAACCGTTCGTGCGCCTCCGGCAACGTCTCATCCGGCAGCAGAAAAGACCACTCAGCGTGTTCCCAGGCCGCAACTTGCGCGGTATATTCCTGCTCTTTAAGCAGAAGAGAAAGTTGCATAACTTTTAAGAAACCGTCTACGATCTCCCTCAAACTATAACGATGAGCTATCCCAGCGACATCAGCGGCGAGCAGTTTGAAAAGGTAAGACCGCTACTAGAATCTGCGAGGAGGAGAACAAAGCCGAGGAAGCTCGCTCTGTATGAGGTGTTTAACGCTTTGCTGTATGTGGTCAAAACGGGCTGTCAGTGGCGCGCTCTACCCAAAGACTATCCCAAGTTCGGAACTGTGCACCGCTACTTTCGCATTTGGAGCGAAACGAATGACGAAGGCGAAAGTATCCTCAGTCAGGTCTTAAAAAAAACAGGTCGCCAACGAGCGTATCAGCAGTGGCAGAAAAGCCTGCACGAGTATGGTTATTGTTGATGCTCAGTCGGTAAAAAATACTGAAACAGCGCAGGTTAAAGGCTATGACGGGGGCAAGAAAATCTCAGGGATTAAACGTCATATCGTTGTGGATACGCAGGGCTTACCTCACGCCTTGGCTGTTACGGCTGCCAACGTGACCGACCGAACCGGGGCAGTAGACATGCTGGGAACTGCTCAAGCACAGCTCACAACAGTTAAGAAAGTCCTGGTCGACGGAAGCTACACCGGCGAGACCTTTGCCAACCGTATCCAAGACCTACTCGCTGCCAAGGTAGAAGTTGCCCAACGCAGTGACCAGCGTAGCTTTGTGGTCATTCCCAAGCGTTGGGTAGTGGAACGCAGCTTCTCCTGGTTAGAGAAGTGCCGGAGGCTCTGGAAAAACTGTGAACGGCTCGTCTCCTCAAGTTTAGCTATGATGCAGCTTGCCTTCATCCGACTGCTGCTTAGAAGATTGTAGACGGTTTCTAAGCATAACGGTTCGAGCAGGTCTCGGCGCTCAGCCCTGTGAACCGTACCGAACCTCTATCCAAACCCCCTACGCGTGTGCTACACTCTCCTGAGACGGTTAAAAGGGAGCGTGAAAGTTTCAAGACAACCCTAAAGTGTGAGTAGACCAGATGAAGCCGTTTGGGTTTCGGGAGGCGAAAACTCTCGCGTAAAGGTTGTGGAGAAGCAAAAGCCACAAAGGGACTGAGCATCAGGTAACTGATTTCGGTCTTTTCGTCTGCCCTTGTTTTCCACAATACAGTACGAACTCATGCCAGCGAACGCGTTGATTAGGGCCTTGTCCGGAGACGTATCGTTATGAAAGGCGTAGAAAGTTCTATACAAGCAAGTTTAGCGGTGCCGGGGTCAGCCCACGCCGAGGCCGAATACCGGGTTGAAAGCGTAAGGCCCGAACACGGTCAAAGTATCCACGAAATCGTATGTTACGCGAACAAATTTCCGGTAGGAACCAAAGGGTGTATCAGCGCCCACAACATTGCCGAGATGGTGCAGCGCTTTCCTGAAGGGCAGTTCGTTGTTGTCAACGACGCCCCCGAAAGTGAAGTCATCGGTTTAGCACTCTCGATGCGTACGGACTACACACCGTCGGCAAGACCTTTGGGATGGCTCGAGATGATCGGCGACCTGGGCCTCTCAAAACACGACTCCGAAGGTGCGTGGCTTTACGGCGTTGAAAAAGCTGTCCACCCCGACTATCAGGGGCGCGGCGTTGCGTCGGCACTCTACAAAGCGCAGTTTGCTCTTGCGGAGCGCCTGAGACTTAAGGGGATGTACGCGGGCGGGATGCTCAAGGGGTACGAGGGGTACCGCGAGCGCCTGTCGGTACGCGAGTATGCGGGCAAGGTCATGCGCGGCGAGATCTTCGATCCGACCGTCAGTATGCAGATGCGGCGCGGGTTTGAACCGCGCACGGTGATTGAAAACTACGCCTGGGACAGACAAGCCGACCATACCGGAATGCTGATCGTCTGGGAGCGGCCCGAAGTGGCGCGTCTGGAATTAGTACAAAGCCCAGAACTCATCCGCTTACAACGGTAAACGGGGGGGCACCATGAACGTTCTAGTGCTCGGGGCAGGAATGGCAGGCTTGGCGGCGGCGAGAGCCTTACAAGACGCCGGTCAACAGGTCAGCGTCTTAGAAGCGAAACACCGTCTGGGTGGGCGCACCCACACAAACCACGACTTTGCCGGAATGCCCGTCGAGTTCGGCGCGGAGTTCGTCCACGGAGAGCACGCCGCGACGTGGGAACTGGTACGCGAGCTGGGGCTCGAGGCGGTTTACTGGAACAAGCTTGACGATTCGTTGGTGAGATTAGAAGACGGTGCGTGGCTGACTATGAGAGAAGCGTGCGCCGCCTACCCCGACTTTGCGCAGACCCGCTCCTGGAAGCTGCCCGACGTTGACGCGCTCCCTAACGAAGATTGGGGCAGCTACCTGCGGCGTATCGGGTTTGACCATCAGCAGCTCCGCTACGTCGAACGCTCATTTGCCAACGCGTGCGGCGAAGCGATGCGCTTTTTAAGTGCCAAGGCCGTTCTGGAAGGTCTCCGCGCCGAAGACGAAGGCGGCGGGGATTACCGGATTTTGGGCGGTTATGACGCTTTGGTCAACGCTTTGGCAGCAGGCTTGAGCATCCACAGTGATGATCCGGTCAACGAACTGACGTGGGACGCAGGCGGCGTTCGCGCCCTGACGCTCGGCGGCGACGTTTACGAAGCCGACGCTGCCGTTGTCACCGTGCCGCTCGGCGTGTTGCAAGCCGGTGCCATTCGCTTTACGCCCGAACTACCCGAAACGAAACGCTCGGCATTTCTGGGGCTGCGGATGGGGCCGGTGATTAAACTCGTCTACAGCTTTGACGAAGCGCCGGTCCATCCCGGCATTATGGCGGTCTACAGCCGCCTCAACCCGCCGATGTGGTGGTCGCCTTCTCATGGTTACGAAACCGATACGCACGTTTGGACAGCGTTTGCCTCGGGCGACTGGGCTGCCGAGTTGCTCGCTTTGGGCGAAGAGGGGGCACTTGCGGCGGGACTCGAGTCCTTCAAACAAGAGTTGGGCCAACCCGGTTTGGTAGCGCAGGCGGCGCGGCTGATCAACTGGCCCGACGACCCCTACACGCGCGGCGGCTACTCGTATGTGCTGCCGGGGCAGGACGGCGCACGTGAAAAACTGGCGGCTCCGACCCCGCCGCTCTATTGGGCCGGTGAAGCGACCGCGCCCGAACCCCGCGCCGCAACCGTCCACGGGGCGCTCCTGAGCGGACGGCGGGCGGCGCTCGAGGTTTTGAGCCGTAAAGAGGCCGCGTCGTCTGCTGAAACTAGCTTGCCTAGAACCGGCTTGTCCAAAGCTGAGTCATCTCAAACCGGATTGCCTAAAACCGGATTGCCCAAAACCAAGTCAGAGGTCGTTTAGGACTATGAAAGCTGTCGGAAGCGTTCAAGAAATCAATCTCTATCCGGTCAAGTCGATGCGGGGCATTTCCGTACCCGAAGCAAAGCTCTACTGGTTCGGTCTTAACGGCGACCGCAAGTACGCTTTTGTGTGTTCCGGTACGCCTTCAGGCTTTCTCTGGTTGACGACTCGAGACCTGCCTGAACTTTTACGGTACGAACCCCGGTTAGTTACGCCAGATGACCCGGTGACCTCGGACATCTGCGTCCGTACATCTTCGGGGCAAACACTGCCGCTCGAGTCGGAACAGCTTGGGCAAACCTTGGTCTCGAGCTACGGCGCAGCGGTTTCGCTTTTACATCTCAACCGGGGAACTTACGACTGCATGCCCGTTTCGCTCATCTCTAAGGCGACGCTCGCAAAGGTTCAAGACAACCTCGACACGCCGTTAGACCGCCGCCGTTTTCGTTCTAACCTCGTCGTTCAAACAGATGACGTTAGCGGAGAGCCTGAAAAAACATGGCTAGGCGCGTCGCTAACTTTTGGTAAACGCAAAGATTCAGCAAAGATTAGCGTTAGCTACCCAATCAAACAGTGCATAATGGTCAATTTGGAACCGGACACCGCGCAAAATAGCCCTGAAGTCTTGAAAACTGTTGCCGAAAACTTTGGAGCGTGCGCGG
Source organism: Truepera sp. (assembly GCA_965215315.1). Classification (GTDB taxonomy): domain Bacteria; phylum Deinococcota; class Deinococci; order Deinococcales; family Trueperaceae; genus Truepera. The sequence continues at coordinate 2,438,234 of CBDCDB010000008.1, read as the reverse complement.
GCGTTTACGGCGCGGTCTCGAGGCTCGGAACCGTTAAGCTTGGTGATACGGTCTATCTCGAGCATCAAGCATAAGTCAGCAGCGAAAGGTTAAGCTATGCAGCATTTGTCCCCCGTTTGGTCACATCTAACGACCTTTGAACCCGTCCGGGGCGAAGGTGTTTACCTCTTTGACGCCGCAGGCCACCGGCTGACCGATTTCACCTCGGGTATCGGTGTGACGAACGCAGGGCACGCGCATCCTAAGGTCGTCAAGGCCATTCAAGCGCAGGCCGAAGCGCTGATTTTCGCTCAGATGAACTGTGTGGTGCCCCCTGCTGCTGTAAAACTCTCCGAACTCTTAAACCGCGTCACGCCTGAAGCTATCGACAGCTTTTTCTTCTCCAACAGCGGCGCGGAAGCCGTCGAGGGCGCGGTCAAACTGGCGCGGCACGCGACCGGGCGAGCTAACCTCATCGTCTTTCAAGGTGGGTTTCACGGGCGCACCGCGCAGGCGATGGCGATGACAACTGCCAAAACCGGGTATCGGCACCGTTACAGTCCGCTTCCGGCAGGGATTTTCGTGGTACCGTTTCCGTACGCGTATCAGTACGGTTGGGACGAAGCCGAGACCGTAGATTTTTGCCTGAAGCAGTTGGAACTACTCTTCAAAACACAGAGTGCCCCGGATGAGACGGCGGCGCTTTTTCTCGAGCCCGTCCTCGGTGAAGGCGGCTACGTCCCGGCTCCGGCAGCGTTTTTGCAAGCTCTTAGAGAGATTTGCGATAAGCACGGCATCTTGCTCGTTTTAGACGAAGTGCAGACCGGGTTTGGACGTACCGGCAAACTTTTTGCGTTTGAACACGCAGGTGTGACACCGGACATTTTGGTGATGGCAAAAGGGTTGGGTGGTGGCTTGCCGATCAGTGCGGTAGGTGGGGGGCGCACCCTCATGGAGCGTTGGGAGACCGGGACGCACGGCGGCACTTACGGCGGCGGGAGCGCCGTCGTTTTGGCAGGCGCAAAAGCGAACCTCGAGGTCATCTTAGACGAACGCTTGGCTGAGAATGCGGCGCAAAGAGGCGACCAGTTGAGCTCAGGCTTAAGCGATTTGCAGCGGCGGTACCCGGTTATCGGCGACGTGCGGGGGCCGGGGCTCATGGTCGCTACCGAGTTTACGGACGCGCGCGGAAAACCCGATAAAGAGACCTGCAAACAGGTGCAAATGGCGTGCCTAAAGGCAGGTCTGATGCTCCTGACGTGTGGCCCGTTTGAAAACGTCATCCGCTGGATTCCGCCGTTAGTTGTCTCTAAAGCGCAGATTGACGAGGCGTTAGGGATTTTTGCGGGGGCGCTCGAGACTACCACTCAACCTGTACCTGCTTAGGAGTGAGCATGATTCAAAAGATCAATTTAGCGGATAAATTCGCGTCGTTTAGCGATCAGTGGTCGCCTAAAGTCATCGGTGAAGTGGGTGACGCGGCAGTTAAGTTAGCCGAGCTCGAGGGCACCTTTGAATGGCATCAGCACGCGCAAGAAGACGAACTGTTTTTAGTCGTTAAGGGCCAATTGGTAATTAAGTTGCGCGATCAAAACGATATTTCGTTAGACGAAGGTGAATGCGTCATTATCCCTCATGGCGTCGAGCACCTTCTTGTTGCCGAAGCAGAGACGCATGTTCTCTTTTTTGAACCTAAAACGACGCTCAACACGGGCAATGCGCAAAGCAAACGCACCGTGCGTGAGCTGGAGAGGCTCTGATGGCTGTTATTCACCTCAAAACCGACATCCCCGGCCCGAAATCTCTGGCGTTCGTCGCCCGCCGCGAAGCTTCGACGCCGAGAGGTGCCGCCAAACTTACACCGCTCGCGTTTACCCACGCTCAAGGTGCGTCTATCACCGACGCTGACGGCAACACGCTGCTCGACTTTGCGGGTGGGATTGGAATGTTAGCGGTCGGGCACAACCATCCCCGGGTCGTTGCCGCCATCAAAGCTCAAGCTGACGAACTCATCCACCCCTGCGCGATTGTCGGAAGTTATGAGCCGTATGTGGCGCTGGCTGAAAAACTCACCGAAATTGTGCCTATCTCCGGCGTAAAGAAGGCAATTTTACTCAATAGTGGCGCGGAAGCGGTTGAAACTGCCGTAAAAATCGCTCGAGCGCACACCGGACGCGCTGGCATCGTCGTCTTCGAGGGGGCGTACCACGGACGTACCAACTTGACGCTTTCGATGACGAGCAAGTACGGGCTTTTCAAGAAAGGCTTTGGGCCGTTTGCGCCGGAAGTCTACCGCTTGCCTTTTCCGAACGGCTACCGCCGCCCGCAGGGGCTGAGCGAGGATGCGTTTTTAGCTTACGCCGTTGGTGAGCTCGAGCACGCGATGACCGCGCAGATTGACCCGTCCGAGATTGCGGCGTTTGTGCTCGAGCCCGTGCAAGGGGAGGGCGGTTTCGTCCCGATTTCAGGCCGGTTCTACCGGCGTATCCGCGAAATCTGCGACGCACACGGCATCGTCTTAGTCGCTGACGAAATTCAGTGTGGCATGGGGCGCACCGGCAAGCTGTTCGCCTCGGAGCACTACGGTGTCGAGCCCGACCTCATTACAACCGCGAAGTCGCTCGCGGCAGGGATGCCGATTTCGGCCGTCGTCGGCAAGGCCGAGATTATGGACGCGCCGCATCCGGGCGGTTTGGGCGGAACCTACAGCGGCAACCCGCTCGCTTGTGTAGCGGCGCTGGCGGCGATAGATATCATTGCCGACCCGGGGTTTTTAGCAAGGGCAACCGAACTTGGCGAGCAGTTGGGGATCCACCTCAAAGCCTTTCAGCGTGAGTTTCCAGCGATTGCCGACGTGCGCGGCGTCGGGCCGATGTTGGCGCTCGAGTTTGCCCAAAACGGCGTCCCCGACCCAGACACGACCGCAAACATCATTGGTGAAGCGTTAAAACGCGGCCTTATCGTTTTGCGGGCCGGACTTTACAGCAACTGTCTGCGCTTTTTGCCGCCGCTCAACCTGACCAATGACGAGTTGGATGAAGGGATGAGTGTGCTCTATAAGGCGCTTTCAGCAGTATTTTCTCGAGAGGCAGTAGCGAGTGACTGACTTTGCACAAGGGAAGTTCAAACAGCTTATCAACGGGGAGTGGACAGACGCCCTCGGCGGCGGTACCTGGGATTTGCTCGACCCGGCGACGGAAGCATGTCTTCAACTCGTACCGTTTGGCGGTAGAGCCGACGCTGAGGCTGCCGTAAACGCGGCGTCTGACGCGTTTACGGCTTGGTCACGTAAAACGCCTTATGAACGCGGCGCGGTTTTAACGGCGGCGGCGGCGTGGATTCGCCCCCGTACCGATAACTTGGCCCACATCACTACGGAAGAGTCGGGAAAACCGCTTGCGGAGTCTAAAGCCGAGTGGCTGAGCGCGTGTGGGTATCTCGAGTGGTTCGCCGCTGAAGGTGTCCGGGCTTACGGACGTGTGATTCCAGCAAGGGTTGCCACGCGCCGCATCGAAGTGATTCACCAACCGCTCGGCGTAGTCGGCACGATTACGGCGTGGAACTTCCCGGTGTACAACCTTGTGCGGAGTTGGGCAGCGGCGCTTGCGGCGGGCTGCACGGTGGTCGGTCGGCCTTCGGAGTACACGCCGCGTTCGGGGATGCTGTTGGCGCGTGCTTTGCTCGAGGGCGGCGCACCCGCAGGCGTGATCAACGTCGTGAACGGCGACCCCGCTGAAGTCGCGGACGTGCTGATGCAGGACTCGAGGGTTCGTAAAGTCGCGTTTACGGGTAGCCCCCGCGTCGGTAAACTGTTGATGGATCAGGCGAGTGAGACGGTGACGCGGCTGTCGCTCGAGCTAGGCGGCAACGCGCCAGTCTTGGTTTTTGACGATGTAGACGTAGAGCAAGCCGCCGAACTATCCGTGACCTGGAAAACGCGTAACTGCGGGCAGGTCTGCGTGTCGCCGCAACGGTTTTACGTTCATGAAGCCGTTTACGGCGCGTTTACCGCGCGGGCAACGGAACATATGGCAGCGCTCAAAGTCGGTCACGGCCTTACTAAAGGAACGCAGGTCGGGCCGCTTATCAGTCAAACGCAGCTAGAAAGAGTTGAAGCTCTGGTCTCCCAGAGTATTGCTGCGGGGGCGAGGCTCGAGAGCGGCGGCTCCCGTAAAAATGGTCGGGGCTACTTCTACGAGCCGACGGTGTTGAGTCAGGTTTCACCCGGTATCCCCGCGCACGACGAAGAGATTTTCGGCCCGGTGATGCCGCTGATTCCCTTCAGCAGCACCGACGAAGCGTTAAAATTGGCGAACAGCACCGAGTACGGTCTGGCTGCCTTTGTCCTGACAAACGACCTCAACACCAGCATTTTGGTAAGTGAGGGGCTCCAAGCTGGCATGGTCTGTATCAACGATTGGCTGCCTGCAACGCCTGAAGCACCCTTTGGCGGCGTTAAGGGGAGCGGGTTCGGGCGTGAGACTGGGAGTGAAGGGCTGCTGGAATATGTGGAGACCAAAACCATCTTTACCGGCGGGGTGTTACAAAATTCTTGAGCGTTTATCCGGTACACTCGGCAGATGAGCGTTCTACTTTTGGGTTTTAATAAAGATAAATTTCACGACGAGCAAGAAGCGGCGATTCGAGAGGCGGCGGGGGGACTCGAGCCTGTATATAGCAAAGACAAAGCCGACATCGAAGCGAGGCTTAACGACGTTGAGGCGGCGGTAGGGAGCTTTTCGCGAGATTTGATGGCGCGGGCGTCCAACCTGAAGTGGTATCAGCAGTGGGGCGCAGGCGCAGATTGGCTCCTCGAGCACCCTGAGCTAGCCCAAAAAGATTTTACGCTGACCAATGTTTCAGGCATACACGAAATCCCTATCGGCGAGCAAATTATGACCTATCTGCTGATGTTTGCTCGAAGCTTTCCTCAGATAATGCGGGCGCAGCTGGCGTCAAGCTGGTCTCAAGAAGAGAGCAAAACCTTTGAGCTTGCCGGAAAAACGATGCTGCTGCTCGGTACGGGAGCCATCGGCGCGTATACCGCCAAACTTGCCGAAGCGTTCGGCGTTAAAGTTGTCGGTGTACGGCGCAACCCGGAAAAACAGGTCGAACATATCGCTGAAATGGTGGCGCTGGGCGACCTGTCCGCCGCCCTACCTGACGCGGATTTCGTTGTTTTGACGCTGCCGCTTACGGAAGACACGCGCCACATTATCGGTGAGGCTGAACTCGAGCGGATGAAATCTACTGCGATTCTAGTCAACATTGGGCGTGGTGGGCTGGTGGACGAACCTGCTTTGGTGCGGGCGCTCCAAGAAGGCAAGCTAGCGGGGGTCGGGTTAGACGTGTTTGAAACCGAGCCGTTACCCGAAACCTCGCCCTTGTGGGAGCTGGAAAACGTCATCCTTACGCCGCACATGGCGGGCGATACGCCGCACTATGATGAGCGGGCGCTCGAGGTTTTCCTGAACAACTTGCGCCGTTTCGCGGCGGGCGAGCCGCTGACGCACGTAGTAGACAAGCAAGCTGGTTATTAACCGGCGAGCAGTCGTTTTTCAATAGCTTTTCTAACTTGCGCCATAAGCTCTGCGTCTCGCTCGGGGTCGAACTGCAGGGCGTTCTCACGGTCGTAAAAGGCTGGTGGGCCACGCCGCAGCTTTTCGGGTTCGCGCTCATACCTCGGGGTGATGTGAGCGTGCAGCGCGGCGTCAGCATTGCCGAAGATTGAATAGTTGATGCGAGCTGCGCCGGTCACTTCCAAAAGTGCGTCACCGACAAGGGCCATATCGAGCAGAAAGCGGCCGCGTCCGGGCGTATCTAATGCGTTTAGGTCAGGTACTACCGGGTCAGGGAGCAGCAGCGAATAGCCGCGCAAAAACTGTGTGTCGCCTAGAACTGCCCAGCCTGAAGGCACACGGTAGATGAGCGTTGGGTTTTCGCCCCTTCTGGTCTGTTCAACACGCTCGTAAAGTGTCGTCATGCGTTCCTCCTAGCTGTAGAAACTATACCGAGATGTACGTCCCCTCGGCCTCACCTTGACAAATACGCGCTGCCGCGCCGACCTTACCGATATCGAATACATGAAGGGGCAACCCGTGCTCTCTCGCCAAAATAAACGCTGACGAGTCCATTACTCGCAGGTCGCGCCAAATGACTTCATTAAAAGTGAGCTTAGGAAAGAACTCGGCGTCCGGGTCGCGGTTCGGGTCACGGTCGTAAACGCCGTTGGTGCCGCTTTTGGCGACGAGTAGGGCGTCGCAGTTTGTCTCGAGCGCCCGCTGCACCGACGGGTAATCGGTTGTGACATACGGCTGACCGTTGCCGCCTGCAAAGATGACCAAGTAGCCTTTCTCGAGGTGTTGCAGCGCCCGGAGGCGGATATAGGGCTCGGCAACGCTCGAGATGGTCATCGCCGTCATCACCCGTACCTCGCGGTCGGTACAGGCTTTAAATGCGCCGCGCAGCATCAAGGCGTTAATAACTGTCCCTAACATGCCGATGTTGTCGGCTTCAGTACGTTCGACGCCCCAACGCTCGGCAGTGTTGCCCCGTAAAATATTGCCGCCGCCAATGACGATACCGACCTCGAGCCCCAGCGCCACAACCGACAAAACCTCATCAACGAGATGCCCCAACCGCTCCTCGCTAAAGCCGAACCCACCGTTGTCTGCCAATGCGCCGCCGCTCAGTTTGAGCATCACCCGCTTGTACTTCATCCAGACCTCCATAAAAAAGACGCCGTAAAAGCGTCCTCGAGCAAGTTTCGTCAGTTTGCTTCACACCTTGTACCCGGTCAGCGGACCCCAGTGCAAGCACACTAGCTCATCCACCTCCCGTTCTGCAATGATGCAGTCGGTATGGTCGATGCCGTGCGCCCTGACGAAAGCTGCATCGACGTTTGCCAATACGTGCGGGAGCATAAGTTGAAAAAGTCTGCCGTGCCCGACGAGGACGACGTGCCCACCGCGCTCAGAGCTGGTTAGGTGTCCGACGAAGGGAACGAACCGGGTTTGAATATCCAAGTAGCCCTCACCCCCGTCCGGCTTGCGCTCCCGGTCTTGGTCGAACAACCAAGCCTCAAAGGTTTCCTGATGGAGTTGCCAACTCGCCTTGTCCGCTTGCCCTTCCAGAACGCCACAGTCGTATTCGCGGAGTGCGTCGGTCGCGCTGTAAGCCCGCCCAAGGTGGCGTGACAAGATGTCCGCCGTCTGCTGAGTGCGGAGCAGTGGGCTGGAGAATATTGCTGAAACGGGGACAGTGTTTAGGGTGTGAGCCAAGGTCAGCGCTTGTTGGCGACCGAGTGCCGTGAGGCCGAAACCGCTAGCACGGTTGGAGATGATTCGCAGGGTGTTCGCTTCGCTCTCCCCATGCCTGACGAAGTAGAGTGTCGTGGTCGGCGGAACGTTCACGTTTCTACGTCCAAACGTCCCCAACGTGCCGCACGCACCCGCTGCACTACGGCTTCGGAGTCGCGCACATCGACGACAACCCGGTCATACGGCAAATCTTCAAGCTCGAAAACGACGCTTCGGCCTGTAAAGTGAACACACCAGAATTCCCTTGTTTCGCCGATGTAAGTTCCTGCTTGAACGATACCGGGAATGCTGGTTCCGGGTAAGCGAAGTCCCCTTGGGCGCATTTTGGGGTTTGAGTCGTCGTAAACGGTGCGAATGCCCGCAGTAGGAAAGGTGAGGTTACTTTTGAGCGACCAGAGGATATCTAGGCCGGTAAGCTCGAGCCTCACATAGTCTGGGCTAATCGTCACCTCAACCATGCTTAGATTATAGCTGTCAGATACCGGATTGCATTCTAGCAGCGCTCTCCCGTAATGAGCTGATTAACGTGACCACTGGTTGGCCCGCTGATGTTTTTGGGCCAACGCTGCGGTTTCTTCGATGCGCTTCTCCCTCCGTGGCTTCACGCTTGGCGTTAAAAATCCACTCGAGAATACCCCGCTGCGCCGAAGGTGGAAACGCCTGAAAGTTCGCTTCGGCCTCCCCGTAGTTGGCAAACGCCCGCCCCAAGTCTTTGGGAATGACAAGGTTTTCGACGTCGTTCAGCGCGTCCCAAGTACCGTTCTCTTCAGCAACTTTGACCATTTCTCGACCTGCTTCAGCGACGAGTCCTGCGGCCCCTAGTTCCGCAATACGTTTTTTATTCAGTACAGACCAATTGCTACTCGGGTCGCGCGGTGCGAGATAGAGCTTGGTCTTTTCCTCATCAACTTTTCCGGGTTTTGAGTCTACCCAGCCGAAACAGAGGGCTTCTTCAGCGATATCGTCGTATGAGAGGGTGCGCTTCTCGCCTTTGTAAAAGACGACCCACACCCCTTTGTTTCTTTGTGATGCGACCCCAACCAAGCACGCAAAGCGGCCCTGTCAGCTACGAAAACGTCTCGCACCACTCTAGAATCCGCCTACACGAAACCTAGACAAACGCGCTGTATCCCGTAATCGCTCGCCCGACCACCAGCGAGTTAATTTCGTTGGTGCCTTCATACGAGTAGATGGCTTCGGTATCGGAAAAGTAACGGGCGACGTGATGCTCTAACAAGATCCCTTTACCGCCGTGCAGCTCACGGGCTAGGGCTACCGTTTCGCGGCAGCGTTTCGCCGTAAAAACTTTAGCGAGTGACGCTTGCTCATCGCGCATGGTGCCCTCGTCTTGCAGCTGCGAAAGCCGCAAACACATCGTCTGCATCGCCGTCACGTTGCCGAGCATCTGTACGAGCAAGTTTTGTACAAGCTGAAAGCCCGCGATAGGCCGCCCGAACTGCATCCTTTTTTGCGCGTAGGCCAAAGACTTTTCGTATGCACCCATCGCGCAGCCGACGCCTTGCCACGCAACCCCGGCCCGCGTCGCCCGCAGCACATCGGCGGTCGTCCGAAACGAATTAGCGTTCTGCAAACGGTCGCTCTCGTCCACGCGGCAGTCCGTCAGAGTGATGTGCCCGTTTTCTACAGCGCGCAGCGCGATTTTGCCCTGAATCTTTTCGACGCTGAAGCCCGGCGTCTCTTTACGGACGATAAAGCCTTTGACCTGATTGTCGGCCTCATCTTTGGCCCAGATGATTGTAAAATCGCTAAAGGTCGAGTTGCCGATCCAGTATTTTTGTCCGTTTAAGACCCAGCTGTCCCCGTCACGGCGGCAGGTCGTGGTCATCCCTTGCGAGACGGCGGAGCCCACGTCGGGTTCGGTCAAACCGAACGCGCCAATAACTTCAAAGTTACGCATTTTGGGGAGCCATTCACGTTTTTGCGCTTCGGAACCGCCCAGATAGATCGACCACATCGCTAGACCCGAATGGACGCCGAAGAATGTTGTCGTCGAGACGTCGATACGGGCCATTTCCATCCCGATAATGCCCTCTAACACGCTCGCATCGGCGCGCCGTTCACCGTTTTCATCAAACAGGGCGCTGATGATGTCTAAATCTCTGAGCTTGCCGATAAGCTGTTGCGGAAACTCGTCGCGTTGCCAGTATTCGTTGGCAATCGGTTCGACTTCGGTTTCCATAAAGTGCCGCACCTTGAGTTGTACGTCGTGCTGTTCGGGTGTCAGGAGCGCCGCGATATCGAAAAAGTCCCCGTCAACTTCGGGTAGCACTTTGGGTTTTTTCGGTGCGGCGAGCTTCATCATCTGCTGCAAGCTGCGTTCATCCATCGACGACACCATGCCCAAAAGCTGATTCAAGTCAACTTTTTCGGACAACTTGGCGACCTTCGCCATATCGACTTTGCTGGCTAACGCCATGATTTTAGTCATATCTTTGATGGCCATAACTACCTCTCGAGTTCCAGAATACGTCCGGTGGATCGTTTGTCCGGTCGATAGAGCGCAGAAATCTGTGTTTGGTACCGTTCTAAAACCTGTTTTCTCCTAACGCTCAGTTTCGGGGTCAGCGTGCCTTCGGCGATGCTGAGCGTGTCGGTCAAGAGCAGCGCACGTTTGGCTTGTGACCATTCGGGCAGGGCGCGGTTGGCCTCTTGTACGGCGCGTTTTAGTTCGGCTTCAGCCTCTTCGGAATCGTGACCGGGAGCCAGAAAGAGGAGCGCGGCGCAGTACTTTTCGCCTTCGCCGATGATGAGCGCGTGTTCGATGCGGGGGTCGGCCTCGAGCGCCTCCTCCAGAGGTTGCGGCATGACGAATTTGCCGGTTGAGAGCTTGAAAACATTTTTAGAACGTCCGGTAATCATTAAAAAGCCGTCTTCTGAAACCTCGCCTAAATCGCCGGTGTGGAACCAGCCGTCCGGGTCTATAGCCTCGGTATTCGCTTCGGCGTTGTTAAAGTAACCGTGCATCACCTGCGGGCCGCGTACGAGCAGTTCGCCGCTTTTGGAAAACTGGGCCTCGGTACCGGGGAGGAGTTCGCCGACGGTTCCGGGTCGGTTCCGGTTGGGCCGGTTGTAGGCGATAATCGGGCCGGTTTCGGTCAGGCCGTACCCTTGCAGCGCCGCGACCCCGGCTGCGCCAAAAACCCGCACGAGTTCGGGGCGGAGCGCAGCTCCACCGACGATGACGATATTGAGTTTGCCGCCCATCGCCTCACGCCACCGTTCAAACACGAGTTTAGCGGCGGCGCGGTGCTGAGTGCTGTAGAACGTGTTGCTCAAGATATTTCCTGAAGCTGTACGTTCCTCGGGTTCGTAGCGCCGCGCGAGTGACATGGCCCAGTCGAAAATGGGTTTTTGGACGCCGCTCAGCTCGCCCCCGGCTTTTAAGATGCCTTCGTAGACGCGCTCCAAAACCCTCGGTACGGTGGCGAACGTTGTCGGCTGCACCTCTCTAAGCTGGTCGCGCACGCCTTCCGGCGTCGTAAAGTACACCGCCGTGCCCCACGCCAGATAGCCGTAGTGCAGCGTTCGGGCGAAGATGTGTGTGAGCGGTAAAAATGATAGGGCGACCTCTTGCCCACGCTTAAGCTCTGGAATCCCGGAAAAAGCCGCCATTACGTTTGATGAGATGTTTTCGTGGGTGAGCATCACGCCTTTGGGCGTCCCGGTCGTTCCGGAGGTGTAGATGATGGTGGCGAGGTCATCGGCCCGAACCTCCTGGCGGAGTGCTTTGCCTGCATCTGGGGAGGCGTTCAGCAGGGCTTCGCCGCGTTCTAGCAGCGTGCTGAACGAAAGCAGCTCGAGCCCCTCTGGTACTTGCGCCGCCTCAGGACAACGGATCACGACGGTGCGAACCGCAGTATCTTCCAGCAGCGGTGTGATGGTCCCCAGCAGCGCCGCGTCCGATACGACCAGAACGCGCGCTTCTATTTCTTTCAAAATGAAAGAAACCGCGTCGGCGTTTTGCGTCACGTAAATCGGGACGTTGACCAACCCTGCCATCAAACAGGCCATGTCGGGCAGGCAAAACGAGAGGTCGCTGTGGGTAAAAAACGCGACGCGTTCGCCCGCTTGGAGGCCCATGTCGTGCAGTGCGAGCGCTAAAGCTTCGGCTTGAGCGCGAAAGGCTACACTTGACTGGCTCTGCCAACCCGCGTCACCGGATTCGTTAAACGCCCGCTTATTTGGATTGTTCGTGCAGGCTTCGTCGAGCAGTGACGGAAGCGTCCGGCCCAAGACGACCCGTCCGGTGGCGGCGGTGTAGACAGGCTGAAAAGCTGGCGGCGTCGCCGCGTTGAGCGGGGCTACGGTCATGCAGTCTCCTTAAGGGTCAAGCTCCTCGGATCAGGCACGGTCATTGTAGCGCACTTTCTTTCGTATACCCGTAGACCGTAAAGAAACGTTAAACACCGAAACGGTCGCGTGACTTTTTTCACCCCTACCTCAGCGGCTCCAAAAGGGCATCTCGCCGTCTCCCAGGACTTGAGTTTCGCCCTCGAGTGGTACCACGACAACTTTCGACCCTCCCTCTGTGAGCATCGGCAACGCCAGGGCCGTAGAATCCGGCGACCAGACGCGGTGACTGAGCGCGTACTGATCGAAAAAAGGCAAAAACTGACCGAAGAAAAGCGGCGTCGGGGTAAAGGCGCTGAGCAGGCGGTCGTCGCCGGTTTTGACGTTGACGACGCGCAGCTCGAGCAGCGGTAGATCCTGTGCCACACGCGCGCTGACCTTTACGGCGTTCGGCCCGCCCAAGCTGTCCGTAACGTCCCCGTCGTTCCGGCGTAGCGGCGCGATATAGGCGATGTTTTTGCCGTCCGGCGACCAGAAAAAGGCGATAGCAGTCGTTTCGACTAAAGGGGTAAGGTCGCCGGTTTTCGCGTCTAACAGGCGAATCGGGCCGTAAGGGAGCCGAGTTGCCACAGGTGGGTTCATAACGGCGAGCTGATCGGCGGTCGGGCTCCACGACAAGACGCTGAGACCTTCGTAAGGGAGTTCGCGGCGAACGTCGGCGTTTTCCGGCGTGTTGCCCGCTAAAATGATGCGAGTTCCGCCACCGCTGAGTTCGGCGTAGGCGAGATAGTCTCCGCTGGCAGAAAGCCCCGGTGCGTTAAACAGCCCCGGCGTAGCGAGCGGGTCGCCGGTCGGCCCGGTCAATGAATAGAGTGCGAGTTCGCCGCTATCTAGAACGCCGGTATGAACGAGCAAGCTGTCTGAATCCCCGCCCCACTGCCAGTAGAGCGGGTTGCCGGACGCGACCTGTTGCGACTCAGCGCCATCTTTAGACGCGACCTGAAGCTCGAGCCCACCCTCGCCCTGCGCCAGAAAGCCGACCTTTTCCCCGTCCGGCGACCAATAGAGGTAGATTGCCGGGTTCTCATAGAGTGTTTGAACCTCAGCGTCGGCGCTGTCTGAAACGGTAAACACGCCGCTCCCCTCGGCGCTTGCACCAATCACGGCGATGTCGTTTCCGGCAGGCGACCACGCCGGAAACTGATAGCGGCTGCCTGGCGGCGTCAGGGTGCGCGCGCCAGTGCCGTCCGGCGCGATGGTGACGAGTTGTCCATCAGGGTTGATAAATGCGACACGCTGCGCGGCTGCGCCCGCAACGAGGAGCAGGAACGCTAGCGGGGCCGCCCGCAAAAAATATAAAACAGGGCTCATAATCTAGAGTAGCAGCGCTGAGCCGGAGAAACTAGGGGCTGGGGCGTAGGTCTTTGGTGGACAAGAGTAGTAGGTCGTCGCTCACATACACGAGCGTTACCTGCTGATTGCTTTTTCTGGGACGAAACACTGTTTTGATGAGTTCTACAGGTTCATTCCCCAACTGTACTGTTACCATGCGCCAAGGCTTTGAAATCCTACCCGCGTCAAACAGATAAGGGCCGACGGCCTCTTTGAAATCAAAAAAGCCCTTGTAGCCGTGCTGATAACACGTTGCTTTTGGGAACTTTGCACTGAGTTGCTTCGGGCAAGGAGCCTCGACGACCCGCAGGCCGTAAGCAGAGTTGGTCTGAAAAGCCCGAAAGCCGTCTGCTTGTGCCCAAATATCTGCAGAGAAAAGCAAAACTAACGCTACCGTAAATTTCATAGGCAAACTTCAAGCCTTTTACGGCGCGTCTGCCAGCGGGTTGGGGTAGCGGAACGTAAAACCTAAACGGGTCTCGAGGGCTTCGCTGCTGACAAGCTTGTAATCCTGTTCGTGCGGGTCTACAAAATGCGGCGGCACTAACTCCAAACGCTTCGCCTGACGGGTGTAGACCTCTCGCCTGGTTGGATGATTTGGGGCGCAGATGTTCAGGGTGACGCCTGTGATTTTCTGCTCGAGCACCCCCAAAAGCGCGTTCAGTACGTCGTCCCGGTGAACCAGATTGACCGGCGTATCGCCCCCGGAAACGTCACGTCCGGCTAGGCGGCGGCCCGGTTGCCGGTCGTACCCGTAAAGTCCGGCGAGGCGCAAAACAGTTGCGTTCCTGCGCCGTAAAAGCGCTTCTGCCGTCAGAATTGCCCGCCCCGACGCGCTGATACTATTGGCATCACCTTCAGCGTCGCCGCCCGCATCGGTTTCGGTGACGGTGCGGCCCAGGTCGGGATAAACCGAGGTCGAACCGGTGAAGATAATTTGTGTGGTTTCAGGCGTGGCGGCTAGAATAGCAGCGATTTGCTCTGGATAGCGGGTTTCTACATCCGGTTTACGGCGTCCGGGGGGCAAGGTGATGACGAGGGCGTCGGCGTCGAAGAAACCCTCAGCGTTTCCGGTCAGGGCGGGGGAGAGCTCGAGCCCATACCCCTCAATCCCCGCTTCAGCCAAAGCCCCTAACTTTTCCTGGTGCGTAACCGAACCCCGAACCTTGTGACCGCGTAAAACGAGTTCTGCGCCGAGCGGTAAGCCCAGCCAGCCGCATCCCAAAATGCTAATGTTCACCCTTTTACCTCAAAACCTTCACGCGCTCAGCTGCGTCATGTTTAGCTACGTTTCAGCTCGGTCTTCGAGGCTTTTTCAGCAAACTCGCGGGCAAAGTGTTTGATGTCCGACATGATTTCGTCGTTGTTGGTGGCGTTTTTGTAGGTGTCGGCTAAGGTTAGAAGCGTCTGAAAGAAGAAGTCGTTCATATCTTCGACGCTCATCTCTTTCGTCCAGAGGTCGATGCGGAGCGAGTTGCGCTCTTCGGCGTCCCAGAGCGCTAAAATCATCGCCCGCGCGTCTTGTTCGTCGGGGGTCGGCGCGTCGGTGGCGCTCCAGCGGATGGTGTCGATGTCGTTGCGGGCGTCGCGGAGGACGCGAATCTGAATATCTGCGGCGTTCTGGCTCATAGGGGCATCATACCGAGCCCTTTTCGTTAGACTTGACATGTGACGAACTTGGGGGCTGACCGTGGAGCCTGAAGCGCTGCTCCGTGAGGCGTTTCAAACGGCGCTGTTAGCGGCAGATCCGGCGGCTACGTTGAGTGATTTTTTGCCGCCACCGCCCACAGGCCGGTTGGTTATCGTCGGGGCAGGCAAGGCGGCAGCTTTGATGGCCCAAGCCGCTGAAACGTTTTACGGCGTAACTTATCCGGGGGTGAAGCTCGAGGGTCTCGTCATCACCCGTTACGGGCACAGCGTTCCGACCAAACACATCCGCGTTGCAGAAGCGGCGCATCCTGTCCCTGACGCGGCAGGCGTGGCGGCAACCGAGGAGATTCTGGCGCTCGCTGAGGGTTTGAGTGAGGATGACCTGCTCGTCTGCCTCATCTCCGGCGGCGGCTCGGCGCTCCTCTGTGCGCCGGAGGGTGTCACGCTCTCTGAAAAAGCGGCGCTGACGCAGAAGCTTCTACGGTCTGGGGCGGACATCACCGAGCTGAATACGGTGCGGAAACACCTCTCGAGTATCAAGGGCGGCGGTTTGGCAAAAGCAGCGTTTCCCGCTCGAGTCGTATCTTTGATTGTGTCCGATGTAGCGGGGGATGACCTCAGCGTCATCGCTTCCGGGCCGACGGTGCCGGATGCCAGCACGCTAGCTGAAGCCGAGACAGTCTTACGGCGGTACGGGCTCGAGTCCCATCATTTAGGCCAAGCCTCCGAAACCCCCAAACCCGGCGATCCTATCTTCAAACGCGTAGAAAATCACCTCATCGCTTCAGCGCAGGGGATGCTGTCGGCAACCGCGACATTCTTTCGTGAGCAGGGCATTACGCCGCTGATTCTGAGCGAATCGGTGACAGGCGAGGCGCGTGAAATCGCCAAGATGCACGCGGCAGTGGCGCGGCAAATCCGGACGTATGGGCAACCTTTAGCGCCGCCGTGCGTGCTTCTTTCTGGTGGAGAAACGACCGTTACGGTACGCGGCAACGGTGTGGGTGGGCGCAACTGCGAGTTTGCGCTGTCGCTGGCTTTGGCGTTGAGCGGGCTTGAAAATGTTTACGCCCTCGCCGCCGACACCGACGGGATTGACGGCGACAGCGACGCAGCCGGGGCTATCGTGACGCCGCAAACGCTCCTTATGATGGGCCGCGCCGAAGGCCGCCGCTATTTAGAAAATAACGACGCCTACAGCTTTTTTAGACGCGCCGGGGGTCTCGTCCGTACCGGCCCGACCTTGACGAATGTCAACGATGTAAGGATGGTACTCTGCAAAACGGCACCAAAAGGTTTACGCTAATCACAAAGACGGTTCACGTAAGGAGCAGAAATGAGCATGGCAGACGAAGCTACTACCCCAAACTACCCCTGGGGCACGCTAACTTGGTTGAGTGGCGGCGCGGCTATGCTCAGCGCCCTGTTTGGGGATTCGGATGCTTATCTGGGTATAAGTTTTGGGATTCTCGCTGTTGTTTTCGGTGTTCGTGCCCTCAGACAGTTCGATTCGTCAAAAGAACGAGGGCGATGGTTGGCTATCCTCAGCGTCGCTATTGGTCTATTGGCAACTGCCGCAGGTGCTATTGATATATTTGTCAGGCTGTACTTTTGACAGGTCAAGGCGTCGTCCGCTCACGCTATACGAGACGGCTAGTTTCTCTTACGTACGAAGCTACGCCGTATCACCTGGCTCTACAGCCCTCAACCTGACCTGTTCGTCCACCCAAAACATCTTTAGCCGACCCCTTCTTGTAACAGTTGCACCGCCGCCGTTGCTCCCGGCGAAACCAGGGCGGTCAGTTCATCACCAGCCTCGAGCACCGTGTCCGCCGTCACGACCCGTTCGGTCAGCGCCCGCTTGAGCGTCACCAAAATGCAGCCGTTCGGCAGCCCCAGCGCCCGCACCGCCTCGCCGTCAAAAGGCGAACCGGGTTGCACCGTCAGTGTCAAGAGAAGTGCGCCCTCATCGGCGACCGGCACTACATCTTCGGGTACGTCGCGTTTGAGTTCGCGGGCCAAAAGCGCGTCGTAAACCGGCGGCACACCGAACCCTTCAGCGACCGCGTACGCCGTAAAACACGCGAGCATCAGGGGCAGCATCTGCCCGTAGTTCCCGGTCATTTCGACGATTAAGACCAACCCCGTCAGCGGTGCCCGGACGACCCCCGTAAAAAGCGCCGCCATGCCGACGACCGCTAGCGCTTCAGGATTGATACCGAGCTGCGGAAAACCTATCTGCGACACGACGCCCAAGCCGGTACCGAGCAGCGCCCCGAGCACGAGAAGCGGCGCGAAAATACCGCCGGGTGTGCCGATGGCGTAGCTGCCTAGGGTCAACACGTAGCGCAGGAGTAACAACGGCATAATGGCGACGAGCAGCGTCTGACCGGCGAGCGTATGTTCAATCAGACCGTCACCCGCACTGATCACGCCCGGAAAAAAGATACCGATAGCGCCGACGATGCCGCCGACGCCCGCCGCCGTAACGAGCGGGTGAAAGGGAAGCTTGGCGATACCGTCGAGGGTCAAGAGGAGTCCTTGCGTAAAGGCGATACTGATAAGACCCGCGAGCGCTCCAAGAACCGGGTAGAGAAACAGGGTGCTGAGGGCGGGCGCGGCGTAAAAAGGGATGTCGTAAACGGGCTGCTGACCGTTGGCAAAGCGCGTCACTACGTCGGCAATCACTGAGGCGATGAGCGCCGCGCCAAAGACGTTCGGGGTGAAGCCGCGCTGGATCTCCTCGAGCACAAATACCACGCCCGCCAGCGGCGCATTAAACGCTGCCGCGAGACCCGCCCCACTCCCGGCGGCAATCAGCGCCAGCCGTTCACCGGGATTACTGCCAAAAACCCGCGCCAGTGCCGACCCGAGTGCGCCGCCCATCTGCACCGTCGGCCCCTCGCGCCCGAGCGCCAGACCGCCGCCGATAGCCAGTACGCCGCCGATAAATTTGACCGGCAACAGCCGCGCCGGATGCAGGCGGCGCAACCGGTAAAAGACCGCTTTAAGGTGCGGAATCCCGCTCCCAACCGCTTCAGGCGCAAACCGCCGAACCAAAAAAACGGCCAGCGCCGCGCTTCCGGCTCCCCACACCACACTCGGCAGCCAACCCCAAAGGTGTGCGTGCGCGTAATCGCCCAAAACTTCGCGCAGCGTTGTACTTGCCTCTAAACACCAGCGAAACAAAACCGCCAGCAGCCCCGTGCCGAGACCTAGGAGTGCTGCCCGCGGATAAACCCGTCGCCTTTGCGTCCGCATGGTGAGGTAGGTGCGAATTTCACGGTCGGCGCGGCGGGCGTTCGGGTCTAGCGGAGGCTTCGTTGCCATGAGCGCATCATAAGCCGTTCCTAAGCGCTCTACCAGAGTGTTCTGATCTGCCCGATTTACTCCAAATCAGCGAACAAGCTAAACTACCGGTGGCTTTATTACGACTCTATCTTTTACGGCATTTGTTATGACTCGAGCTGTCTCTAAAGGAGGTTGACATGACGTTAGTGGGCAAAGTGGCGGTCGTCGCCGGAGCAACGCGCGGAGCCGGACGCGGTATCGCCGTAGAACTCGGCGCGGCGGGCGCAACGGTTTACTGTACGGGCCGCAGTGTGAGGGGAAGTCCGTCAGATATGAACCGCTCTGAAACGATTGACGAGACTGCCGAGTTGGTGACGGCGGCGGGTGGGAAAGGTATTGCCGTCCAAACCGACCACACCAAAGAAGAAGAGGTCAAGGCTCTCTTTGAGCGCGTCAAGGCTGAGCAAGACGGGCAGCTTGATATTTTGGTCAATGACATCTGGGGCGGTGAGTCACTAGCTGAATGGGGTAAACCGTTTTGGGAGCTAGACCTTAAAAAAGGTCTGAAGATGCTCGAGCGTGCCGTCTTTACCCACAGCATCACGAGCCGTTACGGAGTGCCGTTAATGGTTACGCAAGGAAGCGGCCTCATCATTGAAATTACTGATGGGGAAACCTTGAAATATCGCGGTAATTTTCTCTACGACCTCGTAAAAACGTCAGTGATAAGGCTGGCGGTCGGGATGGCGGCTGACTTGAGCGGCAAAGTAGAGACGATGGTAGGTAAAAAAGTCACGCGGTCCGAGGCGAAGATTACCGCATTGGCGCTAACTCCCGGCTATTTACGTTCGGAAGAGATGCTAGATCACTTCGGCGTCACCGAAGCAAACTGGCAAGATGGCGCGAAAAAAGACCCGAACTTTATCGCATCAGAAACGCCTCGCTATATCGGCAGGGCAGTTGTCGCGCTTGCTAGCGACCCGAATGTTTCGGCTAAAGCAGGTCAAGCGCTTTCGACTTGGGGACTCGTAGGTGAGTACGGGTTTACGGATTTGAACGGGACGCAACCGAGATGGCAATAATGCAGCCACTAGGAGAGCTTACTCGAGGTCTCCCCGCATAAACCACTCGGCTTCCGGTTCGACCGCCTCAGCGACGGCGGGGCCGGTATCTTTCCATTCCTGATTGTCCAGGGTCATGAGCAGTAACGCTTCCATATCGTGATCACACAAAATCTGACACGACAAACGGTACTCTGACGCAGCACCAGACTCGAGCCCTAACTTGGCAAACTCAGCCTTCGTAAACGTCTCTGGCTCACCCGAGACAAACGTTACGCGGCAGGTCGTGCAGCGGCCTTTGCCGCCGCAGCGGTGCCCAATCGCAACGCCTGAGTCTTCAATTGCTGTGACCAGACGGGTGCTTTCTGAAACCTCGAGGCTCTGTCCCATAACTTTTAGGGTTGGCATAATTCTCCTATTCGGAATGTGAAGCCCACAGCGCCGCCCCGACGATCCCCGCTTCGTTGAGCAGCGTGGCCGGGACGATGGGCGTTTTGGGGTCTAGAAACTCGAGATATTTCTCGCTCTTTTTGCTGACGCCGCCGCCTAAGATAAACAGGTCGGGGGAGAAGATGAACTCTAAGTGTTTCAAATACGCGTTCACCCGTTTGCCCCACTTTTTCCACGGCAGGTCATCGTCTTTACGCACCCGGTCAGCGGCCCACGCCTCGGCCTCCTGCCCCTTGTCTAAAAACAGGTGTCCGAGCTCGGTATTCGGCACGAGCTTGCCGTCATAAAACATCGCGCTGCCGATGCCGGTACCGAAGGTCAACAAAATTACCACGCCCGCAACGCCTTTTCCTGCGCCAAAGGTCGCCTCGGCAATTCCGGCGGCGTCGGCGTCGTTTAAGAGATGCACCTCGCACCCGGTCGTCTCGGTAAACAGCGTATCGGCGTCGAACCCAATCCAGCTCTTGTCAACGTTCGCTGCCGAAAGCGTCACGCCGCGTTTGACAATCGCTGGAAAAGTGCAGCCAACGACGCCCGTATAGTCAAAAAACGTCACAATTTCAGTGACAATTTCAGCGACGGCCTCGGGCGTTGCGGGTTGCGGCGTGTCGATGCGGTAGCGTTCGGTCAGTAGTTCGCCGGTGCCGGGGTCAACGAGCGCCCCCTTGATACCGGAACCACCGATGTCGATACCGAGGAGCGGTTGGATTTTAGGAGACTGCACTTTAGAAGTTTGCGCTTCGGAAGATGCTTTTTTACGGGCCACAGTGACATTATGCCCTATTTGCGGTGTGTTTAGGTCAGGGCCATGTGCTTTTGCGTGAGGGACGTAATTATTTTAGTCGCCACAAGTGCAAGGTGATGCGATATCGTGCGCCGCCCAATTTTATAAAGTGACCTCAGGAGGACAAGATGAAATATAGCAACGTTCAAGGCGTTTCGGTACCTGCGCTCGGGTTGGGAACCTGGGATTTAAGGGGCGATGATTGTACCGAGGCCGTCCACCACGCGCTTTCACTCGGCTACCGGCATATCGACACGGCGCAAGGCTACGACAACGAAGAATTTGTCGGGGCCGGATTGCAAAAAGCCGATGTAACCCGCGACGAGATTTTTTTGGTCACGAAGGTCAAGCCCGATAACTTCAGCCGTGAAGCTGTCTTGACCAGCACTACCGAAAGCCTCGGCAAATTGCAGACCGACTATGTAGACTTGCTGCTGCTGCACTGGCCTAACCCGGACATGCCGCTCGCTGAAACGTTGGGGGCGTGTCTCGAGTTGCAAAATCAGGGTGCGGTGCGGCACATCGGTGTCAGCAATTTTCCCACCAAACTGATAGACGAGGCTCAAACGATCACCCAAATTTTTGCCAATCAGGTCGAGTATCACCCGTATCTGGGGCAAGCGGCGCTGCTCGAGCAGGCAACAGCGCAAGACTATCTGCTGACGGCCTACAGCCCCATCGCACAGGGCAAAGTGACGAACGACGCGGCGCTCAAAGAAATCGGTGAGGCGCACGGCAAAAGTCCGGTTCAGGTGACGCTGCGCTGGCTTGTGCAGCAAGACCAAGTAGCAGCGATTCCCAAGTCGGCGTCGGAGAAAAACCGGGTAAGCAACTTTGAAATTTTCGACTTTGAACTCTCTGACGCAGAGATGACGCGTATTTTTGCGTTGGCGCGCGGGGAGCGGCTGGCCGCGCCGAAAGAGGGGCCGGACTGGGACTGAGTAAACTGCTGTGGTTCAGAGTTGTGGAGGAAATCATGCGTGTTCGTCAAACGTTTGTCAACCATGCGGTGTTTGCTGTTTTCCTCCTGACTCTATATGCCGGACTGAGCAACGTTTTGGCGCAACCGGTCGGCAACGTCAGGTTTACGGGAACAACTTGGACGCTCGAGTCCCTAAACGGCAACCCACTTCTGCCAGAAACGAACATCACGCTCGAGTTCAGCAGATGGTCACTCGGCGGCTGGGACGGCTGCAATTATTATGGTGGCCCCTATAAAGCGAGGTTGATCCATTTTGAAATCTCACCAGGCTTTGGAAGCACGATGATGGGGTGTATAAAAAGCTGGGAACAGCAAGCCAACAGGTATACAAATGCACTATATGAGGCTGCCAACTACCGCGTTGTCGGTAACCGCTTGGAGCTACTAGACGGCGCAAATGCCGTAATTCTGACATTTGCGCGAGGAGGCGAAACGCCGTAGCCTTGACGTTAGTGGGGATTCTCGAGCTTAAGCGGCTCCGGCACCTCTAAATCTGCGTCGCGCGAGTCTTGAATCACCTGATGAATCTCCAGCACGTTACGCCCGGAAAACGCCTCTTTGGGCAGGGTGCTGCTCTTGGCGTGCCCCTCACGAAACGCTTCGGAACTCGTCCACGCCTCGAACTGCGCGTAAGTCTCCCAGTAGGTCAAGACGATGTACGGTTGACCGGGGGCGCTCGGGCGTAGCACCTGGTTGAACAAAAATCCGGGCATACTGTCAACGAGTCCGGCGCGGTCGGCAAAACGCGCTTCAAACGCCTCGGCGTAGTCGGGATTGACGAAAATACGGTTGGCAACGCTGATCATATGAGCCTCCAGAAGATTAGCGTATCACCGCTTTCGGGGGGCATCGTCGGCGCAAGGTGCAAAGTTGAGGCTCGAGCAGGCGAAAGTAAGATAGGGCAGAAAAAAAGGTGCAGCTCGAGCTGCACCTCAGACAACTGAACCTAGACTTAACTATCTGTCCCGATGAGTTTCCCCGACCCGTTCAAACGGCTTACGAACTCGTCTTCGCCACCCCGGTTTCGACCGTGACCGGTAGCGCCCTGGGTAGGGCCAATCACGTAAATCTCTCCCGAGTTGTAGGCGGCAACGTCGCTGCTAGTGCCGCGCTTCTTGGAGCCGAAGCGTCTAGTCCACTGAACGCGGCTCTAGCTATTGTTAGCATTTGCACAAAAGATTGACACAGGCATCATTCCAAAACGTGCGTACTAGAGTGAAAAACTCTTACATAGAGCGTTTCTGACCAGATGACACCTGCTATAACAACGTAGACGAAACCTCTTTTCTCGTCCACGGCAATATCAGTTACATAGTCGTTGTCGGGGCTGCCGAACGGACGGCTCCAGACAACCTGACCGTTGCGTTTGTAACGTTGCAAGAAGGTATCTCGCCCGCCCAAATTTTTTCCGGCGAGGCTACCGTCGGTACTGACAACTGCGTAAACAGCGTTCCGCTTCGTATCTACAGCGACGCCGACGCCGTAATCGAAACTTTTGGCTCCTACCCGTTCAGGGGCAAGGGCTGTTTGGTTTTCCGTAGGTGCGGGTGCTTGTGAACAAACGGTTAAAAATGCGAATGCTAGAAAAATCGTGATGCGTTTCATAAATCTACTTTTCAAGTAGGTACTCTTTTTCAAATGGGTACTCTGGTGATGAGTTCCGCCTCTAACGGCTGACCCTAGGCAGTCCTCGAGACGTCTCTTACATGATTTCTCATTTTCGGTTTGGCTTATAGGTAATATGCTCGGCTACCCTTAAGCTCACCTGCAGTTCATCTAGAGGTTAGCTTAAGAGGTGAAAGGTTCTGCGTTAATCCGTGCCTGGTGAAACCTTCAGGATTTAATGTTCGTTTACACCCGGCTCATCTTAAATTCGTGAACTTGCTTCACGCCAACTATTGTCTGATCACCGCAGCTAAGGGCTAAACTGTAGAGATGGATCACAAAGCTACGTGCTGTTCTGTTTCGCGCAGCGCCGTAAACACCGTAAACCTAGAGGCTGAAGTCGGTACTTGTCCAGCCGCCACAACCCTAGTATCTGGCCCCCTAGCTGAGAGTGCCGCCGATATGGTGCAGCTGCCAGGCGGCAGCTTTCTGATGGGCAGCGACGACGACAGCTTTCCTGAAGACGGCGAAGGCCCGGTGCGTGAGGTCTCGCTCAGCCCCTTCTGGATCGACCGCTACGCTGTTACGAATGCGGCGTTTACGGCGTTTGTCGAAGCAACCGGCTACCAGACCGAGGCCGAACGTTTCGGTTGGTCGTTCGTGTTTCAGGGTCTTCTGCCCGACGACTTTCCGCCAACTAGAGGCGTGGCGCAAACGCCCTGGTGGCGACAAGTTTACGGTGCAACCTGGGCGCACCCGGAGGGGCCACAATCAGACGTCAGCAAACGCCTCGACCATCCGGTCCTTCAGGTCTCGTGGAACGACGCGGCAGCATACGCCGAGTGGGTCGGCAAACGGCTACCGACCGAAGCCGAGTGGGAATACGCTGCCAGGGGCGGCTTAGAGGGTAAACGCTACCCTTGGGGTGACCGGCTTACGCCTGACAAAAAGCACAGCTGCAACATCTGGCAAGGAACATTTCCTACTAACAATACCGGTAAAGACGGGTTTTTCGGAACTGCGCCGGTGAGCGCGTTTGAACCGAACGGTTACGGGCTTTACAATGTGGTAGGCAACACCTGGGAGTGGTGCCAGGATTTCTGGAGCCCGGACTTTCACCCCGGTGGCCCCCGCGAAAACCCTCCAGGGCCACCCGTGGGCGAGGCCAGAGTCGTCAGGGGCGGCTCGTACCTCTGCCACGCGTCGTACTGTAACCGCTACCGCGTGGCTGCCCGAACGTACAACACGCCGGACAGCACGCTCGGGCATATGGGGTTTCGGCTGGTGCGGAGTTAAGTCTTGTTTAGGATGCAAGATCGTTGACGTACCTGAACTTTTATTGCAGTGAGTACGCTTCCATGAGGAGACCCGAGTTGTCAAGCCCCCGTAGTGAAGTCATAAAGGTGAAGAGGTTTCTTGCCACGCTTCCATACGCACTCGGTAAGGTGCAGGCTGGGGTCCGGTTAGTGGGTGCTGCTATCTCAACATCGGCTTGTAAAGCCAAGCGCATTGCCGCAGTCACCCGACTAG
Source organism: Truepera sp. (assembly GCA_965215315.1). Taxonomy (GTDB): domain Bacteria; phylum Deinococcota; class Deinococci; order Deinococcales; family Trueperaceae; genus Truepera. Next base: position 2,413,880 of record CBDCDB010000008.1, on the reverse strand, counting down.
GGCGTGAACCACTTCTAAAACAGCGTGTGGCCGACGGTATCGGTTTTAAGTACCCGTCTAAGCGGCTTTTGCTAACGCCTTGTCGGCGTTGCGTAGCGGTTCGTAGACTTCCTGGGTAAGCCAGAGGCGGTGAGCAGCACCGCCAGCTTACGAGCAACCGCGACGATAGCGCGCTGCTTCGCAAACCCACCGCCACCGGCCTCGTAGGGTCACCGTGCCGCCTGAGGTCGCAGTCTGGCCCGAAGGGGCCGAGCAGGTAGTGCGCGGATTGAACAAGCAGTCGCCGTAAGCCCTCGTCGCCCCGTTTACTGATGCGCAGCTTTACATCCCTATCCCCGGACTGCTTCTGCCCTGGGGTCAAGCCTAAGAACGCGCCGACGTCTTGGCTCTTCCTAAACCGCGACGGGTTCTCAAGGGTCAACACGAAGGTGAGCGAGGTGATGGCACCCACGCCGGTGACTTGACGTAGTACGTTTGTTTCCGGGTAGGTTTCCTTCCCCAAGACCTTGATGCGCTTCTCCATCACCGAAATCTGCTCGCTCACCTTCTCGATGATAGTCAACACCGGTTCAAGTGCTGCCAGCAGCGCTTCCGGAACGACGGCGCGAGCTTTTCTGGCGAAGGTGCGCGTGCTGCACACCGGCAACCGCGCGCCGAAGGCTTTGACGCTGCCCCGGACATGATTGACGAGCCCGATGCGGCTGCCGACCAGCGCGTCGCGGGAGCGGATCAGCGCTAGATGCGCTTGCGCGTCCCTGCTGCGGTGCTAGATGGGTGAAAGCAGCTTTGGGTCGAAGCGGGCCAGTCTTGCCAGCTTTTGTGCGTCTAGCTTGTCGCTCTTCCGGTCGCCACCGTAGACCAGCCGCACTTTGCGAGCATTAGCGACTAGCACTTCGTGACCAAAACTCTCCAAAAGGCGGCTGATCCAAGGAGAGTGCGTCCCAGTTTCGATGGTGATGAGCGTGGCGGGCTGACTCGCGAAGAACGTCTCTAGACAGCTTGCCCTAGTAGCGACCCGCTTTTCTTTAATGACCTCGCCGGTGTTGGCGTCGAACACGCAGGCGTACGAGAACTTGTCTCCTAAATCTAAACCGACGATCTGCTTGTGTTTCATCGTTACTCCCCTTTCTAGGCGACTGCCGCCTCTAACTGAGCGTACTTACATTAGATAGGGGGTCTCCTCATCAGGAACGTCGCCAAGTCTATAAGCAACGTGAGAGACGAATACCCGCAGCGTTGAAGCCGAGAAGATCGGGTCACCATGGGTAATCTGCGATGTGTCTAATACCGCAAGGGCAAGTTTACACGCGCATTACATCCTGGGTCTTCTTTCCGGCAGCAAGAGCGTAACCGACATGGCTGAACGCGGCTTGTTGCCGTTTGGCAAGCAGTACGCCTGCAAGCTTCTAGCGCAGAATCCAAACCTCACCAAGACGTTCTGACATGCTGTTTAGCCGACGCACCCCAGGGCGCTTACCTCGCCGTTGATCTGCTCAAGGTCAAGCACCAAGGTGAACGTATCGAGGGGGTCGGACGCTGTTATGACAACAGCAAGGGGGTGATGTGGGGTCACACGTTAGTGAGTAGTGGGCTGGTCCAGTTAGGCGAAGACCCTTATCTACTACGCTGTGATCCGTTTCCCGACGAGCTGATGAGTACTGAGCGCTACCCCAGACTCACGGCTACCGAGGCGATGCTCACGGTGGCTGGCGACGTCGTAAGCGCTGGCGTAAAGGTCAAGGCGTTGCTGGTCGATGCCGAGTTCACGACTCGACTGGGATTACGCTCCTTGAAGCAGCTACCGCTAGCTTTTGTTGGTCGCTTCAGAAGTAACGCCAAAGTGATGTTCGAAGCCCAAAAGGTGCGCGTCAACGATTTGGCTAAACGCTTCATGCCCGGCAAAGCGCGCTGGTATCCAAAACTCAGACGCTATATCAAACGCCTCGAGGTCGTCCTAGCCGAAGTTGGCACTGTGGAGTTGCTGATTGTCTGGAAAGCTCAAGGGTTCGGCTGGCACCTCACCACCTTGATCAGTACCCTTAAAGCCGGCGTTCAGGAAGTCTTTCAGGCTTGGTCAGCGCGTTGGAGCCTGGAAGTCAGTCACAGGCTCCGAAAACAATCCTTGGCGTTGGGCGCGTGTCAGTGCCTGACCTATGCAGCTCATTTGCAACATGCCGAGCTGGTCAACCGGGCCTTCGGGCTGATGCGTCTAGAACGGCAACGAACATCTTATCTAACGTGGAAGTCGGCTCAGCAGCGCGCCGCTGAAACCCTGAGAAACGCCTTGCTGACCGAAGGTTTTCGTATGGTCGCCTGAAATTAACCCTTCAGTACGCGGTTTCTCAATTTGGCGACATTCCTGCTCATCCCATCTCGATAACTGCATAATGGTTCATCCGTTAAAAAGCGCTCACCACAGGCAAGGCAGCGACGCCAAATTTGCGGGGTGTGCGGTGGCGTCTTCTTCTGCCCCAGACGTAGGGATGCTTGTGGGCGTTCCAATAGTCGGTAGCTTGTTGGACGGGTTCGACCATCTCGGTCCAGACCTCGAAGCGCCTGCTCTTAAGAGCCAAAGAGCGGCGCGTCTTCCACCAGGGCTCAATAAGGTTCAAGTAGCCCGCGTACTCAGGTTGGAACACGAACTCCCAGCGAGGGTAGGCAAGACTGAAGAGCATGACGTCGTAGGCGCTGTGCATGTAGAGGTTATCGACGATGGCGTAGCCCCGTTCGACCTCGGATGGTAGCCACTGCTCGACCTTCTCCAAGAACTCGACATAGTTTCCCACGATGCGGCGCGAGTACATTTCGGTGAGCACCTCACCTGTGGCGGGTTGCAGTGCGCCAAACACGAAACCACCTTTGGGACGGTGCTGGTAATCGAGGGCGACCTTTGCTCGTCCAGCAGGGGACCGTGAATCTTAGTGAGCTGCTTGCCTTCATAAGTTCGCGAGGCGAGCGGTCCTATCTCGTCTATACAGAGGACTACGCTGTGTGCTGGAGAGTCGGTGCAGAGCCGTTCAATGACCCCCTTTTTTCGGCGAAGTCGGGATCGACGCGCTGCCCGAACCACCCTTGTTGTTGTCGCCAGCGCAACCCTTCGTTTCTGAAGATTTCGCTCATGCGGCTACGGCTCATAGCGACGCCTTTTGCTTCACTCAGGTAGGTCGTCAATCTACCGAGGGTCCAAGCGCCGAACGGCAAGCCCAGCGTGTCCGGCTTCGTTAAGGCGGTTTGAATCACGACGCTCACGTGCTCCGTCTTATAGATGTGCGGACGTCCATGACGCGGTCCTTCTTCTAACCCTGGGATACCTAGCTTGCTCAAGCGGTTGACCCACTTCCGCACACTTTGATGATGCAGCCCTGGGCCTTTCGGCAATCTCTTGCACGAGTAAACCCCGGTGCGACAGTAAGACAACCCGTGCCCGCCGCACCTTACTCACTCCCATCGTGCGCGAGCGTTCGAGAGCGTTTGAGTTCCCAGTATTCCGCTTCGGTTAACTTGCGAACACGGGTGTAAGGGCGCATAACTCACCTCCGCTTAACTGAGAGTCCAAGCTTAGTCCTGAGTCGAATTAACCGGATGAACCATTAAGTTGAGGTGTAACAGAACAGTCACGTTCTGTTGCAGTTTAGGTAGCTGAAAGGGAGCTAGCGGGCCTCATCTACCCGGCACAACGCGACACTCTAGCCGAGATACCGTTTCCAAATTCGGCGAGGGTGTCTAAGCTAGGTTGAAGGAGGCAAAGCCATGTCACTTCAGCCTACTGATCCTCGGTACGTCCCCGCAGAAACAGTTCGGATTGCAAGAGCCGCCTTTCCCAAAGGCAACTTAGCCATGAGTTTACGAACTGAGCTGGAAGGAATTTACACTGATGAGCTGTTTGCCGATCTGTATCCAAAACGAGGTAAGCCTGCTGAAACACCCTGGCGTTTAGCGATTGTCACGATCTTGCAGTTTGCCGAAGAGTTGTCGGATCGTGAGGCGGCGACAGCGGTCAAAGCGCGATTGGATTGGAAGTTCGCACTTGGCTTAGAGCTTGGCGATACTGGCTTCGAACATGCCGTCTTGAGCAAGTTTCGCGCCCGACTCCTCGAAGGTCATGCCGAGCACCGTCTGCTAGACACATTATTGGAAGTCTGTAAGGCTAAAGGGCTGATCCGCAAACGCGGTCGGGCTAGAACCGACTCGACCCATGTGCTCGCCAAGGTCAGAGCACTCAACCGAATAGGGAGCTGCGTCGAGAGTATGCGGGCGGCTCTGAACGCAGTAGCGACAGTCGCCCCGGAGCGGCTGAGCTGGGTGCCGGAGTCATGGTTCGAGCGTTACGGTCCACGCTACGACGACTTCCGTCTGCCTAAGGGAGCTGAGCAGCTCAAAGCGTTCGCAACGCAAGTAGGTGAAGATGGTTGGCACCTGCTGCACAAACTGGATGAGGCCGACACCCCGGTATGGCTAGCAGAGCTGCCAGCCACAGCTTTCTTAAGGCGCAAGTGGTTGCAACAGTACTGGCTTGACCAGGGAATAGTGCGCTGGCGTGAGGTCAAGGATTTGCCGCCCACGAGCCTCATGCTGACGTCGCCTTACGACCCTGACGCCCGCTTGGGATCGAAGCGTTCAGAAAGGTGGACTGGCTACAAGGTTCATGTTACTGAGAGCTGCGATGACGACAAGGTACATTTGCTGACCCAAGTAGCAACCAGTGAGCCCAACCGCCATGACAACCAACTGGTCTCTACCATTCACCAAAAACTTCAAGGCAAGCAGCTCCTACCCGAATCGCACTTGGTGGACGCAGGTTATATGGACAGCGAATTACTGGTTGACAGCCGCACCGACTATGCGGTGACTTTGCACGGCCCCGTCCAGCTTAATCGGCGCTGGCAGGCCAGCACCCCAGGTGCTTACGGAATCGACGACTTTGCCATCGATTGGGAAGCTAAGCACGTCACCTGTCCCAACAACAAGAAAAGCGTGTACTGGTCAGAGCGTAAAGACAAGCGCAACGATAACGACCTGACCGTCGTGTTGTTTGCAAACAACGACTGTTTGGCTTGCGCGCAGCGGGCGTACTGCCACCGCTCAGACAAGCAGGGCCGTACAATCGCCTTCAAGTCTAAAGAAAAGCATGAAGCGCTCCAGGGTGCTCGGCGAGCTCAGCAAACACCCGACTGGCATGACCTTTACGCCAAACGTTCAGGTATCGAGGGGACGTTATCTCAAGGTGTAAGAGCCTTTGGTTTGAGGCGCTCTCGCTATTTCGGTCATACCAAAACTCATTTCCAGCACGAAGCTATTGCGGCAGCGGTCAATATAACTCGACTGGCTGCCTGGTTCGACCACAAACCTCGTGCAAAAACGCGCCTGTCACGCTTTGCCAGCCTTGCCGCCTAATTCGGAAACAGTATCTCAGTAAAAGTGTTGCACTTCTAATGCGGCATCCCGGCCCATTACACGCATAGGCGTTCGGCTAATGCAGTCGTTTCAATCCTTTATGGGACATCGACAACTCTGGGGCAGAGCGAAGCAAGTAGGGTACTTGGAATATATCGTCGCTCTCGTTTAAGCTCGAGCAAGAGCTTGTTCAGCTTCCTCCAACGTCGGTTGACGCGCCGTACCACCCGCACCGCGCGCCGAAAGCGAACCGCACGCACACGCTAGATGCAGAGACTGTGCCAACGTCCAGCTCTGAAGATAGCCGTACAAAAACCCGGCATTAAACGAGTCGCCTGCGCCGGTCGTATCGACCACGTCGACTTTTAGGGGTGGAGCCGTTACGGTTTCGCCCCCCTGCCGCGCCACCCCGCCCTTCACCCCCGCTTTAACGGCAATCGTCGGAATCTGTGCGCCCAAAGCGTCTAGCGCGTCCCCTAACTTCTCCTGTCCAGCAATCTTGAGTAGTTCCTGTTCGTTCGGTAAAAACACATCACAGATGGGCCAGAGCGCCGCTAGTCCGCCCTCCCAGCGTCCGCTCGGATCCCAGTTGGTGTCGAGTGAAGTGCTTAAACCTCGAGCTTTAGCCAGCCCAAACAGCGCAGGCAAGTCGGGGCGGAGAGACTCGAGGAGAAAGTAGCCGCCCACATGAAGGTGACGGGCACGTGCCAGCATATTTATATCAACGTCTTTAAGCCCCAATTTAGCGATGCTCCCCGGATAGGTCAGGATGGCGCGGTCGGCGGGGTTTGAAAGGATGACGCTAAACCCTGTCGGCACCGATGCGTCTACGGTGCAGCTCGAGGTGTCGATACCTCGAGCCTGCATCGCGCCCAACATAAAATGACCGAACACATCGTCCCCAACTACGCCGGTAAACGCCGTGCGAAGGCCCAGACGCGCCGCGCCGCACGCGACCATCACCGAAGACGAACCGACCGTAAGGGCCGCGTCGTCAACGAGTTTTTCAGCTTGTCCAAAGTCGGGCGTCAGGTCGCCGCCGCGCAAGATGAGGTCGGGATTGATCTCACCGACGACGAGAAGATCGAACTCAGGGTTCACAAAGACTCCTTTTGAATACGTTGACTCATTCGCTGCTGATAACCCCATACCGAGACCCCGAGACAGACGACGGCGGCTCCTACGGCGACCCACCGAAACATCAAGGCAGCTCCGAGGGCGTCGTAAAGTGCGCCCCCAACGAGTGCGCCGACCACGCCGCCCCAACCCAGTAGGGCCGCACTAAAAAGCCCTTGCGCGGTTGCCCTAAACCCGTCCGGTGCGTGCTGGTCGGCGTAAGCCACGCCTGCAGCCCAGAGTAGCGAAAAGCTGGGGCCGTGTAGCAGTTGCAGCGCCAAGATAAGCCAGGGCAAAGAAAAGGCGCTGTAGAGAAAAAGCCGTGCGGCAAAAACGCTTAGGGCGATTAGGAGGAGCGTTGCGGCGCTATAGCGGCGTAAAAGGCGGCCTGAAAAGAAGAAGATCGGCACTTCGCTTAGTGTCGCAAGAGTCAGGGCTAGCCCGACAGTAGACGCGCTTATACCCAAGTCAGCCATGTGTAAATACAAAAAGTTAGTACTGACCGACAGGCAGACGCCCCCAATCAAACCGATCACAAGGAAGCCCAGCCAAGCTGGAGACAGCAGCTGCCGAACGCTACGAGTGTTTTTCGGTGGCGCAGTTTGGAGCTTGGGCAGCGTATAACCTACCACCCATAGGAAGCCGAGCAGGGCAGCCGCGACCCAGAAGGCCCAGCGTAGCTCGCTTTGCCCTTCGCCGAGTCCGGTACTCTGCTCGACCAGCCAACCCGTCAAGGGTGCGCCTATGCCCCAGCCGACAGCGCCCCAGAGCCGCAGATTGCCGTAACGGTGTCGCTCGCCCGCCAGCAGTGTCAGGACGACTGTGTCGGTCAGCGGCATAATCGGTGCGACGCAAAAAGAGAGCAGCCCAGCGGTGAGCAGCAGGCCGAGATAAGTCATTACAGAAGATGTTGCGACTGTGAACACCAGCGCTGCTCCGACGCTCAGCAAGATGAGGCTGCGGTAACCCCCTGAAGTGTCCGCGGCGGCGCTCCAGAGCGGCACCCCGAGGAGTGTCAGCAGCGGCAAAAGGGCGCTGAGGACGCCGATCTGCCGCCCGCTAAAACCGAGCTGCGCGTAGTAGAGCACCAGAAACGGAAGGAGCGAGGCCATCGCCGCGTAGTAGAAGAAGTAGAGCAGTTTAGGTCTAAGCACTGTAAGTCTAAGTTCTGTAAGTCTAAGTTCTGTAAGTCTAAGTTCTGTAAGTCTAAGTTCTGTAAGTCTAAGTTCTGTAAGTCTAGCTTCTACAGGTTTAAGTTCGGGTGATTTTGGGTCAAAACGTACCCGAACCTGTTTTCAGTTTAACGGACGCTTAAAGTATGGGCCAATCTGTTCAAACCCGTATCGGCTTCCCAGACACCTTCGTTGGCCAGCCGGATGCTGTAGTGTTCGGCACCCTCTGCTTCGGTAACGACGTTGGGCAGAAGCGGGTCGGGTAGGTTGAGCAGCACTTCAAAGTCTCCCGGAGCGTCCGGCGCGGGGACAGTGAGCGTCACATTCTGAGTTTCGCCTGGTTGCCAAAAACGCGGGTCGGTGTTGGTTTCACGGCTGACCTCGAGCGGGCGCGTCGTCAGGGTACCGTCCGCACTCCGGAAGACAACCTCGAGCCCACGCGGATTAAACGGGCTGGCGTAACCGGTATTCTTTACTGTAAAGCTGAGGTCTATCGCCTCGTTCGTGGCGGCAGTTTGAGAGAGGCTAGAGTTTTCCAGCACGAAGCGGTAGCCGAGGTCTCTCTTAACCGCTTCCAGATAATTCCCCAACGCTTTCAAAGTATTCTCGTTATAGTCACTGTTGAGCGTCGTCCAGTGCAAACGCCCCAGTTCATCCTTGGCATACTCGGGAAAGCTCCCAAAAGTAGGGTCGGTGTAGGGTTCGTCGGCGCAGGTTTCGCCGCCCATCGGCAGGTACCTATTGTCCCGGCTCAGGTAGTCTTTTTCACGTTTGATTTGCGCCGCAATTTGCTCGGGTGACGTAAGGCCGGGAATTCCGCCGTAGTAGTAGGTACCGAAATCGTCGGCGCTCGCCAAAAAGCAGTCGTTCATCGCGCTGAGACGGGCGCGCGGAGTGTCCTGGTACGCCGTGGTTTCGTCCAATGGTGCGGTCAGGTCGGCGGTTATTTCGCCCTCGAGCAGCGCTGCTTTAGCTGATGGATAGCGAATCCCAATAGGGCGTCCCTCAGGAACAACTTCCAAGAGCTTTTCGACAATCTCTTTGGTAATGGCGTTGGGCAGCTTGCGGTCCCAGTTGAGCAGGTTGTAGTTCGGGTCTTCGGGGTCGCCGCCGGGCGCGTCACCCACCGGGTCGGGTGAACCGTAAAGTTCGTCCATCAGCGGGCCGTCAGGGTCGTTACCGGGGTTTTCGTCGCGGTTGTTCGGGGTAGCGCTGTGCCACTCGCCCCACGGCCCGAGCAGCCCTGCGTCCACGTAAGCGATGACGCCTGCGTTGGCCTGTAGAACGGGTTTCAAGTCCTCTAAATGCTGCAAAATCGTGCTGCGCGTCGGGTCACGGTAGACCGCTTCGCCCTCATAGTTGGCGTTGGGCCGGTAGGCAAAACGTAAGATGAGCTTGACACCTGCCGCCCGCGCCGAAGCCAAATCGTCCCCGACCAGCGTTAAAAAATCGTCGGGAAAATGCTCGAGGTCGCGGTAAGCGGGTAGATAATAGGTACGGTGAATCAGCGAGACCTGATAGCCTGCAGCAGCTTTTTCTTGTATCAGCGCCGCTGCGTCTAGCGGGTTAGGGTCTTCTTCGGTATTAAAGTACGAATCGGCGTAGAAGCCGCGTTCAGGGTTGGTAAAGTCTGCGTCACTCGGTGTATAGCTGGTCGCTGCAGCTTCGGTGCTGGACACTCTCAGCGCTTGCCTGTCGTCCTGGGCAGCACACGTACTTACGAGCAGCAGCGCACTCAAGGCTAGATTGGACGTTCTCCAAAAACGGTTCATGTAATCCCTTTCTACGTTCAAAGCTCAGGAGCGTTGGTTATCCGTTTACCAACACCCCATTAACCCGGTTAGTTAAGGTTCACTAGGGCTGGCATTGTACGACATCCTGACCGTTTAGGTTCAGGCCCGATTTCCAGAGCGAAGCAATCTGCTGACCCCGGAAGTAGGTGCAGGCGGCCCCCTGATAGGTCGTTTTACCCACACTGCCCCCCGTGTCGTCCGGGTCGAGATACTCCTGATTGAAGACGGGCTTGTTCTGGGCCAGGAACGTGCTGGTGTATCCTCCGCACTCGCCGTAAGCGTAGCACTGCTCGTTGACGGCAAAATCGAAATCGTTTTTAAGGTCGTTCAAGAGGGCGGTCGCGTTCTTGAGTCCGACGCTTAAGCCGCGGTTGTGGGCTTCGGCGGCAATCCAGCGGTTATAGGAAAGCTGCTGCGCCCTGCTGATTTTTCCTTGCGTTTCCGCGTTGCTGTAGCCGTCTACATTGTCGGGTTCTACGGCGTCACACCCGGCAGATTTTGCCAACTCGAGACGCGCCCTCATCACCGGTTTGATGATGGTCTCGAGCGCCTGTGAGTTGCCAATCGCCAGCCAAGCTTCGTTGGGGAATTGTGGGAGGCTCGAGCCTCCAATCGGCGCAATCTTATTGTTCTTGAGGAGTTCGTTTTTGTCGGGACGGAAGTCTTCGTAAGTCCCGGCGCTGAAGCAGCAAATCACCTTGTAGCCCTTGCCTTTAAGCGCTGCGATTTTGCCCGTATCGCGCCCTTCAACGAGGTCGGTGTCGTAGACGTCTACGTTCAAGCTGGTGTTGAGGGTTGCGGCGTTCTCGAGCTGCCACCACGACAGACCTTTTTGCGGTTTCCACCATGAGCCATTTGTCGGCGGGGGGGGAGGATTCGTGCTTCCGTGCGTTATCGTCACCGCTTCGTAGTCCAAATCGGCGTCGTCGCTGGCGTTGGCTGAATCGGTGCGGACGCGGATTTCACGTGAGCTGCTCACATAGTCCTTGAGCGTACCCGAGGCGTTGAAACTGAGGAGTTTCCAGGCGCTCCAGCTCGAGCCCTCGTTATCACCCAAAACGTCCCACTGATTGCTCGAGAAGTTGTACACCCACCAGCGCCACGTTTGTGCCGCCTTAGTTGGGCCTAAGAAGTTCGCCTGTACCTGTAGCCCCGTAATCGCGGAAGGGGTTACGTTGACAGGCAAGGTATAACTCCGGGTGCCGACGTAGTTGTTACCGGGAGTCTGAAACTCGACATACTTCGTCCAGGTGTTTCGTGAGCCTGACTGGTCTCTGACCTTGAGCGTAGCCACGCTCTGCCCGCCGTCCGCGCCTTGCGCAGTCGTGTACGAGGTCGGCGTGAGTGTCGTGACCGCTTGCACCGAAAGTTCTTCTCCTGTGACCAGTGCGGGGACGCCCCCGCAAGCTGCCAAAAACCCCAAAACTGCTATCCACAGGTGTTTTATCAAAGCTCCTCCTTGGGTGAGACATCCGTGACACGCATGATGCTTGGTTCGGATTCAACCATCAGCGGCTTGCAGACAGGGGACACGGACGCAAAGATAAAACCAGAGTTTGACGTACCCCGCCACTCGAGCGCTAGGTTAAATTTAGGTTTTCCTGACGCACTGTTACCTTAGCGGACAGAAGTGTGAAAAGCCATCAAGTTTTTGCTGTCAGTACGCCCTTCTTGAGCACTCACGGTAGAACCGCTCAACGGGTTTAGTTGGTGCGGGAGATGTCCGCCGAGAAGAGGTGCCAGCGCCGCTGTTTTGCTGTAGCGCCGTCCACAACTGCTCGCCGTAAAGTGTAGCTACCCGTGAAATGCTGGGCTTTTCCGTTTGTCGTTAGGGCTGAAATCGTGACGGGGATGGTGACGTACCTCGAGCCCGCCGCGCCCTCCACACGCCCCGGTTTGCCGACCCTTACGGTGACGCTTTTCGTCTCTCCAAAGCCCGCCGTAAAATCCCTGAACGGCTGTCCGCTCGCCTCGCCGTTTCCGCCCCATAAGGTGTAAGCCTGCCTGAATTTGTGGGCGTTGAGGGCGGTGTAGTAGGTCTGAACTACGGCGGCAGGAGGGGACAGAGTTAAGGGGCTCGAGCTCGCAGACACGTGAGGTACGCACCCGAAACTGAGTACAACGGACAGACTGAACAGCATGTTCATTCCGGTAGTTTAGTGCCCTAACCTCAAGCTTTGCCTGTCTTTGGTTCAGAGACGAGAAACGCCTTGGTACGCCTGACCGTGTAAGGCCATTCCGGATAAGGTCTTACAGTGAAAATGCGTGTCTACTCGACCCATGATGAGCTAGGGGCGTTTCCCTCACCGGTGTAATAAACGGACAACCTGTGGAGCATCTGCAACACTGAAATCCAGGTCACAAGCTCGACGAGTGCCGGGGACGAAAGGCCGCTGTGACGCCAAACCTCGACCACTTGGGGCGTAATCTCTGCGGGGCTGGGGGACGCAGCCTTGGCAACGACCAGCGCGGCGTTTACTTTTTCATCGGTCACTACAGATTTCGTCTCTGCGCTGAGCGCAAACTGCGCGGCTTCATCCATTTGCGTAGCGGTTACACCTGCCCTCAGGCCGAGTACCCTCACTTCCGCCTCGAGCGATTTGTTCGCAACAGTCGCCGCAAAAACAACACCTGCCAGGGCTTTGATGTCGAGCCCGATGACGGTTGTACCGGGGTTGAGGTTTTCCCACAGGATGGACGCCGTAGCCCTAACCGCCCGCGTATGGTGTAACCGCGACAAGACTGGAAAGTCATGACCGGTCTCTTGCCGGAGAAAGTCACCGACAGCTGGCTAGGTATCCGGCACACCCTGTTGCCACTGCCTATCTAAGCGCAGCGCACCGGGTGCAAAACGCAGCACGGACAGTTTGGTTCTAAGCGAGTCCGCTTGTGGTGGTGCAGTCGTTTTCGCTGCCGGGTCTAAATCTCTTCCCGCCTTACCTGTGCGCCAATCTGGGCCCATCGCCGAAGTGATCTCGGCGACGGTGGAGGCTTCAAGCTCGACCCCGCTAGCGTCCATAAACTTATTCAAGAAACCCATCGTAACGATACCCAAGACAATCCACTCTGCTTGTGCAGGCGAAAACTGACGCTCCAGTTCGCGTCGTTCCGCGTTAGTTAGCTTGCAAGGAACACTTGATAGCGACCGGGCAACGTCAACTACAGCCCGTTCTTTCGCGGTTAAGGCGTCGCCGCCGACTAGCGCCTGCACGACCTTCTCCGGTGACGCGCCCCGCCGCAGCGCGTAGGAGCAGGTATGGGCTGAACAATAGGCGCACTCAGCCGCGCGGCTAGACACATACATGCCTAGACCGACGAGATTCGTCGGCGCACCGCCCACACCAAAGACCGAAGAGGGTAGGTTGAGGAGGTTGGGCACCATCAGGTTGTAAGAGCGGAAAGCGGGCGGCCATATCTCTAAGTAAGAGTCACAGTTGGGTACAACGCCGGTGAGAATGCGCACCAGCTCGAGCAACGAGCCGTAGTGTTTATGAAGCGTGGTCATAGGCACGGTATCTCGCTTGAGTAAAGACGCCAACACCGCGTCCGTTTCACGGTTGAGGATTGCGGATGAATAAACCATAGGGTTGCTCATCTTTCTTCGCTGCTCCCGCGACGGTTGAAAACTCAGCAAGACTTTGGCTACGCACCCCGCTTTTCAGACAGGCTTTTTCGGATACCGAAGTTGGTGACGCTTATCTGAAAGGCTCGAGCTGTCTCAGGCTACCACCTCCTTCTTGTCAGGGTTCAAAAATTCAGGTAAATACCTCGCTTGTAGTGCCGCCATCTCGTCGAACATGCTGCGAATTTCTTCCAACGAGCAGACTGCGGCGGTAAGTGGGTCGATCATCAGCGCGTGAACGGCGGCTTCACGGTCTCCGTTCAGCACCGCCGTCGCTACCAAATCGTGAAACGCCATGTGCTGCTGGTCCAACGCCGCCAGATGCGTCGGCAGTGACCCGAAGTGCGTCGGTTGCACGCCTTTTTTATCGACTAGACACGCGACCTCGACCACGCCGGTTTGCGGCAGGTTGTCAATCAGGCCGGTGTTCGGAACGTTGCCGTAAATGACCTGCGCTCTGCCTGTCTCCATCGCCTCGATGATGTACGACGCATACTCGGGGCCGCGCGCCATATCGAAGTCTTCGGTACCTGCCATCGCGTCTCGCAGTTCTCCCAAATACTCTTCTCTCCACCGGGGCCAGTTGTTCGCGTAGTAGCCGCTCTCGCCCTCGTACCCGCTCCGCATGTACTTCTTGATGAGGTCGGGCCGTTTGCGAAAATATGCCGTGTATTCAGACGTGTGCCCGCTCGATTCGGTGACGAACGCGCCCAGGTGTTTCATCATTTCGAAGCGTACGGGGTCGCGCTCAAAGATTTCGGGGTGCTGTTTGAGGCGTTCTTGTAAAACAGGGTAGAGGTTCTGTCCAGCGCGCTCCAACCTCACAATCCACGCCAGATGGTTGATGCCTGCCCCCTGCCAGTCGATTTCTTTGTAAGGAATATCCAAGTATTCAGCCAACTGATGCGTCGTATGCTGAATGCTGTGGCAGAGTCCGACAATCTTTAACTTTGAAGCTCGAGTCCCGGTCAAAACCGTTAAAGACATCGGGTTAGTGTAATTCAGCACCAGTGCGTTCGGTGCAAGGCGTTCGGTGTCCCGTAAAATCTCTATCCACGCGGGCAGCGTCCGCAACGCCTTAAAAAGTCCCCCCGGCCCGATGGTGTCGCCGATACACTGATCTACGCCGTACTTCAGCGGGATGTCGTAGTCATGCCGGACGTTCTCGAGTCCCGCCACTTCAATTGAGTTAATCAGGTAATCCGTACCGGGCAAGAGTTTCGTTCTATCGGTTGACGCTTCGACGTTCCAGCTTCGGCCTGTTTTACTGATGAGCCACTCCGCCATCTGCTGAGCGACCCCCAACCGCCCTTCATCTATATCTACAAGCGCAAACGTTCCGGACTCGAGTCCCGGCGTCGCTAGAATATCTTTGATAATTTCAGCAGCAAACACGGCGCTGCCTGCACCGATGAGGGTGACTTTAGGCATCTGCTTCTCCTTTTGAATTGGGTTTATGGGAACGTCTTCTATTGTAGTTAGAGTTCAGTAGCTTCGTATGCTGTTTCTCACTTCACCCCAGACAGCGCAATCCCCTCGATAAACTGCTTTTGCGCAAAGAAAAACACAATCACAATCGGCGCGATGCTGACTGTGACGCCCGCCATCATCACCGCCCAACGCCCGCTATACTGCGCCTGAAACAGCGCTAAGCCGACGGGTAAAGTCGTTTTTTCCAAATCGCTCGGCAGGTAGATCAAGGGGCCGAAGAGGTCGTTCCACGAGAACAAAAAGGTAAAGATGGCTAGCGCTGCGAGTGCCGGACGCGCCAGCGGCAGGTAGATACGCCAGTAGATCGTCCACAACGACGCGCCGTCAATCCGGGCCGCCTCCGCGAGTTCGCCCGGAATCGTCATAAAATACTGCCGCAACAAAAATGTCCCGAACGCCCCACCGAGAAATGCAGGCAAGTAGAGCGGAATCTGCGTGCCGTAAAGCCCTAGCCAGCGGTAGATGATGAAATTCGGAATCAGCGTCACCTGAAAGGGAATCATCAGCGTGACGAGCAGCAAAACGAACAGCGCGTTACGGCCCCGAAACTTGACGGCGGCGAAAGCAAAGCCTGCCATCGAACAGGTCAGGAGTTGGCCCAGCGTCGAGAGTGAGGCGATTTTGAAGCTGTTCCAAATCAGCTGCGTAAAGGGCAGCGCGTCCCACAGGCCGGTGTAGTTATCAAGCGTTACCGGATCAGGAATGAACGTGCGCGAAAACTGGTCGGCAGGTTCTTTGAGCGAGGTTGAAATCATCCAGACGAACGGGCCAGCCATGATGAGTGCGCCGAAAATCAGGAGCGCGTAGGTTAGAGCGTCGAAGAGGCGTTCTCGAGTCTTTATCGTCACGTCACACCACCCAGCGCCGCTGAATACGGAAGTATAGCAGCGTCAAAACGAAGATGATCAGCGCCAGCACGATAGCTTGTGCGCTCGCTTGGCCCATGCGGAAGTAGTTGAAGCCGTTGCGGTAGATCGTAAAAACTAGGGTCGGGGTGGTGGAGCCCCCGCTCGAGGTTCGCGTCAGAATATAGATGTACTCGAACACCTGAAACGCATTGATAGTCGAGATCACTGCCTGAAAAAAGATACTCGGGACGATGAGGGGCAGCGTCACGTTGGTGAGCCGCTGCCAACCGGTCGCACCATCGAGTTTGGCAGCTTCGTAGTAGTCTTTCGGCACGGCCTGTAATCCGGCTAGAAAAATAATCATCCCTTCCCCGACTGCGCCCCAGATATTAACGACCGTGACCGAATAGAGCGCCATATCGCGGCCCAGCCAGCGCACCGGATTCCCACCCAAAGACGTAATGACGTAGTTTAAGAGTCCGTTGTCTTGCGCGTAAATCCACGTCCACAAGAGCCCAATCGCCACCGACGACGAGATGACCGGCAAAAAGAACAGGACCCGGAAAAAGCTGACGCCGCGGATTTTGCGGTTCAAGAGCAGTGCGACGATGAGCGACAGGACGATCACACCGGGCACGTACATCGCCGCAAACTGCGTAGTGATGCGTAAGGACTGTAAGAAGAGCCGGTCAGTTGGCAGCGACAGGTAATTTTGCAATCCGGCCCACGTCGGCGGCGTCAATAAGTCCCAGTCGAGCAGGCTGATGGCGGCGCTCGCCGCAACCGAGCCGACCGCGCCGAACAAGAGGCCCAAGAGCGTCGGCGCAAGTAGCAGGAACAGCCAGAGCCGCTCACGCCCTAAAGGTTTAATTCCGCTCTGCATCGTGACCTTTCAAGAACGAGGGGTCATCATGACCCCTCGGAAGACGCAGTTACCGATTGGCAGCCAAAACGTCATCGGCGAGTGGGACGAGTTCGTTTAGCGCGTCGTCAATGCTCATATCGCCTGTCCAGACGAGGGCAAGGGTATCGCCGACCGCGGCTGACCATTCGCCGTAACCCTTAAATGAGGGTTTGGGAACGGCATACTCTAAAGCGTCCAAGTAAACCTGCTGGTTGATGTTGCTGTCCGCTTGGTCTAAAAACACCGGGCTCTGGGCGACGGACTCCAAGACCGGAATCGCAAAACCCAGTTCAGCGAGGCGCGTTTGCCCTTCTTTACCGACAGCGTATTTGACGAATTTCCAGGCGGCGTCAGCATTCGGCGAGGCGTCAGCCACGACAAACCCGGCGCTGTTTACCGTCGTTGCACGCTTCTC
This sequence comes from Truepera sp., assembly GCA_965215315.1. Classification (GTDB taxonomy): domain Bacteria; phylum Deinococcota; class Deinococci; order Deinococcales; family Trueperaceae; genus Truepera. Next base: position 2,397,125 of record CBDCDB010000008.1, on the reverse strand, counting down.
ACTTCCTGACGGAAAGGGGGCGACGTCGAAGTTAAGCCCTTGCGCGGTATATTCAGGTACCGACCAGTGACCGATGGTGGTCATCGCAGCGCGGCCCGCTAAAAACATGTCGTAGCCGTACTGCTCGGCTTGCCCGGTGGTTGGTACTGACTTGTCTTCAAACATCATGTCGCTCATCAGGTGCCACACGTCTTTGTCGGGGCCGTCAGCGAGCAGCGTTTCGGTGTAGTCATCGCTGATAACCTGCCCGCCTGCGCCCCAGATAGCTGGCCCCCAAAAGAGTTCCATGTCGTAAAAGTCCGACCAGAAACCCCAGTGGTCGGTGGTGCCGTCACCGTCGGCATCTGCGGTAAGTTTTCTGGCCGCTTCGCGCAAATCCGTCAGGGTCCAATCGGCGGTCGGGTAATCCATGCCTGCCGCGTCGAACATGTCTTTGTTGTAGTACAGCACGATGGTCTGAAAGTCTCTGGGCAGACCGAAGTAGCCTTCGTCCGTTTCATAAGCTTTGAGCGTCACCGGATACACGCCGTCTAGCACCTCAGGCTCAGCGTCAATGTAGGGTTGCAGGTTTTTGAGGACGCCCCTCGACTGCCAATCAGGATAAAGGGGCGCGTCCATCGCAAACACGTCGGGCGGCGTACCTCCCGCAAAGAGCGTTTGGAGCTTGTTGAAGTAGGCCTCCCAGTCGCTGACGTCCACCGCAACCTTGAGGTCGGGGTTGGCCTCGTTAAATTCGTCGGCGATCATCTGCCAGACGCTCAGCTCTTCGGGTGAGCCCCAGGCCATAAAGGTGATATTGGTCTGCGCGAGTGCAACGCTCAGCAGCAGGGAGAATGCGAGTACGACAAGACCTTTTTTCATGCTTTCCTCCTTAGAAAGTAGACTTCTGGTAGCTGGCTATAGCCGTCTATTTCATAGCGACCTACCTCACACCTTCGGGTGACGTAACAGGTTCTGAAAGCTGATTTCTAATCCCTACCGATGCCCGACGTCTCATAATTTCATCCCGCTCATGGTGATACCTTCGATCAAAAACCGCTGAGCGAAGACAAACACAATGACCATCGGCAAAGTGGCGAGCGTCGCCGCAGCCATCATCACGGCAAAATTACTGACAAACTGTCCCTGAAAGTAGGCGATACCGACCGAAAGCATCTGCATCTTGGTGCTGCTCGTGATAATCAGCGGCCACAAAAAGTCGTTCCACGACCAGAGCGTGACGAGCACGCCAAACGCCACCATGATCGAGCGCGAGAGCGGCAGCGCCACGTGCCAGAAGACTTGGAGCGGGTTACAGCCTTCTAAGACAGCCGCGTCAATGAGGTTTTGCGGTAGTGACAGGTAAAACTGCCGGAGCAAAAAGGTGCCGAAGGCGCTGAACAAACTTGGCACGATCAGCCCCTGATACGAGTCGAGCCAGCCCAAATACTTTAAGAGCACGTAGTTAGGGACGAGCGTCACCTGCCCCGGCACCATCATCACGGCGAGGACGGCAAAAAAGAGCAGCTTACGACCGGGAAATTTCAGACGGGCGAAGGCGAAGGCGGCGAGGGACGCGAAGAAGACTTGACCGACAGCTCGAGCCACCGTCACCACAAAGGTATTCAAGTAAAAGCGCCCAAAAGGAACCTGTTCAAACACTTCTTGATAGTTTTGCCAGCGCCACGCCTCGGGCCAGAAGGTCGGCGTTGCGCTCAAGACCTCCATCTGACCTTTGAGCGAAGTTGAGATCATCCAAGCAAATGGGATGAGCGCAACGATCCCGGCTAAAACGAGCGCGGCGTGAAGCAGTCCGAAACGGGCGTGGTTGCCGAGCGTGCGGCGTGTATCCAAGTTTCTTACGGGTTTAGCTGGTCTCGCCTGAACAGATTTTTGCATCTCGAGCTTCCTCCTTTACTCACCGAGCGTTATTCGTAATGCACCCAGCGCCGCTGTAACTGCAGTTGTACGGCTGTGACCACCAAGATAAGAGCGAACAAAATCCAGGCCACCGCGGTGGCTTGACCCATGCGGAAATACCGAAAGCCCTCTTCGTAAATCATGTAAACCACCGTACGGAGCGTGTCCGAAGCGCGACCGGCCGTCATCGCGTAAACGACGTCAAAAATCTGAAACGCGCCGATCAGTGAGGTGACGCTGACAAAAAACATCGTCGGGCTCAGAAGCGGCAGGGTGACGTAGCGAAACCGGTGCCAGCCGGTCGCGCCGTCAATCTGCGCCGCCTCGTAAAACTCTTTGGGAATATTTTGCAAGCCCGCCAAAAAGATGATCATGCCGTAGCCCGAGCCCTGCCAGACCGACAAAATCACGAGCGCAGGCATAGCAAAGGTCGGGTCGGTCAGCCATTTGATCCGGGGGGCACCCACGAGCCCTAACACCTGATTTAACAGCCCGAAATCCGGGTTGTAAATCCAGTTCCAGACCACCCCGATAGCGACCGGCATGGTCAGGACGGGCAGAAAGAACACAAGCCGGTACACGTTGCGAAAACGCAGGTTCGTATTGAGCGCGACGGCGAGCACCAGCGAGGTCGCAACTCCGAGAGGGACGCTGAGGAGCGTGTAGTAAAGCGTGTTGCGGAGCGCGGAGCGAAAGGTCGGGTTGGCGAAGAGCGCACGGTAATTTTCAAAACCGACCCATTTGGGGGGCGTGAGAACGTTCCAGTCGGTGAGACTGATAAAAAATGACGCGCCCAGTGCCAGGTAGAAAAACACCCCGAGACCTACGACCATGGGCGCGATCATCAGGTAGCCCCACATGGCCTCGCGGCGGGCTCTCGAGCTCCGCTTCACTGTCCGACTCGCCGTCAGCGCCATCTCGCTACTGGCTTAAGACGGCGTTGGCCGCCGCTGCCGCGTCTGCACACGCACTATCTACTGGCGTGTTACCGTTCCAAACTTCGCCCAAAACCTCGACGAGTTTGTCTTGCCACTCGCTGCCTTTGGTTGTCGTCGGGTAAGGCACCGCGTAGTCAGTCGCGTCCATGAAAACTTTCAGGTTCATGTCGGGGACAGACTCGACCCAGGCGTCCTGCAACCCGTTATAGGCCGGGATCACGGTGCCGGACTCGGCTAGTAAGCTAGCCGCCTCTTTGCTCCCAAGAAACTTCGCAAACGCCCACGCTTCGTCCGGGTGCTGCGTTTTCGCCCAAATGACGTTCGCCAGTCCGTGAATGATGCTGGCTTGTTCCGCCTCTTTGGGCAAGGGGGCCACGTCAATCGCGGGTTCAGCCTCGGCGTACGTTTGTACCAACCACGACCCGCCGACCACCATCCCGAGCCGTCCACCGGGGAAAAGCTGCGTCCAGGGGTCAACCGAGGTCATCGTCGCGCCGTCAGGTGAAAGCCCCTCTTGCACAAAGCTGTAGAGATATTTGATGGCGTCGCAAGCGGCGGGTTGAGCGATTTCTACTTCAGTCCCGGCGTCGTTCAGCACCTGCCCACCGTTTTCATAGATAAAGTTCCAGTAGCCCGACTGATCGGCGGTCGTCGAAGCGAAACCCCAATTACCGTTTGTCGTGAGCGCTTTCGCCGCCGTTTTGAGGTCGTCCCACGTCCAGTCGGCGGTCGGGTAATCCACCCCGACCGCGTCAAACATATCTTTGTTATAGAAAAGCGCAATCGTGTCGAAGTCTTTGGGGAGGCCGTAGAGGTCACCGTCTAGGCTGTACAAATTGACGAGCGACTCGGGATAGACCGTGGTGTCTAGTGCGTCAGCCGCCACTCGGTCTTGAAGGTCCATGATCACGCCGTTGGACGCGTACACAGGGAAGTTCGGACCGTTCATCCAGAACACGTCGTAGGCTTGACCGCCAGCGACGGCAGTTTGCAACTTGTCCCAGTAACTGCCCCACGGGACGACCTGAATATCAACCTTGACTTCTGGGTTTTCCGCTTCAAACGCCGCTACGATCTTTTCGTGAACCGGAAGCTGATTGTTGTCCCAAATGGCGTAGGTGATCGTCGTTTGGGCGGACGCCGCTGCTAAAAATAAAAACCCGAAAAGTACACAAAGCTGTTTCATCTTTGACCTCCTGTATTGATAGATGGCGTAAGGCGTAGGGCGGTTCAAGGGGTTACTCGAGCATCACAACAGCCTCCAAGTTGTTGGGCCTGTCCGGATTTAGACCCTTGGCGCGCGAACGGTGGAACGCTAAGAGCTGTACGACCGGCAGATAAAGGGGATTTCGCACGGCTTCGGTCAATCCTGAGGTAAAGGTAACGTCGGCATCTTTTTCGGCAATGGTTAAGACTTGTGCGCCGCGTGCTTGCATCTCACTCAGCACCGCACGTTCTTTGTCACCGTTCGCTTCTGACACAAGGCCAATCAGGAGCGTTTTGTCTGTCACCATCGACTGCGGGCCGTGACGAAACTCCAAAAAGTGAAACGGTTCGCTGTGGCTTAGAGTCATCTCTTTCATCTTGAGGCTCAGCTCACACGCGAGCCCATAACGAGGTCCGGAACCGAGGAAATAGAAGCGCTCGAGTCCCATATCTTTGCCTAAACGCTCAGCCAGCGGCGCGTAGTGCGTCAGCAAATGCGTACACACATCAGGCAACTCAGAGAGTGCGGCGTCAGAAGTTGGCGCCCAGTGATGTGCTAAAAAGACGGTCGCTAAATAGAGGGTGCTGAAGGCCCTGGTTTGCGCCACGCTTTTTTCTTGACCAGCAGAAAGTACCAAATTCAGGTCGCCGAGTGAGGCCAGCGTGCCTTCCGGATAACAGCTGAGCGTCAGTGTTTTACCTGCGCCTTTTGCCTTGAAACTCTCTACAGCCCGCACGGTTTCAGTGGTCGTTCCCGAACGGCTTACGGCAATCAGCAGGGTGTTTGCACTCGCCCGGTACGCCGACGCCGGGTAGAGCCACACTTCTGAAGCGGGCAGGGCGCTGGCGCTTACTCCGGTGAGTTCTTGCAAAAGCGCCGCCGCTGCGAGTGCCAAGTAGTACGTCGAACCGCAACCCGTAAAGATGACCTCATCGAAAGACTGTGGCTCAAAGCCTGCGAGCGCGTCGGTATGTGCGCCCAGATACGTGAGCGTCTCCTGCCACGCCACCGGTTGCGACATAATCTCTTCAAAGGTGTAGCCACCTGTTTCGTTCTGCCCTTTAATAACCTGCCCCGTCATTTTTGCTCCCCTGTTTTTGCTGCCTGACTCGTTGCCTGACTTGATACTTGCGAACGCAAAATAAGGCGCTCGGCGTTGCTGAAATAAACCTTTTGTAAAACCTCATCGGGTAGATAGAGTCCGTAGGCGTACCAGCGGCCTTGCTGCGGCACCTCGCCCAGATTGTAGTTGACGTATTCGTCGTCGGTCTCGAGCATTCGGTAGTAGTGGCGGTAAGTCTCGAGTTCGGCGTCGGCGTCGGTGCCGAACAAGATGCGGTCTTGGTACTGAATGAAAAAGCGCCGCGCTGTATAAGGCTGACGCCCGATTTCACCCAAACGGGCGCTGATATCAACGTAAAAGTTCGGACATTCGTCTAGGAGTGCCCCGACCCAGCCTAGATTTTCCGCGTAACAGCCCACGTGTGCGCCGATGAAGGTGGTATTTTTGTGCCGCCGCACGAGGTTGGCAAAATCCTCCATGATCGCCATAAAGCTGGGAAACGGTGGGCTCGTAAACTGCCAGTCGGGTTGCGCGTGCAGCTCTTCCCAACGTTCGTTGTGGGCGTCTAAGGGGTCGAAAAATGCAGCGGGGTCGGCTACGTGAACGATGACCGGAACACCGAGTTCGCCGACGGTCTCCCAGAGTGGCCTCAAGCGTTCGTCATCAACCGACACAAGTTTGCCGTGTTGGTCTTTGACGTGCAAGCCGAACGGTTTCCAAACTTTGAGTCCCCCCGCGCCCCGCGCGACCTGCTGCCGAAAGCGTTCTGCAGCCCACTCTCCAAAAGCATTGCCGTGTTCAGGCCACCGTGACCAGTCCACGCCACCGAAATGGATGAAGCGCTCAGGTGCCTTCGCCTTAAAATGCTCGAGATGTCGGTCTAAAATCCCTTCGCCCCAACCGCCGTCTAAATCCACCACTGTTTTAACGTGAGCCGCGTCGAGCGCATCAAAGAGTTCTTCTATAGGTTTGTCCAGCCACTCACCACCAAACGGCGACCCTAAGTGGATATGCGCGTCGATAACGGGGAAACGCGGCGCGTCAACCTGCGTCGTTTTTACGACCAACTTGGGCCTCGGTTTGAACTCGCTCAGGTAGATGTCTCGCTTAGCCACAGTCGGCTATCCTTTCCCCGTCGTTGCCGTAAAATTGCTACGAATACCCGAATCCAACCTTTATGGAGCGTAGAACTGCGGTCTAGTAGCGTCCTGACAAGGTGGCGTAGAGAACGGTTTGCTTTGCTGTTGTTATCGTAGGTCGAGCGGTGAGCTATGAGCAAGAGGAACGTTGAGCATTTTCTACTGATTTGCTCAACATATCTGAGCGTCTACTCGTTTCAGCGTGTTGTGACGGCTCTAAGCAACTGTAAAGTTCTAAAAGACGGTGAAGTCAAAACGGTAAAGTCAAAGGTGAAATCAGCGGGGTACAGCGGTGTTGTGCAGGCTTGGGGCGCACTCGAGCGTCAACCCCGCCGCCCCAAGCTCCGCCGACCACTCGGCGCTCAAACCCTCATCGGTCAGGAGACGTTCGGCAGCCGACAGGGGCGCAAACTTGGCGAGCGTCTTGCGCCCGACCTTGCTGTGGTCAGCTACTACAATCGCCCGCGCCGACACGCCCAAAAAAGCCCGGGCAATCGCGCTCTCGTGGTGGTCGCGCATCGAAAAACCGAAGTCCGGTGTGACGCCGCTGCACCCTACAAACGAAAGGTCGAGCCGGTACTCTTGCAGGGTATACCCGACCATCTCGCCGACGAGTTCATACGAGTAGCTGTTGAGCGCCCCGCCGGTGACGATGACCTTGGTCAAGCTGTGGTTGTAAAGTTCAGTCGCCACGTTGATAGCGTTTGTGACAACCGTAATCGGTTTGCCGCGCAGCCAGCGGGCGAGTTCGGTACAGGTCGTACCGCCCGACAAGCCGACGACCATCCCCTCACATACGTGCCTGCTCGCCGCTGCTGCAATTGCCCGCTTCGCCGCTGCTTCCTTGTCTGCAACAGCCTTGAAGTCTTCCAGGTAACGAATCGGCGACCGTACCTTGGCCCGTCCCCAAGCCCGTTCAATCAGGCCACGCCTTTCCAAAGCGGCGAGATCACGGCGCACCGTGGCGGGCGAAATACTGAGCAGGTCGGCGATGTCGCCTGCTTTTAGCTCGCCCCGGTGCAGTACGAGGTCGTGAATCTGTCCCTGACGTTCGCGGCTGCTCGAGTCCATAACGTAGCGTCTAGTGTAGTACAGCGGGCTGCAGTTACCGGGGCGGATTGAGCGCAACAGTCTGTTTCGCTCAACGTCAATGTCCAATAACGCTCAAACTCAGGGACGCGCCGGTTGCAAAACTTCTTTTGAAAGAATTGCGTCCGGCAAATGTGAGGTTACAACTGACAAGCCCGGACACGCTGCGCTACGCTTTTTGCAAACGGTTGCAAAGACTTTTCTAAACGGAGTTGCCCCAAAAACGGCCTGAAGCCTGCCTGTTTTTGGCTACTACCGGGATAATTCGGTAACTTTTGTACCTTGGGCGCTCTGTCGCAGGAGATTTGCTGCAACAAACTCGTGACGATTGGAAAGGGGAGAGGTGTCTAACGGCGTAACCATCAGAGCTATTGCCAAACTGTCCGGCGTCTCTTATTCGACGGTCTCGAGGGCGCTGAGCGGCGTTGATAAGGTATAAGGTCGAGGAGAGTACCTATGTGAGGGTGCTCGAGGCCGCCGACGAACTCGGCTACGTCGTCAACCGGCAGGCGCGCAGCCTAGCCGGGGGCAACCATTAGGTTATCGGCATCCTCGTCCACGGTTTAGAAAGCGACTATTCCGGTCAGATTCTTACAGGGGTTGACGAAGCGCTCGCTCGAATTGACTTCGAGATGATGCTCTTTACGACCCACCGACACAAAAATAGAGAGGTGGGTCACGCGGCCCGGATGATGAGCGGCCTGACCGATGGGCTGCTGATCGTCTCGCCTGAAGGACATCAGGAATATATCCGAGACCTCGAGGAGAAGGCGGTGCCCTGTATGTTGGTTGACGTCAGCGCCACCGACCGGGGCGTAACTGTCACCCATGCTAAAGGTGTCACGCTGCAACGTGCTATCTGCTGGGATTGGGTCACAGACGCATTATTACGGGAAACCGCAACCTACCTGCGGTTTCCCGGCTCGAGGGGTACAAACAGGCGCTAGCGAAGTTTGGTGCGACTTTCAACCCCAGTCTGGTATTATGAAGGCGATTTTGTGCGGGAGCGCGGGCGTGAAGCGACCCTCGAGCTACTGACACGTGACCCCAGACCCACCGCCATTTTCGCCTCAAACGACGACTCGGCTTTCGGGACGCTCGAGGTGGCGGTGGCGCTCGGTATCGCCGTACCGGGTGAACTCTCGGTGGTCGGTTTCGACGACCTGCCTATGTTCAAACACGTCACGCCCAAACTCACAACGGTGCGTCACCCGAATTCGTTTTAAGTACCCGTTTTCAAGTTTTACGGCGTGACGCCCGCGAGGGCGTGTGACCCCGAAAAGATGTACCGTGAAAAACCTTATCAAGCTGTCCGGTTTGAGTCTGATGCTCGTTTCCGGACTCTCGTTTCTCAGTAGAAGACCATTACGGTTTCGGCGTTTACCGGACTCGCCGACGGGATTCAGGTCATTGCCGACAAGTGCGAAAAAGAGAACCCTGACATCAAGATCAACCTCGAGGTATGTGAAGTTGCCGACCACCACACCAACCTCGTGACGACCTTGGCTGCGGGCAGTGGCGCGGGCGACGTGGTCGCTACCGAAGTCGGGTATATCGCCCAGTTCGTCGCCGACGGCAGCTTGGCTGACCTTAACGCCGCGCCTTACAACGCCGGTGAAGTTACCCCCGGTATCGCCGACTATGCCGTCGCCCAGGGCACCAGCACGGACGGTCGCCTGATCGCCATGCCGACCGACTTGGAGCCGGGTGTGATGTTCTGTCGCCGTGACCGCTTAAGCGAGGTTGACACCGACGTTCAGGCGCTCGAGGGTAGCTGGGACGACTACATCGCCTTCGGTAAGACCGTCACCCACGACACGAACGGCGACGGCGTGAACGACGTGTTCTTAATTGCCGCCGCCGCCGACGTTTACGGCGCGATGATTCGCAGCGGGTTAGAAGACGGTCAAAGTATCTACTTCGACGCCGACGGCAACAACCTAGTCAACACCGAGTGTTTCTACGAAGCGTTCCGTGTCGCTAAAGAAGTCCGTGACAACGGTCTAGACGCCAAAATTACCGCGCGGAGTAACGAATGGCACGAAGCCTTCAAAAAGGGTACCGTCGCTACGCAGTTTTCTGGCGCTTGGCTCCAGGGTCAGTTGCAGAGCTTTATGGCACCTGACACCGGCGGTCTCTGGGGCGCAGCCGACCTTCCGGGTGGCGCTTACGCCAGCTGGGGCGGCTCGTTTTAAGCCATTCCCGAGCAGAGCCAGAACAAAGAAGAAGCGTGGGACTTTATCAAATACTACACTGTCAGCGAGGTACTGACACCTTCACCTCTGTATAGGCACGTTTGAAGGTGTGTCTAGCCGCTTCTTTGGAGAATTGCCAGTTGAGCTTAACTTGGGCTTGATTGCGCTCTGTTTGCCAAGCGTTAAGTTCAGTTTCAAGGCGGTCACGTTGAGCAATGCGCCGGTCTAGGCACTGTTTGCTTAAAGCGGAGAATTCAAGTTCAGCCATGTTAAGCCAAGAAGCGTGCTTAGGGGTATGAATCATCTCAAACTGCTGGGCAAGTTCGAAGGCAGCTTGCGGTGCTAGAGCAGCATAAAACGAGCCTGGGTTATGGGTGTTGAGATTATCCTGCACCAGCCTGATTTTCTGCGCTTGAGGGAACTGTTGCGTTAAGTACTGCATAAAGTCGGTGTATTCCTGCCGTCGGCGGTGGTCATAGAGCCTAGTCCAACGCCTGCCGGTAAGCGGCTCGACCGCTAAGAGCACTGAACAACTTGCCGTGACTTTATAATGGTAGTCCTCGCGTTTGACCTGGCCTGCTTTCATCGCTACAGGTTGTAAGGTCTGTTCAATCAGATAACAAGGTCGTTCATCAAAACAAAGTACCGGATAGTCGGGGTCATAAGGCTGAGCGTAAGTATCAAGCACCCGCTCCATTTGCCAAATGAACGCAGAGGTGAGCTTGCCCAAACACCAACACCGCTTTAGGTGGGGTTTGAGCTCGTTTTTTTCAGTATCTCGCTGACCCCCTCATGCGAAACAGTCTCAACCAAGCCCAGCTCGACAGCTTTATCCGCTAACAGTCTCAGTGTCCATCTGCTTCTGCCTTCAGGAGCCTCACTACATGCTAAAGCGGTAATCTTCGCTCGCTGTTCACCACTAAAGCGACTTGGGCGTCCTGGTTTGGGCTTGTCCGCTACTACCTCTTGGACGTTACTCTGGCTTTCGCAAAAACGTTTGCGGATCCTCTTGAGCGTTGCCAAACTGATATCTGCTTGCTTGAGAATCTCGGCGTCACTTACCCCGGCATCCGCCAGTAACAGTGCCCTAGCCCGTTTGTACACCCTCACCCGGCACGCTCCCGCTTTTGTTAGCCGTTCGAGCTCTTGCCTTTGTATTTTACTCAGCTTGATTCCATAGCGCTTTTTCATTCGCTTACTTTAGACACTGTGTTGCTATGGGTCAACTCTTCGCTGACAATGTAGTATAGCGTTTTTCATCGCTACTGAGCTAGGTTCTTGCAGGAATCATCTCTCAGGGGTGCGTGCTAGACTGTGCTTTATCCTCATAGACTGGCTCAAACCAGCTGATACCTGCTATATCCCGCTGGCGTTTATTTTAATCACCCCGTTTGTCACCCGAAGAGGAGTTTGGAGTGAACAACGTTATAAACGGCTATGTTGGGGTCAACCTGAGCACGAAGTGAGCGAAAGGCTTTAACTTGTGCGGCGTGCAACGTAAGAGAACCGACCAGAATGCTAAAAGAGGTTTCAATCCGTTTGCGGATACGGTTAAGCGTCTTGTTTCAGTGATCTGGCCCGATCATGTTTTTACGTTTGGGTGCCGTGATCTGGTCATATTTTAGATACGCTTTATCACCAATGATGAGTTCGCTTATATTTTCGGTGAGTTCGGGAACGAAGGCAGTTTCGTGATGCTGAGCCGAGGCGAAGCTCCGCCGTTCAAAAAGACCTTGTTCATTGACCAAAACGTGCAACTTGAAGCCGCAGACTATCCCCATGGTTGAGAAGCCTTTACTCGCCCCGAGGCACTTGGCCCAGCTCGCGCGTTTACGGGCGTGAGCTGCTCGCGTCTCGTTTCGACCAGAGTTTAATCGGGCGGCGGTTGCAAGCAAAATACGCGCAGGCGGAAACGTGCTCGGAGTTTGAACCTGAGTCGTTTCAGCGATTGGCGGGTCTGGCGGCTTTTTATCAGACCGATAACTGGGTCTATCTGCACCTTAGCCGCGACGAAAAACTCGGTAAAACGCTAAACATCTTGACTTACAAGAACCGTGACTATGACAAACCTCTAGCTGAAGAAGTTCCTATCGGGGACACCGAACGGGTCTACCTGCGGGTGACGTTTGCGGGAGAGACGTTCTTTTTCGAGTACGCTTTGGAGCCCGAATCATAGACACGTATTGGGCCGGATTTCGCCTCGAGCCGCCTCGCTGACGACACCTGTTCGGGACTAAGTTCTACAGGAACCTTTATCGCCCTGTGCGCTCAAAACCTGAGCGGTGGGCGTAAACACGCAGATTTCGGTTTCTTCACCTACCGTGAGCAAGACAAGGAGAGTTGAGAGTCAAAAATCGACTCGACAATCTTGACAAACTTTAACAGGCACACCTCAACAAGTGTGCCTGTCTGGGTGACGAAAAACGGGTTACTTGCTCAGCTCACGGGCGCGGCTGAGCATCTCTTCGATGCGGGTCAATTTGACTCGGGGACGCCCCTGCGCTTCTCCGGCCTCGAGCTCTAGAGCGTCTAGCTCGAGCCAGTGGTCGAACGGGAAAAAGTTGACGCCCTTTTCGGTTAGATACTGCTCGATTTTCTCCGGGTTACGGTCGGCGTCGGCAACCCGTGCAATATTCGGCGCGTCTGCCAAAAGTGACCGTACCGATTCGGCAGCGTCGGCCTTGTTCGTCCCGATCACACCCGTCGGCCCGCGTTTTATCCAGCCTGCGACGTATTCGCCGGGAACGACCGGCCCACCGACCGATTCGGTGACGCGGCCCTCGGTGTTGGGAATCACGCCGCGTTTGGGGTCAAACGGGACTTCAGGCAGTGCGACACCCTTGTAACCGACTGAACGCAAGACTAAACCGACCGGCAACACTTCGGTTTCGCCTGTAGGGGTGGCCTCGAGCCACCCGTCACGGTCACGGAGTTCATTTTTCTGAACGCACAACCCTTCGACCTTGCCGTTGCCCAAAATCTCAACTGGTGAACTTAAAAACTTGATATGCACCCGGCGCGGCTTGCCGGTCAGCGCCCGCCCGGAAAAGTCGCGCAACACCTCGACGTTTTTGGCGACCATTTTGTCGTCAGCCAACGACGCCTCGCTCAGCGCGTCGAGTTCCATGTCTGCGGGGTCAACGACGATATCGGCGTTGGCCAACTCGCCGAGTTCGCGGAGTTCTTTGGTCGTAAACTTGCCCTGCGCGGGGCCGCGCCGCCCGAGCATATAGATGTCTGTGACCTGACTGTTTTGCAGCGCAGCGACGGCGTGGTCGGCAATATCCGTGACGCGCAGTTCGTCGGCAGTTTTCGCTAAAATCCGCGTGACATCGACCGCGACGTTACCCATCCCGATGACCGCAACACTTTTTGCTGAAAGGTCGGGGTTCAGGTTGGCGAAGTCGGGGTGTCCGTTGTACCAGGCGACGAACTCGGTCGCCGACAGGCTACCGGGCAGGCTTTCACCGGGAATACCGAGGGGCCGGTCAGAGGGTGCGCCGACGGTGTAGAAAATCGCGTCGTAAAACCGCCGTAATTCGTCAAGTGTCAAATCTGTGCCGTAAGAGACGTGCCCAAAAAAGCGCACGCGCGGGTCGCCCAACGTCTTTTGATAGAGCTTGGTGACACTTTTAATCTTCTGATGGTCGGGCGCGACGCCGTAACGAACCAGGCCGAACGGGGTGGGTAAACGGTCGAAGAGGTCAACGGCGACCGGCACGTCTTGTTTAATAAGCGCGTCTGCGGCAAAAAGTCCGGAGGGGCCAGCGCCGACGATGCCAACGCGTAAGGGGCGTTCTGAAGAGTAGGTCATAAGGGATTCCTTTACCAAGGTTGTTTCAAAGAAGTTATTTCAAAGAAGTTGTTTCAAGTTGTAACAGGGCGGTGGGGTAGGGCGCTACAAATCGGGGACACCCACACTAAAAGTTCGGATGAGCGCTCAACGCTCAGTCTCTACCATAACGTAGTCAGGCTGCAGCTGACTAGCGGGCTCGCGATAACCTCGAGCGTAAGGTTATGCAAAATGCCTGTAAGGTCGCTCATACCTGAAGCCGAATCCACTGCTGAAACTGAGGAGAGCCCCGTTCCTGCAAGGTTGCAATCTAGTGTGACCAAGCTGTAAATACCTAAGCTCGAGCCCGCTCTCCTGCTAAAAGCCCGTAAACGGCGTGGTCAACGAACCGGTCAGTAATCCAGTGTAACTGACGCCTTACGCCTTCTAAAGTGAAGCCGAGACGTTCGGGCACCGCGCGGCTGCGAACGTTTTCGGTACCGCACTGCATTTCGGCACGGTGCAAGCCTTCGACCTCAAAAAGATGTTTGACGATCTTTCCTGTAACCCTCGTTGCAAGCCCGCGACCGAGAAACGCTTCACCCAGCCAGTAGCCTACTTCGGCATTTTTGTTCTGGTGGTGGATGTACCAGCAGACGCCTCCCGCTAACTCTCCTGCGTGCCAGATGCCAAGGTGAAAGCCGCCGCCCTGCTCGAGCTTACCCTTAAACTGCCCGATAAAGCTCGTCACATCCGACTCGGTTTGAAGCGCCTCCCTATGAGCTTGAACACCCATAGTCTGAGCTTTGTTTATGGCTAATATTACAGCCGCAGTCGTCTAGCACAGCGCTGTTGCCGACGGCGATAATGACATTGCTGTGCTCTAAACTGATGCTGTCGTCGCCATACTGACCAAGCTGAATAGCTAGCTGTCTTGCACCATGAGCTTTACGAAGCCTGACTGTTATCAAGTCAAACAACCTCGACATATGCCTCTCTTAACCGGCTTACAATAGCCCCGTGAGCCTATCTACGAACCCCGCCGCCGTAACGCCCAGCCTCCGTGACTGCGCCGCCACTTTCGGCTTGACCGACGACGAGTTTACGCAAGTTGTGGCGCATTTGGGCCGTGAACCGAACGGACTCGAGGCCGGAATGTTTGGCGCACTCTGGAGCGAACACTGTGGCTATAAGAACTCCCGCCCGCTCCTTAAAAAGCTGCCAACCGAAGGCAAAGCGGTACTGCAAGGCCCCGGTGAAAATGCGGGCGTGGTAGACATTGGTGACGGCTGGGCGGTGGCGTTCAAAATGGAATCGCACAACCATCCGTCGGCGGTTGAACCCGTGCAGGGCGCGGCGACGGGCGTCGGCGGGATTTTACGCGACATCTTTGCGATGGGCGCGCGGCCCTTTGCGGTGCTCGATTCGCTGCGCTTTGGGAATTTGGAGAGCGCCCGTACCCGTCACCTGTTAAACGGCGTGGTGGACGGCGTCGCCCATTATGGTAACGCGATCGGCGTGCCGACGGTCGGCGGCGAAATCACCTTTAGTGCGTGCTACGAAGAAAATCCGCTGGTGAATGTGATGGCTCTGGGGCTGATGCGGCACGAGGCGCTGCAGTCGGGTACGGTTGGCGAAGTCGGCAACCGGCTGATTTATGTGGGCTCGAGAACAGGCCGCGACGGGCTCGGCGGCGCGGTGTTTGCCTCGGCAGATTTGTCGGAATCGAGTCAGGCTGACCGTCCGGCGGTGCAGGTCGGCGACCCGTTCGTGGAGAAGTTGCTCTTGGAGGCTTGTCTTGAGGCCATCGCTCAAGATTTAGTCATCGGCGTGCAAGATATGGGCGCAGCGGGGCTGACGAGCAGCGTCGCAGAGATGGCGTACCGTGCGGGGCGGGGCGTTGATCTTTGGATCGACGCGGTGCCGAGGCGTGAAACCGGTATGAGTGCGCTCGAGGTTCTCTTATCCGAATCGCAAGAGCGGATGGTGCTAAGCGCCCGTCCGGGCTGTGAAGCCGAACTTTTGGCGCTTTTAGAGCATTGGGAACTCGACGCCGTAGAAATTGGTGAGGTTGCAGAACACGCATTTTTCAGAATTTTGGAGAACGGTAAAACCGCAGGGGAGATGCCGGTCGCAGCGCTCAATGAAGCGCCGACGTATACCCGTGAAGGGATTGAGTCTGATGAGGTTCGGGCAGCTCGTAAAACCCCCGTAAACGTACCTGTACCGGACGATTTGGGTAAGGCGCTGCTTAAGGTACTCTCGAGTCCCACCATCGCCTCCAAACGCCCCGTATTTCGGCGTTACGACCATCAGGTGATGACCAACACCGTCGTTTTGCCCGGTCAGGCGGACGCAGCCGTAATGCGGGTAAAGGGTTTTCCCAGAGGTGTCGCCGCAACGACCGATTGTACTCCGCGCTACGTTTACCTCTCACCCAAACTCGGTGCGATGCACGCTGTCGCCGAAGCCGCCCGCAACCTCGCGTGTGTCGGCGCGACGCCTTTAGCCATTACCAACAATCTCAACTTCGGTAATCCGACGCGCAGCGACGTATATTTTGAGATTTCAGAAGCGGTTGACGGCTTGCGCGAAGCTTGCTTGGCGCTCGAGACCCCTGTAACTGGTGGGAACGTCAGTTTATACAATCAGTACGGAACCGGCTCTGGCGTTAAGGCCATCTACCCGACGCCGACGGTCGGTATGGTCGGCGTCTTGCCGGACGTAACGAAACGCGCCACCGTAAGCTTCAAACGTGACGGTGACGTGATTTTGCTTGTCGGCGAAAACACGGACGAACTCGGCGGATCGGAATATCTGGCGCGGCTTTACGGTCTGGAAATCGGACACCCGCCAAGACTCGAGTTGGAGCGGGCTAAAGCTCTGAACGAAGGGGTTTCGTCGCTAGTTCAAGCCGGGCTTTGCGACACCGCACACGACCTCTCGGACGATGGCTTAGCGGTTGCGTTAGCCGAGATGATGCTGGCGGGAAACCGGGGTGCTAAGGTAAGCCTCGAGGACGCTATACGCCCTGACGCACTCCTGTTTGGTGAGGCGGCCTCGAGAGTCCTCCTCGCCGTTCCAGCTGCCGAAGTTGACGGAGTGACTGAACGTCTCAGAAGCCACACATTGCCGGTAACATCTATCGGTACCGTTGCAGGGGAGGGGCTAGAGTTGGCCCTCACCGCCCACGAGCAAACCTTGAATCTTTCTCTAACTGACCTCTGCACCGCTTTTGAAACCCCGCTGCAAAACGCACTCGAGGGGACTCTGTGACCAATAACCGCACGACTGTCTACCTGACCAAAACCCTATGAACGACCTCTCTTTTGAGCCGGACGACAAACCCCGCGAAGAGTGTGGCGTTTTTGCGGTTTATCAACCTGAACCCGCCGACATCGTACGGTTTTGCCACTCGGGAATTTTTGCCCTGCAACACCGGGGTCAAGAGTCGTGCGGCATCGCAGTCTCGGACGGCAATGAACTCATTATCGAAAAAGATATGGGACTTGTCGCTGAAGTTTTTACTGAGACGCGGCTCGAGAAGTTACAACGTCCGGGCCTCCGGGTCGGCGTCGGTCATACGCGTTACGCCACGACGGGCGCGTCTTTACGGTTTAACGCGCAGCCGCTGACGGTGCGCTCGAACAAGGGGATTTTGGCGCTGGCGCACAACGGCAATTTTACCAACGCTAAGTCCATGCGGCAAAAGATGATGGGCGACGGCGCGGTTTTTAACACCACGAACGACACTGAAGTGATGATTAACCTGATTGCGCGCTACAGCAAGCTGTCGCTCGAGGACGCCACTGCACAGGTCATGAGCGAGTTTGAGGGCGGCTTTGCGGTCGTCATTATGGATAAGCAGAAGATTCTGGGCCTCCGCGACAGTAACGGTGTTCGGCCTTTAGTCATCGGGGAGCTGAACGGCGGCTATGTGTTTGCGTCAGAACCCTCAGCGCTGCACGTCATCGGCGCAACGTTTTTACGCGATGTGCGCCCCGGTGAACTGGTCATTGCCGATGAGAACGGGCTACACTCGAGACAAGTCCTTACCCCCAACCCGACCCCGTGCGCCTTCGAGTGGATTTATTTTGCTCGCGGCGATTCGGTTTTGGACGGCGTAGACGTTCACGCCTCACGCCTGCGTATGGGCGAAGTGCTAGCCGAAGAAGCGCTCGCCGACGCCGACGTGGTGGTCGGGGTGCCCGAATCCGGCCTGACGGCTGCGGTCGGGTACGCCCGCGCTTCAGGTATCCCTTACGATTTGGGACTTTACAAATCACCGTATGCAGGACGGACGTTTATCAATCCGACGCAAGACCTGCGTAAACTCAAGGTGCTCTTAAAACTTGCGCCGACCGGAGCCGTGCGTGGTAAACGTGTCGTTTTGGTAGACGACTCGATTGTGCGCGGCACAACCTCAGGGCATATCGTGCAGCTTTTACGGAGCGCGGGCGCAACCGAAGTGCACTTCCGGGTGTCGTCGCCACCGATTCGTTACCCGTGCTATTACGGCATCGACACGGCGGCTCGTAAAGAATTAGCTGCTGCGACGATGACCACCGAAGAAATCCGCGACCTCATCGGCGCGGACTCGCTCGCTTACATCTCTGAACCGGGGTTGGCGCGGGCAGTGGGGCTCAAGACCACCTGCCTAGCATGTTTTGATGGGTCGTATCCTGCGGGTCATCCGGGGGAAGCCGTTATGGACGACGAGCAGTTGGCGCTACCGGTTTTTAACGCCATCGCGTAAAGTAAAAGTACCCGAAAAAAATCGCTCGGCTTTGCGCTGGGCGGTTCTTAGCTGAGACTTATAGGATTTCCACGAGAGACTGCACCGAGTATTATCTTGGGATGTAATTGCTAGTCGGCAAATCTCAGGCTGAGAGCGTCCCTGACCAGCTGATACCTGCTGTTAGCTGGGAATGTGGTCGAACACGTCCGGGTTCGGCCCGGTACGCCCCTCTTCACCCTTGTCAAGCGCCGTAATCTTGTCTACGTCGGCGGCGTCCAGCTCGAAGTCGAAAATATTGAAGTTCTCTTCAATGCGTGAAGGCGTGACCGACTTCGGAAAAATGATGTCGCCACGCTGAACGTGCCAGCGGAGAACGACCTGCGCGGGCGATCTACCAAGTTTTTCAGCAATCTGGACGATGGTCTCGTCATCTAAAACTTCACCCTGGGCAATCGGCGACCACGCTTCGGTGACGATGTTGTGCTGCTGACCGTATTTGCGTACCGCGTCGTTGTCGAAGTAGGGGTGAACCTCGATCTGGTTGACGGCTGGGACAATCTCGGTTTCTTTGGCTAAGCGCTCCAAATGGTCAACCTGAAAGTTCGATACGCCGATGGACTTTGAAAGGCCATCTTTGTGGAAGGACTCGAGCGCCTGCCACGTCGAAACATAGTCGCCGTCGTACTTCGTCGGCAGCGGCCAGTGAATCAGAAACAAATCCACATAGTCGAAACCCAAATCAGAGAGCGTTTGGTCGAAAGCTTTTTTAGCGTCGTCGGGCCGGTGAAAACCGTTGTTGAGTTTGCTGGTGACAAAAATCTCGCTGCGGTCTAGGCCGGAAGCGCGCACCGCCTCGCCGACCTCTTTTTCGTTGCCGTACATCTCGGCGGTGTCGATGTGTCGGTAGCCGACCTCAAACGCTTTAGCGAGCGACTTAGCTACGTCTTCGGGTTTAATCTGGAAAACCCCGAGGCCGAGCTGCGGGATGGTGTTACCATCGTTGAGTTTAATATCAGGTACGTTCATCATGGTTTGCATCGTTACAGTCCTTTCGTTTCGCACCAAAAAACAGTTCAGTTCTTCACAAACAAACGCTATAGTTACACAGTTTTTGACCAGAGAACGTCAAGCTCGCCACGCTTTGGGTTCAAATTTGGGTTTGCGGATGCGTCAAGCGGCGGACGCATCTGCTTGCCACTCGAGTTCCGCTTCGGGGTGGTCTTGCGTTTTGGCTAACTGGGCGTAAAGCCCGTTTTGCCGTAAGAGTTCGTGATGCGTGCCGCGTTCCAGAATCCCGCCTTCGCCCAACACCGCAATCTGGTCGGCTTTACGCACAGTTGATAAACGGTGGGCAATCACCAGGGTGGTGCGCCCGACCATCAGGCGCTCGAGCGCCTCCTGAATCAGCCGTTCGGTCTGGGTATCTACCGCTGAGGTCGCCTCATCCAGAATCAAAATCGGCGCGTCGCGTAAAACCGCCCGAGCAATCGCCAACCGCTGCTTCTGTCCGCCCGAAAGCTTGACGCCGCGCTCCCCAATCAGCGTGTCGTAGCCTTCAGGTAAACTCTCGATAAAACCAGTGGCGTTGGCAACTTTGGCAGCCTCTTGCACTTCGGCGTCCGAGGCGTCGGCTCGACCGAACAAGATGTTGTCGCGTACCGTGCCGTGAAAGAGAAACACGTCTTGTAAGACGATGCTGATTTGGCTTCTGAGGCTAGTTAACGAAAGGTCGCGTACATCATGCCCATCCAGCGTAATGCGCCCCCCATTCACATCGTAAAACCGGGGAATAAGGCTGGCGAGCGTCGTTTTACCTGCGCCGGTCGCGCCGACTAGCGCGAGAACCGAGCCTGCCGGAACATCTAGGTCAATCCCTTCAAACACAGGTCGGTCAGCTTGATACGAAAAGTTGACGTTCTCAAAACAGAGATGCCCCTGAGCGCGGCCTGTCAGCGCCCTTGCGCCGGGTCTATCGGCGATGTCGGGTACTTCGTCCAGGAGTTCGGAAACGCGCTCAGCCCCGGCAACCGCCTCTTGCAGCTCTTCCCAGGCTCTGCTAAGCTGCCGGACGGGTTGATAGAACAGCTCTAAAAACAGAAAAAAGGCTATCAGGTCGCCTACCGGCAGCGTCTCGGCGAGCGCCATCCGCCCGCCGAAAAAGATAACAATAATAACCCCGGCTCCGGCTGCCAAGTTGACAAATGGTTCAAACGTCGCCATCAGCTTGAGCGCTTTGAGGTTCGAGTCTCGGAAGCGGTAGATACGTTCCCCGACCCGCTCGGACTCGGCGTGCTCACGGGTGAAGGTCATGATTTCGCGCATCCCCGAGAGGTTGTCTTGCAGCGTCGCGTTGAGTTCGCCCAAGTCCTGCTGCCGCCGCCCGAACGCCGGAAGGACGTACACCGCAAAGCCCCACATCGACAAGATAATGAGCGGAATCGGCAGCAGCGTCAAAAACATCAGCGTCGGACTCATCCAAAAAAGCGCCACGCTGACGCCGACGAGCATAAAGACGTTGACCAGCACGTCCGGCAGGGCGTGGGCGATGAGGCGCTCGAGCAAATCCGAATCGTTGACCGTGCGAGACATCAACTGTCCGGTCTGTTTGTCTTCGTAAAATCTTAGCGAGAGCTTTTGCAGGTGGTTGTACATCGTCCGGCGCACATCCGCGACGACGCCCCAACCCGCAACGTGCGCCATGTATGAGCGGATGAACTCGAGTCCTGCCCGTGCCAGATAAATCGCTAGCGCCACGAGTGCAAGTTGTGTGACGAGGCGGTAGGCGGAGGGGCTGGGGTCCCCCGCTTGAATCGTCGTAATCAGCTGCCGAATCAGAAACGGCGCAACGAGTTGCGCGCCGACGAGCAGCATCATGCTGAGGACGGTCCAAAAGAGGGCGGTGCGGTAGGGGCGAGCGAAAGTTAGAAATTTGAGCATGAGGTCTCCCGAAGTCATTTCACTTTACTGTGGGAGCGCCTTCTGGAACGTGTCGCTGACTTTACCTACCCTGCTTAGCCGAATAAAAGCCATCGCGACCACTTTTTGTGTGTAAAGAGTTAAATTTGCTAAAGGCAATGTGGCGCAGCAGAATCAGGATCCAAGCGTAAAGCTCTATTAGCTCTATCTCTTTGCAGCGACGCGAATTACATCGCCAAGATCCTGATCTTTAACCTCATACTTTTCTAGTAAGTGGATGTTTCCATGTTTCACATGAAGCTGCCCTTCATTTCCGCTGTTACCTCGGTGCTGCCCCTTTGAAAAGAGAGGATTATTCAGTACTTCAGACGAACTCATTACCCACAAAACGATCTCGTCACGAAAAACCGCAACCCATATGAATACATCACAATACTGGGGCTTTAACTGCTGAAAATTCATTAGGAAAGGCTTGTCAGTATTCCGTGAAAGCGCTTTGATATATAGAGGTTTGTCACTGTTTGAATCAACTGCTCTCGAAGCCTTCACTTCGATTCTGATGCCATCTAGCCACATGTCGTACTCACCGGAATAACCGAGATCCAGTTTTTTGGATGGCTTTTTTAGCGCCGTGCATTTTCCGTGAATGTAAGTTTGCGCGAATTTCTCGCCAAATCCTCGAGGGGCTGAAATCTCAAATATCCAAAGATTAGGGTTTTCCGAAACATACTCAGAACGAATTTCAACATATTGCTGAAATGTGAGTCCCTTTATGTCAATCAAGTGGCATATCAGGTGTTCGTACTCATTGAAAGGAAATATAGCTTGATCTTCATCAACTAGATCAAGAACGCCTCGAAGCTCATCTTGGCTTCCAACAAAACCTTCACAAATCCTGTCCCTTAATTCTGTAAGTTCCACCAGATACCTCTTCCAAGGATAAGTAATCTAAAAATGTTTTTTCGCAAAACGTTTTGTACTCTGCGAAGTAACCAGTAAAAATAGGGAGAGACTCTAAATCCGCCCTTAAAATTTTGTGTGTGTCAAACAGCTTTTGAAAAAGCCATGTCATGAGCCTACTATTTAGAATTTCACTTAACTGCTTGTGGGTGATGGGGAAATCTTTATGTAGAATAAGCATATTTACGCTGTTTAGGAAAAACATTTGCTTGACATCGTGAGCGAAAACTAAACTTGAAGATATGAACTTATAGATAAGTTTCTCTTTCGCCTGATAAAGAGCAATAGGAGCAACTTGTTGATATTGCGACAAGTGACTAGGGATATATGTTGACGGTTTCTTCAAGCCTGACTTAGAAATATCCGATCCTTTATAGACAGGGAAGTAGCCACTCTGTTTTTCGGGCGAACAGAGTTCCTTATTGCTTCCCGTAACTATGCCGAGACCCCACTGGGCGCGCCCATAAAGAGTTTCACACTCTGTATTTAGCAGATATTCGATGACTAATAGATCCTGCTCAGAGCAAGTAAAATTAAATATTGACTTGGGGTTTTTCTCAAAAACCCGCTGGGAAATTTGGCTTTCGCCCTTTAGTCCAACGCATAAAGTTAATTCCTTACTATTTGGCTTCTCTTTTCGTAACACCATACCCTTTGCTTTCGTAACAAGCCCCTTAAAAGGCTTCCCAAAATCAAGGAGGCTTATAATTCTGTTGCCAAGTGCAGCTTGGCGTGCGCTTTCGTATGATGCAATGTTAAAAAAGGCATCTTGAAGTAGAAAGCCAAGATAACCGGACGGCTTGAGAATATTTAAGCAAGCAAAAAAGAATATTGCGCTGGTATCTTTACTGCTTCCTGTAGACAACGATTTAGCCAATGATTCCTTTTCCGATTTGGGTAACTTTTTACCCCAAGGAGGGTTGGTAAGCGCTACGTCATACATTTCGTCGGTACTTGAAGCGAAATCTAGAAAATTCCGTATTTCAACTTTTGATTCACTGCCTTTCTCAAAGCTTTCTACTCGTTTCTTGGCAATTGCAACCGCCGTTCTGTCTACGTCGAAACCGTAAACGTTTGAAGGTTTGAAACCACGTCTTAATGCTTCAACAAGAAAATTCCCCGTCCCACAACACGGATCACAAAAAGTCAAGTCGGAACAATCTTTCGGGAGATAGTCAAAAAACACCTTGACGATCTTGGGGGGAGTGTAAAATATTCCTTCTTTGTTCTTAAACGACTCCGATAGGCTGCTTTCATACATATCACTGAGGGCCTCAATTTTGACCTCTGGAGATGCTATAGCTTGAACGATTTTGCCTTCTAAATCGGTATGATCATGTTGATCCTTCAGCGTTTTATTCGCACGCTTGTTTAGCTTTTTATCTCCAAGGATGTCGGCTTGGAAATCACGGAAAGAGTTACAAGTCACTGAGCCTCTTCCAGCTTTTTCCAAATACCCTGTTTTGATCCAATTTCTAACGGATGCAGATGACACATTGAGTGTAAGTGCGACATCGTTAATGGATATAGAATCTATCGGGCTTACGTCAAAAAAAGTTTGCTGCTTCATCAGTTACGTGTGGCGACCAAATTCGACTGCGTTAAACCTGCTTCAGCCTCAGCGAGTAGTTTCTCGAGCAAGAGAGGTGACTTCGGGTGGGCAAAGGCGGCGTCCCAACGCCGTTCATCCTCGAGTTCCGCCAAAATAAAGTGAGCTATAGCGTCCTGGTCTGCTTCAGGAAGCTGTCTCACTTCAGAAATGGCTTTTTCCAGCATTTCAGTCATGACGCATTATACGAGGTTAATCAGCTACCGGGTCTTGGGTCGGTATCTCAGATTTAGCCTCATGTGCTTCAGTAGCCCGTACCCCGCGCCGCCCGAACTTACGGGCCAGCTCGAGTTCACTCAAAACCAGCGCCGTAGGTCGCCCGTGCGGACACGCCCACGGGACTTCACACGCTCTAAGCGTATCCAACAACGTCTGGGCATCTTCATAATGGAGCGCGTGACCCGCTTTAAGTGCAGGTAGACACGCCAAGCGGCCCAAGACGGCCCGCCACGCTTCTTCCGCGCTGCCGCGTCCTAGGGCATCGGTCACGACTCCGGCTAAGAGTTCGGGGTGTCCGAGTAAAAAAGCCGGAACGGTTCGTACCCGCCAACGACCTCCACCGAAGGGCTCGAGCGTCAACCCCTTCGCTGCCAGCTCAGCCTGCCGAGACAGATAAGTCGCTTCATCTTCAGGTGTAAGCGGTAAAAGTTCAGCGTAGGAGAGTTCGACGGGCGGCTCATTTCGGTAACGCCGCTCTAGGTCTTCAAACAAGATGCGTTCGTGCGCCGCGTGTTGGTCAACCACCCAGAGTTGCGCCGCACCTTCAGCCAGCAGGTACAGCTCCCGGTAGCGGCCCAAGTAGGTCAGCGCCGGAAAAGTGTGACGCGGCGCAGCGGTAACGCCCTGTGCCACACTGAAATCAGGTAAGGCGGGGGCTAGTGACACGGTACTGAGCGCCGAGCTGATGGCTTCTTGTACAAACGCCGCCACCGCGCTGAGTTGTAAAAACCGGACTCGAGCCTTGTCCGGCGAGGTATTGACTAAAACGGTTTCCGGGGGGACGTCCAAGTTAAGCACGCCAACCGGATAGTGTCCGGCGGGCAAAAGCTCTTTGTAGGACGCTAAAACGGCCTTGAGCAGCCCGTCATCCCACTCGACCGGGCGACCGTTTACGGCGAGCAAGAGCCGGTCGCGGCGTGGGCGGGTCAGTTCGGGGCGCGATAAAAGTCCCCTTACGGCGAACGTGCTGGAGGTGTGCTCGAGCGCCAGCAACCGGTTCGCTGTGACCGGCCCCCACACGAATTTTGTGGCCTCTTGAAACGACCCGCCCGCGTAACTCCAGCGCGGTTCACCGTCGGTCTCCAAGCTCATTTGCAATCCCGGATGATGGAGCAAGTAGCGGTTTAGCAGGGTGATAGCGCGTTTATTTTCGGCAGGAGGGGACTCGAGCGCTTCAAACCGAGCTGGCAGCCGGGCAAAAAGCCCCGTAACTTCAGCGCAAGTCCCGTTCGGAGCCGGGTGACTCCGGATGTTTACGGCGTCGCCTTCAACCAAGAGCGTGACGCCGCCGAGCTGACCGGCAGGTCGGCTGGTCAATGAGAGCGTCGCCGCGTGCCGCACGGCGTAGAGTCCTTCACCCCGAAACCCGAGCGTACGAATCTCCGTTAAAGACGTAAGCTTTGAGGTGCTGTGCGCGTCGGCGGCGAGGGGTAGTTCGGCTTCGGGGATACCTGCGCCGTTGTCGCGTACCGTGATGCGGCGGACGCCCCCAGCCTCGAGCCCCACTATAAGCCGCGTCGCACCCGCGTCGAGCGCATTTTCCAAAAGTTCTTTCAGCACGTCAACCGGCGCAGTAACAACCTCACCCGCAGCAATCTCGCGGATAAGGTCGGGCGAGAGTTTGCGGATTACAGCCATAATATTACAGCCGTAGAGGAGATTGAGCGGGACACCTTAAATCATTATCGCAGAAGCGCGTCTGAGCGTTGAAGCTTGGGATGACCGGGCCGTTTGACTGGGCCGTTTAAGCGAATCTAGTGGAGCGTGTAAGCTTGAGTATGGTGACACTTCAAGGTATTATCCCGCCGGTTCCCACACCTTTTACCCAATCAGGAGACGTTGATACAGACGCGTTGGGGCGGCTTTTACGGCGTCTCGAGCCCAAAGTAGACGGCTTTCTCGTTTTAGGGAGCACCGGTGAAGCTGCTTTTTTGAGCGACCCCGAACGCCGCGAGGTTATCAGAGCGGCGCGCGCCGTCATCCCGTCAGGCAAACCACTGCTCATCGGGACAGGTGGCGAGGCGACGCGCGCCGTGGCGGCCCGCAACAGGGAAGCTCATGAGCTGGGGGCGGACGCCGCACTCGTTTTACCGCCGCACTACTACGCCGCCGCGATGACCGAAACCATCTTGCGAACGCACTACGAAACGCTCGCCGACGAGAGTCCGCTGCCGCTCATGCTATACAATTTTCCGGGTGTAACGACGTTTGCGTTTAGTCCGGCGCTTATAGCCAAGCTCGCGCAGCATGAGAATATCGTCGGGATGAAGGACTCGTCGGGCAACGTTGCAGCTCTGACTGATACGATGGGCCGCGTTCCGGCGGATTTTCAGGTGCTGACCGGGAGTGCGCCAACCTTTTTGGCGGCACTCGCACTCGGCGCTTGCGGCGGTATTCTGGCGGTTGCCAATGTTGCCGCCCACCCCTACCGACAGCTTTACGACGCGTTTTACGGCGGCGATATAGAAACGGCGAGGGCGCTTCAGCTCCGCCTCGATCCGCTCGCGCAGGCTGTAACCACGCGCTTTGGGATTCCGGGACTCAAGGCGGCGATGAAGCTTCAGGGAGTTGACGCCGGGTATCCCAGAGCGCCCCTTTTAGAACTAGCCGATACGAGTGGGCTCGAGCCTCTGTTAGCTGACTTAGGAGCCTAATAGTTATAGAAAAAGCTCGTCCTACACGCATTATATTTTAGTCAGTTGGATAAGCTGAAGTCTTTACGCTGCGTGCTAAACTGCACGTAATGGAACTCGACGGTGCGCTGCGCCCACGCTCGCTAGACGACTACGTGGGGCAAAAAAAACTTAAAGAAAAGTTGGGCGTCTACCTGAGCGCGGCTAAAAACCGGGGTGAAGCTCTCGACCACGTGTTGCTCTACGGCCCGCCTGGACTCGGCAAAACGACGCTAGCACATATCGTTGCCTACGAACTCGGCGTCAATATCCGCGTCACGAGCGGCCCCGCCATCGAAAAACCTGGCGACTTGGCGGCTATCCTAACCAACGCGCTAGATGACGGCGACGTGCTCTTTATCGATGAAATTCACCGTTTGGGCCGCGTTGCTGAAGAGCACCTCTACCCGGCGATGGAAGACTTCAAGGTCGATATCATCTTGGGTCAAGGCCCGGCGGCGCGTACCATCCGGCTCGACCTGCCGCGCTTTACGCTGGTCGGCGCAACCACGCGTTCGGGACTCATTACCGGGCCGATGCGGAGCCGCTTCGGGATTATCGAGCATTTGGAGTACTACACCACTGAAGAACTTGCCAGCGGCGTTTCCCGCGACGCTGATTTGCTCGGCTTCAAGATCGACCCTGACGCCGCTTTGGAGATCGGTCGGCGGGCGCGGGGCACCATGCGTATCGCCAAACGCCTCTTGCGCCGCGTCCGCGATTTTGCTGAGGTTTCCGGTGAGGACACCGTAAGTCTGGCGCGGGCGCGTTCGGCGCTCAATGAACTCGACATTGACGAGCTGGGCCTCGAGGCCCGTGACCGCGTGATTTTAGAAGCGCTCATTACCAAGTTTGCCGGGGGGCCGACCGGCGTCAATACGCTGGCGACCGCGGTGGGTGAAGACGGCAACACGCTCGAGGAAGTCTATGAACCGTTCCTGATTCAAAATGGCCTCTTAAACCGAACCGCGCGGGGCCGCGTCGCAACCGAACGCGCCTACACGCACCTCGGCTACACCTACACACCGCCCGCGCAGTCGGCGTTATTCGCTTCAGGGAGTTCTTCAGCGTCAGAAGAAGCGGCTCAAGACGAAGGTGCTGAAGACGATGGCGCTGTGAGCGCATCTGTAGACAAGAGAGACGCCGCCTGAACTTAGCGCCCTAATCCTTACCTCTTTTTAAAAAACTTTTACTGTAACCCGTCACGGCAACGGGTTCTTCTCATATTGTCTAGACATATAAAAATCTCCAAAGCGGCTCCAGCATGAAGAAACCTATAAGGTGCGCGTCTTGCAGCGGGGTGTGAAAGCTTGCTATAGTCGCCTTATCAAAACGGCTGAAACGTTTTTAGGACTCGAGCAAGATATATGTTTGGACTCACAGGGTACCTATAGCAGCGGTCGTCTTGACACGTAATAACCTTAAGAAAGAGGTGAGAAGTGAAGAAGTATTTAGCAGCAGTAGCGCTCTTGGGTGCAAGTATGGCGTTCGCCCAGCAAAACGTCTCGGTCACTTGGCTGACGGGTAACACAGCCCAAGCTCTTCAGAATGGTAAAGAGGCGGCCCAACGCTACATGGACGCCAACCCGCACACCATCGACGGTCAAGACTATACCGTTAGGGTCAAGGTGCAGGCGGGGCCGGAATCGGCAACTGACCGTTACGCACTCTATCTGCAGCTTTTTGAAGCGCAGTCCGGTGACGCTGATATCCTGGAGATCGACGTCATCTGGCCCGGCGACTTGGCTCAGCACCTCGTTGACCTGTATCAGACCGATGGCGTTAAAGAAGACATGCAGGAGTACTTTCCGGCTATCGTCGAAAACAACACGGTTGACGGCAAACTCGTCGGCATTCCCTACTTCACTGACGCCGGTCTGCTCTACTACCGCACCGACTTGCTCGAGCAGTACGGCTTTGACGGCCCCCCTGAAACTTGGACAGAACTTCAGGAGATGGCTACAACCATTATGGAGGGTGAAGGCGCAAATAACCCCGACTTTACCGGCTTTGTCTGGCAGGGCGAAGCCTACGAAGGACTTACTTGCGACGCTTTAGAGTGGATCGCCTCGTTCGGCGGCGGCACGATCATCAGCCCCGAGGGTGAAATCGAAGTCTTTAATGACCAGTCTATCGCTGCGCTCGAGGCTGCCGCCGGTTGGGTCGGTACCATCTCGCCGAAAGCAGTTACGGGCTTTCAAGAGGAAGATGCCCGCCAAATCTTCCAAAACGGCAACGCCGTCTTTATGCGGAACTGGCCGTACGCCTACAGCTTAGCCACCGCCGATGACAGTGACATTGCCGATTCTGTCGGTGTCGTACCGCTACCCGCCGGTGAAGGCGAAGGTGCCGCCCCCGCCGCGACGCTTGGCGGCTGG
This sequence comes from Truepera sp., assembly GCA_965215315.1. Lineage (GTDB taxonomy): Bacteria > Deinococcota > Deinococci > Deinococcales > Trueperaceae > Truepera. The sequence goes on along the minus strand of CBDCDB010000008.1, from coordinate 2,368,331 downwards.
CAGTTAGGCGTCAACAAGTACGGCAAAAATCCGGCTGTAGCCGTTGACGTTGCCCGCTTTTTAACCTCGTATGACGAACAGCTTACAAAAGCGATCGCGGCGTCTTCGCTGCCGACCATCGAAGCAATTTATCAAGATCAGAAGTTGCTTGATTCGAACGTGGCTTGGTTCGCCGATCTCCTACCCGTTTTCCAAAACGCGGTTGCTCGGCCCTCAACGGTCAGCGCGCCGCGTTACAACGAAGTCTCCAACCTCTTCTTCAAAGCGGTTCATGACGTGCTGACCGGCGCAAACGACGCCGAAACCGCGATGGGTGAACTCGAGATCGATCTCGAGGATTTGACGGGTCTTCCCGTAGCTGCGCGTTCCAGCGAGAAGGTTGCCGCCAAGTAATACTGTTACGTCGCCGGACTCTTTTGTAAGAGTCCGGCACGTCTTTAGAAAGAGGTCACACGGTGGCTCAAGCAAATCCAGTAACAGTAACTAAAACGCCTAAACATACTTCAGAATTAGCGCGTTCAGAAGAGCGCACGGCGCTCTGGCTGCTTGCGCCTACGTTTGCCATGCTGTTCTTGTTAGCTATCTATCCACTCGGGCAAGTATTTTATCTAAGCTTTACCAACGCCCGCTTCGCCGACCCGAACGCCGTAACCGAGTTTGTCGGCTGGTCAAATTACCGCGACTTGCTCAGCTTCACGGTCCGCGAACTGCCGCCCGAACTCGATGACGCCGGTCAGCCGGTCGTTGAGGACGGCGTAACACAGTACGAAAGCTCGTTTCGCATCTTGCCCCGTGAGCCGCGCCGCTACGAGGCGCTCCGCGAGTTCGGTTGGGGCGGCAAACGCTACGTGTTAGGTGCCGCAGACGCCGACTTTATCAGCGCAGTTGGTGATACGGTTGTTGTCTCTGTTGTTGCCGTGGCGCTCGAGGCTCTCTTGGGCATGGCTATTGCGCTTGTATTAGCGACCAAGTTCCTCGGGCGAGGCGTCATGCGCGCTGCGATGCTGGTGCCGTGGGCGATTATCACTGTAGTTTCGACGCGCATTTGGGAGTGGATGCTGGCGTCTGACCGGAAAGGGTTTTTTAACGCGCTCTTTAACCGGCTCGGGCTCAGCGACGGTTTCGTTGATTGGACAGGTAATCCGAAATACCAAGTTCCTGCAATTATCGCGATGGAAGTCTGGAAAACCACGCCGTTTATGGCGCTCCTGCTGTTAGCGGGTCTTTCAACCATTCCCAGCGACCTTTACGAAGCTGCTGAGATCGACGGTGCCAGCAAAATTCAGCAGTTCTTCTCGATGACGTTGCCACTCCTGACGCCGACGCTCGCTGTCGCGCTCGTGTTCCGCACGCTCGATTCACTGCGTATCTTCGACGCGTTTCAAATCATGTACGGCGAAGCGCGGGAGTCGATGGCAAGTTTTGCTTACTTCCAACTTATTAGTGCCAGGGAGATGGGCTTTTCATCGGCAACGAGTGTGATTATCTTTATTGTACTCTTTGCCTTTGCCTTCTTATATATTCGTCTCTTAAAGGTGGATGTAGAATGACCGCTAAAAAATCACCCGTAAGCCGGACGCTCTTCTGGGCTCTTATCGTGCTCATTTTCGTTTATCTGATGTTCCCGTTTTACTGGGCGGTTGTTTCGGCGCTCAAGTCAGAAAAAGAGCTCTTCTTAACCCCCGCGACATTGTGGCCGACGAACCCCACGCTGATCAACTTTCAGGCGGTACTTAGTAATCCGGCCTTTCTGCGCGGACTCCTCAACAGCGTTGTCGTGGCAGGCGTAACCACCTTGCTCGCGCTGCTTGTAGGCTCGTTCGCAGCTTACGCGCTCGGTAAATTGCGCTTCCGGGGAAAAGAGATTTCGCTCTACGTCATCTTGTCCATGACCATGTTTCCGCAGATTGCGATTCTCTCGGGTCTCTACGCGGTCATTCGCTTTCTCAGTCTGCCGACGACGCTCAGCCTGATTTTGACCTATCTGCTCTTTTCGCTGCCCTTTACAGTGTGGGTTTTAACGGCTTTTTTCCGTACCCTACCCGATTCGCTGTTGCAGGCTGCGCAGGTGGACGGTGCCAATATGATGCAGACGTTCTGGCTCGTGCTCCTGCCGCTCACTGCGCCCGCTCTCGTTACGACCGGACTACTGGCATTTATCGGCGCGTGGAACGAGTATCTGTTCGCGCTGACCTTTACGGCGTTCGATAAAGCCTCGCAAACGGTGCCGGTCGCGATCGCGCAGCTTTCGGGCCGAATAGCCCGGCAGGAGCCGTTTGGTGAGATTATGGCGGCGTCGGTGCTGGTGTCAATTCCGCTGGTCGTTCTCGTTCTTATCTTCCAAGCCCGCATCGTTGACGGTCTTACGGCCGGGGCGGTTAAAGGCTAAGCTAGTTCAAGCGAAGGTTGTACAAATTTCGTATTTGTCAGAGTGGAGGTACGTCTCCGCTCTTTTCTACTTCTTTTCACTCGAGCCTAACCCCTGTAAAACGAGTTGCAGCACAACGAAGGTCTGATACCGACGGGCGTAAACTTAGTTCAAATGATGCGTTCTCGTACCCCTTCTGCCGAAACCAAAGGCTCACTTTCAGACTTTGCCCAGCTCCGCAAGCTGTTCGCCTATACCCGCCCCTACCGCGTGCAGCTTATCGTCGGGATGCTGGCGGTGGGGGTCTCGAGCCTCCTAGCACTCGCCGTCCCGCAGGTCGTTCGGCGCTTTTTCGATACCTTTGTCGTGTCAGGCACGGGTTCACTGCCCAACCTGAACCGTATCGTCGTGATTTTGCTGGGCATCTTTTTGGTGCAGGCGGCGTTTAACTTTTTGCGTACCTATATGATCGCGCAGGTCGGTGAGGGCGTCGTCGCGGATTTGCGCCGAAACCTCTACGCGCACCTGATGAGCCTGCCCCTCCGCTTTTTTGAAACGCGCCGCACCGGGGAGATTACCTCACGCCTCACCTCGGACGCGTCGGTCGTTCAGGGCGCAGTGTCGCAGGCTTTGGCGCAGCTGGTCAATCAAACGGCGCTGTTAGTCGGCAGCATCGTTTTGCTGTTCGTGACCAACTGGCGGCTAACCCTGCTGATGCTTTTGGTTGTCCCGGTGGTGATGTTTGGGGCGCGTGTCTTCGGGCGCAAGCTGCGGGCCATCAGCACTGAGTTCCAAGACCGCGTAGCTGAGGCAAACGCGAGCGCGGAAGAGGCGATTGTCGGGGTGCGGGTGGTCAAGTCATTTACGGCGGAGGGGCTCGAGTCGGGCCGTTACGGCGACCTTATCAACGCGTCGTACCGTATCGCTCTCAAACGCGCGGTGTTTCGGGCGGCGTTTTTTTCGGGTATCGTCTTTGCGATGTTTAGCGCCATCAGCGTGGTGCTTTACGTCGGCGGACGGTTTGTCAGCAGCGGTACCCTAAGCTCCGGCGAACTTATTCAGTTTCTGCTCTACACGCTCTTTGTCGCGGGCGCAGTCGGGTCATTGACGGGGCTTTACAGCCAGTTTCAAGAGGCTTTGGGTGCGTCCAAACGCATTTTCGAGCTGTTAGAAGAGAAGAGTGATTTGCCTGCTCCGGCCTCACCTCGGCCTTTGACCCCGGTACGGGGCCTCGTGCGTTTTGAAGACGTGTCGTTTCGTTACGGCGCTGAAGGTGCAGAAGCCGATACTCGCGGCAAACGGGCGGTCCTTCACGACATCGTACTCACCGCGCAACCCGGTGAGATTACGGCGCTCGTCGGGCCTTCAGGGGCGGGCAAAAGTACGCTGGTGTCGCTTATCCCGCGTTTTTATGACCCGCTCGCCGGACGCATTACGCTGGACGGCGCAGATTTGCGCGAGTTTGATGAGCTCGAGTTACGCGCCCACATCGGCATCGTCCCCCAAGAGACGCAGCTTTTTTCAGGCACGGTGCGTGACAATATCCGTTACGGTCGGCCCGGCGCGACCGACGCTGAGGTCGAAGACGCGGCCGGGGCCGCGAACGCACACGACTTCATCTCGGCGTTCCCTGACGCTTACGAAACCGTCGTGGGCGAACGTGGCATTAAGCTTTCGGGCGGACAGCGGCAGCGTGTGGCGATTGCGCGGGCGCTCCTCAAAGACCCGCGTATTCTGATCCTGGACGAGGCGACGAGTTCGCTCGATTCCGAATCCGAATCTTTGGTACAAGAGGCCCTAGATACGCTAATGGCAGGGCGCACGGTGTTTGTAATTGCGCACCGCCTTTCGACTATCAGGAACGCCGACCAGATTATCGTTTTGGATGACGGTCGCACCGTGCAGCAGGGGACACACGCGCAGCTTTTAGCGCAGGGCGGCGTGTACGCGGAACTGTACCGGAAACAGTTTCGGGGGGAGATGGTCTCCGCCGGTTAGCTTGGGTTTTGCGGCAACAGCGACAACACCGATTTGGGAATTAGCTTGTCCTTAAACCAGACGATTTTCGCCGGAATATCCTCTACTTTGATGCCTGCACCGCTCAAGTTGAGCTTTTCGGACACCGCCAAAATAAGGTCGTCACGGAGTGATTTTCTGACCTGGGCAAATTTCTTTTTAAGGTATTCGGGACGCCAGTACCCGACAATCTCTAAGAGATACGAGCGCCCGTCGGGGTGAACGAGCCGAAAATCCGGGACCATCACGCTGCCGGGGATGCTAACTAAGTCTACTTCGCGCTCGAGCTGCCATTCGGTCTTGGCCTTGCTCCAGCGGTCGGCAAACGACGCTTCGATCATGCTGTCATAGGTCTTGCCGGGCGGGTAGTGCGAGACCAAGCCGCAACCGGACTCGAGGGTAAACCGCGCGGGCGTCGTTGTCCCGTCGTAAAGCGTGCGCGGCATGAGGTCGGCCTCCAAGCTCCAGCGCGTGACGTGTAGCAGCGCCGGAAGCAGTTTAGCAAGGGCCAGCCCATACCGGGTGCTGCCGCCGAAAAGACTCGCGGGGCCGTCTACGGTGATGGTAAAACCGTGGTCGGCGTCCCCTTCGATGTAGCTCATCAGGCCGAACAGCTTGAGGTAGCGAAACAAGAGCTTGTACTCGCCGGGGTCGTTGCGGTGCGCGTTGATGGTCACGTGTTTGGCGCGGTACAACACGCCTTGCACCTGCGAGAGGTTGTAACGGTCTACTAAAGCTTTCGGGTCGGGCGGCTCGAAGTCGGTCAGGCGCTGATTTTCAGCAAGGTCGGCGTAAAGGCCGCGCGTGACCTCTTCTGGCTGAACCTCACGCCCAAGCTCGGCGCTGAGGGCGGCGGCGGCGCGTTCAAGTGTTCCCCGAGTCCCCTGCGGACTCGGCAACCCGGCAGCAGCGAGCGAGAAAACGCGTTCGCGCAAGAGGGGCGGTTCGATAGGGCTCACCGTTTCAAAGGTGCTGAAGCCGCTCCGGAGCAGATGCGCCAGGCCCCGTTTCATGCGGTAGTCGGTGGCTTCACCCTCGAGCACCTCCAGCTGTTCATCCAACTCGCCGCGCCGCTGCCCCTTGTGCTGGTCGAACAGGCCGATGATATCCTGCGCCGTCGTCAGGGTTGTTTTGTCGTGCTTCAGACGTTTGGGCAGCAACTCTTCGCCGCTGTAACGAAACATCAGCAGTTCAGAAGGCAGCATGGGTTTTCCCCGGACTTGTTGTCAATCCTGTTCTCACCGTTGAACCTGTACTCTTCGTCATGACTCCCCCAGTCACACTTCCTGCACACTTCCTACGCACTCTCTACGTTCTTAGTTCAGCTTTCAACATCCCGGTTCCCGATGTCAGAGCCTTTGATACTAAAGCTCATCGAGTCCAAGCGCGTCCCCTTCGGTAATCGGTGCAAAAAGTTTACGCTGAGGCGGTGCTTTGTCCGGCTTTACGGCAGAAACCGCACCGGGGCGTTCACGCCGCCGTTTTGAAACGCCCTCCTCGCTCGTATCTTCGGCAATGACTTCGTACAGGAGCGCCAGTTTGCCCTCACCCCGGCGCAAGATGCGGCCCAAACGCTGGACGTATTCACGGCTCGAGCCCGTTCCCGAAAGGACGACCGCTATTTTTGCCTCCGGTACATCAACCCCTTCATTTAAGACCTTCGAGGTGACAAGCACCGGGTACTCACCACTACGAAACCTCGTCAGGGTCTCGTGCCGCTCTTTGACCTTCGTCTGATGCGTAATCGCCGGGAGTAAAAAATCTTGCGACACACGGTAGACGGTCGCGTTGTCGTCGGTGAATACCAGCGTCCGGTCAGGATAGTGTTGCGCTAACAGGTCGGCTAGTACGCGCAGTTTGCCCTCGGTGCCGAACGCCAATGTACGCGCTTCGCGGTGCGCGAGCATCGCGGCGCGGCCCTCTGACGAGCGGGCACTCTCACGGACGAAGTAGCCCCAACCCTCGAGCGTCCCCAACCGAATCCCGCGTTTACCTAAAAATGCGTTGCGAGTGGCGATACAGGCGTCGTAACGGCTGCGCTCTTCGGCGGAGAGTTTAACCCTGAGCTGCACGACGCGGTGTTCTGCCAATGCGCCGCCCGCCAGATCCTCCGGTTCTTTACGGTAGACGATCGGCCCGACGAGCGCGCCCAACGTCTCGTGTTTGCCGTCGCTGCGTTCGGGCGTCGCCGAAAGGCCCAAACGGTAAGGGGCAAGCGAATACTCGGCGACAACCCGGTAAAACTCGCTCGGTAGATGGTGGCATTCGTCAAAAATCAGCAGACCGTAACGGTTGCCCAGTGTTTCGGCGTGAATGGCGGCGCTGTCGTAAGTTGAAACCAAAATAGCGGTGCGGTCTTTTGAACCGCCGCCCAATAACCCGACCTCGGCGTCGGGGAAGGCGGCAGTGAGGTGCGCGTACCACTGGTGCATCAGGTCAAGCGTCGGTACCAGAATGAGGGTGCTGCGCGGCGTCGCCTGCATCGCGAGCTGCGCCACATAAGTTTTTCCGGCCCCGGTAGGTAAGACGACCACGCCGCGCCGTCCGGCCCGTTGCCACGCCGCAAGCGCCTCTTGCTGGTGCAGAAAAGGCGTTTGCTCTACGCCCACCTTGAGTTCAAGCGCTGAAAAACCCTTTGCTTTATCCGTCACCGCGACGCCTTCAGCGCGCATAGCCTCGAGAAACGCCCGGTAGTAGAACGCCGGGAGCCGAAACTTTTCGGTGCGGTCGTCCCACGTCGCAAACTCCACCCAACTTTTGCCTTTGGGCGGCGGATGCAGTAGGAGCGTGCCCCGGTCGAACGTTAGCCTGCTGTCACGTGGCATGAGTTTAGGCTAGCACGAGGTTAGATGGGTTTTAGTAGAGATGGGCTCAGGGTCTCGAGCCTATCTCACCGTCCGAACACAGCTGGCGGGTACGATCTGGTCGGCGACGCTTCCCCAGTGAACACCTTCGACTAGCACGCATATTTTCCGAGCTGGTGCTGGCGTCAACCCTTCTTAAAGACGCCCACTCGAGTTGCGCGGTGACTCAAACAACCAAAAACCCCGACAAGCTCGGGGCTAAGACATTAAGGTGAACCTAACGGGTTTAGATACGAACTTTGGCAGCAATCCCGTTAAGCTTGTGACGGGCCATCGCCAGATTCGCTTTGCGGGTCAGCACGATGTAGAAAAACTGGGTGCTGTTTGGTAGGGGCCGGATGATATGGTACGCCTTGCCTAAGGTGATCAAAATATCGTCGATCTCGTCGTTGAGCCCGAGTTCGTTAATCGTTGTCATCTTGGCCCGGACGACTTCGGTGTTGCCCGCTGCAGCTACGTCAAGGTCGATGCCGCCGCCGATGGTACCTAACGCCATGCCGCTCTCGTAATCGACGATCATCGCTGCCGACGCGCCGTCGATGGCCATCGCCTCGGCAAGTGCCTGGTCTACATTTGATTGGGTTGTGGTCATCCTAGACTCCTTTAGGGGTAGGGCTCAAGCTGGGTGCGTTTAGAGCACCCCTTGGCCTTGATGGGCCAAGCTTTAGGCAAGCTTAGTAAACCAGACTATATCACACGCTAAATACCGACACTTGATGAAATATATACATTCTGCGGCCATTCTTCGCAACGGTTCTCTATAACAGTTCTGTGTAACGGTGCTCCGCAGTGAATCAGGTGTTGTGCTGGAACAAGCTCTAAAAATCGCTTTTGTGAACGTCCCAAAGAGATTGCAGCAAGACGAAGCCGGGCGAGGCGGTACCTGCCTCACTATGATACTGCTCGACCTTTTCCCAGTTAGCAGTTGAAAGCTGAATACTTTCCGAAGTTGAGAGCCCGGTGTAGCCCATCGACCATTCTGAAAACACGCGCTGCTCGGTAAGTTCATCAAAAACCAACACGACGTCATGATGCCTCGAGTCTTCTTTGATGCGCCGGAAAAGTCCATAGGTTTCGACAACCGGCCCTTCCAGACACTGTGCAAAAAAGTCGTTGTGGCACATCAGCACGCCTGTAATCGCGTTTGCGGTGTTGAAGTTTCGAGCCTTCACCAACAGGTTTAGCAGCTCGGCGTCGGAGAGCGGCTTGACGCTGCGGCTCGTATACACGAGTTGCAAAATGCTGAAGTCTTCTTCCAAACTCATACGGGCTCCTCGCGTGTAAACACTTCTTACCATAACAGACGCGGAGGTCTACGCGTTATTTGCAGCTAGCTAAAGAGGGTCGCCGAAATTCCCCAAAGTTACCGGCTACAGCTCTGCTCTCGTCCCTTCATCGTTTTCTGCAAACCGGGTTATATTGTTTGTTATGGCGATATTCGGCGACCTCGTAACAATATCAACCCCGGACGTCCTAAAGATGCTAGGTTCACGTACAGGCAAGCTCTACATCCACTCCACCACTCAAAAACAGTACGAACTGCATCTGTATCAGGGAGCGGTGCTCTGCTTTAGAGAAGACGACGTCAGCGTAAAGGTCAAGGAAACCTTGCAAAAAAGCCTGGTCGAACTTTTCGGCTTGCGTCAGGGTAAGTTTGATTTCGGCCCTACGCACGAGGCTGTCTTAAGCCACGAAATTCACATGACGCGGCAAGAGGTCTGGCAGCTGCTGGCGAACACCACCATAGAAAGCCGAGCAGAGATAAATCCTGCAACCGATAAAACAACGCGGTTCAAGCTTAAAGACAGTTCTCAACTGACCGCCGAGTTGCCGAGCAACCTGCAGAGTTTTTTGCAGCGTAGCCGGTCTCTACTCTTCGCAGGCTGCAGCGCTAGCGAGCTGGCTACGGTCGTCAAGTTGCCGGTGCCGCTGGTGCAGCTCTACCTGATACGGCTGCGTTCGCTCGACATCATCACGCCGGTACGCGCCTACGCTGTAAATTACCGGGGCTACGAGGGTAGTCAAGGAGATGGGTACGGGGGTGAGCACAGGGATGACAATAGTGGAGGCGGCCGTGACAACAGTGCTGGTGATCGTGTGAGCAACACGGATAACGGGGGCGGTTTACTCGAGCGGGTATCTAGACCGGTGTCTAGAGCGGGGTATCAGCCGGAAAGTACGGCTCTAACTCTAGCTCCAAGCTCCGCTAGACCTTCAGCTATGACCTCAACTGTAACTTCAGCAGCCGCGCCGCAACCTTCGGCGGCAGTATCGCCATTTCCGGCACTGCCGTCTCGGGCGCAGCAGCTTTCAGCTGAGTCCCCGACGCCTAAACGAAGCTTTATACGCCGTTTGCTCGCGGCGTTGTCATTCGGGGGTAAACGGTGAGTGAGCCTCTAAAAATTGTCGTGTCAGGGCCGGTTGGAGCCGGAAAAACGACGTTTATCCGCAGTTTATCGGTTATCGACGTGATCGAAACCGAAGAGCTGTCTTCGGTGGACATCGGTAAAGACACGACGACGGTAGCTTTTGATTTCGGCATCCTGTCGGCGGACGATACGGTCATTCACCTTTACGGGACGCCGGGGCAAGACCGCTTCAACTTTATGTGGGAAGTTCTCTGCGAGGGCGCGTTGGGCCTTATTTTGCTCGTGCCGGGTGACAGACCGAGCGACTACGGGCACGCGCGGGGGATTCTCGAGTTCGTCACCAGCCGTATCCCCGTACCTTTTGTCGTCGGAGTTACGCGTCAAGATGTTGGGCGCGTTTGGGAGCCTGAAGAGGTTGCCGCTTACTTCGAGTTGGATATCGCCAACGTCGTGGGCGTCAACGCCACCTTGCAAGACAGTGCGACGGCGGCGGTGGTGACGCTGCTTAAAGCCATCGACGCCGCTGAGTCGGCGAACAGCCTGTGAAACAGTATATAAGGCGGTGTGCGGCGTGGTAGTCTCATACCCGGAGACGAAAGGAACCATGTCCAAGGCGGATACCGAGTTGGATCAGATTCAAGAGATTATCGACAGGCTGAGCGCCGTCGTACCCAAAGTCCGCGGTATTTTGGTGGCGCGCAATGACGGCTTGCCGCTCGTGCAGACCTCGGTGCAGGACGAAGCGATCCGGATGGCCGCGATGACCTCGACGGCTGTAAGTCTCAACAAACGCATCATCAGCATTATGGGCGCGGGCGACCTGACCGAGACGAGTATTTCCGGCACCGACGGTCAGATTCTCCTCTACACCGCCGGGCCACGCGCCGTGCTAGCAGTTATCACTGAAAGCAAGGCCAACGTCGCCCTCATCAACCACAAAGCGAGGCTGACCGCCAAAGAGATTGCCCAAAAATTTGGTGAAGCCTAGCCGTGGACCGATAAAAGCTTTTAGGCTCAATATGGAAAGCAAGTGGCTAAAGGTCTGCTAGCGTGAAGTATGGGTTTGTACTTGCAGGATTTGCTAGATGATGAGAAATGCTACGAAAAGCTAAGAGAACTACGTTGGTCTGAGGGTAAGGTGTGTTGCCCTAACTGTGGTAGTTCTCAGGTAAAGCGAACTGGCTATCACAATACGCAAAAGGCGCGGCGGCGCTACGTTTGTCAAGGCGAGTGTTGCGGGCACTTTGATGATCTGACAAATACGGTGTTTGAAGGGCATCATCAAGCCCTAGAAGTGTGGATACTTTGCCTGTACCTAACGGGCTTAAACCTCTCAAACCGCCAGATTGCGGCTGAGCTAGGACTAAACCAGAACGACGTACAGAAGATGACCGAACAGCTTCGCGCAGGTGTCGAGGCAAAAAAAGGGCTGTCGAGCTAGCTGGTGAAGTCGAGTTTGATGAACTTTATGTTGTGGCTGGGCATAAGGGCAACCCCAAAGCTCTCAGAGCTAAAAGGCGACGGGGTAGATGTCGTCGTTTGAAAAAGCGAGGGCGCGGTACGCTTGAGAGTGAAAAGCCACCCGTCTCAGGCATGATCGAGCGCGGTGGCAAGGTCATCATTAGAATGCTGGAGAATGTTCAGCAAAGGACGCTTGAGCCTATCATCACCGAGTTGGTCAAGCGGGGCAGCCAGCTCTATACCGACGAATACAACATCTACAACCGGCTAGAAAGCTGGGGCTATCTACATAAACGTGTCAATCATTCAACTGGAGAATACGCCCGTGACGATGATGGCGACGGCTTCTGTGAAGTTCACGTCAACACTATTGAAGGCTTCTGGTCTTTACTCAGGTCGTGGCTACGTCCACACCAAGGTATATCGCAAGAAAAACTGCCTCTATACCTGAGCTTCTTCGAGTTTGTTCACAACGCTAGAGCTAGAGGCAAAGCTCTGCTACCTTCGCTTCTTGAACTTCTTCTGATCACTTGAAATCTACATAGAGCCAACATTTATTTGGCTTTGCCCAAACCATCTCGACAATTCGTTAAGCTAGGGGGTGCCCGCACCTTTTAAGGCAGCCCTGACCTTGGACCCCACCCTTGAGTCCGCCCTTACAGCCGGTCATCCCTGGGTTTACCGCAACCACTTACCCAAACATTCGCTCCAAACCGGCGATTGGGTGCGGGTCATAGCGGGCAGCGCCGAAGCGTACGGACTCTTTGACGCTGACGGGCAGATTGCGGTGCGGCTTTTCGGGAACGTGCTGCCGGAGGGAAAATGGCTCGAGCAGCGCCTCAGAGACGCCGCCACACTCCGCGCCGGGGTCATCGGCCCGGATACGAACGCGTACCGCCTGGTGTACGGCGAAGGTGACTTTTTACCGGGTATCGTCAACGACGTGGGTGAACTGCTTGCTGTGCATCTCACCCCAGGCAATACCGACGACCGCAAACCGCTTGAGGGAATGACCGAAAATCTCTTCGGCAAGCTTTTTGGAGACAAGGGCTATCTCTCTCAGGCTATATTTGAAAAGCTATACGAGCGCGGACTGGCGCTGATCACCTCTTTACGTAGAGGGTGTTTGGGAAATCCCCCACCTATGTTTAGGTAGGGGTGAATGGTCAAGCGAAAGCAGTATACAACGGACTTAAAAGACGCTGAATGGAAGGTGCTCGAGCCCTACTCACTCAAGTTGCTGCCTGAACCAAGAAGAGGGCGCAAGACGGGTTATGAACTCAGAGTACTGCTTGATGCTATGCGCTATGTGCTGAGAAACGGCTGCACCTAGCGAGACTTACCAGGCGACTTTCCCCGCGTGGCAAAGCGTGTACTACCACTTTGCGAAGTGGCGAGCGGTGGGGCTGTGGCGCAAGCTCAACAAGCACTTGCGGCGTGCGTTAAGGAAAAGGCTTGAGCGTAACGAAGAACCGAGCGCCGGTTGTGCTGATAGCCAATCGGTCAAAGCAGGAAGCTTGCACGGTAACGGCTTTGACGGAGCCAAGAGCGTTAACGGCAAGAAAAGGCATCTGCTGGTGGATACCCTCGGGCTGGTGCTGAGTGTGTTGGTGACGAGCGCGAATGTACCTGAACGCAAAGGGCTGTCACTACTCTTAAACCACAGCAAACCTCATGTACCGAGGTTGTAGCATTTGTGGCTCGACCGGGGTTATAAGGGCACTGCTTTCAGCAACCGTATCCTTTTGTGTTTCGGTATCGTGCTTGAAATCGTCGCTCGTCGTGTTAAGAAAGGCTTTGGCCTACAAGCCAGGCGCTGGGTTGTGGAGCGCACGTTTGCTTGGTTAGGAAACTACCGCAGGCTCAGCAAAGATTATGAAACCCTCCCCGCCTCGAGCGAAGCCTTTATCTATCTCGCAAGTCGCGACTTTATCACCAAGCGCCTTGCTCAAACTAACCACACACCCTGGAGAAACCGGTGAACCTATTCCAAAACACCCTCTAAAAACATGAAAGCCAGGTTTATGCCACTCGCCGACAGACTTCTGCTCCGCAAGCGCTTCATCATCGAAACGATCAACGACCAGCTTAAAAACATCTCGCAAAGCGAGCATACCCGGCACCGCAGCCCCGCTAACTTTGCTGTTAATCTGATCGCCGGTCTGATCGCTTATACACTTCAACCTAAAAAGCCCTCGATCCGTCTTCCAAAAGAGGTGGCCCAGCTACCGGCTCTGCTATAAACCCCGAACTTGTATGTTGAGTGCGGGTCAAGAGTAAGGCCGACTCCGAACCTGAGCGTTTGAGCTCGTACCTGAGATAGGCCTGCTCAACCCATCACCAAGACTCCGAACCAGCATCCTGAGCCGTTAAGGCCGGATCTGCAAGTATGCGAGCGGTGGTGGCCTAGAGCCGGACCCAAGCTGGAGGACGAGATGACGTTTGTAGGCATCGACGTAAGCAAACTCAGCCTGGACGTGGCTGCACTCCTTGATACCGGTGAAATCCATCGGGGAAAGTTTGGTAACACCCCAGAAGGCCATCGTGAGCTGCTAACTTGGCTCGAATTCTTTCCGAACTGCCGTCTGGCCCTAGAAGCAACGGGCTCCTACCACCGGCGTCTTGCTGCGACCTTACAAGGCACTTACGTGAGCGTGAGCATCCTTAATCCAGCCCAGGTCAGCTATTTCATGAAGCGCCAGCACCGCCGTAACAAAACCGATAAAGCGGACGCCTTGTGGCTAGCGGTTTACGTCAAAGAGCGGCAACCTGCTCCCACCCTCGCCGTGAGTCCGCTACGGCAATCGCTCGCTCGGGAAATTCAGGCGCTAGCGAAGGACCTGACGCGACTCAAGAACCGGCTCGAGGCAGCCGAACATGGTCAGGTTCATCCCGAGGTGGTGACTTCCCTGAAGCGGCGCATGGCCTCACTAGCAGTAGAAAAGCAAGCCCTGGAGAATGAGCTCGAGCTGGAGACGAAGCGTTCGAACGAGCACGAACTCTTGTTGTTGACGAGCATTCCTGGGATTGGGATTCGGACTGCGTGTCTGCTCCTGGCAGAGTTAGGCTCGGTAGCGCGGTTTGCTACAGCACGCAAGCTAGTCGCCTTTGTTGGGCTGACACCTACCCAGTTTACCTCCGGTACGAGCGTGGCTCAACCAAGCCATATCTCACGCTTAGGTTCTGCCTACTTGCGGCATATCTTGTACATGCCGTGCCTCGCAGCTATTCGTTTTAATCCTGTCGTTAAGGACTTCTTTGAACGTCTGGTGAGGCATGGTAAACATAAAAAGGCGGCGGTGGTAGCATGTATGGCTAAACTGCTAAGGATGATCTTTGGCGTGCTTACGCACAGGAAACCCTTCCAGCCAACTTCAGTTCAAGCTTGACAAATCAACACAGCATCTCAGGTTACATAGAGCCAACTTCTAAATATAGCGGGCTTACGGTCGTTTAACCGGAGCTTTCCAAAAAACCGTTACGGAACGCACGAGCAGTGTCTCATCTTTCTGGTCTAGGCAACGTTGTTTAGATTCAGGCGACGCGCCGCCCGAGGTTACACGGATTCCGCTCAATCCCCCAGCGCCGAGAAAGGCGTTCAGCGATAGTCCATAACGCTCCATCCGTATTTTTTCCTACTCGCTACGCTCTAATGGCTTAGGAATCAATCGGGACCGGTGTTACAGCCTAGAAGTACGTTCAGCAGCCCCAAGCTATCTGGTATAGTTACCTCAAGGAGCAGTTGTCGTGGCAGATGATATTTCCCCCCTAGCTCAGCGGTTGGCTGAAGCCTACAACGTTGACCTCTCCAAACTTAGAGAAAAGCAGCTCGAGGGGAAAATTACGGCGCGAAGCGTGCTTGACTATCTCAACGCTGCTGACGACAACACCCTTGAAAAGACTGTCTCTGGGAGCCTTGCAGAAAAAGAACTGAACCAAGAAAACCCTGAGCAAAAAGAGCTTGAAGAAGACCTCGAACAAAAAGACCCTGAACAAAAAGAGCCTGAGCGAGAAGAACCCGTGCAGCCCCCTCCGTCAACCTCTACGCAGGGAAGTTCAGCCGAGGCCGTAGCCGATACCGTGGCACTCGCAAAGGCTCGAGCCCAGCTGCAAGTCACAGCCAAGGTGCATCAGCAAGCGCTTATGCAGGTCGGCTCCTTACGGGAGCAAAATACCCTCCTCGAGGCTGAACTTGAGCTGCTAAGAGAAGCCGAAGCGCAAGCTCGCTTGCAGCTCGAGGCGTTTCAAAAGCGCGATGAGCCGCTAGAAGTAGAGGTGGAACCCGTCAGAAGGTGGCGAGCCTTCGCCTGGTTACGAAAGCTTTTCTCTTAAACCTAGCATTTCCAAGAAAGATTGACACAAGCATCATCTCAGAATGTACGTGCTAGCCCCAAATTTATGCTGAGAGCGTTGCCGACCAGATGATACCTGCTAACCTTATAAAGTTTGCCGTTTGAACGTCAGCCTGCCGTTGCCGCCTATAACAGCAGGCTGACTGATTTTTGCTGACAGCTTAAAAGATAGTAGGTATCATCTGGGAACGGACGCTCCCACCTTCGACTAAACCGTCTAGCACGCACATTCTGAGGTAATTACGGTAGCTTCTAGCTGCTTAAGTGCTATATCTCACGTCATCTTGCAGGGCGTCGCCCCTCGCAGGAACGTCCGACGTCCACTCGGCCCGCTGAGAAACCCGACTTCACCGCGTAAACAGACGAGGCTGAGACGACCTTCGTAACGGGGTAAGAAAAAGACGCGGCGGTCTTCGGTAACACCTTGAACAAAAGAAAAACGGGCGGGGCCAGCAGCGCGAACCTCGAGCCACACCCGCACCGTTTTTCCTTCGTGCAGGGTCGGTGTCGGACGTGGGCGGCGCGTCTCACCGGGACTGCGTCCGTTGTGGAACTTTAAGACGGGGCCGGGCTCGAGCCTTCCCCACAGCTCAGCGAGCGTTCCCGGTTCAGGTTGCCAGTCGAACACCTGACCTGCTACGGGCAGCGCCTGCTTGCCGCTGACGAGTTGCCCGTCAATCCGCGCCTGCCCCTGCGTTTCTGTCTGAAAACGCCCCCAAACCCTTACGAGCGTTCCGGGTGGTGCGTGCAGCGCGTCCGCTAGACTGAGTGGTTGGTAAGGGCTCGCGGCGAGCCCCCAGCCGAACATACTTAGACTGGTCGTAATCAGCCGTAAAACGAACGCGCAGCGCACTTCGGTGGGTAAGGTTCTAATAGGGTAGGTCGCCCGTAAAGCGTACGACCGCTACGCGCGCGTCAGGGTCTGCTGAGCGCACGGTGACAGCTGCGCCTTGGTCGTCGCCGCAACCGAGTTAGAGGGCGAGCGGGTTCGGCTCGAGTCCGCCGAAAGCGGCGCACTGTACCAGGGGTTCTGCCAGGTACCGTGACGCAAATTGAGACTTTCGTAATCGTAATCCGGCAGCTTGCCGGTATGGTCGAACATCACCGAAACGGCCCAGTTGGTCATCATGTCGGCAAATGAACCGAGTTCTGCGGCGTTCTTTTCGATGTTGGCAACGCCCGTTTCCGGCCCCGCCGTCCATGCTTTCCAGAAGGTCTCGTGCCCGACACGCTCGGCGACGCGCCACAGGAAGAGGAAATCATAGCCGTAGTAACTGAACCCTTCCGGCCCCGCTTCCTCGTCGTCATCGACGATGCGGTACGCCTCGGGGTCGGCCAGCGCGTCGGCTGCTGCGCCCTGCGCGTAGCCCGTTACTGCGCTGCCGTAAAGCGACAGCTCTTCAGCCGCGACCGCCGAAGCCTCCTCCGCCCAAGATTCCTCGAGACCGAGAAACTCATCTTCAGGCAGACTCAGGCGAATGCCGCCCGCGATAAGGTGTTTGAGTTCATGAACCAACGTTGAGGGCAGGTTTTCGGTAAAGTAGCTCTCACGGTCGAACCCGAACGCTTCGTTGTCGCTCGGCAAGTAGGCGTAAAAGATGTCGCCCTCGTTGCTGTGATAGCCGGTTTCGGCTAAAACTTCGTCATTGTCGAAAAGGTCGTTGTAGTCAACATAACCGTAGGCGTCAAGGTGGGAAAAGACGATAAAGATTTTGCCGTTGTTGTCAAAGTCGGGGAAGGGGCCGAAATACTCTGTGTCTACCGGCACGATGTCTTCTTCAAAAATCCCTGCGAGGCGCTCTAGCTGCTCCGGCGTGAACTCATCGGCGTACACGTCGTCAACAAACCAGTAGGCGTTGGCGCTTTCAAAACGCAAGGTG
Source organism: Truepera sp. (assembly GCA_965215315.1). Lineage (GTDB taxonomy): Bacteria > Deinococcota > Deinococci > Deinococcales > Trueperaceae > Truepera. Next base: position 2,351,021 of record CBDCDB010000008.1, on the reverse strand, counting down.
GTATCGACCAAACGCTCGTCTTCCGCTTCAAAATCGTAAAAGTAGAAGTCGCACGTGGTTGAACCTACCGTGTAGGGTGCGGGGCAGTTGTCGTCCAGATTTTGAGCGCCCAGCTCGCCTTACCGCTGTTCTTTAAGGTTTAAGGTTCCGGTGCGGCGCAGTTCGGCAGCTTGAGCCGAGGTCTTTTGGAAACGCTCGAGCCGCCGCTGCTCTTGGAGCGCACGTGGGGACAACGCCTCAGTCTTGTCCGGCTTGGCGGTCGGCGTCAGCGCAGTTTTAAGCCCTGCGGTACCGAGAGAAAACCTGACGTCGGGAACGCTCACGTCTTAGGTGCCGTAAACCGGAATCACTGCGACGCGCTCTTCGGAACTCAGGCCGGGCAACGCAAGTGACGCCATGCCCTTATCGAACGTGTCTCCTTGCAAGATGGTGACGCTCGCGTCTCCGGCACCCGGCGTGGTGCTCGGTTCAGTGGGTACAAATTCGTTTCGGTTACAGGCGGCTAATGAGAGTAAAACTGCGACCAATAAAAGCTGTTTTGCGGGGCGTTGCACAGTTACCTCCGTGCGGCGCACAGCGCCTTATAGAGGCTGCGGCGGCTTGTTGAGATACGGAGTACAGCAGGTTGGTTTCGACTATTTGTGGCAGAATATTCTCGTCTGAACGACCAGCGTGTGAGGGTTGCCCGGTTCTACGGGCTTGTCACTGTGTTTATACAGACGGCTTTCTTATCGACCATCTAATGAGAAGTACCGTCAGTACGCCAGAAACGAGCGCTACAAGCACAGCCAAGAGAACGATAGGAGACGAGACTGCTACCGGAACGCCTAACAGAAGAGCGGCAATACTTCCTGCAACACCCGCAACCTTAGCGACGTTGAGGCGCTCTTTCGGTGCGAGCAAGGTCGGAAACAGTACGACGAAAAAAGCAGCGAGTGCGGGAAGTCCTAACAGAAACAGTATGAACTCTGCGCGGTCAGACCTGAACACTGTACAGATACCTGAGTCTGTCAGTGGCAAAGGGCAAAAAAGTGTGACAGCGTAAGTGATGCCGAAGCAAAGAGCAAATGCCACGTAGTAACCGACTATCGGCGCGGCTAAAACCAAGACCCAACGTAGTGTTCTTACAAATCCCACCGGCTCATTTTATTTTTTTTGCTCTAGCGGCTCGGGAGATTTACCACTTTTACGGCGCAGCTCGAGTTTCTACGTCTGCCTATGTTGTCTTTTCCAAAAGCTGTAATAGCGCCACCTCTTTGAGTTTGGCCTCGAGCATCAGATCATAAGGTCTATCCCCGCCGAAACCGCCTAAATAATGTTCAACTTGCCCAAAATCTACCGGTTCAATCAGGTCGGCGTGGGCAGTGCCGAGTCCCCGCGCTGATGACAGGTGAAACTTCGGTATACGTGTGCCCCAAGTAGCTACAATCTTCGGGAGTAGCGCCTCTAAATCGGCGTCCCACGTTTCAGCGGTCGGGTTGAGCTTGTGATGCCAGAAGTCGAAAATCATCGGGACGCCGAGCTTTTCGCAGAGCCCCAAAACCTCGCCAGCCGTGTAGGTGCGGTCGTCATTTTCTAAGGTCAAGCGCTTTTGTGCCGCAGGGGAGAGCTGCGCGAAGTTTTTTGCAAAACGCCCTAGTGACGCAGCCTTATCGCCGTAAGCGCCGCCGACGTGCAGCGTCATGGTGCCCTGTGCGGGGTCAACCGCGTCCAAGAAAGCGGCGTGATATTCCAACTCTGCAACGGCTTTTTGTACAATTTCGGGCCGGGGCGCGTTCAAAACGGTGTACTGACCGGGGTGCATAGAGAGCCGCAAGTTATGCTCAGCCACAAAAGTACGGATTTCTTTCAGCTCAGCTTCAAAGTGCGTCTGCCACTCGAAAGAGAACGCTTCGTGTGAGGCGAGCGGAATCACCGCCGACGAAACCCGGAAAAAGCGGATATCTCGCTCTAGGTTCCACCGTAAAACATTCAGTAAGGTTTTTAGGTTTTCAGCGATAACTTCAGCGGCCCTGGCCTCGTTCAAGTTGGCGAGTCGGAGGGTGCGGCCCGTGGTACAAGACAGCGTGACGTTGGTGCAGGCGTAACCCAGGTGTCTCAGTTTCATCCCTGTTTTTACCCTGCGCGGGGTGGGGACGCCTCGAGCTTCGCTACAGTAGTAAGCTGCTGTCAACCACCTTTAGCAGCTGACAATTACCTGAGCACCTAAGCCGAAAAACTGCTCTCAACCTCGAGCCCAATCCCCAACGGGAGTTGCTTCGGTGTGAAGTTTTTAATAGTGCCTAAGAAATTGTCCGGACTAAGATAAAGGGCAAGAAAACGCGTTTGGGGGTAGCAAATGCACGATTTTTTCAAACTTGCTTTAGCAAACGCTACTTGTGGCGGCTTCTGACAGCTTATCTTATCGACGTTGAAGAACTTGCCACCCGCGGTTTCAATGTGACCTACCCAGTCACTAAACAGTTCGCTACGGACGCGGCAGATGCGGCGTATACCTCGAGCAGCGGCGTACTGACCCCGGCAACAAACTCTTCCGGTACAGATTCTCGAGTAGAACTTAAAGCCCGTAAGATTTTTGGAGAAATCAACCTCAGTATGACCGCTGAGCGAACCCACAACAAAAAACGCGTATTTGAAAGCTAGAACGTGCAAAGTCGCAGTCTCGGACTGCACGGTAAGTTTCACGACCTGTTAGGAGTTTCGTATGACCTTTAAGCGCTGTCTGGTTACTATATGGGGTGTACCTTTGGCCCTGAATGTTCTCTTAACAGGTTGTCTTTTCAGCTTTGACGATACCGGCAGCGGTTCCGGTGCACCTTTTGAAGATTCTGTTCAGGTTGTTTACACTATCGAGGTCAGCGGCTCGGCTTCGGTTAATGAGGTGCAGTGGCTCGAGGATGATGAGCTGTTAGTCAACTACACCCCCTTGTCAGACGATTGGTCGCGCACAGTACAGGCCGACCCCGGTAGTGACGTTTCTTTGTCCGCCGACGCCAGCGCCGACGGCGGTACGGTAAGGCTCAGTTACCGGGCTGTTCAAGACGGTGAAGTCGTCGGTCAAGCCCTGTTCGACTGCAGCACCGAGTTCTGCGACGATTTTTCTGTTCAGGACACCCTACCAGAGTAGGCTCGAGCCTGGTCTCGAGCGACGTGTCAACTTCGGTTGTGTCGGGTTTATTCGGCACCCAGACCCCGCCCTTGTGGAACGCACGCACCGAGGAGAGTTTGAGCCGGTGCCGGTCACGGCGTCATCACGTTTAGCCAGTGCGCTAAAGACGTCGCGGCGGCCTTTGTCGCCAACCCCTCGCAGACCCCTGACAGTGCGTGTACTGGGACGCTCAAACCGCACTTTGTCTTGCCCGAAGGTAAACAAGCCGTAAAGCAATGCTGGGATAGCATTCCCAAGTTTTTTCTACCAGCTGGAGGCTCAGATGACGACCGCTAGAGGTTTAGACCACGCTAGGCCGCGCCGTTTTTCCCGGACAAATAGAGCGCCCCGGCTCCTCACCGCAGGGGTCTTGCTAGGAGGCATTTCTGTAGGAAACGCGGCAGCTCAGAGTCCGCAAACGCTGCACCAGACAGGTCAGGCCAAGCTGATCCAGGCAGACGCTGCGCTGAGCGAATTTGCTGCAACGTATGAGCCGCGTCTTACCGACGAGCAAGTCACGCTGTTTCGGACGGCCCAAAAAACTTGGGACGCTTTTCGGCAGGCCGAGTGTACGTTTAAGGCGAGCGGCGTAGCGGGAGGCAGCGCCTACCCTGCGGTCGTCGCAGACTGTTTGACGAGCGCGGCAGAGGCGCACTTTAAAGAGTAGCAAACGCGCTCGCGGTGCGAAGAGGGCGACCTCGCCTGTCCGGTTTTCAAGTCAGAGTAAGTCAAATCAGAGCAAGTCAAATCAGAGCAAGTCAAAGCTGAATAGTTTGAACTCGAGTGAAGGTTCACATAGCATTTGCCTAAGAGATTGACATCAGTATAATCCCAGAACGTGCGTGCTAAACTGGGAAAATCTTACATAAAGCGTTTCCGACCAGATGATACCTGCTAACAGATAACTTGGTGATGCGTGCAAAAACACAACCCACCTTAGATTCCTGAAGTTTGGCGACACTTTCTTTGAAGGGTTGAAGGAGCCGATTGGGCGACGATACAAAGCTTGCGTGTGCATCCCTACCGCTCTGCTGGTCTTCACCGTCTATCTCCCCGTATTTCTGCTTCCGGCTATCGTCAGGGCGCTGTCCGGGCAGATACCGCTGGTAAGTGAGGCGGCGAGTGCGCCCGTCCAGGCCGCGCTAGGTCAGCTGCCGCTGTAAATCGGAATCGCTATTTCCCTTATTTTGGTGGCCTTTCTGCTCGGCTGGTGACGTGAGGTCGGGCTTCAACGCGCGTATCCGGGTGGTCTAAAGTACACGCGCGTTCCGCTGGTCCTGGTTGTTTTGGTGCTCGGCACGTTTATTGCGCTCCCCGTTAGCGGGGTCGCTCACGGCTGCTCCGGGGTTTGTGCCGGTCAACCTCCTCACCGGCTTTACTGAAGAGCTGATGTTCAGGGGCATCTTGTTTAGCGGGTTGAGTGTGCGCCTCGCGCCCTTATGGACGGTCGTCATAACCGCACCGGTCTTCGGCAGCCTCCACTTCGTCAACCTGTTTAGTGATGCGCCTACTAAAAATACGGTGCCGCGGGTTGTCCACGCCGCAGCGCTCGGGATCATGATGGGTGCGTTGCGGCTCCGGGGCGGCGCAATTGTCCCGCTGATGCTGTTCCATACTCTTGGGATTTATAAACACCGGTATGGACGTGCTGGACGCAACGCAAGGGCAGACGGCACTACCCGAATCCGAATAGCACTTTCACGCTAGACCTCCGGGTGCTTTTAGATCCCCAAGTATCTTTACCGGTTATCTACGGCGGTTTCGTGTTGTGGCGTTTTTACGTTGCGCGGCGGAAAGGAAAAACTCCTACGGACGACGCGCCGGATACGACGCCGAATGTTGTGGTGACTCCGGCTGCCTGAAGGGTTGGAACAACTCGGCCGGGTAAGCCGCACGCCGCTCCTTGGTGATTTTGTCTTCGAGACCTAAGCAACCCCGGGGCCGCTCGAGCTCGGGTCGTTCCCCGTCTACTATCCGCACGAAGCGTGGCAGGCGCTCGGGAATGAGCGTTCACTTGCGGAACGCGCAGAGTCATGGCTTGACGACCTGTTTGGCGCTTTCGACCCGCCCGACCTGACGCCGACGTTAGCTAAACTTCCCAAAAATACGCCCATTTCGCCGATCCGCAAAACATATCTGGCGGGTGACCTACCTAAAGCAGTCCCCAGAGCCGCCGAAACCTCCGGCGGGCGGATTGATGGCGACGGCGTAGTGAGCCTCGAGTCGGGCCTGGGTCTATTTTTAGCGACCGACGTCCCTGAGTTTTACAGCCGCGCGCGAACGTGGGGGGGCGGCGGGCAGCGTGAGCACGGTTCGTGGTACCGCATTATAGGCGGCCCCTACCCTCTTCAGGGGCCTTTTCCCTGGGAGTGGGGCAACCACAGTTTTATGCAGTACAGCGGCGAGGTCAGCGGCTGGTTGGCGGCAAACCTGCTGGAAAACGCCGGGCCGTTTGTGGGGCCGGGGTCGTTTAGTGGTTGGTAGAACAGCTTATAAAGCTTTACCCGCTTCAGTAGTACCGGTAGACAGTACAAAACCTTACGCAGCTGAGATGATAGCCTTAAAGCGTGCCGTTCCCTTTCAAGACCTACCGCAAGGGTCAGCTCGAGGCCATTCAAGCCGCCCGCGCCGCTTTCAAGTCGGGCAAGCGGTTCGTCGTCATCGAAGCGCCGACCGGTTCAGGCAAGTCGGCGATAGCCGTGACGCTGGCCCGTGAAGCACAGACCGCCTATGTTCTGACGGCACAAAAACTCCTGCAAGACCAGTACGGGCGCGATTTTCCCGACCTGGCCTTGATGAAAGGCCGCGCCAACTACCGCTGTCTGGTGGCCCCGACGCACGCGGCTGCCGCGCCGTGCATCACCGGACGCAAGTTTCCCGAATGCGACGACTGCCCGTACTTTTGCGCGAAAGACGAGGCGATAGCGGCGAACAACGCGCTGATGAACTACGCCTATTATCTGACTGAACTCAACTATCAGGGCGGCTTTGGGCCGCGCGAGCTTTTAGTTTTGGACGAAGCGCACAACGCCGAGGGTGCGCTGATGGGGTTTGTCGAGGTGACGCTTTCGGACGTGCAACTGCGGCGGGTCGGTATCGGGGAGATGATTCCGACCGCGTTTGATAATTTGGAGTATTTCGACTTCGCCGAAGACGTCGTACCGCTCCTTACCAAACGCCGCCGTGAGTTAGAAACGCAGCTTAAAGGGGCTAAGCTGCCTGAGGAGGTGGCGCTCGAGCTTTTAACCCACAAACAGTGGTTGGACACGCAGCTCTCACGTTTGGAACTGCTCAACTACAGCCGCGACGAAGAAAACGTCGAATGGGTCGTTGAACGCAGCAACGGTGCAGACGGGCAGCGTGTCACGTTCAAACCGGTTAAAGTAGCTGCGTTTGCTGAAGAGTTGATGTTCCGTTTTGGTGAACGGGTGCTGATGCTCTCGGCAACCATCCTCGACCCGCCGACGTATCTGCGGAGCCTCGGCATCGAACCTGAATCGGCGGAGATTATCGCGGTCGCCTCCGAGTTTCCGCCGGAAAACCGCCCGATTTACCCGAAAAATACCGCCCGCCTGACCCGTCACTATATGGAGCGTGACCTGCCCAAAGTCGTCGCTGAAATCACTGAGCTGATGGAGTCGCATCCGGACGACAAAGGCATGATTCACACGCACACCTATAAAATCGCGGCGTATATCGCCAAAAACCTGCCGAAACGTCATGCGGCCCGTTTGGTTACGCATTACGGCGCAGACGGGCGCGATATGGCTTTAGAGCAGCACCTTAAAAGCCGTAAACCCACAGTGCTCCTGACGCCCAGTATGACCGAAGGTATCGACCTTCCCGGCGACCTGTCGCGCTGGCAGGTCATCTGCAAACTGCCGTACCCATACCTGGGCGACCCACAGATTGCGCGGCGGCGCGAACTCGACCCGACCTGGTACGACTGGCGCACGTGTTTGACGGTGGTGCAGGCTTACGGCAGGAGCGTGCGGAGTGCCGACGATTTCGCGGTGACGTATGTTTTGGACGCCGACTTTGAGAAATTCCTGAAGCGGCAGCGGGGGCGGTTGCCGGGGTGGTTTCTGGAAGCGGTGCAAGAGTGAAGTTTATTCCGAACGACTCGGCGCTGACCGGGGAGACGTTAAACGCGCTCTATACCGCCGTCGGCTGGAACGACGAAGGTACGCGCACGCCGGAGAAAACGCAGCTGGTGTTAGAACGCGCCGTCTACTTTGTTGCCACCTGGGACGACGAAACGCTCATCGGGTTTGGTCGCGTCTTGGCTGATGTGTACTGGGCGCAAATCCTGGACGTGATGACCCATCCTGACTATCGTCGCCAAGGCGTTGCCAAAGGGGTTGTGTTGCAGCTCGTTGCTTACGCTGAAGAGGAAAAGCTCAGTCTGATGCTGATTTCTGCGGGCGGTATCGAGGGTTTATACAAACAGTTCGGCTTCTCGGAGGCCGACCCTACTACCGATGTGCTGATGTACCGCCCTCTACCTGCTGAGGATTAGTCGAAACTCAGTTTAGAAGGGCCTCGAGCGCTCCCTCAATCTTGCGGCTAGAGCCGGTTTGCTCGAGGCGGTAACGCCCCGGCTGAACCGCTCCTTTATGCCAGCGGGCGACGCCGTTTGCGGCGACCTCGAGGTGTTCATTCCTCACCACGCGCCAGAAGTCGCCGCCGCCGCGCACCGCGTAGAGCGCTGCCGTCAAATCCCATGACGCGCGTTCTCCGTGAGCATCAACGCCCGGAAAGAGGTTGTAAACTCTGGCAACCGGGTTTTCCGGCAGCTGTGCCCGCAAGCTCTCACCGGTTTTGATAGCGTCACCGACGTCGGCGGTGGCGAACACGATGTCCGTCGGCCATTCGGAAAGTACCTTTTGAGCGCTGCGACCATCTTTATAAGGCCCATCGCCGAGGTTGAAGTCGGCGCGATTGGCTCCCCCGTGGTCTACCCGGCTGCCCATATAGACGAGCTGTTTGACCTTTTGGGCCACCAACGCCTGTCCCGAAAGCGGACTGCTGGCGTCGGCTGCAGAGGCGAGCAAATTGGCGAGGTTGAGGGGGAACCCGGCGGCGACGACCGTGACACTGTGGTCGGGTTGCGCGGCGAGCGTCCGGCGGTAGAGCGTTACCGCGTCCGGCACCTCGTTTTTATGGTTTACGCTGCTCTCGTACTCGCTCGTGAGCGGCCTTAAAAAATCCGTCGGCGCGTCGTACCAGTACGGTCTCGCGTCGGGCCAGCGGTCGCCCTGATAGGCTCCGACCGGCGTCTCCGGACGCCCGTAATAGCTGTTGATAACGCCCAGTGCCGCCGCGCTCTGCGGGTCGCCGACAACGCTCATCGTGGCGAGCAGGGTGGCTTCGCCGGTGTCGGCGAGCCGGTGCAACAGGGCGAGCGCGCCTGCGTCGTCGCAGTCGAACCCGAGGTCGGTGTCGAAAATGACCCGGACAGAGTTTTGGGCTGTGTCTGTATCTGGCTCTGCATCTTGCCCTGCATCTGGCTCTGTTCCTGGGATGATGACCTCGAGCACCGGTTTCCCTTCCGGCTTGGGTGCAGGCGGCACCTGACTACACGCTGCAAGCAGCGTTGCTGCACCTGCAAGCACGGTAAGACGAACATAGCGGGATAAAAAGGGCAGAGGTGAAGAGAGCATGGCCCTACCTTAGGCGCTCGGCAAAAGCAGCCTCAGGTCAAAATCACAGCTCAAAATTGTAGCTTGAAACCCTAATCTAGAAGTAATCCGACCCCGGCATAAAGGGAACGCGCCCGCCGCCAAGTGAAGCCAGAGTTTCAGAGACGCTTATGTCACCTTCCAATACCCCCGCCCGCTGCGCTGCAACGGGCGAGAGCGCCCCACTTAGAAGTTGCGTCAGGGTGGCGATATTTAGGCTCAGTGTAGGAGGGTCGCTCGAGGCCACTACACTACCTTTTGGTGCAGCGTTTCCCGGCGTAGTACGCCCCAAGACGGTACTCTCGGGGGAGCCGAAAGCGACTTCAAACACCCCGTCGTTCCACGAACAAAACGGGTCACTGACGTGCAGAGTGAAGTTTTTGACATCACCGGTAGCTATACCAACAGCCTCGTTGACGAGTGGTTTTAGTGCCGAGGGCACATCAACGATTCGCGCCTGCAAAACAGGCAATCTATTTGTGTGATGGGTCTGCAAGTCAAACGCTAACGGCTCATCGTTGGGTAGCTGCAGACTGATTAGCTCCGCCTGCCCATAAAACGCCCCGATAAACCGGAAGAGTCGCTCGCGTCCGGCGGGGGTAGCGAACGCGTAATCGTGAACGACGAGGGTCTGACCTGTGGCGGTTTGTTCAAGCTCCATTACGGCGTAAGCGTCCCCCAACAGGTAGCAAAAGCGGTCGTCTGTAAGAATGCGGCTCCAGGTGGGGCGGGCGGTGTTAGCCCGTGAAAGCGTCAACGTGTAGCTCTGCGCCCAGGTGTCGTAAATAGGTTGCAACACGGTTGCAGCGTCTCCCGTAAACCGCTCGGCGTCCGGGGCCGGGCCGGAAAAGAGCTTTTCGGCAGGAAACGTCACTTCGGAGCCGGTCGGAACTGTAGCGAAGCCGTAACGCGCGTAAAAACGTGGGTCAAAGGGGTACTCGAGACACCACCCCACCCCGTCCTCATGTAGCCGTTCCAAAATACCCTTGAGTAAATCCCGCACAAACCCGCGCCGCCGCGTTTCGGGGGCGCTCAGCACACTCGCCAGACCGCCGACCCGGACGCGCTGCCCGGCCAAAAACATCTCGAACGGAAAACACACCGCTGCGCTCGTCAGCTTGTCGCCGTAAAAGTGACCGACGGTATGCTGAAGCCGCGCTGCGTGACGCGCCCGCAGTGCCGGGTCGGAAAAGTCCGAGCGGTCTAAAAAGCTGATCTGCCGAATCGCAAAAAGGGCATCTAAATCTTTTTCGTTAAGCTCTCGGACGTTCATGAGTCTGCAAAGGGCAGATACATCGGTCTTTCGACCGTGGTGCGTAAAACCATCGTCGTCTCGGTGCGTTCTACGCCCTCCAAAACCCAGAGCCGGTCTAAAAACGCGTCGAGTTCTTCGGGCGTGCCGACCCGGACTTTGGCGATGTAGCCGTACGGCCCCGCGACGGCGTGCAGCTCTTCGATTTCGGGCATAGCCCGCAAGTTTTCAACTAGGTTCGCACCCGGATTACGCGGTTGCGGCGCAATCGAAACGAACGCGCAGATACCCAAGCCTAGGGCTTCCGGGTGAAAGGTCGCGGCGTAGCCAGCGATGACGCCGGTTTGCTCGAGCTTCCGAATCCGTTCGCCGACTGCCGGGGCGGACAGCCCGACCTCTTTGGCCAGGGCCGCGTGCGAAGCGCGCCCCTGCTCGCGTAAAACTTCCAGAATGCGCCGGTCAACCGCGTCGAAATTCACGCGGCTATCATAACAGGTGGGATTCTGGAGCGTTTCTTTTTTGAGGTTGCTGGAAAGATTTGTGTAGAGAACGCAGAATGTAGAAGGGAGAATTGAGAATGTTTTTCATCCTCCCTTCTGCATTCTCAATTCGCTTTTCACGCTGTTTCCTTCATCGGAACTGCTCCGACCACCTGGTCGCGCCCCGCACGTTTGGCCTCATAGAGCGCTTCGTCCGCGCGTTTTAGGAGCGCTACTCGCCCGAGTGCGTGGTCGGGATAGGTGGCGACGCCTAAAGAGACGGTGATGCTGCCGAGGGCGACGCCGTTATGCTCTAAGGACAACCTCGAGACCGACTCGCGCAGCATTTCAGCTCGGGCGAGGGCGTCGTGCGCCGAAAGCCCCGGTTGCAGCAGCAAAAACTCCTCACCCCCGAAGCGGCAGGCCACGTCCCCGGCGCGGATGTGGCGCTGCACGAGGCTGCCTAAAGCCCGCAGAACCGCGTCCCCGGCGTCGTGACCGTGCAGGTCGTTGTAGCGTTTGAAATGGTCAACGTCGAACATCACCGCGCTCACAGGCTCGCCCCGGCGGGCCGCCCGGTGCAGCTCGAGGTCTAGCGTCTCGTCTAGGTGTCGCCGGTTGAAAAGTCCGGTCAAGGGGTCACGGATAGACTGCTGCTCGAGGGTTTCGCGTAGCCGCAAGTTGGAGATGGCGAGCGCGAGCTGTTCAGCGACCGTCCCGATAAACCGTTCCGTCGCCTCGCCCAGCGGGGTGGCAGGGTCGTCGCTATAAAGATATAAAACGCCCAGCGGTTCACCCTGAGTCGTAAGCGGGACACAGAGACTTTTCGCCGGAGCCGGTGATGCGTGCGTGCAGAAGATGCCGCGCGTGCTGTCTACCACTTGCGTTTTGCCGCGTCGCAGCGCCCAGCAATCGGGCGGCGTATAGACCTGCTTAGCTGCGTCTGCGCCCTGTGCTCTATGCTCCAATACAGTTCCCGGTCTATCCCACCGCGCAACTTCGGCGAGGATGTTGCGCGATTCGCTGACCCGGTAGAGCGCACCCGAAAACGGCCCGAACAGATGCGGCGCAAATCCCTTGGCGACGCCGTACGCCTCTTCCGCCGTTTTGCACGCTTGCAAGGTGCTGGTAAAGTTGCCGAGCTGCGCGTTTTGCTCCTCGCGTTCGCTCAACCTGTCCGCCATCCGGTTGAAGTTTTCAGCTAGCGGGCGCAGCTCGTCGCGCGGCGAGAGGGTGAGGCGGCGCTCGAGCTGACCCGCTGCAACCGCCTTGACCACGACGCCGAGTTTTCCGACCGAACGCCCCAACTGCTGCTGCCCTTGCAAAATCACGAGCAAACTCGTCAGCGCGGCAAACAGCGGCCCCAAAAAGGCGACCCACTGCGTTCTTTGGGTGTCGGCGCTACCCGCCTCGAGGGTACTCGAGAGCGTCCCCTCGACCTCGCTTGAGAGTTCCCCGATACGGGCGCGAATTTTATCGACAATTCGTTTGCCTACACCCGCTCTAATCAGCGCCGTCACCGACGCTTCGGCAGTTTCGGCCTCGGTCGCAAGCTGTCCTAGAGTCTCGTCTAGGTCTTCAGCCGTAACCAGAGCTTCCAGCCGCGCAGCTTCGCTCATGTTGCCGAGCCCCTCCAAACGGGCAGCGGCGGCGCGTACTGCGGTAAGGGTTTCACCCTGGACGCCTGAGCTGAGCGCCCGCTGCAGCTGCAGCTCCGCCTCACCGAGGCTGACCTCGGCGCGGCTCAGCAAGACCGGGCTGCTGGAAAGCTCGTAACGCAGCGCTGCGACCCGTGCGTCTTTGAGAGCGGTACTCGAGCCCCTTAACGCCCCGCTAAACGTGAGCGGCGTCCGCCTGCGAGCCTGCACGACGACCCCGGCAACCTCACGCTGCCAGCGCTCGAAAAGCGCGTCAACCTCGCCCAAGCTCTCCTGCTTGTCCGCACCCGGAAGTGCCCCGCGCAGCGCCGAAAGTGCGACGCCGAAACTTACCGTACTCGAGACGTACGGTTCCAAAAACGTTTCGTTACCGGTAATCGCAAAGCCGCGCATCCCCGTTTCAGCGTCTACTACGGTTTTAATCAGGATATTAAGGTCGCCCAGCGTGCGGCTCGCCGCCGTAACACCTGCGACGCTCCGGTTGTACGTTCGGACGGTTTGAAAGACGACGAAAGAGGTAAGTAGAGCTAGCAGAAGCGGGACGACGAACCCGCCGATAACGCGCCGGTTCATCTGGTTCTGGCTGTCCGGTAACTGCCCACCCCGAAAGTGTAGCAACGCCCCAGTGGAGACGTCGCCGTGATATTTCACAGCGAGAAAAAACGCGAAAAAAGCATAAAAAATGCCTGAGAAGAGCAGTGAAGCTCTTCTCAGGTTAGTTTTCAAGATTTATCTGATATGTCGTAAGCGTTTCACTTATCAAGTAGCTTATTCATAAAAGCGTCGGAGAGTTTGAATTCTGGAGCTATAGAGGCTGGGGGCAGACTACTAGCAACAACCATTGTAAAATCTATGCCGGTAGCAGGTGGCGTAACAGGTTGGGGGTCATTAAGAGAACGATAGAAGCCGACGAAGTCTCCTGCATCTTCAAAGCTACCGTTGCCGTCTGCGTCCGATATTGAAAAGACAGCGTATTGACCCGCTGACAGGCCATCAATCGTGTAAGGAAAGTTCGAACCCGCACTAAACTCCATCAAGAGGCTCAAATCAAGGTCACAAGGTTCTTCTTGGACTCCCGTCGGATAGCAGGCGAAGACTCTTGTTTGCCCAGCTGCACTGCTTCCTGAAGGTGCAAAAACCGTACCGCTGATGCTGCTTGCGCTACCCCCGGTCGTAGTGCCCCCAGTTGTTCCGCCCGTCGTGGCACCGGTTGTCCCTCCAGTTGTAGAAGGAAACCCTGTCGTGCCTCCGGCTGTCGTACCGCCAGTAGTAGAAGGAAACCCGGTCGTGCCACCCGTTGTTGAAGGAAGTCCGGTTGTTCCGCCGGTTGTGGTACCGGTAGTTGTTCCGTCCGTAGTCGTCCCGGTCGTGGTCGGCGGGTTTATGGGGCCGTCGCCACCGCACGCGGCTAAAAAGAGTAAAAGGCTGCCAGTTAGTGCGATTCGCATCAGTTTCATGTCACGCTCCTCAACGCTGAAGTGTTTTGCTGAGGTGAGTGTAACAGATTTACCAATTTTCATTATCTGTTTATAGGTTCATAATGTAGGGATGAACGTTCAGATTTTCGGTACGCAGAAGTCCAAAGACACCAAAAAAGCCTTGCGTTTCTTTAAGGAGCGCGGCATCAAACCGCAATTTGTTGACCTGAGCAGCGGCAAAACTGCGCCGGGTGAGCTGAAACGGTTTGTGCAAAAAGTCGGCCTCGATGCGCTGACCGAAAAGGACTCTAAGGCTTACGGGGATTCAGGTTTGGAGTACCTCCGCCTCTCAGATGATGATTTCTTGGAACGTCTGCTGGAAACTCCGGCTTTGCTCAAACAACCGCTTTTACGGAGTGGCAACACGGTCGAAATCGGCTGGAACGAAGCTCTGTGGCGTGAGCTTTACGCGGTGGCTAAAGCCAGCGGTTAGCGTGCCTGTGGTAGGTTAGACCGTGCGTGTTCTTTTTATCGGCGACGTCTTTAGTACCCCCGGCTACACCGTTACACAGAACTATCTGGCTGAGGTTCGAGACGACTACGACTTCGTAATCGTCAACGGCGAAAATATCGCGGGCGGGTTTGGGATTACCCGTAAACACTTTAACGGCCTGTTAGACGCCGGGGCGGACGTAGTGACGCTCGGCAATCATACTTGGGATGGGCGCGAGGCGTTTGAGCTCTTGGAGGAGACCCCCCGCCTCATCCGCCCGCTCAACTACCCGCCGGGTGCGCCGGGACTCGGACACACGACCCTGACGGCGCGTACCGGCGAGCGCGTGACGGTCGTGCAGGCGATGGGCCGGATTTTTCTGCCCGCTTTGGATGACCCGTTTCGGGCACTCGACGGATTTTTAGAGACCGTGCCGCCGGACGCGACCATCATCTTAGATTTTCACGCTGAAGCGACCTCGGAAAAAAAAGCGATGGGTGAGTTTTTGGCGGGCCGGGTCGCTGCCGTCATCGGCACACACACGCACGTGCAGACCGCCGATGAAATCATCAAACGCGGGACGGCCTACCTAACGGATGTGGGTATGACCGGTGTGCAGGACTCAGCGATTGGGATGCGTTTTGACGAGGTGCTCTACCGCTTTACGACGGGTTTGCCCAAACGCTATAAACCCGCCGACGCGCCCGGTACGGTGTGCGCCGTAAAATTGACGCTTTCAGGAAACCGTGCGACCGCTATCGAGCGGATTCAGTGGCGTGCGCCTGAAGCTGAGTAAAAGTCATCTCAAAACCCTTAACGGGCAGACGTCTTTAGGGGTTTGACCGAGCTAGACGAGCAAGATGGGACGCTCTCAGTTTAGAAGATCATTTTTGAGACAGGTTTTAGACGATCCGGCGCTGGGCTTAGCGTCACGTAAAAGGGGGTTCCTGTCACCCTCACCGAAAAGCTTTACAATCGTCTTATGGTATTCGATCCCCAAAACGTACGGGTTTCTCTGGTTGTTACGCACCTATGACGGTTCACCATGACTGAGCGAATTCAGCCACCTCAGACAGACGATGGATTTTCCGCGCTCCGGGCCGACGTTGACTTTTTAGGCCGTTCACTCGGCGACGTCTTGAAGGAACTCGAGGGCGAACCCTTTTTCAACCTCGTCGAGCGGGTACGGGCGCTCACCAAAGCCATCCGTGCAAAGCCGGACGACGAAGCGCAGCGTAAAGAACTCGGCGCACTCTTGGCCGACCTGCCGACGCCTGAAGCCGAACGACTTTTACGGGCGTTTGCGGTCTACTTTCAGCTTATCAACCTGGCCGAGGAGATTCACCGCGTCCGGGTCAACCGGCTGCGTGAAGGCGAGGCGACCGTAGACGCGCCGCGCCGTGAATCGGTGGCGGCGGCGGTCAAATCGCTGAAAGACCAGGGTTGGTCGTACCGTGAGGTGCGGCGTTTTATCGAAGGTCTGGACATTCAACCGACCCTGACGGCGCACCCGACCGAGGTCAAACGCTATACGGTGAGGTTGAAGCTCGAGCGCGTCGCCTCACGGGTGCGTTCACTCGGCGAACTCGCGCTGTCGCCGCAAAGTAGAGGTCGGTTGGAGGGTGAAATCGTCGCTGAAATCGCCTCGCTCTGGCGGACGCGCGAGCTGTTTACCGAAAAACCGACGGTGACGGACGAAGTCAAGGCGGCGCTCTACTATTTTCAGCGGTCTTTGCTCGAGGCCGTCCCTTACCTCATGGAAGACATGGAGGACGCCTTAGCCCGTTACTACGGTTCCGAAGCCGAGGCTGACCGAGGACTTCTACCCCCGGTCGTCAAGTTCCGTTCGTGGATTGGCGGCGACCGTGACGGCAACCCCTTTGTGACGCCCGAAATTACGCAGGAAGCCTACGCGCTGCAATCAAATGTCGCACTAACGCGGCACCTCGCCGACCTCGATCTGCTAGTACAAGAACTCTCTCAGTGGGGCGGACGTACCGACCTGAGCGATGAGTTGGCGGAAGACCTGGAGAACATGAACCCGGACGCGCTGGCGACGCCGCGACGTTTTGCCGGGGAGCCGTACCGCCGTAAACTTGCCGCGCTGCACAACACCCTGTCGCAGGCTCTTGCCAAGCTGCAGGCCGACCCTGCCGGGAGCGACCTGCAGCCGGGGGTTGCCGAAAGCTACCCGGACGGTCTCGCTATGATCGAGCGGAGCCTTGCTCACGCACACGAACGGCGAGTAGCGAGCGCGTTCGTGCGGCCTGTGCGTTACCGCGCCGCCGCCTTTGGGCTGCACCTCGCGGCGCTCGACCTGCGCGAACATTCGGGCCTGCACGAAAAGGTGATGACCGACCTGTTACGCTACGCCGGGGTTACGGACGAGTACGGGTCGCTGGACGAAGCCGAACGGGTTAAGCTGCTGGCCGACGAACTCACCACCAAACGGCCTCTGGCACCTTACGACGCGCCGCTAGAAGACGAAACCAAACGTGCGCTCGGGTTTCTGGCGGTGTTTCGGCGGTTGCAGCGGCGCTTCGGCAAAGACGCGACCGGCTCGTATATTGTCTCGATGACGAACGGGGTCTCAGACATCCTCGAGCCGCTGGTGCTGGCAAAACAGGCGGGCGTCACGGACATCGACGCGACGCCGCTCTTTGAAACGGTGGCTGACCTCGAGGCTGCCCCCGACATCTTGCGCGAGCTGTTCGCGCTACCGGGCTACCGCACCCACGTTGAGGCGCGCGGGATTCAAGAGGTGATGATCGGCTACAGCGATTCGAACAAGGATGCAGGCTTTTTAGCCGCAAACTGGGCGCTCTACGAGGCGCAAGAGGAGATCGCCGAGGTCTGCCGCGAAGCAGGACTTCCGCTCCGGCTCTTTCACGGACGTGGCACCTCGATCGGGCGTGGCGGCGGCCCCGCCGGACGCGCAATTTTAGCGCAACCGCCGGGGTCTTTGGGAGGCCGGATGCGGCTGACCGAACAGGGCGAAGCCTTGTCCGAGCGCTACACCGACCCCGACTTGGCCCACCGGCATCTGGAGCAGCTCGCACACGCCTTTATCGTCTCGTCGGCCCGCGACGCCCGCGGCGACCTGCCTCCGCTCTCCGGAGGCTACCGTAAAGCGTTGAAAGAAGCGGCAGGCGCGGCTAAAGGCGCGTACCGGGCGCTACTCGAGCACCCCGGCTTCTTAGACTTCTATCACACCGTCACGCCCATCGAAGAGATCAGCCGCCTCAACATCGGCTCACGTCCGGCGCGGCGCACCGGCGAACGCTCGCTCAGCAGCCTCCGCGCGATTCCCTGGGTTTTCTCGTGGACACAGACGCGGGCCAACTTACCGGGGTGGTACGGCCTCGGCACCGGTCTCCAAAAGATTGACTCCCAGCTCTTGCAAGAGATGTACGAATCGTGGCCCTTTTTTCGCACGATTTTGGACTTTGCCCAGATGAGCCTCGCCAAAGCCGACTTGGGTATCTTTAGAACCTATCTAGGGCTCGTACCCGAAGCTTTACGGGGAGATTTCGGCCCGCTGATTGAAACTGAGTACGTGCGTTCAGTTGAACAGGTCAGGGCGGTTACGGGCAAGGCGCTGTTAGAGGGCGACCCGACGTTGCAACGCGGGATCGACTTACGCAACCCTTACGTTGACCCGATTTCTTATTTGCAAGTTGAGCTTCTGGAGCGTTTACGCTCACTCCCGGAAGAAGATGAAGCGAAAGCAGGGTTGGAGGAAGCCGTTATGCTGAGTCTTTTAGGCGTTGCGGCAGGGCTGCGTAATACCGGCTAACCATGTGGGCTAACATCCTGTAAAACCCTCAGCAATCTGGTTTTATGGCTGACTGTAGCAGGTATCGTCTGGTTTGAGCCAGTCTAAGCGAACAAAGCACAGGCTAGCACGCGCGTTCTGAGATGATAGCTGCGAGAAGCTAGCTCAGTAATTACGGAAATTGCTATACTACACTGTCAGCGAGGTACTGACACCTTCACCTCTGTATAGGCACGTTTGAAGGTGTGTCTAGCCGCTTCTTTGGAGAATTGCCAGTTGAGCTTAACTTGGGCTTGATTGCGCTCTGTTTGCCAAGCGTTAAGTTCAGTTTCAAGGCGGTCACGTTGAGCAATGCGCCGGTCTAGGCACTGTTTGCTTAAAGCGGAGAATTCAAGTTCAGCCATGTTAAGCCAAGAAGCGTGCTTAGGGGTATGAATCATCTCAAACTGCTGGGCAAGTTCGAAGGCAGCTTGCGGTGCTAGAGCAGCATAAAACGAGCCTGGGTTATGGGTGTTGAGATTATCCTGCACCAGCCTGATTTTCTGCGCTTGAGGGAACTGTTGCGTTAAGTACTGCATAAAGTCGGTGTATTCCTGCCGTCGGCGGTGGTCATAGAGCCTAGTCCAACGCCTGCCGGTAAGCGGCTCGACCGCTAAGAGCACTGAACAACTTGCCGTGACTTTATAATGGTAGTCCTCGCGTTTGACCTGGCCTGCTTTCATCGCTACAGGTTGTAAGGTCTGTTCAATCAGATAACAAGGTCGTTCATCAAAACAAAGTACCGGATAGTCGGGGTCATAAGGCTGAGCGTAAGTATCAAGCACCCGCTCCATTTGCCAAATGAACGCAGAGGTGAGCTTGCCCAAACACCAACACCGCTTTAGGTGGGGTTTGAGCTCGTTTTTTTCAGTATCTCGCTGACCCCCTCATGCGAAACAGTCTCAACCAAGCCCAGCTCGACAGCTTTGTCCGCTAACAGTCTCAGTGTCCATCTGCTTCTGCCTTCAGGAGCCTCACTACATGCTAAAGCGGTAATCTTCGCTCGCTGTTCACCACTAAAGCGACTTGGGCGTCCTGGTTTGGGCTTGTCCGCTACTACCTCTTGGACGTTACTCTGGCTTTCGCAAAAACGTTTGCGGATCCTCTTGAGCGTTGCCAAACTGATATCTGCTTGCTTGAGAATCTCGGCGTCACTTACCCCGGCATCCGCCAGTAACAGTGCCCTAGCCCGTTTGTACACCCTCACCCGGCACGCTCCCGCTTTTGTTAGCCGTTCGAGCTCTTGCCTTTGTATTTTACTCAGCTTGATTCCATAGCGCTTTTTCATTCGCTTACTTTAGACACTGTGTTGCTATGGGTCAACTCTTCGCTGACAATGTAATACAACAATCAGCGCACCTACCCGGTACCGGGTAGGTGCGCTGAGTTATAACTGATTTCACAGCTTAGTTTTGCGGCTAGGCGTTCAGTTGCCGCCCGGTTTAGCTGCCGTCTTAACTGTCGTCGTTGCGGTAGTCGCTCCAGAGCTGGTCAACTGATTTTCCAGTAATCGCTTTGAAACCTTCGGTACTCCAGACTTTGCCGTCACTGCTGCTTAAACTCTGATTGAGCTCATATAAAAAATCTGGGTAACGTCCCTCTATCCACCCCAGGAAAGAAGCTGTTTTGCCGTAGCCGTCGTCCCAGTTACCGCTCTTGTTAGGCGTGCCACGAGAGCCGTAACCGTTTTTATAACGCACAGCGTCTGCAACGCCTTCAAGTAGACCGCGCCGACCGCCGTAACCCACGCCGTCATTATCGTAATTTTGATATATGTGAGCAATCTCGTGATACAAGATACCCTCGAGTTCTCTCTTCTTGTCCCCACCGTACTTATATACAAAATTGGGGTTGAGGTGGATAGTTGCGTCAACGCCCGCACTAGCGTAGGCGATCCCGGCATCTTTGTCGATTTTGAGTTTAAACGTGTCAGTTCGCGGAACTTCATCAACTTTCTTGTAGAACGTGAGGCAGACCTTACGCGCGATTTCTTGAAGCTTGTCCTCGGGTCTGCTGCCGAGTAAGTTTACAACCTCTTGTGAACTAGAGGCCGAGTTAATGATGTTGATACTAGCTTCGGGTGTGCATACAGCGTCAAGGTCATTGTTACTTGGGTTTCCTGGCTCTACCGGCTCCACTGGCTCTACCGGCTCCACTGGCTCTACCGGCTCTACCGGTTCTGGGTTGGTTTTACGAATTTTGAACGACGAGACGATGTCGTTGAAGTTTTTGGAAACGAGCGTAGGCGTGTTTTTGCTTAGTACAAGCGAGCGCCCGTTAAAATTTATATCCTTAAAGAGCCTAACAGTTACCCCATCTTTTACCTTGACCGAGGAGAAGAGGTCGTTCCAACTGTTGCCGACCCACGAGTTTGTTGCGTCTGCGCAGAGAGAACGACCCTGATAGTTAATGTGTTCGTAAAAACACACGTTCGCGTCTTCCTCCGGTAAGACTGCGCCCCCGTCATCGCCCGTAGCTGTTTTCCTCACCTTGAACGACGAGGCGAAGTCGTTAAAGCCGTCCTCGGTCAGATTCGTGACGTTGCGGCTCAAGGTGAGGCTGCGCCCCTTAAAGCCGTATTCGGAATAGAGCACAACTTCGTAACCGGGTTCAAACTTGATTGACGTGATGAGTTTGTTGAACTTAGCCAACTTTTCAACGTTACCATCGTTTTCGTTCCAGCAGAGAGAAGCGCCGTAAAAGTCGTTGTCCTCATAGAAACAGACTTTCGCGTCTCCGGGTAGCGCCTGAGTGGAGAGTGCGTCTGTAGGAGGCGCTGTGTTACACGAGGCCAGCAGCAGGCTGAGCGTACCGGCGAGAATGAGGTTAGCGGCTCGAGATGTCATAAATTCCCTTTCTTCTTACAGTGACTTCTTGCAGTGACGTCGTGCAGTGACTCTGCGCTACTGCAGTGACGCTGTGCTGCGGGTGTACGGTGAAACCTCCTTTCTATATAGCGGTTGCGTGAAGGCAATTCGCCGACTTGTAAAGGCGGATTAGCTGGGGGAGCCTTAGTTGGCGGTAACGTCGCCTTACCATCTGAAGCACCACCATTACAAGCACCCCATGGCTGAAGTGAAGTACTTAACAGTGTCAAGATACATGTATAAAAAATGAGTTTAATGAGGTTCATCTTAATGTTGATATTGGGTGGCGTGTTTGGCTCGTCACTCACGCGAAAACCTTGCTCGGCCGAGCTTGGACGGACAGCTTAACCGTGTGTTTTGGTCTGAAGATAAAGCGTAAGTTAAGCGCGAATATCGAGGTTAAGGAAATTGCACGGGTCGGTTGAGCTGCAGAACCATCTTGATGTACCTTCCTTTTCCTGTCCTTAGCTGTCAAAAACATTTCTCAAGCCGGAAAAAGTCTTTATAAAGGCTGATTTAAGGACAGATTTCTTTACTTCTTCCGCTAGTTTTAGCTGAAGACGCTCGGAATATTTGAAGTAACAGCAAAGACGTTGAACTTTTTAGACAAGCTCTCGAGGTTCCGGGGTATTGCGGTTGGCGTTATGACCGACATTTAGTGACAGGCTGGAGTAAACTAAGACGGTAGGGGAGGGCGTGACAGGGCTGACCGGCATCCTCTATAGACGCGTCACGTTTTGGTCTGCACTAACCTCTCACGCGGTTAAGGCGAGGGGCTTTTAGGATGGTGAAATATGGACTTACTGCTAAGTGGCGGCCCGGTGCTGCTTGTCATCGTACTGCTCTCCCTTTACGCGCTCTACCTCTTTTTGACCCGGCTTTTTAAGCTCGCCCGTGAGCGCCCCGACGCCGACCGGTTGATGGCGCGGGTGAACGCGGCAGTTTTGGGCCGAAACCTCGAGATGGCGATGATTGCCTGCGACCATCACGGCGGCCCGGTCGCGCGCGTACTTAAAGCGGCGCTCGCCCGGATTCCCTACGGGCGTCCGGCGGTCGAAGCGGCGTTTCAAGAGGCCTACTTGAGTGAAGAGCAGCACCTGACGCGCGGCTTGCGCCCACTCGCTACGATTGCGCAGGTAGCGACGTTGTTAGGGCTTCTAGGCACCGTCACCGGGATGATTCGGGCGTTTGCGGTCGTTTCGGCACAAGGAACAGGCGACCCGTCGGCGCTCGCAGGTGGTATCGGGCAGGCGCTGATTACGACCGCAGCGGGGCTTTTCGTGGCGATTCCAACCGTTTTAGGACACAGCTACCTGGCGAGCCGGGTCGAGGGGATTCTGGTCGAACTCGAGCGCCGCCGTGAAGAGTTGATGGGCAACGTGGCGCAGGCCGTTTCCCTAAAAGGCCGTGAGGCGGCGCGGAGCGGGTCGGGCCGAGCTGAAGCCACCCAAGCCGATACCTTCGAGCCGACGGTATGAATCAAATAAACAAGTACAGTACAAACGCGGGCAGTGTGGGCCGAGCATGAGCCGCGCCCGCCGTAACCGCGCCGTGGCCCAGACGGGGCCGCTGCTAGACCTCACCCCGATGGTTGATGTGGTTTTTACGCTGGTCATTTTCTTTATGGTCTCGACGACCTTTATTTCGCTCGAGTCGGGCCTGCCCGTTGACCTGCCGCAAGCCCAAACGCAGACGCAAACCTCGGATTTGCCGACCGTAACGATTACCGGTGAGGGCCGTATCTACTTAGCCGGGGCCGAAATTACCGAGGCGACCCTCGCCGCGTCGCTCCGGCCTATTCTCGAGACGAGCGGCGCAACGACCGTCGTGATGCGCGCCGACCAGAGTATCGAATATGGCCTGCCCGTGCGGGTGATGGACCTGATTAAACAAGCTGGGGCCGAGCGCGTGGCGATTGCTACCGGAGGGAACTAGTTGGCCTCCGGTCGTCCTTCCGCTAGACGTTCACGCCCGCCAGAGCAGCGTGGTTTTGCTGGCTTCTGGAGCGACCGGGAGCGGCGTCGTGCGCTGCTCTTGTCGCTCCTCGTTCACGCAGCCGTCCTGCTCGGCGCGGTGTGGGTTTACGTTTCGCCGCCCGAAGCGCCGCCGCAACTGCTCGTCCTCGAGCTGACCCCACCCGGGAGCGGCGCACCCGAAACGCCCGCTGCTGCGACCGGCGACCCGGCCCCGCCAGCGGACGCTCCGGAGGTCGCCGGAAACGCCCCGCAGGATGCTGTGACTAAAGCACCTCAGCCTGCCTCTGTAGAACCTACACCCGTCAACCCGGCAGCGCTTGCCGAAGCCGCGCCCCCGTCCGAACAAGCCCCGGCTGCCCGCCCACCCGAGCAGACGCCAGGGGCGTCTCTGCCTGTAGAGCAGCCCGCAACGACGCTGCCGGAAATCGAAGCGGTGGAGGTCGCGCCCCAACCGCTGCAACGATCACTCGAGCTGCCTACCCCCAATCCCGAGGCCGCCGTAACACCTGAACGCCGCGTCGCCGTCACGCCGCAAGCCGAGGTGTCTCCCGCCGAACCCTTGCCGACGCCCGAGGTTACGGCGGAAACCTTACAAGAGATTTCTTTACCGGAAGCGCAAGCTGAAGTGTCTTTGGAAAATGCGATTCCGCAACCCGACGTGGCGGTTGAATTTGCTGCCAGAGACGTTCCGGCGCCGCAAGTGAGCGCTCAGGTGAGCGAGGCGCAGGCGTTGCCGCAACCTGCTGCGACGGCCCAAATCGCCTCGAGGCCCGTCCCGCAACCACAAGCGGGCGCAGCTGTCACGGCGGCCAGGGCTGTGCCGCAACCCTCGGTCAGCGGTGCGGTCGTCGCCGGTGAACCTGTCCCTACACCGCAAGCGCAAGCTTCGGTCGCCGAGGCGCAGCCGCTCGCTGTGACGCCCGGCGTAAACCTCAGTGACGCAGTTTCGGTCGTGACGCCGAATGCTGCGGCGGTCGTAACCGCCGCGGCTACGCCGCAAGAGACGGACGTAACTTCTGACCGGGCAGGTGCTGCTGAGGCAGGTGACGGTTCCCGCAGTACGCAACCCGATACGGCAGAGACCGCAGACGGGCAAGGTGCAGCGTCGGACGGTGCTGGCGCGGCCCCGTCAGGCGTCGCCAATGTGCAGAGCTTTGAAGTCACCCTCGAGAAACCCCTCGCCGTGCTCATCGACAACGCCGACGCCGCCTACCCGCAACAAGGATTGGTCGAAGCCTCGAGCGTCTTTGAAATGCCCGTTGAGGGTGGCCTGACGCGCCTGATGAGCGTCTACACGGAAGGCGACCCCGCACAGGTTGGGCCGATTCGGAGTGCGAGAGATTACTTTCTCGAGGCGGCCCTGGCCATGAACGGCACCCTCGTTCACGTCGGCGGCGCACCGAGTACGGTGGGACGTATTGCTTCGCAAGATCTACCGACTTTAGACGCCTTGCAAGACGGCGCACTGTTTGCCCAAGCCCCTGACCGCGCCGCGCCGCACAGCACCTTCTCAACTGGAACGGCCCTTCGAGACGCGGTAGGCCGCCTGCAAAGCAGCGTCAACGGGACGCTTTACACCCCGCCCGGAGACGCGCCGGACGCCGCCGCTGTGACGGTCAACTACTCGGCGGACTACTCGAGCGGCTTCAGCTACCTCGCCGACTTGGACCAGTACCGCTGGGTCAGAAGCGGCGCGGAAGCCACCGACGCGGCGCAAGAGGCTGTCACTGCCGATGCCGTAGTCGTCGCCCGCGTCGTCACGTTTCCTTATCCAGACGACCCCGAGGGGCGACTTTATCTGCCCTACAGCGGCGGCGAAGCGACGCTTTACTTGCGCGGCAAGGCGATTCCCGGTAGCTGGACGTCTGAGGACGGCTTTACCTTTGTCGGTAGTAGCGGCGTGAAGGTTGACCTCACCCCGTTCAAGCGCTGGATTATGTTTGCGCCTGAAGAAGCGCAAGTTGCCGTTCAGTAACGCCGTAAACTCAGCAGTTCTATACCCGGTGAAGCTCTCCCTTTAACCACGCTAGTCCCGTTTCAGCCCTCGCGCTCAGCGCCGCTACTTTTACGGCGTCAAAATGCGGGCGCTGAACTTCACGTAAAAGCTCGTCCGGGTCGGGGTTGACCGAATGAACGGTAAGGCCCAGCGCTGCTAAAAAGGCCGTAACTTTTGGGTCGTAGGCGACGCCGCTCATGGGGCGTCCGGCACGCGCTGCAAAAATCAGTCCGTGCAGCCGCGCCGAGACAACGTGATGGCTTGCGGCGATGTACTCGAGTGCCCCCTGCGGCGTCGTCGCTGAGAGCTTTTTTACGGCAGGAACAGCTTGGGTGAGGTGCTCGAGCGCCTCTTTATCCTCATCTGCTTGCAACACCAAACCCGTTAGCGGGACGCCCTCAGCGTGCAGTTTACGGGCAAGCTGAACGAACGCGTCTGTCGTTTCAGGTAGCCCGCCACGCGGAATCAAGAGTACCGGGGCATTTTTTTTAGATTCGCGGGCAGGTTTGGGAAGCAGCAGGGCGGCGTCGGCGACAAGCGTTGCAGGAACATCTAAACGCGCTAAAAGTTCTTGTGAAGGTTGATCTCGTACTGCGACCGGCAACCCCCGCAAAGTATTGGCAACGGCCCGTTCACCCGCCGCGCTCAGCGGGCCGACCGACTGACCGTAAATAATTACCCTCTTACCGAGACGTTTGGCAAGCCTGACAACGCCTAGATAATACTGCAAGCTCCGCGTGCTCGTCTTGTCTTGCAGCAACCCGCCGCCGCCTGAGACAAGGACGTCGCACGTTAGAAGGTTAGTAAGCCCGGTGAGGCGGTGCGTTGCAGCGACGCCGTGAAGAGCCCTTGTTGCTTCAGGTTTTTGTGACAATACGGTAACGTTTTTCCTACCGAGACCGCTCAACATGCCCGAAAGTAAGGCCTCGTCGCCCAGATTGCCGAAGCCGTAATATCCGCTTAAGAGAACTTTCAAGCGTCCTCCCGAGCTGAACTGAGCCACCTCGAGCCCCACCGAACCAGAACCCGCACGGTGAGGTTCAGAATCAGTCCTAGCACAAGCCCCAGCACGAGCGCGACGACGGTGCGTTCAAAAGAGATGAGGAGCGGCGTGTGGTAGTGGCTAAACGAATTGACGATGCTCGAGAGCGCCACCACCCCAACCGTCAGGAGCAGCCCGCGTATCCACCGGGGCCAGAGCGGGTTTAAGAGCGCCACGACCGCCAGCGGGTGCCCGATAAGTTCTTTGAACCGGGGCCGCGCGAAGTAGTCCGACAGCAAAGCCCGCAACCCCAACTCGGCCTCACTCGCGCCGATAACGGGAAAGTTGCCGCGCCGCAGTAATACGAACGCAAGCCCAACCAGACCGACCAAAACCAGCGCCACGTCACCCAAACGGACGGGCCGCGCCCAAAACTCACGCACCCAAGTTGCCGGGGAGCGTTCACGGAGCATCACGAAAAAGAGGAATAGTGCCGGAGGAACGACCAATGTCGCTGCGACTCCGGCAAAAGGGGTTACGGCGAGGAGCGTATTGCGCTCACTGCCGACCGCTGCCAAAAGGGTAGCCCCGACTAGACCCAGCCCCACCGCGCCGAACAAGCTCCATACTCGGTTAGGCAGTAGGGCGTAACCGAGTACGGGAAAGGTCAGGGCTGCCGTAAGCGCTAAAGCGTCCCAGCTGAGGCCGCCCGCAAGGATGCCGAGACCCAAAACGCCGAGTGAGGCGAGCACGCCCCAAACACCGGGATAGAGCGTCGCCAGAACGCCGAGCCCCGCCACGATACCGACGCCGGAAAAGATACGGAGCAGGGGAGAGCTGCTGTAAGAGAGCGCTTCAACCGGGCCGATGCGGTAGCCTTCAGCCTCGAGACCCGTCCTCACCGCCTCGACCAGCATTTTGGTATTTGCTGTCATTTCGCCGACGGTTTCATCCGTGTAGGGCCGCAAATAAAGGAGCCTTGCGCCGCGTTCATTGGCTGCCAACAGATACTTGTCGGCAACGGCCTGCGGCTCCAAAGTATTGAGCCACGCCTGCGAGATGCTGAACACCCTTGCCAGCGGCACCTTGCTGCTAATCGCGCTCATCCCGGCCTGATCAGTGCCTTCGATCAGGCCGGTCAGGTAGGTTTGCGAGACTTTTACGGTTTCACTCAAGTTCTCGGGGTTTCCGGCGACCTCGAGCCCTTCGTGAATCAGATACCGCACCGCCGGAAAATCCTGCCCGACGTTCACAAGGTTCGGATAGTTGACCGGGCGGTAGGCGACGTCCCAGCCAGCCTTTTGGTATCTCTCCAACTTCGCCCGGTTCGGCCCGGCCGGACGCTCTGCCCCGGCGCGGTCTCTGGCGTTAGGTTCACTAAAAACATGCCAGCGCACCCCGGCAAGCCTTACGGTTTGCGGTTCCGGGCGGTTCTTGGCGAGGGCGTCGTCTAAAACGCCGGGCTCGAGCGCCCGAACGAGCAGACTGTTCGCCGGAAGGCTCAGGCGGTCGCCGCGTAGCAGCGCTTCGGCCCTTGCGTCCGCGCCGGTCAGAAGCGCAATTTTGCCCGCTTCGGCAAGGGTCTCGAGGGTTTCTTCGTACAAGGCAATCCCGTTGAGACCCGCTTGTTGGTAGCGGGTTGCCAGCGCAGACGGGTTTACGCCTTCGTAAGCAGCCTGCTCCTCTAACGCGCGTTCGTCCAGCAGCAAGGTGACGCTGACGCTCTCGTCTTCGGTTTGAATCCGTTGCCACGCTAACCATCCCCCCGGAACCAGACTCAGAAGAATAAGGAGCCAGAGAACCGACCGGAGGGCGCGTTTAGACATCAGCTATACCTATAGACATAACTCAACGCGCACGGGCTGTAGACTTTGCCACAAAGCTCGAGACAAACGTACTCAAAACTTCTAGCGCGATTTTGTTGTTGCCGCCTTCGGGCAGAATCAGGTTCGCGTGCGCTTTGGTCGGTTCGACAAACAGGTCGTGCATCGGTTTGACGCTGCGGCGGTACTGCTCGATGACGCTCTCGGCGCTCCGGCCCCGTTCGCTCACGTCGCGCTCTAGACGCCGGATAAAACGCTCGTCGGGCGGTGCGTCTACAAATACACTCAGGTCAAAACGCTCGCGTAGGGAAGGCTCGTGCAAGACCAGAATCCCCTCAACGACGATGACGGGTTTGGGGTTCAAGGGTACGGTTGCTGCCGCGCGGTCGTCGTTCGTAAAGTCGTACACAGGCTGCTCGATAGGCTCACCACGCAAAAGTGCGTCGAGCTGCGAGACCAAAAGTTCAGTATCGAACGCACTTGGTTCGTCATAATTGGTCTTTTTGCGGATTTCAGGGGGCAGCTCGGTCTGGGCGCGGTAGTACGCGTCTTGCGGCAATACCACGAGGTTATCCCTTCCGGCAGCCCGCCGAACGGCCTCTGAAACCGTCGTTTTACCTGAACCTGTCCCACCTGCTAAGCCGATGACCAAGATTGATTTGTCGTTCGAGGCGTTCACCCTAAGCTTTGACCTCACGCGTTTCGTGATGTTTGCGTGCATTTTGGTATGTGACCGCTGCCTCGATAAAGCCTCTAAAGGGTGGCGACGCCCGCATCAACCGCGTCCCGAACTCGGGATGCGACTGGAGTCCGACAAAAAACGGATGTTCGGGAAGCTCAACCGCCTCAACCAAACCCGCGCCGCGCCCCTGCATCCCCGGTGTCACACCGGAAACGCTAAGTCCTGCGCTTTGAAGCTGCTCGACGTACTTCGGATTGACCTCGAAACGGTGACGGTGACGCTCGAGCACCACCCCATCCTGTCCCAACCGCCCCCCGTAAAGCTCCGCGAGCCGCGAACCCGGCGTGACCTGCATCGGCCAGTCGCCGAGGCGCATGGTGCCGCCCATCTCGGCAAGTCCCAACTGTTCGGGCATCAGGTCGATCACCGGGTCAGGCGTGTAGGGGTCAAACTCGGTTGAATTGGCAGCTCTGAGTCCTGCGACGTGGCGGGCGTATTCGATGACGGCAACCTGCATCCCCAAACAAATGCCCAGATACGGCACGCCCTGCTCACGGGCGTAGGTCGCCGCCCGCACCTTGCCCTCAATGCCGCGAACGCCGAACCCACCCGGAACGAGAATCCCGTCCAGTTCAGTGAGAGCGCTCAAATCGTCGCCCAAAACCTCTTCGGCGTTGATCCAGCGAAGTTCTACGCGGGCGCGGTTGGCGATGCCCGCGTGTTTCAGGGCTTCCATCAGACTTAGGTACGCGTCGGGCATGGCGACGTATTTGCCGACGATGCCAATCGCGACGTGTTCGTCGGGGTCGCGTAGAACCCGAACGGCTTCGTGCCACGCCCGGAGTTCGGGGGTGCCTTTCTCGAGCCCTAACCGCCGCTCTAAAAACCGCCCGATGCCCTGCTGCTCCAAGATTTCTGGTACCGCGTAGATAAACTCGGTGTCAAACGAGTTAAAGACGTCTCTCGCCTCGACATTGGTGAATAACGCAATTTTGGTTCGTAGTTCGTCAGGAACAGGGCTGGTTGAACGTAAAATCAGACCGTCAGGTTGCACCCCGACGCTGCGGAGCGTGGCGACCGAGTGCTGCGTGGGTTTGGTCTTAAACTCCTCACTGGTGCCTAAAAAGGGGAGCAGCGTCACGTGCAGGTAGACGCATCTGTCTGAGCCGACCTCGAACCGGAGTTGCCGAATCGCCTCTAAAAAGGGCAACGATTCGATGTCGCCGACAGTGCCGCCCACCTCGACCAAGACGATTTCGGCGTTGGCAGCCTCGCCCGCCTCGTAAATCCGGGCTTTAATCTCGTCGGTGACGTGCGGAATGACCTGGACGGTCTGCGACAGGTAAGCGCCGCGCCGCTCTTTTTCGATGACGCTCTGATAGATTTGTCCGGTCGTGACGTTGTTCGCGCGGCTCATTGGGACGTCTAAAAAGCGCTCGTACGTCCCTAAATCGAGGTCGGTCTCGGCTCCGTCGCTGGTGACAAAGACCTCACCGTGTTCGTAGGGACGCATGGTTCCGGCGTCTACGTTGATGTATGGGTCGATTTTTACGGCGGTGACGCGGTAGCCCCTCGCGCGCAACAGTGCGCCGATGCTCGAGCTCGCAATCCCCTTACCCAACGATGAAACGACCCCGCCCGTGATGAAGATGTAGTTTATGTGCATGATTACCCTGGCCATCCTCTCCGGGCTTTTATGCTAGCACGCCCGTGCTGAAAACGGTTCTAAAGCGCTGGTTTGAAGCACAGCTCAGTCACGCCAAGACCGGTTCAGGCTCGAGGTTTTATAAAGGTTTACGGCAAAATGTTTGTAAAAAAGTTTGTGTGACAAGTTTTTACGGCGCAAGTCTACGGCATCTGACCCGAGTCGGGCAGTTCAGGCCAATTATACTGACCTCAATATGGCCTGTTCGAACCGCTCCTCGAGCTCCCCACGATTTTACGGCGACGCGCAGTTTCACGGCGAAACACGGCACGGCGAGGCGCAGCGGTGAGCGACGTAAAAACGCCCCAGCTAAAAACCCTTGTCGAGCTGGGCATAGAGCGCACCGCGATCTGTGAAGCCGGGGTTATCCTCGAGCTCAACGAGGCTTTTGCACACTATCTGGGTTACGAACCGGGCGAACTGCGCGGCAGGCCGTTTGGGCATTTTGTCCGGTCGGACGGTGAGCCGCTCGAGTCCGCTGACGGTGAACCCCTATTCTATGAAGCCACGGTCATCTCTCGCGGTGGTAAACAGCTCGCGGCTGAACTGGCGACTCGTACGTTCGATTGGGAAGGGCGGGCGCTGGGGCTCTTCTCCCTCCGCACGGTGAGCGTCCAAGGCAGTACCCAGGCTGCGCTCAGGCGTTATCAGGCCGAATTAGAGCGTAAAAACCTCGAGTTAGAACGTGCCAACCGTGTTAAAAGCGAGTTTTTGGCGACCGTTTCACACGAACTTCGTACGCCGCTAACTTCAGTCATCGGTTACGCGCAGCTCTTAGAGGACGACCCGGCGCTGAGCGCCGAACAGCAGGCGTATCTGGCGCTGATTCAGGCTTCCGGGGCGCAGCTCGTGGCGCTCGTCGAGGGACTCATTGACCTGTCTCAGCTCGAGTCCGGTGAACTGACGCTCTACCGCGAACACATTTCTTTTGAGACGGTCTTGACGCGTACGCTAAAGGGGCTGAGCGAGGCTGCCAACGCCAAAGGCTTGCGTGCTCACGTCTCGGGCGAGGCGGCGATCATGCTCTACACCGACGCGCGGAGGTTGATGCAGATACTAAACGCCTACTTGTCAAACGCGGTCAAGTTTACGCCGATCGGCGGGCGGATAGAGATTTTGCTGAGCGCCGATGCGGGCGAGTTCCGCTGCGAAGTTGTTGACAACGGTATCGGCATCGCTCCGGACGACCTGCCGCACATCTTTCAGCCCTTTTTCCGGGTCAGCCCCTTTGAAGGGCAGAGCGAAAGCGGCGCGGGTCTCGGTCTGGCCCTTGCCAAACGCTTGTGCGAACTTCACGGCGGGCGCGTCTGGGTTGAAAGTACGCCGGGTCAGGGCAGCCGTTTCGGGTTTGCCTTGCCGCGTCGTCAGGCGCAGAGTCAAGCACAGCGGGCGCAGCCCAGAGAACCCTTCGGGCCGTCATAAGGGATTGCCTTAACTGCGCTCGTAACGGGTTTTACGGTGCTGAAAGGTCATTAAGAAGTTAAGAATCAGGGCGTAAAAACCTTCGGTGTAGAGGTGACTATACTTTACGTCAGCAGATCGTGCAGTCCTTGAAACTCATAAGCCCTTCCAAATAATGTTGCCCTGCTTCTTCTGCTAGGTATCATCTTGGAATGTACGTGCTAGTCAACAAAACCAGGACTGAGAGCGTTTCCGACCAGATGATACCTGCTGAAAGTAAGAGCGTTGCAAACCAGATGCTATCTGCTACCGGTCTCCAAGAGTGCCGTCACGGTCTCTTTGTAATCTTTTTTGCTACCCTTCAGGTACGTTGTAACCTGCTCCCTCGAGTTCATCCCGAACTGCCGCTAATACCTTCGCTTTTGCCGTTTCCAAATCCGCTCGCAGGGTTGCCCCCGCCGCCGCGACGTGTCCGCCGCCGCCTAATGCAACACAAATCGCCTGCGCCGAGACGTCGTGCCGCGCCCGCACCGAGACCTTGACTTTAGGCCTTCCGCCTTCAGCGGGTTCTTCGCGTAAAAAGAGCGCTACGACGCTGCCCGCCGCGTAACGAATCAGGCCCACGTAGTCGCTCGAGTCGTCGTCGGTCGGGCCGATTTCGGCGCGCATCGCCTGCGTGATTTCGGCGTAGGCGACGAGGCCGCCCATAGGAAACGTCGCGGTACTCATCACCTTGCCGAGCATCCGAAAATAGTCGGGGTGCCGCCACGCCAGCCGGTCGTTGAGTTCGGCGTAGTCAACGCCCTCAATCAGCAAGTCGGCGGCAGTGCGGAGCACCTCGGGTGTCGTGTTGGTGTAGCGAAAGTTGCCGGTGTCGGTCAAAAGTCCTGTCAGGCAGGGCGTTGCCAGTTCCGGCGTCCAGTCTACGGGTAGCCTGTCGATGACTTCTTTAACCATCTGCGCGGTCGCCGCGCAGTTCGGCTGCACGCACACGAGGTCGCCAGCACGGTTGTTCGTCCCGTGATGGTCTAGGACAACCGTAAACTGTGCGCCCGTGACCGCTGTTCCGGCAACGGGTACGCCAGCGAGCCGGTCACTCACCTCAACGTCGAGGACGGCAACGAGTGCGCCCTCCGGCAACACCGCAAGCGGCGCGGAGAGTTCGCCGGGTTCATCTAGAAACTCGAGGTAACGCGGCGGTGTACACGGAAAATAGGTTCTTTTACCTAACGTGGCGAGCGCCCGCTTAAGCGCGAGCGCACTGCCGATCGCGTCGCCGTCCGGGTCAACATGCGTTGCCAAAACGACAGGCCCGTCCCACGCCGCCAGGGTCTGGGCAATCTCGGCAATACGCCCTGCGTAGTCGGCTTCGCCCCGGTTGCCGGGACGCTCTAAATCTTTTGCAGGATGAGACGTCATACCAGGACTATACCCAAATCTTTTACGACGCCGATGTGTGCTGCCCAGGCGCAGGTTTAGCTATGTTTAAGATTGTGCTTAAGAAAGTACTGAAGGCGACATTTGAGACAGTGTTCAGGGTTTCTTTTAAAGCGAGGTGAACTGCGCCCCGAGCGCCCGGTAGCTGACAGTTCTTCGCCCCGTAACGCCGTAAACTGGTTTTACCTGACGCGCTCACGACACGCTTTTTGGAACTCGCCGAAAACCGTTCGGGCCGCGTTCGGCAAGTGAAAGGTACTGCACTGTCATGACGCGCTTTAAGCCGCTCCGATTTCTCTTTCTTTTATCGCTCTTAGCCGCCGCGCTTGCGTTTTATGAGTTCTATCCGGCCCCACCGCGCGAGGCGGCGTTCGTGCAGCGGGGTTTCCCTGAACTGCCCGAGGTCGTACCACCTACCGGCACCCTGTTAGACACCTTCCAAAAGTCGCGTCCGGCTACCTTACAGATTGAAATCGGCTCGAGCCTCATGACCTTTTCAGGTACCCCGCTCGGCGTCGGGACCGGCTTTTTTATCTCACCGGACGGTCTCGTGCTGACGGCTTACCACGTCATCGACGCAGGCTCGAACGTTCCCGGCGAAGTGACGCTGAGCGCCCGCAGTCCGGGCGGAAAACGTTACCCGCTCGAGCTCGTCGGTTTCGACGCCTACCGCGACCTCGCGCTCCTAAAAGCCGAAAACGCCGAAAACGTACCTTATTTAGAGGTGTCACCGGGCGACCCGGTGGTCGGCAGCCGCGTCGTGGCGATTGGCAACAGCCGCGGCGACTTTTTGCAGGGGCGTGCGGGCGAGGTGCGCCGCCTCGACGTTGCCGCGGTAGAGGCGACGTTTGCCGACGGCACCTTTGAACTGAGCGCCGCGCTTGCCCCTGGTGATTCGGGTGGGCCGGTGCTAGATGAGGCGGGCCGCGCCGTCGGTGTGGTCAGCTACATCGCCTTTATGCCGCGCCGCACGCTAGCGGCGCCGCGTCGGGGGCTGCTGCCGCTCCTCGATATGCTCCCTCAAGACGACGGTTACGCGGCCTACGCGGTGCCGGTCACTTCAGGCGGCGACGTATTGGCTGCGCTCCGGCAGGGCGAGCAGCGCGACGTGCCGGTCATCGGTTTTGTTATCGGCCTACCGGGTATCGAAAGCTACGACCCGGACGTGCCGCGCGGCCTAGCGCTAGGCCCGTTGCCGGGGGTAATTGTCGGCAGCGTTCAGCCAGACGGCCCCGCCGCCGAAGCAGGTTTACGTGACGCCGTGCAGCGGCAGGTCTTTGGCAGCGACGTAAGTGCAGTGCAGGTCGTGGCTGACGTCATCGTTTCGGTGGACGGCGAGAGGACGCCGACCTCTGACGCGCTTACGGGGGTACTGCGCCGTAAACAGGTTGGGCAAAAGGTCGAAATCGAGGTCGCGCGGGGCGGCGGTGTGGTGACGCTCGAGCTCGAGCTAGGCGGCAAGCGCGACGTTTTCAGCGGCTAGGCTGACGCACTGTGCTACTTAATTAGGTTGCAGGTACTTTGCTCGAGCAATGCCCCGAGCTGCCTGCGCCACAAGACGGTTACATTTTAGGACTGTTTCAGCTACTATGGCGAGTATGAACACATGGGAATACCTGCAGGTCATGATGACGACCAAACCAGTGAAAGAGGGACACAGCCGCCTCATTATTTTAGGCAAAGGCGAGCCCGAACAAGCTGCGCCGGGAACGCGGCTTATCGACCTACTCAGCAGGTTGGGCGGAGAAGGCTGGGAGCTCTCCGGAGTTATAGATATGAGTTCGGTTGAAGAGTCCAAGGGCGCACACGACCTCCATCTGACGAGTTCGTCGCTCATCTTCAAACGCCCCACCGAAACCTGAACCAATCGTCCTGAGTCGTGCTGAACGCTCGGTTTTTACGATTGTACCGCCTTGGGCCAACCTGGCAACTGCCATATATAGCACTTAAGCAGTTAGAAGCTACCGTAATCACCTCAGAATGTACATGCTAGACGGTTTAATTAAAGGCGAGAGCGTCCGTTCCCAGATACTACCTGCTGCACAACACGAAAAATCCTGCTTTTTACGGCAGGATTTGGTGGGCGATAGTGGATTTGAACCACTGACCTCGTCGTTATCAGCGACGCGCTCTAACCAACTGAGCTAATCGCCCGCGTTTACGATCGTAGGTCAGGCGCGTACAGGCGCTGACCGTCAGGCAGAAAAGCCTATCACGGGGTACGCCTGATGGTCAAGCCGCACGTACACAACACTTGCGGACTTGTCGCCTTTGCAGGTTCCGGTAAGGTCAGGCGGCTCTAAAGCGAGTATATTAGGGTTCGTGAGAGCTTCCGCCGGGTGGACATTTGGGTGTACTTTTAGTTACAGCACCTTTAGTTATGGTTAGAGCGACGGTGCTGCAAAAGGTCAAGGGAACGCTGGCCCGCTTTTTGCTGAGCCTCGAGCGCGACTTTACGACCTTCCGTAAACTCAGGCGGTTTCGCTCGAAGCGCCCGTTTGAAATTGTGCCTTACTTAAGTTTTGGGACGCCTACGCTGCTCTTCGTCCGGGGCCGGGTGATTGAAGATAAGGGGCTCGAGATTGCCGCGCCCGACGCGAGCCGCTGGCGTAACTTTTTAGATACTTACAAACGGTTTGTCAGCGACAAGGTGCCGCACGCCCGCCTCAAGGTTAATTATCCGGGGGGCGAACAAGAGATCGAGGCCGACGCGCAAGGTTACTTTAAGGCGCGGCTCGAGCTGCCCGAAGCGGCTCCGTCAGGCTGGACGGAAGTCGCCTACACACTGCTCTCGCCGGAGCGCCGAGGTGTCGAGGCGGCAGAGGCGGTCGGACGCGTGCTCGTCCCGGACATGGACGCGCAGTTCGGCGTGATTAGCGACATGGACGATACCGTCGTGCAGACCGACGTCACGCGCTGGGTACGGGTTATGGGCGCGGTGCTGTTCGGCAACGCGCATACACGGTTGCCGTTTCGCGGCGTGGCAACCTTTTACAGGGCGCTCGAGCAGGGCACCACAAAAATTACCGCAAAAAACACGGCACAAGGCACCGAGCCCGCCCGCAACCCGCTCTTTTACGTGTCGTCAAGCCCCTGGAACCTCTACGATTTACTGCTCGAGTTCCTGACCCTCGGTCAGATTCCTTTAGGCCCGCTTAACCTGCGGGCGTGGCGCG
This sequence comes from Truepera sp., assembly GCA_965215315.1. Classification (GTDB taxonomy): domain Bacteria; phylum Deinococcota; class Deinococci; order Deinococcales; family Trueperaceae; genus Truepera. The sequence continues at coordinate 2,315,033 of CBDCDB010000008.1, read as the reverse complement.
GCGGTACCGGTGAGCTCTTTCCCGGCGAACACGGGGCGTTTAAGCAGGGTGAGATTCACCGCATTCTGGACACCTTTCCAGACTTGCCGTTTATCTTAATCGGCGATTCCGGTGAGCAAGACCCCGAAATTTACGGCGAAATCGTCGCCCGCTATCCCGGACGCATCTTGAGCGTTTACATCCGCGACGTCAGCGGTGAGACGCGTCGGGGCGTCGTTACCGCGCTCGGGCAACGTGTCGAAGAACAGGGCAGTCAGCTCGTCTTGGCGAGCGACACTTTGGCAGCGGCGCAGCACGCTCTGGCGCAGGGCTGGATCGACGAGGCGGCGCTGGCGGCGATGCGCGCCGAAAAAGAGCGCGACACGACCTTTTTAGATACTGCGTTCGGTAGGCCCGATGAGGCGGCAGCACGCTCCACCAAAGAGGGAGGTTCCTAAATGTCACGCTGGCACAAACTCATCCACCAAGCCGAAACACAGTTCGACCGGGCTTTTTCAGGTGTTGACGATAAAGACCCGCTGCTCGTGCAGAGTTACCTCGGTTACGGCGTACCGGGGCGAGCTTTCTTGTTAGGTCGGGTGCTGGAAGACAACGGGATTACGGCGGCGACCGCTGAAGATTCTTTGTGGGACAACCTCAAAGGAACGTGGAAACGCTTTCGCAGCGGTGAAGTGGCGGACGCCGAGCTGAACGTGACGCTGACGGGAGTCGCGGATTTTTCGCAGTCGTTACGCGCAGATGAAGAAGGGCACTTTGCCCAGTGGTTAGATATTCCCGAAGCTGAACCGGGTGAGGCTAACTTGCTGAAGTTGGGGCTCGAGCTGACCCAACCTAGGCGCACCCCGCCCGTCCGCGCCGAAGCGTCTGTGCTCATCCCTTCAGCCGCCGCGCAGTTCGGCGTCATCAGCGATATTGACGACACCGTGCTTCAGACCGGCGCGACGAGCCTCCGCAGCCTCGCGCGTCAGGTGCTGTTCGGCAACGCTTATACCCGGTTGCCGTTTGAAGGCGTTGCAGGGTTTTACGAGGCGCTGGGGCGCGGGGGTAACGAGGCGGACAATCCGCTTTTTTATGTATCGTCCTCCCCCTGGAACCTCTACGACGTCCTGACCGAGTTCATGGCGCTCAACCAGATTCCGCTTGGCCCGGTTCTGCTCCGCGACTGGGGGCTCAGCGCCACCGAACTCCTGCCGGCCTCACACGGCGAACACAAAAGGGCGGCAATTCGGCAGCTTTTAGAAACCTATCCGCAGCTGCCCTTTATCCTGATTGGCGACTCGGGTCAGGAAGACCCGGAGATCTATCACGAAACAGTCCACGATTTTCCGGGGCGTATTCTGGGCATCTATATCCGTGACGTCGCCGACGCCGAGCGGCGTGAAAGCGTGCAGAAACTCGCCCGCAAACTCGCTCAAGACGGCAGCACCCTGATGCTGACCCAAGACACCGCCGCCGCTGCCGAACACGCGGCGGCGCAGGGCTGGACGACCTCGGACGCCGCTGCTGAGGTGGCCGAACGCCGCGCCGAAGCCGCGTCGATGCGAGACGCCCAGAAATCTACCTGAGGCATGCTGAACGTTTAGTGATGACGTTTTCATGGGAGATTGCCCTAAAGTATCATCTTGGAATGTGCGTGATGGTCAGTGAATCTCGGGCTGAGCGCGTTCCTGACCAGCTGAAGCCTGCTGAGAGTCCACCTACAGCGCTTTGCGTAATCACTGATAGCGTAGGTTATAGCCGGAATGACCGAACCAGCCAAGGATGTCTTGCAAGGAGATGGTTTTCAGGGCAGCGGCAATGGCTTGATCGAGGGCGTCTCGAGCTCGTGCCTGGCTCGCTTTGACGAAGGTCTTGATTTTAGAAAGCGCTTCTTCGATGGGGTTCAGGTCCGGTGAGTAAGGTGGCAGGAAAAGCAGCGAGCAGCCTTTGGAAGCCAGCAATTCGGCGACCCTATCGCCTTTATAGATACGGTGGTTGTCCAGCACGACGATCTGACCTGGGGTAAGGGTAGGTACAAGCATCTGCTCGACATAGGTCTCGAACGCAAGGCCGTCAACGCTGCCCTGAAGTGTCATAGGAGCTTGCAGTCCGTTAAGGGAAAGGGCGGCGATGAGGCTGGTATTCTCACCCCGGTTACGGGGCACTTGGTTGTAAGCGCGTTCCCCCTTCGGAGCACGGGCGTAGAGAGGTGTCATAGCAAAGTTAAAGCCGCTCTCATCGACAAAGACGACTTTGCCTGGGTCAACACAGAACACTTTAGCCAGCCAGCGCAAGCGTTGCCCTTCGTCACGTTCACTCGCTCCCAACGTCTTTTTTTCTCGATAGATCAGCACGCTGCATCGTGCGGCACATGGCTACGATGCTGACCTTGACGCCCTGCTGTTCTTCCCAGAGTTCGCAGTGTCTGGCCAGGGTGACCTGGTTATGCTGTCTGACTTGTTCGCTCAGCAGCTCATACGCTTCGGCTGGAATTAACGCGCTGCGGCCCGGTGGTGCCTTGGCTGCCAGCTCCCCGTGAGCGGCTGAGGTAACGCCGCACCGTCGCCACGCCTACCTTGAAGCGCGCTGCAACGTCCTGATGCTTCTGCCCTTCCGCTACCGCTTCGACAATTCGTTCGCGTAAGTCGAGTGAGTATGCCATGCTCCACTATGACGCTATATCAAAGCTAGCGCAAATCGCTGTATGTCTGACGTTTTCTGCATTCTCAACGCTTACTTCTTGCTTTTGGCTTCTGCTACTGTCCTAAAACCCCGTCTGACGAACCGGTAAGCGCCGGGCCGGTATAGTAAGGCTATGGTTGAAACGCTCTATCTGGCTAAACCTCGAGGCTTCTGCGCGGGCGTGGTGATGGCAATTGAGGCCGTTAAAGAGGCGGCTCAAGACCTCAGCGCGCAGGGCGAAGGTCTGGCGGTCTATCACGCGATTGTCCACAACGATACCGTCATCGGGCGCTTGGGGGCGGAACACGGGGTTCACTTTGTTGAAGAACTCAGTGAACTGGGACCGCTGCAAGAGAAGGCTCGAGCCGCTGGCGAAACGCTCGCTGAAACCGTCGTTTTCTCCGCGCACGGCGTCAGTCCGGCGGTTCGGCAGGGGGCGCGTGAGTTAGGGTTAGCGACTATCGACGCGACCTGTCCGCTCGTCACCAAAGTTCATTCCGAAGCTAAAAAGTACGCCCGTGAGGGGTTTCATATCTTACTGATTGGGGACTCGAGCCGCCATCAAGAGGTCATCGGCACCGAAGGCGAAGCGCCGGACGTAACGACGGTGGTGAGCGTCGTCGGCAACCGCAAACATGACCCTGATTTAGCCGACCCGAAAACTGTTACCGTCCCTGATCCTGAAAAGGTCGTGGTACTGACCCAGACGACGCTTTCAGTCGATGACGTTGCCAAAACCATCACCATCTTGAAAAACCGCTTTCCAGCACTCGTCATTCCGCCCTCGGACGACCTCTGCTACGCCACCAAGAACCGTCAGGACGCCGTGCGTAACATCGCCCCTCACGTCGAGATGTTTTTGGTCGTGACCAGCGACTATTCCTCGAACGGGATGCGCCTGTTGGAACTCGCGCAAGATCTGACTGGCAACGCCAAACGCACCGAGAGCGTCGCCGACGTGCGGCCCGAATGGTTTGAGGGCGTGCGCTCGGTCGGGATAACCTCGGCAGCTTCAACCCCGGACGACTTGGTTCAGGAGGTCGTCGCGTTGTTTAGAGGGCAAAACAGTAACCTGACGGTTGTCGAAGAGGGCGAGTGGGAGACTATCACCTTCCGCAAACCGAAGCGCGTTCCAGCGGTAACGTAAACGCACTCTCTTCATATTTTACGGTGAGACGCCGTAATCCCGGTAAACCCGGATTAGGCTTCAGGTGCGTCGCCCGGACGGATGTCCCCTGGATATCTGAGACCCCACTGAGCGCGGCAGGTATCGAGCGTTTGCATGATGCTCAGAGTCTCAGCTAGGGGCATGAGGGGGCTCCCGAGCCTCCCTTCCCGCAAACACCGCATGACCTCGGCGGCTTCGTAGGCGTAGCCGTTATGCGGTAGCGGCGAGCTAAACGTTTCTTCACCGTTTGTGTCGGTTAAAACCAGCTTTTCAGGTTGCCACCACGGAGCGCAAACCCGGATGTTGCCTTCTGTACCCATGATGAAAGCTTCTTGCGGCGTTGCGGCGCGAATGGTGGAGCTGAGCAGCGCCAATGCGCCGTTCTGGTGCTTTAAGACGATAGCGTTTTGTTCGTCAACGCCGGTCTTGCCCAAATGGGCGTGGCTCGAGACCTCCGTCGGTGTGCCCAACAAATATGACGCCAGCGACACCGGATAAACGCCTACATCGAGCAGTGCGCCGCCGCCCAACTCCGGGTTGAAAAGACGGTTTTGCGTGACCGGGCCCGCAAAGCCGAAATCGGCGTGTAACAGTTTGGGTTCACCGATACGGCCTGCCTCGACAAGCTCGCGTAACGTCCCAAAAAGCGGAAAAAAGCGCGTCCACATCGCCTCCATCAAAAAAAGTCCTTCAGCTCTAGCGGCGTCGATAACAGTTTGGGCTTGAGCTGCACTGAGCGCAAAGGGTTTTTCGCAGAGTACCGCCTTGCCTGCCCCCAAACAGAGCAGACTGTTTTCAGCGTGCAGGGTGTGCGGCGTAGCGATATAGACGACCTCGGCTTCGGAGTCTTGCGCGAGCGCGTCGTAGCTGCCGTGGGCGTGAGCGGCTCCAAAGTCGGTTGCAAACGCCTGCGCGGTCTCCAGATTTCTCGAGCCGACCCCGACAAGCTGCGCGTCCGGGAGTTCGGCAAGACCCCGAGCAAACTGCTGCGCGATATTACCCGTTCCCAAAATGCCCCAGCGAATCGTCATGTTTCACCTCTCTCACTACTGTAGCAGAGCCGCTGAAGGCTCGAAATGTCTGCATATCGGCGGCGATTTCATCTCTGAACCGACCTAGCAACGAGTTTGATGAGAACCTGACTCCGGGCAGTGTTGGTGCTATCACTTCAACACAAACAGCTAAATATCGAATTTAGGTGACCGGGAACATTCATTAAATGTTCCAAGTTTCTGAACATCAGTTGCATTTTCAAGGTGATTACAGCGCATTTCGGTGTGAAAAAATTAACATTTATAGCTGTTTGCGCAACATTATGAGAAAGAGCTCGAGCTCCAAAAAACCAGGGTTTGCTCCTGACCATAAAGGTTTCTTAGCTTCGCTGCCATTTTTTATTCATAAATACTTAACAATTTTAATACTAGCCCACGATACCTTTAACTCTGTTGAGCGGATGGCCTCCCCTCAAACACCTTGCACAACCTAATTGAACGTCAGAAGACGTGCGCACAACCATCGGGGTTGCTGTACGCATACGCGCACGTCTTCTCCAACCCCTGGTGCCGCGCCGCTTTGGAACTCACCAGCCGAGAGGACTTACATTGAAAAACAGTGCAAACGTCAAGGGCTCCAAAAGCCTGGTTGCCCGTGGCTCGTCTATTTTACTTTTAGGTACCCTTTTACTTTTAGGGGCTTGTAACAGCGGGCTCGAGCCCCAAGTACCCACAGCCGACCTCAGCACTCAAGGTAGCGGCTCCTGCCTTAATGACGGCGGCAAGCTCATCAAGATGAGCGGAAACTATAACAAGGCAGGTATTGTGCGGCGGCAGAGCAACGCTAGAGTTGACGCACGTGGGGCAAAGTTTCTAGGTCGGAAACCTGCGCTTCTCTCTAACGGCAACAGGGGGCTCTGCTTTTCTGGTGGTGTCGTTGACGTTGGACTTAGCCTTAGTGCGTCGTGGAGTACCTTTCATAACGCTGCTGGCATTCTCTTCTACGACTCGCCCAATGCGATTGTCGAAAAAGTGGCTGTTCTCAACGCAGGCGACGGTATCTCTTTCAAGGACAACAACCAAAACTGGAATTTCCGCAATTCCTATATCCGGAATGCCGGTGACGACGGTATCGAAAACGACCGCGGCAACAGCGGCCGAGTTTCCGGCGTCCTTGTTGACAACGCTTTTATGGGAGTCTCCTGCCGTAGAGAGAAAAACCGCAAATTTGGAAATAGTTCGCTGACCATTGAAAACAGCTTGATTGCGATGAACCCAAAGCGTAGCGCCTACATGTTTAAGTGGACTTTCGACACCAAATCAGCCGGTTGCCGCCTTACGCTCAAGAATAATGTCTTCTTGTTACCCAAGAGCGCGGGTTACATGGATATCGGCGACCACCCACGGATCAAAAGCCGTCCGCTCAACGAGGGTGCTTGCCGCGGTAACAAAAACACGATCGTCTACACCGGTAGAGACAAGCGTTACCTCGAGCAACTCAAGAAAGCCAGCCCTGCTTGCTTCAACGTCACAACTGACAAGAACGTCTGGACAAAAGCGCGCAACGCTTGGTTCAGCCGTAACCCCGAGTTTTCCAAGTACCGCTAAAGAACTCAAACACTCGCAAGGACACGGCTACGCCGTGTCCTTCTCGTTTTCTGAGATCGCTGACGCCGAAGTCGCCTCCTAATAACGCGGCGATTATAGTGCAGCGCGTAGTTCGTAGGCTGCCGTTCCGGTAAATTTTCTTCATGGACTTAGCCTTTAACGGACGGCTCGCCGTAGTAACCGGCGCAGATTCAGGTATCGGTTTTCACACCGCCATGACGCTCGCTGCTGAGGGTGCGAAGGTACTCCTTAGCGACATGAAACAAGATTCTTTGGAAAAAGCCAAAGCGCAAGTTGAAGAGCATGCACCCGGCGCTGAGGTAGCTATAGTTCCTGCCGACCTGACTAACCTAGATGACGTCGATAAGCTGCTTGAAGCTGCCAACGAACAGGGTGGCGCAGCGGTTCTCGCGCATATTGCCGGAGTGCGGGGCGCAGCAGGCGACTTTTTGGAACTTAGCGATGATGGGTGGCTCGAGACTCTCAACACCGACCTGATGGGCGCGGTGCGGATGTGCCGCGCGTTTATTCCGGGGATGCGCGAACGCGGGTATGGGCGCATCGTCCTGATCGCCTCTGAAAACGCGATTCAACCCTACGCCGAAGAAACGCCCTACAACGCTGCCAAAGCGGGCGTTATCAACCTCACCAAAGGGCTTTCCAAAGCTTACGGCCCGGACGGGGTACACGTAAACGTGGTGTCGCCCGCCTACGTCGAAACGCCGATGACAGACGCGATGATGGAGCAGCGGGCAGAAGAGCTGGGGAAGAGTGTAGACGAAGCGGTCGAGAGCTTTTTAGCCGAAGAGCGCCCTGGCATTACCCTCAAACGGCGCGGTAAGCCACAAGAGGTTGCCAACGTGATTGCGTTTTTGTGCTCCGACCTGGCCATGTACGTGGACGGCTCGAACTACCGGGTTGACGGCGGCGCAGTGCAGACCGCGTTTGGTTAGGCTGTCCTATAAACGGTAAAGCGTGGCTCGACGTGACCTATCCTATTCAACCCGAGATGGTGGTCTGGCCCGGTCAGCCGCAAACCGAACGGTACCGTGCCAGCAGTATCGACGACGGTAAGGACTCAAACGTCAGCATTTTAATGATGAGTACGCATACGGGCACGCATATGGACGCGCCGCTGCATTTCTATAAAGACGGGTCGGATATCACGGCTGCACCTTTTGAGGCGATGTTCGGGCCGGTCAGAGTGGCTGAGATTTCGGGTGGGGTAGTCTCGAGCGCGGAACTTACGGCTTACGAAAAGAGAGCCGGAGCCTTGGAACCAGGCGAGCGTATCTTCTTCAGAACGACGAACTCGCACAAAGACTGGCTGACTGAGCCCTTTGATGAAGCCTACGTCGCCGTAGACGCCGACGCTGCACAATTCTTGGTCGAACGTAAAATCGCTGTCGTCGGTGTAGACTATCTCTCCGTCGCACCTTTTGCCGACACCTTTCATACCCACCGGACGCTTTTAGGCGCAGGCGTTTGGGTGATTGAAGGTCTCGACCTGCGCGATGTTCAAGAAGGGCACTTCGAAATGGTAGCGATGCCGCTTAAAATCGTTGGCAGTGACGCTTCGCCGTTACGAGTATGGTTGCGTCCCATTTAGATCGAATACCCGAATGAAAAGAGTTGCCTGTAACGAGGCAACTCTTCTTTTATTTATGGTTCTGTTTACGACAATTTACTTACGGCGTTTGTTCGCAACGTGAATCGCTAGGCCGTGCGCCGCTTCTGCCGCTTCCATAAAGCTTTCGGCAATCGTCGGGTGGGCGTGCTGCGTTAGCGAGATGTCTTCTAGGGTTGCGCCCATCTCGATGGCGAGCGCGGCTTCGGAAACCATATCGCCCGCGCTCGGCCCGACCATGTGAAAGCCCAAAAGCAGGTCTGTCTCTTCATCGCCGATGACCTTGACGATGCCCTCGCTCACCCCGAGCGTCATGGCGCGGCCCGACGCGGCGAGGGGGAAGGTTCCGACACGTACCTTATGACCGGCATCTTTGGCTTCCTGCTCGGTCATGCCAACCGACGCGAGTTCAGGGCTCGTGTAGACGACTGCCGGGACGATGGTGTCGTAGGCGGCAGGCTGACCGGCGGCGTGTTCAGCGGCGACCAAGCCCTCTTTCATCGCTTTGTGGGCCAAAAGTGGCGGCTTGCTCACGTCACCGATGGCGTAGATGTTGGGGATGTTTGTCTGCATCTGCGCGTTCGTCGGGATGAAACCGCGCTCTACGGTGACCCCCACCTCTTCTAATCCAAGCCCTGTACTGCGAGGTTTACGTCCGACAGCAACGAGAATCTTATCGACGACGAGAGTTTCTTTCTTACCGTCTCGCTCTAAAGTGACCTCGAGCCCACCCTTCGTCTTCTTCTGGCTCAGCGCTTTGGTACCGGTCAAGATTTTAACGCCGCGTTTGTCGAACGACTTACGCAGCTCTTTGGCCGCGTCACGGTCGGCGGTCGGAACGATTTCGTCCATCAGTTCAACAACGGTAACTTCTGCGCCTAGGGCGTGATAGATGTCGGAAAACTCGAGGCCAATCGCGCTGCCACCAATCGCTAAAAAACGTTTCGGCACTTCGGAAACTAACAGCGCCCCCGTTGAATTGACAATCGTGTCGCCGTTCGTTTCAAACCCCGGAATCTCGATGGGTTCTGAACCAGTCGCTACGATAATTTTTTCGGCTGAGAAGCTCTTATCGCCGACCTGAAGGGTATTTTTATCTTTAAGAACCGCGTGACCTTCAATCAAGTCAACTTTATTGCTCTTCAGCAAGCTCCGCACGCCGCCGGTCAGTTTGTTGACGATGCCCGTTTTCCACTTGTCCACTTGCTCCAAATCTATCTTGGGTTTACCAAAGTCAATCCCGTAATCTTTCGCGTGCTCTGCTTCGCGCAAATCTTCAGCGACGTGCAAAAGCGCTTTGGTCGGAATACACCCGACGTTCAGGCAGACGCCGCCTACATAGGTCTCTTCGACACACGCCGTTTTTAGGCCGAGCTGCGCGGCGCGGATGGCGGCGTGATAGCCCCCCGGCCCCGCCCCGATAATCAGCAGTTGATAGTCCATCTTTCCTCCTCGGCACCGCTAGTCAAGGGTGCGTTTGACTTTAGTCTACCCCGTCCTAGAGCGTCTAAACGTCCGGGCCTACGCCTCTAGGCAAGGCGTGACAGGCCGCAAAAAACAAGCGTGTTTCCCTGCTAGACTGGGTGGGTGAAAGGTGATAAGAACGTCGTCGTCATCGGTACGGGGTTGGCTGGGTTGACGGCAGCTAGGCAGTTCCGGCTCGCCGGAGTCAAGGTGAGGGTGCTCGAGGCCCAAGCTCACCTCGGGGGCCGCGTTCATTCGGTGACGCAAGACGGGTTTACCTTGGACGCCGGGTTTCAGGTTTTGTTTACGGCCTACCCCGCCGTAAAACGCAATCTCGACCTCAAACGCCTAGACCTCGTGAACCTGCTCCCGGCAGCCGTTATCTGTCAGGGACGTTCGCGTGAAACGGTCGGGCGCGATCCCGGCAGTTTACGGGGCACGTTGCAGGCCGGGAGCTTAAGCTGGCCTGACCGGGTGAGGCTCTTGACGCTCGCTGCGACGCTTGAAGGCGCTCCGGTCTCACAGCTGCTGATGGGCGAAGATAGGCCGACCCACGACTTTTTACGGCGTTACGGGTTTTCAGAACGGGTTATCGAACGGTTTTTTGCGTCGTTTTTCGGCGGTATCTTCTTACAGCGCGACCTTTCAACGAGTTCAAAACTTTTCCGCTATTACTTCCGGATGCTGCTAGACGGTCAGATTGCGCTGCCACGGGGCGGGATAGGCCGGATTTCGCAGCAACTTGCTGAAGGGTTAGAGGTCAGTTTTAATACGAAAGTTGTGGGTCTCGAGCCCCACGCCGCAGGCGTCACCGTCAAAACAGCAGGGGAGAGTCTGGGGGCCACCCACGTCATCGTAGCCACCGATCCACCGGAGCTGAAACGGTTGACGGGTGTTGCAACTCCGGCCGAGAGCGTCGGTAGTACCTATCTTTATTACGCTTCACCTATGCGCCTGGACGACGAACCGCGCCTTCTTCTAAACGCTGAGACGGGTTACGTCAACAATGCCCTCTGGCTGAGTAACGTCAATCCGCTGCTCGCTCCGGCAGGGCAGCATCTGCTCTCGGTTACGGCGCTAGGTGCGGAAGATTTAGATGACCGTGAGCTTGATACGAGCGTAAAACGTGAGCTTACAGCTTGGTACGGTGACGCCGCAAAACAGCTACGTCTGCTAAAAATAATCCGTATTCCCTTTGCCCAGTTCGCGCAACCTGCAGGGTTTAGCGCGGCGCTACCAGATAATGAGACGCCGCTACAGAATGTTTTGATTGCATCTGAAGCGACCAGTATGAGTTCAATTCAGGGGGCGATGGAAAGTGGTGAGCACGCAGCGGCGCTTGTCTTGGGTCGTGGTGTGCGGGCCAGGGGCGCTTGACTTATACGCTCTTACGGCGCTGACGTTCAATATACTTTACGGCGAATGAGCAGAGCGGGATGACCTCGAGCCCCTTGCTAGCAGCGTACCCCAAAGCCTCTCTAGTCAGCTTACTGGCGACGCCCTGACCTTCAAATGTGGGTGGAACATATGTGTGTGTAATGGTCAACGTACCTGCTCCGGGACTCAGAACGTAACTGAGTTCGGCTGATACGCCGCCTTCCAGGGCAACTTCAAAGCGGTTGTGGGCAGAATTGTGAATGACGTCCATAGCTCCAGCATAGGCGCGTCTAACGCTCAATCACGTTTCTTAAGGGCTGCCCTGCAAGAAACCGTCGGAGATTTTCGGCAATCAAGGCTTCCGCACCTTGCGGTCTACCTCCGGCTGCGTGCGGTGAGATGATGAGGTTCGGTACGTCCCAAAAGGGCGAACCTGCGGGCAGTGGTTCGGTTTCAAAAACGTCGAGCGCTGCGCCACCGAGCTTACCCGCGTGAAGGGCTCGAGCAAGCGCGGTTTCATCGACCGAAGTACCGCGTCCGACGTTGACGACCCAGGCGTGTCCGGGCAGAAGGGCTAGACGTTGGCTCGAGAGCGCGTGCCGCGTCGCCTCGGCACCGGGCAAAATCATCACCAGCGCGTCGGTTTGAGGGAGTAACTGAGGAAGTGCGTCTTCAGTGAAGACTTCAGTGCCGTCTCTGACCCCGGCGCTACGGGCGACACCCCGGACATGTGCGCCTAACAGCTTCAGGTGCGGGGCGAGCGTCCGGGCGATGTTGCCGTAACCCCAAACGAGCACGTGGGCGTCTTGCAACGTCTGAAAATCGTCTTTAGGCCGGTCGGGTTGCGGGCCGCCCAAATGTCCGGGCCAGCGGCGCTGCCTTTGAAAGTCGCGCATTTCATAAAACCGCCTTGCTGCGTTGAGGAGGAGTCCAAGGGCGTGTTCAGCAACGGTGTGGTCGTGCAGCCCGCTCCCGGTTGTCACCGTGACGTTCGCCGTAAAACCGGCGTTTAGCACGTCATTAGGGCCAGCTGCGAGCGACTGAACCCAGCGGAGGTGGTTCAGCTCCGTGGCTGCATTCCCAAGCATTCGGGCGCTGTTACCCCACGCAACTAAAACTTCAGCGTCGTGGTGTTCCTGAGGCAGTATCTTGTCAACCTTATAGGGGCAGAGGGTGACGCCGGAACCCTCCAGCAACCCCGTATCAATCTTTAGAGAGGTCGGATAGAGCAGTTTCACAGCCTAACTATAGCAACGAGCCAGAAAAATACCGAGCTGTGATTTACGCACAGCTCGGTACATAGGTTGTGTGACGCTTACAGAACTTGCATCACGTAATCGTCGGTAGCGGCCTCGAGCCCTTTCGGGTCGGCGTAGTAGACGCCGCGCGTACCGGACAAGGCACCTTCGTGCCGTAACTCACCCAGAATGCGGGTGATAGTCACGCGGGACGAGCCGGTCAGCGAGGCGAGGTCTTCATGCGTGAGCGCAAGGGGCAGTTTGATGCCTTCACCGGTATCAGACACCTGACCGAAACGTTCGACGAGGCGCAAAAATGCTTTGGTCACGCGCGCACCGACCGGAAGTTCGGCGTCGTCGATGCCCTGACGGGCGTGCCGCAGCTGACGGGCCAAGCTCCTCAGGATGTGGTCGCGCAAGTTACGGTCGTTCATCGCCTGAACCGGGTCGAGCGGGACGAGCTGCGCGTCGTGAACAGCGACGACCGTTTCGGCGTGCTGACCGCCGTCTAGGGCGGCGGTACCAACCACGTCGCCGGGGCCGTAAAGGTCAGCAATACGCTCTTTACCCATCGAGGTCGGAACGACGGCCTTAAGGACGCCGCTGCTGACAAGGTATAGCGACGAGGCGTCGCGGCCTTCTTCGTACAAAACATCATCGACCTCGAGCACGCGCGTCGGCAGAGCAAGGGTTGCGGGAACGAGGGGGTGGGTGGGGCTAAAAATCTGGGTCATCTAAAACCTCTTTTGAACTGAAAAGAATGCGGTGATGCGGGCGGATGTGCGTGATTTGGTCAGTCACATCATCAGTAAAGATAGTTTACCTCATTTTTTAAGGTTAGTCAAGGGCACTCAAGGTGCTGTAAAGCTTGTCACAGACGGTAAAAGTTGATTTTGTAAGCTGGGCCTAAATAGTTTCATTGAAGGTAGTCAAACGGTTTCATTCAGGTGAGCAGCCAACTTGACTAAAGTTGCGGAGTAACGCTGTTTGACGGCATTTTTTACAATCGGCCCAGCGGATTTCTTTGAGCGCGCCCCCGGTAGCCTTTTGAGGTAACGAGGCGTACTCTAAGGCGTATGGCAACCACATCAGACTCAGCATCAGACTCAACGACGCCGGATTATATAAAACGTTTGGCTAAGATGCGCGAGTTGAAAGATTTTGAGACCGTCGTCCTCGTACCGGGGGCCAACCTGCGCTACTTTACCGGCTTGCAGTTCGGGCTTTCCGAGCGACCGCTGCTGGCGTTTGTCGGCGCGTTTGAGGACGGCGACGGGCTGGCGCTAATTATGCCGGAACTCGAGGTTTCCCAGCTCTCCCTGTATTCCCACCTGTCGCCCCGCATTTTCTCCTGGAGCGACGAAGCGGGCTTCGCGGGCGCGTTCCGGGCGGCTTTAACCGAACTGGGGTTGCGTGAGCAGGTGCTCGGGATCGACGCCCTGACGATGCGGGCGTTTGAATACCTGGCGCTGTTAGCGGAAGCGCCGGAGCTTCAGGTACGCCGCGCTGAAGGGGAGCTGACCCGCATTCGGGCTCGTAAAGAAGCGGGTGAGCTGACGGCGATTCGTGAGGCCGCCGCGCTCAGTGAGCGGGCGCTGGAGCGGCTTGTACTCGAGCTACGCGTCGGGCAGAGCGAGCAGCAGATTGCGGCGCGGCTGACAGAACTCCTGGAAGACGAAGGCAGCGAGGCCCACGCGTTTTCGCCGCTGGTACAGTCCGGCCCGAACAGCGCCCTCCCACACGGCGACCCGTCAGCCCGGACGCTAGGAGAGGGCGAACCGCTCCTGATCGACTACGGGGGCCGTAAAAACGGCTACCCCGCCGATATCACCCGGACGCTCTTTTTAGGTGAGCCGACGCCCGAATTCGCCCACATCTTTGCGGTCGTTTCAGAGGCGAACCGAGCTGCGGTGGCAGCCGTAAAACCCGGCGTGCCGATGCAGGAGATCGACCGGGCGGCGCGGCGGGTGATCGAAGCGGCAGGGTACGGCGAGCGGTTCGTTCACCGTACCGGACACGGTCTCGGCTTGGAGGTTCATGAGAACCTCCCACAACTTGCCGAAGGGGTCGAAACGCCCTTGGAGCCCGGTATGGTCATGACTATCGAACCGGGTATCTACCTGCCGGGAGTGGGCGGGGTCAGGCTCGAGGACACCGTAGCCGTAACCGAAACGGGCGCTGAAGTGTTGACAAAGCTGCCGCACAAACTCCCTGTGGACGAATAGCGTTCAGGGAGTTTCTAGCGTTCTAGACTGGTTACGGATAGGTTTAGTTCTATCTGAAGTAAGGCGTCGCTTGAGCCGTAACGTTCAGGTCAAGATTCTTGCAAGGTATTGAGTCACACGGACCCAAATTACAGTGGATGCGCGTGACGCTAGTTTGGTGTGGTTTACCGCCTACTTGCGCTCAGGGCGTCGTCTAGGGCTTTTGCGGCTCGTCTTCAACCTTGACCATCGTAAAATCTAAGTCTTCGCTGTCGCCGTTGTCGTCGTACCACACGCCTTCGCCCCGTAGGGTCGGCTTACCGTCTTCGTTGTCGATACGGTCGTCTTCGTCGTAGGCGGTAAGGGCTTCAAAACCGGTCTTATCGCTGAGGAAAACGATATCGAACGTTTCATCGTCGCCGAAGTCGAGCACATCAACGCGGCCTACGCCGGTCGGTTTGCCGCACGCATCTAGACCGCCCTCGCAGTACGTCCACGAGCCTTTGCCGCCGCGGACGAAAAACTCTTCTAGGCTCGAGTCACTCTTCAAAGACTTTTGTGAGACGTCTAAGTAGCCTGTAAACGCTGTCTCACTGCCCTTACGGAGGGCCCACACCCACCTGCCGTAAAACGGTATGTCCGGGGTGTCCGTACCGCCGCCGGTCACTTTGACCGTCACCCGCTCGCTGGTTTTACCGCCGTTGCGGTCGCCCACAGTTACAGAAACTTCGTAGGTGCCCGCTTTTTGGTAGGTGTGACGCGCCGGATTTTCACCCGAAACAACCCCGTCGCCAAAATCCCACACGTAAAAGAGCGGGTCGCCGTCGGTATCTTTTGCCGCAACGCTGAACTCGGTCTCTAAGGGCGTGGTGCCTGAAGGCGGCTTTGCCAATACCTGAACGATGTTCGGTGCGGTGTTTTTGGCTTGTGGGGGCGCGGTTCCCGTCACTTTGACCTCGGCGTGCGCCAAGGTTTGGCTCGAGCCGTCACTTACCGTAACCACCGCTGTATAACTGCCGTGTTCTCGGTAGGTGACGGTGCGGCTGGTGTTGCCGTCGGCCCGTTCGCCGTTTCCAAAGTCCCAGGTGTAAGTGAGCATGTCCCCTTCGGGGTCGCTGGCGTCGGCCTTAAACGAGACGGTCAGGGGCGCAGCACCTTCTGTGGGGCTAGCGCTGAGTGAGACCTTGGGCGCACTGTTTTCAGAGCCTATCTGAGGTGAAGAAACGGTAACTTTCGTGCTTGCCGCCGCTGTCCGCGCGTTTCTTGTAGCTTTGGCGCTGACCAAAAAGGTTCCGGCTTGCTCAAACGTGTAGGTGCGGTTGGAACCTCCCTCAGCGGTTGCGCCCGGAGCATCGGTACCGAAATCCCACGCATAACTGACGCTGCCCTCGCCCTCAGGGACGTCAGCCGAAAAACTGACCTCGAGCGGCGCTTCACCCTCTGTCTTGTCTGCGCTGAGCGTCAGCGTCAAGTCCGGTTCACCGCTGCACGCACCGAGCAGGGCGAGTAAGACGAGCAGAAATCTTCTCTTGATCTTGAGTAGTTTCATCGGGGGTTCCCCTAAAAGACCGACCGGATTCGTTTGCCAGACTACTAGACTGTTTCAGCGGGAAGACGTTCGCAATATAAAAAGGCTAAAACAAAGAGGCCAAATCAAAAAGGCTGCGGAAAGGTCAGCTGCTTGTACTCTAAGTTTGCCTTATTCAGCTGAGAATTTTCTGTGAAACCCACAATGCCGGGTTCGAAGGGTCAGCTTTGAGGTGCCCGGTTCCAAACGTTTGAGGGCTCAGCTTCGGCCCTAGACGGCTTATAGAGGTCGCTCAAGCAGAGTTTCGGCGCGTCTTGGAAGGTTTAGCGCCGTTACCGAACGTGCTACCCTAAGGCATGGCTGCACGCACCGCCCCTTCTGTGACCGTGATCGACCATCCGCTCGTCCAACATAAATTATCGCTGCTACGCGACCGCACGACCAACGTCCGTGACTTTCGGGAGCTGTGCCAAGAGATCAGTATGCTGATGGCTTTTGAAGCGATGAGAGACCTGACGCTCGAGACCGTCACCACCGAAACGCCGGTTGCCGAGGCGAAGACGCAGCGGTTGAGCGGCAAAAAACTCGCGCTCGTAGCAATTTTACGTGCCGGTCTGATTATGGTGGACGGGATCTTGACCCTCGTGCCGACGGCGCGGGTTGGGCATATCGGGCTCTACCGCGATCCGGAAACGCTGGGGCCCGTCGAGTATTACAACAAACTCCCTTCTGATATTGCCGAGCGCGACGTTTTTTTGCTCGATCCGATGTTGGCGACCGGCGGTAGCGCCGCCGCCGCCATCACGATCCTCAAAGGTCTAGGCGCTGCGCGTATTCGGCTGTTGTGCATTCTGGGCGCACCCGAGGGTATCGCCGCTGTTCAAAGTGCCCACCCGGACGTTGAGATCATCTTGGCGGCCCAAGACGAACGCCTGAACGACCACGGTTATATCGTGCCGGGGCTCGGTGACGCGGGCGACCGGATTTACGGGACGCGCTAAGTTGTCAAAATTTTATGAGCCGTATCCCTACTTTACACATGCTCCTCACCTGTTAGACTAGACCGGTGCGCGATCAACTGCTCGTCTATCTGCCGCTCGTGGCGCTGCCCTTTCTGACGGCGCTTGCCTTGGTCGCTGCGTTAACGCCGCGTGTTGCGGAGTTTGCTAGACGTATCGGCGCGCTCCAACAAGGCGGTGGGCGGCGTGTTCACGAGGGCGCAGTGCCGAACATCGGCGGGCTTGCTATCTTCGGCGGCTTTATGGGTGCGCTGCTCGGCGGCGGCCTGCTCCGACCCGACTTGCTGATGACGTACCGAGAAGAGCTGCTGGCGATCGTTCTCGGCGGCGCACTCATGACGCTCGTCGGATTGTTCGACGACCTCTGGGAGGTTCCGGCCCTGACGCGGCTCGCCTGTCAGTTCGTAGCTGCGGGTATCGTTGTCGTCAACGGCGTCCGGGTAGACTTTATTACCAACTATTTCGGTGCGACGCCGTATCAGTTTTTTGGGCCGGTGCTGGCTGCCGGACTCACCATCCTTTGGATTGTCGGCTTTACCAACGCCTTTAACTTTATCGACGGGCTCGACGGGCTTTCGTCGGGGCTGGCGGCGATCTCGAGCCTCGCCCTCTTAACTGTCGCCGTGCAGCTGCCCGACCGGGGCACGGCGGTGCTCTTGCTCGCCGCTCTAGCCGGTTCTGCTTTAGGGTTTTTACGGCACAATTACAATCCCGCCAAGGTCATTATGGGCGATTCGGGCGCGTACCTGCTCGGCTATGTGCTGGCGGCGGTCAGCGTGTTGGGTGCGCTCAAGGTGACGGCGGCGGTGACGGTGGCTGCACCAATCCTGATTCTGGCGGTGCCGGTCGTGAACCTGACGCAGGTGACGCTCCGCCGCCTGTCACGCCGTACAAACCCGGCGGCGGCGGCCAACGACCATCTGCACGACCTCATCCGGGTGCGGAGCGGGTCGAAACCGCTTACGGTGCTCGTGTTGTGGGGGGCGGCGCTCGTGTTCGGGGCGTGCGGGATGACCTTGTCGCAGACGCCGCCCGGACTTATCTATCTGACAGTGACGGCGACGGTGGTGCTCGTCGGCGGCGTGAGCTTTCTGCGGGTACGTGAGCTGGCCCGTCAGACGCCCCGCCGCACGTGACGGAACCCGTGACCGCTGCCAGGGTCTGCGTCGCTTTCGGTACCCGCCCGGAAGCGACCAAGATGGCTCCGGTCGTCTATGCGCTGCGCGAACAGGGGAGACTCGAGCCCCTCCTCCTCGTCACCGGACAACACCGCGAACAGCTCCGCAGTGTGCTGGAGTTGTTTAAGCTCACCCCGGATTTAGATCTGGACGTGATGCAGGCGCAGCAGACGCTACCCGAGCTCTTAGCTCGCACCGTACCGCTCGCCGCCAATGCCCTAAAAAACCTGAAAGCAGATTATGTTCTGGTTCATGGCGACACGCTTTCAACTTTTGCGGTCGCCCTAGCTGCCTACTTCGAAGGGATTCCTGTCGCACACGTTGAGGCGGGACTTCGTTCACACAATCTCAAAGAACCGTTTCCCGAAGAGGCGAACCGCCGCTTGACGGACGTATTGACCGACCTCGAGCTGCCCCCCACGCCCCTCGCCAAAGCCAATTTGCTCCGTGAGGGCAAACGTGAAGCGACGATGGTCGTAACCGGCAACACCGCCGTAGACGCGGTGCGGCTCGTAGCCCGGACTGCACACTGGTCTGGCCTTCCTTCCGGCCCGCTCGTTACCCTGACGATGCACCGCCGCGAAAATCTGCCGGTGCTGCGCCCTCTTGCCGAGCTGTTTGCGAGGCTCGCCGCCGAGTTCTCTGCGTTTACCTTCGTCTACCCGGTTCACCTCAACCCGGCGGTGCGCGCCGCCGTGTGGGAACCGCTGGCAGCCGTTCCCAACGTCATATTGACCGACCCGCTGGCCTACCCCGAGATGGTCGCCCTGATGCGGGCGTCGGAGCTGATCGTCACCGATTCAGGCGGTTTACAAGAAGAAGGGACGGCGCTCGGTGTGCCGGTGGTCGTTCTCAGAAACGTCACCGAACGGCCCGAAGGAGTGGCGTCGGGGTCGCTCAAGCTTGCCGGGAACACACCCGAAAGCGTCGAGGCGACCCTGCGCCCGCTCCTGCGTGATGCGTCGGCAAGGGTTGCCATGCGAAACCGGCCCAATCCTTACGGCGATGGTCGGGCCGGGACGCGCGTCGCGCAAGCAGTGGCGTGGCGGCTAGGGCTAGCGGCGCGGCCTGCGGACTGGGCGGGTGGACAAAAAGGTTTTAAGCGCGACGAGGAGCGCAATCAGGCACGCAGCTAATGTTGTTGCGGTGATGCGCTCCGGCGGCGCGGACGAAGCCAGCGAGAGGTAAATCCCGACCGGGTAGACGAGCGCGATTAAAAACGTCGCCAGCGTAACGCGCCGAAAAATCAAAACGGACACGAGCAGCGCCGCGAGCCCGTAAAGTCCGCCGAGCGGATAAACGGGCAGCGCCACGCCGAGCGTCGTCGCCAGACCCTTGCCGCCGCGAAACCCCACCCACACCGACCAGAGATGTCCGATGATGGCCCCGACTCCGGCAACAAGGGGCGTAATGAGGGGGTCGCCGCCGAGCACGCCGAGTTGGAGGCCGATAAAACTCGCCAACGCACCCTTACCCAAGTCGAGGAGCAAGACGAGTACGCCCAATGCCCAGCCGAGGTTGCGGGCGGTGTTCATCGCGCCCATGCTCGAGGAGCCCACCTCGAAAATATCTCGCCGTTTGAGCCGCGCCGCGAGCGCCGCACTCGGCAGACTACCGATCAAGTATCCAGCTGGCAAACTCACTAAAAGAAGCCAGTTCATAATCCGGTTATACAGCAGCTTCGGGTGTTCTCGGCAGATAGAGTAGACTCTGCACCTCACCGACGTGATACCCTAGATACCGCGACAGCAGCGACCAGTGGGCGCGGCGCTCCGTAAAAGGTAGCTCGAGGGCGTCGGTAACGCTGAGGCGGTGGAGCGCCACAAGCTCGTCTCGCACCGCCGCCGAGAGCCGAAAGCCGCTGCCGCACGCCGCGCAGCTAAACCCTCCGGCGGCCACGTCGAACGTCGCCGCACCTTCCAGGTCACGCTCACCGCAGTGGGCGCAGTGCGTGACTCTCGGCGTCAGTCCGCCCTGCGCCAAAAGCCGCCAGCTCATCAACAGGGCGACGCGTTCGGGGTCGGGGTCTCGCGAGATCCCGCGCAGCGCCCCCGTGAAGTAGCGGTAAAAGCCGCCATCTAGATGAACGTCTACAGCGAGTTTGTCGGTCAGTTCAGCGAGGATATGTGCGTAAGGGTACACGGCAGGGTCGCTCAGGCGGGGCAACGCGCCGTTAAGCTGTACCTGCGTAATCAGCGCCAAGTCGCTCCCGTCGCCCGGACGGGTGTAGTGCTGCACCGTGACGTCGTGAAACAGGCTCAGCTTACCCAGGTTGCCGCCGACGAGCTTGCCCTTACGCGCCACTGCACGCCACTTGCTCTCTTCGCTCAGAAGTGTGACGACAATATCGCCACTCGGCAACTCGGAGCGGCGCAGAATGACTCCTTCTTGAACGGCGTAACGTTGTCCCACACGGTTATTTTAGCTTGGGTTGAGGGGCAGAAGTGTCTTGTGCTGATGTTTATCTAGAGGCTTGGCTTGGGGTTTGATTTGGCGTCTGACCCGAACTTCTGCGACCTAGACGCAGGATAGCCGTTTTTGAGCCTCGAGCCTGGATAAACTCAGCTGTGACAACAAAAGTGCATTCAGCTCAAGTAGTTTGACAAAACAACTGAGAAAGCAACCGCCGCTCTCGAGCTGAGCTTTCAACAGGCTCTTTGACAGATCCTAATTGAGCGTTTCGCTGATCCTGGGCGGCATGTTGAGAGCTAGACTCTGCTGTTTGAGCAGCAGGGCGAACTCACTTTCAGCCATCGGCCGGGCAAAAAAGAAACCCTGACCGACGTCGCAGCCCAAGTCGCGGAGCAGTTTGAACTGCTCGGACGTTTCGATGCCTTCAGCGACCAGCTCAACATCCAGATTTTGGGCCAGTTTGACAATCGCCTCGATGAGGGCGAGTGCGTAGTTCGGGGCGCGGCGCGGCCCGCCGAGGTCACGAACAAAGGAACGGTCAATTTTAATCGTGTCGATGGGAAAGTCGCGCAGGTACGACAAGGATGAGTAGCCGGTACCGAAATCGTCTATCGCTACGGTGATGTTCGAGCGTTTGAGGCTCTGCAGGTTACGCCGGACAGTTTCAGGGTTTCTGAGCATAATGCTTTCGGTCAGCTCGAGTTCCAGCGAACCGGGCTCTAGGCGCGAACGTCTCAGCGCCTCCATCACCGAGTCGCCGAAACCGGGCTGCGCGAACTGCAGCGCCGAAACGTTGACGCTGACCCGAACCGCCGACCCGGAAAGCTCCCAGGCGCGGGCCTGCCGGGTCGCGGTTTGCAGCACCCAGTCACCCAACGTAACGATGTAACCGCTCTGCTCAGCTAACGGGACGAAGTCGGCGGGTGAAATCCAGCCGCGTTCGGGATGTTCCCAGCGTAGCAGCGCCTCGGCTTTGACGAGCCGACCCGTGCGGAGGTCGAAGAGCGGTTGGTAAAAGAGGTGCAGTTCGCCCCGTGAGAGCGCCTGCCGGAGGTCGCGCTCGATCGTCTTATGCGTTTCAAGGGCGGCGTCTACGGCCTTGTGATAGCGTTTGACGCCGTTTTTACCGGCGTGCTTGACGTGATACATAGCGCTGTCGGCGTGCCGTAACAGTGCAGCGGGCGAGTCGGCGTCGTCGGGGTAGACGCTCACACCGATGCTCGCGCCGATGTTAAACACCTGTGCGCCCAGAAAGAATGGCTCATCCAAGATTTTCTTGATCTTCTCGGCGACCTTGACGCCCTGAGCGCCCGTTTTTAGCTCACGGAGTAACACCACAAACTCGTCGCCGCTAATCCGCGCTAACAGGTCGATCTGCCGGGTGGCGCGTCTGAGACGTTCGGCAATCTGCATCAGCAGGGTGTCGCCCGCCTCGTGCCCCAACGTGTCATTGACGAGCTTGAAGCCGTCAATATCGATGAAAAGCAGCGCAAAAACCTCGTTTTGCTCGGCCTCATTTTGTCTGAAACCGGTGGCGGTGCCCTGCAGGGTTTCCTCGAGCGCCAACCGGTTAGGTAGACCGGTCAAGAGGTCAGAATAGGCCAGCCGCTCCATCGTCTCGATGTGAGCTTGTGAACGGACAAAGCGGCCCAGATAACGGCTGAAAAAGTAGCTCAGTGCGTGAAAGGTGAGGTTCGCCAGCGAGAGTTGCACGAGCGCCTCAACCTCACCGTAATTTTGTCCAACCCACAAGTTAGCCGCGCTGTACATGAAGCTGAGCCAGACCATCGCTGCCAGACACAGCGAGGTAACGCGCCGCCCACCACGGATATGCGGCAGCAGCGAAGTCAATACGTAGAGCGCCGGAAGCCACGGAAACGTCTCGCTGAGTTCTCTAAAAAAGTTCGCACTGGCGGGTAAAAAGTAAAGGATATAGACGAACTTGCTCAGAAAAAAAAGCGACGCTGCGCTCATTGTTCCTAAAAAGGCCCATTCAAACGAGACGATACGGAAGTGCAAAAGTACGCCTAATACGAGCAGCACACCCCCCAGCGCCGGGTACGCCACCATGTCGTAGGGCGTCGCCTGAGCGCCTAAACGCTCTAAAACAAGTCCAAACAGGAGCGCAAACGCTGGAACCGGCAGCGCTACTAAAAAAGCGCTCCGCCAGTCGTGCTGCGGCGTCTGAGCTAGTTCACGCAGGTTTTGAACGAACCGCCCAAACTTTCGTATCATTTTACGCCTGTATCAGAGAAAATCAAAAAAGGGAGACCGGTCACCATAGCCACATATAAGATACACACAAAGTAGGTATTTTGGATTCACAAATTCCATATCTCACGGCCTCCTATCTATATATGTGCTCACGTCCAAGCGTCCTCGTCCGTTTTGCGGTTCGGGTCTAGACCGTTCGGGCCGGTTGAAGACGCGTCAGAACGTGTCAGGTCGTTCAAAAGCCTTAGCTGCTCAGATTAGAAACATTATAAAATTGTTAGGTGACTCTACCCCTTACAACTGTTCCCGTTACCCACTACACCGAGTTAAGCGAAGAGAGGCTGTTAAAGCGTATTTGCGTTTCGAGGCCTTACTACGCGCTCCTCAATCCGACAGGTGACGACACTACCTTTTACGCCAGCGCCGTAGCCGATCTGCCGCTTGGAGCCGAGGTCGGGCCGATGAGTAGCGCTGAAATCAGCCGCCACGCCGCGATCTCCGGGTTGTGCGCCGCCGCGCTCGCGCAACAAGACGACGACCGGCGGTTTTACCTGGCGCAGCACGCCGAGTATCAGGGCTTTCCAAACAGCGCACCTTACGGCACGCCCGTGATGTTCGCTGCGACCCTCCAAAGTATGGGCAAACGCGGATCACGCTCTGGCATCACCGTTACGGCGGCGGGAGAGCCGTTAGCGGCGCTCGGCGTCGATTACACCATCTTGACCGAATACGCCTTCGGCAGGCTGTTCCGGAGCCGTTACTACCCGACGGAGCCGCAAGCGGCGATGAATATCGACCTCACCGGTACCGCCTACACCGTAGACGAACGGTCGGTTTACGAGGTAGACGCGCTGCCTGAAACGGTCTGCGCCGGTCACTTCGCCGACCATCCGGCGCTTCCGGTCGCGCTCCTGATGGGTCAGCTCGGTACGGCGGCGTGGCGGCTGATGGGTTCGGCGGGCTGGCGCGGGGTTCAGGCGAGCGTCAACGCGACCGACCTCTGCTGGGCTGGCGAGCGCGTCCGTTTCGAGGCCGAGCACGCGGCGCTACACCCTGACCTACAAAACCCTGAGCCTGACCTCGAGCTACAAAGCTTCGAGCCACACTACGAGCGGCAAAGCGCCTTTAAGTGTCGGGTAAGCGCCGGAGACCGGCTCGTCTGCACGGCAGAGCTTAGACTCGAGGCGCACTAACTCTTGTCAGCTTTAGAACCCCTGGATCTACCCGGTAAAGGTTATGTCCTACTTCACATTGGGCTAAAAAGTGGGTAACAAAACCGTCTAAAATCGCAACGTTTTTCTTGTCTGTCACGCACTTAAGAACATATTTTAACACTCTGCAACAGCCAGCTTGCCCAGCTGCCTCTGTAAGTTACACATCTAGACATAGGACGGCTGTGTATATCTCTAATAGAGTTGCCCTTTTGCGAAACTAAATGTTTCGGCAACTTTGCGGCGCGCATCTATCCCCCCGGCGGATGCGCGCCTTTTTATGCCTTTTGACGTTGAACGTAGCTGGTCGTCAGGTTTGTTTTAGCTTTCGCGCCTCGAGCTGTCCAGATACATAGCATAATCCCTGACACGATCCCCAAACCGGACCTCTTACGCTACACTCAGGGATGCAAGAAGGTTATTTCAGAGCGCCCGAACCGCAAGGCTCCGCGGCCTCCGGACAGGTTATTTTGCGCGATGGTACGACAGCGACGCTCAGGCCCGCACGTGCGAGCGACGAGGCGCTGCTGCAGGAATTCCTGACCCGGATTGCGCCCGAGTCGTACCAACGCCGCTTTTTCGGTGAAACGCCGCCCCAGGTTGCCGCCGCGCGGATGCTGGCCCCCGAACCGCTCCAAAGCAAACTCGTCTTGTTCGTCCTGACCGGCGAACCGCACGAACCCCGGCTTATCGCTACGGGTGAGTACGCCCGTGAAACGCCCGATTCGGAGCGCGCCGAGGTTGCCTTTTTGGTTGACGACACCGTTCACGGCAAGGGTTTGGGGACGCTGATTTTGGAGCGGCTGGCGCTGGTGGCGGCGCGGCACGGCATTACCCGGTTTACGGCGCTGACGATGGCGCGCAACCGCGCGATGATCAGCATGTTTCAGAGTAGCGGCTTTCGGGTCAACCGGCGGCTCGAGTACGGTGAGGTCGAGTTGGACTTTTCAATCTTGCCGAACGAGGAGAGCGTTACGCGCATGGAAGTTCGTGAGCGGGCGGCGACGGTCGCGTCGCTCTACCCGTTTTTCAGGCCGCGCAGCGTCGCTGTTTTCGGACTTTCAACCTCGCCTAGAAGCGCCTCGAGGCGGGCGGTGGCGTACCTACGCGCAGGCGGTTTTACGGGGTCGGCGTACCTTGTTAATCCCAACCTGAGCGAGGCGTATCCGTCTTTGGCAGCGCTCCCGGAAAGGGCTGAGCTAGCGCTGCTGGCCTTGCCGCAAAACGCAGTGCTGGACGCCGTAAACGTGTGCGGTGAGGCGGGCGTACGGGCGCTCGTCGTGCTCAGTGCGGGCTTCGCCGAATCGGGTACGGTCGGGGAGGCGCTTCAGGGCGAGCTGGCGCGGCTCGTGCGCGGTTACGGGATGAGGCTCGTTGGCCCCAACAGCTTGGGGTTCTTAAACGCCGCCGAAGACGTGAGGCTCAACGCGAGTTTGGCTCCTGAACTGCCCTCACCGGGACACGTTGCGGTGTCGTCGCAGTCAGGGGCGCTGGCTCTGGCGATATTGGAGCAAGCCGAGGCCGCAGGGTTGGGCCTCAGAAGTGTGGTATCGCTGGGCAACAAGGCGGACGTCTCGAGCAACGACCTCTTGCAGTACTGGGAAGACGACCCGGACACGCGGCTGATTGTGCTGTACCTGGCGTCGTTCGGAAACCCGCGCCGCTTCGCGCGACTTGCCCGCCGCGTCGGGCGGCAAAAACCCATCCTGGTGGTCAAGGCTGGGGAGCCCGACCTGACCGAAACTGCGACCGAGGCACTTTTTCGGCAGACTGGTGTCGTCCGGGCAGCGACCTTTGAAGAGCTGTTCGACGTGGCGAACTTGCTCGCGCACCAGCCGCTTCCGGCAGGGCCGCGCGTCGGCATCTTAACGAACGCGAGCGGCCCCGCTGCGCTCGCTGAAAACGCCCTTGCTGCTCAGGGGCTCGAGGCTCCGTCACATACCGACCTGACCGCTTTTGCCGACGCTAGAGCGTACCGAGAGGCGCTGCAGGCTGCGCTAAAAAACCCCGAACTAGACACGCTCCTGGTCATCTTTTCGCCCGTCGGCCTGAGCCGCGCCGACGAGGTTGGCGCGGTCGTCGGTGAGGCGGTGGCGGCGGCGCGTGCGGGTGGCGTCACCAAACCGGTTTTGTGCTGTTTTACCGGCGCACATACGCCGATCTTCGGGGGTTCCGAGCGGCTGCCGAGTTACCGCTTTCCCGAGTCGGCAGCTCGCGCCCTCGCCCGCGTCTACACCTACGCAGCTTGGCGGCGCGAACCGCTCGGTCAGCTGCCGGTTTTTGGGGGGCTCGAGCCCCGCCGTGCCCGCGCCCTCTGCCGGGAGGTCGCGGAGGCGGGGAGCGGTCATCTCTCCGGTTCACAAGCTGCCGAGGTGCTGAGCGCATTTGGTATCTCCGCTCAGCCGAGCGCCGCAGCTGAGGGCACCGACCTCAGCGTTGTAGTGGAGCCTCACCCCTCATTCGGCCCGGTGATGTCGCTCGGCTTGGGTGGCCCTTACGGAGAGCTGTTGGGCGATAAAACCTACCGCATCACCCCGCTGACTGGGCGCGACGCCGCTGAGATGGTGCGGAGTTTGCGGAGTTACCCGCTGCTAACGGGCTACCGGGGGCATCCGGCAACGGACGTTGCAGCCCTCGAGACCCTCCTTTTACGGGTCTCGCGGCTCGTCGAAGAGGTGCCGGAGTTGGGCGCGTTGGCGCTAGGCGTAGGTGTTCTGGCTCCCGGAGCCGGTGTAACCGTAAAAGAGGTGCAGATGTCGGTCGTACCCACTGATAGTGAGCAAGACGGCTAAAACGGTTTTGAAGGGATTATGGCGGTTTTTTACGGGACTCGAGCTGTGTCACACAGACTTTTGTCCTGTTGACCTTGCATACTGAAACCCGGACGAAACTCAATCAGCCTCGTTCAGCACAGCATTTACACACACATCTCCGTAAATAGAGCTTTTATTCATGCTACAAGATGGTCTTTGTAAAACTCAGGCAGCTTTATACAGACGCTTGTCCGGGTTTGAGTGCATCCTGACCTCCGGACGAAATTCATTGTTGTGGGAAAAGCCGATGGATAAGGGACATTAGAGCGTCTTCACCGCCGACAAGGGGCGCGTGTTGAGCAACGACGAGAAACGAACTGAGGTGCGTGAGTCCGGTTGCTAAGGTGCGCATAGGTTAGAGCAAAGCTCAAAGGCTTTTAGCCTTCACCTAGGCCAGGTTTGTTTTCATCAAGATTACAGCCACCAAGTTGTGCGAGAAACTGAACCCCTTGATCGTCTATCGTTGCGCCTAGCTCATATGAGAAGGCCGCACCTAACCGAGTAAACGCCACCAAGGTTTTTAGAGCAGTAAACGACATAAGCTGAACGCGCGAGCGTTGACGGTCGGTGCTTCTGACATGTTTTTGTAAGCCAAGCAACAAGAGTCTGTACGATATAATGAATGACATGAATCAGAAGAGCAAAGCTGATGTCAAACTGCTTCAGGGTGCATGGTCGCAAATCTACCTGGAGGCGGACGGCGTAATCAACCCGCCAGACGACGAGCATTCAGCGCCTGGGGCACTCTGCGTATTTGATGGCTCAGAGTTTCGAGTTGAAACTCCCGGCAACACACTTTTGCTAAAAGGTACGTTTGAGCTGGATGCAACCACCCAACCGAAGTCAATGACATGGGTTGACGCGATTGGCGATGATGCAGGGAAAGAATTGCCTGCAATCTATCAACTTACTGAGCGAACGTTTAGATTCATTGCTGCTGATGAGGGACAACCGCACCCAACAGAGTTCAAAACCACTCCGGGTCCAACAATGAGAGCCTTTGTAAGAGTGGATGAGTAAAGTTTGGTTTCTCCGCAGCATCGCATCGGTCTGGACTAAGGCAATATGCTGGCTCTTGCATGCTCACGCTGTAATAAGGCCGTAACGCAGGTATGCTGGACTTCTGCTTTATACCGGCGGTCGCCGCCTTCGAACAGGTGTATGCAGCAGACGAGCTAAAGCGTGCAGCTTATGCTTATTGTTATGCGTGAGATGAGCACGATAATGGCGTTAACTGACCTGTCCTCGAGCTTGCAGCACGGCGCAAGTACGACGTTCCGGCGTGGAGCCATAGCTCGAGCCTCACTTTTAACACTACTCAACTCGCCGAAACACCAACGCCGCGTTCTGCCCCCCAAACGCAAAATTCGTCGAAAGCACATACTCGGCTTTCACCTCTCGAGCACACCCCGGAATATAGTCGAGGTCGCACTCGGGGTCGGGGTCGTCAAAATTGCGGGTCGGCGGCAGAAATCCTTCTTTTAAGACCTGCGCACACGCAATCGCCTCGACGCCGCCCGCCGCGCCCAGCATGTGTCCGGTCATCGACTTGGTAGATGAAACTGGCGGGACGTTCTCTTTGCCGCCAAAGACCGTTTTGTAGGCCAACGTTTCGTTAAGGTCGTTGATGGGTGTACTCGTTCCGTGGGCGTTGATGTAGTCAATTTTATCTGCTGAGATGCCCGCCGATTTGAGCGCCCAGTTGATGCAGCGCACCGCGCCTGCGCCGCCCGGTGCTGAGGCGGTAATGTGATAGGCGTCGGCGGAGGTGGCGTAGCCAATCACTTCAGCGTAGATGGTTGCGCCCCTGGCCTTCGCACGTTCATATTCTTCAAGGACTACAATCCCAGCCCCTTCACCGGCAATGAAGCCGTCTCTCGAGGCCGTAAACGGGCGTGAAGCGGTCTCCGGTGAGTCGTTGCGTGTTGAGAGCGCCTTCATTACCGCGAACCCACCAATTCCTATCGGGGTTACGCACGCCTCGCTGCCGCCTGAAATCATAATTTCGGCCTCGCCGCGCTGAATAACGCGGTAGGCGTCGCCGATTGCCCCCGAGCCGGTTGCGCAGGCCGTCACGACGGTGCTAGACGGGCCTTGCAAACCGTAGCGCATCGATACCTGACCCGAAGCCATGTTGGCAATCATCATCGGGATAAAAAATGGGCTCATCCGCATGGGCGAGCGTTCAAAGCGGATTTTCGATTGCGCTTCCCAAACTTCTAAGCCGCCGATCCCGCTGCCGATACAGGTGCCGGCGTGTTCTCCGGCTACGTCGTCTTTACTTAAACCTGCGTCTTGCAGCGCCAGCGCCGCCCCGACGAGGGCAAGCTGAACAAAACGGTCGAGCCGTTTGGCCTCTTTACGGTCGATATAGTCCGCTATCTCAACGTCGACTTCTCCGGCAATTTGCACCGACAGCTCGGACGCGTCGAAGCGGGTGATTTTGCGAATGCCGTTTTTGCCCGCTTGCTGGCCCTCTAAAAAAGCCTTCGCCCCGACACCGATGGGTGTAGCAGGACCGAGGCCGGTAATCACAACTCGTTTCATACGGTTAGTTTACCCTGTGCCCTGTTTAACCTGTGACAGCGCAGCCTCTCGAAACGTGCTGTACCGCCGAGTCAAGGTGGCTTGGGCAGTTTATTTTTGCGCTGAGATGAAGTTTACAGCGTCGCCGACGGTGCGGATACCTTCGGCTTCTTCATCGCTGATTTCGATGCCGAACTCGTCCTCGAGCCCCATAATCAGTTCAACCACATCGAGCGAGTCTGCACCCAAATCGTCAACGAACGACGCTTCTTCGGTGACGTTACCGGGTTCGGCGTCGAGCTTATCGGCGGCAACTTCTTTGATCTTGGTTAAAATTTCACTTCTGTCCATAACGGTTCCTCCGGGTTGGGTCTCAAAACATCAGATTCTAACATAAGGGATAGCTGCGCAAATTCTAGCACAGAGAGCGTAAAGAACGGCTGCCCCAGCGCCGCCCTAATGTAACACCATGCCGCCGTCTACCGTCAAGGTCTGACCGTTCACATACGACGCCCCTTCAGACGCAAAAAAAGCGACCGCCGCCGCAACTTCGTCAGGCTTGCCGAAGCGGTTCGCCGCAATCCGCAGCAGGTAATTGTGCTTAAGCTGCTCGGGCAGCCCTTCGGTCATATCCGAGTCGATAAACCCGGGTGCGACAGCGTTTACAGTGACGCCCTTGGCCCCGTACTCCTGAGCGAGCGCCCGCGTCAAACCGATAAGCCCTGCTTTCGACGCCACATAGTTGGCCTGTCCAGGGTTGCCGTTTAGCGCAACCACTGACGAGACGTTGATGATGCGGCCCCACTTATGAGAAAGCATTCCGCGCAGCGCAGTTTTAGATAAAATGAATGCGCTCGTCAGGTTCGTGTCCATTACCGTGTGCCAATCGCTGCTTTTGAGGCGCAAAGCGAGGCCGTCTTTGGTGATTCCGGCGTTGTTGACTAAAATGTCTAAGCTGCCGAAGTGTCCCTGAACGGCCTTAATGAGTTCTGTGCAGGCATCCTCTTGCGAGACATCGGCCTGAAAGACCGCCCCTTCACCTGCTCCGGCGTTGATTTCGTCGGCGACAGCCTGCGCCGCCGCTTGTGAACCGGCGTAGTGAACGGCGACCCGGTAGCCTAGGGTACCGAACCATAGTGCAACGGCCCGGCCCAGACCCCGGCTCGAGCCCGTCACCAGTACCACTCTTGTTTGGGTTTCAGGAATACTCAAAGTGCCTCCTCCAAGCTTTTCATATCCGTTATAGCCAGCGCCGGAATACCCTTAAGCGTGCGTTTTACGAGCCCTGATAAGACGTTGCCGGAACCGAATTCAACGAACCTCGTCACACCTAAACTTTGAAGCCGCTCTAAAGTCTCGACCCAGCGAACCGGCGCAGTCACCTGACGTTCTAAAAGCCCCGGCGCGTCTCCGATGTCTTCAAGAATGTCTGCCGTAACGTTGCAGATGATCGGTAGTTGCGGCGGTTGAAACGCTATTTTTTGCAAATCTCTAGTTAACTTCTTCGCAGCCGGACGCATCAAACTGCAGTGAAAGGGTGCAGACACATTGAGCATAACCGTCCTTGCGCCCTCAGCTTTAAGCCGCTCGGCTGCCCGCTCAACTGCTGCTGCCTCACCTGAAACGACGGTTTGTTCGGGCGCATTGAGGTTAGCGATTTCGACGATACCGTCCGTTTCCGTGCAGACACGCTCGACGTGAGCGCGGCCCGTTTTAAGAACCGCTGCCATCGCCCCCCGACCGCTTGGTACTGCCTCTTGCATATAGCGCCCGCGGTTGTGAACGAGTTTTACGGCGTCTTTAAGCCCCAAAGACCCTGCTGCGACGTGCGCCGTAAACTCGCCGAGACTATGACCTGCCCCATATGCCGGGGCTTCGCCGCCTCTGTCCAGATACGCCGCAAATGCTGCTGCGCCCGCCGCGACGAGCGCGGGTTGCTGATTGGCGGTGAGTTTGAGCGCGTCTTCGGGGCCGTCCCACATCAGCGAGAGCAGACCGGGCAGTGCGGCTTCGGCCTCGTCAAGCACTGTTTTAGCCGCAGCGCTGCCGCTGTAAAAGTCTTTGGCCATACCGACGACCTGAGAGTTCTGACCGGGAAACAAGGCTGCAATCATGCGCCGCCGCCCCAGGTTAGAACGGTAGCCGCCCACGTCAGACCTGCGCCGAACGCGACCAAAAGCAGATGGTCGCCGTCGTGAATGCGACCGGACTCGAGCCCCACCTTAAGCGCCAATGGGATACTCGCTGTTGAATTGTTGCCGTACTCGTCTACGGTGATAATCACCCGTTCCGGCGGCAATTCTAAACGCTCCCGCGCCGCTTCGATAATCCGCAAGTTTGCCTGATGCGGCACGAACAAGCCGATGTCGGCAGGTGTCAATCCTGCTTCGGCGACGGCCTGAACGGTCGCTGTATCCATTACCCGCACCGCAAACTTAAAGACCTCGCGCCCGTTCATGTAGATATCGTCTGACAAGAGCGCACCACCAGGCAAACACGGCGCGATGGCCTTACGGCTCAGGTGTGCGCCGCCCGACCCGTCGGTACCTAAAACAAACGAGCGAAAGCCGAACGGTTCCGGCACAGCTTCAACGATGGCGGCCCCGGCCCCGTCACCGAACAAGACAGCAGTCGAGCGGTCGTTCCAATCGACGATTTTACTTAGAGCTTCGGCACCGATGGCTAAAACTTTCCGCATCTTGCCCGCTTCGACGTAGCCCTGCGCGACCGAAAGCGCGTAGAGCCAGCCCGGACACGCAGCGAGCAAGTCAAACGCTCCGGCTTTCAGCTTGAAATGGTCTTGCACCAGCGCAGCGGTCGAGGGGAAGAGCGCGTCGGGCGTATTGGTGGCGACTATGACCATCTCCACGCCGTCCAGCGCACTGTCGCCGTGACGCACTACGAGGTCTTCAACGCTTCTTATGGCCAGCTGTGAGGTGAACTCGTCCTCGGCGGCGATATGCCGGGTTTTAATCCCTGTGCGCTCGGTAATCCAGGCGTCGCTGGTGTCCATCATTGTTTCCAGGTCGGCGTTGCTGAGGATGCGTTCGGGGGCGTAAGCGCCGAGCGCGGTCACGCCTGAGCGCCGTGGCGTGGTCATACTCACTGTAAGTCCATTCTAGAGTCCATAAAAAAAGGCTGCTTCATGCAGCCCCACTCTAACGCTAAAGTGTCCCCTAGATGTCTCGAGGGTTAAGCTAAACTTAAGCTTCGATGTCCAAAACTTGACGACCGCCGTAAGAACCGCAGTGCGGGCAGACGATGTGCGAAGGCTTGAGTTCGCGGCACTGCGAGCAGGCGACGAGGTTCGGCGGGGTGAGCGCGTCGTGAGCGCGGCGTGCGTCGCGTGATGAGCTGGACGTGCGCTTTTTAGGTACGGGATGCTTGGCCATGATTAAAACTCCTTCTATGCTACTAAAGTTCGATATCTTTAAGCGACTCGAAAGGGGACGGGGTGCGCTTGTCGGTCTCGACCGGCGTGGCGTGTTCAGGGTGGTCGTTTAAGTTGACGCCGTCGAGCGACAGACCCCGGCAGTCCTCTTGGCAGAGTACCGTCAAGGGCGATTCTATCGCAAAAGCTTGCACGAGGAGCGGGGCAAAGTCAACGGTGGGTTGCGAAAAGACCAATACGTCGTCTTCGTCGTCGTTCTCTAAGAGTTGCAACACCTCGCCACCTTTTCTCGGGCGGTAGACCATTGGATAAATGAGTGTGCTACGCACCGCCGTTTCGACCTCGGTAAGGCAGCGGCGGCACTCTTGTAAAACCGGCCCAGCGACGCTGCCGGTCAGGATATAATCTTCGCCGCCCGTCGCCCTTACGGTCAAGTCCCAGTGGAGCGGCCCGGCAACGCGTAAACCGTCTGCCTGGAGCAGTTCGGCGCTCGGCGCAAGCTCGCCTTCACCACTGACCTCTTCGCCCAGTTCAGGGTCGAGTTTAAGCAGTGTGGTTAGATTGAGCGTGGCATCTTGTTGCGACATCCCTCAAGAATATAGGCGCTGACGGTGCCTAGTCAAGGCGAGTTGAACCAAAAACCTGACCTTTTAGCCGGTGCTTGGTTCTGTGCCTAGTAAAGATGGCTGAAACTTATGTATACGAAAGATTCGGCAACAATTCTCTGTGGCTTCCTAAGAAATAACCTCGAGAAATCTCTCGAGGTCGCAACTCGCTTTAACTTTGAGCCATGCTTACGTCCAGTAGAGTACCCTTGCTGCCGGAAACCGCACCGCAATCTCGGTTTCGAAAAATGCCTTCAGCTCTTGCATCACCTCTTTGCCGTAAACGTACTTGAGCCCGCCGAACTTGTTGCGTTTAACAGAACGTTCCGACTCATCCATCTCGAGCCCCGAGTTCGGATACCAGCCCTCTAAAACTTCTTTAGAACCGGGCGTAAAACGGTGGCTGATAAGTTCAAAGGTGAGGTCGTAAGCCTGTTTGTTGTGGAGAGACAGCTTTTCTTCGAGCTGATTTAGAAGTTCGGTGTAGTGTTCACGCCAACCCTCAACCGGCATAATCGGCGCGATAACGGCCCCGACCGGGTAGCCGTCTTCGGCGAGCTGCCGTAGACCTTCGATGCGTTCAGCAACCGGGGCAGTGCCACCCTCGAGCCTTCTGCTGATCGGGTCGGCGTTGACCGAGACCCTCGCCCGCGTGTTGCCCCCGTGCGGCAGCCCTAAAAGCGGCTCTACGGCGCTGAACTTACTCACCCAGCGCAGCTGTGCATTTTCGCGGGTACCGAAGTAACGCACGCATTCCGACAAGCTGCCAGTCAGGTGCTCCAAAGATAACGGGTCGGTATAGCACGACGCCTCAAAGGTCGTGAGCTGGCCCGGTTTCTCATACGCAGCAAGTGAACCCAAAATTTCAGGCAGGTTCGCGTACACGCGGGTGATGGGCGGCCCTGAAAGCGACCCTGCCAGGTAGCAGTACTGACAGTGCGCCGGACACCCTTTGGCCAGGTGAAACTGCCAGTCTGCCGAGGGCGGAATCGGTTGCAGCTTCATCATGCTCGGCGGCGCGTTCACGACCGCCAGCGTATTTTTTGCCAGCCGGTAGGTTTCGCGGTCGTCTTTACCCTTCAAGCTCGGCAGGCGGTTGCTGCTGAGTTCGGTAACTTCAAGGTCAAAGCTTCGGACACGTTCTAAAATCTGCTGACCGAAGGGTTGCTCGAGCGCGTCCGCTGTAAAGAAGATACGTTTGGGTTTCCACAACTTGGGTTTAGCTGAACTAACGGGGTCGCGCGAGAGCGTAGTAGTAGAGGACATAAGCTCCTTTTTAGACAGGTGACAAGGGTTTTACAGGTCGATCCGAGCACATTTTCTCGCTCGGTGGAGATATCCTTAGTATAGCTTTGAGGCTGCTAAAAGATTTCTGATCAGGTCACACTTCTCCCGTCCAGCAGGGTTTTCTTGCCTATTTTTGGGCTGTTTGCTTTGTGGATTTAGAGTAGGCAAATCTGCTGCGTGAAAGCCAAAAATCTCGGGGCACGTCGCCCGCACTGTGTAAACAGTAAACGTAGCAAATGACTACTTCTAACGGCGCTAGCCGGGGTATTTATAAGGCAGACTCGAGTCTCCACCAACTCAGGAAAACCTTGCTAAGGCAGCGGGGCAAAAGCTGAAGGGGCGGCTCGCGCAACCATAAAAGCTGTAGGGGCAGCTGAAGCGTCTTCAAAATGCTTGACTGACCTGTCACAGTTCTGGGGTTAAAGGGGGAAAATGATGTCGAAAACAGAAGCCGGGCTGTTTGCCCGTTTGTCTAGATTAGGTGCAGGCCTGTTAGGGGGAAGCGCTCTTTTGTTGACCACGGCGGCGCAACCCGTTGCCGTAAACGGTGAACTCAACGTCTCTGGGTTTAGTCTTCCCGACGAAATCGCCAGCGTGCGCGTAGATACCTTCAAAGAGGCGTATCCCGAGGTCAACCTCAGTTTACCGGAAGGTGCGCTAGACGCACAGCAATTTTTAACGGCGGTCGCCAGCCGTAACGTGCCGGACGTCATCTATCTGAGCCGTGAAGACCTCAGCACCTACGCGACGCGCGGGGCTATCGAACCGCTAGACGCATGTATTGAGGCGCAGGGAATTGATACGAGTCAGTACCGTGAACTGGCGCTCGAGCAGGTCACACTAAACGACCAGATTTACGGCATCCCTGAGTTCTACACGGTCATTGCTCTAGTTTTGTCGAACCAAGCGCTGGCGGACGCAGATATTTCACCGGGAGACTTCAGCACGAGCGATTGGGACGAGCTCTCAGCATTTAACGAACAGCTAACGCGGGTCGAAGATGGCACGCTGACCCGTATCGGCTTCGACCCCAAGCTCCCTGAGTTCTTTCCGCTCTGGGTCAAGGCAAATGGGAGTCAGCTGTTGTCAGATGACGGTCGCACAGCGATGATAAGCACGCCCGAGGCGACCGAAGCGCTCACCTATGCAATAGGTCTGATCGACACCGCCGGAGGTTTGCAAGACCTCGCAGCCTTCCGCGACACTTGGGACTTTTTCGGCGCGAAAAACCAATTTGTCGCCGACCAACTCGCTGCGTTTCCGATCGAGGGGTGGTACTTCAACGTCTTGTCCGAGGCGTCGCCCGCCGTCAAGATAACGGCGAAAGCTTTTACCGACCGCCAAGGTGAGCCGATAACCTACGCTTCTGGCAATACTTGGGCCGTCCCGCGCGGCGCAAAAAATCCCGACGCGGCGTGCGCTTTTATGAAAACGATGACGGCTCCGGCGACGTGGCTGGCGGCGGCAGAGGCGAGGGCGAAGGCGCGGGCCCAAGCAGGTCAGACGTTTACCGGCGTCTATACCGGCAACCGCGTCGCCGACGAGCAGATTTTTAGCGAGGTTTATAAATCTAGTGGTAACGCTGCGTTTGACAACGCTGTTCAGGTCGCGCTGGCGGTACAAGACAAAGCCTTTGCGACGCCTTCAAACCCGGCCGGGGCTGAGTTCAGACAAGCCTGGACAGACGCCGTAAACCGCGCCCTAAACGGTGAGCAAGACCCGCAAGCGGCGCTCGAGCAGGCGCAAAGAGAGGCACAAGAGGCGCTCGACGACGCTTGGAGCCGTTAGGGTGAGCCGCGCTGTACGTGTGGTACCGACAGAGGCCGATCCTCGGCGCGGCAGCCTGAGGCGGGCCGAGGCGAGAGCCGCGTTCGGTTTTATTTCGCCGTGGCTCGTCGGTTTCGTCGTCCTTACGGCGCTGCCGATGGTGGCGAGTCTAGTGCTGTCTTTTACCGAATACGACGTGCTGCAACCGCCGAAGTTCGTGGGGTTGGAAAATTATCAAGAACTCGTTCAAGACCCACGTTTACAGCAGAGTTTGTTCAACACCTTTTTTTACGCGCTGCTGCACGTCCCGCTCTCGACGATGGTCGCACTCTCACTCGCGCTGCTCTTAAACCGCGTGGTGAAGGCTGCCGGGTTTTTTCGCACCGTGTTTTACCTGCCGTCGGTGACGCCAGCGGTCGCCATCGGCGCACTCTGGCTCTGGCTCCTAAACCCACGTGTCGGGCTGATCAATAGGGGGCTCGAGTTCTTCGGTATCTCCGGCCCCGGTTGGACGACTGACCCCATGTGGATCAAACCCGGCATTGTCTTGATGAGCTTATGGTCGGTCGGTGGCACGGTCATTATCTTTTACGCTGCCCTCCGCAACGTTCCTCAAGACCTCTACGAAGCGGCTCGTATCGAAGGTGCACGCGCTTGGCACGAGTTTCGGTTCGTCACCTTGCCGCTCATTAGCGGCGCAGTCTTTTTTACGCTGATCGTCAACACCATCTCGTCGCTACAGATTTTTACGGAAGTCTACACGATGTTTTTTGGTCAGGCGGATTCGGGTCCAGCGCAAAATGCGGCACTCTTTTACGTGATTTATCTGTTCAGGCAGGCGTTCGAGTTTTTGAATATCGGTTACGCCTCGGCGATGGCGTGGCTGCTCTTTGCTATCACGCTGATTTTGACCGTGATTCAGCTGCGCGTCAGTCGGCGCTGGGTCTACTACGAAGGGCGGTGAGGTGTGGCTATAGGTCGGCAAGAGACGGTCTTGGCTCCTACGCAGGAGGTGGGCCGCTCCCGCTCAAAGTTTACGGCCGGGCGTATCGTCTTTTTCGTCCTGCTGCTCGGTTGTACGGTGCTCTTTCTTACGCCGCTGTTCTGGCTCGTAAGTGCGTCGCTTAAAACACGTTCAGAAGTCTTTAGTTCAGCGTGGCTACCCAACCCTATTGCGTGGGAGAACTACGTGCGAATCTGGGACGCGGCCCCGCTCTTGACCTGGCTGAAAAACAGCTTGCTGGTCGGCGTGTTGGCGGCGCTTTCGGTGACGCTGAGCAGCGCGGCGGTCGCGTTCGGCTTTGCCAACTTCCGCTTCAGGGGCCGCGACGTACTTTTCGGTTTGGTCTTAGCCACCATGATGCTACCAGGCGCAGTGACGATGATTCCGACGTTTTTAATCTGGGACAGGCTGAACGCCGTCAACACCCTGACGCCGTTGTGGGCCGGAAACCTGTTCGGTTCGGCGTTTTATATCTTTTTGCTGCGCCAGTTTTACCTGAGTTTGCCGCGTGAGCTGTTTGAAGCGGCCCGGATTGACGGGGCGAGCTACCTTCAGGCGTGGTGGCGTGTAGCGCTGCCCTTGACGCGTTCGGCGCTGATTGTAGTCTTTATCTTTGAATTTAAGGCGAGCTGGACGGACCTGCTGCGGCCCCTAATCTACCTCTACGACAATGCGCTCTATACGCTGCCCAGGGGCGTCAAAGCGCTCGTTGACCGGTTTGGGCAGGGCGGCGAGATGCAGTGGGAGCTGGTGATGGCGGCGACCGTTATCCTGACGGTGCCGATGGTTCTGATTTTCCTCTTTGGTCAGCGGTATTTTGTCCAGGGCATTGCCACGACGGGGAACAAGGGCTAACCGACA
This sequence comes from Truepera sp., assembly GCA_965215315.1. Lineage (GTDB taxonomy): Bacteria > Deinococcota > Deinococci > Deinococcales > Trueperaceae > Truepera. Next base: position 2,276,879 of record CBDCDB010000008.1, on the reverse strand, counting down.
CGGTTAGGCAACTCGAGACCCACCGCTACCAAATTCTCACCTTGCACCCTGAGCTGTACGCGAGGTAACGGTTCGCGGGCGGGGCCACTTACAGCTTTGCCAGCCCCCAACGGTGCAAATACGCTTAAATGGCACGGACACGCCAACACCGGATGTTCGGCGCGGTAGTTGAAGGCGACCTCGAGCGTTCCCAAATCACGCCGCAGCGAGACCGGGCAACCCAGATGTGTACACACGCGGCTAAAGGCGAGGTAGTGCTGTTCACCGACGCTGAGCCCACCGGGAACGGCTTCAGGAACCCGGAACACAAGTGCGGGTGTCTCACCGGCCTGCGTTTTTACAGCAAACGGTACGGCGTCCCAGAGCGTCTCGAGGTCGCTTAGAGGAGCTACTTTTTGCGGCGACACCGGGACGAACTCGGGCGCTTCGGGCGTTACCTTATCGAAGTGAACGTGATACGCCTCCCACGCGCCCCAAGCAGCTCCGCCTAGAACAGCTAAAACCGGCAACCGCCAGAGCCAGGTGACGAAGGTGCGGCGCTCGGTGTGGGCGGCGTCAGGTTTGGTCTCTTGCTCGTCCACAGCGGGTTACGGGTTGCTGAGCGGGAGCGGCGTTTTGATAATCGCTTCGGAGGTGCCTGAAGGCGCGTCGGCGGCTGATGGGGGCGGCGCACCGGTGCGGAGGCGAGTTTGCGCGTCGGCGATGAGGCTCGGCACACGTCCGGCTTGCGCCTTACCGCCTGCGACCTTGACGTAACTTTGCCACACGTCAATCGCTTTACGGTACTGCCCCAATGTGTAATGTGCGTTGCCTAAAAACAGCAGGGTTTGTAGGTTATCCGGCTCGAGCAAACGCGCCCTATCCAAAACCGCGATAGCGTCTTCGTTACGTCCCCCGAAAAAAAGCTGCTGCCCGACCCGTGAGAGCGCAGTGGCGTTTTTCGGATTCGCTTCGGTCAAAAGTCTGAAGTAGTAATCCACAGCTTTGGTACGTTCTTGCTTTGTCCAGTAGCTGTTGGCAAGCGCGAGCAGGTTCTTTTCAGTCGGCTTTTTGTTGACGGCGACAACGAGCGGCGCGAAGGTTTGGGCTAGTTTAAGCCGCCCTTCAACCTCTTTGTCACCTGCGCCTCCCGGCGCGTTCAGGTAGCTCTGCCACGCGTCGGCAGCGGCTGCCATATCCTGATTCGAGTAGTAGATTTCGCCTAAAAAGTAGAGGGTCTCGAGGTTGTTCGGGGCGGCGCTCCTGGCAAGTTCTAGGTACTTGAGCGCTTCAGACACGTTGACCTGAAGTTGCAACATGCCGAGCCGCTCGTAAGTCACAGCCGGAACGGGCTTCGCGGTATTTAAGACCTGCAAGTAGACCTCTTGCGCTCTATCACCGTTTTGGGCTTGCCAGTAGCCGTCGGCGAGCGCCAGCAGATTTTCTTCCGAGGCGTCGCGGGTCGCGGCGCGCTCGAGCTGACCAAGCTGCCGTCCGGTAATCGAGGTGGTCGTACCGTCGGCGGCGACGATTTCAGGCGCGGCGTTTTGCGCCATAAAGACTGCGCCGCCGAGTCCGGCAACGAGGAGCGCCACCGAAGTCAGTGGCAGACCCCACGACCTGTTTTTAGAACGGATAATCGGCTTTTTCTCCTGTGGGGGGCGTTCGTCGAGCGCCCGTAAAACCTTCGCAGCCTTCGCTTCGTAGCGGGTACGCAGGGCGTCGCGCCTCGCTCCCTCGAGGTCGGTACGGGCCTCGAGTTCACGAATCGCCCGTAAAAGTGCGTCTCGTTCTTCTTCCAAGTCTTGCGTCACGGGGTCGCGCAAATCGGGGAGTTTGTCAGCCTGACCGGGAATGAGCAGCGGGATCGCCAGGTAAGCGAAGAGTAAAAATGCCAGCAAGACGATAAAAAGCGTGGTCACAGTCGCCCCAATTCACGTTGCACGCGCTCACGTTCCTGAGAGCTCATCTCTTCCGTTACAGTCGCATTTTTTCGCCAGCGCGTCAAAAAGTAGCCGAGCGTGCCGAGGCCGAACACGCCCGCTGCCAGCGGTAAACCCCATACCCAAAGGTAAAGCCCGCGCCGGGGCGGATCCATCAAGATCCAGTCGCCATACTTCGCCTGAAAAAAAGCTAGAATCTCCGCTTCGCTCTGACCGTTCCGGAGCTGTTCGCGGATGATGTTACGAAACTCGACGCTCGAGGCTGACGATGAGTCCGACGCGGACTCGGCGCGGCAGACCGGACAACGCAGCTCGCCAGCAATTTTGAAGACCTGCTGCTCGAGTTGAACCTGTGCGTGCGCCAGACTCAAAAAGGCGAAAAGGGCTAAAAGAAGGTATTTCATGAACGCCTCAACAGTTCCTGAATCTGTTCGTCCATAATCTCCTGCGTGACCGCGCCCGAATGACGGTAGCTGAGCGTACCGTCAGCGCGGATAAAAAACGTTTCGGGCAGGCCGAACAGCCCGTAATCGATGTTGATACGGCTCTTCTGGTCGATACCGTTCGGATACGTCAGTTTGAACTCGTCGAGCATCGCCTGCGCGTCCTCTTTGTTCGTCTCCTGCGTATTAACGCCGACGAACAGTACCCTGTCCTGATACTCCTGCCACGCCGTTTCTAAAACGGGCATCTCTTCGCGGCAGGGAAAACACCACGACGCCCAGAAGTTCACGACCACCGGTTTGCCCGTCTGGACGGCCTTGTCGAATGTGGCTCCGTACTCGGGTTGATACCGACTAAAGAGCGGCAGCGTAAAGTTTGGCGTATCTTTACCCAGCAGCGCCGAGGGAATATCGTCACGCCGGGTTGGGTCGCGCAAGATACCGAAGACAAACAGTCCGGCAACCGCCCCGATGACGACCACGACGCCTAAAAGCCGTCTGAAGCCTTTGTTCATACCCGCCACACCCCTAAACTCATACCGTAGCGACGTCTTCTTTGGCGGTGGCTCGAGCCTTAGCTTTACGTGCCGGTGGCAACAGCGAGTACACTGTCCCCGCAATCAGAATCAGCGCACCCACCCAAATCCACGACACGAGCGGGCTCTGCACCGCCCGCAGTACGACGAAGTTCTGATCCGGGCTGACGGTTCCGGCGATGTTCAGGTAGACGTCGCTCCAGACGCCGTAATAAACAGCGGGCGTCGGAATGAGCTGCGGTTGCCCGCCCTGTGCGCTGCTCGTATAGGCGTTGACACTGGGCCGTAAGGTCGTTATCTGACGACCGTCCCGCCACACTTCGACCACCGCGCCCGCCTGAATCCGGCCCGGATACTGCTCCATAAACCGGTCGGTCGCGCGCAGTTCATACCCTTGGAACTCGGCGCTGCCCCCCAGATCAACCCGGAGCTGCGTGTCTACGCGGTAACCGCCCGACCCGGCAATCCCAAGTGCAATGACAATAATCGCAAGATGCACGATCATCGACCCCATCCGGCGGCGGCTTTCCGAGGCGTACTGCGCGAACACGAGGAAGAATCCGCGTCCGCTGAGGCGCATCCGGGGTACCACCGACCCACCTATGAGTAAACCGACGCTGACCAGATTATAGGCGGCGAGCGCAACCGTTAGCAGTGGGTAAACTTTGTGAACGCCGAGCGCGTAGGCAACGCCGCCCGTTAAGACCGCCGCGCTGACGAGCCATACGAGGTTCCTTACGAGCGACTGCTGTTCGGCTTTACGCCACGGCAAGAGTGGCCCGATACCCATAAGTGCAAAGATCACCATCCAGATAGGGAATGACAACCGGTTGAAGAAGGGTGGCCCGACCGTGACTTTTTGCCCGGAAAACGCCTCGACGATCAGGGGGAAGAGTGTCCCGAGCAAGACGGCAAAGGTCATCGCTAAAAAGAGCACGTTGCCAAGTAAAAAACTACCTTCGCGGCTGACGACCGAATCGAGGTCGGCGCGGTCGCGTAGCTGATCCCAGCGCAGGGCTAAAAGTCCGAACGCGGCGGTAATGACTAGGATAAAAAAGCCCAGGAAGTAAGGCCCGACGGGGCCGTCCCCGAACGAATGCACCGATGAGATAACGCCGGAGCGGATGATAAAGGTGCCTAGAATCGTCAAGGCAAAGGTCAGGATAATCAGCATTAGGTTCCACGCTTTGAGCATCCGGCGACGCTCCTGCACCTGAACACTGTGGATAAATGCGGTCGCTGTTAGCCACGGAAGCAGCGAGACGTTTTCAACGGGATCCCACGCCCAGTAGCCGCCCCAGCCCAAGACCTCGTAGCTCCACCAGCCGCCCGCAATTTTAGCGACGCCCAAAAAACCCCAACCGATGAGCGTCCAGGTGCGGGATTGGGTCATCCATTCACTGCCGGGGCGCTGCGTAATCAGCGCGGCCATCGCGTAGGCGAAGGGCACGGTCAGGCCGACAAAGCCCAAGTACATCAAGACTGGGTGTACCGACATCATCCAGTGGTTTTGCAACAGTGGGTTGGGGCCGGGGCCGTCGAGGGGTGCGTTCACAAGCTGAATAAAAGGGTTTGCTACAATCCCGTTGACGCTGATAAAGAAGATGCCGACAGCGCTCATTGTGACTAGAGCCCACGGGCGAAGCGGCGTGTTGGGTGCAACGAGCGCCAGCAGTGCGGTGTAGGCCGACAGGAGCCACGCCCAGAGGAGGATGGAACCCTCCAAAGCAGCCCACATCGTCGCCACCTTGACCCACGTCGGCGAGGTTGAAATCGAGTGTTCAGCAACATATTTGACGCTGAAGTCGTCGGTCAAAAGAGCAGTTTGCATCACGGCGACGGCGGCGGTCATCGCCAAAAATATAGCGACCGAAGCGTAACGCGCTGAGGTTTGCAGGCGGGCGTCGCGCCTTACTGCGCCCAAAATACCGACGACGAAGGCGTAAATGGCGAGCGCGAGGGCGAGCAAGACGCTGGCGGTTCCGGCGGTGGCGAGGCTGAGTTCAAACATCTTTTCCTACCTTTTTTCTACTCGAGCGCGTTCTTCAGCTCTTCAACGCTGACCTGCTTGCCCGCTTCGGGCCGATATTCGGCGCTGTGCTTGATTAAAACCTCGTTACTGACAAACGTCCCCTTATCAAACTGACCGACGACGACGACCCCGGTGTCGGCCTTAAAGAGTTCAGGGGGTGCGCCGCTGTATTTGACTGGGTAAGTCTGAATCCCGTCGGTGACGTTAAAAGCTAGATTAAGCGCCTTATCGTCATACTTGATGCTCTTCGCTTCGACCAGCCCACCCAGACGGATGCGACCTCCGTACTTTGCTGGAGCCGCCGCATATTCACTCGGGACGATAAAGTAGACTAGGCTGTTGGCTAATGCCTGATAGATGAATATCCCAGCGACGCCTAAAAGCGTTACCCCTGCAAGGCTGTACATTAAGCGTTTGATCGGCGTTCCTCCAGTCGTTTCAGGCGGCGGCTGATGTACACCTGATAACCGCCGTAGGTGACGAGCAGTTGCGCCCAGGCCAGCGCGACCCAGACCCACGGCCCCCACGTGTTGACCTCAAACATGAATGACCTCCTGCGGCGCGGCACCCCGCGCATCTTGCGCTTCACTGAGCCCCGCTTCTAGACGCCCGACCCTGACACGCTCCAACATAAAGTACAGATAAATCAGCGCCGCTGCTCCGACATTGATCAGTAAAACCCGCACCATCGACCCGTCCATCGTGACGCCGCTCCCGTCGAGTGCCAGACTTTTTGCCGGATGCAAGGTGCGGAACCACTCGGCGGCAAGGTAGTTAAACGGCAAACTCGCTAGGACGATAATGCTGACGACCGCGCTCACCCGCCCGCGCCTTTCAGGGTCGTCGATGAGGCCGCGCACGATAAAGTAACCGACCAACAGCGCAAACATCAGCGCGGTCAGCGTCAGTTTGGCGTCCCACGTCCACCAGGTATTTAAGGTTGGGCGGCTGTAGGTCATCCCACCGACAAGCGTCAGCGCCGCAAAAATCATAGCGAGTTCCGCGTTAGCCACAGCCCACGCGTCGTAAATGCGTCGGCTCCGCCACAAAAAGAGGCAACCGAACACAGCGGTTAAGAAGACGGCCAGAAACGAAATCCACGCGACCGATACGTGCGCGTACATAATTCGGATGAGGTCGCCCTGATTGACGTCGGCGGGGGAAGCGAACAGAGACTGGTAGAGACCGACGCCGAAAAGGGCAAAGGCTGCAAATCCGAGGAGCCGAAGCCAAGTGGGTTGCTGCTTTGAAGGCTGTGTAGTGCGGGTAGTGGTCACGCTTTACTCCTTATTCCTCTACGACGAAAGGGAAAATAGCGGTGCAGACGACGAGATAAACGAGGTCGAATCCTGCTAACAATTGTACCCAGCTACGGCTCTCGGCAGGGTTTTCCAGCAGCATGGCAGCGCTGCTCGAGCGCACCGCCGCCAGGATGACCGGGACGATAATGGGGAAGATTAGCACGGGTAAAAGGGACTCCCTGGCCCGGAGATTGGCAGTCAGGGCGGCGTAGAAGGTGGCGATCAGGGAAAAGCCGAGTGTACCGAGCGCAACCGTCAGCAGCAGCGGGCCGATAGCGGAGATGTCTGCGCCGAAAACGGCGGCGCTGAGGGGCAGCAGCAACGTACCTAACACGAGCATAAACAGCCAGTTGGCGAGCAGTTTGCCCAGAAAGATGGTGGCGCGGGGTACCGGATAGAGGAGAAGGTGTTCGGCGGCCCCGTCTTCCAGCTCACCTTGATAACTCTGCGACGCCGAAATCACCCCAGCAAAGGCGAGGGCAGTCCACAACACGCCAGCTGAAGCGTTCCGAAGGGCCGTTTCGTTGGGTCCGAGGGCAAACGCGAGAATCACCAAGACCAGTCCTGAAAAGAACAGGGTGGCGACCGCGACCTCTTTGCTCCGCAACTCGAGCAGCAGATCTTTACGGGCAATGGTGAACACGGCGCTCAGTTCAGACATGACTAACTAACACTTTCATTTGTGCTTTATCGGCAACCGAGAAAACGCCATCCTCGAGGCTCAGTACACTGTCGGCGAAGCGGGCGCTGCGCTCGAGTTCATGCGAAGCCATCAAAACCGTTTTGCCTTCCGTTTTAGCCTGAACCAAAAGGGCGTCAACCAGCTCACGTCCGGCTTCGTCCAGAGCTGTATAAGGTTCGTCTAATAGCCACAAATCGGCGTCGGCCAACAGGAGACGCGCGATGCCGAGGCGTTTTTTCATGCCGCTCGAGAACGTCCGCACCAGCTTGTCATGGGCGTTGAGCAAACCAACTTGTTCTAAATAACCGTCTAGCTCAACGCGTTTGCCGTAAAGCCTTGCTGCTAACGCCAGATTTTCTCTCGCGCTCAGCGCTCCGTAAGCCCCACCAAACACGCTCAAATAGGCAATCCGTTCACGGATACGGTGCGCCTCTTTTGTCAGGTCAAAACCCAAAACGCGCCCCCCGCCCCGGCTCGGTCTAAGCCGCGTTGACAGAACCCGTAAAAGCGTTGTCTTCCCCGCACCGTTGCTGCCCCGCAAAACGATGGTACGCCCGGGCGTAACTTTCAGATTGACGCCGCGAAGCACATATGCTGCGCCGTAACGCCGGGCTAGGTCCTCGAGGTCAACTGCTAAAGCAGGTTTTACGGCGTGGGTCACAACCGGCTCCAGAGCCATTCGGGGGTGTAGCGAATTAGGGTGCTATTGAGGGCTGTATAGGTACCAGTCAAGAGCATCACCCCGGCAATGACCAAAATCGCACCGGAAACCCGCTCAACCCATGGTAGATAGCGGTTAAAACGGCTCGAGACCCGCGTAAACGACCCCATCATCACCGCCGCCACCACAAACGGCACCGCTAACCCGAGTGCGTAAAACGCCAGCAGCGTCACGCCTTGCCCCAACCCACCCGACGTTCCGGCCAGCGTCAACACGCTCCCCAACACCGGCCCGATACAAGGCGTCCAGCCCGCCGCAAACGCCATCCCGAGCAGCACCGCGCCGACGGGCGTCCGCGTTTCCCCCGTAAAACGCACCCTCGCCTCACGACCCAAAAGACCCCGTAACCCCGGCACTCGCACGCCCAACATCATCACGCCGAAGAAAACAATCAGGACGCCGCCGACAAGCGTCAGTTCACGGCGGTAGGCGCTCAGGAGTCCGCCGACCAGACTTGCCGATGCACCAAGGCCTACAAAAATAAGTGAAAACCCCAGCACGAAAAACAAACTGCTCCGGATGACCCGCCCACGCGCTGCCCCGACGCCGCCCACATACGCTAGATACGAAGGCACCAGCGGCAACACGCACGGCGACAAGAATGACAGGATGCCCGCCGTAAAAGCGAGGGTTAGGGTGGGGGTCATAGGCGTTCCAAAGACATTAGGAACTCTCAGTATACGAGTCTGAAACGTGAGTCTGTGCGGACATTTGTCCTCATTTTGCCACGTCTCTACCGAGTTCACAGCCAAGCGGTTGACGGCTGTAAGCAGACTTCTGTGCCGGTGAGGGTTGACACCACTTAGGAACGCTTCATATACTACGAAACGCTGTTGGGTCGTTAGCTCAGCTGGCAGAGCAGCTGACTTTTAATCAGCGGGTCGTAGGTTCGAGCCCTACACGACCCACCAAGGCTCCTTCGACTAGCGGTTAGGTCACCACTCTTTCACAGTGGCGACACGGGTTCGAATCCCGTAGGAGTCACCAGCAGACAGCATTGGTATCACCTCTTGGGTGATACCAGCTTTTTTACAGAGGTCTGGAGTATCAGAAGTTGAGCTTCGGCGCGTTTGCTGATAGATAATACCTTTCTGGGGCGATTAGCTCAGCTGGCAGAGCGCTTCCTTTACACGGAAGATGTCGGGGGTTCGAATCCCTCATCGCCCACCATAAAAAGTACATTGCAGACGCAAAGAGAAGCCCCGCTAATGTACGGGGTGGCTTCTTACGGGGTTATTTTACTGCTTAACTACAGTGGTTTTCGTAGTTACTGAGCTAGCTTCTCGCAGCTATCATCTCTTGGGGGTGCGTGCTAGACTGTGCTTTATCCGCATATACTGGCTCAAACCAAATGATACCTGCTATACCGCTGCAGGGTTTTAATTCGCGGTCGCTGCTGAGGTCGTCCTTCCCGGCAAAGACCGTTTAGCGCTCAAAATCGTTTTTAGCCTGCCCCAACCCGGACACCCGCATATCATCACCGTTCATTACCTCAGCGTCAGGCGCAGCCGCCTTTAGGGAGAGGCGATGCAGAAGATTACTTACGACGGAGAAGCCAACGCCGCCTACATCTATTTTGCCCCCGTAGCGGCTGGTCAGGTCGCCGAAACTTTTGAGCTGACCGACGCACTCAACCTCGATGTTGACGAGCAGGGAACGGTACTTGGCCTCGAGATTCTCAACGCGACCTCATTTTTTGCCGACCTGCTGAGCGTTTTCGGAGGCAAGCTCGAGCTGCCGGAGAGAATAGACCGCGAGACGTTCGCCCCCGAAACGCTGTAGCGACGCCTGCACGTCGAAGCGTGAGCGCTACGGAAGGCTGAGGCCGACTTACCCCCAGTGACGCTGGGCATATCGAAAAGCTTCACTACCGGAAAGCTCCCGCGTCGAGTTACCGGTACGCACGAAGAGTCTTTCTATACCCTCAACCTTGACCCAAACCGGCTCCGGCGCAGCCTCTACTGCAAGCTTGCAAACCGTCTTACCCGCCCCATTTACTAAAACCGTATGAAACGTCACCTGCACGAGTCCGCTCAGTCCCAACCGCTGACTCAGCAGCAGGTCGGTTAAAAACAGCTCGAGCCCATCCAAATCTCGTTTCTTCAACGTCTGCATGTCGGCGTCTAAACCCAAAATCGTGCCGTCGTCTGAAACGCCCACCAACAGCGTCCCGCCGTCCGAGTTCCAGAAGCCCGCCACCGTTTTTAAGATGACCTCTTCCATCTTTTTATCCGCCGCGCCCGTAAACAGGTTGACCCGCGCCGTAGACTTGAACTCGAGTCCCGCACTCTCGCCCGCCGCGATAAGCCGAGAGACGTCCATATCGTCTGAGGTGGGCGCAAAGTGGTTGAACGCCGCCAGCGCCGCCGTTTTTACGGTTTCGTCTACCAGCGGAAACGTTGTCAAGATATACGCGAACTCACTCTCAGACAGGCCGTAGAGGTGCGCGACGAGCCCGTCGAGTTCTGCCCGTAGCGCCGCCCGCTCTTCGGGGTCAACGACGCCGTTTTGGTGGCTGCCGAGCCCGACTTCGGCAGCGAGGTCGTCGAACTCTGGGGTGGTGCAGATGAGTTTGGCGGCGCGGGTGACGATGGGGGAGAAGGCGGGAGAGGAAGAGGTGAGGCGGGGGATAGGGAGCTGGTAGATAAAAAACATTGTCAAGTTTGCTGTAACACTCTGTCTCAGCGAGTAGTCAACTACGAAACTGTTCAATAAGGCTGTGGTAAATAAAAGTGTATTCGGAGCGACTTCACCTGTTGATGCGTTTATAGAGTGCCCATAGAAAGTGCGTGGTGGCAGGACTGAAGCAATTAGCGTTCTTTCATTTGTACTAGATGCAATCGAGCGATGACCTAAACGATAAGTTTCAAAGTCAAAACGTAAAACTCTTTGTGAATTATTGTGCGATGCACTTTCGGCAGTTTGAACGGAACGCGATCTTGATCGCGTTCCGTTTAGTTTCTTCCTTGCCTCGGTTTCGTTTATCCAATAACGCGGTTCGCCCCACGTGTGCGTAAACTGGTGAATCATTTTGCCTTCAAATAGTGGCAACCGCCCCGGCCCCGGTTCAGGTTTGAACAAATGACTATCGCCCGTCATGTGAAACTCGTTTGTCAGCTTTAAGTTCCAAGTGTCCTCGAGCTGTTCACCCAGCAGCGGAAACTTCAGCATCTTCTCGGCAATCTGCACGTCGGTTTCGTTCTTGAACTCCATTACCGAAAGCGAATCGGGCGACAAGCGTTTGATAAGGTCTACGGAAACCTCGAGCCCCAACTGTTCGGGAAATAGCTCTAGGTCTCTAGTCTCGAGCCTCATAAACGCTGCCGGGAACTGTTCGGTGCGTCCGCCTTTAGTAAACGTCAATACGACAAACTTGAAACGGCTGTCTACACCTTCAAAAATCGTTTTACGGTTTTCAAAGCCGAAAAGCCCGGTCACTTGCGTTTCGGTAAAAAGCATCTCGCGGAGCTGTTTTGCGCCCAAATCCGTATAGATGCCGCTCGGAATGACGATGCCGCACTGCCCGCCGTCCCGTAAAAGGTTAAAGCACTGTTCAGTGAAGAGCTTGTAAAGGTTGATGTCGCTCCCGGCTTTTTTGCCGTTGACGACGGAAATCTGGTTCGCGTAACCGGGAGAAGTGCGGAAGTAGGCGCTCTGGTGCGGGAAACCGGAGAGGTACTCGAGCCACGCCCGTTTGACCTCGGCGTCTCGTAACAGTTCGGCCTGCGCCCGTTCAAACGCCTTGATGTCCATCTTCTTTTTAGAAATCAGCTCGGAGTGTTCCCCAAAAAACTCTTTGGCGTTGGGTTTCAGAATGTCCCACGGCGGGTTGGTGATAATCGCGTCGAAGCCGCCGCGCTCCTGCAAGACCTTGTGAAACTCGAAACCCCAGTGAAACGGTTTGAGGTCTTGCACATTTTTTACGGTGAGCGGGCGTTTTTGCGGTTTGCCTGCCTTATTTTTGGCGTCGTCCCAGGTGGCGGCCTCGAGCTGGATTTTTTGAGCTTTGAACTTGTCTAGCAGCAAACCGTCAAGTGTAGCGTTGGCGGCGCGTTTGAGGGTGCGAATCTCTTCGCGGGCTGCCAGCTGATTTTCGGCGTAGCGGTCGGTCTGTTTGTAGACGAGGATGCGGCGATTGACCTCGCTCACGGTGCGTTCATAGGGGCTGCCGAAAATGGCGGTCTGCACTGTAACTCGGCCTTTCGCGTCCGAGTCTTGTTTGTCGAACTCGTTCGGGTCAACGCGCGTCAAACCTACGAGTGAGTTTCCGGGCATGATGTTGAAGTCGATGTTGGGGAGCGGCTCGAGCTGCGTCACCTTGTCCGCCGACGCTACGAGTGCCAAGAATAGCCTGAGTTTGGCGATGTCGGTGGCTTCTTCCATCAGGTCTACGCCGTAAAGGTTGTCGGTGATGATGCGTTTTTTGATGAAGTACGAGATAGAGGGGTGGTCGGCTCGAGCGTTCGCCAGCCAGTCTTTCAGAGTTGCGTCGTTTAAGAACTCGATTTTGCCGATGACGGCGGCGTAGATGTTGATTAAGGTCTTTAAGGCCGCGACTAAAAACGCACCGGAGCCGCACGCGGGGTCGAGCAGGCTGAGGTTAGGCAGCGTGTCCAGCAAAAGTTGACGGCATAAGGGCGCGTCTAGGTCTAAGAGTAGGTCGGCCACCGAACCAAAGTGCTTGCGTTTGGGCGAACCGGGGACGACCTGCGGGACGTTGACGGCTTCTAAAATCAGCCGGTTGATGGTCTGCTCGCACAGGTATTCGGTGATTTCGGGCCGGGTGTAGTACGCGCCGAAGGCTTTCTGGTTGATGTACTTTTCAAAGATGTAACCGAGCACATCCGGGTTGATTTCGTCGTCGGCTTCTCCGGGCAGGTCGTTTAAGTTCCAGCTGTAGCGGGAAAAGAGGCCCAGGAGATTGCTGAACGCTTCGTTCGGGATGGCGATGTTTGGGTTGTGTTGCTCGAGGGTGTGTTCTAAAAACAGTCCGCCGTTCAGGTATTTAATCTCGCCCAAAAGCGCCTGCGCTTCAGGCGTGCGGTGTTCGGCGGGTTTGGCAAAGCCTTCAAAAAAGAGTGGACGCAAAAAGTCGGCGTAGTAGTTTCGGCCCGCCCGCTGCATGTCGCTGAGTTTGTCTTGCAAGTAGTTCAGCTTGCCGCCGTCTACAAACCCTTTACGCTGCAAAAAGTAGACGAACATCAGGCGGTTTAACAGCACGGAAGCGTACCAGCGCCGCGCCCGGTCGTCGGGGACGCCTTGGATCAGCTCGACGAAGGCCAGGTGTTGCTGCTCGAACTCGGCGTAAAACTTTTTGGTCGTCCGCTCTACGTCAAGCGCGTTTTTAAGCCGCGCCGCTACCTCAACGACCGAGACGTTCCCGTCGGCGTCGAAATCTTTTACGTCGAAGATGATGCCGGAAAGTTTGCCGATAAAGAGGTCGCCGGGTTGTCCTTTGACGAACGGATGCGGGCGGTAGACGGTTTTGCCGCCTTCGCGTTTGGCGTACTCCCACAAGCTGCGGGTGCGGGCCTCGTCTACGAAGATGAGGAGGTTCTCGAGATACCTTTCGCCGACTTGTTTATGCAAGGCGCGTCGCGTTTTGGCGTCGGGCAACGTGTCACCGAGCGTCGTAGCTTCTAACACCATCACCCCGGCGAGTTCAGCAACCTGTGTGAGCGTAAACGTCACGCCCTCGGCCTCGATAACTTCACCTTTTTTGCCCGGTCGCGGATTCCAGCCCAGCGTCTCGGAGAAGAGCGTGCGAAAGTCGAACGTGCTTAAGTCTTGTCTGACCTGCGAAAAGTTGAGCGCCACAGTTACCCCTTACCCCCCGGCAAGAGACCTGCTAAAAGACCTAATGAACAGACGATTTTGGGTTCCCTTATCTCGTTCTCGTCGTGAACGATGCAGAGCCGGTCGTCATCGCGTAAACCCGTGACCAGCCGCGCCAGCTCCCGGTCGCCGATTCCGGCTTTGAATTTGCGGCCCAGCGTATTGTTCGCCGAGCTGTAGAGCGGGTGTTTGTAGATGTCCTCTAAGGCTTTAGGCAAGTCGGGAAACTCGTTTTCGTAGAGGGAACCTCGAGTCTCTTCAAGAAACCGTTTGAGCCGGTCGTAGGTCTTATACCGCGCCCCCGAAGGCCGCCCGAGTTGCCCGCCTACGCTGCGATTTTCCTCAGCCATTAGCTTGACCCCGGCAGCGACCAGCTCGTGATGGTCATCTCGGCGGGGAAGGGCCGGAGTCTCCGGCGTACACGCTGCCGCCCGTAACACCGCAAACTGCGACTCGGTGACGCTGTTTCCGTGTTCGTCTACCCACGCCAGCGCGTCGTTGCCTTCGGCGGTTCGCATATAGACCAAGACACCGCCCGGTTGATTTGAGGCAGGGTTATGCGACTTCGTGCCAAACACCACATCGGGCATTGCGGGGATGAGTTTCTCGAGCCTCGGGTCGGCCTCAACCGCCTTTTGCCACACCCCGAACGCTTGGGATGCCAAATCGACTTCACTGTCGTCTTCATCATCCAAGATGCCCGCTTTTTCGTTGTAAAGGTCGCTCAGTTGACTTGGCGCAGCTTCATCAAAAAACGTTTCGTCGGTTCCGACAACCTCGGCGTTCTCTTTTAGGCGCATCTGAATCCGACTGCGGAGGTTGATGAGTTTTTCTACGCCGTCGGCGGGTAAAAAGGTGTAGCACAAGATGTCATCAGACTCTTGCCCGATGCGGTCTACCCGCCCTGCCCGCTGAATGAGGCGGATGATAGCCCAAGGCAGGTCGTAATTGACAACGATGTGGGCGTCTTGCAAGTTTTGTCCTTCGGAAAGGACATCAGTGGCAATCAAAACTCGCAGTTCATCTTCCGGGTTCACGTGCGCGCGTTGCCGGTTGCTGTGCGGGCTAAAGCGGTACGCGAGTGCTGTCGGGTCGCCGGAACCGCCTGTGACCCCGGCGAGTCCGGTGACGCCTCGAGCCCTGAGTTTAGTTTCCAGGTAGCGCACCGTATCGGCGAACTGGCTGAAAATCAACACCTTTTCTTCTTTGTGTTTGGTGGTGAGTAGCCCCAACAACGCCGTAAGCTTGCTGTCTTTTTCAGACTCCCAGACTCCCGCCTCTTCGACCACCCGAATGAGGTTGCGGGCATCTTTGAGCAGGTTGTCTTTGAGCGAGCGCTTAAAGAGGTCGCTGCGGAGCCAGCGGAATCGTCCGCCACCGCCTTCTTGGTAAACCTTATAGATATCGGCAGCTCGAGCCTTAAAGGTCTTTTCGCTCGCTGTCACCTGTACGGCGGTCTCCTCGTAGTCGGCTTCGGTAAAGAACAAGCTGTCGTTATCTTCAAAACGCGGGTCGAGCAGTTCGGCGTCCTGCGTGCCGATGGGTAGGGGCTGCCCGGTCTCGAGGGCGTGGACGAAGATGAAGTTTCGCAAGATGTGGCGCTTGACAGATAGTAGGAAAGATTCCCCGCTACTCTCGAGGCGCTTAAAGAGGTTGGTTCTCGAGAAGCCCATCAGCCGCCGCCCAGCCCGCGACAAGTTGCCAAGTTCTGCTGCTTCGTCAGGATTCGCCGGGTTCTTCGGTTTCTCGCTGATAAAGTTGGCAAGTCCGTAGCGGGGCAGCGTCAGCGCGTTGATGGTGTCTACCACGCCGCTGCTGTAGAGCTTGGCGTAGGGGTCGGCCCCGGCCTCGTCCAGCTCAAACCGTACTGTTTTCGGTAAACGGTTGGGAAAGTAAGCGCGGCGACCGTCGTCGAAGTTTAGGAAGTAGCGGTTTTTTACGGGGTCGTGTTGGGCGTAGTTCGCTTTGATAAAGGTGCGGGTGCGCCGCACCAGATAGAGCCGCATCAGCTCACGCCAGTCGTCGGGATGTTCGCTCCAGTCAAAGGCAGAAAGTGACTTGACGGGCGTCTGCGGGTGCTTGCGGTTGAAGTTGAGTTCTCCGCCGAGTTCACGCAAGTACACTTCGGGCCGAATCCCCAAGTCTTGTCCTTCACTGATAAAAAGCCGCAGCTGGTTCGAGAGGTCTTCGTAGGTTTTGTTATAGGGCGTTGCTGACAAGAGCATGACCCCACTGCCACTCGCCCGGATGTATTCGGCGATGGCTTTGTAGCGTGCGCCCTCCCGGTTTCTGAGGTTGTGGCTCTCGTCAATTAAAACCAAACGAAAGCGGGCGGGGACATCTTGAAGCTCTCGCTGTGCGCGGCTGGTGCTCATCACCCTAGCTTGAAGGCCGTACTCGCCAACGTAACCTTCCCACATCTTGACGAGGTTTTTGGGGCACAAGATCAGCGTGCTGACCCCTCTCGCCTCTTCAAACATCCGGGCGAGCGCGGTTGCCATAATCGTTTTGCCCAAACCCACCACGTCGCCGATTAAAACGCCGCCGCGTTTCTCAAGGTGATGTGCGGCAAGTTTTACCGCCGCGCTCTGGTAAGGCAGCAGTTTGAAATCCTGCGGAATGTCGTAGTCACGCAACCCTAACCGGGCCTCTTCAGAAAGGTGATACGCCATTCTAAGGTAGATGTGATGCGGCGCGATTAACGCTTCTCGAGCCCAGCTCTCTTCAATTACAGTTATTAGGTCTTGCGTGATGTCGAGGCAAAACCGGTCATCCCAGCGGTCGTCGAACCATTGCGAAAGCTTCTGGGTCGCGTCGTGCTCTAAAACGTCAACGTTCAGCTCACCGTTTTTAGACAGTCCGGAAAAGGTCAAGTTGCTGCTTCCCAAAAAGCCCGTGATAGGATTGTTGAAATCACTGCGGAAGAGCAAATAGAGCTTGGCGTGGAGCGGATGCCGGGTGTGAAGTTTGACTACCAATTTTCCGCTTCTAAGCTGCGCGACCAAACGCTGTAACCCCGCTTCGTCCTGAGCGGTCGGTATACCCTGAGTTAGCTGTTCACGAAACGCTTCAGCCAAGCGCTTTTTAAGCCGCACCGCCCGCTGATTGCTGATGCCAGGATCGTCTTCACCTAGACTAAACAGCTCTCTGAGTTCATCTTTGGGCGCACGCTGCATCCCGACCAACAGGCGGCAGCGGTTTTCTTCGGCGCCCGACCAGGGCTCGATGCAGCTATCAAGCTGCCGCCAACCCCGGAGGTTGAAGTAGCCGACACAGAAGTCGGCGCGTTGTGATACCCCCAAAGTCTGTTTAAGGTGTGGGAGGAGCGAGAGGTCGATGTTGTCAAAGATACGCGGCAAGGCTAGTCCTTTAGGCGAAGCGAATAAAGCTTATCTTACCGCGTCACCCGTTGTGGCTCGTTCAAAAAGCCATAGAGGGCAGCTGCGGGAGGCCGTAAAACGCTTTGTGACTGTCTCTGCTCGACGTGCCAGCACCAGCAGGATTATTCTACTCGGATGAATATCGTCGTTTTTGGCTCAACTGGGAAAACAGGACTCGAGTTCGTCAAGCAGGCGCTCGCCAAGGGGCATACCGTCCGGGCGTTTGCGCGGACACCCGCGAAGATGACGCTGAAAGATGCGAGGCTCGAGGTTATGCAAGGCGACGCCCTAAATCCTGACGGGGTTGAGGCTGCCGTCCGGGGGCAAGATGCCGTTGTCTGTGCGTTGGGGGGCGGCCCGGTCAGACATACGACGTTGCGTTCTGAAGGCACACGCCACATTATCCGCGCGATGAAAACGCAGGAGGTTAAGCGGCTCGTAGTCGTTACTTCACTGGGAACCAACGAGAGTTGGGGGCAGCTTAAGACGGTGGGCAAGGTGTTTTTCCGCTTGTTTCTAAACGACGTAATTAAAGACCACGGCAAACAAGAGGATAGGGTGCGGGAGAGCGGTCTGGCGTGGACAATCGTCAGACCGAGCAGGCTCACCGATGACCCGCGCACGGGCGCTTACACGGCGAGCACCGACCTTGGCGTGAAGGCGGGCCGGATTGCTCGAGCGGACGTTGCCGATTTCATTATGAATTGTCTGGCTCACGAAAGCTACTTCGGTGAAGCAGTCGCTGTAACGAACTAACCCTGTTCTAAGGCTGTTTTTACTTCGGCGACTTCATCCCAGGGGAGGATTTCGTGGTGACGCTCGAGCGTCCTCTCATGCCCTTTACCCGCAAGCAGCACCAAGTCGCCGGGTTCTGCGAGGGTCAAAGCCTGCCGAATCGCCTCACGCCGGTCGGGGACGACCGAAAAGGTTTTTCCGTCAACGCCGCCGCCGCCCCGCGCCCCCGCCGCCAACTGCGCTAAGATACTCTCGGCATCTTCCGAACGCGAATCTTCTTCGGTAAACACCGCAAAGTCGGCGTTGAGCGCGGCGCTTTCGCCTAGCGGCGCACGTTTGCCGGGGTCGCGCTCGCCAGCAGCGCCGACCACAACGATAAGCCGTCCTGAGACTTGAGGCCGCACCGCCTGCAGCGCCTTGGTTAAGGCCGTAGGCGTGTGGGCGAAATCTACCACGACGGTAAACGGCCCCTGCTGCACGACCTGCATCCGTCCGGGAACGCCCGGAAACGTCGCTAGCCGCCGGAGCAAGGGGCCAACTGAAATACCTGCTTCGGACGCGGCAGCCAGCGCCGCTAGCGCATTCAAGACGTTGTAACGCCCGACCATCGGTAAGCTCGCCTGAAAACGCGCACCGCGTAGCTCGAGCAGCCACTCGAGGCTCCCTGTCAACTCGCGTATTTCGGTCGCACGCCACACCGCCCCCTCAGCGGTGCCGTAACTCACGCTTCTGGCTGCACGCGGAGCAAAAAAACGGTACTCCGGGTCGTCGAAGTTGAGGACGCTAACGCGGGCACGGTCGATAAGCTGCAGCTTCGCCTCACGGTAAGCCGCCATCGTGCCGTGAAAGTCGAGGTGCTCGGGTGAGAGGTTCGTCCACACGCCCACGTCGTAATCCACCTCGTCCAAGCGGCGCTGCGCAAACCCGTGCGAACTCGATTCGATGATTCCGTAACGGCAGCCTGCGCCTACAAACTGCGCCAAAAGTTCCTGAACAGCGGGCGCTTCGGGCGTCGTAAAGTGACCGGGCAACGTTACGGTCTCGTCCCGGATTTTAATACTTGCTGTTGATAACAGCCCGGTAGGAAACTCGGCTGAAAGCAGATGATAGAGCAGATACGCAGTCGTCGTTTTGCCGTCGGTGCCGGTAACACCCAGCGTGTAGAGCTTGTGTGAAGGTTGACCGTAAAGCGTCGCGGCGAGTTTGGCGAGGGCCGCTTTATCGTCTGGGACACAGATATAAGGAA
The DNA here is from genome assembly GCA_965215315.1 of Truepera sp. Lineage (GTDB taxonomy): Bacteria > Deinococcota > Deinococci > Deinococcales > Trueperaceae > Truepera. The sequence goes on along the minus strand of CBDCDB010000008.1, from coordinate 2,258,046 downwards.
CAGCGTAAAACCAGCCGAACGTCCTTTGCTCCTTCGGGGACGCGGTTCCGACAACCGCAACCGCGCCCTGAGAGATGGCCCTTTCGACAAAACGGTGTCCGTCTAGTGCGTCGCCGCGCCGCGCCACGAAAATGGACGGGCTACCCGTCTCTAAAGCCCTGGTATCTTGCGCGACGCGTTCGACCTCAGCGTCCGGCAGGGACAGGCGCAGCCCGAGGGCGTCACGAACGAGTTTGGCGAGCTTCATCTAGCTGAGACCTCAGCGCTAGACGGTTTGGGCGAAGCTGCATACCGGCCGGTAAAGGCAAGAGCAGGTTGCCCGCTCCGTAATAGCCTTGCGACAATGCCTTCTAAACCCATGACCTCGAGACCGCCTCATCAAGAGAAAACTAACACGAAACGCCGCATAGTTAAACGTAAAACAAGAAGCTAAGTCAAGAATACAGGGTAAAGGGCTCGCGCGTTGCGGTAGTTTCTAAAGCAAACGGTTTTTTGGGAGGCTCGAGTCACCTTGTTTGAAGATAAAATTAGAGTGACAAAATCGGTTCGGTAAGGTAGGGGCGCAGCTGCGTAAGTACCTCTTCTAAAGAGGCTTTGTTGTGGACAAAATCGAGCGTGTCGGCCTCGAGCACCACTTTAGGCGAAAGGTCATACGCCGTAAACCACGCCTCGTAAAGTGCCCCCAACCGCAGCAGATATTCGTCCGAGAGCAGCGCCTCGAAGGTGCGCCCGCGCAGCGCGATGTGGCGGCGCAGGGTCGGCAACGACGCCCGCAGATAGATGAGCAGGTCGGGGGGCCGCAGCGTGTCCCGGACGGCTTCAAACATGGTGGTGTAAACGCCGAAATCGCGGGCGTCCAACACGCCCGTCTCAAAGAGGTTGCGGGCGAAGACCCCGGCGTCTTCGTAGAGCGTCCGGTCTTGAATCACGCGGCGGCCCGGATTGACCTGCCGGACATGCTGCGCCAGACGTTTGGACAAGAAAAACATCTGTGAGTGAAAGGCGTAACGCGGCATGTCGGCGTAAAAGTCTGCCAGATAGGGGTTCTCATCGACGGCTTCGTAAATGGGCCCCAACGCAAAACTCGTCGCCAAAACTTCCGTCAGGCTTGACTTACCGGCCCCGATATTTCCGGCTACAGCGACGAACATAGCCTCATCAAGCGGCTTGAGCGCGGCTGAGAATGTCGGCGAGCAAGTTTTTTCGGTCGTCCGGACGCGTTACGAAATCGTAGTCGGCAGCCTCGAGCACATACACCGGCCCTTCGTAATGCTCAAAAAAATGGTCGTAAGCCCTACCCAAACGCCGTAAATAGTCCGCCTTGATGTCCTGCTCGAAAGGCCGTCCCCGCCGGGCAATCCGTTCCAAAAGCAGTTCCGGTGACGCACGCAGGTAAACCGTCAGGTCGGGTCGGGGCAGCTTTGGGCTCAGCTGCGTATAGAGCGTCTGATAGAGTTCCCACTCGTCACCCTGAAGATTAAGTGAAGCCAAGATAAAATCTTTGTCGAACAGATAGTCGGCAACTGTAGCGTCGTAAAAGAGTGAACCTTGCGTCAGCTCTTGCAGCTGTTTATAGCGCGAGAGCAGAAAAAACGTTTGGGTGCCAAAGGCGTAGCGTTCAGGGTCGCGGTAAAACCCCTCGAGAAACGGATTTTCTTCGACGACCTCGAGCAAGAGCCTCGCGCCGAGTTCGTCGGCTAAAAGTCGGCCCAGACTGGTTTTTCCGGCTCCAATGGGCCCTTCGGTGACAATCAGTAGCATCATATACGTCCTCAAAATATAGCGGTCTAAACGTGGTTGTAAAGCTCCACGTGCGCTTCAGTATAGCTAATGGCTCGAGCCCTCCGTCTTTGACGATTAGGTATGTAAAACGGGCGTTTGAGACGAAAACGGTTGTAAGAAATGTGTAAGATTTCTCCCTTATCGGATTTTCTTAAGTTTGCGTTAAGCTCTTCACGCTCTACTACATGAACCTCAAACTATAACTATCTGAGGATAACGCGACACTACAGAGGCTGAGAGGGCGGTGGCGAAATGGATAGCGTGCAACAACCTTGGGGACATGACAACTGGACACAGCAGGCTTGGGCGCAACCAACTCGGGTGCCACCAACTCAGTCACAACAAGCTTGGACGAGGCCAGTGGCTGAAACCGCAGCTTCACAGCCGCAATATGAAACGCCGTACCAACGCCCTTATCCCCGTCTTGCGGCGGCCCTCGGCGTCAAACGCCGCACCCTCGAGGCCATCCTGGAGCGCGTCCAGCACGACCTCGGTCAACTCCGCGACCTGACGCTTTCCGAACTCAAACTACTCGTTAACGTCGCTGACGCCGAGCGCATCTTCTATCTGGTGCAGTGGGAACGGCTCCAAGCGCACCTGGAGCACTACGGCACGCTCCCCCAAGACGAGCTGTGGCCACTGTTAGAAACGCTCGTCCCGATTTTTGAACGGCACTTTAACCCCGAAGGCCGTGGACGCTCACGCCTCAACGAAGAGCTTATCGCACTCTACCGCGCCGAGTTTTGCGGTCTCGAGGGCGAGATGTGCCTGAACCTGACGCCGCCTTCGCCAGTCCGGAAGTTTTTGCGGTGGTTGGGACTTTAGGATTTTGCTTGACCGTTTTTCTGGGTTAGTCGAACCCAAGTTAGCTTAAGCTACGGCTAACTCAGGTTAATTGACCTGTACCTCTAGACGAAACTGATTTCAAGATTGCCGCTGCTTGACGCAATATCTTGGCCTAGCTAGGTTGCGTCTCCAAAACAGGCAACGCTTCACCGAAACTACTTTTTACCTCGAGTGCTATAGCACTCAAGCGGTTGCAGGCTACCTTTATCACCATAGAATGTACGTGCTAGACAGTTCAGATGAATGTGGGGGCGTCTTTTCCCAGATGATACCTGCTATAGTAGATAAGCGACCCATTGCAATTAGGAAAGTGCGCTTGTGACGCAAAATGGTGTTTCAACCACAACTGCTAACCTACCCGAATACCTACGTTCGCTGGCTTCTCAGAGCTTTTTACCGCTTGCACTTGCTTTCCCGACCTTTCTTAATTGGTCAGCAACAACGTCTATAAAGCAGTTGGTAAACTTTTGAGCCTTCTGGACAGCTCATGACCAACTGGCACTCGAGGTTTGTAATAATCTTGCAAAAATAGCGTAAAACTGACTACCGCTTCAGCTGCTACTTATCTCGGTAATGCTAAGCGAATCCGTATATCGGTTCAAACTAGCTTTGAAGCAACATTTTCAACCAGTAAAATTATCGACTATGCCCGTCAAGCTTGAGTGCTTTGTTCGGTACGACCGAACAAAAGGTTGTCAAGCGCGTTTTTATCCCCGTAAACTCAAAACAGTATACGTTTAGTTGAGCGACTGCGGTCAGCGTTGCCGTAAAGTTTGAACTGTGGTTCCTGTTACGCCAGCTTCTAAAGATTCGGCGCTTTGGACACGTTTTTCGCTCGTTGACCAAGTGCTGTTCGCCTTTGAATTTTGGAGTGACTACGATGACTCAACCTATTGATGTGGACGACGCGAGTCTCGAGCACCTCGCTCAAAGCCTCGAGACCGCCTGGACGCGCCGCGCCGCCATCTTGCCCCCCAGCGAAACGCATCACCTTAGCGTGGCGCAGAGCTATGAGGTGCAGCGGCGCTGGACGGAAAACCGCCTCGCTCACGGCGAGCGCGTGCTGGGCCGTAAAATCGGTCTGACCAGCGAGGCCGTTCAAACCCAGCTCGGAGTAGATTCGCCGGACTTCGGGTCACTCTGGGAGAGTCGTTATTTTACGGCGACAGGGAACCGGACCGAAGTTCCCGGCGAGGTCTTTTTGCAGCCTCGAGTCGAAGCTGAAATCGCGTTTTTGCTGGGGCGCGATATCACTGCCGAAGGTGAAGTCGGCTGGCAAGATGTTCTGAGGGCCACCGACGCTGTTGCACCTGCGCTCGAGATTGTTGACAGCCGCATCGAAGACTGGCGTATTACTATCGCCGATACCATCGCCGACAACGCCTCTTACGGCGGGTTTACGGTGGGAAGCTGGAGTCCTATAACTAATCACGAGGACTTGGGCAAGCTCGAGATGACACTCCACCATAACGGCGTAGTTGCCGCTGAAGGCGTCGGAGCCGCAGCACTCGGGCATCCGGCGAGGGCGGTCGCGTGGCTCGCCAATACGTTGGCGGCGCTGGATAGCCCCCTCAAAGCCGGAGACATCGTGATGTCGGGGGCGCTTGCAAAAACTGTGGACATCCGTTCCGGCGACCGCATAACGGCGCAGTTCAGCGACCTCTCGAGCCTCCACCTGAACATCAGCTGATTTGCCCCCAAAGGGAGATTCATGACACAACCCATAACCCAAACCGTAAAAACCGGGTCTTACGAAACGTTTGTCAATACGATGGGCGCAGAAAATGACGAGGCGGTACTGTTTATTCACGGTTCCGGCCCCGGCGCGTCGGCCTGGTCGAACTGGCAGTTCGCGCTGCCCGCCCTGAGCCGCCGCTATCACTGCGTCGCCCCCGACCTGCTGGGTTTCGCCAAAAGTACGCATCCCGACCCGCCGCCTGCAGGTATCCGCCCCTGGATGGAGCTTTGGGTCACGCAGCACGTCGCGTTACTCGACGCCTTGGGGATCGAACGGGCGCACCTCGTCGGGAACTCGCTGGGGGGCGCGGTGGCGCTGAACCTGGTGAAATACCGTCCTGAACGCTTCGGCTCCGTCGCGCTTATGGGTTCCGCGAGTGCGCCGCACCGTATCAGTGACGAACTAGACAAATTGTGGGGCTTTTACGACGACCCGACTTCTGAGCACATGCTGGAACTCATCACCTGGTTTGCTTACAACCCTAAAGCAGTTCTCGGTGACGACTTAAAAGCCATCGCTAAAGCCAGAGCCGAAGCCGCCCTCACGCCCGAAGTGGCCCGTAGTTTCGCTGCGATGTTCCCTGCACCCCGCCAGCAACACGTGGACGATTTGGCGTTGCCCGAGGCGTTTTACACCTCGCTCGAGCGCCCCGTTCTGCTCATTCACGGGCGTGACGACGTAATTGTGCCGCTCGAGACCAGCTTGTACATGCTCAGGCACTTGCCCCAAGTCCAGCTTCACGTCTTCGGGCAGTGCAGCCACTGGACGATGATCGAATACAAAGCGGCATTTCACAGGTTGCTCGAGGACTTTTTTACGGGCAGTTCGTAGTCGACTCAAACGCTTTTAAGGTTGAAAAACGCGCCCGCTTTGCCAGCCTCCGTAACCTTCGGTAGCCCAGCGTAAAAGCTGCTGTTCGGTATGACCGAACAAACACCTTGTAAGTCAAGGGTCTGATCTTTTACCATAAGCCTGTAAATCACAATCCGGGTCTTGCCCCTTCCGGTTTTACGCACCTAAACGGCAAGCGAACTTCTAGTATTCACATGTGCTGAAGTGGCCTGTTCTGCGGATTGGGCCGGATCTTGTGAGTGTAAGTTAAGTGAGTAAAGTTGTCTGCACAGCGCCGCAAAACGCGGCTACAGAGCCACCCGGACGCACAGCTGGTCTGTGTATCGCCCCTCACCGTAAGGAGACGCCCCGATGACCGATTTTAAGGAACCTATTTACGACATCGCCCAACTCGCCCACGCCGAGCTGTTTACGCCGAAGCTCGAGGAGAGCGTAGCATTCTTTCACGAGCTGCTAGGTTTGGAAATTACTGAGCGTGACGGGGATAAAGTGTACATGCGGGCGTTTGAAGACCCGTATCATCACAGCCTGATTTTGACTGCTGCTGCTGAGGCTGGTCTAGGACATATCGGCTGGCGGACGAGTTCTCCGCAGGCATTGGGGCGTCGGGTCGCGTCGCTGGAAAAGAGCGGTTTGGGTATCGGCTGGGTAGAAAATTCCAAAGGTCACGGACGCGCGTACCAATTCCACAACAGCGACGGTCACGTCAACGAAGTGTTTTGGGAAGCGGATTACGTGCAGGTCGCGCCCGAAGAGCGTTCGACCCTGCTCAACCGCCCCCAACGCCGCCCGCTGCGCGGTGTTCCGGCCCGCCGCATCGACCACATCAACCTGCTCTGCAGCGACCCCAAAGCGATGCGCGAGTTTTACGAAGAACACCTGGGCTTCAGGCTCCGCGAGGGGGTACGCGCCGAAAACGATACCGTCGAAGTCGCCAACTGGATGTCAGTGAGCCCGCTCGTTCACGAACTCGCCTTTATGCAAGACCCCACGCCGAGCAAAGCGCGGCTGCACCACCTCTGTTACTGGTGGGGTTCACCGCAACACCTGTCCGACTTGGCAGACATCTTCCGCGAACATGACGTTCCTATCGAGGCTGGCCCCGGCAAGCACGGCATCACGCAGGCGCTCTACATGTACGTCTTTGAACCCGGCGGCAACCGCGTCGAGCTTTTCGGGGATTCGGGCTACCTGATTTTAGACCCGGACTGGCAGCCGGTCTTGTGGCGTGACGAGATGATTGCCGACGGTATCTTCTGGTACGGGGGCAGTTTGCCGAATGAGTTTTTCCTTTACGGTACGCCGACCGTCGCGCCCGACGCCCAAGCCGATATCACCGAAGAGGCTGAAGAGGCCGCCGAGGTGATGGTTACGAGTGGTGACGATTGAGCTCGCAGAAGGTGCTCTGTTCTGGGGCGGCGCTGAAAACTGGGGGCTGCTCGACGCCACCGCCCCGCAAGGCTGTAAACAGTTCACCCTACCGTAAACCGCTTCGCTCGCTACCTTACGTTAGCTGAGGACGCCCTATGATCGGCAGTATCCAAAAAAGTGGTGAGGTACTCGACCTGTTTTCGACCGAGAAGCCCGAGTGGGGCATCACAGAAATCAGCAGGGCGCTGAACCTGCCCAAAGCCACCGTCAGCGACCTGTTGGTCGCGCTGTGCGGCGTCGGTTTACTGCACAAGACCAGCGAGGCGCGTTACCGTCTGGGTTGGAGAGTTGCCGCCCTCAACCGCGTGTTGATGGAGAGCAGCGAACTGCGGACAGAAGCGCTCCGGGTGATGCAGCGGCTTGTCGAACAGTGTGGTGAGACGGTGCATTTGGCAGCGCTCGAGCGCGGGCGGGTCGTCTATCTCGCCAAGCAAGAGGGCACCCGCTCGGTGCAGGTGAAACTCACGGGCGTCGGGACAGAACTGCCGCCTCACGCCTCGTCGCTCGGCAAGGTACTGCTGTGCGAGCTGCCCTGGAGCGAGGTCGAAACCTTGATTGGCGGGCGCGACCTGCATATCTTTACCGGCAACACCATCACCACTTTGGACGAACTGAAAAGTGAACTCGCTGCGACCCGCGAGCGCGGTTACGGCTACGACATCGAAGAGGCCGCCGAAGAGCTGTGCTGCGTCGGCGCGCCCATCCGCAATCACACGGGCGTGGTGGTGGCGGCGCTGAGCTTGTCCGTGCCTGCGTACCGCTTTTATCCGGCGAAACAGACCTTTATCGAGGCGCTTACTGAGGCGGCGAGGGACGTCTCGAGCCGCCTCGGTTACGACGAACGCAGCAACCTCACCAGCCACCGCCAGAAAGCAGCGTCATGACCCAAATACCTAAAACTTACGCACTAAAAAACCCACAAACCGTTCAGGTCGCTATCTTAGGTTCCGGCAACATCGGCACCGACCTGATGTATAAGCTGCTGCGTCAACCCGGTTCTATGGAACTCGCCCTGTTTGCGGGTATCGACCCGGCGTCTGAAGGTTTAGCGAGGGCCAAGACCGAAGGTGTCATGACCAGCAGCGACGGGATTGCCGCGATTCTGGAAAATCCCGACATCGGTATCGTCTTCGACGCTACCAGCGCCAAAGCGCATGTTCGGCACGCTGCTCAGCTCCGTGAAGCCGGAAAGCAGGCCATCGACCTGACGCCCGCAGCGCGTGGCCCCTTAGTCATTCCGACCGTCAACCTCAGGGCGCATTTAGACGCCGACAACGTAAATCTGATCACCTGCGGCGGTCAGGCGACGATTCCGCTTGTCCACGCCGTCAGCCGGGTGACGCCGGTACGTTACGCTGAAATCGTGTCCACTGTGGCGAGCGTCTCGGCGGGGCCGGGTACGCGGCACAACATCGACGAATTTACCGAGACGACCGCCCGTGCGCTCGCCGAGGTCGGCGGCGCGGCGGGGGGCAAAGCCATCATGATCCTCAACCCGGCGGAGCCGCCTATCATGATGACCAACACCGTGTACGCCGTTTTAGAGTGCGCCGAAGTCGATGAGACGGCGGTGCAGCTTTCTGTGGGGCGGATGGAGCGCGAGGTTCAGCGCTACGTTCCCGGTTACAGCCTCAGGGCTGAACCCAAGCTCGAGCCCAAAGCAACCCCTTGGGGCCAACGGGTTCTGGTAACGCTGATGCTCGAGGTTGCCGGTGCCGGAGACTTTTTGCCCGCCTACGCAGGCAATTTGGACATTATGACGGCGGCGGCTCGAGAGGTCGGCGAGCAGCTAGCCCGTAAAAGGCTGAATATATCTAGTGCACAGCCTTACGCCGAGGTCGGGTCGTGAATTCCACTGCTACGTTGCCGAAAGCTCCTGTGCGCGTCACGGACGTTACCTTACGCGACGGGTCGCACGCCATGCGCCACGCGTTTACGGTGCAGCACGTGCGCGACGTTGTAGCAGCCCTAGACGGAGCCGGGGTTGACGTCATCGAGGTCACGCACGGGGACGGTTTGGCAGGCAGTTCCGTGCAGTACGGTTTTTCGCTGGTGGACGAGCTCGAGCTCATCGAAGCTGCCTGTGAGACAGCTCAGCAAGCGACCATTGCCGCCCTGCTGCTCCCCGGCATCGGCACCCGTAAAGACCTGAAGGCGGCGGCTGAACGCGGCGTCAAAATGGTGCGCGTCGCCACCCAATGTACCGAAGCCGATGTGAGCGAGCAGCATTTCGGGTTTGCCAGAGAATTGGGCCTCGAGACCGTCGGTTTCCTGATGATGGCGCACCTGCGCGAGCCTGAATTTTTGCTCCAGCAAGCGGCGCTGATGCAGAGCTACGGGGCGGAAGGTGTCTATATCGTAGACTCTGCCGGGGCGATGCTCCCGCGTGACGCGGCAGCGCGGGTAAAAGCGCTCGTGGACGGGCTGGACATCCCGGTCGGTTTTCACGCGCACAACAATCTAGGGGTCGGTGTCGGCAATACGCTGGCTGCGCTCGAGGCGGGCGCAACCTTAGTAGACGGTTCGCTGCGCGGCCTCGGGGCGGGCGCGGGCAACGCGGCTTTAGAGGTGTTGGCTGCGGCTTTGGAGCGCTCCGGTTATCCGACTTCGCTCGAGCTGTTCGAACTCATGGACGCCGCCGAATACGTCGTCAAACCGCTGATGCCGTTTCAGCCGTTTCCTGACCGCGACGCGATTACGGTCGGCTACGCCGGGGTTTACTCAACCTTCTTGCTCCACGCCAAACAGATAGGGGCCGAAGTCGGGGTTGACCCACGCGATATTTTGCTCGAGCTAGGCAAGCGTCAGGCGGTCGCCGGGCAAGAGGACTGGATCTTGCGGACGGCGCTCGAGCTAAAAGCGCAAGCCGGACACGCTGAAACTGCGTCTGTCCGCTCACACTAAACCTGACTGATAACCATTTGATTAACAACCGCGACGCTTGACACCATCTGTTGACCTCGTTACTCTAAACGCATCATGATAACCACCGCCTAACCCAAGAGGCTCCAGCCTATTTATAGCTCACTCCAGCACAGCGCGGCGATTTTGCCTTAGGGCACCCGCGCTTGTACGAAGTTGCGCCGTAAATACGCCTCCAGTTAGGTGGTAAATTTTGCGTTCACGTCAGCTGTCTCCTTACGCTGTCTATCTCAGCTTGTCCGCTACAAGCGCGTTTTTCTTTGCGATTTTCGGTACTTTGGCTTCGGTTTACCGAATCCAAACCGCCGGTCTCGGCCCGTTTCAGCTCGTTTTAATCGGGACGGTGCTCGAGCTGAGCGTGTTTATCTTCGAGGTGCCGACCGGTATCGTCGCCGACCTTTACAGCCGCCGCCGTTCGGTCATCATCGGGATGTTTCTGATAGGTGCGGGGGTTATGCTCGAGGGGCTCGTCCCAGTTTTCGCTGTAATGCTCTTCGCCCAAGTCATCTGGGGCGTCGGTACAACGTTCGAGAGCGGCGCAACCGAAGCGTGGATTGCCGACGAACTCGGCGTAGAAAGGGTCGGTGCGGCGTTCCTCCGAGCTGTGCAGGTCGGGCAACTCGCCTCACTTGTGGGGATTGCCTTAGCCGTTGCCCTCGGCAGCGTTCACCTCGGGTTGCCACTTGTCATCGCCGGGGTCGGTTTTCTCGGGGTTGGGGTGTTCTTGCTGCTCTTTATGCGGGAGAACACCTTTACGCCTGCCCCTAGAAATGCCCATCTACTTACCGCAATGGAGGAGACGCTGCGTACCGGTTTGACTCTCGTTCGGCGCACGCCGACGTTGCTTACCATCCTCGCGATTACCGGCATTTTGGGCGCATCATCCGAAACGTTCGACCGGCTCTGGGAGGCACGTATTTTACGCATCGGCCTACCCGATTTGGGCGCACTTCCCGACCTCACCTGGTTCGGTCTCATCAGCGCCGGGGCGCTGCTTTTGGCGGCGCTTGCCACCGAAGGCGTGCGGCGCACAAACCGCAGCCCAAGATCTACGGTGAAACTGCTTGCAGGCATTACGACTCTGCTGATGCTGAGCGTAGTCGGTTTCGGCTTAGCCGGTAATTTTACGGTAGCTCTGGCCTTTTACTGGGCGTCGTATCTGCTGAGGAGGATTAACGCGCCCCTCTTTGCGGCGTGGCTGAACGGCTATTTGGAATCCCGGACACGCGCGACTGTCTTTTCGCTCAACGCCCAAACCGACGCGCTCGGGCAGATTGCCGGGGGGCCACTTTTGGGTCTGCTTGCCAACGTGTCGTTGCGGGGTGCGTTCGGAGCGGCTGGGTTGTTGCTGTTACCGGCAGTTTCCCTTTATTTGCGGCTCCTCAAAACTCGTAAGGACTAGAGCGTGATGAGCCTCGAGCCTGACATCATCTCCCCTTAATTAATTCAACCTTACATCTCGTCCCTTGACGCGGAAACAAACATCGTCTACGCTATGGTTCGAAAAACATACCTGGAGGATAGTAGTGAACAACCGCGTTTACCAGTACCAAAATATAGACGGACTAAACGAGCTGGGTATAGGCGCAATGTGGTTTTGGCTCGGGCTAACCATCTCGCTGTACATAATCTTTCCCGAGGCTTCCCCGCCGCTGATAGGTCTGATTGGTCTCGGAGTGCCCCTTCTCGGTTGGAGTATAAACAAGCTCAAGAACCGCGTCAGCTACCCGCGTACAGGTTACGCAATGCCGCGCGTTCCGCGCTATCTCTACCCTATCCTTGCTGTTGGACTTCTGCTTATCAACATTCTGGATACGTTTTTTTGGAACTCGTCGCTCGGGTTGTTGTGGACACAACCGGTTTCGCTTGGTCTCATCACCGCTTGCCTGCTCTTATGGATAGGCGGTGGACTGACGCGGTTTTACTACCTGGCTGCGGCGGCGTTTCTTTTGGGGGTCGGGCTGACATGGTACGGCGTCGGCATGTATCTGGGCGTCGTAATCCACAGCGCTCTGCTCGGTCTCTTGCTGATGGCGTCGGGAGCCGTTACCCTGCGCCGCTATCTGAAAGAGCACCGGACGGAGCGGTGAACGCGCGTATCCTGACCGACGTAGACCGCACCATCCACGCCCCGGCGCGGCTTATGGTGATGACGATTTTGAACGGTGCGGACGTAGATTTCGCCTATCTGTTGCGCGAAACGGGCCTCAGCAAAGGCAACCTTGCTTCACACCTCGCCAAACTCGAGGCAAGTAGCTACATCGGCGTCCACAAAGAGGGGCGCGGCACCTTTTCAAAGACCACTTACCGGATGACCCAAACCGGGCAGGCTGCTTTTGCGCGCTACCGCGAAGGGTTGCAGAGAATCGTGGACAATACTGCGCCAGGAGTGAGGTTGGGGCCTAGTTAGCTTTCGTACCGCCCTACATGCCGCTCCCTTTGCCGCACATACTCAGGGTCTTCTCTCGCCGCTACATACTTCTCGTAAAAGATAGCCGCCGCCGCCGCTTTTACGGGGTCTTCTTCACGGGGTAAGAGCGCCCGCCCGTGTGCGCCGCTCTGCCCCTTTTTATCGTCCGGCACCGGCCCCTTGTACTTTTTGCCGCCTTTATGGTTCGCGTAACGCCGCGCCCGCGTCCAACCCATCTGCAAGAATTTGCGGGCCATATCCGCGCCCGGAAAATCTTCGGCTTTTAGATATGCCTGAAACATCTCAAAGAGTTTGGTTGACGACACTTCCGCAACCTCCGGATTCTTAAAACGCCAGTAGGGAAGAAGCTCACTCTTGTACGGCTCGATGAGCAGAACACCCTGCTCGCCCTTACCGATACGGTAAAGCTCTGGGTGCTTCCGAAAGTCGAGCGTCTTAAAGTCTAGGTCGTAATCGAACTTGGCCACAAGAGAGTGTAGCGAGTTCTCAAAATGAAGACCTTGCCCCCGCGCATAATCGGTTCAGGAGGCAGTTATGACCTACAGCTTTATTGATTTAGGGATTCCCACGCCCGACGTACCGATGCCGACCGGCCCGCAAGAGATGCCCGACGTACCCGGAGAAGCGCCGATGAATCCGCCCGGTGAGCAACCCAGCGATGTGCCGCTCGAGGTTCCCGAAACACCCGACCGTGATGCGCCTTTGGACGCGCCGGGCCGTGAGCAGCCGCCTGAAAATGATGATTTGCCGGGGCGAGAAGAGCCTGTCTAAACCGAACGACTTAAGAAGACTGTCAGGCGAATATGGCTGAGCGGACAGTCATTCCGAACGCTGACGAAGCCGTCGTAACACCGGAAAAGATACGTGATTATCTGCTGTCGGTTTCGCAGCCGGTAGGCAGATTCAAAGCAGTTTTCTTTCGCTCACTCGGCTATACGGCTGCCGATTGGGAAAGACTCGAGGCCGACCTCCGCGCACTTCTAGTTTTTGAAGCAGAGCCTGGAGAGAGAACCGAATACGGACAGAAGTATGTGCTCAGAGGCCGTATTACGGGGCCAGTGGGCAGAAGCGCAGAGATTACGACCGTCTGGATTATACTTGGGGGCGAAAGTAGACCTCGGTTTATTACCGCTTATCCGGGAGGCTGAATATGAACGTGCTGGACACTGTTGTTTTGAACAAGGATTTGCCGGACTTGGGGTTACGGCGTGGTGACATCGGCGCTGTTGTTGAAGTATATGAACCGGATGGTCTCGAGGTTGAGTTTGTCACTGGTTCAGGTCAAACGCAAGCTTTAGTTACGCTGAAAACTGCCGAAGTCAGGCTGCTTAGTGGTACTGATATTCTCGCTGTGCGCCCGCTCAACGCTGCTTAAAAGAGACTCTCGAGATGCCCGAAACACCCGACCGCGACGCACCGTTAGATTCGCCCGGACGTGAGCAACCGTCTGAAAATGATGATTTGCCGGGGCGAGAAGAGCCAAGATAATCCCAAACATGTAACAATAGCTGTACTGTGCTAAAAGCGTTTTGTAAAGTTCTGCTTTTGCTGCTTGGTTTTACGGCTCAGCTAAGTTATGGGCAGCCGCCCTTATCCGAGGTTCAACCTGAACCGGCAGTTGCGGCTACCCTAAAGCTTTTCGACACTTATCCTGTCGTCGGTATTGGCGAAATACATAGTTTGCAGGAGCTAGGTGACTTTTACATCAATCTTGTAAGTCAGCCGGATTTTGCAAAAGATGTTGGAAACGTAGTTTTCGAGTTTGGAAATGCTTTTTTCCAACCCACAGTAGATAGGTACTTGGCAGGCGAAGAGGTGCCTTACGCAGAGGTGAAAAAAGCTTGGACGACTATGGTTGGGACGGGCGGCTCCGATGAGATTTCAATTATGTATGGGCAATTCTACAAAGCTGTGAGACAAGCAAACCAAACCTTGCCGGAAGGCGAGAAGATAAAAGTTTGGTTGGGCGACCCGCCCACTGATCCTAACGACCCCCTCGCTTACACTGATGCACAGTTTCCAGACCGTGACGCGTTTTTTGCCGACATCGTTTTGCAAAAGATTTTAGCGAAAGGCGAGAAGGCACTGCTAATCATCGGTGCTGGACATTTCATGTCAGGTGACAGCACTGCTACAGCTGCAGAAATAGAAGATAGAGAGTCGTACCGCTACAACTATAACGTCAAAGCTTTTCTTGATGCCTACTACCCAGGAAAGCTCTTTGTTATTCAAAATCATTGGGGTTTACCCAAACAGGTCTGCAATCAAAAATTAGAAATGCAGCTTGAGGTGGGGCCGATACCCTCTTTGGTTTTGCTGCAAGGCACAGCGCTCGAGAACTTCTTGAATAGTCCCAGTTGCAAGGTTGAAAACCTTTGGGGAACATTTACTCGCGCTTGGGGTGACGCTTACCTGTACTTGGGAAGAGGCGATGAACTTACTGTATCACCGCTTCCAGGCGAGTCTGAAACGCCCTACTTGAAGACGATGCTAAAAGACGCACCCGAACTAGAAGAGCAGAATGAGCAACCATAGCGTCACTTTCTACGCGCTCGAAGAATATAGCTTAAGGCCATAAACGGCTCGAGCTCAATGCGAAAACACCTCGCATGTTTAACGATGCAGGGCGTTTCGTTCAGGCTGAAAGACTACTTCTGCGGCCACTCCGGATTCGGCACAAAGTCCGTTGGGTCAAGCTCATAACGCCCAAAATCTTTTTCGTGCTTGACAATCTTGCCGTAAATACGCTGCACGTCACCCTCGACCAACCCGTAATCAAACGAGTCCCAGATGGCGGTCAAGTGCGTGCCGTCGTCCTGTTTAGTTGGAACGATACGGCCTTTTTTGATGCCTTCCTCGAGCTTTTTCCGGCTCTCAATCCCGAGGTTGCGGAACACGACCTGCACCACGTCACGGGCGTACTCGCGGGGGCCGTAGATTCCGGCTTTGTAAACTGCGTAATTAAACTTGTCCCAGTCAGGCACGATGTTGTTCGCGGGCATCGTAAAGTGCGTAATTACGTCTTGAATGGCCTCTAACGTGCGCTGCGGGTAGTAGTACAAAAACAGCCTGACGCCCTCTAAAAAGAAGTTGTAGTGCGCGGCTTCGTCAGTAGCAATCGTCTGGGCAACGCGGGCCAGCACCGGGTCGGCGTCGTTTTGGTGCTGCGGTTTGTCCGACTTGCCGTTGGCAATTTTCATCAGGTTCAAGTAGTTGAGCTGCGTGGCGCGTTCCTGAAACACTGTGTAGACGAGGTTACGGAGGGCGTCGCCTTCCCAGAGGCTGCGGTGAACCGACGAACGCAGGTCTTCTTTGTACGACTCGATAAAGTCGGGGGTACGCTGATGCGAGAATAGCAGCGAGTTCTCCCAGGTGTCGGCGTGTTTTTCTTCTTCTGAACCCCAGCGGAGCTGAAAGTGGCTGCGTCCGTGGCTGCGGCGCACGAGGTTCAAAATTTCGTCTACGTAGTCGGGCGTGTAGTATTCGACTGCGAAAAAGCCCTGCAAAATCTGCATCAGCGGTTCAGAAAAGTCTTTGCGCATTTTGCGCCAGTCGAACGACTTGTCCGGGTTCCAGTTGCGCGTCTCTTGGCTGCGAGCGGTGTACCAGCGGTACAGCCCTAAAAAGCCGCGTTCGATCAGGCGGTCTTTTTCCTGACGGCTCAAGAGGCTGACGGGGGTGCTCGAGCGGAGGTCGCCGAGGATGTCTGCGGGGGGGATAATTATACTGGACAAGGAAAACTCCTTTTCGATAACGTCACATGTTGTCGACGGATAGTAACTCTAGTTTAACAAACTGCCAGCGAAAACTACCGTAGCAGCCTTACAGTCCAGCTTAGTATAGGACTTTGGTACCCTAATTTTAAGCTTTTTCTCACGCTTTTGACATCCGCGCGGCGTTTTACGAGTACACACGCGTCACGCGTGGGCTAAGCCGCACCAGAAGTTCATAAGAGATGGTTCCGGCAGCCCTGCCTAGTGTTTCAGCTGTCGGGCCTTCTGGCCCAAAAATAACCGCTCGGTCGCTGACCTGCACGTCTAAGTTGCCGACATCGACCATAAACTGATCCATACATACGCGCCCGACGATGGGGCAGCTCTGCCCCTGAAGCCGTACCTGCGCGGCAGAGGTTGTGCTCAGCACGCGCGGATAGCCGTCGGCGTACCCGAAGCGGACGGTGGCGACCGTCGTATCTTGTGGCGCTGTCCAGAGCGCACCGTAGGAGACGCTTTGCCCTTTTTGAACACGTTTAACGAAGGTTACGGGAGCGCTCAGCGTCATAACGGGGATGAGTTCAGGCGCAAAGCCAGCGCTGTGGGGACTCGAGCTGTACCCGTAAAGCGCAATTCCGGGCCGCACCATCTCGAAGTGGGACTCGGGAAAGGCCAGCGTTGCAGGTGAGTTAGCGGTGTGTTTGAGCGGGAGTTGAATCCCGGCGTGTTCCAAAGCTGAAACGGCGTCGTGAAACCTTTCCAGCTGACTCAAGGTATACGTTTGGTCGGGTTCGTCCGCGCAGGAAAAGTGTGTCCAGAGTCCTTCGAGTTCAATCCCCGGCATTTTGCCCAGCCGTTCAGCCGTCGCCAATGTCTCTTTCGTCCCACCGCCTAGACGCCCCATGCCGGTATCTACTTTAAGGTGAACCTGCGCAGTTTGTCCGGTAGCAGCTTTTTTTACGGCGTCGGCGCTGTGGGCGTCTGCAACGCTCAGGGTTATGTCTTGAGCAATCAGCTCTTCTAAACCGCTGTAGATTGGAATAAAGATGAGAATGCGGCCTGTCACGCCGCCCGCGCGTAGTTCCAACGCTTCCTCCGCCGTCGCTACCCCAAACCACGAGACGCCCAAAGTCTCCAAGTGCCGCGCTGTCCCAACTGCGCCGTGACCGTAAGCGTTCGCCTTGACGGGCACGAGTAGGGTCGTTTCGGCTTGGAGCCGAGAACGTAAAACCTGAACGTTGTTTTCCAGTGCAGCGAGCGAGATAGCAGCGTGAGGAGCGTCGTAAGGCATGCTTTGTGCAGCATACCGTTTGGCTTGCTGAAAACACCAGGCGCTAGTTGTCAGGGATAGCCCTATAAGATTGAAGCATGTCCAAAGCGCTCTACAAACTCGTCCCGCTCGTCAGTTTACTCGCCGGATCAGTTTTGTGGCTTGCGCTGGACGCGTGGCTCTGGGGTGCGCCGTTTGTTGGGATGTTTCTCGTGTCGCTGGGCCGTGAAACGCCGTACCGCCGGAAACGCTATCTGGCGCTCGCCGCGTCTCTACTCGTTTTGGCGCTCGCGCCGATCTCTACCGACACGAGCTTTCGCGGATTTTTGCTGCTCGGCGGCTGTTTTACGCTCGTTTTGATTTTACCAACGCTGCTACTAAGAGGTGAGGATTCGCCTGTAACTTTCGCTTTTCGGCCCCGGCATTTGGAACCGCTCGAGCTTCTCTACACGCTGCTTGCTGTACCTCTGGCGTGGGGCGTGTTGTGGCTCTATTTCGGGGTCCTCAGTCCCGAAGTGCCGTTTAACTGGACGTTACCGCCGGAGCCCGACACCGGCGAGTTGCTGCGGCTTTTTATCGGTATCAACTTGGTGGGTGTGTGGGATGAACTGTTTTTTATCAACATCGGATACGCCGTTTTACGGCAGCTTTTTGGGCCGCGCACGGCAAATCTGGCGCAAGCCGTGATTTACACGACGGTTTTGTGGACGATGGCGTTTCGCGGGGTCGGGCCGATATTTGTGTATCTTTTTGCGCTCACACAGGGCGCGATGTATGAGCGCTCCCGCGTCCTCTTATGGGTGCTCGTCGTTCACCTGATTGTGGATTACTTCCTCTTTCAGCGGATTGTTTCGGCGTACTACCCGGATTTTTCGGTGTGGTGGCATCCTTGAGGTTTGTGCTGGCAGGCTTGCGCTGATAAAACTTGTTCTGATAAAACCCGCTTTGACGGCTTTAGTAAACTCGAGTCGCTAAACTTGCAACTTGTGGCACGTTGCCGCTGGATTTTACTTACTGGTCGTACGTTTAGTGCGAGAACCGGCGATCTGCCTAAAACAAGCCACCTTTGGAAAAATGCCAGGTGTGACCCTCATTACTCATCTCAATTTACTTGTCAAGGTGTCAAAGACTTTACAAGAGCACCCTGTAGGCAACCTCTAGGCTGAACGAGTAAACAGGCTAAAGCCTGTAGGACCCCCTGCGGGCGGCGTTTGTAAGGGTACAAATGTTTGTCCGTCACGCTGTTTCAGCCGGAGGTAAAGGCCATGTCGCGCCGTCCCGAGTACGTTTATATGCTCTCCCTGTTATACTCCGCTCTTTTGCTGAGCGCGTGTACGCAAATCACAGCGCCTACAGACGGGCTGACGCTCGGTACGCTGGCCTCGGCGGTCGTAAAAGAGATTGAAACCCTTCCCATCGCCGAAATTTCCGGGGCTAAACTGAACTTTTCAAATGATCCCGGTTGTAATGGCAAGTGCGTCTTTTTGGGGGCCGAAACGAGCGGCCCGTATGTGACCTACCGCGTGGCGGTACCCGCGGCGGGGCGTTACAGCGTGCAGGTACGCGTCAAAAAGTGGACCACGCGCGGCACCTTTCAGCTCGCGGTTGCCGAGGGTAAACCTGAAGGGTTTGCTGACCTGGGCGCACCTGCGGATCTCTACGCGTCTTCAGCGACGTTCGAGACGCTCGAGCTTGGCAGCGTCCGGTTTGCCAACACCGACGACGCCTACCTCAAATTTTCCGTGACCGGCAAAGACGTCCGGAGCGGGGGATACAAGCTGGCTCTCGATACGCTCACACTCGTTCCGGAAGCCACGTCAGAGCCGGTGACGAGTTCGGGCGGAGGCGACTGGACACCTCTTTTCAACGGTCGCAATCTGGACGGCTGGACGACGTATCTGCCTTCAAAGGGCCGCAACAACGACCCGCAAGGCGTGTTCAAGGCCGAAAACGGGATGCTGCACATTCTGGACGTTCCCGGCAGCAGCAAAAAGCAAGAGTTCGGGTATGTAGCGACGAACCGCGCTTACGGCGATTATCACCTGCGTTTCGAGTACCGCTGGGGCGACAAGCGTTTTGCGCCGCGTGAGCGCAGCCTGCGCGACAGCGGCGTCGTTTACCACATTAGAGGGAGCGACCGGGTATGGCCTAGAGGCCCGGAGTTGCAGGTGCAGGAGGGCGATACCGGCGACTTCTGGCTGCTCGGCGGCGTCACCATGAACACGACCGTTGCGTCAACGCGGGAGAAGCCGGTGCGTTACCGTGAAGGTGGGACGCCCTACACCACGCAAGCAGGGTCTTACGTGCAGGTTACCAAAAACCGGACGCAGGATTCACGCAGCGGCTGGAACACCGTCGAGCTTATTGTGCGGGGGGACGAGGCGGTGCATATCGTCAACGGGGAGGTCGTCAACCGGGGCACAGACCTGCGGAGCAGCGGCAAACCCCTGACGGAAGGGCGTATCGCATTTCAGGCTGAAGGTGCCGAGGTGTACTACCGCAACATTGAGATGAAGCCGCTCGAGTCCAGCCCCAGCAGCAGTGGCGGCAGTAGTGAGGGAAGCGGAAAACGTATCACGCTTTTTGACGGCGGCAGCACCGACGCGTGGACACCTGTGAACCGGGGCGGCGAACGCTGGTCGGTTAAAGGTGGAGCGCTCGAGGTCAACCCCGGCTCCCGCGTCGGCGCAAACGACCTCGAGACGAAGCAAACTTTCGGCGACTTTAAGCTGCACGTAGAGTTTCAGGTACCCGACTCGCCCTCCGGCACATCTGAGCAAAACCGGGGCAACTCCGGCATCTACCTTCAAGGCCGTTACGAAGTGCAAGTTCTCGACTCGTACCGTCAGAAGCTAAGCGGTCAAAACGATGCGGGCGCAGTTTACGGCGTTAAAGACGCGAGCCGCAACGCGAGCCGACCTGCCGGAAGCTGGCAGAGCTATGACATCACCTTTCGCGCGCCCAAGTATTCGGGGAGCCGTAAAGTCGGGCCTGCGTATGTGAGCGTCGTCTGGAACGGGGTGCAGGTGCATTACGGAACCGCCATCCCCCGTAAAACCACGCTCGGCGACGCTGAAGGGCCAAATAACGGGCCGATCCGCCTGCAAGACCATGGTAAACGGGTGCGCTACCGCAACATCTGGCTTGAACCGCTGGACTAGCGAATAAGCGCAAGAAGTAAGCCCTGGAAAATTGTTCCGAACACCCTGTTTTACGGGGCCGAGTCCGACGACTCGGCCCGGTTTTTGGTGAGTCAAGGGTTTACTCCGCCGCAAGCGTGTCAAGTTTGCGTGAATTGGGGCTATGATGAGATTTTGAAGGGAAGCTTGAGCCTTTCCCGTAAAACTGCTGGCGGCATGTAGGCGCGCAAGTATACAGTCACACAGGCTTCAAGCCGACCTCTGCCCAACCGGTTTTCCCTGTAAAAGACGGTAAAAAATAGCGCGTTACACACTCCTCTGGCACCCTCCGTCTCACAGCCCCGTCAGGCGGGTTTGGTATAACCGACTGGACGATTGCTGCTACGACTGCTGCTGGAGGAACCGACTGATGTACGCTCTTAACCAAGCCTTACGCGCAATGCGAAAAAACTGGATTGCCAGCATCTCGACCTTGACGACGATGACGCTCTCGCTGACGATTTTGGCGGGCTTTAGCTTGCTGACGCTAAACGTAAACCTCAACCTGGGCGAACTGCAAAATGAACTCGAGCTGGCCGCCTACCTAGCCCCCAACGCCGACCCGCAAAACGTACTGGCGCAGGTCAGCAGCTGGAACGGGGTGGTTGATACTCAGCTTGTCGCACCTGAGGAAGCGCTGCAAGATCTGGTCAAGCAGTTGCCCTACATTGACAGTGCGAGCCGCGAGGTTAATAACCCACTACCGTACTCCCTCTATCTGCGGCTCTCCGACCCGGCGCAAACGGCCCGGGTCGCCGCCGAACTGCGGGCGCTACCGGGGGTTGATGAAGTTGAAGACGGTGGTGAAGCGGTCTCAACGTTTTTGGCCATCAACGACGCGCTGAGGCTGATTGGTTCAGTGCTGATTGTGGTGCTGCTCTCGAGCGCCCTCTTCGCTATCGTCAACTCGATTCGGGCTGCCATCACCGCGCGACGTGAAGAGATTGAAGTCATGCGTTTGGTGGGCGCGACGCGGCGGTTTATCCGCTCGCCTTTTCTAATCGAGGGCGTTTTCCTGGGACTCTTCAGCGCCCTCCTGACGCTACTTCTAGTCATACCCGGCTACAGCTTTGTCGCCCTGCGACTCTCCGAAACGCTGCGGTTCCTGCCGCTCGTGCGCGACCCGCTCGCACTCATCCAACTTTCGCTGCTGCTCATTGCGCTAGCGCTCGTTGTCGGCTTTATCGGTAGCGCCCTGTCGGTCTCGCAGTATTTGCAAGAGGAAGTTTAGGTGAAACGCGTTTTTTTGCTCGTTTTGCTCTTGCTAGGTGTTGGGCAGGCGCAGCAGCAAAAAGTATTGGAAGGGCAGATTGCCGCTTACGAAAAAGTGCTGGCGGCGCGGCAGGCTGAACTTGACGCGCTCGCCGCCCAACTTTCAAAAACCAACGTGAAACTCGACGCGCAACTTGCCGAACGTGACCGGTTAAGCGCACAGATTTTGAGGCTGAGTGACCGTCAGACACGTATCCGCACGCAAGTACAGCGGTTGGGGGCGCAGCAGCGGGCGTCTGCGCGGCGAATCAAACGGCTTTCGGCGCAAGCAGACGGGCTCAAGGGGCAGTTGCAAGACCTGCTGACGAACCTCCACAAACGCCGCAGCGGGCGCTACCTCGGGGCGCTTGCACAGACCGAATCACTCTTCAAGCTGCGCGTTCGGAACTACTATTTGGGGCAGCTCACAAACCAGGACGTGGCGCTGCTAGAGACCTTCAACACGACGACCGAAGCGCTGCGTCAGGCCAGAGCTCAACGCGCCCAGCAGGTGCGGGCGCTCACGCAGCGGAGCCGAGACCTGGAGACCAACGCACAAGCTTTGGAAACTGCCCAAACTAACCTGGAGGGCGTCATCACCGAACTAAGCCAGACCCGGGCAGGTCAGCTCTCCCAACGTGAAAACCTGTTACAGGAGCAAACCCGTATCGAAGACCGGTTGACCGGGGCGCGGGGGTCTTTGGCAGCTGAACTCGAGCGCCTCCGTGAACGGGCTGCCCAAGAAGCGGCCCGCGCCGAAGCTGAACCCGAAAGGCCCACAGACGACACCTTTAATGAAGAGGCGACGCGGCTCGAGCGCCTGATCCGCGGTCTCAACGCGCCTACGCCGGTAGACGAACAAGATTACGCCATGCCCTTTCCAAACGCTGCGGTCGTGCGCCCTTACGCTCAGGATGGCGCAACTGACGTGTGGCTCCGCGCCGAGCAGCCCGGTACGGCGGTGCGGGCAGTGCGGGCTGGCGTCGTTTACCGGGCTAACCGGATTACTGCCAACAGCGGCTACACCGTCGCCCTGCAACATGCCGACCGGCTCGTTTCGGCTTACACCAACCTGCAAGTTCCAGTCGTTGCCATCGGCGACCGCGTGGAGCAGGGGCAGATTTTGGGTTATTTAGGTGGGGGCATCATCGCGGCGGATATTTTACAACTTCGTATCGGGCGCTCCGAAGGGTTCGACCTTGTGTATAGAGACCCGGCTCCGCTGTTGGGGTTGCAGTAGCTTGGTACGAGAATTGACACGGCCCAAAATTGTCTGTCTCTGCGGTTCGGCGCGGTTTGGGCGGCAGTTTGAAAAGAGTTACCTCGAGGAAACCCTAGCCGGTCATATCGTCTTGTCTATTGCAACCTTGCCCGGAGGTGACGAGAGTTTGTTCGCACGACTTTCGCCGGAGGAGCAGGCAAGCCTTCAAAACAACTTGGCTGAACTGCACCGGCACAAAATCGACCTGGCTGACGAAGTGCTTATTTTGAATGTTGGCGGGTATATCGGCCCGAGTACCGCTTCTGAACGCGACTACGCAGAGCGCCGAGGTAAACGTATCAGGTACCTCGAGCCCGAAGGAACATGAAAGCTAGATGAAGTCTGTTTATGCAACACCTTAAGAACCCGTTAAGGTCAGCCTGCGTATAATCTAAAGTAATGACTCGTTGTTCAAGCTGCGCTGCTGACAATCCCGCTTCAATGCGGTTTTGCGGGATGTGCGGCGCACCTCTGTCTGCGGCCCCGGCGCGGCGCGAACGGCGGCGGGTGACAACCGTGTTTATCGACCTGACCGGTTTCAGTACCCTGACCAGAGATTTCGACCCTGAAAAACTCCGCGACTTAGCTGACGACGTACTGAGCGTTGTAGCAGGCATTATCGAAGAGTATGACGGCTACATCGACGCGTTTCAGGGCGACGGCTTGATTGCACTCTTCGGCGCACCCAACGCGCACCCAAATGACCCCGAGCGGGCGGTCTTGGCAGCTGCCGAAGGGTTGCGGGCGATTGAGGCAATAGGCCGTAACAAGGGGTATCCGCTCAAAGGGCGGGCAGGCGTCAATACAGGCTTGGTCATCGCTGGAAACTTGGGGTCGGGCAAAATCAAGGACTACACGGTAATGGGGAGTGCGGTCAATCTGGCGGCGCGGCTCGAGGCTGCCGCCACCCCCGGCGAAGTCTGGGTCGGCCCGGAAACGTACCGCGCGACGCGCCACAGTTTGCGTTATGAGCCGAGCCCAGTGCTGAGTCTGGCGGGGTTCCCGGACATCACGCAGGCGCAGCGCTTTGTGCAGGAAACGCGGGTACGTGACCCTTACGCACACCTTAAGTTTGTTGGACGCAACGCTGAACTCATCGCCTTGTGGGGCGCTCTGGAGCGAGCTAAAACGCAGACGGCGACGTCTGAGAAAGCTGCAAAAACTATCCAAGCGTTTTGGGTTGTCGGTGAGGCGGGGAGCGGTAAAACCCGGCTGGTACGCGAGTTTGGCGCGGCAGCTCAGGCTCAGGGGGCGGCGCGGGTGGTGTGGCTGGGGCCGGGTTACGACGTGGCACAGGTTGTATCAGACTTAAGCAAGGATGCTACTGACGTACCTGATGAGGTGGCGAAGCCCCTTCTTATCGTTGCCGAACAGGAGCCGCACCGCCGCGCTTTAGACGCGTTGGTCGAAGCGTCCTCAGCCCCGCTTTTACTCCTCCGGCTCTCGCGTAAACCTGCGCCTACGGGCGCAGCCGGGTTGACGCTGCCTCCCCTCTCCAAAGATGCCTGTCTGGCTATTTTGGGGCAGCTCGTTGACCCTGCCCTGCACCTCGTCACGACCTCGCTGGTCGGTGAAACCGGGGGCAACCCGGCCTACACCATCGAGTTGGGCCGAACTTTAAGCAACGCGCGGAGCGGGTCTTTTTCGGGTTCGCTAACGTCTCTCTTGCAGGCGCGGCTCGATATGCTGCCGCAGGCACAGCGTTATCTGCTCGCGCAACTCGCGCTGGTCGGAGAGCGGTCGTGGTCGGGGTTGGCAGCGCACCTTGCGGACTCGAGCGGGGCGGACGTCGAAAGCCTGCTCGGTGAAGAGTTTTTAGTCCGTGAAACGACCTCGAGCCTCCCTGAAGAGACCGAACTCCGTTTCCGCAGCGAACTCCTGCGCCGCGCTGCGCTCTTGAGCGTGCCGCTAAGCGAACGCCCGAGCTTGCACGAACGGGTTGCCGAATGGCTGGGTTTACAGCTGGGGCCGGAGGTTCCGAGTGACCTTCAGAGCCTGATAGACCACCACCGCCAAGCGAGCCGCGCTGAAACCGCTACGGCGTTAAGGGACGCGTAAACGCCGCTTTCGCCTCAGCTTGCAGCTGTTCTCGAACCTCGGCAGCGGTGAACGCCCAACCGTGCGCTTCGCCCAACTCGGCAGCTCTCAGCCACAAACTACTCTGCGTCCAGAGCAGGTCGTCCAGCGGCTGTTTGGCCCTCGGATAGACGAACGCTTGGGGGTCGTCCGTTTTAGGCGCGGCTCCCGCCCTCTGCACACGTGCCCACGCGTTCAGGTACTCGAGCCGCTGCACGTCTCCCAAATGGACGAGCACCGCCTGATACAGGTGCGCCGCGGCGACCTCCCGGAGCCACGGACGCGGCGCACGGCCTTGCTGCGTGCTCAATATGAAGGCGTACGCCCACTCGAGCCCCAATATTGCGTCCAAATAAGCCGGGACACCCCCCGGCGCACGCACGCCCTGCCGTCCGGCCCGGAGCCGTACCGCGTCCCAGCGGGCGATAAGCCGGGGCGGATAGCCTGCCGGAAGCAGTAGGCTTACCACGCCTTCAGTGCGCCGCGCTGTTCCCCAGCCGTACGGCGTCGAGAAAAGACGCCGCCAATCCGCCGAGGTCAATACGGTCAGGTTGAGAACGCCGTCCGCGTGTTCAGCAGGATGTTTTGCCTCTGCTGCAGTGTGCAGGGTCTTCAAGAAATTCTGTAGTTGCAGCGCCCGCGTCCTTTTACCGGTCGAAAACTGTACACTTAGCACCGGGTCGGTGACGGTGTGCAGGTAGGTTTTACGGGCGAAGGGGTCGGGCACGGTCTACTCTACCGCTCTCGTTTCAGCCTTATGACACCCGCATCGTAAACTCTGTGCTAAAACGTGAATGTTGTGCATAACGCCGCCTCGCTACCATCCCCGTATATCCCTTTGGAGCAGCTTAGGGTTGCCCAAACACGGTTACAGCCCTATCTGAACCCGTCGCCGCTCGTCCTGTCGGGCGCGTATACGGCGCGGCTCGGGTGTGAGCTGAAGTTAAAGCTCGAGCTACTCCAACCCACCCACGCCTTTAAGGTGCGCGGCGCACTTAACGCGCTCCTCACGATGCCTGAGTGTGCGTCGGGGCTTGGCGTCGTGACGGCTTCGGGCGGCAACCACGGCCTCGGCCTCGCCTACGCCGCGCAGCTTTTGGGCGTCAGAGCGGTTGTCGTTTTGCCGACGACGACACCGGACATACGGGTGAACACCATTCGGGAACTCGGCGGTGAGGTCGTCGTTTACGGCGACGACTGGAACGCCGCTGACGCGCTGGCCCACGACCTCGTCCGGGAGCGCGGCTACACCTACCTGAGCCCGTTCGATGACCTGCAGGTAATGGCGGGGCAAGGGATGGTGGCTTTGGAGATTTTAGAGCAGGCCCCTGATACCGAGGTCATCGTCTGCTCGGTCGGGGGTGGCGGGCTGGTCTCGGGTATTGCCTCGGCCGTGAAGCAGCTTCGCCCCGACGTGCGCGTCGTCGGTGTTGAAACGTTGGGCGCGGACTGTATGGCGCAGTCGCTCAGGTGCGGCGAACTCGTCACCCTGCCCAGCTTTACGTCCATTGCTGAAAGCCTCGGCACGCGGCGCAGCAGCGACCGTCCTTTCCGGATTGTCCGAGCAGGCGTCGAGCGAGTGGTGACGGTTTCTGACTCGAGGGCCGTTGCCGAACTGCTGTTTACCCTAGACCGTGAAAAACTCCTCGTCGAACCGGCTGCGAGCTGTACACTGGCGGCCCTTGCTGACGGCCTCATCCCCGATATTGCCGGTTGCCGGGTCGTCAGCGTGATGTGCGGGGGCAATACGACCCTGGCGCAGGTAAACGCTTGGCGGGAACAGTTTGCTGAGGCTGCCGAGACTTGAGGCGAAAACGTGCAGCGTAAAGCGCGGTACCAGAACGCGCGGCATTAGGAAAAGCACAGCGAGAAGCCAGTGAGGAAAGCTTCAGTTTCGAGCGTTAGTAAACTGCGGTAGACTCTATTCGCGCCCCGCGCTGTAAGCGTCTGTCTGACTACGAGTTGGTTTTACGCGGGTGCGTTACGGAGGCGTTATGATTTTATTTTTACAACTGCTGGTCGCGTTTTTGGTGGGTGCGCTGCTGATGTACGGGTACACCCGTGTTTGGGGCGGCGAAAGCGCCGAGGTAAGGGCGCTTAGAGCCAAGCTCGAGGCCAAAACCACCGAGCTTGGAGCCTACAAGCAGGACGTGCAGGAGCACTTTTTAGGCACCGCCGAAGCTATCGATTCCCTGACGCAGAGCTACCGGAGCGTATTCGAGCAGCTCGAGGCCGACGCCAACCGGCTCGTCGGCGAGACCCGGTTTCGCGGCGCACTCAAAGACCGGGCCGCGTCGGAGCGGGGCGTTGAAACGGTCGCTGCTATCGATGAGACGTTGCGGGACGGGGCTCGAGGGCAAGAACCAGCGCCGCAACTTTCACGTTTGGCTTAAAAAGGTAAGAAACCCGGAAGACTAGGCGCTAATTTTCTTTACGGACAGTGAGTCCAAAGCTATTTTTTAGACGACTGCCGACGCAAGTTAAGCCAAGCCTAAACGCGTAAAAAGCGGTTCTCCGGAGACGAACACCTCACGTACCGATTCTTCACGTGCCAGCGTAAAAAGTGCGCCCAAACTCGCCTCTGCCGACGGACTCTGCGCCAGAACGTCGGCGAGCGTGCTGCCCTCGGGTGGGCGTACCAGCATAAAGTCGGCCTGCCGTCCCACGTTGAGGTCGCCCAATTCGTCCAAACCCAGTGCCAGGGCTCCGGCCCGCGTTGCCAAATAGAGCAGGTGCGCGGGGCTGAGCGGAAACCCGTCCGGGTGCAGCATCTGTCCCTGATAGCTCATCAAACCTTCCTTAAACAAACTGAAGCCGGTGCCGCCGCCCACATCGCTGCCGAGACCCAGCCGAACGCCGTGCGCCAGGTGCCGCTGCATATCGAACAACCCGCTGCCGATAAACATGTTGCTGCTCGGGCAGTGCGCGACACTTGCGTGCGCCGCACCTAGCCGTCCTAGTTCACCCTCCGAAACGTGAACGTTATGGGCGAAAACTGAACGGGGCGTGACCAGACCGAAACGCTCGTAAGTTTCCAGATAATCCTCGGCCCACGAAAAGAGTTCGGCGACCTGCGCGATTTCGGCGGGCGACTCGTTGATGTGGGTCTGAATATAGCTGTCCGGGTAACGCGCCGCAAGTGCGCCCGCCGCCTCTAGCACCCCTTCGCTGCAAGAGAGCGCAAAACGCGGCGTAACGGCGTAGCGGAGTCTGCCGTGGTGGTGCCACGCGTTCAGTAGCGCTTCGCTGTCGCTGTAACAGGTTTCTGCGGGAGCCTCGAGTTCCGGCCTTAGCAGCCTGTCGCTCAAAACGAGCCCGCTGGTAATCCGTAACCCTGACGCGTCCGCAGCCTCAAAAAAAGCGTTTTGCGCCGCCTTCTGGTGTGCGCCGAACACGAGCGCCGTAGTCGTGCCGTTGCGGGCCAGCCCGCGTAAAAACGTTTCGGCGACCCCCCGCGCGTAGGCTGTATCACTTAGCCGCGCCTCTTCGGGCAGCGTACGGGTCTGGAGCCACTCGAGCAGCGTCACGCCCATTGTCCCGATCACGCTGACCTGCGGATAATGGACGTGAGTATCGACAAATCCCGGTAAGATGTAGTCTTGACCATCGCCCAAAACGGGCGCGTCGGGATACGCGGCCTGCACCTTGGTAAGGGTACCGAGTGCGCCGATACGTCCGTCCGAGAGGGCCAGAGCGCCTTCATGAACCTCGAGCGCACCTTGGGCCTCAAAAGGATTTTGCGGCGTGTGAAATATGCGGGCGCGTAAAATGACCGTCATAAGGTCTCTGTCACCGTCGCTGATGTCACTGCCATAAAACTAAGCATACTAGAGGCCATCTCAAAAACCCCTGACGGGCGAAAGCCGTCAGGGGTTTGACCGAGCTAGGCGAGTAAGATTAGACGCTCTCAGTCTGAAAAATCATTTTTGAGATAGGTTTTAGACAGGTTTGCGGAACGCTTTCGGGGCATAGGTACCCATTAGCGTGTGCCGCTCAGCAATGTTATAAAAGTTGCGTGCTAGACTCGAGCGTTGTGACCTATATTCGTTGGTGTCTCCTACTCACTTTACTCGCAAGTGCTGTTTTACAGACCGCTTTGGCCCAGCGGTGTACCGATTTCGTTGCGGTTGACGGTACCTTATTAGGCGATAAGGTGGCGGCGGCGTGCTATTTCGGGCCTGCTGAGGGCGCTAAAAACGCCTACGTCCGTACCGATCTGGTGACGGCGGCGCTTGGGCTCGAGTCTGCCTACTTACCTGACACGGGACAGTTGCGGTTTGAAAAGGATGACAAACGTGTTGAACTGCTTGCGACCGAAGACGTCGAGGCTGCCCTCGCCAAGAGACCGGACGCGCTTGTCGTCGCGGGCGAGGCCGAGGCGGGGCGCAGCGCTATTCTGGCCGGAAACAGCTACCTGCCGCTGACGGATATCGTCCGGGCATTCGGGGGAACGGTATCGTGGAACGCGGCGGCGCGTCTCGCGCTTGTAGATTTCAGTGTGCCCGCACCCGTAGCGGCTCCTGAAGTCGTGCGTGACCCGGCACCAGCACCGGCCCTCGACCCGAACCTGAGCGAACTAGCTGCGCCTCGTTACGCGGCCCACGCGGAAGGCTATACCCGCGTCGCCGTCGATGTTCCGGCAGGCGTAACCTATCAGCTCGCCGTAGACGGCGACAACTTTATCGTCCTCTTTGACGGTGCCCGCGCCGCGCCCTTCGAGGTTACGCCGAACGGAGCGCAACTCGTCAGCCTCGGCTACAGCACTGTCGGCAACGGAGGCAGTAACGGCGGCTTGGCGCTGATTGCCGGAACCGGTTATCCGCTTACGGCTGCGGGCAAAGGCTTCGAGGTCGGCGTTTTACCGGGTGAGGGCACTAAAACGCTCTATATCGACTTTGCGCCAGGGTTACAGGGTAAAAAGGTCGCACAACTCGCTGAGCTTTCCGCGCGTGACCTCGCGGCGGTTCAGCGCCCTCAAAGTGTGCAGAAAACGGTTGTGATTGACCCTGGACACGGGGGCAAAGATCCTGGGGCGCTGGGCGCTTTTATCAACGAAAAAGACCTGGTTTTGGCGGTCGGTTTACGGCTCCGTGACAAACTCGAGGCGCGTGGCATCAAAGTCGAGATGACCCGCGACGACGATACGTTTGTTGAACTCGAGGACCGCGCCGCCTTCGCCGTTCCGTCCGAGCACAACTTATTTGTTTCGCTGCACGCTAATTCGACCGGCAGGGGAGACGCTGAAGGGATCGAAACCTGGGTATTTGGTGAACCGCAAGAAGAGTCGCTGATCGACCTGGCGGTGCTCGAGAACGGCGGCGGTGAGGTTGGACGTAAGCGTACCGTGCGCGCACAAAGAGCGGCGATGAGTATCGACGGCGACCTCTTGCGCGAAGAGAACCTGACCTACAGCACGGTGCTCGCCAACGACGTCCAGAGTGACCTTGTCGGCGTAACCGGGGGCCAAGACCGGGGCGTCAGGAAAAACTATTTCGTGGTCATCCGTGACGCCCGCGTTCCGGCGATTCTCGTCGAACTCGGCTTCGTCGACAGCCCTGAAGAAGGCCCTAAACTGGCGGAGGAAAGCTATAAAGAAACGCTCGCGGAGGCGTTGGCTAAAGGTATCGAGGCGTTTTTAGCGCAGGGTGGGGCGGTCGCGTCGCTTATCTTGCCGGGAGCTGCGCCAAAAACCGAAGAGTAGAGGGCAAGAAGCTGGGCGCGGTAGCCTCGGCGGGGTGGTAGCATGGCGAAATGAGGGGTCGGCACCGTGCCACGTAACGAACCACAAAACCGTACTGAAACCAAAGGGGCCGGGGGCGTCGTGTTTCGCCCCGACGGGTCGGTGCTGCTGCTAAGGCATCTCGAGGGTACCTGGGTTTTTCCGAAAGGTCATATCGACCCCGGTGAGGACGCGCTCTCGGCGGCTGTCCGTGAGGTTGAAGAGGAGGCGGGGGTGCAGGCGAGTTGCCCGGACGCCGCGCTCCTTGAGACGACCCGCTACAAAAACGCACGGGGTACTCCCCGCGTCATCACCTGGTTTTTGCTGCTCAGTGAAGCGAAAGCGCCGGTGCTGCGCGAGGCACTATTCCCTGAAGGCAATTTTTTTAGCTCACAAGAAGCCCAGACCCGGCTCAGCTTCACTGAAGACAAACGGCTTTTAGACGCAATGGTCGCGCACTTTCACGCGCTGGGCCGGGCTCATTCGTGAAACCTGTTACAGTGACGCCGACCGCCGAAAAAGCCGCACCGACGCGCGGCGTCCTCGGGAATTTGAGCGCGGCAGCGTTTCTGACGGTGCTGGCTTCACAAAACGTTTCGGGGACGCTCTACCTGAGCCGTGAAGAGGTCGGCACGCTCCTCACGCTGCCTGGTTTGGAGAATCCTGGCGGGCCGGGCGGCGAACCGCACGCCCACACGGATTTCGGGGTTGCAGATGGTGCAACGTTTGACCTGAAGGCGACCGGCGCAGCGTTTAGCCTCTGGCTTCACCCGGACGCCGACTTGCCCCTGGTGCCGAGCCGTTACCCCGGTCTGGGACCACTCTGGGCGCTCCCTACCCTTTCCGAACGGGCGCTTCTGAGCACCGCTGAAACCGAGTTGTTCGGACTCGTGGCACGGCTTAAGGCGGACGCGTTTACCGGCGCACTGGTTCTCGAGACCCCCCTAACCGCATCTTCTGACCCCGCGCTAAGCCGAAGCTTGTTACTCTTTCAAGCCGGAGGACTTGGCGGCGCGGTACATATCGAAGGGGAGCGGGTACAAACCGGGGCTGCCGCGCTCCGCGCACTCGTGCAGGTGCAGACGGCGCTGACGCTTCACACGCTGCCCGAGCCGGTCGTCGCCGGGTTTTTAGGCTGGCTTTTGGGGTTGCAACTTAGTGATACGGCGTCACAAGGGGTTCCGGAAGGGTTTAGCGGTCTCGAGCTGACCTCCGAAGCCGCCCGTTACTACCGCGCCGGAAGCGCCTACTTGCAGGTGCCGCGCCCCGCCGGAACGTCTTCCGACCCCGCCTCTTTGGGTCTTTTTGCCGCTTGTCAGCGTGCGCCGAGCCTCACGCTGCCGACCGAACCCCACGGTTGGGAAGCGCGGCGTTACGGGCTGACCTTGCGCGGGCGCGACGCGCTCAACTTGATGACCGAACTCGCCATGCGCTTTCGCAGCGACTTCAGCCTCACGGAAAAACGCGTCCTCGAGACGTTTCGCCGCGAACTCAGCGTTCAGGCGGTCGCTGAAACCCTGAACCTCGAGCTGGGCGACCTCAGAGAGCCGCTCGAGCGGCTCGAGCAGGGCGGCTTTATCCGCACCGCGAGCAGCGCCGCAGATGACCGAGCTGTCGGTGACGTATCACCCATGTTCCGCCTCCAGCCGCGTTAGGCTGAGCTAGATCTGCTGCTCCCGGTTAGGTCTAGAAATCCGAAATACGACTCAAGCTGCCCAGAAAGATGTCCAGAGGTTTAAGTTCATGATGCCCGATACGCCCGCCCCCCAAGATTTTGACCGGAGCAGCGAAGTCTCGCTGCGTGACCTCTACCTGGTGTTGCTGCGAGGGTTGCCTTTTATTCTGCTGCTGACGCTCCTTGCCGGTGGCGTCGCCTACTTTCTCAACGCGCAGCGCAAACCCATTTTTGCCGCCGAAAGTACCGTTCTCGTCACCCCGCCGCCCATTCAGATTCAGGGTGACGAAACCATTTCGTTTAGCCCCATCAACGAGGTGTCGTTTCAAACTTACGACACCTTGGCCCGGAGTCAGACGGTTTTGCAGGACGCGGTATCACGGGTTAAAGACGTAGACATCGCCCCCAACACACTTTTGGGTTTGGGGACGCTCCGCCAGCTGTTCGGCCCGCAACGTATCGGCGACGTCGCGCCCCTGTCGGTGATTCACCGCGTCCGTAACGGCGACCCTGAACGCGCGGCGCTCCTCGCCGACGCCTGGGCGCAGAGTACGCTTAAGGCGGTGCGCGAGTCGCTCTTTTCAAGCCTCCGTCCGGTAGACGAAACGACCACGCGTGAGGTGGCGCGGCTGCAAAAAAATGTCGAAGAGGTCGAGGCGCAGGTACAGCGGTTTGCGGCGCAAGACAATGGGCCGCTGTTAGAAGCTGAACTCGAGGGCCTCACCCGCCAGATTACCGACGGGCGCGAACGTCAGGGTGCGTTGGCCCGCGAGATGGCTGCGGCTGAGGCGCGAATCCGTGTGCTCGTTCAGCAAACTGGACAGACGGGTTCTGGAAACGTCAATGAAGACGTAACACGAAACGGCGAAGCCCTGAGTCCGGCATTTCTAGACGTGCTGAGCGCACAACGCGCACTTACCGACGTTGACGGGCTGCGTGCGCGGCCCCGGTTCACCCCTAGCGCTCAGTTGGAACGCACCTTCGGGGCGGCGCTAGCCGAGTCGGATACCTTGTCAAACCTCCTCGAAGGTAACGAGGAAGAGTTCGTCAATCTCGTGCAGCGGCTCTATACCGAAGCCGTCAGGACGCTCGAGGGTGCCCTCGCTGAAGAACAAAAGCTCACGCAGCAGGTTTCCCGGACGCAGGCAGAGGGGGCGCTCGAGCTGGCCCTGCTCGGTTACGCGAGTGCCCAGGCCCAACCGCAAACCCAGCCTTTTCCGCTGCAAAACCAAAATGGCGCTGGAGCCGCCGGAACAGACGAGAATAGCGGCGCATTGTCGCTTCTGAGCCAAGCCGAACTCCGCCGCGAACGGGTCGCCCTCGCCGGAATGCGCGCCGAACGCGCCGATCTGGAAAACGAACTCTCCAGCTACACTGAAAGCGCCGCCGCGATTCAGCAGCAGCTCGCCACGCTCGACCAACGCCGCGACCGGTTAGATAGGGAACTCAAAAACGTCCAGGCGTCTTACGACACAGTTGCCGGACTCCAGTCAAGCATCTCATATTTGACCGAGCTTGCGCCGACAAACGCCCGCATTTTAAGCCAAGCGTCGGTGCCGAGTTCACCCGTCGGCCCGCGCCGCGCCTTCAACACCACCCTGGCTGCTGTCATGGGCGCACTTGTCGGCCTCGTCCTGGTCTTTTTGCGTGCGGCGATCCGCCGTCCTCCCGACTCTCCGTCCCCTACACCCATCCGAAAGGCACAAGCATGAACGTTACAATTATTGGAACCGGTTACGTCGGCCTGACGACCGGCGTCGCCCTCGCCTACGTCGGTCACAACGTGACTTGCGTCGATAAAAACCCGCGCATCGTCGAAACCCTGTCCGGGGGCCGCGCCACGATTCACGAACCCGGTCTCGAAGAGCTTCTAGCCCGCGCCAAACCCCACCTCAAGTTTCAGACCGACATCCCCAAACTCGCTGGCAACGGCGTTGTCTTTATCGCGGTCGGCACCCCCACCAAAGCCAACGGCGACGCTGACCTGCAGTACGTTGACGCCGCCGCCAAAGAGGTCGCCGAGCAGATTCAATCTGGAGCCAAGCTCGTCGTCGTCAACAAGTCAACGGTACCTATCGGCAGCGCCAAACACGTCGAAGGCATCGTTCACCGGGCGCTCTCAGCCAAAAATGTCGAAGCCGACGTCTGGGTCGCCTCGAATCCTGAGTTCTTAGCCGAAGGTAAAGCCGTTCACGACACGCTCTATCCTGACCGCCTGGTGATCGGTGCGGACGACCAGGCGGCGGTCGGTTTGCTGCGCACCCTTTACGCACCCTTTTTAGAACAGACGTTTCCCGACCCCGTAGAGACGCCGCGTCCGGAACGCTACACGTTGCCTGCGCTGATTACCACGACGCCGACGAGCGCCGAGCTGACCAAGTACGCCGCGAACTCGTTTTTGGCGACGAAAATCAGCTTCATCAATGAGTTTTCCCGCCTTGCCGAACACGTCGGCGCGGATATCACCGAGGTCTCGAGGGCCATCGGATTAGATACGCGTATCGGTTCCAAACACCTGCAAGCTGGTATCGGTTGGGGTGGGAGTTGTTTTGGAAAAGATACTCGCGCTATTCTGGCAACTGCTAAAGGTTACGACTATCAGATGCCGATTGTCGAATCGGCGATTAGCGTCAATCAGCGGCAGCGCCTGCACGTCATCGACAAATTACAAAAACATCTCAAAGTGCTCCGTGGTACGACGATTGGAATTTTAGGCTTGGCTTTCAAGGGTAATACCGACGACTTGAGAGATTCTCCGGCGCTCACCCTTATCGAACATCTGCACGATAGAGGAGCCGTCGTGCGCGTTCACGACCCGATTTCTATTCCGAACACACAGCGTCTCTATCCCGATCTGCCGGTTGAATACTGTGACAGCGTTACCGAGCTAGCAGCAGGCTGCGACGCGCTGATCGTTGCAACTGATTGGTCTGAATACACCCGTCTGCCGCTTCCTGAACTTAAAGCGGTGATGCGTGGCGACCTGATTCTGGACGCGCGCAATATGCTCGAGCCCACCGCAGTCGCCGAAGCCGGGCTGACCTACGTCGGCGTGGGCCGCTAAGCGGGTCTGCTAGACATTGTGAACGCGCCGGTCGTTTTTATCGTCCTGCTGAACTGGAACGGCCTAAACGATACTGACGCTTGTCTGGAGTCGTTAGCAGGGCTTGACTATCCTAACTACAAGGTCATCGTGGTCGATAACGCCTCCACCGACGGGTCTGAACGGGAATTACGGGCGCGTCATCCAACCCTGACACTCCTTCAGAGCGGGGCCAATCTGGGTTTTGCCGGGGGCAACAACGTCGGCCTTCGTTACGCGCTCGAGCATGGGGCCGAGTATGTGTGGCTGCTCAACAACGACACGCTGGTCGAACCGGACGCCCTGACGCAGCTCGTAACGAAGATGCAGCGTGAACCTGAACTGGGGTTGTGCGGTTCGACGCTCCTTTATGAAAGCCAGCGGGACAGCGTGCAGGCGCTTGGCGGGGCACGTTACAACCGCTGGCTCGGTACAGTGCAGCACGTGGGGCAGCACGAAAGGTGGCCTCAAGATGTTGACGAAGGGGAGATCGAAGGACAGCTCGACTACCTCATCGGCGCGTCAACGTTTGTCTCGAGGTTGTTTTTAGAGACCGTCGGGCTGCTGCAAGACGATTATTTTCTCTACTTTGAAGAACTCGACTGGGCAACGCGGGCTCGGGGCCAACCGGGTCACCAGAGCAAGTTTCGGCTCGGGTACGCCGCAAAAAGTATCGTGTACCACAAGGAGGGCTCGAGCATCGGCGGTACCGACCGGGCCAAGGCGGGCAAGAGCTACACCGCCGACCTCTACGCGCTCAAAAACCGGGTGCGCTTTACCCGCCGCTTTTACCCTTACGCGCTGCCTACCGTATACTTGGGGCTGCTCGTGGCGCTCGCCAACCGGGTAAGGCGGCGGCAGTGGCGACGGGTCGAGTTGGTCATTCGGGTGATGCTGCGCGGCGGCAACGTCAGCGTGTAAAATTAGCTTGACGCGCGTAACTTTGTAAGAGAATCTTTAGGAGCGTAGGGTGGCGAAAGTTTACCCGCTGAGAGCGGTTCACTGGGGCAAACTGCCCGGACAATTTCTAGGTTTACTGCGGACGCCGCCGCTGATTGCGGTGACGGTTTACGTGACGGCGCTGCTCTACTCGTTTCCGTGGCTGCGGATTCCCGAAGTTGCCGGAGTCGCGCTGCCGTTTCAGCGGGTTCTGGGCTGGTTTGGACTCGGTCTGGTGGTGTTGGCCGTCTGTTTGCGCGGACGGTTTCGGGCCAACGCAGCGGTGCAGCTCTACCTTGCAGTCGCGCTGCTCTTTTTTGCGGTAATAGGTCTAACGACCGTTACGAACGCCGTGGACGCCGAGGTTTTCGCGTGGCTCCGCTACGTGAGCGAACTGTCCAAATACGTTGCCGTGTTTGCCGTAGCGTTTATCGTCTACTACGCGCTTGCTGAGGGGTTGGTGACGCTGAAATGGCTCGAGCTGCTCCTCATCGTCAGCGCCGCCGCGTCGATTGTCATCGCTTACGTTTTGCTGGTGCTCTACTGGAGTGGATACCGCAGCACCAACGAGGTCTTGGCGCATTCGTTCGGCGGGGCTTTGGGCGTCTGGCCGACGGGTTCGTTTTTGCCCCGGTTGGCCGGAACGACCGCCGAACCACAGCAGTTTTCGGTCGTTTTTATTACCGGCTTGATGCTGATGCTGGGCCGCCGCTACGTGCGCTGGTGTTGGCCTTTTGCACTTTTGGGTTTGCTCGCGCTGGTGCTCTCGCAGTCCAAATTCGCGCTGATTTCGCTTGTGGCCGTTGCGTTTTACGTCGATACCATCTACAAGCAGCACCGGCTCATTTTCGGTGCGCTGCTGGTGCTGCTGATTCCGCCGGGGGCGGCGTTTGTCAGTACGCTGCCGGTCTTTCGTAACACCTTAAACCGGGGACTCGAGTCGCAAGCCTTCACCGACCGCCTGGACAACTTAAACATCATGCTCACCATCATCCAAGATGAACCGTTCGACGGTATCGGTATCGGGCAGTACGGCACCTACCGCGGCGAACTGGTTTTTAACAACCCTTATGAAAATCCCAACTACACTGCGGGCAACGACCTGGTGTCGATCTTTGCTGAAACGGGCGCGTTCGGGTTTCTGCTCGTCGCGCTGCTGTTTGGTGTCTTGTTCAGCAAGTTTACCGGAGCGCTGCCGCGCCTGAGTAAACGCGAGCGTGAACACTATCTTCCCTTTTTGATTGGAGCACTGACGATCTTCCTCAATATGTTTATCGGTTACGAGTTTTTGCACGCGTTTTTTTGGGTGAACCTGGGCGTGCTGCTATATCTTTACCGCGTCTGGGGTTTCCGCACCCCGAAACCAACGTGACATATTCCCAAAAACCTTTAGTCGTCAACGCCCGCTTTTTAACCCAAAACATCGTCGGGGTGCAGCGTTACGCTTTAGAAGTATCAAAACGCCTCAAAGGGTTACGCCCAGATACGCGCTTTTTAACCCCCAAAGGGGTACTGCACGACGACCTCGCCGACATGTTGGGCGCTGAGGTCGTCGGGCGGCTGTCCGGGCACGCTTGGGAACAGCTCGAGCTCCCCCTGCTGGTGCGCGGCGCTCGGCTCCTGAGTCTTTGCAATACCGGGCCGATTCTCTACCCCCGGCAGGTCGTTACGCTACACGACGCATCGCCGTTTGCGGTTCCTGAAGCGTATTCGGGGACGTTTAGAAGCTGGTACTGGGTCGTTTTTAGAGGTCTTAAAACTACGGCGCGTGGCCTTACGACGGTCTCGCACTTTTCGCAGCGTGAGCTGGCGCGTATCTGCGGGATTCGTCCGGAGCGGCTCGAGGTCATCTATAATGGTCGTGAACACATCCTCGCTACACCCGCCGACCCTGATATTTTAGACCGGCACAATTTGCGAGAGAAGCCTTTTTTATTGGCAGTCGGCAGCAGCAGCCCGCACAAAAACTTCGGTCGGTTGGTGCGGGCGCTCGAGCAGCTTGGTCAAACGCCGTTTGAGGTCGTGATTGCAGGCGGCAGCAACCCCAAAGTCCACGCCGCGACCGGCGCGCTACCGGAGAGCGTGCAGCACGTCGGTTACGTCTCAGACGGTGAGTTGCGCGCGCTCTATGAACACGCCACCGGTTTTGTCCACCCCGCCTATTACGAGGGTTTCGGAATTCCACCTTTAGAGGCGATGACGCTTGGTTGCCCGGTCGTATGCTCGGACGCGGCGTCGCTCCCTGAAGTTTGTGGCGACGCGGCACTGTACTTTGACCCTTTTGACGAAAACGACATCTCTGCTAAAATTCAAAGATTGATGCAGGACAAACCCCTGCAAGATCGTTTGCGAACGCTGGGCAGCGCGCAAGCTGAACGCTTTAGCTGGGACAACACGGCCCGCGCGGTACTCAGGTCTACCGAGTCTGCGCTGGGCCGCACTACAGGTCTCGGCTAGAGGCGTTTTACAAGGAGAATGACCCGTTATGAGTAACTCACCTAAACATCTACTGCTGAGCACGACCTCGTGAGCAAAACGGCGCTGATTACCGGTATTACCGGGCAAGACGGAGCTTACCTCGCCGAACTGCTCTTGGGCAAAAATTACACCGTCGTCGGGGCTGAACGCCGCGCGAGTACCCGGAACCGAATGCGAACGAACGAATTAGGCATCACCGGCGACGTCGTGTTTGCCGACTTTGACCTCGCCGATCAGGGCAACATGATGCGCGTTTTGGACAAGCATCAGCCCGACGAGGTGTACAACCTAGCCGCGCAGAGTTTTGTCGCCCTGTCGTTCGAGCAGCCCATCATGACCGGCGACGTCACCGGTATCGGCGTGGCGCGGCTGCTAGAGGCTATCCGCATGGTCAACCCGCTGATCCGTTTTTACCAAGCCTCGACCAGCGAGATGTTCGGCAAAGTGCGGGAGGTGCCGCAAACCGAAGACACCCCCTTTTATCCCCGCAGTCCCTACGGGGTTGCCAAGCTCTACGGGCACTGGTTGACGGTCAACTACCGCGAATCCTACGATATGTACGCCTGCTCGGGGATTCTTTTCAACCACGAAAGTCCTCTGCGGGGGCCTGAGTTCGTCACCCGTAAAATTACCTTGGCAGTGGCCCGCATCAAAAGGGGCTTACAAAAAGAACTCAGGCTCGGCAATCTGGACGCCAAGCGCGACTGGGGTTTTGCTAAAGAGTACGTCGAGGGGATGCACCTGATGCTGCAGCAACCTGTACCCGAGGATTTTGTGCTGGCTACCGGCGAGACGCACACCGTCGAGGAGTTTGTCGAGGCGGCGTTTTCAGCAGCGGGACTCGAGTGGCGTGATCACGTCGTTCTTGATCAGGCGTTCGTGCGCCCAGCCGAGGTTGACCTGCTCTTAGGCGATTCCAGCAAGGCCAGAGAAAAACTCGGCTGGCAGCCGCGCACGACCTTTGCCGAACTTGTAGCGCTGATGGTCGAGGCGGACATGGCGCGGCTCAGTCCGGTTTCTCGGCCTCACCTCAGCCAACCACGTTACGCTTGAACGTACAAACAGGTATAATTGGGTCAGGGTGTTCCGCAGCCGCGTGTAGCGAAGCTGAAAGTCAGAACAAACATCCTGACGCCAATTTGCTTTCTCTGTAGAAAACTCCCTGCCGCCCGCCGACGTGCTCGCTGAGATGCTCGCCAAGGGCATACCGAAGTCAAGTTAACCCCATGTGGAAACACTTCAGTTAGACATTTCAGAATACCGGAGTAGAGGTTTTGACCCATACTGTGAAAGCTGAGCTGAACGG
Organism: Truepera sp.; assembly: GCA_965215315.1. GTDB lineage: Bacteria > Deinococcota > Deinococci > Deinococcales > Trueperaceae > Truepera. The sequence goes on along the minus strand of CBDCDB010000008.1, from coordinate 2,218,095 downwards.
AGCGCACGGCACGGGCCGTGACGTTCTGATTACGGGCGGTGGTGGGTTTGTCGGAGGCTACCTCCGGGCGCACCTCGAGACACTCGGAGAACGCGTCTGGAGCGGGGGACTAAGCGCCTCACCCGAAAAAAACGACGGGCGCGTCAAGCTCGATGTGCGCGACGATGCGGCGGTGCGTGCAGTCTTTCGGGAGCTTCGGCCTAGAGAGGTTTACCATCTCGCGGGCGTGACGCGTCCGGCACAGGGGCAACTCACAGATTTCTACGAGGTCAATGTGCGGGGTACCTTCAATGTTTTGGAGGCTGCTGCGGAGGTCGGGGCGGCGGTACTTGTCGTCAGCAGCGCCTACGTTTACGGTGCACAGACCGGGTTGCTGGACGAGTCTGCGCCGCTCAACCCCGTCAACTATTACGGCGCGTCGAAAGCTGCCGCCGAATTCGCTGCGTTTCCCTGTGCGCTCACCGGCGGGCGGGTCGTGCGGGTTCGCCCCTTTAACCACGTTGGGCCGGGACAATCGCCCGACTTTCTGCTCCCGACGCTCGTGCAACAGCTTGCCCGTATCGAAGCGGGACGGGCCGAGCCCGTACTCAAACTCGGCAACTTGAGTTCGGTGCGTGACTTTACCGATGTCCGCGACGTGGTGCGGGCGTATCCTAAACTTTTACGGGAAGGGGAGAACGGTGAGGTTTACAACCTGGCTTCAGGGCGCGGCGTCAGCGTAAAAGAACTCGTTGATGCGGTGCTCGCGCGGGGGCAGCGTGAGGTAAGGCTCGAGGTCGAACCTGCCAGAGTCCGTAAAACCGATATTGCTGAACTTGTGGGTGACGCGGGCAAAGCGCGTACAGCGATCGGTTGGACGCCCGAAATCTCCCTAGCCAGAACCCTCGATGAGATGCTGGCTTATGAACGCGCGAAGTATGCTTAACACAACCTATTTAGCACAAAGTATGCTTGGATGATGCCTGAAACGACGCTTGAAACGCCTGTATCCGAACCTTATACTAGGGCCAGGGTCGCCATCGTTCACGACTGGCTGACCGTTTACGCCGGAGCCGAAAAAGTTTTAGAAGAACTTCTCAAGCTCCTGCCGCAAGCTGACCTCTTTAGTCTGGTCGATTTTTTGCCCCCTGAAGCGCGCGGCTTTATTCAGCACAAACCTGTGACCACCACCTTTATTCAGCGCTTGCCGTTCGCCCGGACAAAGTACCGTCAGTACCTGCCGCTGATGCCCCTCGCCATCGAACAGCTGGACTTGTCGGGTTACGACATCGTGCTTTCAAACACCCACGCTATCGCCAAAGGTGTTTTGACCGGGCCCGACCAACTGCACCTCAGTTACTGCCACTCCCCAATCCGCTACGCCTGGGATTTGCAAGCGCAGTACCTGAAAGAATCCGGTCTGGACTTGGGGTTTAAGGGCGCGTTGGCGCGTTATCTGCTCCACCGTATTCGTTTGTGGGACTACCGCACGCCAAACGGCGTTGACGATTTTGTCGCCAATTCACGGTTTATCGCCCGGCGTATCTACAAGGTCTACCGCCGCTCCTCGACGATTATCTATCCGCCGGTCGATACGGACGGGTTTGAACTGCGCGCCGACAAAGAAGACTTCTACCTGAGCACTTCACGGATGGTGCCGTACAAAAAGCTCGACTTAATCGCGCAGGCGTTTTCTGAAATGCCGGATAAAAAGCTCGTGATAATCGGCACTGGTCCCGACTTCGACAAGGTTAAAGCGAAAGCAGGGCCAAACGTTACGCTCTTGGGCTATCAGCCGTTTTCCGTTCTCAAAGACCACATGCAGCGTGCTAGAGGTTTCGTCTTCGCTGCCGAGGAGGATTTCGGTATCGTGCCCCTAGAGGCGCAGGCGTGTGGGACGCCGGTGATTGCGTTTGGTAAAGGGGGGAGCCTCGAGACCGTTCGCGGCGTCGGTCACAGGTCGGAGCCGACCGGCGTGTTTTTCGACGCGCAAACGATCGCCAGCTTAAAGGGAGCCGTCGAACGTTTTGAAACCCTGAGTTTCGATCCGGCTGCGGTTCGCGCTCACGCCGAGAGGTTTTCAGTTCCTCGGTTTAGAGAAGAATTCGGTCGTTTTGTAGACGAGCGTTACCGTGCATTTTTGGCAGGTCGTCCCTGAACAGGCTCCTAAACAACGCTACGTTCCCCCTACGCCGCGCCGCGCCGCTCGGTCTGCTCTGGCTCGCCGCGTCCGCGCCGCTGCTGCTCTACGTGGGTCTGTTTCGCAGCTCGAGCGCGGCCCTGTTGGGGTTTGTTTTGCAGCTCTTCGGGGCGTGCGTGGTGGCGCTGCTGCCGCTAGGTCCAAAGGGTTTGAAGTGGATTTTCTTTGGCGTTATGCTCCTGCTTTTAGGCGGGGGCGTGTTGGAGCGGGAGCTTTCCCGGTACGACTGGCAGGTCTCGGACAAAGCGGGATTGTGGAGTGCGCTGGGCCGTGGTGACGAGGTGTCAGGGTACGGCTTTCGCAGCTGGCGTGCGCCGGACAAGGACGCTGCAGACGGGGGTGCAGTAGCGCCTGCGACGCTCACTACGGAAATTCGGCGCGTTGCCGGAAAACCTGCTTGGGACTGGTTTCGCTCCGATCCAGGGTTTGTACTCGAGCCCGAATCCGGTAAAGACTATCCACACACCCGCGTGCAGGTACCTGCGGCCCAACCCGGAGCGGGTCCGCCCTACATCATGCGCACCTTCGATACCGGGGAGCCGCTCGGCGGGCGCATCTTCCGGGTACTCCTCGACATCAGGCGCACACCCCCGGAACGCCGGAAAACTGCGGGAGAAGCTGTGAGAGAAACTGCGGCTATAGACACACGCCCCGGCGACATCGTGCGGGGCAAGCCTATCGGGGGGCGGCAGTGTAGCGGACTTTTGTTGCAGGCGTGGGGCTACCGCGGCGGCGGGCGCTGCTTGTCCTTAACGCTGAGCGATACCTGGACGCGCTACAGCCTTTCGTGGCGTGTTCCGGAAGCGGTGGACGCGACCGTCGTCAGGGCTCTGCTGAGCGGTTTCGCCGGAGAAACGTTCGATGTCCGGCGGGTCAGGTTGTTTACTGCCAAAAAGGAGCTGGGGCCGCTGCTACCGCAAGGGGGGGCGCTCAACCTCACCTGGGGGGGCCGCTCCGAAGCGCAGGCGGGCCGTACCTTCGTGCCGACGCCCGAGTGGCAGGCGTTTAACTTTGAGGTTGAGCGCAGCCGCGGCAACACCATCACCGCGCACCTTTTTACGGCGAGTGGGCTCGTCTTAGAGACCCGTAACGTCACACTCATAGGCGCAGACGGGCAGAAGCTGCCGGAGGCGGTCTCGAGCAACCGCCAGACGATTATCTTCGGCGACCCCAACCTGGCAGGGCACACCCTTGGCACGCTCGGGCTGGCGCTAGTCGCCCTTTCGTCACTCCCCTTGGGTGTCGTTGCCGCCGTCCTGACGGGGGTCGGGCTCGTCCTGACCGGGAGCCGCGCTGCGCTTGTCGGTGTAGCCTTTGGGATGGCGGGGCTACTCTGGTTGCGTCTGCCTAAAAGGGGTCGGCTCGGATTTACGGTGCTGGGGCTCGTTCTTCTCGGCGGGGTCGGCGCACTGTGGCCCAGGCTCTCGGCCCTGCGGCTGTTTAGTTTCGGTGAGGTTACGGCGCGCAGTGACATCTGGCGCGGGGCGCTGGAGGCTTTTTTAACGCACCCGCTGCGTGGCCTTGGGACGAGCGGGTTTCCCGCTTACTGGGCCGAAACGCACGGCGGCGAAGCGGTGCAGCACGCGCATAATGTATGGCTCGAGTTCGCCTCGAGCTACGGCGTGCTGGGACTGCTCTCGGTCACAGCCCTGACCCTCGGCGTGAGCGTGCTGGCGTGGCGTTGGGGCGGCGCTAGGGCGCTCGCGTTTGTCGGCGGTGTGCTGCTGATGAACGTCTTCGACACCACGCTCTTTTATGCAGGGGTGTTGTTCACGCTCTTTTTGACCCTGGGCGCACAGCGCAGATTAACCCCTTACAGGGTGCCTGTTCATAATACGGTAAGACCAGACCCGCATAATAGAAGGGTGATCAGGCAGGTGCCTCCCGAATGACCCTACCCGCTTCCCTAACCAAAGGGCTGACCTTTATGCTCGGCCTGGGTTTCGCGTTTTTACCCGCTTACGGCCCCTTTATCGGTCTACTGACGTTGGTGCTGGGCCGCTGGTCGCTGCGCCGCTCCGACCTGCTCTGGTGGGGTGCGGCGCTGCTGCTCGCGCTGCCGCTCGGCGTGCATGAGGGGCTTAGAGGGTTTGTTTTCGGCATCCTTCAGGTGCTGGCCCCGTGGCTGCTCTACCGGGCGTTCGCCAAACTGCACGCTTCGAAAGTGAGGCTCGAGACGTCACTTATCGGGATCGGTCTCTTGACAGGTCTGACGCTGATCGTGGCGTTGGGGTTTTACCGCGCTCTAGGCGGTTTTCCCGCTGACCTGCTGTTCTGGCGTGAACCGTGGCCCCAACCCTTTTGGCGTGAACCGCTACAAGCTCAGCCGCAGGGTAGCCTGTTCGGTCATATGGTCTTGACGCTTGGGGCGCTCGTTGCGGTGCTGTTGCCGCGCCTGCGCTGGCAACTCTTCAGCCTCACGCTCTCGGCGCTCGGCGTACTCGTCTCCGGCAGCCGCGAGGCGGCGATCGCCTGGATTATCGTCGCTGCAGCCCTGACCGTCGTCGAGCAGGCAAGGATCGCCCACATCCCGCGGGTGCCGCGTCGCCGCCTCGTCATGGGCGCTTCTAGCGTGATAATTTTAGTCGGGGCAGCGCTTTTGGGGCCGCTCTTCGGTTGGGGCAACTCGGGTTTTTTGATCGACGTAGCTCCAGCTCCGAGCGAAGATAAAAACCTGCTGCAAGGTACTGAGGTCGTTCCCGGTGACTGGTGGAGCGCGGTCGGGGTCGCAGTTCAAGATCGCCCTTTGACCTTCAGCGACGCGTCCTTGACCGGCTACCTCATTGGCAAGACGAAACCCGAGGCCGCTTCGCGTTTGCAGCAGGTCGTAACCCTGACACGCGGCGAAGCCTACACCGTCAGCCTCTGGCTCTGGGCGGAGAACCGTCGGCTCGAGCCCGGCGTTTTAGTGCGCGCGCAGACGCCGGGGGGGGACGAAACTTTTTTTATGCAAGGGGCGCTGATCCCTGCTGCCGGAGTGCCGGGCGGCGCAAATCAGCAAAGGGATCAGCTGAACTGGCAGGCCGCCGTAACGGGGCCGGGCCGGGTGCTCGACGCCGGTATCTTGGAAACCAAAGGGCTCTGGCGGCGCGTTTACGTGACGTTTGTATATGAAGGTCGTGCGCCTGAGCTGGGCGGGTGGCTCGGTTTTGCGCCTGATCAGCGTTTTCAGTCGGCGTCGGAAGCGGCGTTTGCAGGGTTACAGCTCGAGCGCGGCCTGACCCCGACGCCCTACACACCGGGGGCGGTCGCGCAGGGCCTCAGTTTGCAGCGTACCCGGATCACCCTCTGGCAAACCGCGTGGGCGGGGTTCATCGCCTCGCCGCTGTGGGGCCAAGTAGACGACTTTACCGACTTCTTCCGGGCCCGCTGGCCCGACGGCGAAGCGCCCTCTCACGCGCACTCGTTGCCGCTGCAAACCCTGTTCGAGCGGGGTCTGCTCGGCTTTGCCGGGTTGCTCCTCTTTTTGGTGGCGCTCGGGCAGGTCGCAGTACAAAAAGGTGACGCGGCCTTCGTTGCGGTTTTAAGCGCCCTGTTAGCCGCCAATCTGTTCGACGTGACGCTCTTTTCCGGGCAGATCCTCTATCCGTTAGCCGCTGTTGCCGGGTGGCGAGCCGCCGCCTACCGCGACACCCGCGCAGGTGAACGTGACAGCGCCATGCGGCAGTTGGGTGTCCAAATGGCGCTGATGCTGACCGACTTCGTAATGGTGCTCTTAGCCTTTAACCTGGCGATTTTGCTGCGGCAGTGGGCAGCGGGCTGGTTCGGGCTGCCGCCCATCAATCCGCAGGCTGTACCCCTCGAGCTGACCCGTTACGCGCTCCTGCTATGGCCTGCTATGGCGTGGCGTGAAGGGCTCTACCCCGGTTACGGCCTGACCGAACCGCAAGAACTCCGTAAACAGATCGTCAGCGCCGCCTACGCTGGCCTGATTCTGGCGGTCGGCACCGTCCTCTTTAACCGCGAACTGACGATCCCCCGGTCGATTTTGCTCTTGACCCTCTTTTTAAGCATGGTGTTAGCGCCGGTGGGCCGCGCCACGATCAAACGCCTTTTGCACCGAATGCGTTTGTGGGGCCGCGCGGTAGTGATTCTGGGCGCAGGGCAGGCGGGTGCACGGGTGGCGCGGGCGCTGAATAAAAGCCCGCTAGATGGGCTTCACCCGGTCGCCTTTTTTGACGACGATCCGGAAAAGCAAGGTCAGGTCTTCGAAGGTCTCAGAGTGCGCGGCAAACTCGCCGACGCCGACCTGTACGCGATGAGGCGCGGGGTGCAGCACGCGATTGTGGCAATTCCTACCGCGACGCCGCAGCTTTTAGGCGGCCTCATCAATACGAGAGGCCGTATCTTCCGGCGGGTACAGTTTATTCCCGACTTGGTGAACTTACCCTCACAGGGCGTCTTTGCCAGCGATTTAGACGGGATGCTCGCCCTCGAGGTTCGGCTCGGTCTTTACGCAAGGGCCAATCAGGTCGTTAAACGCGCCGTAGACCTGCTCGGCGGGGTACTCGGGGGTCTCCTTATCTCACCGGTTTTACTCGCGCTGGCCTTGTGGGTACGGTTCGACAGCCCCGGTTCGTCGTTTTACTGGAGCACCCGGATCGGGCAGAAGGGCCGACCCTTTAAGTGCCTTAAATTTCGCAGCATGTACACCGACGCCGATGAACGCCTGCAGGCAATGATGCGGGACGACCCGGCGGTCAGGCTCGAGTACGAACGCTTTCATAAGCTCGAGAACGACCCCCGCATCACCCGTGCGGGCTCGTTTATCCGCAACTACAGCCTCGACGAACTCACGCAGCTCTTTAACGTCGTCAAGGGTGAGATGAGCCTGGTCGGGCCGCGCCCGTATCTGGTGCAAGAGCTGCCCGACATGCGCGGTTTGCAAGACGTCATTTTAGAAGCCAAACCAGGGATGACCGGCTTTTGGCAGGTGACGGGCCGCAGCGACGTAACCTTTAGTGAACGGCTCGAGATGGAGTCGCAGTACGTGCGTAATTGGTCGTTATGGTGGGACATCGTTTTACTCGTTAAAACCGTAACGGTTGTGCTGGCGCGGCGTGGGGCGCGGTAATATCCGGGTTTACGGTGTACAGAGTGCCCGTTCGACTTTTTTAGGTTCGGCTTACGCCGCCGCGTTATGGTCGTTTGTCTTTGCCGCGCTGAGTTCTTACTGGGCGTTGGGTGGGAGCTTTTTGTACCGTACCCAGTCGCCGCAAATCCTTGAACTTGCCACGCAGTCCTGGTTTTTAGCTGTGGTCTGGTTTACCTGACTGTTAAAGGCGGCTGCCGGGGTAGTTGCGCTCTCACTCGTTCAGCGGTGGGGCGCACGGGTTCCGGTGTGGCTTCGGCTGACCGCTGGCTGGGGTATCGGCCTCGTTTTGACGTTTTACGGCGGAGCCAATCTCGTGGCTCGCAGGCTTATGACGGTTGGGGTGCTCGAGACCCCCACATCAATGCGTTCAGCTGCTGCAACGTGGCACCTCGTCCTCTGGGATCCGTGGTTTGTTCTGGGCGGTATGCTTTTTCTCATGGCGGCGTGGGGCTTTAGCCGCCGCGTAAGGCACCGGGAGCTTGGCGCTGCTAGATGATAAGGTGAACCCATGAAAGGCATTATCCTGGCAGGGGGCTCGGGGACGCGCCTCTACCCCGCGACGCGGGGCGTCAGCAAACAGCTCATTCCGGTGTTCGACAAACCGATGGTGTACTATCCGATTTCGGTTCTGCTGCTCGCCGACATCCGCGAGATTCTAGTCATTACCACACCCTTCGACGCGCCTAGTTTCAAACGGCTTTTAGGCGACGGTTCACAGTGGGGCGTCACCTTTTCCTACGCCGAACAAGCTGAACCGAAGGGCTTGGCGCAAGCTTTGACGATTGGGCGCGAGTTCGTCGGGGATGAGAGCGTCTGTTTGGTTTTAGGTGATAATATTTTCTTCGGACAGAGCTTTTCGCAGCAGCTTCAGCGAGCTGCCGAACGGGTTCAAACGTCGGGCGGCGCAACCGTTTTTGGCTACTACGTCCGCGACCCGGAGCGGTACGGCGTCGTCGAGTTTGGCGCGGACGGACAAGCTGTGAGCTTAGAGGAAAAACCTACGGAGCCCAAATCCAACTACGCACTAACTGGACTCTATTTCTACGACAACCGGGCCTTAGACATCGCTGCCGGACTTTCTCCCTCCCCACGCGGCGAGTTGGAAATCACCGACGTCAATACTGCTTATTTGGAGCGCGGTGAACTGCAGGTTGAACTTTTGGGTCGCGGCATGGCGTGGCTCGACACCGGGACGCACGAATCTTTGTTGCAGGCGTGCAATTTTGTCGAAACCATCGAGTCGCGGCAGGGGCTTAAGGTGGCGTGTCTAGAAGAGGTCGCCTACCGTAAAGGCTGGATTACTGCTGACGAAGTTGCCTTGCTCGCCGAGCCGATGGCTAAGACCGGGTACGGGCAATATTTGCTCGAGCTCGTCCGTAACCGTAGGTCGGAGAACCTGTTGCCGGAGACCGTATGATTTTACTGACCGGCGGCAGTGGGCGGTTAGGAACGGAGTTGCAGGGGCTTTTGCCCAATGTCGTCGCGCCGCCGAGTGCCGAACTCGAGCTCACCCAACCTGAAAGTATCGCAGCGGCGCTGAACAAATACCGCCCGAGCGCCGTTCTCCACGCCGCCGCCTATACCGATGTTAAGGGCGCTGAAACCGACCGGGCGCGGTGCTGGGCCGTCAACGTCGGCGGCACGCGCAACTTGGTTCAAGCTTTAGGAGATACGCCGCTCGTCTACATCTCAACCGATTACGTGTTTTACGGCGATACCGGTGGCTACGCCGAAGACGACCCTGTAGGGCCGGTCAGAAACTACTACGCCCTGTCTAAACTCGTCGCTGAAGCGGTGGCCCGCGTTGCGCCGCGTCACCTCGTCATCCGCACGAGTTTTCGGCCCCGCGAATGGCCCTATAAAGCCGCGTTTAGAGACGTTTACACGAGTCAGGATTATGTGGATGTGATCGCACCTGAAATTGCGCTGGCGGTGCGTCATCTGGACGCCATCCCGTTTGACACGCTACATATCGCTTCTGAACGTAAAAGCGTCTACGAACTGGCGCGGCGGCGGAGCGATTCGGTAGAACCGGGTTCAAAAACCGCTGCGGGCGTCGATCTGCCCGACGACATCAGCCTGGACACGAGCCGCTGGCACGATATTCGGCTGCAACTCGCGGCCAAAGATTCTCTATGACCCAAAGGACTCTTTCATGACTAGGTTGTCTCTATGACTAAACTATCAGACGCTGCCACGTGTGCGCTCACCTTTCAAGATTATCCGCCCGCGCCCGAGTTGGCGGGCGTCTGGCTGCACAAGCTCAAAAAGCAGCGCAGCGACAACGGCTTTTTTATGGAATACGCCCGCGTTACGGGCGGTGAGGTTCAAAACCTGCCGACGGGGTTTGAACTGCGGCAGCTGAGCGTGTCACGCGCTGAACCGGGGCGCGTCAACGCCTTTCACATCCACCCGAACGAACCGCAAAACGAACTCTGGACGGTGATCGACGGGCAGCTCAAGGTCTGGCTCGTTGACCTCCGGGCCGGGTCGGAAACGGAGGGCAACCGGCGGGCAGTCGTGCTTTCCGGCGAAGAACCTACGCAGCTCTATATCCCGGCAGGCGTCGCGCACGGGTATCAGGCGGGGCCAAGCGGAGCCTTGCTGCTCTACGCGATGAATCAGCAGTTTAATTTGGAACGGCCTAACGAGGGACGTTTGCCGTGGAACTTTTTCGGCGCTGAGCTGTGGGCGGAGGACAAAGGATGAAAAAACTTCTCGTGACGGGCGGCTTGGGCTTTATCGGCTCGAGCTATATTCGCCTTTTGCTCACTGAATATGAAGATGTAAACATCGTCAACCTAGACCTGATGACCTACGCGGCCAATCCTGCGACCCTCAAAGACTTTGAAACCGACCCGCGCTACACCTTCATCAAGGGCGACATTGCCGACCCGGACGCCGTGACTCAGGCACTCTCAGACTGCGACGCCATCGTCAACTTCGCCGCTGAAACACACGTTGACCGCTCGATTCAAAACGCTGCGCCGTTCGTCCGCTCGAATGTGGAGGGGGTACGGGTGCTGCTCGAGGCCGCCCGCGAACGCGGCGTCCGCATGGTTCACGTCTCGACCGATGAAGTTTACGGCGAGGTGCAAACAGGTCTTAGCCGTGAAGACGACGCCTTTCGCCCGCGCAGCCCCTACAGCGCGTCGAAGGCGGGCGGCGACCTGCTCGTTCAGGCGTACACCACGACTTACGGTATGGACACCGTGATTACGCGCGGCAGCAACAACTACGGGACGCACCAGTTTCCGGAAAAAATTATCCCGCTTTTCGTCACCAACGCGCTCGACGACCTGCCGCTGCCGCTTTACGGGACGGGCAAGGCGATCCGCGACTACATTTTTGTAACTGACCACGCGCGCGGGATTCACGCGGCGCTCCTCCGGGGCAAATCCGGTGAGGCGTACAACTTGGGCGGGCAAAACCAAACCGACGGCCTTACTGTGGCCCGAACCGTCCTCAGCGCACTGAACAAACCCGAAACGCTGCTCAAGCACGTCAAAGACCGTCCCGGACACGACTACCGCTACGCCCTCGAGATATCCAAAGCGCAGCGTGAACTCGGCTGGAGCCCGACCGTTACCTTTGAAGCGGGGATTGCTGAAGTCGTCAGCTGGTACGAAGCGAACCGTGCCTGGTGGCAAGGCAGCAAGGCGGAGCAGGCAGCGTACTTTACGGCGCAGTACGCAGGGCAGGACAAAAGTTGACAGGGCAAGATTTGATAAAACAAGGTTCGGTAGAACAGGGCTCGAAGGGGCAAGGTTCAGCAAAAAACGGTTTGGCAAGTCAAGGGTTAGATGACGGCGGAACCGTGAGCATCAAATGGTAAAAACTAGGGTATGAAGTCCCTACCGCGTCAGGTGACGCCGCCGACCTCTAACTGTAGCGCAGGTAAACACAGTAAACTAAAAAGTGTGACGCCGCCTCCCTCTTCCCTGCAACGCGTGATGGGTGTGTGGAACAGGCTGACCGAACCGCTCTACTGGCTTTATGAGGGGCGACTCGAGCGCAGCGCCAAACGCGGCCCCTTGCCCAAACACATCGGCCTGATTATGGACGGCAACCGCCGTTTTGCCAAAAGCATCGGTTTAGACGTGGCTACCGGGCACGATTACGGCGCGGGTAAGGCGCGGGAGGTGCTCGAGTGGTGCTTTGACTTAGGCATTCGCCACGTGACCCTGTGGGGCTTCAGCAGTGACAACCGGGGCCGCGCCGAGACCGAGGTGTCGCATCTGCACAGTTTATTTGCGCGGCAAGCGCGGATGATGGTCGAAGACCCGAAAATCCACAAAAACAAGGTGCGGGTACGGGTAATCGGTAACACCTCCGACTTTCCAGCTGACGTACGTGCAGCTCTGCAAGAGGTCGAAACGGCGACGGCCCACTATGGTGAGCGGCAACTCAACGTTGCCATCGGCTACGGCGGACGTGAGGAGATCGTCGCGGCCGTGCAAAACCTTTTGCGTGAGCAAGCCCTCGGGGTCAAAAACATCAGCGAACTCGCTGAAAGGGTCACGGTCGGCGAGATCGAGCGGCACCTTTATACGGCAGGCTCGCCCGACCCGGACTTTATCGTCCGCACCTCCGGCGAGGTGCGGCTGTCAGGCTTTTTATTGTGGCAAGCAGCCTATAGCGAGTACTATTTTTGTGACGCCTTCTGGCCGAGCTTTCGGCGCGTCGATTTTTTACGGGCCATCAGAAGCTTTCAGGCGCGCGAACGACGTTTCGGTCGTTAGACCCTGAACCTCAACCAAGAGCGATAAGTCAGAAACTACAGGCAAAAACCACAGATTAGAAGGGTAAACTTACATGATGAAATACGCTGAGATTGTCAGTTTCGAAAAGTTCGACAGCATTAGAGACTCGCTCGGGCGTATCGTCTGCACTTCAGGCGGTTTTGACCCGCTCCATCCCGGTCACGCGAGCTGCCTGATCGAATCGAAAGGGTACGGCGACACGCTCGTCGTCGTCGTCAACGGTGACGCTTTTCTAAGCGCTAAAAAAGGCAAACCGTTTATGGACTTAGCCACGCGTGCGGCGGTCGTATCGTGTATCCGCGCGGTTGACTACGTGGTGCCGTTTGAGGTTGAAAACGATTCGACCGTCCGCGAGGCGCTTCGTCAGCTTAAACCACACGTTTTTACCAAAGGGGGCGACCGGGTGGATCAGACCAGCATCCCCGAATGGGAGGTATGCGAAACGCTCGGCATCGAGGTCGTGTCGGGGGTAGGGTTGGATAAAGCGTGGAGCAGCTCGAACTTCTTAAAAGAGTGGTCGAATTACTCGGTTAGAAATGCGCTGACGTCGTACTTGGGCGAATAATGGGTGGGGTTAGGGCAATAGCAGTCAGAGCCTTACTTTTTGGATAGGCACGTAAAGTTCAGCATTTTTAGCATCCGCGAGACGTCCAAAGAACTGAAGCTAGCTAATGCCCGCCTTCTCAAAAAGTTAAAACGTGGAAAATCAATTAGCTGCTGTTCCGAGCCTACTTTATGATGGCTGATACTCTACGGCTTACAACGCGCTACGGGTTTGTGGCTTGTGGCTTCAAGGCGATCCTGGGAGCTACGCAAACTATTACGTTTGGATCAAGGGTAGCTGGTTGCTTGTCGAGCTAGGAACGATTGCTGCGGCACTCCTTACGCTGAGGTTTGTCAGATTCCCTTTTTTACTTGCGCCTGTAGCTTTTACGCTTCGGTACATGTCGATGGATTTGACCCCTCTTCTCTTCGGAAAAACAGAATACAGCTGGAACGAACGCTTGTGGGTGTCTCTATGTTTTGGTGTCCTGATGCTTTTGAGCGCTTACCTGATAGACCACCAAACGCAAAAAGATTACGCCTTTTGGTTTTATCTTTTTGGTGGCGTCACCCTCTGGACGGGTTTGGGCCTTTTGACAAGGGGAAGTGCGCCTCAAGAGTTTCTCTTTCTGGTCGTCAACCTTGTATTCATGGTTTTGTCGGTTTTGTTGCAGCGACGTCTGCTCATCGTTTTCGGGTCTTTAGGCGTCTCTATCTATCTGAGCAAGCTGGCTTACGACACGTTCGCCGGGCCTATCGTTTTTCCGTTCGCTCTGAGTGCTGTAGGACTTACAATCATCTTCTTGGGCGTCTTTTATCAGCGCAACAGGGAAAAAATCGAAACTAAACTGCTCAAAACGTTACCTCAAAGATTTAAGAACCTGCTCCCGACTCACCGAGAAAATCGTAAATAATTTGCGTCAAGTATCAGTGGCTGCCTGATATGGCACTTAAGCAGCTGAAGGCTACCTTTATCGTTACAGAATGTGCGTGCTAGGCGGCGTAAATCAATGTGAGAACGTCTGTTCCCAGATGATACCTGCTATATTTTGTCTTGTCAGTCTGGGATCGATCCGTCTTTACCAAAGGCGGCGACCGTGTTGACCACACCAACATCCCCGAGCGGGATGTGTGCGAAAAGCTCGGCATCGAGGTCGTGTCGGGTGTTGGACTCGACAAAGCGCGGAGCAGCTCGAACTTTCTTAAAGAGTGGTCGAACTGCTCAGTCCGGCATGCGTTGACTTTATACTTGGGAGAGTGAAGAAAAGGGTAAAAGCCTCTTTAGACAGCGTTGACGACAATAACCGGGCACGCTGCGCCCTCGAGCACCGCCTCAACCCGCGACCCTAAAAAGACGCGCTCGAGCCGCGCCCGTGCGCCGGTGCCCAAAACGATGAGGTCGAAGCCTCGGGCAGCCTCGAGGATAACCCCTTCGGACGCGCCCCCTACTATCACTTTGGTATCAACCTGTACCTCTTGCGATTCACCTAAAACACGCAGTGATTCGACGATCTGCTGCGCGTTACTGAGCTGCCTGTCTCTGGCCCGTTCGGAGCTGTCGAAGCGGTAGTCGCCGCGTTTTTCGCTCTCAATCACGTTGAGCAGCGTGACCTGAACCGGTTCGGCGTGGGCCAGCATAAACGCGACCTCCGCCGCTGACCGCGCCGACGCCGAACCGTCCGTCGGCACTAAAATGCGTTTGGGCGGCCAGTGTTCGTCCACCCCTGTCCCTTTGACGATCAGCGTCAAGCAAGGTGCGGCTTGAACCAGCTGGTCAGTTAGGGGGCTGAACAAGACGCCGCTATCTTTGATCTTCTCCGAAGCGCCCAAAATGATGAGATCGTAATCTTTCTGCGCCTCGTCCAGAATGACGTCGCCGGGATGGGCACTTTCGACAGCCTTTTTGGTGATATCAGACGTTTTGAAAGACCGTCCCAGCTCGCTTAGAAACTCTGCCGCGCCGGTTTTACCCCCCTCCGGCGTGACGGTCAAGAGGGTCAGCGCCGGGGTGTTGCCCAGCTTTTCAAAGAGGTGGGTCTCGATTCTTTGCAGCTCCCGGTTGCTGCTCTGACGCAGCCGGACGGGTAACAACACCCGTTTTACGCGGGCAAGTGAGCTTTCGCGGGCGAGTTCCTCGAGCTGTAAACGCCGCGTTTCCTGTTCGTCCGGTACGACGTGACGCAGCGTCCAGCGGAGCAGTGCCGGAGCCATCAGCGCAGTTAAAACCGCCATTAAAACGAGCACTGAATACATCTCCTGGCTGAGGATACCGAGCGACAAGCCGATCGTAGCGATGATAATCCCGACCGCCCCACGTGCGTTGAGCGCCGAGCCGTAGGCCAGCGAACGCCAGTGGTCGAGCCCAATCAGCCGTCCGGCAGCGTAAACCCCCGCGAGCTTACCGAGAACTGCGACCGCGAAGATCAGCAGCGCAGTCCCAAGCAGTTCGGGCGTAAATAAACTCGGCAGGTCAACCTTGAGACCGGCGATGGCAAAAAATACCGGCGCAAAGATGCCGATAGCGATACTCTCGAGCTTATGCACCACGTCGTTCGGCAAGCGGCGCATAGTGCCGAACAAGATACCGACGACGAACGCGCCGAGTACGGCTTCAATTTCGATAGCCTGAGCAATAGCGCCCCAGACGAACGCCGCGGCGACCACCAGACTCAGCAGCCGGTCGGGGCCGACCACCCGGTCTTGCATAAAGTCGAGCGCGTGTTTAAGGAGAGAGCGTCCGAGCGTAAAACTCAGCAGCATAAAGATCAGAATTTTGCCTGCCGAAAAAAGCACTGTTCCGAAGGTTACAACGCCGCCGCTCAGCAAACCCAGCACCACCGAAAGCAGCGTCCAGGCGACCGTGTCGTCGATCATCCCTGCTGCCATGATGGTTTGCCCGATGTCTCGGCGCATCAAGTTAAGGTCGATGAGCACCTTGGCAATCACCGGAATCGCTGAAACCGACATCGAGGTGGCAACAAAGAGTGAAAAGACCAACCGCCTGTCCGGGTCAGCGAGCAAAAAGTCGGGCAGGTAAAAGGCCAGCAAAAACCCTGACGCGAAAGGCAAGACGAGGCCGCCCGCCGCGACGCCCGCCGCGATTTTGGCGTGACGGCGAATCAGCGGTAAGTCGGTCTCAAGTCCTGTAATAATCAGCAAAAACAGTGCGCCGAGCAGCCCGATAAGCTCGAGCAGATACCCCTGCACCTCGTTTTGCGGGATGACCCAGCGACCGACAGCAGGAATGAGCGTACTCAAAAAAGAAGGCCCGAGCATAACCCCGGCAAAAATCTCACCGGCGACAGCGGGTTGACCCAAACTGCGGGCGATAAACCCGCACCCTCTAGCAACAATCAGGAGTACGGAAACTTGCACCAATAGCAGCAGGACATCATGGTGAGGCGCGGCGGTAAACACGTCCATCTAGAAGCTCCTCACGCCACAAAAAATCCGGCCTTAGTGTCAGCGCCGGAGGCGGCAAGGTGGGTTGAGGTGGCCCAGCAAGTTGCTCGGTGAGTTGTACACCCTGAGCCAGCGAAACCACCCGGTACACAAGTTACCAGATTGTCTGCTGTAAGCGTTTAGATAGGGCGCAGTCTATGCCGTAAACCGTCATGCTTAACCGAAAGTGAGTTAGGGGAGACGCTCGAGGTTAAATTCTCCAGCAGGCGTGCGGTTTGCTGTCTCACTGTTGAAAAACCAGCCACCTGAATATGTGCTTTCGGTCATCGCCCCTGACCATGTGAGGCCGTAAAACTCAGCGGGTGAAACAGCGGGCTGGATTTCGTCTAGAGGTATCTCGAAGATAAAAGCTTCTTCTCCGTCACTCGCGCCGCTATAAAATCCAGAGACATTGTAAACTTTATCGTCCACCGTAAAAACACCGGTGTAGTCTCTACCTCCTGTTTCAGACTCGATAACTTCAGCAGTAAACGGCTCTGTTCCCGAACCACCGGTTGTCGTTGTGAGTGTGCCTTGCCACGAACCCACCGGACTCACCGAAGGCTCAGGTCGTACCGGGCTACATGTAGGTGCGAGTTGACCCTCGAGCGCCGCTGAGCAGAGTCCACCACTTCCGCCACCGCAAGCCGTCAACACAAGGAGAAAAACGAGCGATAAACCTTTGAGCCAAGCTTTGTTCATAACGCAAGTATGCGGTGCAGCTGCCTATATCGTCAAGCTCAAACGAGTTTCCAGAGCTTCAAAATACTCATCAGTGGCGATAACGGCTCTTGCCACAACCAAGCAGGTTCCGGTTTCAGTCCCGCTAACACTTCGCTCTCAAAAACGCCCTCAGCTAGCGGCACTAGCTGATAGATGCCGTGCGCGTCGAGCCGGTGAAACTCAGCCTGCTCGCGGTCGGGGTCAACGAGCCAGTATTCTTTGATACCTGCTTGCTCATACTCGTAAAACTTTTCGCCCCTGTCTCTGGCGCGGCTTTCAGGGCTGATGATTTCGACAGCGAGGTCGGCGGGGCCAACGAGACGATTTTTTTGAAGTCTCGAGAGGTTCTCCTTCGCAATAAATAGCAGGTCAGGTTCACGCCCCGGCAAATCCGGCCCCAACTTCATCTGATAGGGAGAGGGAAGGAGAACACCTGCGTCGGACGCTTCGATAAAGGCGCTGAGGCTGGCAATCAGAAAGCGAACAAGGAGCTGGTGACGAGTAGACGGAGGCGACAAGAACACAACTTTACCATCTACCCACTCCGCCAGCGTATCTTCATCAGCCCACTCGAGGAACGCCTCATAGCTCATCTCGAGTGATTCCGGCGTCCTAATCATAGCCCAGCATAGCGCATCTTACGCTCCAGTTTATTTGCCAAAGATATTCGGCAGTTCTTCATAAGCCACCAGCACCTCTCGAGGTTTGGAACCCCTATGTGGGCCGACCACCGCTAACGCCTCGAGCGAGTCCATCAACTTGCCCGCCCGCGCGTGCCCGACCGACAGGCGGCGCTGAAGTCTCGAGACGCTCCCGTAATCGTCTCGAATGACAAGTTCCGCCGCCTCCCGGAGTTTGTCGTCGTTCCAGTCGATCATCCCCGTTGCCGAACTCTCGTCCAGCGGCGGCGGGTCGAAGTCTGAACCGTAAGCCTCACCGAATTCGTCTTCAAAAAGTTGCCGCCGTAAAAAGCTGGCGAGCGTAAAAATCTCTTCCTCACTGATAAACGGGCCTTGCAGACGGGTCGGTTTGACCAAGCCCGGTTGATAGAAGAGCATGTCGCCCATCCCGGTCAGGCGCTCCGCGCCCATCGTGTCGAGGATGGTTCTCGAGTCGTGTCCGCTACTCACCGCAAACGCAACCCGCGCCGGAACATTGACTTTAATCAAGCTCGTCAAAATGTCAACACTCGGACGCTGCGTCGCCAAAACAAGGTGCATCCCGGTCGCCCGCGCCATCTGCGCGAGCCGCATAATCGCCGATTCGACCTCTTTCGGCGAGGTAATCATTAGGTCAGCCAGTTCGTCAATGATGATGATGATAAAGGGCAATTCGGGCAGGTCGAGCGTGCGGGCTTTCTGGTTGTACTGATCCAAGTTTTTTGCGCCGATTTTGCTCATCATCTTGTAACGGCGTTCCATGTGCGCGACCAGCCCCAAAAGCACCCCGGCGGCGTCGTTCGGGTTGGTGACAACCGGGCGTAGCAGATGCGGAACGCCGTCGAACGGCGTCAGCTCGACCATTTTGGGGTCGATCATCAGAAATCTCAGATCGTTGGGTAAAAAACGGTACAAAAGGGAGCCGATCAGCGTATTGACGGCAACCGACTTACCTGAACCGGTTGATCCGGCAATCAGCAGGTGCGGCATCTTGGCGAGGTCGCCAATCACCATCTCACCGTCGATGCTCTTGCCCAAGATAAGGGGCAAGCGGGCCTTGTTGCGGCGAAAGAGGGGCGACTCGGCAGCTTCACGAAATTTGATCAGGTCGCGGTGGGCATTGGGAACTTCCAGGCCGATTACGCTTTTGCCCGGAATCGGCGCTTCGATACGCACCGAGCCGACCGCCATCGCTAACGCTAAATCGTCGGATAATCCTGAAAACCGGCTGATCTTTTCGCCGGGGGCCGGTTCGACCTCGAAACGGGTGACGGTCGGGCCTCGGACTGAGGCGACGACGCGCCCCTGAAGACGAAAGTTAGAGAGCGTTTCGTCAATCTTGGTGATGCGCGTCTTGACCTCACGGTTTTGGGCGGCGGGGTCGTCTTGGTTCGGTTCGGGCGCGTCCAAGAGGGTCAGCGGCGGCAGCTGAACGGGGATGCCGCCCGCTTCGGGGAGAGGTTCATCAGGGTCGTCTTCGTGCAGGAGATCTAGGTCGGGTTCGGGGAGAGGGGGCTCGAGGATTTCGGCAGCTGCGTGGTCAAATTCGGCTTCTTCAAAGGCTTCAGCGGATTCAGGTTCCGGCGAAACATACGCTGACACAGCGGGTTCTGGTACAACACATTCTGGCGCAGCGGAGACGACACCCAAAGAGGTAACGAGCGCCTCCAAAGCCTCATTCTGCGTATCTAGCTCTTGAAGCGCCGGGCGACCCGTTCTGAGCAGGGTATGGAGTTCGGTACTAAAGGTTGTTAAAGCGGTGCTATTGGGATAATCGTCTCGCAACTCGGCGACGCGTCCCAAAAATTCGCTCCACGGCCCCAGCAGCGCGGCGTCAGCGCCCAGCGCCTCTTGTGACACTTCAACTGTGGCAAAAGTTGTGACCCGTTCGGTATGGCGGCTCAAAGCGTGTACCAGCGTTCTGGGGTCGGCGTCTTCTAAAGATACTGCCGAGAGGTCGCGTTCGCGTAGGAGACGCCCGTAGCGTTCACCGAGGGCGATGCGCTCGAGGCCCAAAAGCTTCCTTACCCCGTCGAGTGTCCGGTCATCAAAGGGTTGAGCGAGCCCACCTGCGAGCCTGTCTTGCTGCGTCTCGAAACCCCGTAACCCTTCGTCCCCTATTTGGGCGCTCAGCTCGGCGGCGCGCTCTGCTGTAAACCCCCCGACCGCCTCTTCCCACGCCTGTACGTCCGTTCCGGTGTCGTTTAGGATATCGGGGTCGGCGTATTTGAGGTTGCCGTAGGCTTCTTTGACCGCAGCTTGCCAGTGCGTCAGCTCGGCGCTGCCCGGATAGAGCCCGCCAAGTGCGCTGAGGTTGTGCGACAACCGCCGTAAACGTTTTTTGAGGAGTGCGACATCGGCAGAAAAGGCCGCCCGCCCCTTGACCTCACGGCGAACCTGAGCGCCGCCGCGCACGGCCCGCTGCACGCCCAGCACACTCCGGCGCGTGCCGGTACGGAGGAGCGTGGTAGGTGGATACGCTAAAAAGATGTCGATACCCACAGAAATCACGATAATAGCAACCGCCAGCGCAAAGATACCGACTCCGCCGCCTGCACCCTCACGGAGCGCCTCACCCCACGCGCCGCCCCCTGCAAAGGGGGACGCTGCCAGCCCTGTAGACTGTAAACCTGCGGGCCGTAAAAGGCAGAATAACAGCCACGCTCCGAGCGCGCTGACCGCGTAGCCTGCCAGAGCCCTGGGCCACACTTTGGGGGCTTGCCGAAGCAAAAAAAGGCCACCTAAAATGAGCGGGGGCCACGGCAAGAGGTACGCGCCGAAACCGATACGTCCAACCAAAAGTTCTCGTAAAAGTGCGCCGAGTTCGCCGGTTGGCAGCGGAAGTAAAAGCCCCAAAAGCAGCACGCCGAGCGCCAGCAAAAAGAGGCCAAGAACCTCGAGGTCGGCTCCTTTGGCTCTACCCTTAGTTTTTCGACCTGAGCGTTTCTGAGGTTTGGCGGCTTTTCCGCGCCCTGACCGTTTGACTGTTACCTGTTCTCTTGCCACAGCCTAGTCTACCCTTACCTCACCCTTAGTCGGGGGGCTGCTGCGTTTGCTCTGTAGTAGTTTGCTCTGTAGTATCTTCCGCTGTATTTGATGTCTCGTCCGCTTTCTCTAGAGGATAGACGTCGGTGTTTGGGCCTGCGCCGGTATACGCCGGACGTTTGAGGAGGTAGGTCTCGAGCACCAGCTTGCCGAGCGCCACCGTCGGCACCGCAAAAATAGCCCCGACCAGCCCAAACGTCCCGAGGCCGAAGGTGATCGCAATTAGCACCGTAACCGGGTGTAGGTTCGTCGAACGCGACAAGATAAAAGGGGAGAGCAGGTTGCCCTCCAACTGATTGGCGACGATAAACAAGATGATGACTAAAAGCGCCGAGGTAAAAGGCGTTGCGGTCGTGAGTCCCAGCAAAATAGCCGGAATTGCCCCGACAATCGAACCCAGATATGGCACCAGGTTTAGCACTGCCGCTAAAAAGCTAATCGCCAGCGGCAACTTAATGCCGATGAGTAGTAGACCGATATAAAGGAATATCCCCAAAACGAGCGCAATCAGCAGCTGTCCGCGCAGATAGCCACCGACGGCGGTGTCGGCCTTTTTGCCAATGTCTTCGTATAAGGTACGGTAACGAAGCGGGACAAAGCGTCTAAAGTTGGCGATAAACTTAGGGAAATCGTTGAGGAAATAGGCGCTCGCCACCAGAATCAAAAAGACTTGTAACGTCGTTGAAAAGATGCCAGTTGCCCCCGAAAGTAAAAATCCCGGCCCATCGTTGAGGATGCTTTCCAGAAGATTGGTAAGTCCGGTTGACGCTTGGTCGAAGAGTGCGACAATCCGCGCCTCGACTTCGTTTGAAACGTTAGCGTTCCCGGCAGCAACCCCGAAACGGCGGGTTAGAAAGTCCGGTAGTTGCTCCTGCCAGCTGGCAAAAAAATCCGAAGCTCTGGTAATCAGCGGTCTGAGCGCGTCGATGGCCCTTGGCACTGCGTTGACAAAGCGCCCGAGCTGCCCGACAATCTGCGTCAGCAAGTAGGTGCCGAATACGAGCAGCAGCACGATAAGGATATAAACGATGACCGTTGCCGGAGCGCGGCGGATACGGATACGGCCCAGCCCGTCAACGAGTGGATTTAAGATGTAGGCGATGACAAAGCCGATGAGCGCCGTTTGCAGCGCGAACGCGTAGTTGGAGCGGAAGTAGATTAAAATCCAGATGACGGCGACGAGCAGCACGAGCTGCACGGTGGCCCGTACCCAGACGTTGCGCCAGACGACCTCGAACGCTGTCGAATTTCTTACTGCTTCGCGTTTAGACCGTGTTTCATTTGTGTCGCTGCTCACGCGCTGAGTTTAGCACGCACCGCTGTGGCTGCCGCCGGTAGCGTGGGGTTGGGGTTAAGAGGGCTCGAGCCTCGGTTATCAGCGGCTTGTAACCTGATTTCACCTGAGTTTGCTTATCAAACTGAGTGAAATCTCAGCGCAACCCGCGAAACCCGTCTAGCGCGGCGGTCATCGCCTCCGGAAAACCGACCCCGCCATGTCCGGCGTCGTCTAAAACGACTAAGCGGCTACTGGGCCAAGCGCGGTGCAAAGCCCAAGCCGTATCCAGCGGCCCCGAAACGTCCCAGCGTCCATGAATCAAGACCGCCGGAATGCCTGCCAGACGGTGTATACCCGCTAATATCTCACCGTCAGTCAAAAAGCAGCTGTGGCTCCTGTGGCTCCAGTAGTGCGTCACCAAACGGGCAAAGCCGAGGCGAAACTGTGGGTCTTCATAACGTGGGCTCGGCTCCCACCCTGGCATCAGCGAAACGTGAACGTCTTCCCAACGGCACCACTCGAGCGCCGCACGTTCATGCATCTGCGGGTCAGGGTTAGCGAGCAACCGGGCGTAAGCTGCTGACAAATCACCACTACGCTCGGCCTCGGGAACGACCGAAGTAAAGCGCTCCCACTCGCGGGGAAAGATTCGGCCCATATCGCGCGTAATCCACTCGGTTTCACGCCTCGAGCCCGACGTTACCGCGCCTAAAACCATACTGCTGACCCGCTCCGGGTAGCGCTCGGCGTAAGCCAACCCAAGCGTCACACCCCACGAAACCCCGATAACTATCCACCGCTCAATCTCGAGGTGTTCGCGCAACCTCTCTATATCTGCGATGAGATGGTCGGTAGTATTTGTCCTCAGGTCGGCGTGTGGTTCAGACGCTAGCGGACGGCTACGCCCGCAGCCGCGTTGGTCAAAGAGTACAACCCGGTACGCGTCTGGGTCAAAATTGCGGCGTGCGCCGGGAGTACAGCCCCCGCCGGGGCCGCCGTGCAGGTAAACCGCCGGGACGCCCGAGGGATTACCTACCCCTTCGTAGTAGAGTTCATGACCGTCACCGACCTCGAGGATGCCGGAGTTATAAGGCTCTACCGCCGGGTAGCGTTTAGTCATCTTTCCTCCGTTGCCAAGGTACTCGAGCCCAAGAAAAAAGAGCCCCGTAGGACTCTGACTGGCTTATGGGCCGGTTTTACGCGCTGATCGTCCGGCCTGAGCGGATGCACGAGGTGCAGACGCGCGCGGCGCGGGCGTGACCGCCTTTTAAGACTTTGACGCGTTGCAGGTTCGGGAGCTTCCAGTTTTTAGTGATGCCGGTGGTTTTTTTACCGACGCCGCCCTCACGTTTGGCTTTACCGCTCTGCACGACCTTATTGCCGACGATGGGTTTTTTCCCACAAATTGAACATACTTTTGCCATAATCACCTCTCACTCGAGACTCTTTTTTGGCTCGAGCCAAAACCTTACAAGTTTAGCACGATCAGGGCTTTTTAAGCAAATAAACTCTCGGGTAGTGTCCGCCGTGAAAGACTTTAAAGGATGTCTCTAACTGCCACTCGCTCGTTTCCAGCAGACGTTCCAAGAGCTTGACTTCGTGGGTGAGCAGCACAAACCGCGCACCCGGCGCAGCGATGCGGGCGCACTCACTCAAAAAGGCCGGGTAGAGCGCCGTGTTCTCTTTGTGCGTGCCTACCGCGTCGCCCCACGGCGGGTCGCTCACGATGACGTTGACGCTGCTGTCCGCAAGACCCGTAGAGGCCGCGTCAGCTCTAAACAGCTCCGCTGTAAACCCCGCTGCCGATACGTTTTCCGCGCTACACGCTAGTGCAGCCGGAACGAGGTCGCACCCCGTAAGCCGCGCCGAACGCCTCTGCAACCCCATCTCAGCGAGCAAGGTGCCGCTCCCGCACATCGGGTTAAAAACGCGCTCGTCCGGCCTGACTTCAGCGAGGCCGACCATCACCGCCCCAAGCGCTGCGTTGAGGCCACCTGGAAGGTTGCACACGCGCCACGTTCTTGCCGACAAAGGCCGGGGCATCAGACGTAACAGGACTTCCCAACCGCCCTGCTGGGCTGCTTGTTTTCGCGGTGAACGTCTTACCCGAATGAGCAGGTCGCCCTCGGCGTCTTGAGCTAATCCTGTCGCTTGGGCGAGCTGTTCACCCAGACGCTTGAATACTGCCGAGTCGTCCCCGGCGGCGCTCAGGCGAAAGCCCGTAAACGTCTCCCTGGCGGTGAGTTTTGCGATTTCCTCGGTAAGCCTCGAGAGATGTTCATGCCCCAGTAGCGCTTTGGGACGCGGCACCGCAAACGTCAAAACTTGATAGACCGAGACGACCGTCCGTAGCCCCGAAAGTTTTACGGCGTCGCCGACGTAGCGAAAGGCGACTGCGCCCGGTTCTTCTCTGACCTGCTGCACGCCCTTGATACCTTTGAGTTCGGTGAGGGTAAAGGGCTCGAGTCCCGGCAACACCTCGGCCTCGAAGTTTATCTCTTTAGGTTTAACCCGTTCAAAAGGAACCGTTGGCAGAGGTGCGGCCTGTTGAGGGCGTTTGTTAGAGCGTCGAGTAGGGCGTCGTTTGGGCGGCACGCTCTCCACTCTACCTGTATCAAACGCACTGTAGATACTGTACCCGAAGAATATACCCGCTATCTGAGGATACTTTACAAATGAGCTGACTGTATATTGACACCGACCCGATAAGCTCGTCATGATTGAGTCGTAATGGTCTTGGCCTGCCCCGTTTCCCCTCACCCTGCTCGCACTACGCGGGCTGTGTTCTCGACTATATTTTTAGCTATACTCTTTGCTGCGCTTTTTGCCGGGTTGTCTAACGTGTCGGCGCACCTATGAACGCTTACCGCTCTTGCCGTCAGCGCGAAGCTGTAACAGGCTACCTTTTTATCCTGCCTGCCACGCTCCTGATCGCGGTTTTCGGGCTTATTCCTATCGCCTATTCGTTTTATATGAGTCTCTTCAGCTGGCGCATTGCAAAAGGCCGCTTTACCGGGTTGGAACAGTACCTCGAGCTTTTCGGTTCGTGGCCTGCTGCGCTCGCCTTTTTTGGCGGTTTGACGCTGATTTTAGTAGCCCACTGGCTCTGGACGGACGCGTTTAAGCACACGACGCGGCGCGTCCCTAAACTCCTCGCCGTACTCGCCCTCCTTACCGCCGGAGTCAGCGTCGCGCTCGGTTGGCAACAGCTGATGCGTTTGGGTGACGACACCTTCTGGACGAGCTTGGTGATCACTCTATTTTACGCTTTCGGGACGATTCCCCTGCAGATTGCGCTGGCGCTCTTTTTGGCGGTGCTACTGCACCAAAAATTGCGGGGCCGGGCGCTTTTCCGTATTCTCTTTTTTCTGCCGTACATTACCCCGCTGGTGGCGAGCGCCGTCGTGTTCGGGGTTATCTTCTCGGCCCGTGAAACCAGCCTTGCAAATACCGCCTTCACCCGGCTTGGGTTTTCGGCGCAGGCGTGGCTGGCGGAACCGCGCGCACTTACTGAGCTGTGGGGGCTCAACTTGCCGGGACTTTGGGCCGGGCCGAGTCTCGCGCTCGTCACAATTATCTTGTTCGGGGTCTGGACGTACGTCGGTTGGAACACCGTCGTTTTTTTGGCGGGACTCGGTGACATCCCTCAAGACCTCTACGAAGCCGCCGAAATCGACGGGGCCGGGAGCGCGGCCCGTTTTTGGAATATTACCTTGCCGCTCCTTTCACCGGTGACGTTTTATCTCGTATTGTTGGGCTTTATCGGTACGTTTCAGGCGTTTAGCCACCTCTACGTGATGCGTACGCCCTTCGCCCAAGACAGCATTGATACGGCGAGTTTGGTAATTTTCGATTCGTTTTACCGCTCGAACAACTTTAGTTTAGCCGCCGCACAGTCGATCGTCCTATTTTTACTCATTTTGGGCTTTACCCTGTTTCAGCAGCGTGTTCTGGGTCGGCGGGTGTTTTATGGCTAGAACTCTGGGTCGTCCTCTAGCCGACGATACGGCTCCCGATGCGCACACCTCGCCCCCGTTTCGTCTTTCGCAACTGCCGCTCTACACCGTTCTAGTCTTTAGTGCGGCGCTCGCCGTGTTGCCGTTTGTCTGGATGCTCTCGACGTCGCTTATGACCTTAGGTGAGACCATTAACCGCAAACTCATCCCGAGTACGCCGCAGTTCGGCAATTACCTCGAGGCTTGGAACCGCGCCGACTTCGCGCACTACTTTCTCAACAGCGTCATCATCACCGGGGTGACGCTCGCGGGTCTACTCGTGACCTCGACGCTCGCCGCCTACGCTTTCGCGCGTATCGCTTTTCCCGGTCGCAACCTTGTCTTTACGGCGCTACTTGCCAGTCTAATGATCCCTGAAACCGTGACCTTTATCCCAAACTTTCTCTTGATTCGCGGCGACATCATCCCCTGGGGCAGCTGGTTTAACACCCTACCCGCCCTGAGCGTTCCTTTTATGGGGAGTGCGTTTTCGATCTTTTTACTCCGGCAGTTTTTCGCCCGGTTGCCCACCGAACTGTGGGACGCCGCGCAGCTAGACGGCGCTGGACACTTACGCTTTCTAGTCACCATCGTCGTGCCGATGAGCCGTCCTGTCCTCTTGACCGTCACGCTTTTTGCCTTCGTCACTTCGTGGAACTCGTTTTTGTGGCCGCTCCTAGTGACCACTGACAACACCTGGCGGCCCCTGATGGTCGGGCTTTACAACTTTCAAAACGAAGCCGGAACGCAAACGCACCTGTTGATGGCGGCGTCGGTCATCAGCATCGTGCCGGTTCTGATCCTCTACTTTTTTACGCAAAAACAATTTACTGAAGGGATTGCTACCTCCGGGCTTAAAGGCTGATCAAGTCATGACATAAGGGCGTTGTGATGGCTGGGTGACGCTTACTACGATAATCTCCGAACAACCGCCCGAACCATTAAGGTTTAGCTCGAGCTTTGAAAGGAAAAAGATGAGGTTACTGCTTGCTACTGCATTTGCTGCCACGACCATTTTGGGCAGCGCGACAGCTCAAACGACCGACCAAACTACCAACTACGAAAACGTTGACCCGAGCGCTCAGCAGATTACCTATTGGCACAACTACACTGACGAGCGCGAGGAACTTTTCAATCAAATCGTCAAAGAGTTCAACGGCTCTAACGAGTACGGCGTCACTGTGACTGCTGCGAATCAGGGCGACTACAGCGACATCTTCCAGAAGATGCTGCCGCTCCTGAATACCGACGCTGCGCCCGACCTCGTACTGGCCTATCAAAACCAAGCCGCCACCTATCAGCTGGCAAGCGCCCTTACCGACATGACGCCCCTGATAGAGAGCAGCAAGTGGGGACTTTCCAAGGCCGACCTGAGCGACTTTTACCCGAACTTTTTAGCGCAAGATGTTTTCCCTACTTTTGACAACGCGCAGCTCGGCTTTCCGCCTAACCGCTCGATGGAGATGCTCTACTACAACACCGACTGGCTTAAAGAACTTGGTTTTGACGGGCCACCGCAAACCCCTGACGAATTCCGCGAGATGACCTGTGCCGCCTCTAAAACCGCGTATAGTGGCGCGACCGGCGGGGGCAACAGCACAGGGTATGAACTCGACGTAGCCGACGCTTCGCACGTCGCCGCCTGGACGTTTGCTTTCGGCGGTAACATCTACGACAGCAAGACAAACCAGTTTACCTACGACGGCCCTGCGACGGCTGAAGCGATGAGCTTTTTGCAAAGTCTGATCGACGACGGCTGTGCGACCGTAGTGACTGAGCAGTACGGCGACCAGACCGATTTTGGAGCAGGACGGACGCTCTTTACGACGGGTTCGACTTCGGGCCTGCCGTTTTACACAAGCGCGGTAGACGACGGCGCTAAGTTCTCGTGGAGTGTTGGAGCATTGCCCCATAAGACTGCAAACCCGGTGCAAGACGTTTACGGTTCTTCAGTCAGTATGCCTAAGCACACCCCGGAGCGTGAAGTTGCGTCATGGATTTTTCTCAAATATTTTACCAGCCCCGACGTGCAGGCACGTTGGGCTAGGGCTACCGGCTACTTTCCGGTACGCAAAAGCGTTGCCGACGGGATGAAGGGCTATTTTGAGGCAAACCCAGGCTACGCAGACGCGTTTAAGCTGCTCGAGTACGGTGAAGCTGAACCGCCTGTACCCGGTTACGATTTTGTCCGCGACGCTGTTGAGCAGGCGACTGCCAAAATTACCAACGGGGCCGACGTGACGCAGATACTTGCTGAAGTCAACGAAGATGCCAACCAGATTTTGGCCGACCAACTCGAGCAGCTCGAGCAGTAAAGCAACCGGCTCGGTGGCCCCGCAAGGGGGCTTTTTTCGTGCGACTCGGCTCCTGCTAAAGAGCTACTAAACTACTAGAGTGCCGCACGCGCTCTACCTTCATGTTCCGTTTTGCCCTCATATCTGCCCCTACTGCGACTTTCACAAGATGCGGCGGAGCAGCGGGCTGGTCGCGGCGTACCTCAAACGCTTGCGTGAAGAGGCCGAAGTGCTGCACGCCGAGTTTCCCGGCACGCTGGACACGGTTTATTTTGGTGGTGGCACCCCGTCGCACCTTGAAGACGACGAACTGGCGTTTGTTGCGGAAACTTTACGGCAGACGTGGGGGTTTCCAGCGCTGCAAGAGACGACGCTCGAGGCCGACCCCCTCACCTTCGACAAGGCGCGGTTAGAGACCTTCCGGGCGCTCGGATTTGACCGGCTTTCTATCGGCCTGCAATCGACTCAAGACGATGTTTTACGGTTTTTAGGGCGGCAGCACACCGGGCGTGAAGGCTTGAACGCGGTTGAAACGGCCCTGGACGCCGGGTTTACGGTTTCCGCCGACCTGATTACGGCGGTTCCCGGTCAAAACGCGGCGCAAGACTTGCGCACACTCGCGCAAACCGGTGTGCCTCACTTAAGCGTTTACAACCTGACGATTGAACCGAACACACCGTTTGCGCGGCGCGGCGTCCGGATTGACGAAGACAAGGAAGCCGACGATTACGCGCTTGCCGATGAGATTTTGTCAGGGTATGGATTGGAAAGGTATGAGGTCTCGAGCCACGCCCGTCCCGGTTTTGAAGCGAAGCATAACGGCGTTTACTGGTCGGGTGAGCATTTTCTGGCGTTGGGGCCGTCAGCGTCGGGTTTTGTGCCCTCAAAGGGACTGGTTGGGGAGCGCCGCACGAATCCGCCTATCAAGGGTTGGTTGGCGGGGGAGAAATCCGAGGTGTTTCCTGTAGCCGCTGAAACGTTTGTTCAAGACGTGCTGATGACCGGGCTTAGAACGCAGCGCGGAGTTGACCTGGCGCACTTGAGCAAACGCGCAGGGTTTGACGTACAAGAGCATTACAAAAACGTTTTGGTTTCTCTACATACTACCGGCTTGACAGAATATTGCGGCCCTTACTTGCGCGTGACCCCTGCCGGACTGTTACAACTTAACAAGGTTGTAGCGGCGTTCTTTTAAGGCTCGAGTCCTAGAAAAACTCTATAGTTACCCTATGAAACGCTACGCACAGCTCAGCACAGCGGTTATTTTTGGCGTTATGACACTCTTTGTTACCGCTATACCGCTTCTTTCATATAAGCTGCCAAATCCCAGCATCTCGTTTTGGGCACAGGTGCCGCCTACGCTCGCCTTTGAAGTGGTGTGGTCTCCTGTACTTGCAGCCATACTATTTGGCGCAGCGTTCGGCGGTCTTGCCAAGATAACCTCTAAACGTCTAGGCGCGCTTTACGCAGCTTGCTTGGGCATCCTAATAAGCTTTCCCTTGTCTTTTGTTGCAACGTTGAGCCGACTGAAGCTCGGTAATTTTGCCTTCGCTCTGACATTTACAGCGTTTGACAAAGCGTCGGCTACCGTTCCTGTCGCCATTGCTGAGCTTTCTGGGCGGATAGAGAGTCCTCTTTGGCTGACGGCTTTTTCCTGGCTTATAGGCCCACTGACCGGTGTGTTGGTGTGGGCCTGGTTACGCCGCCGAACTAAGGTTTGAGAGTGTTATGGGGACGCCTGACAAAGACGATTGGCGTTTCGGTCGCAAACGAACAGGCTAACGATTTGACTCTGCTCCAGTTCTCCCAAAAGGGGATCGAGCTTCCGGACTCTCAGCTCGGGCCACACTTTCTACGAGTGAGCGTTTGGCCTCCGCAAAACCTCAAACGTTACCCGCTCCAAACGGCATCTGGCACCCTCTTCAAGTAAAGTGCCAACTGCCCGGATATTCCGCCGAGCAGTTGGCCTATCGTTTTCAGAACAGGTGAGATAGAGCTACCGTCCCGGGTGTATGACGCCGTACTCGAGCGCATCCTCCACGTGCGGCCTCACCTCATCGCCGACTGTTTCGGTAAAGGCTTTCTCCGTTACCGGGAGAACCCCTGTTCGCGCCAGACTGACCTGACCCTCGTAGCTGTAGGCGTGCTCGAGGAAGTTCGTCGCCGCTCCGCTATCCACGCTGGCGTGAAAACCGACTTGAAGCGCTGAGAAGGCGGGCTCTAATCCTTTACCATGCACCTGCACGAGCTTACTTGCGATATCAGACTGCACCAAACCGCTGTAGTCGGTGATGATGAGGCCGAGGTCGTCCAAAGCATCTCTCGGGTCGGGGATATCCACCACGAGGTCGCCGAGGCCCTTGATCACCCAGCAGATTCTAGGAGCGGGCTGCCGAGAACAGAGGCGCTCCAACGGGCTACCCGGTAAATATTTACCCACAAGTCCAATCTTGAGCCCGGACGCTGCGACAAGTTTGGTCATGGTGCCGACGTCGGCTTGCCTCAGGTCTTTGACGCTGAGCTGGTATTTGGCTGCCTGCTGAATCAAGGAAGGGGTAAGGTAAGCGCCGACAAAATTCTGACCTAATGTGAGGTAGCCGTTGTCAATGAGCTTATTGCAGAGGATAAGCCGACAGTCGAAACGTATTACGGAGATATCTGGACGCTCCGGGTTATTGAGAGGGTCGGGCGTGTAGCCTACAAGGCCGCCTCCTCGCTCAGCCGCCAGCATGGGCAACGCTGCGGTTTTGGCAAATTCGACGTTAGAGAACTCGCTCAGAGGTTTTACGAGGGTTTTGGCGTCGGTGAATAACGGCACCGCGCCGTGCCCCGTTTGGGTTAGCTCCGCCTTGGGCGTCGTTCCGCAAGCTGCGAGCAGACCGACCAACAATGAAGCTCCGAATAATCCAGCCTTTTTCACGCCTTCCCCTTCCGCCGCCCTTTCCGGGTCGGCTGCTAAAAAGGTTAGAACTGCGCCCATGAACAAAGCGTGAACATTTGGAGTTCTTTGGCTGTGTCAGGCCTCTTCCGGTTTTCTTTTGCCCTGCGTTTAGAGACTTGTAGAGGAGGTTTGGAGGAGATTGGTTTAACTCGAGAGCTCAAAAGTTAGGGGTTGCCGGAGCTGCCGCTCGAGCCGACCCTCGAGAGCTGAGAAGGGGTTCAGCTCGAGCTTTTACCCATCTCCGAAACGCTTTAGGTATCTCTGTTTGACCCTAAACTTAGTCCAGCAAGCCTGCGAGAAACCCTCTCAGCACGCCGCCACTCGCCAACCCCACGTCACTTCCGCGCTGCACTTCGGCGAGCGTCGCGTCATAGCGTTTAAGACTTTGCGGGTTACGCGCTAAAAATGCCTCGATATCTTTGGCGTCACTTTTGAGGTACTGAACACTCAATTCGACCTGAATCCGGCGCAACTCCATCACGAGCGTGCTGAGGGCAATTTTCTCCCATTTGCTGGTGGTGGGCAGCTCGAGTAGCGCGTCACGCAAACGCCCGAGCGAGAGCCGTTCACCGAGACCGTAAAAGTGCTGCGCGGCCCGTTCCAAAGGTGCGTCTGACGCCTGCGTCACCCGAATCACGCCCATCATACTCGGCAAGTACGAGAGTGTGGCGAGTTCACCGGCGAGTGCGGTTCCGAAAACCTCTCCAAGTTCCCGCTTTTTAGTTTTGAAATGCTCGAGCTCATCACCGCTTAAAACCGTCTCCAGCTCGCCGCGCAGCCTTTGCAGCGGCCCTTTATACGCTTTGGTAAACGCCCCCACCGGCTCGACCTGAACGCCGCCGAGGAGCAGCCACATGGCGACGGCTTCGGCGGCGCGGGCGAAGCGGTCGATTTGGGCGTACTGGGCGTCGGTGTCTGCGTTACTCTCCAGAATTTGGGTCGAAAGTCTGGGTGCCTGAAGTAGTTCTAATGCCAGCAGTCCGGCCCGGATGGTTTCTACGGGGCTCGAGGCTGTTGCTTGCAGTGTCCGGTGAACAAAACTTACGCCGAGCAGGTCAACGACTGCGTTGGTAAACTGCGTGGCGATAACCTCACGCCGCAAAGGGTGGCTGCGAATCGCCTTCGGGTAGCGCTCTTGCAGGGCTGCCGGAAAATAACTGAGCAGATAATTCTGAAAGTGCGGTTCTTCGGGAAAGTCGGTTTCCAACAGCCGCCGGTAGAGGCCCATTTTGGTGTAGGCCATCAAAACGGCCAACTCAGGCCGTGTGTAGGCGCGTTCCTGCACAGTCTTGGCGTTCGGGAGGAACTCGACACCGGGTTTCAGACCGCCGCGTTCTGCCAGGTAGTCTTGTAGCGAGGCGAAGAGCGCCGGGTCACGCGCCGAGCGCCGCTGTGCGAGTGAAAGCGTCAGCGCCTGCCGTGCGTTGTCCCGTAAAACGAGGCTGTTGACCTCGGGGGTCATCTCACGCAAGAGGTCGTTACGTGCTTCAAAACTTAGGGTGCCGTCAGCAACGAGGGGCCGCAGCGCAATTTTGAGGTTGACCTCGTGGTCGGACATATCGACGCCCGCCGAGTTATCTACTGCGTCGGTGTTGATACGGCCTCCGGCGAGGGCATACTCTACCCGTCCGAGCTGGGTAAAGCCTAAATTACCGCCTTCACCAACGACCCGGACACGCAGCTCGGACGCGTCTACGCGTACGGCGTTGTTGCTGCTGTCACCGACCTGCGCGTGCGTTTCAAAGCTCGCTTTGACGTAAGTGCCGACGCCGCCATTCCAGAAGAGGTCGGCGGGCATCTTAAGGATGGCCCGGATGAGGTCTTGACCGGACAAGGCCACGTCGTCAACATCTAGCATCGTTCGGACTTGCGGGGAGAGCGGGATGCGTTTGGCGAAGCGCGAATAGACGCCGCCACCTTCACTGATTAGGTTTGGGTCGTAATCTTCCCACGCCGAACGCGGCAGTTCGAAGAGCCGCTTGCGTTCGGCGAAACTTAGCGCCGGGTCGGGACTAGGGTCTAAAAAGATATGCAGGTGGTTGAACGCCGCTTGCAGTTTGAGCGTATCCGTATACGATAAGCCGTTGCCGAACACGTCACCAGACATGTCGCCGATACCAAATACAGAAATAGGTTCACGGGTGACGTCGGTGTTTAGCTCGAGAAAATGCCGCTTCACCCCTTCCCACGCCCCACGCGCCGTAATGCCTTCAGCCTTGTGGTCGTAACCGTGCGAGCCACCCGAGGCAAAGGCGTCACCCAACCAGAAGTCGTATTCAGCAGCGGTTTCGTTGGCGAGGTCGGAAAACGTCGCGGTGCCCTTGTCGGCGGCGACGACCAGATAGGTGTCGGGGTCGTCGTAAACGACTAAACCCTCCGGCGTGACCGGCTCTCCGTCTACCAGGTTGTCGGTCAGGTCTAGAAGTCCGCGCAGGTAAATCTGGTACTGTGCCCGGACAAACGTTTGCAGCGCCTCCCTTTCGGTTGGCGCATCCTTCACGACGAACCCGCCCTTGGACCCTACCGGGACGATAACGGCGTTTTTGGTCATCTGGGTTTTCATCAGGCCCAAGACTTCAGTGCGAAAATCGTCGGGGCGGTCGCTCCAGCGTAAGCCCCCGCGCGCGACCCGGCCCCCGCGCAGGTGCGTGCCGACGACGTGCGGCGCGGATACGGCGATTTCAAAGAGCGGGCGCGGTTCGGGCATGTGGGGAACTTTTGCCGACTCGAGCTTAAACGAAATATAAGACTTGTCTAAAAAGTAGTTCGTCCTTACCGCCGCTTCAATGAGACTGCCGAGCGCACGGAGTGTTTCGTCTTCGGCAAGTGACGAAACGGCTTGCAGCCCGTCTTCAAACGCGTCCTGCGCCGCCGTAAGATTGTCTTCACGTTCCTGTACAGCAGGCGCAAATTTAAGTTCAAACATCTCTACAAGCTGCGCGGCTAGTCTCGGATGCTTGAGCAGCGTATCGACGACAAAACTACGGCTGACGCTCGTACTCAGCTGCGCGGCGTACATCTGGAGTGCCCGTAAAAGCGTAACTTGCCGCACGCTGAGACCGGCGTAGAGGACCAACCAGTTTATCCGGTCGTTTTCGGCTTCGCCTTTTAACAGTGCTGTGAGGGCGGCGCGGAGGCGTTCGCCGTCCCTCTCGACGCTGAGCGGTTCTCCGTTCCGGCGCTGAACGCGGAAGATGTCTAGGCCGTAAACAGTTGGAGCCGAATTACCGGTTAAATTATCGGTCAGGTCATCGGTCAAATTAAAGGTGTAGGCGACCTGCTCGAGTACCCTCAGCCCCAGGTTTTCCAGCAGCGGTAAAACGTCGCTCAAGACGAGTGTGCGGCCCTCGTGGTAGACCTCCAGATGGCTCGCCTCACGCCCGAATCCCTGCTGCGACGCGTGCGCCGCCTCGTGCGGGTTAAGCAAGCTGACCCCGAACGGCGGCGTGTCCGGCGCGGTTTGCGCCGCTTGTCTGAGCTGCTCTAAACTCTCCACATCGCGCAGCGCTGTTTCGGGCGTCGTATCAGCGCGGTAACGTTCATCAAACGCGCCCGCGTAACGGGCCGCTAACTTACTTCCTGCCGTGCGCCCCTGTTGCCGGGTCAAGAGGTCACTGAGGCGGTCGTCCCAGGTACGGGTGAGAGCAGCGACGCCCCCCTCGAGCGCAGCCACCGCAAGCGTTCGGTAGTCGGTCTCCGTCGAGAAGAAAAAGTGAAAGCGCACTCCCTCGTCGCCCTCACCCATCACCAGCTGATAGTCTATATGCGTAGCCTCTAGCTCCCGCGCCAGGTACGCCTGCACCCGCCGCCGCACGCCCGAGTTAAAGCGTTCGCGCGGCATGATGACCATCACCGCGAGTCCCCGCGCCAACGGGTCGGGCCGCACGCTCACGCGTACCCCGCCACTCTGCGCCGCACCTACCACGGTGCGAATATCCGTGAGCAACCTCGGCGCGTCGCTCCAGAAGAGTTCGTCACGCGGTAGGGAACCGAAAACCGTTACAATTTGCTTGAAATCGTGCGACCCCGGTTCGGCCCCGTCGAGTTCTAAGAGGAGCCGCAGTTTACGCCGTAAAATCGGAATTTCTTCAACCGGCGCGGCGAGCGCCTTTGAGGTGAAGAGCCCGACAAAACGCGTTTCGCCGACGTACTCTTCGCCCTGCACTTTTTTAACGCCGAGGTAATCCATCCGCACCGGGCGGTGTACGGTCGCTTCGGCGTTTGTCTTGGTGACGGTCAGGACGCGTCCGCCGACGACGCGCTCGCGCAAACCTTCGGGAATCTCTGATAGCGGTTTCGGCGTTTCGTAAGCGCTGTTGGGTTTGTCTAAAATCCCAAGACCCGAGCCGGGCGTGACCCGTAAACTCGGAACGCCTTCATAGTCTAAAACGTCGTATTCGCGGTAGCCCAAAAAGACGAAGTGGTCGGCCCCGAGCCAGTGCATAAAGGCGGCGTATTCGCCCAACTCATCAGCATATTCACCGCTCGCAGTTGCGGCGCGTTCGTTTAGCTCGAGCCCCAGCCTTTCCGCCCGCGCCCGCATCGCGCCGTAATCGCGTGTTGCCAGGAGCACATCGTTGAGGGTGTCTCTGACGCTCTGCTCGAGCGCCTCACACTCAGGTGCGGACTCGGTAGGGGAGACGAAAAACATCTCATAGGCAACCTTGTCGCCTGCTTGTCTAGTCGCGCCGCTGGCGTTATAAAGCTCGGTTACGGTGCCGGAGGCGTCCCGCACAACGCTCAAAACCGGGTGGAGGACATGGGCAACTTCAAATCCTCGTCGCTGCACCACCGCCCGCACCGAATCGACGATAAAGGGGCGGTCGGGGAGGGAAAGCTCTAAAACGGTATAGGGAGACGCCCAGCCGTGTGTTTCTGTTGATGGGTTGTAGACGCGCACCTTGACCTCATCAGGGTTTGACAAAAAGGCCAAAGCTTCTCGGCCTAGCGCCTCGAGTCCGCCTAACTTAAACGTTTCCAAAAGAGCAGGCGTCGCACGGTCGAAAAAAAGTCCCAAAAACCGTTTGGAGAGCGTTCGACTCCGTTTACTATGATCGATAAAACCTTGTAGCTGATTCAGGGTCGCGGGCACAGCGCACCTCTCCTTTAAGGTCTAGCACTTAGCATTGAGGCAGACGCCGAGCGCCTGCCCAAGCAAACAAATGTATGCACAATATACATAGTAAAACACAGATTTCTAGCCGCACTTGTGACAAAAACGTAAATTACGATCTTCACCTTTACGGTTCTTTCTTTACGGTTCGTTTCTACGGCGCTCGGCACGGCGGCTCATGCTCTAGCGGTTTATACTCTGGCTATGTATCTGATTTTTGCAGCAGCGCTCGTCGCGCTCGATCAACTGACCAAAGTCTGGGCGGTCAGTACCTATCCGCTCAACGGCCCGAGTGTCCCCTTGGGTTTGGGGTTTCACTTTACCTATACGCAAAATATCGGCGCGGCGTTCGGGATTTTGCAGCGTGGCCCAACCGCGACGCTGCTGCTAGGTGTTTTGTCAGGCGTGGTGGCGCTGGGGATTTTGGTCTATTTAATTAGAAACGCTCGGACGCTGCCGCGCGTGCAGGCGTGGGCGTTTACGCTGATTTTAGCGGGCGCAGTCGGTAATATGATCGACCGTTTTATGCTCGGTTACGTCCGCGACTTTATCCACTTTTACCTGCCGAACTTTAACTTTCCGGTCTTTAACGTTGCGGATTCTTGCGTCGTGATTGGGGCGGGGCTGCTGATTATCTCGAGCTTTCTCGAGCGGCCTAAAAAAACACCTGAGGAGAAAACGTCTGAATACAAAACCGAGAGCTAACGTCTAAGCCGTAAAAACCGCTCCCGGCCCGCAAGGTCGGTCGAAATATCCACTTCGGCCCAAGCTTTGCTCTCCAACCTCGCCTGCCGGACGTTGCGCGGGTCGAGCTCTAGTAGGCAAACTGCGCCCGGTTTGAGCAGCTTCAGGGCTTGACTGCTAAGTTGCCGAAAGTGGGCAAGTCCATCCGAGCCTGAAAAGAGTGCTTCGGGTGGGTCACGCTGCACTTCGGAGCTGAGCCAAGTTGCGTCGGTTTCGGGCAAGTAAGGCGGATTGCTGATGAGTAGGTCTGCGCTTCGGGTAAACGTCTGCACTTCAGGATCTGCAAGCAAGTCTGAGCGGGTGAAGTGAACCCCTAAGCCCAACCTTTCAGCGTTTTGTCTAGCAACCTCGAGCGCCCCCTCTGACAGGTCAGAGGCCCACACCACCGCGTCCGGGCGTTCATTCTTTAGCGCGAGTGCAACGGCTCCGCTGCCCGTGCCGACGTCTATGATTTTTGGCCAAACAAGATGTTTTGCGGCTTGTAACCCGAGTTCAGCGAGTCTTTCGGTTTCCGGACGTGGAATCAGCGTGTCGGGCGTGACGCGCAGCTCGAGCCCGTAGAAAGGGGCGACGCCGGTGATGTGCTGCAAGGGTTCGCGGTGTTCACGGCGTATAAGCCACCTTTCTAACTTTTCTGTTTCAGCAGCGGTCAAAGTCCGGGTACGGCTGAGATGCAGTTCGCTGCGGGAGAGGTTCAGGAGGTATTCCAGCAGCGTAAAAGCTTCGGCTTGGGGGGACTCGAGCCCTGCAAGGCCCAACCGTTCTTCGACCATATCTAGAGCTTCAGCAAGGGTCATGTTGCCGTAAAAGGTCAGTAAAAAACGGTGCGAGTTCGGTGACGCGGCACGGCTTTATACGAGGCAGTCTGACCTCGGTTCCAGAGGTAGACGTCGAGGTCTCGAGCGCTTACCCTTGGTAGCAGCGCTGCGAGCTGCTCTACGGCGTGAAGCGCTACAGCGCGGATTTCAATCTCTTCAGGCGTTCCGGCAGCGATAAGTTTTCCCGCATCAATACGCGCGGCGAGTTCCGGGTCATAGCTGAGCAAGCCGTCTACGCGCAGCACGTGCGGGACGAGGTTGTCGGCGAAGATGGTGAGTTGGTCAAGGTCATCGAATGCGCCCCAGCCCTGTCCGTCAAAAGCCAGCGCAAGGTCTGACGCGGCAATCTGCGCCCGTTTATAGAGTGGGACTTTGAAGTCTCCGTACTGGGAAACGTCTTGAAAATAGGGCATCTCGGCAAGTAGGCCAACCAACCTTTCCGCCGAGCCTTCCGCTCGTTCAACGAGCCGGATGAACGACCCGCCGAACCGCTCTAAAAGGTAGCTGCCGAGCTGCTGAAGTGCTTCGGTAAAGTGCCGCATCAGCTCGGCGCGACCTGGGTCGGCGAGGTCTTGAGCGAAGATAGCGGCAGTTTTTTCCGGCGTGAGCGCACACAGCGCGTTGGCTGACAGCGGGCCGTGCGCGCCGAAGTAATCTTTAAGTGCTGAGGCGACCGTAAAGTAACCGGACATACCGGGGCGTTTGTGCAGGTGCGGAAAATAACCGGAACCGAAGTTTACGGCGTCGAGGGTGAGGTTAAAGGCGAGGACGGCTTCGGCGTTGTCAGAAACGGAGCCGCCGGTAAAGTGATGCTCGGTGTCGTAAACGGGCGCGGTGATGACTGAAAGCTCGAGCTGTTCGGCGTAGGCGCGTAAACGCTCAGTCTCGAGCCTTACAAATCCAGACT
This sequence comes from Truepera sp., assembly GCA_965215315.1. GTDB lineage: Bacteria > Deinococcota > Deinococci > Deinococcales > Trueperaceae > Truepera. Next base: position 2,179,559 of record CBDCDB010000008.1, on the reverse strand, counting down.
TTTCAGCTACGTGGGCGCAACCGTCACGAATCTCGGTAAACATAGCTTAGTCTAGCCCTTTCACCCAGCCAGAGTTTTACAGTGTGTCAGGCGCGCTTCCCGTAGAAACTACCACGCAGCAAAACGGTTGTCGGGCCGCAGCTGACGCCCCCTTCATACAAGATCCCGATTTGCGGCCCCTCGAGGGTCACAAGGTCGGTAGTAAACCGAAGATGACCTCCGAAACGCCCATAGACACGATCACAGACACGCACGGCGATGTTCTTTACGGCTCTCTAAGCTTTCATCATTCGGTTTACGGCGGTGTACTTTGCGGTCTCTACTTCACAGCGGTTTAACGACGACGCGCCGGTTTTTGCCCTCACCCGAAGATTCACTTTCGACAGCGGGGTCGTCAGCTAAGGTCATGTGAATCACGCGGCGTTCGGCAGCGCTCATGGGCTCGAGTTCAACGGCAAACCCCGTTTTACGCGCCCGCGCCGCAGCTTTAAGGGCGACGCCGCGTAGCCGGTCGTCGCGGCGCGCTTTGTACCCGCCGACATCGACCGACACCCGCACGTGCGCCGCCGACTCGTCTTTGTTCACGACCGCGTTGGTGAGGTATTCCAACGCTGCTAGCGTTCGGCCTCCGCGCCCGATAATCTTGCCCGAGTCGCCCCCGGAGATGTCGGCTTGCAAGCCTCCCTCAACTTCACGCACCTCGGCGGCGTAGGCGGGGTCAAGATTGAGGAGCAGGTTGACCAGAAACGACTCGCAGCGCTCTGCGTAGCCCTCACCGGTTACAAGTGGCCCCTGCACGGTCTCACTAGGCGTTTCAAAGGTTGAATGAGGATCGTTCACTTGGTGAGGAGGCGCGGAAGGTGCGTCGTCCTCACCCGTAGCGATGCCGAGGTCGCTCAAATATTTGTCGAGATCGTTGTTGGTGTCGTCAGCCACGGCTCTCCCTACTTTGCCTTAGCTTTTTTCGGCTTCGCCTTCGTCTGATTTTTCTTAGCGTTGGTTTTCACTGTATTATTGACGCCGTTATTTGCGGCGCTAGGCTTGACCGCAGCTGGCGTTGGGATGGGCGTAAGGCCGGTTGTAACCACCGGCGTCGGCGAGGAGAGCGAACGCTGAATCAAAAACTGCTGGATAACCTGAACGAGCATCGAAGTAATCAGGTAGAGGGTAACACCCGCCGGAAAGGTAAAGGCGAAAAAGACGAACACCCCGCTGATGAGAAGTTGCTGCTGCAAGGTCTGCCGGTTGCCTTTAGAAGAGACAAACGCCTGTGCAACCATAATACCAACGTAAATAATCGGCAAGAGGTAGATAGGGTCGTTGAGACCCAAGTCGGGAACCCAGAGAAAGCCTTCGTTAAACTCGAAATTGATAAACACGCGCCACAAGATGATAAAAATAGGCATCTGCACGATGGCTGGTAAACAGCCGCCCGCCGGGTTGACGCCCGCCTCTTTATAGAGCGCCATTGTCTCTTGCGTGAGTTTTTCGCGGTCGTCTTTATATTTGGTTTGCAGCTCTTTGATCTTGGGCTGGATGTTTTGCATCCCGACCATCGACTTCATCTGAACGTGAATGAGCGGCCAGACGATAAGGCGGAACAGCAGCGTCAAGAGGATAATCGACAACCCCCATGAGCCGACGACGCCGTGAATGGCCCGCAACACAACGATAATGCCGAGCGACAAGCGGCCTAAAATGTTGGGCTTAAACAGGCCGGGGAGCTCGAGATAGCCCTCTTGCAAAAAGTGAACCATCTCGTTGGGGCCAGCGTAGACCTGCAGCTCGAGGTCAGCTGTAGCACCTGCTCCCGCTGCGAGCGGTTTACCCAAAGCAATCTGTTGCCCGGAGAGTACCGTCGCCTGGAGCGTACTGCCGCCCGCACCCTGCACAGTGGGATTCGGACGCATCACCACTGCAGTTGCCGTATTGCGGTTGTTCGCTTGCAAAGAGATATAACTCGGGCCTGAAACGGGCTGCGCCGGGCTGAGCGTCGAAGTCTCACCCTTACCGACTTTGATCACAGGCGTCGCCTGTTTGCCGATACCGGGGTAGGCGAACTGTACCAGCGTTTGGCGCTGCGTTTGAGGCCCGGTTTGAGACCCAACTTGAGCGCCCGCTACGCGGCTGGCTTGGAGAGAAACGCTGATCGTGTTGCGGTCTGAGCTGACTAAAACGGTTTTCTCGAGCTGTACACCGCCGACGCGGTAGCTGAAGGTGCCCTCCAAGGCAGACGCACCGTCGTAGCGCCTTTCTTTCCAGTTGCCCGTGACGCCTGTAGGTGCCTGATAGGTACCGTTTAAGAGCGTCGCGCCGCCGGGAATATCAGAGGTTGACGGGATCAGGTTTTGCCGACCGTCAAAGGCGTAGTTGCCGCCGAAATCTTGCCCGCGCTGCGCCCGGTAATAGTACGCCAAGACCTCACCGCTCGGGCTAAAAATATAGTCTACACCCTTTGACGTGATGAGGTTAAGCTTCTCGCCCTCGTAGTTACACCAAAATGAGGTCGCGTTAGGCGTACACAGCTCTGTTAAAGCTTGCGCGTTTGTAAGGTCGGCGGTGCTAAAGTCGCGGATGCCGAAACTTACGCGGGCGAAAGCCGCCGCCGAAAAACCTAACAGGAGGCTGAGAGCGACGAGTAAAAATAACTTACGGTTCAAGATGCCTCCGAAGGGCTGGGGGAACAGGGTCGTAGCCGCCCGGATGAAACGGCTGGCATTTCAGAATGCGTACGGTAGCGAGAAAAAGGCCGTAAAGGACGCCGTGAGTACGGATAGCTTGAACTGCGTAGTGGCTGCATGTAGGGGAGAAGCGGCAACTCGGCGAAGCTTTGAGCGACGAGAGGAAGCGGCGGTAAAAATAGATGGGAGCCAGCACGACGTGCTGTAAGGGGCTTAGCTTAGGTATTTGTTGAGCGATAACCGGTTTCATAACGCCTGGTTTCGTAGCTGACGCGGCAGCTTGGTTTACGGCCTGTTTCGTGGTCTGTTTCACAGCGCTTGACCTTTGCGTAAGGCGTGCTCGAGCGCACCCTTCAGCTGCCAGTAATTTGCGTCGGCAGCTTCCGGTCTGGCAATCACAACCATTTCAAAAGAGAATTCGTCGCCGTCTTTTAAGATAACCTTAAGGCTTTCCTTGAGGCGGCGGCGTACCCGGTTGCGGACAACCGCGTTCCCGACCTTTTTGCTAACCACAATGCCGACGTGGATACCTTCGCGGGCCGGACGCCAGCGCAAACTCAGCAGCCGCGCGTACCCGGCTTTGCCTCTACGCAGACGTCTGAAGGCGCGGTCACCCTTTAACGACTGGATGACCGGCACAGCGTCTACTCGTCGGAGACGGAGAGTTTGGTACGGCCTTTGGCGCGGCGGCGGCGGATGACGTTGCGGCCTCCGGGGGTACTCATACGGACGCGGAAGCCGTGGGTTTTGGCGCGTTTACGCTTGTTGGGTTGATATGTGCGTTTCATAGTACTCCTTCACAGCTGTGAGTGCGGCGTAGGTGTTTAGGTTCAGCCACACCGGTACAAGACGTAGAAGCATATCACAGATAGCCCTGTCTGTGTTAGGGACGTTCGGCCTGTTCGGACTAGAACACGTGGCTCAGCCCGCCGAACTCTTCTCTGGTTAGCCCGTAGTAAAGCTCGTCGTAAAGTTGACCGTTGGTATAAACGGTACGCCGAAGACGCCCCTCGAGCCTAAATCCCAGATTTTCGTGTAGCCGCTGCGACCGTTCGTTAAACGAATAGACGATAACCGTTGCCTTTTGATAGCGCAGTTCGTAAAAGTAGTAACGTAAGACGATTTGGACGGCTTCACGGGCGTAACCTCGTCGCCAGTATGGGCGGAGGATACGAAGCCCGTACTTGAAGACGCCGACACGCCGGTCACAATCGAAGGTGCCGATACTCCCAACGTATTCACCCTCTAAATTTTTGACAAGCCAAAAGAAAGTGTCGTCTTTGCCGTCACGCTCAGCCATCTTTTCAAAAAACGTCCGGCGCTTCTCTTTAGAGGCTGGAAAGCAGATGAAGTCTTCGTATCTATCAAGGTCTGTATCTGCCATTTCGGGTGACGTAAGCAAGGTGTCTATCTCGTCTTTTTCAACCGCACAGAGCTGAACTTTTCCACCCTGCCAAAAATTCGTCACGAGCTGTAATCAGTTGCCAAAGGTGAAAAATTCTCTCCGGCAGCGGCTTCCAACGCCCCTGCAACACGCAACACCCGCGCGTCCGCTAGAGCTGGAGCCAAAAACTGCACGCCGCACGGCAACCCGTCTTCTGCTACACCTGCCGGAACACTGACTGCCGGAACGCCTGCGAGATTTGCCAGCACTGTGTCTACGTCGCCCAAATACATCGAGAGCGGGTCATCTACGTTTTTACCTAAGCGGTACGCAACTGCCGGGGCGGTCGGCGTCAATAACAGGTCACAGTCCGTAAACGCTTTCGTCATATCATCCGCAATTAAGCGGCGCACCTTGAGGGCTTTGCCGTAGTAAGCGTCGTAATAACCTGCTGAGAGCGCGTAAGTGCCCATCAGGATGCGGCGGCGCACCTCGGGGCCGAAACTCTCGCCACGTGAACGCATCATCACCTCAGCTTGTCCGAGTTTGTTTTCGCCGCCCCGGTGACTGTAGACCATCCCGTCGAAACGGGCCAGGTTTGACGACGCTTCTGCCGGGGCGACCAGGTAGTAAGCCGCGACGCCGTGCAGCGCGTGGGGCAATGAGACCTCACCGACCTCAGCGCCTAACTCTCGCAGCGTTTTTTCGGTGCGTTCCAAAGCCGCTAAAACTCCGGCGCTGTTGCCTTCGCTGCAGAGTTCGGTAACTTTGCCGATACGGACACCCTCCAGGTCTCCGGCTTGAAGCGCATCTGTCAGGTCAGGCGCGGTCGGTAAACTTGTCGCGTCGCACGGGTCGTGACCGAACATCACGGAAAGCGCGAGTTCTAAATCTCGAGTATTCCCTGTCAACACCCCAACTTGCTCTAGAGAACTTGCAAACGCAATCACCCCGTAACGAGACAGCGCCCCGTAGGTCGGCTTAAACCCCAGAACCCCTGTAAAACTCGCAGGTTGCCGCACCGATCCGCCCGTATCGGTACCGAGGGCGAGTGGGACGATGCTCGCTGCGACCGCTGCTGCCGACCCGCCCGACGAGCCGCCGGGAACGCGCTCCGGATTTTGCGGGTTACGCACCGGGCCATACGCCGAGTTTTCGCTCGAGCTACCCATCCCGAACTCGTCCAAGTTGGTTTTGCCAATGATGACGGCTCCGGCAGTCTCAAGCCTTTCCACCACCGTCGCGTTATACGGCGGGACGAAGGTGTCTAAACTCTTCGACCCTGCGGTTGTCCGAACGCCCAGCGTACAGATGTTGTCTTTGATTGCGACCGGCACTCCGGCCAGCGGCCCCAAGGTTTCTCCAGCTTTACGGCGGGCATCTAGGGTCTGGGCCCGTTCTACCGCCTCCGGTAACAGGGTGATAAAGGCGTTGAGGCTCGAGGCCGCTTCTGCCCGGGCGAGCGCTCTACGCACCACGTCCTCCGCGCTCACTTCACCCGCCCGCACTGCCGCTGCCGTTTCAAAAGCCGTCATCATACGCGCAGCATAACGTGTTGCGTTTGGGCCGTGTTCAATCACTTTCGGCGTCAGCCTGCGCCTTTACAGCGTCGGTTGTCAGTAGCTGAACACCGACCAACAGAGGTTGTTTCGTAACCGCTGATCATCTAGGACAAGACCACGAATCTCATCGGGTAACTGTTCGCGCTGCCAGCGGCACTCGAGCCGACCCGTACGCTCGCCCTCGCCTTTGGGAGCCGCGGCACGCGCGGCCTTGATCGCGTAAGCTGCCGCGCCGAGTTCGTGTGCCGCGACATGTGCCGTCACCGCCGCTTGACCCGCAGCATAGGCAGCGTGCCGAGCGGCTCCCTTCAGCACTCTTGCTGCGGACATGGCGCGACCACCCGCTGCCCGAGTCTCCATCATTTTGACTTCACCCCGGGCCCAGGCCCGAATCTGCTCGACTGCTAAACGGGGCCGTAAGTCCGAGGGTTGCGCCGCCTCGAAAAGGTGCAAAACGTGTTCTGCACACGCGGCTGCCCACAAAGCCAGCAGCCGATGGTCTGAAGCTGTAAGCGTTCCGCCGCGGCGGAGGGTGATAAAGCGGGGGTCACGGATTTTGGGGAGAATCATCAGGCACCTTATAGGAACACGGATTTTTACGGCCTTTATTTTTATCAGGATAACCCAGGTATGGCAGGAGGTGCCCTGTTCGTCGCTGCCCAACAAAGGCGTAAACCGCGCGCTATACTCCTCTGAATGTCTAACCCGCCTCCGCGCCTTACGTTCGCTGGTGACAGCAGTCCCGGTGGAGTACGCGAAGCCAATCAGGACAGTTTTTTTCTGGACACCACCCCGAACGGGGCGCTCGCCCTCGTCGCTGACGGGATGGGCGGGCATGTCAGCGGTGAACTCGCCAGCCGTAAAGCCTGTGATACGCTCGCCCACGCCCTTAAAAAGGGGTCTAAATATCCACCTTTGACGATAGCTCAGGCGGTGCAGCGGGCCAATCTGGACATCTTCGACCACGCCGCCGCGCATCCGGCAGACCACGGGATGGGCACAACCCTGACGCTCGTGTTAATCGACGACCAGCTCGCACTTGTCGGGCATGTAGGGGACTCGAGGGCGTATCTCATCCGGGACGGTGCCATCACCCAGCTGACCCGCGACCACTCGTGGGTCGCCGACCGGGTGCGGCAGGGGCTTCTGAGCGGCGACGAGGCGAAGCGGCATCAGTGGCGCAATATCATTACCAATTCGCTCGGGACGCAGCCGACGGTCAGGCTCGAGCTCTCCGCCCTGACCCTCCAAGTTGGCGACCGAATCTTGCTCTGCACCGACGGCCTCAGTCTGCTCTTGTCCGACGACCTGCTCTTGCAAATCGTACAGCAAACGCCTCTAGATGAGGTGACCCGCGAACTCATCCGCCGCGCCGACGAACGCGGCAGTCCCGACAACGTGACAGCGCTCGTTTTAGAGGTCGGGGAAGTCGCCCCTCGGCCCAAAGCCTATACGCTGCCCCCGGAAATGCCCGTTTCGGTCACGCTCGGCGAAGGTGCTGAGGGGTTGGCCGAGGTCGAGGCTGCGTTTATCTACCGGGGCCGTTCGGCGCGTCTGCGGCGGCATCCGGCGTGGCCTTACCGCTGGTGGCTGCTCGGCTGCGCGTCGCTGATAGTGCTGTTCATCTTCTTTAGCTTTCGTTAACCCCACCTGATTTGAAAATGTGTCGTTCGAAGTCCTGTATCCTAAAGCTATGAGAAGACCTGTCCAGACTGACCAGGCTCCCGCCGCCATCGGCCCCTACGCCCAAGCTGTCCAAATCGACCAACTACTCTTTACCTCCGGTCAGATTCCGCTTAAACCAGACGGAACGATGTTGGAGGGGGACATTAAAGCGCAAACTGAACAGGTGCTCAAAAATCTTCAAGCAGTTTTGGAAGCGGGGGGCTCGAGCCTCGCTAACGTCATCAAATGCACCTGTTTTTTAGCCGACATGAACGATTTTACGGCGATGAACGAAGTTTACGGGACGTTTTTTAGTGACAGCCCGCCTGCTCGGAGTGCGGTCGAGGTGGCGCGGCTACCCAGAGACGTAAAGATTGAAATCGAGGCGATTGCACAGGTTGATTAACTCGTGAGCGCTTAGTTACACTGTTATAATGAAGCGTGAAGCGTGAACTAGTTGTTTACTGTAGCAATACTCATATTTACCGTGAGATTAAGGAAGGATTAGCGTCCTTTGAGATTTACGTTCGTGAACAGGCGGAATCTCATTTACTGGTTGATATTCCTAGAGGCTGGTGGTTGTCGCCAGCGTGCTGCAAATTTTTAGACGCCGCCAATTACATACTTATTGCCACAGATAACCCTTGCCTTGAGTACCGGCTTGCCCTACTCGAGAGATTTCCTAATTCGCATCTCTGCGGCATTTCGCTGGCAGATATTGCCGAAAGTCTCTTCGAGTCTGGGCGGGAAGACAAACATGGCCCTAAGCTGATCTCTATTCTCACACCTACCGAACGGCTTACATTGCACCTCATCGCTAAAGGCTATACACCCAAGAGAATTGCTGGAGTGCGAAAAATCAGCGAAGGCAGAGTCAAAAACACGGTAGGTGTTATCTATCAAAAGCTTGGGCTTGATTCCAGAGTGCAGTTAGCGCTCTACTATTACGGTCTCTGGCATGTGCTGGAAATTGAGGGTTGGGAACCTCCAAGGCGGGCGTTACCAAAGTAACGGTACGTTTGGCACGTACCAAAAGCGACTTATGTGGCTTCCTTCTATCAAATAAAGTAGAAGCGTAACCGGTTACGATCAATAGACCTATTGCAAAAGTAGGGCAAATTTGCTGAAGTAGGGTATGTTCATTGAACAGGTTAAGGATTTAGCGTCAGAGCCATTCAAAAGGCTGTCGGGAGTCAAACCAGAGACGTTCAAAATGATGGTTGAGGCGTTGCGAGGAGCAACTGCAAGAAAACGCAAGCCAGGCAGACCCAGCAAGCTCAAACTAGAAGACCAGTTGCTCATGACTTTAATGTACCTAAGAGAGAACCGCACGTATTTCCATATTGGCCATGCTTATGGGGTGAACGCTTCGACGGCTTACCGGATCGTCCGTCATGTTGAGAATATCCTGAGCAAAGAAAAGGCGTTTAGCTTGCCGAGTAAACGGCAACTTCAAGAGAGTGACTTGGAGTTGTCGTTTGTTATCGTCGATGTAACCGAGACGCCTACCGAGCGTCCGAAAAAAAGCAACGGGCCTATTACAGTGGGAAGAAGAAGTGCCATACGCTAAAAGCTCAAGTCGTTTTGGATTGGACGACTAAACAGATACTTTGTACCTACTATGGCAAAGGCAAAACCCATGATCTCAAGCTTTTCAAAGATAGTAAAACGTTCCTACTACAACACATATTCTGGCTAGCTGACTCAGGCTATCAAGGGTTGCAGAAACTTCACGCTAACACCGAGCTACCCCGTAAGCGTCGCCGAGGCTGGGAGCTAGAGCCAAACCAAAAACGTTACAACCGTCCCCTGGCTAAGCTTCGGCTAAGCATTGAACATGTCAATGCCAAACTTAAGGTCTTTAGAATCCTCAGTGAGCGCTACCGCTGTCGGCGTAGACGTTTCGGTCTTCGCTTTAATCTCATCGCAGGTATCTACAACTTTGAGCTTGGTCTCAACTCAAGACTTTCGCAATAGGTCTAATAAAAAGAAAAGAGGTACAGCGTGAGAAAGTTTACTGGGAAAGCAGTGGCTTCTGTCTTCCTCCTCAGCTTTGGTGCTCTTTTGACTTCGTGTGGGACAACAAGCACTGCCAATGTGCCTCAGCACAACCAGGCATCGGCTTCTTGGACACAGGCAGACCTTAACAACGTTCTCGATCTCTCTGAACTGGGTGAGGTAACGCTTACTGACAACGGTGCTGTCATGGTGGGCGGTAAACTGTTGCCATTACAGCTCGAGAACTCGCATAACCTCGGTTACGGTAGAACACTCAATTATCTGAAACTGAGTGATGAGGCACTTGACGCTTTACCCGCCACCACCAGAGATTTCTTTCTCGAGGCGTCACCTAAGGAACTCGAAAGCGCTTTGACTAAAACTGGTGTTTCGCTTAAGGATGTAAAGCAACTTTGGAACTTAAAACCGAATGGAAACATCACCTCGCAAGCATTTAGAGACAACGTGTACGATGTAGCTGCAAAAATAGGCGAAGCAAAGCTTTCCGATGTTTTTCGTTTGGATTCATCTCACAGTACAGAATTACGTACTCAAGCCTACAGCATTACTGAACGGACGACGCATTCGTTCTTGACTGCAATATAGGCAATGGCTCGTACCGAATCCGCTCTGTTTCATCAACAACCTCAACACCCGCTTCGTATTATATTGACGTGACCCCAGAAACCTAAGCCAAGTGGAATGTGAGTCAGGCTGAGAGTTGACCTGCTTCCAGAAAACGAGTCCAGGCTAAAGTGGAGAAAACGACCTAATCTAGAGCTTTAAGGAGGCTCGTATGAAAAGGTCGAAGTTTACCGAAGAGCAGATCGCCTTTGCCCTCAAGCAGGCAGAGTCAGGGGTAACAGTCGCTGAGGTGTGCCGGAAGATGGGCGTGTCAGAGAACACCTTCTACAACTGGAAGAAGAAGTTCTCGGGGCTCGGCGTGTCCGAATTGCGTCGGCTCAGGCAGCTCGAAGAGGAGAACCGCAAGCTCAAGCAACTCGTAGCCGACTTGAGTCTCGATAAGGCGATGTTGCAGGACGTGCTGGGAAAAAAGCTTTAAAGTCAGCAGCGAAGCGGGAACTCGTGCTGAAGTTGCAAGACGCCTGGAGGGTGAGCGAACGTCGAGCGGCCAGGGTGATTGGAGCACATCGTTCGGCTATTCGCTACCAACCCAAACGTCCCCTGCTCGACGCGCCTATCCGCAAGCGCATGGAGGAGATCGCTGCTGTAAGGATTCGTTACGGCTACCGGCGTATCCATATCCTCCTACAGCGTGAAGGCTGGCGGGTCAACTCTAAGCGTGTGTACCCCGTATTTACTGTCTGGCTGGGCTCAACCTTAGAAGCAAACGACCCAAAAGAAGACGTATGGCAAGTCACCGCATCTCTCGTCCTGACGTGACAAAAGCCAATGACTGCTGGACCATGGATTTTGTCTCCGACGCCCTCTTTAACGGCAAACGCTTTCGAGCGTTGACCGTCATGGACCAGTACACCCGAGAGTGCTTAGCTATTCATACCGACCAAAACATCAAAGGCGATCAGGTCGCCGTCTTGATGAGCCAGCTCGCTGCCACTCGTGGCATCCCCAGGCGACTGCAGACCGACAACGGTAGTGAATTCGTCAGCAAAGCTCTGGACAAGTGGGCTTACGAAAACCAAATCACGATGGACTTCTCTCGTCCTGGTCGCCCTACCGATAACCCCTTTATCGAATCGTTCAATGGTTCACTCAGAGACGAGTGTCTGAACATCCACTGGTTTTTATCACTCGAAGATGCTCGGGAGAAGATCGAAAACTGGAGGGTCGAGTACAACCATTTCAGGCCGCACTCGGGACTCGGAAACATCCCACCTGGACAGTTCGCTCAGCAAGCCGTAGGCTATTCGTAAGGTCGTTTTCTCCTCCTTCACCTGGACCAAATTCTGGCAGCGGGTCAAAAGACGCCTAGACTCACATCCGAAATGGCCCAAGTTTAGGGATCCCCTCAATATCGCTGCAAAAACGACGCTCGTGCTTGCAGGAGTTACGCGGGGTAGTAGCCCTGTCGTCGCAAAATCACCCGGCCCTATCAGCTCTGTTAGTGCAACGTTCAACTATAATGCCGTTTGTCAGAAGGTGTTTCAAAAAGCAAGTGCTACGGGTTGGCACAAAGGCAAACAAACAAGCACAAGTGCCGGGATTATTAAAACGAGTAGTTGGTAATGATAAAATTTTCCAGATCAGATTGCCTTAAGAGGCAATCTGATTTACTTTCTGACGTAGGCGCACGTTTCCTTATCAAATGGCTCATAGTAACTTTAGTATTAATGTATTACATTGTCAGCGAAGAGTTGACCCATAGCAACACAGTGTCTAAAGTAAGCGAATGAAAAAGCGCTATGGAATCAAGCTGAGTAAAATACAAAGGCAAGAGCTCGAACGGCTAACAAAAGCGGGAGCGTGCCGGGTGAGGGTGTACAAACGGGCTAGGGCACTGTTACTGGCGGATGCCGGGGTAAGTGACGCCGAGATTCTCAAGCAAGCAGATATCAGTTTGGCAACGCTCAAGAGGATCCGCAAACGTTTTTGCGAAAGCCAGAGTAACGTCCAAGAGGTAGTAGCGGACAAGCCCAAACCAGGACGCCCAAGTCGCTTTAGTGGTGAACAGCGAGCGAAGATTACCGCTTTAGCATGTAGTGAGGCTCCTGAAGGCAGAAGCAGATGGACACTGAGACTGTTAGCGGATAAAGCTGTCGAGCTGGGCTTGGTTGAGACTGTTTCGCATGAGGGGGTCAGCGAGATACTGAAAAAAACGAGCTCAAACCCCACCTAAAGCGGTGTTGGTGTTTGGGCAAGCTCACCTCTGCGTTCATTTGGCAAATGGAGCGGGTGCTTGATACTTACGCTCAGCCTTATGACCCCGACTATCCGGTACTTTGTTTTGATGAACGACCTTGTTATCTGATTGAACAGACCTTACAACCTGTAGCGATGAAAGCAGGCCAGGTCAAACGCGAGGACTACCATTATACAGCGATTTGCGCTAGCTTTGATATAGCGTCATAGTGGAGCATGGCATACTCACTCGACTTACGCGAACGAATTGTCGAAGCGGTAGCGGAAGGGCAGAAGCATCAGGACGTTGCAGCGCGCTTCAAGGTAGGCGTGGCGACGGTGCGGCGTTACCTCAGCCGCTCACGGGGAGCTGGCAGCCAAGGCACCACCGGGCCGCAGCGCGTTAATTCCAGCCGAAGCGTATGAGCTGCTGAGCGAACAAGTCAGACAGCATAACCAGGTCACCCTGGCCAGACACTGCGAACTCTGGGAAGAACAGCAGGGCGTCAAGGTCAGCATCGTAGCCATGTGCCGCACGATGCAGCGTGCTGATCTATCGAGAAAAAAAGACGTTGGGAGCGAGTGAACGTGACGAAGGGCAACGCTTGCGCTGGCTGGCTAAAGTGTTCTGTGTTGACCCAGGCAAAGTCGTCTTTGTCGATGAGAGCGGCTTTAACTTTGCTATGACACCTCTCTACGCCCGTGCTCCGAAGGGGGAACGCGCTTACAACCAAGTGCCCCGTAACCGGGGTGAGAATACCAGCCTCATCGCCGCCCTTTCCCTTAACGGACTGCAAGCTCCTATGACACTTCAGGGCAGCGTTGACGGCCTTGCGTTCGAGACCTATGTCGAGCAGATGCTTGTACCTACCCTTACCCCAGGTCAGATCGTCGTGCTGGACAACCACCGTATCTATAAAGGCGATAGGGTCGCCGAATTGCTGGCTTCCAAAGGCTGCTCGCTGCTTTTCCTGCCACCTTACTCACCGGACCTGAACCCCATCGAAGAAGCGCTTTCTAAAATCAAGACCTTCGTCAAAGCGAGCCAGGCACGAGCTCGAGACGCCCTCGATCAAGCCATTGCCGCTGCCCTGAAAACCATCTCCTTGCAAGACATCCTTGGCTGGTTCGGTCATTCCGGCTATAACCTACGCTATCAGTGATTACGCAAAGCGCTGTAAAGTCACGGCAAGTTGTTCAGTGCTCTTAGCGGTCGAGCCGCTTACCGGCAGGCGTTGGACTAGGCTCTATGACCACCGCCGACGGCAGGAATACACCGACTTTATGCAGTACTTAACGCAACAGTTCCCTCAAGCGCAGAAAATCAGGCTGGTGCAGGATAATCTCAACACCCATAACCCAGGCTCGTTTTATGCTGCTCTAGCACCGCAAGCTGCCTTCGAACTTGCCCAGCAGTTTGAGATGATTCATACCCCTAAGCACGCTTCTTGGCTTAACATGGCTGAACTTGAATTCTCCGCTTTAAGCAAACAGTGCCTAGACCGGCGCATTGCTCAACGTGACCGCCTTGAAACTGAACTTAACGCTTGGCAAACAGAGCGCAATCAAGCCCAAGTTAAGCTCAACTGGCAATTCTCCAAAGAAGCGGCTAGACACACCTTCAAACGTGCCTATACAGAGGTGAAGGTGTCAGTACCTCGCTGACAGTGTAGTATGCAGCTCTAGCTACCGCAACGTCTCAGGGCGCGACGGATTTACCTTGTTCTAACAGCGAAGTATCATCTATTACCTACAGCTTTGATGTACAAACACAAGGGGTCAAAACTCAGCTTGCCGTAAATGCCATGTTCCAGCTCATTGAAGCGACAAAAGCTCTTAAAGTCGGGATAGTGGCATTTTATAACGGCGTTCAAATCGATACTTCAGGCAAACAAACCACGCTCAAATGTGGTCAGAATACGCTATTCAACTTTCCCATAGATGCAAAAGGTGTAGAAAACGCTGTGATATAGCATCTAACAGCCAAGAAGCTACAATGAAGGCATGGGAGCGCCTTACAGTAGAGACTTACGCTTAGGCGTGTTAGCGGCTTTGGATGAAGGGCTGAGCAAGACGGAGGTACATCGGCAGTTCAAGATCAGCCGGAGCACGGTAGACGATTGGCTTAAACTGCGAGCAGAAACAGGCAAGGTAACGGCAAACACAGACTACTATCGCGGGCGTCCTGCGGTACTAGGCAACACCGCAGAGGTGCGGGCTTTTACCGCAGCGCAGCAGCACCGCGCACTTACAGAGATGGCGGCAGCGTGGCAACAAGAGCAAGGCGCAAGGCTGAGTACGATGGCGTTTTCTAGAGCACTTAAGCGACTTGGCTATACGCGTAAAAGAAGAGCTATCTCTACCGGGAGCGCTCACCAGCAGCACGGCAAGCCTTCGAGCAGGAGCTAAGCACACTAGACCCGGAGAAGTGCGTGTATATCGATGAAGCTGGCGTTGAGAACACGCTCGACTATAGCTACGGCTGGAGCCTCAGTACACGCTGCAGTGCTGAGAAGCTGGGACATTTTACCCAGCGCGTCTCGATGATTGCCGCCTGGTGTCAGGGTAAGGTCTTGGCACCGATGACCTTCACCGGTTACTGCGACGGCACGGTAGTCGAGACCTGGTTTGAGCAGGTGCTCATCCCTACGTTAAAAGCTGGGCAGGTCGTTATTCTTGATAACGCCTCATTTCACCGTCAAGCAACCCTGCAAAAGTTACTCGAGCCGCTCGGTTGCCGTCTACTCGCCCTACCGCCTTATTCTCCTGACCTCAACCTCATCGAGCCGCTATGGAACCAGATTAAAGCCCTTATTAAACATCATCCTGACCTAGACCGTGCTTTCCATGACAAGGTAAATGACGCTTTTTGTAGCCTCTAAACCGTTAGATGTAGCATTTGCATCAATCATAGCCACAGTGATTAAAGCAGTTCTGAACCTCTTGCGGTGAGACGGTAGCAATAGCTTTAGCAATAGCGTTGATGAGGTCGGCGACAAGAGTTGCGCGGGCTTTTCTAAGAAAGGCTTTGACTTTAGAGAAGACGAGTTCGATGGGATTAAAGTCGGGTGAGTAGGTTGGGAGGTAGCCAAGGTAGCAGCCTGCACCTTCAACGAGTCGCCTGACGTTTTTGTTGTGGTGAATGGTGAAGTTATCCATAAACACCACTTGTCCAGGGTTTAGCGTGGGGACGAGTACCTCACGCAAGTAGGTGAGAAACGCCGTAGTATCTACAGCACCGGGATGAATCAGGCAACGTTCAGGGTCGAGTCCTTGTGGGGTAATTGCAGCGATTAAGCTGAGCTTGCCTTCTCTGCGTCTGGGGGCGTCATCGACTGCACGGGTTCCTTTAGCTGAGCGGGCGTAGGTGCGGGTCAGTCCCAACCACGCCCCGCTTTCATCTAGAAACACAAAGTCTTCGGCCTCGAGCCGGGTGACTTCGGCTAACCACTGTTCGCGAGCAGCTTCGTCCCGTTCTTTGGCGTAGAGACGCTTTTTTTACGCGTGATACCCAGTCGTTTGCAATACAAGTTCACCGTCGAAAAGGCGAGGTTGACGCTCTGTTCCTCGGCAAACCGTTCAGCATGTTCTATCAGCGTCTCATCGCTATGCGCCTCGAGCTGCCGCTTAAACGCCTGCACCTGTTCCGGGGTTAGCTTGCGGGTGCGGCCTGGTGAGGTTCTTGCTTTGAGTTCGCCTTGCCCAGCGCGTGCTAGGTAACGATAAACCGTCGCTCGGTCTATTTTGAAACGTCTTGCTACTTCTACCTTAGCAAGCCCTTCTTCCTCAACTGCTATTACGATTCTCGTTCTTAAGTCTTCCGAGTACGCTCGCATTCCTTACTATCGTGTGTCGTAACCTATTTTGCAAATGCTATTAAACATCATCCTGACCTAGACCGTGCTTTCCATGACAAGGTAAATGACGCTTTTTGTAGCCTCTAAACCGTTAGATGCTATACATGTCTTTCCTCGCTGGCTCCCGATGATTCCTGATAAAGTTCGGCGCTCTGATCCCATACATCCTTTCCCAAATCAAGAGGCTTACATATATGGGACTCGGATTGCCGATGGAGTCACAACTGTATTAGGAAAAGAACCTTACAACCAAGCAAGAATAGACCCAAAAAGTTTTGTTACTGTTCTAAATCATATACAGACTAGAAGCCATCTCAAAAACGCCTAAGCAGTAATTTGATGCAGCCGAGATGCAGGAAGGCCAAGAAGTTTAGGGAGTGATGTTCATAGCGAACGACCAGACGGCGAAAGTTGCCGAGGTGGGCGAATAGCCGTTCAATCTTCCAGCGCCGTTTGTAGCGCCTCAGTTTACGTCCATCTTGCGTCTTGGCTTTTTTACGGTTTCTTCGGTGAGGCGCAATCATTTCAACACCTGCTTCGGCGAGTTCAGCGTCAAGCGGATCACTGTCATACGCTTTGTCACCGATTAACTTGTCGGGTTTGCCGCTGACGTGTCGAGATGCGAGAGTCGCGTGTACCAACCGGACCTCATGTGGGCTAGCAGACGTAACGTGCAGGGCGAGGCAAGTACCACCAGCGTCCGATACCGCCATGACTTTGCTACCCTTACCCCGTTTAGTCTTACCAACTGCTGACCCCCTTTTTTCGCAGCCACAAAGGTACCGTCGATAAAGCATTCCGACAAGTCGAGTTTGCCCCGCTGCAGGGGGTCATGCGCTAAAGTCTCTAGAATCTGCCGCAACACGCCGTTTCTCTCCCATTCTTGAAAGCGCCGATGGCACGTCTGATAGGGCGGATAGCGCTCGGGTAAATCAGCCCACTGTGCGCCCGTTCGTAATATCCAGCAGATGCCCTTAAGTATCGCTCGTGGTTCTCGTCTGGGACGGCCTTTGCCATCTTTGCGTCGAGCTGGTTCGGGAATGAGCGGCCCTAGTACTTCCCACTGTTCATCGGTGAGTTCCATACCACCGTTCTAACAGCTATGCAGCTGACTATTCGTTTTTGAGATGGCTTCTAATCACCTTTTTGTCCGTTCTAAAGATAGACCGACGTATATCAAATATCTAAATCCTAAGCAGAAAAGTTTCGACTTTCGGTTGTTTCTTGGAGAAACAGAAGACAAACAGCTTGCCTACACAGTTACATGCCTTCTCGATGACATTCAATTTCCAGCCTTCCAGGGAAAGACTATCTGGAGCGCGGCTATACCAGATAGTCGAGCCGCCTTAGTCAATGCCAAAGTGACTAACCTAAAAACTGGATGGCATAAAGTTCAATGCTATATATTAAATGGAGCAGTTCGTGGAAGTAGAAACAGGATGAGTGAATATCCTCATCAAATCTACCCTCTATTTCTGTATGTGCCCTAAAGGGCTAAACACAACTTACTTTTCATAGTTTATATGTGAAGTCAGGTATTATTTTTTTGTACCCGACTTCACTCTACCTACGCCCGTCTCCAGAGCAACTCTTTCTTCACGTCTTCAATCGCCTGCGTAATCGGAATCCCGCGCGGGCACGCTTCGGTGCAGTTGTACGCGGTGCGGCAACGCCAGAGGCCGTTAGCTTGGCCTAAAACCTGCAAGCGGTCGGGGGTGCCCTCGTCTCTCGAGTCGAAGATAAAGCGGTGCGCGTTGACAATCGCAGCTGGCCCCAGATACGACCCGTTCGTCCAGAACACCGGGCATGAGGTCGTGCAGGCGGCGCAGAGGATGCACTTGGTTGTCGCGTCAAAGATTTCGCGGTCTTCGGCGCTCTGCAGGCGTTCGCCGGTAGGCGCGGGTTCGTCGTTGATAAAATACGGCAGCACGGCCTTGTAAGAGTCGAAAAACGGCTCCATATCGACAATCATGTCTTTGATAACTGTCAGGCCGCGAATTGGTTCGACCCTGATAGTGTTGCCCAAGTCGCGTACCAAAATCTTGCAGGCAAGCCGGTTGACACCGTTGATCAGCATCGCGTCCGAACCGCAGATGCCGTGAGCGCACGAGCGGCGGTAGGACAGAGTGCCGTCGGTTTCCCACTTGATTTCGTTGAGGACGTCTAGTACGCGGTCGGTGCCGCGCGCTTTAAGTTTGTATTCAGCCCAGTACGGGCGCTTGTCCTTTTCAGGGTTGAAGCGCTTGATTTTGACGTTAATCTGCTTTTCTTCCATCGTGGGTTCGGGCATAGGTTCCTTTGCTTAGAAGCGCTGAAGGCGGATTGTGCCGCGCCTTCAGCGCGAGGTGTTAGTAGACTCGAGGCTTCGGTTCGTATTTACCCAACGTAACAGGTTTGTAGTCGATACGCACGCCGTCGCCGTCTTTGTGAACAAGCGTGTGCTTGAGCCACTCGCCGTCGTCGCGCTCTTTGTAGTCTTCACGCGAGTGTGCGCCGCGTGACTCTTTGCGGTTGTGCGCGGCGTAGACCAAAGCCTCGGCGTTGTCGATGAGGAAGCCTAGCTCGAGCGCCTCCATCAGTTCGGTGTTGTACTGCTCCCCCTGGTCTTCGACGCCGATATCTTTGTACCGCGCTTTAAGCTCCTTGACAATCTCAACTTGCTTCGAGAGCGTTTCGTCGGTGCGGAATACCGAGGCGTTATCTTGCATCGTCTCCTGCATATCCTTGCGGATGTGCGAGACGCGCTCCTTACCCGAGCCGTTTAAGGCTTTATCGAGCAGGTTACGGGTAAAATCTTGCGGCTGCTCGGGCAGTTTGTTGTATGACGCCTCTGCTGCATATTTCGCGGCGTAGATACCAGCACGCCGACCGAAGACAATCAGGTCGCCCAAGCTATTTGTCCCGAGGCGGTTTGCGCCGTGCAACGAGGCGCACGCAACTTCACCCGCCGCGTAAAGACCGGGGATGATGCTATTGTCCGCTGCGCCGATGACTTCGGTGTGGATTGTCGTGGGAACGCCGCCCATCGCGTAGTGCGCGGTCGGTTGGACAGGCACGGGTTCTGTGATAGGGTCAACGCCCAGGTAAATCCGGGCAAACTCGGTGATGTCCGGCAGCCGTTTTTCGATAATTTCGGCGTCAATGTGCGTCAGGTCTAGGTTGATGTAGTCCTTGTCGGGGCCGACGCCGCGGCCTTCGCGCATCTCCAAGTACATGGCGCGAGAGACCATATCGCGCGGAGCCAAGTCTTTAATTGACGGGGCGTAACGCTCCATAAACCGCTCGCCGTCGCTGTTACGCAGGATTGCGCCTTCACCCCTTGCCCCTTCGGTCAAGAGCACGCCGATTTTGAAAAGCCCGGTCGGGTGAAACTGATAGAACTCGGGGTCTTCTAACGGGACGCCGCGGCGGTACACGACGCTCATCAGGTCGCCGGTCAACGCGTGCGCGTTCGAGGTGACTTTGAACATCCGCCCGTTGCCGCCTGAAGCCAAAATTGTAGACTTCGCCTGAAAGGTGTGCAGTTCGCCGGTGGCGAGTTCGTAGGCGACCACGCCGGAGCACTCGCCGTTCTGGATCATGATGTCCAGCACGTGAAACTCGTTGAAAAAGGTCACGTTGTCTTTGATGGACTGCTGATACAAAGTCTGCAAAATCATGTGTCCGGTACGGTCGGCAGCGTAACACGCGCGTTCTACGGCGGACTTGCCGAACTCTCTCGTGTGACCGCCGAATTTACGCTGCGCGATTTTGCCTTCAGGGGTGCGGGAGAAGGGGAGACCCATATGCTCGAGTTCATACACCGCTTCAACCACTTCTTCGGCAAACATCTCAGCGACGTCCTGGTCGGTGAGGTAATCGCCGCCTTTAATGGTGTCAAACGCGTGCCACGCTGGATGGTCTTCAGAGACGTTACCGAGCGCCGCGCCGACGCCCCCTTGCGCGGCCCCAGTATGTGAACGCGTCGGATAGAGCTTGCTGACGACCGCGACCGAAACGCCCGGATGCTGCGCCGCGTAGCGGGCCGCCATCATCCCGGCCCCGCCCGCGCCGACCACTAACACATCGAATTTATGAAGCTGTGACATCAAAACTCCTCTTCAGAGACTTTTACGGCGTTAGAGCGCACGAACGGCGTCACCCATCTCGGTATACGAAAACGTCCACAAGGTCATCACGCCTAAAACGAGCATGACGCCAGCGACAAAATAGAGCGCAATTTTGGCCCAGAACCGCCGCCCCGGACGCCGAATATAGTCTTCGACGCTGTAACGCAGGCCGTTGACGCCGTGAAGCATCGCAAACCCGAGCAAAAACGAGTCGTAAACTCTGACCCACGATTTTGAAAAGCGGTTAGCGACGTAGGCGTAGTCGATCTCGCCGGCGTTAAAGGCGATGTTGTTAAAAAACACGTGTCCGAAGACCAGAAAAATCAAGACTAAGCCCGAGACGCGCATAAAAACCCACCAGGCGAGTTCGCCGTTGGTGCTATAGGTCGTTTTAGCTTCGCGGAGGGTGCGTGGTTTAACTGCCATGCTTAACCGCCGTGCCCCGCCCCGAAGATTTCCGGGATGATTTTGAGCAGCACAGGAATGCCGACGACCGTCGTCGCGCCCAACACGCCGTACCAGAGTTGCCGGTGGTATTTCGTACCCCAGCTCGTCATATCCATCAAGATGATGCGGAGACCGTTGAAGGCGTGGTAGACGACCGCTGCCATAATCAGAATCAGGCCGATACGAAAGGGCCACTGGTGATAAAACGCCAGGAATGCGTTAAAAGGCCCGTCGGGACCGTACATCACTAGGCTGATGTCGAGCACGTGAAGCATCAGGTAGAGCGCGAGCGCCACCCCGGAGAGGCGGTGGAGCACGAACGCCCACTGCCCTTCTCTTCCTCGGTACATATAAAACCTCCGCTAAAGTGGCCCAGACCCGTGTGTCACGAGGCTGAAGCCGTGGATTTCTCTCTATGTTAGTTTATCACGCAGCCTCTGAAGACCTGGTAAGCGAAAGCAGGATTCAGCAGGTTTTTAGCTCGGCTCGAGTCCACCCCTTTAGTCACTTCGTCGAGAAAAGCTCAGCCATTTGGGTCCGCAGGGGCAACGCATCTGGCTCATCAGTCTTTCTTGGTCACACACGCCGGTTGGCAGACTAGGCAGGCCGAACAAAGTAGTAAAGCGAAAGCAGCAGGCCCGTCACGACGATAAAACCGCGTATCACTTGCACAGGAACACGCCGAGCTGCGACAACCCCTACATATCCCCCAAAGATGCAAGCCACCATCACAACGAGCGCCTGAGGCCAGCTGACGACGCCAGACACGATAAAAAGCACTATTGCAACTGTCTGAATGCTCACTGCTAAAACGTTCTTCGTCGCGTTGAGAGTGTGAAAGTCCCTACCCTCAGTGAGCGCCAATGAAGCCAACATCACGATGCCCATGCCCGCACCGAAAAAGCCGCCGTAGATAGCGATGAAGAACTGCAAACCTGCGCCTAGCAAGTAGCCTCGGCGGGAACGCTGGCTCGCCTGTGCCTGCCCGCTCCGTTTCGCCAGCAAAGGACTCGCGGCGAAAAGCAAGGTTGCGCCTAGCAGCAGATAAGGCACCAACCGACTAAACGCAGTGTTCGTCAGTTGTAACAGCAGAAGTGCGCCTAAAACGCCTCCGAGGACGCTAACGACGCTCAGCATAAGAAACCTGCGGGCGTAACGCTTTACCTCAGCGAGGTAGGCGAGAGAAGAGGCGACGCTGCCGGGCAGGACAGCCACGGCGCTCGTCGCGTTCGCCACAATGGGCGGCAGCCCTACGGCTAGCAGGGCAGAAAAGGTGAAAAACGTACCTCCGCCTGCCACGGCGTTGATAGCGCCCGCCAGGAAGCCCGCCGAAGCCAAAAGTAGGATGTCGAAACTAGGCAAGCTCGAGCCTTTGCACGTTAAAGTATACCAAAGCTCGTCAGCTGTGTGAGCGGTACGGACTGTTGAACGACGTTCTTCAAGTAGTTCCGGCCAAACCGAACCGTGCCAGGGGTGTTGAACAAGTGACTAACTTTCAGAGCCTCAGCTGCATTTCGTGCAGTTTTGCGTAAACGCCGCCTGACGTCATCAATGCCTGATGGTTCCCCTGTTCTGCAATGCCCGATTCGGTCAAGACGATAATCCGGTCTGCGTTTCTAACTGTTGACAAGCGGTGCGCAATTACAATGGTGGTGCGTTTGTGGGTGAGGGTCTCGAGCGCCTCCTGAACCGCCCGTTCGCTCTCGTTGTCTAGAGAACTCGTCGCTTCGTCAAAAATGATAACAGGCGGATTTTTGAGGAAGACGCGGGCGATACTGAGCCGCTGCTTCTGCCCGCCTGAAAGCTTGACGCCGCGCTGCCCGATGTCAGTGTCGTAACCGTCCGGGAGCGCTGTAATAAAGTCGTGCGCGTTGGCCTGTTTTGCGGCGCTGATGATTTCGTCTTGCGTCGCGTCTAACTTGCCGTAAAGGATGTTATCCGCGACTGTTCCGGCAAAGAGATAAACGTCTTGCTGCACGACGCCGATGTTGCTTCTCAGCGACCGCAAAGTAACGTTTTCAACGTTGTGACCGTCAAGTAAAACAGCGCCTTCGTCAATCTCGTAAAAGCGTGGAATAAGCGAACATAAGGTTGTTTTGCCAACTCCGGATGGCCCGACTAGCGCGACGTACTCGCCCGCGCTGATGTCGAGCGAAAGGTCTTCGAGGACGTGTCCTGTCTCCTCCCTGTACTTGAAACTGACGTTTCTAAACTCGAGCTGTCCCCTCACACCGGTGAGTTCGGTAGCTCCGGCTTGGTCTTGGATGTCGGGGTGTATCTCGAGCATTTCCACCAGCCGGTCAAACCCGGTAATCCCTTCTTGATACAGCACCGTAAAGTTGAGCGCCGTGCGAATCGGTTCAATCAAAAGGCCGATGTAGAGCAAATATGTCACCAAGTCGGCTAAATCCAGCGAACCCCGTAAAATGCCCACGCCGCCGAAAACGATGACGGCGACAGTGAGGAGCTGCGTAAACGCGATAAGTCCAGCGTAAAGGTACGCCTCACTTTTGTAACCGGCTTTACGGGACTCGAGAAACCGGTCGTTCGCAGCTGCAAACTTTTCGGTCTCGATACCTTCGTTCGCAAACGATTTGACAACTCGGCTACCCGCGAGTGTGTCTTCGGCCTGCGCGTTGATATCGCCGATACGGTCTTTCGTCGTCCGCAGCGCCCGGTTCATCCGTTTGTTAAAGAAAAATGCGTAGACCGCCATCACCGGCAAAAAGAGAAAGACAATCAGCGTAAGCGGAACGTCGATGCTCAGCAAAATCACGAACGTGCCGAAGAATTTGAGGGACGCGATGACGATGTCTTCGGGGCCGTGATGGTACAGCTCACCGAGCCAGAAGGTGTCGTTCGTGAGCCGGTTCATCAGCTGACCCGTTTTCTGCTCGTCGTAAAAACCGAACGACAGTTTTTGGTAGTGCTCGAAAAGTTCTTGGCGCATATCGCGTTCCATGCGCGCACCCATCGCGTGCCCCTGATAATCGACGAACAGCAGGCAGAGCGCGTGAATGGCGATAAGGGCGACCATTATCGCGCCGACCGTATAAATCTGGGCCAGCGCATTTTCTGTATTCTCGTCTGTCAGGGTTTTGGTGATGTAGCGTGCGCCTAGTGGCAGAGCTAGGGTGACGGCGGCGACCACAAAGGCGCAGGCTAGGTCGGCGGCGAGTAGCGTTTTATAGGGCTGATAATAAGACAGAAACTTCTTGCCTCGAGGGTTCAAAATTTTCCTCCACAGGTTTGAGAGCCGAAACCGGCCCAGTTCAAACCTCAGTCTTTACGGGAACGCTGAAGCCGACGTTCGCAGCTGGTTTTTAGGGTCTGTTGATTTTGAGTAGACTTTGGTACACCGGGTTTTTACATGGGTGGGCTGAGCGTCAAGACCCAGCCTGACACGGTGAAGTTGCCGGTCGGTCTGCTCGAGGTTCTGCGCCCCAGTCGCCACCGCAGACTTTGTGCTGTTCAGCTAGTTTGAGAAGGTCAAGAGATACTCCGGCAGCTAAGAACCATGCCGGTTGCTAAAATTCGCTTGAAACCTTTTTGCCTCTGGTGTTACTTCGTCTGCAAGGTGGTTCCGTTTGCGCTATAGGTTGTTCTCACGTTCCAACCTCCACGCCGCTAAAGCGTTCAATCTTGTTAAGTGACACCCTACACTATTCCGTTTTACGGCGCACCGGGTCAGCGTACCCTAGCGGCTCACATGCTCGTACAGCTAAAATAACGGTATGACAAAAAAACGTGAGGCCACCGGATGAAAGCCCCCACTCGGTTTCTACTGTTCGCCGTAATTCTAAGTTTGAGTCTGGCCCACGCCCAAGACGAGTTGATTGAAAACGTCCGCAAATATACGCTCGAAAACGGAATGCGCGTCATCATGGTGGTGCGCGATTTTGCGCCGGTCATCGACTTTAACCTGACCTTTAACGTCGGCGGCGTAGACGAACCGCCCGGTCTCGGCGGCGTCGCGCACATGGTCGAACACATGGCGTTTAAGGGCACGCGCTCAATTGGTTCCTACGACGTAGCGGCGGAGCAGGCAGCGTTAGAAACGCTCGAGCTAGCCGCCAACACCCTCATCGTGGCGCGAAATGCCGGGGCCACCGGACAAGTTTTGGAGAGCTTTCAGCAAAGGTTGACCGACGCCCAAGCTGCGGCGCAGGAAACGGCGAGTCCGAACGCGCTCGACACACTTTTTACCGACAACGGCGCACAGGGTCTCAACGCTTCGACGGCGTATGACCGCACCTCGTATGTGGTGTCACTGCCAGCAAATCGGCTCGAGCTCTACGCCCGCGTTTACGCCGATGTGCTGAGCAACCCCGTATTTCGGTCATTTTACGAAGAGCGCGACGTCGTGCGCGAAGAGCGCCGCACCCGCTCCGAAGACTCGCCGGACGGGGCGCTGAGCGAAGCGTTTCTTGCCGAGGCGTTTCAAAAGAGTCTTTACGGTCGCCCGCTGATCGGTTCTGCCGACGAGATTGCTGGCTACACGGCGACCGCTGCCAAAAGCATCTTCGAGACCTTTTACTACCCGAACCGGGCGGTACTCGTGATGGTCGGCGACCTCAAACCGGGCCGTGACATCAAGACGATTCGCAAGTATTTCGACTTTGTTCCTAGAGGCCCGGACTTTCAGGCCGACCTGCCCGCCGAACCCAAACAAACCTCTGAGCGCCGCATTTCTGTCCCCTACGCCGCCGAACCGCAGCTCATCGTGGGCTATCATAAACCGACCTATCCGAACCGTGACGCTTATGTGCTAGACGTACTCGACTATATTTTGGGCCGCGGACGTACCGGGCGGCTCTACCGTGAACTCGTGACGCGCCAACAACTCGCTGTAAACGTCGGGACGAGTTCGGCGACACCCGGTACCCGTTACCCCAACCTGTTCACGGTTGACCTCGTTCCGAGAGCGCCGACGACGGCAGCGGAACTCGAGACCGCCCTCTACGGAGAACTCACCAAAGTTGCCGAGTCGGGTGTGACAGGCGCGGAGCTAAAACGCGCCAAAACGCTCTTACGCGCCGATGTGGTGCGGAGCCTCGCCTCGGGGCAGAGTCTGGCGGCGAACCTGGCCTATAACGAACTCTTTTCCGGTGGCTGGCGCAACCTTTTTGACGATTTGGATACCTACGACACCGTAACCGCAGCTGAAGTTAAAGACGCCGCCGCACGCATCTTTACGAAGCAAAACCGCACGGTGGCGACGCTCGTGACAGAAACTGCTGCGGCTTCACAGGAGGGGCAATAATGAAGTGCTTTCGGCGTTATATGTTGACGCTTTTGAGCTTGACACTACTCGGCGGCGCGTTGGCGCAAGGGGCAACTGCGCCGCAAACGCCCAAGGTCAACGCTGAAACCGGTATTCCCGAAAGCTGGCCCGACCCGGCGGCGCTCGAGTTCGGCGACGTCACCTTCAGCGACCCCAAACCGGAGCGGGCGGTGCTTTCAAACGGTCTCATTGTGTATCTCTTAGAAGACCACTCTTTACCGCTCGTCAACGGGGCCGCGTTTGTGAAAACCGGCAGCCTTTACGACCCTGAAGCGAAAGCGTCACTTGCTTCTCTAACAGCTAACTTGATGCGCTCAGGCGGGTCGGCGGGGCGCAGCGCGGACGAGATTGACGAACGCTTGGAGACCCTCGCTGCGTCGGTTGAGGTCTCAGCTGCCGACCTCTACACGACGGCGAGCTTTTCGGCGCTGACTAACAATGTTGAGGAAGTTTTGGACGTTTTTGCCGGAGTTCTGGAGCAGCCTGCGTTTGCCCCGCCGCGAATTCAGCTGGCAAAGGGTGCGGCGCTCGAGGGCATCCGCCGTGAAAACGATGACCCGGTGGGAATTGCCGTGCGTGAGTTTTACAAGCGCCTCGCTAAAGGCCATCCGGCGGGGTATGTACCGACGGCTGAAACCGTCAACGCGGTCTCGAGAGCCGACATAGTGGCGTTCCACAAGCGCTACTTCAAACCGAACGAAACCGTGTTAGCGGTCAGCGGCGACTTTAACAGGGACGAGCTGTTGGGGGCGCTCGAGGATTCCCTCGGCAGTTGGCAACGCGGCCCGGTCACCTATCCCGAGTTACCGCAATACAACCCCGACCCCGCCCCGCAGCTTTACCACGCGCAAAAAGACGTCGGGCAGAGCATCGTCATCATGGGTCACCCGAGCGTCTACGCCTACACGCCCGAATACAACGCGCTCGACGTGGCGAACGCGGTGCTGGGCGGCGGCGGGTTTAGCAGCCGGTTGTTTACCGAAATCCGCACCAAACGCGGGCTGGCTTACTCGACCGGAAGTCAGATCGGTCAGGGGTTCGAGTACCCCGGTACGTTTTTAGCGTTTGCGATTACCCGTACCGACGCGACCGGTCAGGTCATTGCACTCCTTAAACAAGAGATGAAGGGGATGGCTGCCGAGCCGGTCAGCAAGGCCGAACTCGAGGTGCAAAAGAGCAACATCTTAAACGGCGCGGTGTTCCGCTTTACCTCACCCGACGCCATTGTGCAGCGCACCGCGCGGGCCGTCGAGATTTTGGGACTACCCGCCGACTACTTCGAGCGTTATATCGAAGACGTGCAGGCGATGACCCCGGCGAAGGTGCAAGCGGTCGCCCGTAAAGACTTCCGGCCCCAGGACATGCTGCTGATGGTCGTCGGCGATGAGACGCAGTTTGACCGACCGCTCACGGATTTCGGCAAGGTTGAGGAGATTGCGCTCGAGCTGCCCACACCCTGACGCTTAACTTGTTCCCGGCACACGTTTTCTGACATTTGCAGAGTAGGCTGAGAGCATGTTACTGGCTTTTGATTTGGACAATACAGTAGTCACGCAGGGCAACGAGCTTCCGCCCCGTATTCTAGCGGCAATAACTGCTGCAAAAGCTGCGGGGCACCTCGTCGCCGTGCTGACAGGCCGCCCCAAAGCGTCGGCACTCCCGTTCGTTGAACAGCTCGGTACCAGCGGCCCCTACGCGGTCAATCACGGTGCGGTCGTCATCGGCGCGGCAGGCGAAATTTTAAGCCGTTCGCTGATTTCTGCCGGGGACGCTTTGGCGCTCATTCAAACGTATGGGATAGGGCGTGGGCTCGAGTACGCCTTTATGAAAGACGACGACATTTTCGTTCACGACCCCCATGACCCCCGCTGGGGTTGGGCGCACACCCTAAACCGCAACGTCCTGACTTTTGACACTAAAGCGGTTACAGACGCCGACAAGGTGGTTTTCGGTGCGGACGACGAAGGCCCACAGATGCTTCAAGAGCTAGGCCGCAATTACCCCAAGCTCATGACCTACTACTGGTCTGACGGCTTTTTTGAGATTACCGGTGAAGGTGCGGACAAAGGCACAGCACTCGCGCGGATCAGCCGTGAACTCGGCGTCGCCCAAGCCGATACGGTTGCCTTCGGTGACGGCGTGAACGACATCGAGATGATGAAGTGGGCGGGTAGGGCGGTGGCGGTCGGTCAGGCCCACCCGGAGGTGCTGGCTGCCTCGGATGAGCATATCGCCGAACCTGAACAGGGCGGGGTAGCGGACTGGCTCGAGCAAAACCTGCTCAGCGTCGGCGTTTAGCCTCGGCTGTACCCTTAATGCTAGGTGGCGTGTTCCGAGCCAATTTGCTCTCATTGGTAGCACAGGTTGGTAGTACAAAAGTACGTCCCTACACCTATATCTGTGCCTAGCTTCTCATTGTCAACCTCCATTATTATGAGGCGTGGGTAAGAGCAGCCGAGCAAACAATTTAGAGCAGCTCTACGTCTGTAAAGAGCCACCCGAACAGCGTGCGGCGGTGCAGGCTTTAGAGCAACTTCGTGGTCTCCTACCGTCGTACCGTGAGCTTTGCGGCGCAGCCCCCTACTATTACGCAGCGGGCGAAGTTAAACGGCTCGAGCATCAGCTGGTGCAGGTCTACTCAGCTGAGGAGCTGACCCACATGTCTAAGACGATTCAGTCGCAACTCGTCGGGATGGTCTGCGCCATCCGTGAAGCCAAAGGCCACGGCATCAACCTCGACGGCTGAGCTAAATAGGAATCATTCCGAATATGTAAGCTAAAGCTAAATACCTTTGGGCCGAAACGCTATAATAGTTTTTGGAGGACTTTTATGACGATCAACGCAAAAGTAATGACCTTTGATACCCGCATCGACATCGAAGCCGATGTCCGCAATGAGCTTATCGACGTCTTAAACCAGCAACTCGCCGACGCGACCGACCTGTTTACCCAGACCAAACAGTCGCACTGGAACGTCAAGGGCTCGGACTTTATCCAGCTTCACGAACTCTTTGATATGCTCGCCAAAATCCCGCGTAAACAGTCTGACAGCATCGCCGAACGTGCCACTGCAATGGGCGGGATGGCCCTCGGTACGGTGCGGATGGCTGCGCAGAACTCGACCTTGCCCGAGTACCCGGTCGATACGGTTGAAGGGATGGCTGTGGTTACTCTGATGGCTGAGCGCTGGGCTGCCTACGCCGCCTCGACTCGCGCTGCGATTCGCCGCTGCCAAGAGCTGAACGAGCCTTCGACTGAAGACCTCTTTACCGAACTCTCGCGCGAGATCGACGAAGCGCTCTACTTCCTCGAGGCGCACCTTCAGGGCAAAGCTTAAGTCTTACCTAGACCTGAACAAGCGGGCTTTTGCGGCCCGCTTTTCTTATGCCTCGAGCAGGTATTACTTGGGAACAGACGCAACCACTTTTATCTGGACTGTCTAGCGCGTAGGTTCTACGACGAAACTACCCTCTGCAGAAGCCACGCTCTCAAGTTTTAGCTGACTAAAGGCTGCTTGTAGGCCGTGAGGTAGCGTGTAAACCTAATCCTGACTATAATAGTAGATATTAAATGCCGGGAGCCGGTATACTTTTCTGGATGGGGCTGCAACGATGATTGACCACCAAACTGCTGTAACCAACCGTACCCGTTACGCACTCTTGAGCGACCGCAGACGGGCGCTTTTTGAACTCCACAAACTAACTGAAGCTGTCCGCGCACATGAGCGTTATGTAACGGCAACCGAAACGTGTCTGGGGCTGACCGGCATTGTTGACGACGGTTTTGCGAGTACCTCCGGTGAGCTCTGCGGGCGGGCGTGTCAGGCGAGTCTGGGCGTTTTAGAGCGTGACGTTCAGCGGCTTTACAAAAGTCTGGCTGAGCTGGCGAAAGTGTGGGTGGGGCTCGAGGACAACCGCAACCTGGAACCGCTGGTTGCTGCCTACTACGAAGCGTTCTAAAATCTAATCAGAATAGCGACGAGCGCCGACCAAGGCGCTCGTTTTTTACGGCGTCCGGTCGCTTCCGTGTTCCATCACAAGACTGTAAACACTAAAGCCGACCGACTCCCAAAAAGCCGTGCTACCTAGAGGGTGTTTGGGAAATCCCCCCACCTATGTTTAGGTAGGGGTGAATGGTCAAGCGAAAGCAGTATACAACGGACTTAAAAGACGCTGAATGGAAGGTGCTCGAGCCCTACTCACTCAAGTTGCTGCCTGAACCAAGAAGAGGGCGCAAGACGGGTTATGAACTCAGAGTACTGCTTGATGCTATGCGCTATGTGCTGAGAAACGGCTGCACCTAGCGAGACTTACCAGGCGACTTTCCCCGCGTGGCAAAGCGTGTACTACCACTTTGCGAAGTGGCGAGCGGTGGGGCTGTGGCGCAAGCTCAACAAGCACTTGCGGCGTGCGTTAAGGAAAAGGCTTGAGCGTAACGAAGAACCGAGCGCCGGTTGTGCTGATAGCCAATCGGTCAAAGCAGGAAGCTTGCACGGTAACGGCTTTGACGGAGCCAAGAGCGTTAACGGCAAGAAAAGGCATCTGCTGGTGGATACCCTCGGGCTGGTGCTGAGTGTGTTGGTGACGAGCGCGAATGTACCTGAACGCAAAGGGCTGTCACTACTCTTAAACCACAGCAAACCTCATGTACCGAGGTTGTAGCATTTGTGGCTCGACCGGGGTTATAAGGGCACTGCTTTCAGCAACCGTATCCTTTTGTGTTTCGGTATCGTGCTTGAAATCGTCGCTCGTCGTGTTAAGAAAGGCTTTGGCCTACAAGCCAGGCGCTGGGTTGTGGAGCGCACGTTTGCTTGGTTAGGAAACTACCGCAGGCTCAGCAAAGATTATGAAACCCTCCCCGCCTCGAGCGAAGCCTTTATCTATCTCGCAAGTCGCGACTTTATCACCAAGCGCCTTGCTCAAACTAACCACACACCCTGGAGAAACCGGTGAACCTATTCCAAAACACCCTCTAGATTATTGACGAGAACCTCGAGGCGTACCCGGTCATGTTTCCAAATATCTTCTCGAAGTTTTTGTACCGCCAGCCCTCCCAGCCCTTTACGGCGAAATGCTGGCGTGATAAGGAAGTGACGCAAATATAGCCAAGCGGCACCGTGGCGAAAGAGTGCTTACCCGATAACTTTACTGTCGTCTTGAATTATTAGAGCTTCGTATGCTCCAGTCAGCCACCCCTGTATTCGCTGCTCGAGCTCAGCCTGCGTCATCGGATTGCGGTGCCCCTCATCTTGGATAAGTTGAAGGTTCATCTCAGCAAGTAGCTGAATGTCGGCTTCGTCTTTCGGTTTACAAAAGGTCATGTTAAGTTTGCCGGTGCTTAACCGCGTTTACGGTTTAAGCGCGTCCAGCACCTCACGGCGCAGCCCCGTATCTTCTTGGAACACGCCCCGCGTCGTCAGGGTGCGCGTCACCGAACCCTGTTTTTGTACACCGCGCATCATCATGCAGAGGTGGCTCGCTTCGGCGACGACGGCGACGCCTTTGGGCTCGAGCGCTTCAACTACGGCGTCGGCAATTTCTACGGTTAAGCGTTCTTGAACCTGCAAACGCCGCGCGAACATATCGACGATGCGGGCGAATTTTGATAGTCCCAAAATGTTCCGGTCGGGCAAGTAGGCGATATGTACTCGCCCAAAAAAGGGGAGCAGATGATGTTCGCAGAGCGAATAGAACTCGAGGTCACGAACCACCACGAGTTCCGAGCCTTCAGCCTGAAAAAGAGCCCCGTTGACGACGCTCTCTAAATTGAGACTATAGCCACTGGTCAAAAACCGTAACGAACCCTCAACACGTTCAGGCGTTTTTCTGAGACCTTCGCGGGTTACGTCTTCGCCGAGGCCGGAGATCAGCTCGGTGATGAGAGGCTGCAGAAACGTCTCGGCCAGCTCGTCAAGTTCGGTTGCTGCTGGAATCGGTGGTTGGCTCATAAGCGTATCTTTCTGCCTGACAGCGTAGCAAAAATCAGCACAAGGTTGCGCTGATATGTTCGCGCCGCCCAAAAAAGAGTTTAAGGGTCAGGCGCGTAGACTAACGTAAGCAGTTTGACCATCGGATGCTTGGGACGAACAGCAGCGCTTAAGGCACAGAGCCCGAATATCGTCTGTGTATACCCTGACAGCGCAAGTTTTTGGGATAATGAGCTACATACAGCAGGTATCATCTGGGAACAGACGCCCTCACGTTCATCTGAACTGTCTAGCACGTACATTCTGTAGTGGTAAGTGTAGCCTTCAACTGCTTGAGTGCTATACCTACGTCTAGTTGAGGGACTCGAGGAGGGAGTCTCGAGGGCACACACAAAGACGCAAAAAGCAGGCCTAAAAAGGTGTAAAAGCGACCGGACGCGGCGTCCATAACGGTTCGCCGTAGGTGGCTCCGATAAACGTACCCCAGTAGGCGGCGCGTCCGCGCCTACGGCGGTACACGTCAGGTGTAACCGTTTCCGAGGCGGCCTCACCGGTGAATTGGCTTTTGTAGCAGCGCACGGACGCTTCCCAGACGTCTATATAGTCGCTCGTATCGACGACGAGCGTGGCCTCGAAGGGGCCGTTACCCATATAAAAAAACAGGTGTTCGGGTTTGTACGGCTCGCCTGAGAGCGGGCTGTTGGCGAGTCCTGCGAGATGCACCGCTGCCGGGATGAGGTGCGCCGCTGCTACATGGTCGGGATGCCGGTCGTTTTCAAACGGCCCGACCACGACGCGGGGTTTGAGTTCGCGCAACACGCGAGCAAGCTGCAGCCGCCGGTCTTCGCTGTCCAAAATGCGTGAGTCGGGCCAGCCCAAGTTGCGCCGTACATCGAGGCCGAGCACTTTAGCAGCGGCGGCGGCTTCGTCGTCGCGCTCTTCAGGGGTGCCTTTGGTGGCGGCTTCGCCCCGTGTCAGGTCGATGATGCCGGTGCTGCGCCCTTCTGCGTGGGCGCGGGCTAAGCTGCCGCCCAGCCCGAGTTCAGCGTCGTCGGGGTGCGGACTTATGACTAAAAAGTCAAGCATGGTGAGACTCTTTTGCGGGTTCGGACAGGTTACTCTCCTGGGTACTCAAATCTTTTGCCCCCAGACGCCTCTCGCTACCTTCAGCCAGCCGTTTGATGTTTTCCCGGTGACGCACTACAACCAGCAGCAGGAGCATCAGCACCAAAAAAAGCTGCGGTACGCTAAAGGGGCGCATCACTAGGAATAGCGGCGCGGCAAAGAGGGCGACCACCGACCCGAGCGACACGTAGCGGCCTAGCGCAATCGTCAATACCCCAATTGCTGAGGCGGCGAGGGTCACGACTGGGACAATCGCAAGACCGACGCCCAGGCTCGTAGCGACGCCCTTGCCGCCGCGCCACCCTAAAAAGATGTTGAAGTTGTTGCCCAAAACGGTTGCCAGCCCTGCTAACACCAGACCCCACTCGCTGATGCCGACGATATCGGCAATTAAAATCGAAAGCATCGCCTTAAGCGGGTCGGCCAACACAACGAGTACCGCGGGCCAGAGACCGACCGAGCGCAGCACATTGGTCGCGCCGATGTTGCCGCTACCGACCTTTTGAATGTTGACGCCGTAGGCTTTAGCGACAAAATACCCGGTCGGAAAGCTGCCGATAAGGTAGCCCGCCACGAGGCAAAGCGCAAAGATAAGAATGTTTATCACCTTTGTCTCACCTTGCTAATCAGAGCGCTGGGTGCCTGCACCGTCTTCATAGCCTAATTGTACATGCTCTGAGGCTGGTGTCTGCGCGGCGCGTACCAGAACAGGTGGTGCGCGGTAGGCTGAGCTATGACGCAAGAAACGCTGCTTTTTATCGTTCTTACCATTCAGGGCGTTTACGCTGTGCGCTGGACGCTGCGCCTGGCACCCCTGAGCAGTGAACTGCCGCTCAAAACGCTTTTGGCAACCCTTCTCTGCGGTTTACTCGTCGGGTTGGGGTTAGCCGGTAGTCCGGTGACGCCGCCCTTACGCTGGTTTACCTTTATCGCCGGGCCGCTCTATATCCTGAGCCCGTTTATCTTGACCGCCCTCGCGCGCGTGCGGCTCTATACGTTTGCCGGAACACTGACCAATATCCTCTACTGGAGTCCGGTCGGGCGTGAAGGCGTTGCGCGGCTGCTCGCGCAGGTGGCGCTTCGGCAAGAGGACCCTGAGGTCGCACTGGGCTTTTTGCCGGAGGACGGCGGCGATACCTTGCGGCTTCAGGCTTACGCGCTGCAAGAGCGGTGGTCTGAAGTCTTGAACCTGCCCGTACCGGAGGTTGGCGACAACGCTTTTTTAGGGCTTGCTGCCAGGCTCGAGGCCCTCCTAGCCCTAGAACGTGAGGCCGCCGCCGAGGACGAACTCGGGCGTATGCAGGCGCGTTGGAACGCGCAGGGTCAGGGGCCGCTCGGCTACCGCGCGGTGACGCTCTCTAAAGCGCGGCTCTCCGCCTACCGGGGCGAGTTTGAAGCGGTCAGGGAAGAGCTGAAAAATCCGCTGCCGGGGGTGCCGCCCTACCGGGTGCTCGAGACCCTCGCCTTCGCCGCCGAACGCGCGCACAACCCCGAAGCTGCCGGACGCCTCTACACTCAAGCCTATACCTACGCACCGCCGAGTCGCCGAGACCGTCTAGCCGAGACTTTGGCGCGTCACGGGCAGAGCATACCTGCCGCCGCCAAACCGAAACGTCCCTATGCGACGCTAGGTTTAGCTGCTTTCTTAAGCTTGATGTATCTCGTGCAGCTCTGGGCCGGAACGCGCTTTAGCACCAATGTCTGGGCGGCAGCAGCGGGCTTTTTGACCGTTAATCCCAACGCGCCCGGTGGTGACGCACTCTGGCGCTATCTTTCGTATGCGTTTGTTCACGGCGGACTCTTGCACATCGGCCTCAACGTCTGGGTGCTACTTGATATTGGGAAGCTCTACGAATCACGGCGGCTATGGGGCAACGTCCTCGCCGCGTTTGTCTTCGGCAGTGTGTTAGGCGCATACCTGACCTTCGTGGTGCAAGGGGGTGCGCCGCCGGGGGTAATCGGCGCGTCGGGCGGCGTTTTGGGCATCGGCGGGGCGCTGTTAGCCGACGTGTTACGGGGCCGCGCGGCTCAAGACCGGGTGCTGACACGTTCGCTTTTGCAGTGGATCGGCCTGATCGTCATCTTTTCGGTAGCGATTCCGGGCGTGTCGCTCTGGGGGCACGTGGGCGGGCTTGTCGGCGGGTTGTTGTGGGGCTTCGTCCGGCAGGGTTTGCCCAAAACCCGTCAGGTTGATCTGTTCGCGGGTGTGCTGAGTCTGGCACTCATCGCCTACGCGCTTTACGGGTCGCTAAGCTGGCTGTTTCGTTACGGCGGACAGCTCTAGCGGCGTTCGACTTCGTCTTCTAAAAGGCATAACGTTGCCCGATGCGCGCTAAGATGCCCTTTACCGATGACTGTTCCGACGACCGCACCCGACCCGGCCTCAGCCCCTGTCTCTCTGCCCCAAGCTGACGTTGCGGTACGCCTCACCGGGGTGTCGGTCACGTTTGAAGACGTTACGGCGCTGCAAGAGATCGACCTCGAGGTGGGGCGCGGCGAGTTCGTCGCGCTCATCGGGCCTTCGGGCGGCGGCAAAAGCACGCTGCTCCGAGTGATTGCCGGACTCTTGGAAGCTACTACCGGGCAAGCTGACATTGAAGGGCAACCCGCGCTCGTGTTTCAAGATTACCGGTTGTTGCCCTGGCGGACAGTGCAGCGCAACGTCGCTTTGCCCCGTGAACTGACCGGACGCGGTCAGGACGCGCGGAGGATGCTCGAGCAGGTCGGGATGTCAGAACACGCCGCGCGGCACCCGCAAAACCTGTCAGGCGGAATGCAGGCCCGCGTCGCTATCGCGCGGGCGCTAGCCCAAGACGCTGAAGTCTTGCTGATGGACGAGCCCTTTGCAGCCCTCGACGCGCTCGTCCGTGAAAGGTTCAACCTCGAGCTCAGGCGGCTCCATAACAAAGACAAACGCACCATCATCTTCGTGACCCACAGCATCCGTGAAGCGGTTTACTTGGCCGATAAGGTAGTTGTGCTGCGTGACGGGCGCGTCTTCAAGGTGATGGATACCCGCAACAAAGGGCGTCTGACGGCCTACACCGACGGCCCCGAAGCAACTTTACGCGCTGAAATCGGCATGGCGGACTCGAGCATCCTGCCGCGCCCCGCGCGAACGCCGCGCCGCGCTCCGTGGGAGCTTTTCGGGACGGCGGGGCTTTTGCTGCTGCTGCTTTTAGGCTGGAACTTGCTGGCAGCTCAGCTGTCGCCGAACTTTTTTCCGGCACCGTTGCAGGTTTGGGACGCGTTACTAGAAAACGCCGGGACGCTCGCCGGTCACACCTGGGCGACGCTCGAGGTTACGCTTCTCGGAGTTGTTGCCTCGCTCCTTATCGGGACGCCGATTGGGTACATGATGGGGCGCTCGAGGGCGCTCGAACGGCTTTTTTCCCCCTTCATCGTCGCGTTGCAGGCCGTACCGACGGTGATCATCGCGCCGCTGCTCATCATCTGGCTCGATTACGGTCTTGCGGCAAAACTGACCGTCACGACGCTCATTTCGGTTTTCCCAGTTATCATTTCGACCACGGTCGGGGTGCGTGAGGTTGGGCGCGTCTACCGTGAAGTGTTTCAGACGATGGGTGCGCCCGCATGGAAGACATTTTTTAAGCTCGAGCTACCCGGTGCGCTGCCGAGTCTTTTAGGCGGTTTGCGCCTGACCGTGACGTTGGCACTGATCGGGACGGTTGTCGGCGAGTTCGTCTTCGGCGGACCGGGGCTCGGGTTTTTTGCCAACAGCGAACGCCTCAACTTTCGTGTGGACAACGCAGTGGCTGCTGTGTGGGTCAATGTGGCGCTTGGGCTTTTACTTTACGGTGCGGTTGACAGACTCGAGCGGTTTTCACTCCGTTATCGCCGCAACAAAACCTAGGCGTTTAGCTTTTCCTTAACGGTACTCGTCCGAGGGGGGGTCACAACGTCAACTGTTTTAGAGGAGAATAAACCTATGTCTCAGTCGTTTCTAAAAACCCGGTTTTCTGTTTTTCTGTTCATTCTCGCGCTGTGCGGTGCATTGTTCTGTAGCACTGTGCAAGCGCAGACTGAACCGCAAACCGTGCGTGTCGGACTCGGTTACTTGCCCGACGTGCAGTTTGCGCCGTTTTACGCGGCTTTAGAGCGCGGCTTTTACGAGGACGAAGGGCTTAGCGTCGAATTCCAGCACGGGTTTGCCAGCGAACTCTACCCGCTTCTCGCGCAAGGCAAACTCGATTTCGTCGTCGGTGACGCTGAAGACGTCGTAACGCTCCGCGCCCAAGATCCCGAACGTACCCGTTTCGCCTATGTGATGGCGCTTTTTCAGCGGGTACCGAACGCCATTTTTTCGCTCGCCGACAAAAACATCACGCAACCCGCCGACCTTGCCGGTAAAACGGTCGGTATCCCTGGGCTCTTCGGGTCGTCTTACACAGCGTTTCAGGCCGTGTTACGCGAAGCTGGACTCGAGGAGAGTGGCGTCAACGTCCAGCAGATCGGCTTTACGCAGCTCGAGGCCGTCGTTTCGGGCCGCGTTGACGCGGCGTTGGGGTTTGTCAACAACGAACCGCTGGTGCTAAAAGCGCAGGGCGTCGCCGTCAACGTCATCCCGCTCGGCCCCTACGACCCGGCTCCCGGCAGCGGTGTGATCACGACCGACGCAGTGCTGGAACAGGGCAACTTGGCGAACCGTTTTTTAGCCGCGTCACAGCGAGGCGTTGCGTTTACGCTCGAGAATCCTGAAGGCGCGTTTGAGACCGCCAAGTCTTTTGTTGAAAACTTAGATGAAGAGCGGCTTACTGTTTTGAAGGCGACGTTGCCCCTCTGGACGTCGCCGTACAGCCGCGCCAATGGAACCGGGTTTACGAATCCCGAAAAGTGGACGGAACTGCTCACACTGCTAAAAAGTACAGGGAGGCTCGAGACCGACCTCCCCGCCGAAACGTTCTTCAGCAACGCCTACTTGTCTAGCAAAGTTCCCGAACCGGCAAAGTAGCGTACACCCGTTAAACTTAGCTGATGACCGGACGACCTAAAGGGCTCTCCCGCTACCTGCGCGAACCCGTCAACGCCCTCACCCACTTCGCTGGCATCTTGCTCAGCATTGCCGGTTTAGTCGCTCTAATCGTGCTTTCCGCCGGGGAACCGTGGCGCACCGTCAGCTTTGCGGTTTACGGCGGCACGCTCATTCTGCTCTACACCGCCTCGACGCTGCTGCACGCGCTCCGCGTCGGGGCCAAAAGTTTACGGCGGCTGCGCGTTTTCGACCACGCTGCCATCTTCGTTCTGATTGCTGGCAGCTACACCCCGATTGCGCTCGTGACGCTCCAACAGGGGAGACCCGTGTGGGGCTGGCTCGTTTTCGGCTTCGCGTGGGGGATTGCTCTCTTGGGCGTGATGTTCAAGCTGTTTTGGCTCGAGGCTCCCCGCTGGCTTTCAACCGGGTTATACCTGCTGATGGGGTGGCTGGCACTCGCTGCGATTGTCCCGATTGTCCAGACGTTGCCGCGCGGCGGCCTATACTGGCTCATTGCAGGCGGGCTTTTCTACTCGGTCGGGGCTGTTATTTACGGCCTCAAAAAACCCGACTGGTACCCCGGCGTTCTCGGCTATCACGAGCTTTGGCACCTGTTTGTGCTGGCGGGCAGCGCGTGTCACTTTATGATGATGCTGCTCTACGTGCTGCCGACGCCGCCACCCTGACCTACGCTGACCTAGCCTCATACGGATAGAGCACTTCGGCTGCTTGCGTTTAGGCTGCCCTGACGTAGCTGCGGGCCGCGCCATAAAACAAAACCCACTGAACGACGGCTAATTTGTTGCAGACCATCTCAGCGTAGGGTTCGGCGACGACCAAGTACAAAATAGCTGCCGCTGCCCACGCGGTAGTTGCGCCGCTGACAAGTGTAAAGGGGCGCTCGAGCGCTGTTTTTTGCCTTGCCAAACGGAGCGCGAGGGCCGGGACGAGGAGCGCGGAACTCATCAATGCTGCGGTCGTATCGGCGACCAGTAGCATTTGCAAAATAGGTTACGACACACGATAGTAAGGAATGCGAGCGTACTCGGAAGACTTAAGAACGAGAATCGTAATAGCAGTTGAGGAAGAAGGGCTTGCTAAGGTAGAAGTAGCAAGACGTTTCAAAATAGACCGAGCGACGGTTTATCGTTACCTAGCACGCGCTGGGCAAGGCGAACTCAAAGCGAAAACCTCACCAGGCCGCACCCGCAAGCTAACCCCGGAACAGGTGCAGGCGTTTAAGCGGCAGCTCGAGGCGCATAGCGATGAGACGCTGATAGAACATGCTGAACGGTTTGCCGAGGAACAGAGCGTCAACCTCGCCTTTTCGACGGTGAACTTGTATTGCAAACGACTGGGTATCACGCGTAAAAAAAGCGTCTCTACGCCAAAGAACGGGACGAAGCTGCTCGCGAACAGTGGTTAGCCGAAGTCACCCGGCTCGAGGCCGAAGACTTTGTGTTTCTAGATGAAAGCGGGGCGTGGTTGGGACTGACCCGCACCTACGCCCGCTCAGCTAAAGGAACCCGTGCAGTCGATGACGCCCCCAGACGCAGAGAAGGCAAGCTCAGCTTAATCGCTGCAATTACCCCACAAGGACTCGACCCTGAACGTTGCCTGATTCATCCCGGTGCTGTAGATACTACGGCGTTTCTCACCTACTTGCGTGAGGTACTCGTCCCCACGCTAAACCCTGGACAAGTGGTGTTTATGGATAACTTCACCATTCACCACAACAAAAACGTCAGGCGACTCGTTGAAGGTGCAGGCTGCTACCTTGGCTACCTCCCAACCTACTCACCCGACTTTAATCCCATCGAACTCGTCTTCTCTAAAGTCAAAGCCTTTCTTAGAAAAGCCCGCGCAACTCTTGTCGCCGACCTCATCAACGCTATTGCTAAAGCTATTGCTACCGTCTCACCGCAAGAGGTTCAGAACTGCTTTAATCACTGTGGCTATGATTGATGCAAATGCTACGTAATGCCGAGCCTGTAGTCGAGCACAAACCCCAAACACAAGGCGCTTACCGACACGACGGCTGCTGTTAGGATGACGAAAAGTGTCAATACTTCGGTGAAAAGTGAACCCTGCAGCTCGTCGTAGACAATAATAAGTGCGAGCGAAAACGCAAAGGCCCAAGGTCAAGGTACGGCTTGAAACATGTAAAAGGTCGCGCCGAGCAGCTCGAGCGCGGGCGGCATCCCTCCGGCGACGCTGCCGTAAACCTACGCGCAGTTGCCTACAGTAGAGATGACGGCAACGGTGCCCATCGCTGAAATACCCCGTTGCCACGGCAACCCCAGGCTCCGCCGCGCGAGCCGGTAGAGCGCCGCCGCCGTCGCCGCCAACAGCAGGGTGTAGGTCAGTTCACCGGCAACCGGAGAGAGCAGGCCGAGCATGACTAGAATAGAGATACAAAAAACAGCCAGATAAGCCAACCTCACGATAATTTCACAGCAGCCTCGAGGTGGGCGTGTCCCGAACGCCGTGCGCTTTAGGGGGCAGCGCGTGCAGGGCTGCTTCAGCAAAGGGCAACGGCTGGGCGAACAAGTAGCCCTGTCCGTAGCGACAGCCGAGCGCTTTGAGCCGCTCAGCCTGCGCGTCCGTTTCGATGCCTTCGGCCACCACGTCCATATTGAGGCCGCGGGCTAAGGTCAAGATCGTTCTAACGACCTCCAGGCTCTTCGGGTCGCGCTGCATCTGGGCGACGAACGACTTATCGATTTTAAGCGTCTGAATCGGCAAACTGTGGATGTGATTTAAAGACGAATAGCCGGTGCCAAAATCGTCCATCAGGACGTGAACACCCAGGTTCCGGAGTTGCGACAGGTGTTTGTGCGCCAGCGTTTTGTTTTCAATCAGGGCGCTCTCGGTAATCTCGAGCTTTAAGCGGCGGGGCTCGAGCCCGGTCTCAGTTAAAACCTGCTGGGCGTAATCCGGGAACGAGGGTTGCATGAGCTGCTTGCTCGACAAGTTGACGTTGACGCTCAGCCCCGGCAGCCCTTCACGGCCTATACGTGTGCACGCTTCGCGTAAAACCCACGCGCCGAGCGGCAAGATGAGCCCCGATTCCTCGGCGACCGGAATAAACTCTTCAGGTGAAACCAGACCGCGCTCAGGGTGCTGCCAACGTAAAAGCGCCTCGAAAGATACGACCGTGCCCGTTTCCAGTGCGATGATGGGCTGATAGAGCAGATAGAAGTTTTTGTCCTCGAGCGCCTGACGCAGCTCAGCCTCGGTACGTTGCCGGGTCGTCACCTGTGTGTAGAGCAGCTCGCTGTAAAGGGCGTGCGAGACGCCCAGCTCTTTGGCGCGGTACATCGCCATATCAGCCCGTTCTAACACCTCGTCGGCGCTGCCGAAACTCCGCAGGTTGGCTACGACGCCGATACTCGCCCCTACCGAAACGCGTTTGCCGCCTACCTCGAAGGGTTCGGCGAGCTCTCCGGTCAGGCGCTCGACGATATGCTCGAGTTCAACCGGCAACGCATCTTGCAACAAAATTACGAACTCGTCACCGCCCAGACGCGCCACCTTATCTTCAAATCTGACGCACGCCTGAAGCCGCCGCGCCACCTCGACCAGAAGCAGGTCGCCCGCTTGATGACCAAAGCTGTCGTTGATCACCTTAAAGCGGTCTAGGTCCATAAAGAGCACCGCGCTGCTGCGACCGGGGGTATTTCGGTTTTTGGTCAGGCTAAAGTCCAGATATCTTTCAACCATACGCCGGTTGGGAAGGCCCGTAAGGGCGTCGAAAACCCCGCGCTGGGTAATGTCCGTTAAAGACCCTGCCATCCGCACGGCCCGTTTTTTGGTTACGTTCTCCGGAGTAGCTTTAGCACGCTTTTCTGTATCTTCCCACACCGCAACACCGCGAATCAGCATCCAGCGGTACGCCAGCTGGTTTGACGTGCTGGTTTGCTTTAAACGAAGTTCACTTTCAAAGTGGTCGGTTTCGCCCTTGAGGTGAGCTGTAAGCTGCCCTGTAACGCGCTCTGAGTCATCGGGATGGATAAATCCCAGCCACACGTCCGGGCTGATGATCCTGGCCTTGTCACCGAGACCTAGTAACGCGGCGCAGCGGCTCGAGACCCGCAACCCCTTCCCCTCTTCCCAGTCCCAAATGCCGTCGTTGACCCCTTGCGCGGCGAGCGCGAACCGCGCTTCACTCTCCCGCAATGCGGCGAAGGTGGTCTCGAGCGACCCGAGCATCCCGTTGATGTCATCTGCCAAACGCCCCAACTCGTCGGTGCCGACCATCTCGATACGTTCTGAGGGGTTGCCGCGCCGCGCGATAAGGCCTACGTGACGGCTTAAGAAGCTCAGCCTCGAGAGCATCAGGCGCTCGACCAAGAGTAGCGCCAATGCGCCGAAGGCTAAACCGACGAGGACGGTGACGCCGAGCAAACGCCAAGCGCCGAGCAGGCCGTCCTCGAGCAGTCTCCTCGGCGTACGCGTCCTAAGGAGTGCTGCGGGTTTTCCTGAGGGGCCGCGTAAAACGGCGTAGCCTTCTATCACCTCACGGTCCGGGGGGCGGCTATAAAGAATACGCTCTGACAAGACCGTTTGGGAGGTCGTCTCATCTCGTCTAAGTCTCGCCAGCGCCCCTACCGGCAGCGCGTCTACCTCTCCTACCGGAGCCAGAACCGCTTGATAGGTTTCAACGACGCGGCTCAGATAATGTGCGCTTACGCCGGTACCTATCGTAGCGGTATCTTTTTTTATCGGCGCAGTTGCCACGAGCGCCAAGCCCCCGGGTAAAAAGGCGAAGCCGGTACGGACGCCAATACGGACGGTTGTGCCGTTCTCCGCCACAACCTCGCTGAGGTAGGGCGTCAAGGTTTGCCGTTCCCGGTCACTGAGCGTAACAGCGCGTGCCAGATCTGCGTCGTAACGACTTCCGCGGCGGATATGTCCGCGCGTACCGGTAACAACCGCCAAGTCGGGCTTAAACGTAGAGGTTTGCAGGTCGGTCAGGGGCAGAGTACCCGCGTTCCGGGTCCAGTTTCGCGTTGAAGCGCCCAGCTCAGTCAGGGATTCGTCCAGCAAACCCAAAATGCGCCCGACCTCGTTTTGCGTTTCTCTAACCTCTAAGTCTTCAGCGTCTTGCCGTGAGAGCTGCCACGCCAGCACGGACAGGGTAACGACGAGACCGCCCAAGACAACGGCGATAATCAGTCCTACGCGGAGGCGTAACGTCATTTGCGTGTTTCTCCAAAAGAGCCTCGGCGCAGCTGCCTGAGGTTCTGTCTATCTTACCCAGAGGGCTATGAGTCTGCCCTACCACACCCCTTACACGGCGCGTGGATGTGGCTTCGGATACACTCGGTCGAGCTGCCGAGTTTAACTGCCAAGTTCAGCTGGCCTGACAAAGCCGTAAACCACGCTTCTCTTTAGAAGACGACGCCGGTCTAATGTTGGGGCTACCCAAATGTGGTGTAACTTTTTAGGGCAGACTAGAGGGGTGCTGCGGGCTACTTTGACAACTCGCACCCCCCGTAAGCCGAGACGGAGACGCTTTTGAACCCGCTGGTCAACTTGTCAATGCGCTGGGACAAACTCCTTTTTATGCACTGGCCCCTGCCCCCTTCGGCCCTCGAGCCCCTCTTGCCACCCGGCGCTGCGGTAGACACCTTCGGCGGTGAAGCGTGGCTCGGTCTGGTACCCTTTCTGATGCGCGACGT
Source organism: Truepera sp. (assembly GCA_965215315.1). Taxonomy (GTDB): domain Bacteria; phylum Deinococcota; class Deinococci; order Deinococcales; family Trueperaceae; genus Truepera. Next base: position 2,136,024 of record CBDCDB010000008.1, on the reverse strand, counting down.
TCATCCGGGTGGGTTGCCGCCGGTGCCCGGACTCTCGGCGTTTCCTGAACTCAACGTACGAACTTACGTGACGGTGGGCGGCGTACCGGGTGTGTGGTTTTTTAGTCTCGAGGCCGCCAATCCTATCGCCGTGCGGCTTGCTAGAACCGGGTTCCATCTGCCGTATTTCGACGCGAAGATGCGTACCCGAACGCATAGGGGAGAGGTGATGTTTAACAGTACACGCACGCACCACAACGCGCCTTCCGCTGTTTTCAGCGCACGTTACCGACCGCTACCGGACGCACCGACCGAAGACGCGGCGCTCCTTCACTTTTTGACTGCACGCTATAGCCTTTATAGCGCCGACGCTAAGGGGCGGCTCTACCGCGCCGACATCCGGCATCAAACTTGGCCTTTGATGCGTGCGGAGGTCTACTTTGAAAGCTCACCAGACAAAATGACGTTTCAGCTCGGCCTCAAGCTCCCCGATATTCCGCCGCTGCTCCATTACGCAGAGAGCTTAAAGGTCAGAGCAGGTTTACCCTACCGCGCCGGGTAGGGGTGCGCCGCAGCGCTTGCAAAAGGCTGCGTCCGGGTCATGGGTCTCTAGCCCGCACTGTTCGCACCGTTTTTTATTCGCGCCGCTTTGTTCTTCAGCCGGGTGAGCTGCCCGGGTCAGTTCAGCTGTAACGATGCCTGTCGGCACGGCGACGATGCCGTAGCCGACGACCATCAGTACCGATGAGATAACGCGGCCCAAAGGCGTTTGCGGCAAAACGTCGCCGTAACCAACCGTCGTAAGCGTCACCACAGCCCAGTAGATGCTGACAGGAATACTGGTAAAGCCGTTTTGCGGGCCTTCGACAAGGTACATCACCGACCCGACGATGATGACGATAGTCAGCACCGTATAGAGAAAAACCGTGATCTTAAAGCGGCTCGCGCGTAGCGCTTCTGTCAATACGTTGACTTCACCCAGATACCGCGAAAGTTTGAGAACGCGGAAAACGCGCAGCAACCTGAGTGCGCGAACTGCCAGCAG